>NZ_JACYOX010000028.1 GCF_015352955.1 Noviherbaspirillum soli
GCATCCAGCCGCCCGTTCCTTGGGTGCCCCCAAGGAACTGCTACAACCATTCCGACGCTTGTCGTACAAGACCGTCGGAATTACTACACAACCGAACTGACGGAATAATACAAGGGTGCAATACCCGAAGGGCATTGCACCACGGCCGCAGGGCCGGACGGCATTGCCGCCGACTTCCTTAATCGACCGATGGTGCAATGCCCCTTTGGGGTATTGCACCCTACCCATGCCGCCACGACACGCTCGACAGTATTCAAGGGACATGGCACCAATGCGCGCTCAACCTCGCGGGTTCACGCCATCTGCAAGGCATCGCTCTACACAACTCAATTCCACACCTGCCATGCGCCTTCGGCAAAAGCTTCCACGGCATCGGCCTGGCTATCGATCCTGAACAGATACAGCCAGCGATTCTCCACCAGCTGGCGTACCACCGCATGCCTGGCCATCACCGCCTCGATGCGCTCGCGCGGCGCCTCGATGAACACCGACAGGCGCAGCGGCGTATGCATCCACTGCCGGCCATCATGCAGCGACTGCATCGGCAGGCCGATGCGCAGGTCGCCGCCATTGCCTTCGAACACGCCGATGTGGCCGCCGACGACGTTGTGCAGCACCTTGTTGCCGCTGCCGTAGCGGCCGTTGTCGACGGTGGATGCGTAGTACTGCATGTTGATCCAGTGCGCCACGACCATGGGCGCGGTCATGATCAGTTCCAGGATGCTGTTGTCGGCATCCTGGGTCCACTGGTAATCATGCAGGAAGCTGCGTCCCTGCAGGTTGATGCCGCGGGTGCGCGCACGCGGCGCGGCGATGAAGGCGGCATTGTTGGCCAGCCCCCATTCCGGCCGGGTCTGCGCCCAGTCATTGGCGCGCAATACCAGCGCATCGCGCAGTGCCTGCGGCTGCGCTGCGCCATGCGCCATGCCCAGTGCCGGCGCGCGCTCCCGGCGCGCCAGGTCGCCAGCCCGGGATAGCCATTCGCGCAACGCTGACAGGTCCTGCTGGTGGCTGGCTGGCGCGCTATCGGTGTCAAACAGCACCACCTCGTCCGTGGTGGTGTTGTGCAGGCCGGCGATGAACAGCGTGTCGGCCGGAATCGACGCGCCACGCGTTGCGAGCAGTTCGCGCACGCCCTTGTGGTTCAGCAGTCCGGCCAAAGCGCGTGCATTGACTTCACCGGTCTGTCCGCAGCAGGCGCCGCAGTCCAGGCCAGCGGCATGCGGATTGTTTGCGCTCTGGCTGCCATGCCCGGCAAGCAGCACGATGCGGGCAAAGGCGTCGCGCAGTCCCATGGCCTTGAGCACCTTCTCCGCCAGGTCGGCCTGGCGCACCAGCGCGTCGCTGCCTTCGAACACCAGGACCGGGCGCAATCCGGGATGGGCCGCGAAACCCTGCCTGGCAGGATCTGCCGGCGCATGCCTTGCCGGCAGGCTGCGCCTGACCAGCTTGCCGAGATAGGAAAGCCCCAGGGTTTCCACCAGCGCGAACGCGGAGCCGGGCAGGCGCTGGAACGGCTGCCATGACTTCACGGCGGCCATCCTGGCACGCTGCGCGGCCGCCAGCGCGCGATCCTCGTGGGGCAGCCCGCAACTGTCGGTCACGCACAGGCTGGGCGCGAGCAGGCCGGGCAATTGCGGCCGGACGACATCGCTGCCCAGCGCCTGATAGCTGACGGGCAGGCCAAAGAAGCCTGCGAACCCCATCGTCTGCACTTGCGGCGAGACGGTTTCGAGCGCACGGCGCAGCACCTCGGAACGCACGTCGATGCAGAACACGGCCTGCACCGCCGTGGCTGCAGCGGACTGCCCAGGCAAGGCAGGCTTATGCATCAGCGAAGCACAGAGCCTTTCCTGATAGGCCAGCTCCAGCCCTCTCTGAAGCAATGCATCGAAGTCCGCTTGATTAACGGCTTGATTGACGGCTTGATTGACGGCGCCCTGCCCGCTGGCCCAGCCCTGATGCCAGGCCGCCTTGCCGGCCCCGGCATTACCTTCATGCAGCAGATATTCCCAGCACAAGCGAATGGCCAGAAGGTCAACGATGTGGTTGTCATCCCTGCCTTCCAGCCTGGCTTGCCAGCGCAGATAGGCGCACCATGCGGCCCAGCCATTGATGCGCAGCAGGCAGGCTGTCATCAGGGCCTGGCTGCCGGAGGCCGGCACGCCCAGTCCTTCGATGGCCATGGCGATTGCCTCCATTGCCGTGCCAGGCAGGGACGCAACGCGGCTGCGCAGTTGCGGCGCATTCATCAGCATGCCAATGCCATAGTCATGCAGGATATTGGCGCGCCAGCCTGCAAACAGCGTGGCCTGATGCGGCAGATGCCAGTCTGCCTGTTCGGCATCGAAATAAGCGGCGCAGAACTGGCTTACCTGATGGGTGATGGTGGAGCGCCAGGCCGGCTCGCGGGACAGGTCGCGGGATGCGTCGAGCAGGTCTGAAGGCAGCGGCAGTGCGGCAGGAATCGGCGCTGGCTGGTGCATTGCTTCGATCACGCTGTCGACACCGCACAGCAAGCCGGCTTCCTTTACCGCAAGCGCCAGATGAGCGCGTGTCAGCTGTCCTTTCCGCCATGCGTCCTGGTAGAAACCGCGCGGCATCCACATCCGGCTGCCTGCGAGACGGCCGAGCTGCTGCGCGGTGGCATTGAAAGGCTGATCTACCCAGCTCCAGTAAGGATTGACGGCGATGAAACGGTCCAGCGGCCAGGTGGGCGCAACCGCCCGGCAGGCCGCTTCCAGCGATTCGATGATGTTCTCCTGCGCGGGGCGAAACACGGCATCTGCGATTTTCATGCTTGTTCTCCGGTGACGATAGGGAATGGATTTGGTGCACGGTGCGGCAGCTGCACCGGCCAGATGCGGAAGGTCAGCCTGGTGAAGCGCTCATCGAGGTAAAAGCCGGCATAAGCCCAGGGATACAGGGCAACCGAGAGTCGTCCGCCGGGAAAGGCAAGCAGCCAGGCTTGCACGCCATACAGCAGCGCGAAGCAGACGGCGACCCAGGCCACCAGAGGCGCGGCAACCTGGCTGCCGGGCAAGGTCAGCAGCGCGGAAAAAGCCAGATGCCATCCGACATAGAGCTGGGCCAGCAACAGCACGGCCAGCACGCCACGCAGCATGCGCGACGGGGTGTTTTGCCAAAGCAGCGGAGCGAGTCCGAGTCCGATGATGAGCACCACGATGGCGGGCACCTGCGCATGCGGCGATACTGCCTGCCACGCGACCGTGGAAAGCCAGACGGCAGCCATCGCCAGCGGCGCGGCAGCAAGGCGCCCGGCCAGCAGCCTCAGCGGAGAGTCTGCGGCGCTGTCGGGAAACAACTGGCGGCGACGTGTGTCCATCACCGCCTCGCCAGCCGTCAGGAAGGCATAGGCCTTGTACAGCGAGTGCGCCAGCAGATGCAGCATGGCCAGCTCATACAGCCCCAGACCGCATTCCAGCAGCATGAAGCCCATCTGCGCGCAGGTCGACCATGCGAGCCGCACCTTGATGCTGATGCGGGTCATCATCACCAGCCCGGCCAGCACCGCGGTCAGGCTGCCGACCACTACCAGCATCGCCTGCGCCACAGGAGCCGCCGACAGCAGCGCCGCCAGCCTGATGAGCACAAGGCCACCCAGGTTGACCACGCCTGCATGCAGCAGTGCCGATACCGGCGTCGGCGCTTCCATGACCTGTATCAGCCAGCCATGCACCGGCAGTTGCGCCGACTTGAAGATCACCGCCAGCGCCACCAGCGCCATCGCGGCATGCATGCCGGGCGCCAGGCTTGCCGAGGCAGCCACGTGTGCAGCGATGCCCTGCATGGAAAGCGTGCCCGCCTCGGCGTAGATCAGGCCCAGGGCCAGGGCAAGGCTGAGATCGGCCAACCGGCTGGCAAGGAATTTCTTGTGGGCGACCACGCATGCGACAGGACGATCGGCATAGAACATCAGCAGACGATGCAGGCCCAGGCTGCTGAATAGCCATGCCAGCGCCAGCACACCAAGATGATCGGTGATGCACACCACGCTGACCGATGCGAGCGTGAACAGCATCGCGGCGATATAGCCGTGCTGGCCCGGCTCGCCCTGCAGATAGCGATGGGAAAAGCGCAGGATGACCCAGCTGAGCAGGCCGATCAGGCAAGCCATCGCCAGGCCCGGCGCGTCGATGCCGCCATGGCCGGCGCCGGCCTGCCAGGCCGCCGCTGCCAGAACGCTCAGTGCAAGGCCGAGGACCGCTGCCGCGCTGCCTTTCGCGATCCGCCAGGCGCGTTGCTCGCCAATGCCGGCGAGCGCAGGAATGAGGGCGAGCGCATATGCCAGCGGCATAAGCCACAGCAATGCGGTGATATCAGTATTTATCATTGGCGACTCCCACGAAAAGATGCGCTACTGTGCCGTGCGCCACAGATTAAGTAAAATATATAATTAACCAATAGTTCATCAATAAAACAGAACGATGCCTTTCACACTCCTGAATTACCGCCATCTCTACTATTTTTGGATGGTCGCCAAGGAAGGTCATCTGACGCGGGTTGCGGAGCAGATGCACCTGTCGCAGTCGGCGCTATCGATGCAGATCCGGCAGCTTGAAGAGCAACTCGGTTACGCGCTGTTCCTGCGCGAGGGCCGCTCGCTCAAGCTCACCGAACTCGGGCATGTGGTACTCGATTACGCGGACAATATCTTCGCGATGGGCAATGAGCTGATCGAGGTCGTGGCAGCCGGGCGCGGCCAGAGATCGCAGCGCCTGCGGGTGGGCGCGGTTGCCACGCTGTCACGCAACTTCCAGGAAAATTTCCTGCGCCCCGTGATGGGCATGGAAGAGGTAAAGCTGGTGCTGGAATCCGGAACGCTGGATGAGCTGCTTGGCCGGCTTGCGGTGCACAAGCTGGACATCGTACTGTCGAACCGGCCTGTCAGTGCCGATGAAGAGCAGGCGTGGCGTTGTCGCAGGATAGCGCGGCAGCCGGTCTGCCTCGTTGGCAAGCCGCTGGCAGGCAACAAGCCCTTCCGTTTTCCCGCAGACCTGAAGGGCATGAAACTGCTGCTGCCCGGCCACAGCAGCGACATCCGTACCGAGTTCAACATGCTGTGCGAAGCCCGGGGCATCGCTGTGGACATCTTCGCCGAAGTCGACGACATGGCCATGCTGCGCCTGCTGGCGCGCGACTCGGGCGGTGTGGCGCTGGTGCCTGCCGTGGTGGTGCAGGATGAATTGAAGATCGGTCTGCTGCAGCAGTACTGCGTGGTGCCGGAGGTGTTTGAAAACTTTTATGCGATTACCACGGAAAGGCAATTCCAGCCCAAGGTGCTGGAGGCGCTGCTGACGCAGAGCCTGCCTTGAATGGCGGCAGGAGGCAGCGCCAGGCCGTCCGACTGCAATCGCCCTGCCTTGCTGAAGAAACGGGCCGGGCGGACTGCGGCGGACATCAAAAAGCCCTGGCGCCAGTCACGGCGGCAGGGCTTTTTGATGGATGCGCAAGGCTGAAGCCCTACTCCGCTTCCTCTATCCACGCCATCTGAATCGCTTCCAGTATCTTTTCATTCGAACGCGACGGCTCGTCATCGAAGTCGTCGAGCTCGCAGACCCAGCGATGCAGATCGGTGAAGCGCACTGTCAGCGGATTGACTTCCGGATGCTTCTCGAACAGTTCTTCCGCAATGCGTATGGTGTCGGTCCACTTCATGGTCGCCTCCTCGCTCAGTGATTTTCACGCGCATGGTTGATGGTGTATTTCGGTATTTCCACCACCAGGTCTTCCTCGTCCACCACCGCCTGGCAGGACAGCCGGGAATTGGCTTCCAGGCCCCAGGCCATGTCCAGCAGGTCTTCTTCCTTTTCCAGCGGCTCGTTGAGCGAATCGAAGCCTTCCCGCACGATCACATGGCAGGTGGTGCAGGCGCAGGACATCTCGCAGGCATGCTCGATCTCGATATCGTTTTCCAGCAGCGCATTGCAGACCGTCATGCCCTTGGGCGCTTCGATCACGGCGCCTTCCGGGCACAGGGTGGGATGGGGTAACACGACGATTTGTGGCACGTGGCTTTCCTTCAAAAATCCTGTTGTTCAATGCGCCCGTTCAGGCAATCTCGTCCAGCTTCCGGCCGGCCAGCGCGGCACGCACGCTGCGGTCCATGCGCCGCGCGGCGAATTCCTCGGTGCCGCGGGCCAGCGCTTCCACCGCTTCCTTGATGGCCTGGTGGTCGGTGCCCTGCGCGGTGCTGCGCAGCGACTCGATCAGCCGTGCAATGTCGTCCCGTTCCTGGTCCGACAGCAAGGCGGCATCGGCATCCAGGGCCGACTGCGTGGCCAGCAGGATGCGCTCCGCTTCCACCTGCTCCTCGCGCAATGCGCGCAGCTGCATGTCGGTATCGGCGGAAGAAAACGATTCCTGCAGCATGCGGGCGATGTCGTCGTCGCCCAGGCCATAGGAAGGCTTGACGGTGATCGCGGCTTCCACGCCCGAGTGCAGCTCGCGCGCCGACACCGACAGCAGGCCATCGGCATCGACCTGGTAGGTGATGCGGATGCGGGCGGCGCCGGCCGCCATCGGCGGTATGCCGCGCAGCTCGAAGCGCGCCAGCGAGCGGCAGTCCGACACCAGCTCGCGCTCGCCCTGCACCACGTGGATCGCCATCGCGGTCTGGCCATCCTTGAAGGTGGTGAATTCCTGCGCCCGCGCGCAGGGGATGGTCGAGTTGCGCGGGATGACCTTCTCGGCCAGGCCGCCCATCGTCTCCACGCCCAGCGACAGCGGGATCACGTCCAGCAGCAGCCAGTCGTCGCCCGGCGCGCGGTTGCCCGCCAGCAGGTTGGCCTGCACCGCGGCGCCCAGCGCCACCACCTTGTCGGGGTCGATATTGGCCAGCGGCAGGGTCTGGAAGAAATCGCCGACAGACTTGCGGATATGCGGCATCCGGGTCGCGCCGCCAACCAGCACCACGCCGTCGACATCGTCCACCGCCAGGCCGGCGTCGCGCAGCGCCTTGCGCGAGGCGGCAATGGTCTTGGCCACCAGGTGCTGGGTGATGTCGAAGAAGGTGGATGCGGTCAGCGTCAGATGCACTTCCTCGCCCGAACCCAGCACCGCGTCGATATGGGTTTCCGCATTGGTCGACAGCAGCTCCTTGGCTTCACGCGCCTTGACCATTAGCACCCGGGTATCTTCATCCGACAGCGGCGACAGATGGGAATGCTCGACGATCCAGCAAAAGATCCTGTGGTCGAAGTCATCGCCGCCGAGAGCCGAGTCGCCGCCGGTCGCCAGCACCTCGAACACGCCCTTGGACAGGCGCAGGATGGAAATGTCGAAAGTGCCGCCGCCGAGGTCGTACACCGCGTACACGCCCTCGGAGCCATGGTCCAGGCCGTAGGCGATCGCCGCTGCCGTCGGCTCATTGAGCAGCCGCAGCACGTTCAGGCCGGCCAGCTTGGCCGCATCCTTGGTGGCCTGGCGCTGGGCGTCGTCGAAATAGGCCGGCACGGTAATCACCGCGCCCACCAGATCGTCGCCGAGCGCATCCTCGGCGCGCTGGCGCAGGGTCGCCAGGATCTGTGCCGAGATCTCGACCGGACTCTTGACGCCGGCGACGGTGCGCAACTGCACCATGCCCGGCTGGTCGACGAAGTCGTAAGGCATGTTCTCCGCATGGGCGATGTCCTTCAGGCCCCGGCCCATGAAGCGCTTGACCGACACCACGGTATTGCGCGGGTCGGTGGTCTGCGCCGCGTGGGCCTTGTGGCCGATGTTGGCATGGCCATTGGGCAGGTAGCGCACCACCGACGGCAGCAGCGCATGGCCTTCCTCGTCGTCCAGCACTTCGGGAATGCTGTTGCGCACGGTGGCGACCAGCGAGTTGGTGGTGCCGAGGTCGATGCCTACCGCCAGCCGGTGCTGGTGCGGCGCGGTCGACATGCCGGGTTCTGAAATCTGCAGTAATGCCATGGTGTGGTCTTAATCCGTCAAGCGGTCAAAGGCGGCGGCGACTTCGTCGCCGAATTTTTCCAGGAACATCAGCTGGCGCACGCCCTGCGCGGCCGTGGCGAAGTCGCGGCCGTCCAGCGCGGCGCCGATCCGTACCAGTTCCTGGCGGCGCACCGCGCCGAGTTCCCTGTCCAGGCGCTCCAGCGCATCGAGGTCGCGGCCGGCGCGGGCGTCGTCGAGCGCCTCGCGCCATTCCATCTGCTGCATCAGGAAGGCCGGAGCCATCGCGGTGTTGGACTCGGCCTGCAAGTCCACGCCGTTCTGCTCGCACAGGTAGGTGGCGCGCCTGAGCGGCGACTTCAGCGTCTGGTAGGCCTCGTTGGCGCGGGTGGCCCATTGCATCGCGACGCGCTTCTCGGCGTCGGGGCTGCTGGCGAACTTGTCCGGATGCACCTGGTTCTGCACTTCACGATAAGCCTGGTCCAGCGCCTTCATGTCGACGTCAAACTGCTGCGGCAGGTGGAACAGCTCAAAGTGATTTTGCATGGTCATCTAAAACAAAAGCCTGTCCGACTTCAACAGGCTGGGTCAATACAGGCACGACGCCTGTTGCCGGAGCAAGGCAGGTATCGCGGCTCAGATGCGGAAGCTTTCGCCGCAGCCGCACTCGTCCTTGACGTTCGGGTTGTGGAACTTGAAGCCCTCGTTCAGGCCCTCGCGCGCGAAGTCCAGTTCGGTGCCGTCGATATACGGCAGGCTCTTCGGGTCGACGAAGACCTTCACGCCATGCGACTCGAACACATTGTCTTCCGCCGTGGCCTCGTCCACATATTCCAGCTTGTAGGCCAGGCCGGAACAGCCGGTGGTGCGCACGCCGAAGCGCAGGCCCAGGCCCTTGCCGCGCCGGTCTATGTACCGGGTAATATGCTTTGCCGCTTTTTCAGTCAGTGTGATTGCCATCGTTACACTCTCTCCATGAAGCCGGCGGACGTCATTGCCGTCCGCCCATGCCGCCCTGCTCTCAGGCGACTTCGCTGCTTGCGCCGTGCTTGGCCTTGTAGTCCTGCACCGCGGCCTTGATCGCGTCTTCCGCCAGGATCGAGCAGTGGATCTTCACCGGCGGCAAGGCCAGCTCTTCCGCGATCTGGGTGTTCTTGATCGACATCGCCTGGTCCAGGGTCTTGCCCTTGACCCATTCAGTGATCAGCGACGACGACGCAATCGCCGAGCCGCAGCCATAGGTCTTGAATTTCGCATCCTCGATCACGCCATCGGCGCCGACCTTGATCTGCAGCTTCATCACGTCGCCGCAGGCCGGCGCGCCGACCATGCCGGTGCCGACGGTTTCGTCGCCCTTTTCAAACGCGCCCACGTTGCGCGGGTTTTCGTAGTGGTCCAGTACCTTGTCCGAATAAGCCATGGTGTTGCTCCTTGAATGCAGTGATTAGTGTGCCGCCCATTGGATCGAATTGATGTCGATCCCTTCCTTGTACATGTCCCACAGCGGCGACAGTTCGCGCAGCTTGGTGACCTTGTCCTTGATCAGCTGGATCGTGAAGTCCACGTCTTCCTCGGTGGTGAAGCGGCCGAAGGTGAAGCGGATCGAGCTGTGCGCCAGCTCGTCGCTGCGACCCAGCGCCCTCAGCACATAAGATGGTTCCAGGCTGGCCGAAGTACAAGCCGAACCGGACGACACCGCGATGTCCTTGATAGCCATGATCAGCGATTCACCTTCCACATAGTTGAAGCTGACGTTCAGGTTGTGCGGCACGCGATGCTCCATGTCGCCGTTCACATAGACTTCTTCCATTTGCGTGAGGCCGGCGGCCAGGCGGTCACGCAATGCGCGGATGCGCTCGATCTCGCTGTCCATCTCTTCCCTGGCGATGCGGAAGGCTTCGCCCATGCCGACGATCTGGTGCACCGGCAGCGTGCCCGAACGCAGGCCGCGCTCGTGTCCGCCGCCATGCATCTGCGGCTCGATCCGCACGCGCGGCTTGCGGCGCACGAACAGCGCGCCGATGCCTTTCGGGCCATAGGTCTTGTGCGCGGTGAAGGTCATCAGGTCGACCTTGGTCTTCTGCAGGTCGATCGGCATCTTGCCGGTGGCCTGGGCGGCGTCGCAATGGAAGATGATGCCCTTCTTGCGGCACAGTTCGCCGATCTCGTCGATCGGCTGGATCACGCCGATCTCGTTATTGACCAGCATCACCGAGACCAGGATGGTGTCAGGGCGGATCGCTTCTTCCAGCTGGGCGATGGTGATCAGGCCGTTGTCCTGCGGCTGCAGGTAGGTGGCCTCGAAGCCCTGGCGCTCCAGCTCACGCACGGTATCCAGCACGGCCTTGTGCTCGGTCTTGACCGTGATGATGTGCTTGCCCTTGGTCTTGTAGAAATGCGCGGCGCCCTTCAGCGCCAGGTTGTTGCCTTCGGTCGCGCCGGACGTCCAGATGATTTCGCGCGGGTCGGCATTGACCAGCGCCGCCACCTGTTCACGCGCCTGCTCCACCGCCTGTTCCGCGGTCCAGCCATACATGTGGCTGCGCGACGCCGGATTGCCGAACTGCTCGCGCAGGTAGGGAATCATCTTGTCGGCCACGCGCGGATCGATCGGCGTCGTCGCCGAATAGTCCATGTAGATGGGGAAATGCGGCGCTTTCAAGGTGTCGATCAGGTTTTTGGTCAAAGGTGCATTCATAGTGTTCAACTCCGTTCGGATCAGGCGGCCGCTTGGGGACGATGTACGACGACCACGTTGTGTTCATTCATTTTTTGCTTCTGCTGGTCCACCAGGTCCTTGAGGGAAACCGAGTCCAGGTAATCGACCATCTTGGCATTGAGCGTCGCCCACAGGTCATGCGTCATGCAGCGGGTGCCGTTTTCCGGGGTATGTCCATGGCAGTTTTCCTTGCCGCCGCACTGGGTGGCGTCCAGCGGCTCGTCGACGGCGATGATGATGTCGGCCACCGTCACGTCTTCCGCCTTGCGCGCCAGGTGGTAACCGCCGCCAGGGCCACGCACGGATTCGACGATTTCATGGCGGCGCAGCTTGCCGAACAGCTGCTCGAGGTAGGACAGGGAAATTTCCTGACGCTGGCTGATGCCGGAGAGCGTAACCGGACCCTTGTCCTGGCGCAGCGCCAGATCAATCATCGCGGTGACGGCAAAACGGCCTTTGGTTGTTAAACGCATGCATCCGGCTCCAAGTACACGGAAAAGACATTCCCGAACATTTCGGTCAAGTATATCAAACTTGAGTAATCTTGTCAGGTATTGGTTTCGGATGGAACCTTCTGATTTTTTGCAGCGGCCGCATTATTTCACAGCCAGGCGATTAACGTATCACCTGTGCAATAAATCCATGGGACCGAACAGTGCCTGCATGCCAGCGTTATCGATGAAGGTCAGGTTGTAAGGATGTTCGGATACGACCTTGGGGAACAGCGCATTTTCCGGCAGGCCGCTCAGCAGTTCCGCCGCCTTGCCCCACAGCACCATGGTCGGCAATGCCCCCCTCTCCTTTTCAGCCTGCGCGGCCAGCGCGGCCAGCACCGCCTGCACCAGCGGCTGCCAAGCCTTTGCCTCTTTCAGCGGCGGCACGTGCGGCCGGAACACCAGCGCCGCATTCAACAGCAGGAAACCATGCCCCAGCAGCTTGTCCTGCAATTCTTCACGGGTCTGGATCCATGGCGAATTGGCAGCGCTGGCCTGGGCTGCGACCGGTTCCAGCGCAGCGCCGCTGGTCTGGCCTTTTTTCAAATGGCCGCTGGTCACCAGCAGCATCTTCATGAAGTTGCGCAGCGACGTCGCGCGATTGACTGGCTTGGACAAGCCTTTTTCCGACCAGAGCGCATGCACTGCGCCATCCATGAAACAGTAACCCGTGGCGCTCTCAGCCCGCGGATAAGGCCCTTCGCCGACCAGCACGTAGCGAACCGACGGCAGAGGCTGGGAAAAAGCCGCGAAGATGCGGCCTTCGGTAGGCAAAAAGGTATCGGCGGCCAGTTCGGGCAGGTAATTCGGACTGGTCCGGGAAACGGCGGCCAGCCCATCCCGCAGCGCTGGCCGCCAGGAGGAATGCGCCAGCTTCAGCGCATCGGTGAACAAGGAAGGAATCGCGTCGGACATCGGCTGCACCCGGAAGCAAAAACGCGATTCTACGTTGTTCGGTGATTAACTGCGGGCAATGGGCACGACATTGTCGGAACCACCGGCGCCGAACAGCTGCTCTTTCAGGATCCGCAACTGGTCGCGCACCTGGGCCGCCTTCTCGAATTCCAGGTTCTTGGCATGGTCGATCATCGCTTTTTCCAGTCGCTTGATTTCCTTGCTGACCTGTTTTTCGCTCATCGACTCGTACTTCGCCTGCTCCTGCGCCACCTGCAGTTCGGCGCGTGCTTCCTGCGGACTGTAGACGCCATCGATCAGGTCGCGGATCTCCTTGCGGATGCCCATCGGCGTGATGTTGTTGGCGGTGTTGAACGCAACCTGCTTGGCGCGGCGACGCTCGGTTTCGTCTATCGCCCGTTTCATCGAGTCTGTCACCTTGTCGCCGTACAGAATAGCCATGCCGTTCAGGTTACGCGCGGCGCGGCCAATGGTCTGGATCAGGCTGCGCTCGGAACGCAGAAAGCCTTCCTTGTCAGCATCGAGGATCGCCACCAGCGACACTTCCGGAATATCCAGGCCTTCGCGCAGCAGGTTAATGCCGATCAGCACGTCGAAGGTACCGATACGCAGGTCGCGGATGATTTCCACCCGCTCGACGGTATCGATATCACTGTGCAGATAGCGCACCTTGACACCGTTATCGCTCAGGAATTCGGTCAGCTGCTCGGCCATGCGCTTGGTCAGGGTGGTCACCAGCACGCGTTCGTTCTTCGCCACCCGCTCAGTGATTTCCGACATCAGGTCATCGACCTGGGTGCTTGCCGGCCGTACCGAGATGAGCGGATCCACCAGGCCGGTCGGGCGCACCACTTGCTCGACAACCTGGTCGGCATGCGAGCCCTCATATTCGGAAGGCGTCGCCGAGACGAAGATCGTTTGCCGCATCTTGGTTTCAAACTCATCGAAGCGCAGCGGACGATTATCGAGTGCCGATGGCAGCCGGAAGCCGTAATCCACCAGATTGGTCTTGCGCGCCCGGTCGCCGTTATACATGCCGCTCAACTGTCCGATCAGCACATGGGATTCGTCCAGGAACATCAGCGCATCACGCGGCAGATAATCGACCAGCGTCGGCGGCGGGTCACCCGGCTTGGCGCCGCTCAGGTGGCGGGAATAGTTCTCGATGCCTTTGGTAAAGCCGATTTCCTGCATCATTTCCAGGTCGAAGCGGGTGCGCTGCTCCAGCCTCTGCTCCTCGATCAGCTTGTTTTCCTTGCGGAAAAAATCCAGCCGTTCGCGCAACTCTTCCTTGATCGACTCGATCGCCCGCAGAACGGTGCCGCGCGGCGTCACGTAATGCGAGCCGGGATACACGGTAAAGCGGGGGATTTTTTGCCGGATGCGGCCGGTCAGCGGATCGAAAAGCTGCAGGCTTTCAATCTCGTCATCAAATGTCTCGACCCGGATGGCCAGTTCCGCATGCTCCGCCGGGAAAATATCGACGGTGTCGCCTCGAACGCGGAAGGTGCCGCGGCCAAAGTCGACTTCATTGCGGGTGTACTGCATCTGGATCAGGCGGGCGATCAGGTCGCGCTGGCTCACCTTGTCCTTGGCCCGCAAGGTCAGGATCATCTGGTGGTATTCATTCGGATTACCGATACCGTAGATCGCCGACACCGTGGCGACGATCACCACGTCGCGCCGCTCCATCAGAGACTTGGTGCAGGACAGGCGCATCTGCTCGATATGTTCGTTGATCGAAGAATCTTTTTCGATGAACAGATCGCGCTGGGGCACATAGGCTTCCGGCTGATAGTAGTCGTAATAACTGACGAAATACTCCACCGCATTGCGCGGAAAGAACTCGCGGAATTCGCTGTAGAGCTGCGCCGCCAGCGTTTTGTTGGGCGCAAAGACGATGGCCGGACGGCCCGAGCGGGCGATCACATTGGCCATCGTGTAGGTCTTGCCGGAGCCAGTCACCCCGAGCAGGGTCTGGTAGAACAAACCATCGTCTATGCCCTCGACCAGCTTGCCAATCGCATCCGGCTGATCGCCGGCAGGCGGAAACGGCTGGTAGAGCTGGTATGCGGAGTCGGGGAAAGTGATGATTTTCGATTCGTCTATCGTGCTGGAAACCTCGGATAATTCAGCCATTGTCATCAGACCTTTGGTAAAATATCAGGCTGCATATTTACGCAAGGCAACACAACCCTCCACGCAGTATCCAACCCGACTGTAATCGATTTTGCGGTCAACTTTTCATTCAACCACAATGAACGCACCTGCTCCTGCATCCCTCTTTGCCGCCATCGAGATGGCGCCCCGCGACCCGATTCTGGGCATTACCGAAGCCTTTGTTGCGGACAAGAATCCCAACAAGATCAACCTCGGCGTCGGCGTATATTACGATGACAACGGCAAGGTGCCTTTGCTGGAATGCGTGCGCAAGGCGGAGGCGCTGCTGATGGAGAAAGCCGCGCCGCGTACCTATCTTCCGATCGACGGCCTGGCTGCTTATGACAAAGCGGTGCAAGAACTCGTATTTGGGGCTGACAGCGCTGTAATTCAAGAAAAACGTGCGATTACCGTCCAAGCTTTGGGCGGCACCGGCGGCCTGAAACTGGGCGCGGATTTCCTGAAGCGTTTTTCCCCTGATGCGCAGGTCTGGATCAGCGATCCGAGCTGGGAAAATCATCGTGCGCTGTTCGAATCGGCTGGCTTCACTGTCAATAACTATCCGTACTACGACCCTGCCACCCGCGGCGTGAACTTTGACGGCATGCTCAATGCGCTGCAAACCATGCCGGCCGGCTCCATCGTCGTGCTGCATGCCTGCTGCCACAATCCGACCGGCGCCGACCTGACCGATGCCCAGTGGGACCAGGTGATCGACGTCGTCAGCCAGCGCGGCCTGCTGCCTTTCCTGGACATGGCGTACCAGGGCTTTGGCGACGGCATCGAGCAGGATGGCAACGTGGTGCGCCGCTTCGCCGCGACCGGCGGCCCGCTGTTCGTGTCGAACTCCTTCTCCAAGTCGTTCTCGCTGTACGGTGAACGCGTTGGCGCGCTGAGCATTGTGGCTGTCAGCGCCGAGGAAGCCGCTCGCGTGCTGTCCCAGCTGAAGCGCGTGATCCGCACCAACTATTCCAACCCGCCCATCCATGGCGGCCAGGTGGTTGCCACCGTGCTGTCGACGCCGGAACTGCGCCAGACGTGGGAAGAAGAGCTGGCTGGCATGCGTGTGCGCATCCGCGAGATGCGCAAGCTGCTGGTGGAAAAACTGGCTGAAAATGGCGCGTCGCAGGACTTCGGTTTCGTGGTTCGCCAGCGCGGCATGTTCTCCTATTCCGGCCTGACCAAGGCCCAGGTCGAACGCCTGCGTACCGAGCATTCCATCTATGCAATCGACACCGGCCGCATCTGCGTTGCCGCCCTGAATAGCAAGAACATCGACCTGGTTGCGAAGGCAATCGCCAGCGTTCTGTAATGCCAAATACCAGTCGGGCAGCCGCCCGGCTGAGTGCAGTCTTTATTTTCTGCAATGCTTTGACAAAGCAGGAACGGCAAGACTATAATCTTGCCTCCTTTCCCTGATAGCTCAGTCGGTAGAGCGACGGACTGTTAATCCGCAGGTCCCTGGTTCGAGTCCAGGTCGGGGAGCCAGAACAAGAGGGCCTGATTGCAAAATCAGGCCCTTTTCTCTTTAGTGAGAGCACTGTAGGAACGCGGTAAATTTTTTCAAACGCGCTCTTGGCGAACTGCAATATCCCGCCTATAATAGCGCCTCTTTTCCCTGATAGCTCAGTCGGTAGAGCGACGGACTGTTAATCCGCAGGTCCCTGGTTCGAGTCCAGGTCGGGGAGCCAGAACACAAAAGGCCACGTTGACACGTGGCCTTTTTCATTGCCCAAGCATTCGCGCATTGCCAGCATCGTGAAAACTTTTCCGGTCCTTTTTTACCAGGATTGCTTTTTTTTCAATGTATGGCGGTGGTGATTTCTCGCGGATCGCAACATGAACGTCCCCCTGCCAAGGCGTGATGTCGGCAAACCACTTCTTCAATCCGCCTTTCCCTTCTTCATTCTCTCTCTGGCATGCCGATTGCATAACACTCCCGAATCAGGAGCAAGTACAGGCATAACAGCATCCAAGGAGAACGAGGACCATGAAACGATCCGACGAGATGATAGAAATGCTGGTGTCTTCGGTCAGGGAAGACACCAGCGAGAGAGACAAGGCGGTTCTCAGACGCGTGCTGTGCGAGCTGGTCCGGGTTGCTCAGGCCGAATCGGTCCAGTCCATCGAAGCGGACTTGCGGGCCGTGGAGATGGCGATCAGCAGCAAATATCGCCACTAGGAAAGTTGCCTAGCTGCGAAGGCATCAGTAAGTGCTCTTGTAGTCTCTGCCCTGGTCGAAACGGTCCTGCCAGTGCTTGAGGTAAGACAGGGCAAGATCAGGGTTATTCCAGATAACCACCACGTTTTCGCTGTTCGATTTGGCCGCTGCCTTGCTGTAATTAAAGGAGCCAGTCTGCACTGTGGATTTATCCACCACCATGTATTTGTCATGATGAATCGCGTAGCGCGAAATCGTGCGCGTAGGAATACCTGCGCCAACCAGCAGGTTCAGTGCCGCCAGGCTGGCCTTGGATTTGTTACCGTTCTCATCCACCACCACCCGCACGTCAACGCCCCGCTTTTTAGCGTTGAGCAGCGCCTTCGCAATGACCGGGGAAGTAAAGGAGTATGCCGCCACCCCGATGCTGCTTCGCGCTGACTGGATCACCTTAACGACCAGATCCTCGCTCCCTTCATTAGGCGAGAATGCAACTTCGATAAGCTGAGTGCCCGGCACCGTCGCCGAGCTACCACTGCGAACCCCAGCGCCACGCAGCAGGTCACCAGTTTTTTCCAGAACCTGATCGACCAGCATCTCGACGGCATCCCCGCTTTTCGCAGAGACACCGAAATAGGCCGTGGCCAGGATGAGGGTAAGAAGAATCTTTTTCATGTGCCGCTATGGATTACTCGGCCCAAACAGAAGGCCAAAGCGGCTGAATTGTACTGTATATTTATACAGAACAATAAGCGTTCAACGGTTTTATGTTCGTTTTTAGATTGGCGAATTGCCGATAAGCAGGCTTAATGCAGCTATACGTCACCGTCCGTCGAAGTTGCTATCAAAGCAACTCACTTCGCTTCAAATCCTGCTCAAAGCCGACATCGCGCAAAACGAGCGCAAATATCTGACGCCGGGCGTCCGAAAAGCAGTATTTTCCTGCAACCTGCTATCAAAAACGTAGTCCTACATCTCCCTTCGCCACGAGATGCCCGCAAAACCGCCTCGTGGCCTCCTCTTTGCCCCGCCTGAGAAACGCGAAAAAGTCGCGGGACTTCATCTTTTCCTACAACGCAACAAGTGCCTGTCCTATACCGGCCGCGTTTTCATTTCGACATACTTCTTCCTGAGACTGCCGCACAGAAACGCTGATGCTTAAAAAGATGCGGCGCTAATCGATTCAAACCTAACCCATCACAGGAGATCACCATGTCGTGTGCGCAAACTATCGAAAGCAACACTGCTCCGACCACTACACCGACGCGGTCTGCGGGATCGGGCAGTCGCACGCATAAAATCTGGTCCAATATGCATGATGTCTGTAATCTCCTCCGCATTCCGTCAGGCACATTCGTCGGCGACGACGACCAGCATTTCCAGCATGTCCAGTTCAAGGCCGGTCAACGCATCCATACCGCGGGCCAGCCGTTCGACATGCTCTACATCGTCAATTGCGGCTTCCTGAAGTCGGTCATGATCGATGAATTCGGCAACGAACAGATTCTGAGCTTTCCGATGAAGGGCGACCTGTTCGGCATCGATGGCATACACACCAAAAAATACACGTCCGAGGCGGTGGCACTGTCGAGCTGCGACATCATCCTGATCCCGTTTGCGAAATTCGCTGCGCTTGGCCGCACCAACCCGGTTCTGGAAACTGCGCTCTACGGGCTGATGAGCCGCGAGCTGATCCGTGAACAGGGCATGATCACCATGCTCGGCTCCCTGACGGTCGAAGCCCGTGTTGCCCGCTTCCTGGTTTCGCTTTCCGAGCGTTTCTCTGCAATCGGCTACTCTGGCAAGGCATTCAACCTGCCAATGACGCGCCGTGAAATCGGTAATTACCTGGGCGTTACCCTGGAAACCGCAAGCCGTACGCTGTCGGCGTTTAACGAGTTGGGACTAATTTCGGTCGATCAGCGTTCGATTTATATCCACGACATCAATGCATTGAAAACCCTGCGTCGCCTGCCGCCGTCGCGCGCACGAATCGAACAGCAGGAAAAGAAGGCCGCTGCCGCCGCCGCAGCATCGTCGGGCAGCGAATTCATCCAGGTAGCACCTGCGACTGCCATGCGCGAGCAGATGGCAGTCGTATAAACCCTGCCGTGGGCGCAACGGAAACGGAGCACAGCCTTCATTTCGTTTCATGCCCACCAAAAGACGCCGGATCAGCGACTTGGTTGTCATAATGACATCCAGCCGTGGTTCGGCGTTGTCATGCCCGCCCCCGGCACAGCAGTCAGCTATCCTGGACTGCAGGCTATCGTTACCGATCAACAACTATTACTCACGAGTGAATATATGAAAGCAATGATACTCGCCGCTGGCAAGGGGACGCGCGTACGGCCACTGACCTACGATCTGCCCAAGCCCATGATCCCGGTGCTGGGCAAGCCGGTGATGGCCTACCTGATCGAGCATCTGGCGCGTTGCGGCGTGGACGAGATCATGGTCAATGTCAGTCACCTGCACGAAAAGATTGAAGAGTATTTCGGAGAGGGCCAGCAGTTTGGCGTGCGTATCGGCTACTCGTTTGAAGGCTATACGGATGACAAGGGTGAAGTCGTGCCGGTGCCGCTCGGCTCGGCGGGCGGCATGAAGAAAATCCAGGAATTTGGCGGTTTCTTCGACGAAACGACAATCGTCCTCTGCGGCGATGCGCTGATCGACCTGGATATCAAGGCTGCCGTGGAAGAGCACAAGCGCAAGGGCGCAATGGCAACCGTGATCACCAAGGAAGTGCCCTGGGACAAGGTATCGAGCTATGGCGTGGTCGTCACCGACGCCGATGGCCGCATCCAGCGTTTCCAGGAAAAGCCGGCACAGGAAGAAGCACTGTCCAATTTCGCCAGCACCGGCATTTATATCTTCGAACCGGAAGTGATTGACCTGATTCCGTTAGGCACCGAGTTCGACATCGGTTCCGACCTGTTCCCGCTGCTGGCGGAAAAAGGCCTGCCGTTCTACGCGCAGGGTCGCCCCTTCGAATGGATCGACATCGGCAGCATCACCGACTTCTGGACCGTGCTGCAAAGCGTGATGCAGGGCGAGGTGGAAAGCCTGAAATTGCCGGGCAAGCAAGTGGCCGAGGGCGTCTGGGTCGGGCTGAACGCCCGCATCGACTGGGAAGGCACGACCATCGAGGGCCCGGTGTACATCGGTTCCGGCGCGCATATCGAAGCAGGCTGCCACATCGTCGGGCCGACCTGGATTGGACACGGCAGCCACATCGTCGGCGGCGCCGAAGTGGTACGGAGCATGATTTTCGAGTACACCCGGATTGCCCATGATGTCGAGGTCGAGGACATGATCGTCTTCAAGGACTACTGTGTCAGCCGCGACGGCGAAATGCGCCATATCAGCGACTGCACCGACACCATCTGGGGCAATGCCCGCGACCGCCGCATTGCGCGGCGCGCCTGAAGCGCCGTCTTCCATCAGAGCGGGGCGTCAGCGACGCGCCCGCTTCCCATACTCCGCCATGCGACGCAGGCCCAGCCATTGCTGGCGCCAGAAGCCCTGGCCATAGTCCCTGCCCTTGCCCTGCGGCGGCGGCAACTGGTCCCGTATCCCGGTCAGCGCAAATCCGCCACCGAAGCGCGCGGTGCCGAACAGCACATCCCAGACTGGAAACAGCACGGCGAAGTTGTGGCCGCCCAGGCTGCCGTGGCCGCGGCTTTCATGGCCGATGCCAATTGCATGGTGCAGACGGTGAAAACGCGGGGAAACCAGCAAGCGCTCCCCGACCGAGCCGAAATGCAGCCGGATGTTGGCATGCTGGATGCTCTGCAGGATGCGCGACAGGGCAACCAGCAGCACATATTGTCCTGGCTGCACGCCGATGAACAGGGCGATAACCGCCATGAACAGATCACGCAGCAAATCATCCAGCAAATGATTACGGTCATCGCTCCAGAGATTCATGTCCTGCTGGCTGTGGTGCAGGCTGTGCAGCCCCCACCACCAGCCAATATTGTGCTGCGCGCGGTGATACCAGTAATCGAAAAAGTCCAGCACAAACAGGTAGAGAAAGAATGACACCAGCGGCAGGTCAGTGACGCCGGGCCACATCTTGTCGAGATCGAACTGATGGATGCCGTGCAGATGCAGGAAGGCCGTGAACTGGTCGATCAGCGGATCCAGCAAAAAGAAAATTACCAGGGTGAAAGCACCCAGGCGATGCACCACGGTGTAGATGAAATCATTCCAGCGTGCACGGCGATCATTGAACGCATGCACGGGAATGAGGGCTTCCAGCGGGCGCAGCACCAGCCACAGCAACACCAGTTCGCAGACGCCGATCAGGAACCATTCGGTGCCTTCAAAGGCATTCTCTGTAAATTCCCCGAGGCCGGACCAGAACAGCAACGGCTGCACAACGGTTTCGAACAGCCACGCCTGGACGGTGGCAAAAGAATCAGACAGCGATGCGATCACGGACGACTTCCTTTTCCGGTGACGCCGGGCTGCAAGCGCTTCCCCATGTCAGGATGCTCGCGCAGCGTCGCAAAACAAAAGCCCCTCTGTTCCAGTCCCGCAAGCAATGGTTCCAGCACCGCTGGCGCCCACGGGTCCTTGCGCGACCAGATACCCAGATGCGCCATGAAGATATCGCCGTCGCGCAGTCCATCCAGCGCACGCGCCAGCAATTGCTGATTCGATGCCCGCTCGCTTGGTAACTCATCGCCTGAAAACCCGGCCGGCGCCCAGCCGGCATGCAACAGGCCACAGGCCCGGCCGGCTGCTTGGCTGGCCTTGGTCAGCTTGCCTCCCGGCGCGCGCCAGAAGGGGTCCAGCCCGGTGCCGGTCAGCTCGCGGAACCGGCTATCCACCC
Source organism: Noviherbaspirillum soli (assembly GCF_015352955.1). GTDB lineage: Bacteria > Pseudomonadota > Gammaproteobacteria > Burkholderiales > Burkholderiaceae_D > Noviherbaspirillum_A > Noviherbaspirillum_A soli. The sequence continues at coordinate 21,207 of NZ_JACYOX010000028.1, forward strand.
GGCGCAGTTCATCGCAATACTGGCTCTGCGTCCATATCAGCTTCTTGCCTGCCTGCGGCCCGAACTGCGGCCGTACCTCCAGCTTGCCGTCCGCCACATCGCGTAGCGCATAGACATGGTCAAACGTATGGCTGCCAAAAGCATGGCCGTCATCGCGCAGCGCTTTCCAGTAGGAAGCCCAGGACGGATCAAGGGAATAATCGCCGCGTACGGTTTTTTCATTGGCCAGGAAAAACGTTGCCTTGGCATGATGACGGCGCAGCGTGTCCGCAACCAGCTGCGCCTGCGACTGGCTGCCGGTATCGAAGGTCAGGTAGATGGTGCCGCGGCAATCGCCGGCATGCACGGCGGGCGCAGCCGACACGGCGATGCACAGCGTCGCGACAAGGCGTCGCACCCGCTTACCTCGGAGAATGATTGATGAAATAGACGCCATGCGGAGAACGGCCCACCGGAATCATCTGTATGACTTTCTTGCTGGGCACATCGATCACCGCCACTTTCTTGATCCAGCGCAGCGTGACCCACAGCGTCTTGCCGTCGTCGGTGAGTTCCATGCAATCCGGGCCACCGGGAACATCGATCGTGCCGACGTTTTCCAGCTTCTCCTGGTCGATGATGTTGATCGTATTGGAGACACGGTTTGAAACGAAGATGAAACGCTTGTCGCCTGTCAGGCGGAAATTATGCGCGCCCGCCCCAGCCTTGATCCGCTTGACGGTTTGCTGCGTGCGCCAGTCGATTACCTCGACATAATCGCTGCCCATGATGCCGACCAGCAAATATTTTTCGTCCGGCGTGATCGCGATCCCGGCAGGCAGCTTTCCGACCGGCATGGTCCACTTGATCGTCTGGGTAGTCAGGTCGATGGCACTGACCTGGTCACTCCCCTGCAGGGTGATGAACACCATCTTGCTGTCCCTGGTGAACGCCATGTGGCTCGGCATCTTCGCCAGCGGTATGCGCTTGTTCAGCTTCAGGTCCTTGCCGTCATAGGCATAGATATCCACCCGGTCCAGGCGCAGCGCATTGGAGACGAACCATTTGTTGTCCGGTGAAAAACCGATCTGGTAGGGATCGATGATGTCCGGAATGCGACGCTGCATCTGGCCGGTGCGCGGGTCCAGGAAGATCAGTTCATTGCTGACGGCGCTGGCAACGATGAGCGACTTGTTGTCCGGTGTTGCCATCAGGTGATGCGGCTCCTTGCCAACGGGAAAGGAGCCGATCTCCTGGTGTGTCGTCTGGTCCAGCAGGCTGACGGTGGCATCCCGGGAATTCAAGACCACGACCACATTGGCATGGGCTACAGCGGCTGTCAGAGCAAAAACCAGGCAGAGGCCGCGACGAAGAAGATGAAGCATGGTGACCATTCAAACAGACAATTAACAGAGACTTTCCTTGACACCGGCGGCGTTGCCTTGAGGCTGAAGATCATCCCGATCGCCATGCCGGCCGGAGAATCGGCCCGGCAGGTTCAGTATCAACAACCCCGGCAAAAGTTCTCTCATACCAGGTCGCTGACCGAGCATCACTATAACTGAATCGACTTGCGCGCCCGGAATAATTTCCGAAACGATCACGGGGTTTTCACCGATGGCGTTTCATCCCGCCGACAACGTGCAGCCGTCTTCGAATTGCCGGCGTCCACCATGAATTTCTTAAAATCAATATAAATATTGCCTGTGAGCATCCATTTTTCTGATACATTCGAGTTGCCGTCAAGATTGCCCAAAGGCTACTCATGTTTTCCCTACCCAATCGCATCGCCCGCAGCCTCGCCTGCCTGTTGCTGGTCCTGTCGCCCATCGTCAGTCGCGCCGAAGCCGGCGTGAGTCCCAACCGCATTCTGCTGGGCCAGTCAGCTGCCTTCAGCGGCCCCGCTGCCCAGTTGGGCATAGACCTCAATGCCGGCGCACGGCTGTATTTTGACCAGGTCAACAGACAGGGTGGGATTCATGGCAGGAAGATTGAGATCGTCACTGCCGATGACAAGTATGAGCCGGCGCTGACTGTCGAAAATACCCGGCGCCTGATACAGAATGACCAGGTGTTTGCGCTGTTCGGCTACGTCGGCACGCCAACCAGTAATGCTGCACTGCCTGTCTTTACCAGCGCCAGAGTGCCATTTTTCGCACCTTTCACTGGCGCCCTGTCCCTGCGGGAGCCATTCAACCGTCAGATATTTCATATTCGTGCCGGCTATGTGGAAGAAACCGAACATCTGGTCGATCAACTGGCACGCGTCGGCATACGCAATATTGCTGCGTTCCACCAGAACGACGCTTACGGCCAGGCCGGCCTGGATGGTGTCAAGTGGGCGCTCGGCAAGCGCAGCATGATTCTCGTGGACAGCGCGACGGTTGAGCGCAACAGCAACAATGTCGGTCAGGCTGCGCAGCGCCTGCTGGCGAAGCGTCCCGACGCCATTATCCAGATCAGCACGTATGCTGCGTCGGCCGCCCTGGTGAAGCAGATGCGCACCGCGGGCTATACCGGCCAGTTCCATAATGTGTCCTTCGTCGGCAGCCAGCCGCTGGCGCAAGCTCTTGGCGCCGATGGCCAGGGTGTGGGCGTGTCGCAGGTCGTGCCGTTTCCCTGGAAAGCCTCGAACCCCGTGGTGGCGGAATACACCCGCGCGCTGAAGAACGAAGGCAAGGGCGAACCCAATTTTTCCAGCCTGGAAGGCTATATCGCCGCCAAGGTCTTTGCCGAAGGGCTGCGGCGTGCCGGTGCAGACCTGAACCGCGAGAAATTCATCGCCGCTCTCGAAACAATCACGCTGAAAAATTACGATATCGGTTTCCCGGTGGAGTTTTCGCCAACACGGCACACCGGCTCGACCTTCGTCGACATGACCGTCATTACCAAGAACGAAAAATTCCTCAACTGACCTTACCGGCTGTCGCGGCCTGTTCCTGCCGTGCCGGGCGACGCCTCTTCAGACAATCCATCTTGCCCGCCATGTCCGACCACTGCACCCTGCTCTACGCTGAATCCGATGCCCTGCGCGCACGTGACGTCCAGCGTCGCCTGGAACCGCATGGCATCGACGCCATACTGGTAAGCAGCGACATGGCCGGCATCACCGCGCTGTCGCAGCATCGTATCGATCTCCTCGTGGCAAATTTCCGGCTCGCCAGCGGCAGCGGCCTGGATATCCTGCGCGCCGCCCGCAAGTCCCGTCCCGACCTGCCCATACTGTTGCTGGTGGAACCGGCCGACCTTGGCCAGGCAGCACCGGCCTTGCGCCAGGATGGCCTGGATTATCTGGTCAAGGATAGCGATGAACTGTACATCGACCAGTTGCCTCGCCTTGCCAGGCTCCTGGTCCCGGCGCTTGCCGCGGACAACGGGACACATCGAAATACCCTCGAAGCCGCGCTGAAAAAGGAACGCAGCCTCGCGCTGGCAATCGCAGACAGCCAGGAAGGCGGCCTGGCCGTGTTCGACCCGGAATACCGCCTGCGCTTGTGCAATACCCGTTTTTCCGCCCTGCTCGACCTGCCGGAAAACCTGGCCAGCGACGGCTGCCAACTAGCCGACATTCTCCAGTACCGTGCTGCGCGTGGTGACTTTGGTGCCCATCTTTCCGCCGAAGTCGTCGAACAGCAAATGCGCCGACTGATATCCGAACCAACCTTTTGTTTCGAACAGGAATACCCGGCTGGACCGGCGTGCCAAGTAAGCGGTAACCGGCTCGAAGATGGCAGCCTGATGCTGAGATTCACCGAACTGGGCAGCACCGGACAGGCTGAACAGCACAACTGGCGCAATGCCAGCTTTGACAGCCTGACCGGCTTGCCTGGCAGAGCATTGTTCATGGAACTGCTAAAGCACCAGGTGCAGCGTGGCAGCCGGTGCGGCTACAACGGCGCCGCGCTCCTGCTGCTGGACCTCGACGGTTTCAGGCAACTCAATCAGGCCTATGGCGGCCGCCACTGCGATCAACTACTCGCTGAAGTGGCGCGACGGCTGATGCGCGCAGTACGGGAATCGGATGTCGTCGGCAGGCTCGACGGCGACCAGTTCGGCATCCTGGTGGTCGACGTCAACACGTCCGAAAACGCCGAGATCGTCGCAGGCAAGCTGCTGGCGGCGATCGCCAGGCCATTCAGGATAAACGGCATGGAGATCAGGATAACGGCCAGTATCGGCATCTGTTTCCATCCGGCCGAACTGCACAGCGCAGCCACCCTCGCCGAGATGGTTGAGACAGCTGTCGACAGGGCAAAAACCGCGGGCAAAAACCGCTATATATTTGCGTGAAATCATGCGTGATGCGCACAGCGGCAAAAGCTGATGTAACATGCCGACTTCGGCGATTTTCGTGCAAATAACAAATAGATAATGCTTATTTGCAAGAAGATAACAGAATGCAGCTTTTTGAGCACACTCGCCGCGCCGATTCATCCTTTTCCTAAATCCTGGTAAGAAATTTACTTGGGGAAACTTTTGTTTGTCGCGATAATGTGTTGATCCTGTCGCTACGTCCCCGCTCATCAAGGTTTTTCATGAACAACCAGTCCAAACCCAACAAATCCCGATTCCTCTCCGCTTTTTCGAAGAATTACTCCGGCCCGCTGAGCCACGTTGCCCTGTCGGCACTGAGCGCCTGGATGATGGTCCAGGGCCTCAAGGGCCTGGCAGGCTTTACTGTCAGCACCCAGAGCGCGATGGCTGACCTGGTCGGCATCCTCGTCATTGTTGGCATTGCACGCTGGATGAGGGTCAAGCCGGACGCCAAATGAGCGAAGCGGCGTGATGCCGGTGCATGAAGTCACGCAACTGGTCGGCGGATAAGGGTTGGCTGAGGTAATAGCCCTGGATCGCATCGCAGTCATGACGCTGCAAAAAGCGCAATTGATCGGATGTTTCTACGCCTTCGGCAATGACTTTCAGATTGAGTGCATGCCCCATCGCGATGATGGCCTTGACGATGGCGACATCGTTTGGCTCGCCCGGAATGTCCTGCACGAAAGATCGGTCTATCTTCAGGCTGTCTACCGGGAAGCGTTTCAGTTGCGCCAGCGACGAATAGCCGGTGCCGAAGTCGTCGACCGCGATCCGGACGCCAATCGCCTGCAACGCGGATAACACTTTCATCGCCCGCGCCGGATCCTCGATCACCAGGCTTTCCGTCACCTCGAGTTCAAGCAGTTCACCGTCGAGGGCATAGCGCCGGATGGCGGATTCAATATTGACCGCCAGCGCCGGGTCGGCAAACTGGCGCGCCGACAAATTGATGGCAACTGGCAGTACGGCCTCGCCTGTCGCGCGCCAGTCCGCCATCTGCCGGCAGGCTTCGTGCAGTACCCAATTGCCGATGTCCATGATGTCGCCGGACGTTTCGGCGATGGGAATGAACATCGCAGGCGACAGCATGCCGTATTGCGGATGAATCCAGCGCACCAGGGCTTCCACTCCCATCACCTGGCCGGACTGGAGATCAAGCTTGGGCTGGTACAGCAGACACAACTCCTTGCGCTGCGCCGCGCCGGGGAGATCCGCCCTCAATGCCAACCGCTGCACCGAAGCGGCCAGCATGTCAGCAGCATAATGACAGATGGCATTGCCACCCTGAGCCTTGGCCTGGCTCATTGCCAGGTCGGCGCCACGCATCAGGGCCTGGGCATCGTCGCCATCGTCCGGAAAGAGGCATAAGCCTATGCTGGCCGTCTGGCGAAACACCCGCAGGTCGACTTCGACCGGCTCCGCCAGTGCCTGCACCAGTTCATGCGCCAGCGACTGCAGACTTTCCAGCGAGGACGGATTGCGCACCAGAACGACGAACTCATCGGCACCCAGCCGGGCAGTCTCGTCGGTTGTGCCTGCCACCTGCCGCAAGCGCCGTGCCGTCTGCCGCAGCACGGCATCGCCTGCCTTCTGCCCCAGGCTTTCATTGACCAGTTTGAAGCGATCCAGATCGATGCACAGCAGGCCCGCTGCCTGGCCGCGCCGACGGGCCTGATGCAACTCATCCTCAAGCAGTTGCTGGAAACGATCGCGGTTGGGCAGGCCAGTCAATGCGTCATAGCTTGAAAGATCGCGTATCTGGCGCTCGGCAACATAGGCGCTGACGGCAACGCCGGCCAGGTCGGCCGCGGCGGCCAGCATCTGCATGTCGAATTCATGCGGCACGCCTGGTACGCGATGATAGATCGCCACGGTGCCCAGTACCTGGCCCGACTTGCCGAAGAACGGCCTGGAGTAGCAAGCCGCCAGTTTGTTGGGCACCGCCAGATCCTGGTAATTCCGCCACAGTGGATCACTGGCGATGTCGGTGGTAATGACCGGTGCGCGCCGGTATGCGGCGGCGCCGCAGGAGCCGGTAGCCGGATCCACCGTCAGCTGCAGGATTGCCTGATGAAATGACGATGGCAGCGACGGCCCGGCGGAACGCTCGAAATGCTCGCCGTCCTCGCTCAGCAGGAGTACTGAGCACAGCGCGTCCGGCGCCAATTGCTCGACCATGCGCGCGATGTCGTCGAGGATGGCCTGCAGGTCATCGCCATGCAGGACCATTTTCATCACCCGCGCCTGGGCTGTGAGAAACCGGGACAATACATGCGTTTTCGGGAGAGCAGAGCCGGCTGGCTGGGGCACGCCGCTGACGGCAGGCAGCTTCGCGCTTTTTCCCGGCGGCAGGTCGCGTCCCTGCAATGCTTGCAGCGACGCTCCATTGGCAATTGGATGGAGCATGGCCACGATGCGGGTAACATGGCCACCTTCGTCAAACGCCATGCCGCGCATGCGTGCTGTGACCGGCAGCCACCCTTCAAGGGCACGAATGCGAAAATCAACGGTAACGATTGGCATGTTTCGCGCCAGACAACGGCTGATTGCCGCGTTCAGTTCGCCGTGATCATTTGGGTGAAGCAATGCACGCGCTGCCATCGAGTCCAGGTAGGTCGGGGCGGTGTCGTCTTGTTGCGCTGCTGCGCCATGGCTCAGGATACAGACCAGATCGTCCTCGATCTGCCATATCACGGTCGTCGTTTCAAGCGCGTTGCTGACAAGCTCGAGCACGGAGGCAGCCATTTCCCTGCCCGATTCAGTACTCAAGTCATCGCCTTGTCCTGACCCGACGTGGTTCATTGCCACCCCTGTTATCCGCCGATCCATCGCTAACGGCACCGCGTCTAATTACCAAAAAACAGTTTCATTACAAGAAACCAACCGTATGGTCGCACCTGGGTGAATCGAACTGTATGCGCAGAATCATTCTTCGGCCAATATTTATCCTGCGTTGTTTATCTATCATGCAACTGAAATCCCACGCCCTGCTACTGGAAGTCAGGCAGCAGAGTGGCCGAATCAGGAAATGACGGAGCCAATTGACTGCTTTAACCATCAAACATTATGAAAAGTACAGCATTCACTAGGCGTACCAGCGCAACCTATCTATACTTTCGCAAGCACTGGACATGCACGTCAGGCAACATCTGATCGTACCAGAGATTTCCAACAAGAAATTTGCCGAAGGCAAGCCGACCATGATTCGCATCGTAATTGCTGATGACCACACCATCATGCGCGAGGGACTCAAGCGCATTCTCGATGGCGCAGACGACATTGAAGTGGTGGGAGAAGCGGTAGATGGCTTTGAAGTTCTGGCCCAGGTTCGCAAGGGAGGATTCGACCTGCTCATGCTGGACCTGTCGATGCCAGGCCGCAGCGGCGTCGAACTGATCCGTCAGATCAAGGACGAGATGCCCAAGCTCAACATACTGATCCTGACGATGCATGAAGAAGAACAGTATGCGGTCCGCGCCATCCGGGCTGGTGCCCGTGGTTATCTGACCAAGGAGAGTGCAGGCACCCAGCTTGTCAGCGCAATACGCCGGGTGGCGTCGGGAAGGCCTTACATCAGCATCGAGGTTGCAGAGCAACTGGCCATGGAAGCCATGCCTTCGGTAGAAGAACTACCGCACAAATATCTTTCCGATCGGGAATTCGAGGTGTTCAGCCTGCTCGTCATTGGAAAATCGATTACCGAGATTGCGGAACTGCTGCATCTGAGCGTCAAGACCGTTAGTACGCACAAGACCCGTATCCTGCACAAGATGGGCATGCCCTCCCTGGCCGAGTTGGTTCAATACGCGGTAGCGCACCGGTTGCTGATGCCGATGCGGCTGTGATTTTCGATCATCCTTGACTTCTTAGTACTTGTTTCCTCAGGCTTTCCGGCTTTAAAACCATCACGCAGGTCTTTGATCGCACCGTTTGTCTGACAGCGGCCGTGTAGGACAATGGTAGGAAAATCCCTACACCCTCATTCAGCGCATCCCGATAGTCAGTAACCGCCAGTATTGGGATACTGCCCACGTGTTTCACGCGCCTTGCTTCTTACGGTAACAAACCTGACTGCCGAACTCGAAGACGCACAAACCGTGCGTCATCTATCCCGCAGGCAAGGCACGCAAGACATTAACGTCATGCAATACCATTGCCGGAGACCGATCATCATTCCCTTTCCGGCCCGACGCTCTATCTATGCACTGATTTGGGAGATCGCTATGGGTGCCACGCAAGTTCAAGAAAACCGTTCCGAAGCCAGTGCGATGTCGATGCGCTTGCCGCCGATGGAAGCCGGCTGGCAACGCCAGGGAAAACTCTGGTCCAATTTGAAAGAATTGTGCGCGCTGCTGCGGATTCCGGCTACATCGACGATGAACGATGACGACTTGCTGTTCCAGCATGTGCAGTTCAAGACCGGGCAACGCATTCACACCATAGGCCAGCCGTTCGATACGCTGTACATCGTTCATTCGGGTTTCCTGAAAACAGTGCTGATCGATGAATACGGCAATGAACAGGTGTTGAGCTTCCCGATGAAAGGCGACCTGTTCGGCGTCGACGGCATTCATACCCGGCGTTACGCATCGGAAGCAGTTGCCTTGTCCAATTGCGACCTGGTATTGCTGCCATTCAAAAAATTTACCGCCCTTGGCCGGACGCACATCGAGCTCGAGCACGCGATGTATAGCGTGATGAGCCGGGAACTGGTGCGCGAGCAGTCCATGGTCAGCATGCTGGGCGCGCTCAGTGCCGAGGCCAGAGTGGCGCGTTTCCTGGTGTCGCTGTCGGAACGCTTTGCCGACATGGGATATTCCAGCAAGCTGTTCAACCTGCGCATGACGCGCCACGAGATTGGCAGCTACCTTGGCCTGACCCTGGAGACAGTGAGCCGCACGCTGTCCGCATTCAATGAGATCGGGCTGATCACCGTCGACCAGCGTTCGATCGGCATTTGCGATGCCGACGCCTTGCGTACCCTGCGCCGCCTGCCGCCGTCCACCACCCGCAACCGCCAGGCTGCCGGCCGCAAGAACCGGGCGGCGCCCGTGACGGACGAGCCATCCGGCGCCGAGCCTGCAACCTGGGATCAATTGATGAGCGCCTGACAGGCGCTGCCTCTTTTGACAGCCGGCACGGGTGGGGCCTACCATAAGTCCCCGCCCGTGCCGGCTGTTCATGGCCATGATGTCTTGCACGGCCTTCCAGAACAAACCGAAAGCCACATGCCATCTGACGGACTGTCTTCAGCCATGGATGCCGGCCGCCGAATCCCTGGCGCAATGGCGCGCCGCATTCTCGTCGCGGATGACAGCCCGGTCAATTGCATCGTGGCCCAGCGCATGCTGCATAGCCTGGGCTTCTCTTCCGAAATGGCGACCACCGGCATGCAAGCCCTGGAACGCCACAGGAAACGTCCTTATGACCTGATCCTGATGGACAGTCAGATGGCGGGCACGAACGGGTTTGAAGCAACCATGCGCATCCGTACCATACAGCGGCATGGCACGGTGCCGTTAATCGCTTGCACTACCGCGTCGTCGGATGAGCAACGCAACGCCTGCCTGCGCGCGGGCATGGATGATGTCTGCGTCAAGCCTCTGCAACCCGTGCCGCTGCGCAACCTGCTTCTGCTTTGGCTGCCACCGCATACCGTGGAAGAAGCCAGCCGGCGCGATGCGATGACCCGGGCCGAATTGCTGTCCCTGGCCAGCTTGTTCGGCGCTGGCTTTGACGATGTCGCACTGACCTTCCGAAGCGATACGGAAGCACGCCTGACTGCATTGCGGCAAGCGGCTGCCGGAAGCGACATGATGCAGATGCGCAAGGTGGCGCATGCGCTTGCCGGCAGTTGCGCCTCGATTGCCGGATGGCGAATGGCGGGACTGTGCCGGGTGCTGGAACTGAAGTGCCAGGCAGGACAACGCGCCGGGCTGACCCGTCTTATGTCAGAGATCGGCAAGGCGTATTGCAGTTTCAATTTGCAGCTCGATCATGTGCTGCGTTGCCAGCAGTTGAGCCAGGCCAATGAGCATTCATCGCCGACGCGATACTAATACGCCCGTTCCGTCATTTGGGAGTTCACGCATGGAGATTTCATGGCCACTCGTTCCACCTGCGGTTTCCCGCTGTGCGCTGGTGATCGATGACAGTTCTGTGGAGCGGATGCTGGCAACCGCCGTCTTGCAGAAGCTGGGCTTTGCAGTGCATTGCGCCGGCACAGCCGAGGAAGCGCTGGCGTTGCTGGCCCGTCGATGCGTCGACCTCGTGATGTGCGACCTTGCCCTTCCAGGCATGGATGGCCTGGCCCTGCTGACAGCACTACGCGCTTGTCCTGCGTCACCGCCCTGCATCGTTCTTTCCGCGCACGACGATCCGCGTCATGCGCTGGCCGCCATGCGCGCCGGTGCGCGCGCTTATCTGGTCAAACCCCTGCGCCTGGCCGACATGCGCGAGGCGGTCGCTGAAATCTATCCGGCGCAGCAGCCGGAAACCGCGGCTGACCCGGTTGCCGCCACGGCGGCAGGCGCCAGCGCGGCAGATGCGAGCACCGTCAGCCGTAGTGCGCGACGGAAGGCCGCCGCAGTTGTGCAACCAGTTCGATCAGCCTTGGCCGTACTTCTTCAAGCAGGAATTCGCGCGACAGGTTGAACGCCGGTCCGCCGCAATTAATGCTGAGTGGCGCCGCGTTTTCCGTTGGCCTGAAAGCCACCGCAATCGCATTCACATCCGGCTGCCAGTCGCCGAACGAGGTACAGCAACCCAGCGTGTGATACTCGTCGACTGACCGCATTACCCGGTCGCGCAGCGCTGGCCAGGCCAGTTCATCGAGGTCGCGCACCCGCTCCAGGATGTCGTTGCGTTCGTTGGCGGAGACTTCCGCCAGGTAGGCACGACCCATCGCGGTGCTGGCCACCGGAATGCGCGCGCCCACGTCCAGGCGCAGGGTCAGCGCCGCCTGGCTGCGGCAGTTCTCAACGTAGATCATGCTCAGCCGGTCACGCATGCCCAGCGACACCATCGTATGCGAGAAGTCGGCCAGTTCCTGCATCAAGGGCCGCGCCATCTGCCGTATGTCCAGCCGGGACAGCATTGCGCTGCCCAGCGCCAGGGTCGCGGTGCCGAGCCGGTACTTGCCGACCTGTTCGTCGTATTGCAGGTACCCCAGCTTGGTCAGCGTATAGGTCAGGCGCGAGACAGTGGACTTGGGCAGCTTGCTGCGCTCGGCAAGTTCCTGATTGCCCAGCAGCTTGTCTCCCGAGCGGAAGCAGGCCAGCAGCTCCAGTCCCCGCGCCAGGGCGGTGACAAAATGCCGGTCTTCCTTGATATTGGGCCGGCTCAGGATGGCATCGGGCGACGTCATCAATTGTTGCGTCATGGTCTTGCTCCCTGGTTATCGATGTCAACGCCGTTGTCAGTAGCCGGCAGAGGCCATGCGCTGCAATTCCTTCTTGAGGATCTTGCCCGTCGCTGCCGCCGGCAGGTGTTCCATGATCACGATCCGGCTCGGCACCTTGTATGGCGACAGCCGTTCCCTGGCATAGGCACGCAGCGCTTCCTCGTCGATCTGCGCATCGCCCACGATCTCGACAAAGGCCATCACTTCCTCGTTGCCTTCGACGGCACGGCCGACCACGGCCGACTGCACCACAGCGGGATGCGCATTGAGCACCTGCTCGACTTCGATCGGGTAGACATTGAAGCCGGACCGTATGATCAGCTCCTTGCTGCGTCCGACAACGTGAAAGGCGCCGTCGGCATCCATGCGCCCGAGGTCGCCGGTACGCAGCCAGCCATCCTCGATGATGGTTTCGGCGGTCAGTTCAGGCGCCTGATAGTAGCCCAGCATCACGTTCGGCCCGCGCACCTGGATCTCGCCCACGCCCTGCGGATCCTGCTCGGCGCCATGCAGCCGCACTTCCACGCCGGGGATCGCCTGTCCGACCGAGCAATCGGTGCGCGGCGCATCTAGCCTGGTCTGGCAGATCGAGGGCGATGCCTCGGTCATGCCGTAACCATTCTGCAGAGGCAGATGGAAGGACTTTTCGAATGCCGACTTCAGGGCCGGCGTCAGCGGCGCGCCGCCGGACTGGGCAACCCGCAGGTGCGGCGCCGGCAGCGGATTGCCGCTGCTTTCGCTCCAGGCCAGCAGCTTGGCATACATCGCCGGCGCGCCGTGCATGACGGTCACGCCACGCATGGCCAGCGCATGCGCCAGGGACGCTTCCGAGAAGCGCGGCACCAGCATCAGTGTGGCGCCGCTGATCATTGATGCCACCAGCAAGGCCGAGAGCCCGTACACATGGGACAGCGGCAGCACGCCGTAGACCGTGTCGCCCGGCGCCAGCCCGCGCATTCGGCGATTGTTGTTGCCAATGAAAAGCAGATTGGCATGGCTCAGCATCACGGCCTTGGGCGCACCGGTGGTGCCGGAGGTATACACCAGCACGGCAGGCTGGCGCTGGGCGGCATCAAATACCGGCTCGGGCTCGGTGCGTATATTCAGAGGGCCGATGGCGACCTGCCCGATCACGGGCCATTGCTGCGATTCCGCTCCGCGGGCTTGGCCATGCGCCTGCGCCGCAGCGGAACCGGTGCCGAAATACAGGGTGCGGCGCGCGCCGGAATGCGTAATGAAATTATCGATCTCGCGGGCCGACAGGCGCGCGTTCACCGTAGCTGACCAGGCGTCAAGCTGGCTCACCGCCAGGATGCACACCGCAAGGGCCACCGAGTTCTCGGCAACCAGCAACACCCTGTCGCCAGCGCGCACGCCGGCCGCCGCCAGTTGCGCCGCCACCGCGCTGACCGCATCAGGCATGTCACGGTAGCGCAGGGTCAGGTGGTCGTCCGTCAGGGCAATATTGTCGGGATGGCTCGCAACCCACGGCAGAAAAGCCTCGTGGATGCGGCGCGGCAAAACCAGTTCGGCCGCTTGATTCAGCATATTGTCTCCTCGCATGCTGTCGCGCATGCATTCTGTTTCAGGCGATACTGTCATAATGGAACCCAAAAATCAATTTCATTCAGAACTGAGTTCTGCACTGCAAAACCGCTATTCTAGTGTGATTTGGCTTGCCGTGGTAAACCGCCTGCCGTCGCGGGCATTGCCTTCCATCAATCAAATTACCGCCATGCGCGCAATTCTTGACATCTCCATGGCACTCACATAGAGTTCCGCATGCTCAAACAGCATTCCACCGTGCAGAATAAAAATTTGCAGTGAAAAACTCCCGACCTGGCGTCGCGGCGAAACAAGAGAATATCCCAGGAGAATAAGCATGCAATCCAGTTACCTTCCTGAGCCAAGCTCCCCGGACCTGGTCGTCGGCATCGTCGGCTGCGGCGTGATGGGACGCGGCATTGCCCAGATTGCCGCTCTGGCCGGCGCCACCGTCTGGCTCAACGACACCCGCGCCGGCGCCGCCGAGGCAGCCAGACAGGCGCTGGCCGGCACCTTCAACATGCTGACCGAGAAGGGCAAATTACAGCGCGACGCCGCCGACAGCGCGATCGCCCGCCTGCATGCCGGCGACGACCTGAAGCAACTGGCCGGTTGCCATGTGATCGTCGAAGCCATCATTGAGCAGCTGGAAGCGAAGAAGAGCCTGTTCCGCACGCTGGAAGACATCGTCGATCCGGGTGCCATCCTGGCGACCAATACTTCCTCCCTGTCGGTGACCTCGATTGCCGCCGGCCTGAAGCGGCCGCAACAGGTGGCCGGCTTCCACTTCTTCAATCCGGTGCCGCTGATGAAGATCGTCGAGGCGATCGGCGGGCTGATGACGGCACCGGAAATCGTCGACTACATGCTGGCGCTGGGCCGTCACTGGGGCCACACCGCAGTGCGCGCCAAGGACACGCCGGGCTTCATCGTCAATCATGCCGGCCGCGGCTTCGGCACCGAGGGCCTGCGCATCCTGGCCGAGAACGTGACCGACATCCCGACCCTGGACCGCATATTGCGCGACGGCCCCGGCTTCAAGCTGGGCCCATGCGAATTGATGGACCTGACCGGCCTGGACGTGTCGCATCCGGTGATGGAATCGATCTACCACCAGTACTACGAAGAGCCGCGCTTCCGTCCGCAGAACCTGACGCGTCAGATGCTTGACGCCGGCGCGGTCGGCCGCAAGGTCGGCCATGGCTTCTACCGCTATAGCGCCGAGGGCAAGAAGGAAGTTGCCGCCGAGCCGGCGCCCTCCTCCGCGCTGCCGCCTTCCGTCTGGGTGTCGCAGGCGCGGCCGGAACTGGCTGCGCGCATCGCACCTTTCCTGCAGGCAGCCGGCGTGACTGTGGAAGACGGCGCCAAGCCGAGCGAACGCGCGCTGTGCATCGTCACGCCCCTGGGCGACGATGCCACCCGCTGCTGCGTGGCGCAGGGTTTGGACCCGCGCCGCACGGTCGGCGTGGAAACCCTGTTCGACCTGACCCGCCGCCGCGTGGCCATGACCACGCCGGCGACCGACGCCGCCTATGCCGAGATGGCGCGCGGCCTGCTGGGCGCGGATGGCGTGCCGGTCAGCCTGGTGCGCGACAGCAGCGGCCTGGTGTCGCAGCGCGTGGTGGCGCATATCATCAATATCGCCGCCGAGATTGCGCAGCAGAATATCGCCGAGCCGGCCGATATCGATCGCGCCGTCACGCTGGGCCTGGGCTATCCGCGCGGGCCGTTGGCGTGGGGCGATGAGCTGGGTGCACGCACCGTGCTGACCATCCTCAACAACCTGCTGCAGGAAACCGGCGACCCGCGCTACCGCGCCAGCCAGTGGCTGCGGCGCCGCGCCGAACTCGGCCTGTCGCTGTTGCAGCGCGAAGTCTGATCCGAACCGGCCTGCGCTGTCTCGCGTTGGCCTACCCTTGCCTTAGAACGAACATTCAATCTGGAGAACGCCATGCAAGCCAAAGCACAATTTCACTGGGACGATCCGCTGCTGCTGGACCAGCAGCTTACTGACGAAGAGCGCATGGTGCGCGATGCAGCGGCTGCATACTGCCAGGACAAGCTGCAGCCGCGCGTGCTGGATGCCTTCCGCAACGAAACCACCGACCCGGCCATCTTCCGCGAGATGGGCGAACTCGGACTGCTCGGCCCGACCATTCCCGAACAGTATGGCGGCCCCGGCCTGAACTATGTCAGCTACGGCCTGATCGCCCGCGAAGTCGAGCGCGTCGACTCCGGCTACCGCTCGATGATGAGCGTGCAGTCCTCGCTGGTGATGGTGCCGATCTATGAATTCGGCACCGAAGAGCAGAAGCAGAAGTTCCTGCCCAAGCTGGCCCGCGGCGAATGGATAGGCTGCTTCGGCCTGACCGAACCCAACCACGGCTCCGACCCCGGCTCCATGGTCACCCGCGCCCGCAAGGTCGACGGCGGCTATGAGCTGTCCGGCGCGAAGATGTGGATTTCCAATTCCCCGATCGCCGACGTGTTCGTGGTCTGGGCCAAGGACGACGAAGGCGCGATCCGCGGCTTCATCCTCGAAAAGGGCATGCAGGGCCTGTCGGCCCCGGCCATCCACGGCAAGTTCGGCCTGCGCGCCTCGATCACCGGCGAGATCGTGATGGACGGCGTGTTCTGCCCGGAAGAGAATGCCTTCCCCGACGTGCGCGGCCTGAAGGGCCCGTTCACCTGCCTGAACTCGGCCCGCTACGGCATCGCCTGGGGCGCGCTGGGCGCGGCCGAAGCCTGCTGGCACACCGCGCGCCAGTATGTGCTGGACCGCAAGCAGTTCGGCAAGCCGCTGGCGGCCAACCAGCTGATCCAGAAGAAGCTGGCAGACATGCAGACCGAGATCACGCTGGGCCTGCAGGGCTGCCTGCGGCTGGGCCGGATGAAGGACGAAGGCACGGCGGCGACCTCGATCACCTCGATCATGAAGCGCAATTCCTGCGGCAAGGCGCTGGACGTGGCCCGCATCGCGCGCGACATGCTGGGCGGCAACGGCATCTCCGACGAGTTCGGCGTGATCCGCCACATGGTGAACCTGGAAGTGGTCAACACCTATGAAGGCACCCACGACATCCATGCGCTGATCCTGGGCCGCGAACAAACCGGCATCGCCGCGTTCTAAGAGCGGCGTCGGAGACCAATATGGACTTGAATTTCACAGCGGAAGAAACCGCATTCCGGGAACAGGTGCGCAGCTTCATGCAGGAAAAGCTGCCGGCCGACATCCGGAAAAAAGTGCTGGGCGGCCTGATCGTCGAGCGCGATGACTACGTGCGCTGGCAGCGCATCCTGCATGAGCAGGGCTGGGGCGCGCCGGCCTGGCCGCAGCAGTTCGGCGGCACCGGCTGGAATGCCACCCAGCAGTACATCTTCGAGGAAGAGTCGGCCGCGGCCGGCGCGCCGCGCGCGGTGCCCTTCGGGCTGAAGATGGTGGCGCCGGTCATCATGGCCTTCGGCTCGCCGGCGCAGCAGCAGCGCTTCCTGCCCAAGATCCTGGCGGCCGAGGAATGGTGGTGCCAGGGTTATTCCGAACCGGGCGCCGGCTCGGACCTGGCCTCGCTGAAGATGCGCGCGGTACGGGAAGGCAATGAATACGTGCTCAATGGCCAGAAAACCTGGACCACGCTGGGCCAGTATGCCGACTGGATCTTCTGCCTGGTGCGCACCGACTTCGAAGCCAAGGCGCAGCGCGGCATTTCCTTCCTGCTGGTGAAGATGGACACGCCCGGCATCACGGTGCGCCCCATCATCACGATGGACGGCGCGCACGAGGTCAATGAAGTCTATTTCGAGAACGTGCGGGTGCCGGTGGAAAACCTGATCGGCGAGGAGAACAAGGGCTGGACCTATGCCAAGTTCCTGCTCGGCCACGAGCGCACCAACATCGCGGGCATCGGCATCGCCAAGCGCGAACTCGGACGCCTCAAGCGGGTTGCCCTGCAGGAGCAGAAGAATGGCAAGCCGCTGCTGAAGGACCCGCTGTTCGCCGCCCGCGTGGCGCAGGTGGAAGTCGACCTGACCGCGCTGGAGATCACCAACCTGCGGGTGCTGTCGGCGGAAGCGGAGCATCGCGCGCCGGGGCCGGAAGCCTCGATCCTGAAGATCAAGGGCACCGAGATCCAGCAGGCCATCACCGAGCTGCTGACGCAGGCGGTCGGTCCTTATGCGCTGCAGTTGCGGCGCGAGGCGATGGCCGCCGGCTATCAGGGCGAGCACATCGGCCCCGACTACGCCACCCCGCTGGCCGCCGGCTATCTCAACATGCGCAAGCTGTCGATCTATGGCGGCTCCAACGAGATTCAGAAAAACATCATCTCGCAAATGATCCTGGGACTGTAAGACATGGACTTCACATTCACTGAAGAGCAGCAGATGCTGCAGGACACCACGCGGCGCTTCATCGCCCGGGATTACAGCTTCGAGACCCGTCGCGAGCGCGCCAGGGCGGCGCGCGAAGGCCATGCCGACCGCAAGGTCTGGCAGGGCCTGGCCGACCTCGGCCTGACGGCGCTGAACGTGCCCGAAGAAGACGGCGGCCTGGGCGGCAACGCGATCGACACCATGCTGGTGATGACGGCGATGGGCGAAGGCCTGGTGCTGGAGCCCTTCCTCTCCAGCGCGGTCATGGCGACCAGGGCGCTGGCCACGCTGGGCAGCCCGGCGCAGAAGGAAGCGATGCTGCCGGCACTGGCCGGCGGCGAAATGATCGCGGTGTTTGCGCATGACGAGGGGGCCAGCCGCTTCGACTGGAAGGCCATCGAGACCAGCGCCCGCGAGGACGATGACAGCTACGTGCTTAACGGCCACAAGAGCATGATTGCCTATGCGCCCCACGCCGACGTGCTGCTGGTGACCGCCCGCATCCAGGGTCCGGACCAGCCCGGCGCGATGGCGGTGTTCGCCGTGCCCAGGGATGCGGCCGGCCTGCGCATCACGCCTTTCACCATGGTCGACGGCGCGATCGGCGGCGAGATCCTGCTCGATGACGTGACCCTGCCGGCACAGGCTCTGCTGGGCGAGTCCAGCGACGATGCGGAAGGCCGTATCGGCGAGGTGCTTGATGCCGGCCTGGCCGCGGTCTGCGCCGAAGCCGTCGGCGCGCTCGACAAGCTGCTCGCGGCGACGGTGGAATACGCCCGCACCCGCAAGCAGTTTGGCGTGCAGATCGGCAAATTCCAGGCCCTTCAGCACAGGATGGCCGACATGGTGCTGCATATCGAGCAGGCGCGGTCGATGGCTTACCTTGCTTCGGTGCGCTGCACCGATGCCGACCTGGCACGCCGCCGGCGCGACCTGTCGGCCGCCAAGGTGGTGGTTGGACAGGCATGCCGCTTCGTCGGCCAGCAGGCGGTGCAGTTGCACGGCGGCATGGGCGTCACCGACGAGCTCGATGTAAGCCATTACTTCAAGCGCCTGATGGCCATCGAAATGCAGTTCGGCAGCACCGATACCCATCTGGAGCAGGTGGCGGCGGCGCTGGCTTAAGCATTGCGGCTTAAACATTGCCACAAAGGCTGCAAGCAAAGGCCGCGGGAATCCGCGGCCTTTGTGTTTCAAGGCGTCCAAGCGGGCGTTTGGGCCCGCTACGGTTCAGTTAGCTTCGCGCAGCAGGCGATAAAGCGCCATCGCAGGAACCGTGCCACTGTTTTCGCCAACCTTGTCCAGCACCTGCTGCTGTCGGGCCGCGTTGCCGCCCAGCCCCTTCAGCCATGCCAGCACCTCCCGCCGCAATGCCAGGCGCGGACGTGCCGCCACTTCCAGTTCCGTCAGGAACAGTGCAAGCATGCCGGCGGCAGGGTGGGATGCGCAAGCCGGTACATCGGGGCCGATCAGTTCAGGAGTCCATGCCATCAGGGCACGGGCGAGCTGCGATACCGTCTCGTCATACTGCCTGTTGGCAGCCGCTTCCTCTTCCGAACAGGATTCGGTGCTCTCGGTGTCGTCGTGTCTGCCCGGGTCGCGAATCCCTGGCGGTATGGAGCGATTAATTGGGTTCATGGAAATTGTCTCCTCGAAAAAATCCGCTTTGTAACCTTTATGCCGGATTCATCGCTCCTGCCTCCCTGTCAGCGGGCAGGAAATCGATTTTCAGCTCGCTTTATGTCGCCAGAGGAAGAAGAAAGCAGAACGGTTGACGTTATAATGGCCGCCGGACTGCAAGCGGTGGCAAGCACCCTTGCAAGTGGGCCGCCGGATCGCGGCCCGTTTTATTGAGTGCCTGCAATATCCGTTCTGGCGCGACAAGTCCGCCGGTCCGGAAATCTCTTGTCTTCATCCCTGGTTTTCTATGTCCAATACCCAAGTGCGCAAGCCCATCGAAATCAAGATTTCCACTGTCGTCGCGGTCGCGGCCATCCTCGGCGACACCAGCATGCCCGTGCTGCAGGCGGCGATGACGGAAATGACGGGCGGCGCCGCCGACTATTTCGACGGCGAATTCGCCATTCTCGACGTTGGTTCGATGGCGCCCGCGCCTGCAGCAATCGACTGGCCGGGTCTGATTGCGCTGTTCAAGTCGCATGGCCTCAATCCGGTCGCGGTGCGCAATGCGCCGCCGGCGCTGGAAGCGGAAATCTTGGCCCATGGCCTGTCGCTGGATGTGGTTGCCAAGCCACGCGGCACACCACGCGCGGAGCCGGCGCCTGCGCCAGCCGTCCCCGCGCCGCAAGCTGTGCCGGCACAGCCGGCGCCTGCGGCCCAGCAGCCGGTGGCGCGCGGCGCCATGATCATCGATACGCCGGTTCGTGCCGGCCAGCGGGTCTACGCCCATGGCTGCGACCTGATCGTTACCGCCGCGGTCAACAATGGCGCTGAACTGATTGCCGACGGCAGCATCCATGTTTACGCACCGCTGCGCGGCCGGGCGCTGGCCGGCGCCTCTGGCGACAGCAATGCCCGGATTTTCGCGATGAGCATGGAGCCAGAACTGGTGTCGATTGCCGGCTATTACCGCACATTCGATGAGGGATTGCCCAAGGAACTGGCGCATGCGCCGGGCCAGGTGCGCCTGCTGGGCGACCGCATTGAAATCAACGCAATGACGAGCGCATTGCATCGCTAAGCGTTGCCAACACCGTTTTTCTAATAAAGGAGTTTGTTTGTGGCAAAGATAATCGTCGTAACGTCCGGCAAGGGCGGCGTTGGCAAAACTACTTCCAGCGCCAGCTTCGCGTCCGGCCTGGCTCTGCGCGGCCACAAGACCGCCGTGCTCGATTTCGACGTCGGCCTGCGCAACCTCGACCTGATCATGGGCTGTGAACGGCGCGTGGTGTACGACCTGATCAACGTGATCAACCAGGAAGCCACCCTGAACCAGGCGCTGATCAAGGACAAGCATTGCGAGAACCTGTTCGTGCTGCCGGCGTCCCAAACCCGCGACAAGGACGCGCTGACCGAAGAAGGCGTGGAGCGGGTGCTGAAGGACCTGGCCGCGATGGATTTCGAATACGTGATCTGCGATTCCCCGGCCGGCATCGAGCGCGGCGCCGTGATGGCGCTGACGTTTGCCGACGAGGCAGTGATCGTCACCAATCCCGAAGTCTCCTCGGTGCGCGACTCCGACCGCATCCTGGGCATCATCCAGGCCAAGTCGCGCCGCGCCCAGTCGGGCGGCGAGCCGGTCAAGGAACACCTGCTGATCACGCGCTATGTGCCCAAGCGCGTGGAAGCCGGCGAAATGCTGTCCTATACCGACGTCCAGGAAATCCTGCGCATACCGCTGGTTGGCATCATTCCCGAATCGGAATCGGTCCTGCATGCTTCCAACCAGGGCAATCCTGCCATCCACATTGAAGGCAGCGATGTGTCGCAGGCTTACAAGGACGTGGTGTCGCGCTTCCTCGGCGAGGATGTGCCGATGCGCTTCACCACCTATGAAAAACCCGGGCTGTTCCAGAGAATCTTTAGAGGCAAGTGATATGGCCCTGCTCTCTTTCCTGTTCAGCAACAAACCCAAGTCCGCCAATGCGGCCAAGGAACGGCTGCAGATCATCATCGCGCGGGAGCGCAATGGCACCGCGGGGCCCGACTTCCTGCCGGCCCTGCACAAGGAACTGATCGACGTCATTTCCAAGTACACCAAGGTCAATGCCGACGACATCAAGATTTCACTTGATCGTCAAGGCAACCTGGAAGTGCTGGATGTGAACGTGGTACTGCCGGACGCCGCGCCACGCTGATCCATGCCTGACTACCGGTAGCAGCGCGGCATCGCGTTGTCGTCGACGCCAGCCGGGATGTCCTGAACCGCCGGAATCGCCAGGCGCCGCAAGGCCTGTAGCGATTCCGGCGGTTTATTCATTTCATAGGCCGGCAGGCGCTGCCAGCCCGCTGTAATGACTGGCGGATCTGGACGGACGTCGCTTAATCTTCTTTCGTGCCTTTGCTGGCCTTGCCCGGCGTCTTCTCCCTTTTCTCCTTCCTTACCTCCTTCGCCTCTCTTTTCTCCTCGCTGCCTCTCTTAGGCTTGCTGCCTTGTTCGGCTTCCGGGGCAACGATATTTCCTTCCTCTTCAGCCCGTGTTGCCCTGGATTTCGCTTTCTTCTTTTCCGCCGCCCGGACCGGCCCGGCCTCCTGCTGCGCCACTTCGAACGTTGCTGACTTTTTCTTCGGCTTGGACACCGCTTTTGGGCTGGTTGGCTGGTTCGTTAGCGAATGCCCGCCGCCAGGCAAGCTTTCGGCGATAGGCGACTTCTTCCGGATCCTCTCTCTTTCCTGCATCGCCGTGCCGTCCACGCCCGCCGCCATTTCGACCGTCAGCCCTTCGTCCGAGACCTTTTCACGCGGCTTGGCGTCTCTGGCGATTTTTTTTCGCGGTGACAGGCCAATCGCATCGGCGCCCCGGGTGCCGGAAGGCTGGGCCGCTCTTTTCGCCTTGCCAGGCAGAAGGAAATCCATCGACCGGCCTTTCCGGCGCCGCTCTTTTGCCCGTTCGGATTTTTGCCTGGCTCGGGCATCCGCATCCTGCTCGTGCAGGAAATCATCAGCCTGACGTACCGCCTTCACCAGGGCGTCGTAAGCGATTTCGCAGCTGGCCAGCGCCTTGGCCATGTCAGGCGAGTCGCTCAGTGCCGTTTCCCGATTGTCGCGCTTGAAATACATCATCCTGGCGACCTGGCCGAAAAAGTCTAGCCACATCTGGCAATGCCGCTTGTCTTCCGGCGTTGCGTCCGAGTCGGGTCTGACGACCGCCTTGAGCCTTTCGCGCAGGATCAATATCTCGTTGACATAACCCAGTTCATTCTCCGTCGCCTCGATCAAGGCTTCGCCAATGCCAATCCCCCGGGTCGATTCGGCAAAGGCGATGGAAGCGACGAATTTGTACGCGATGCAATGAAGGACGGGCCAGTCGTTCGTGATGACTCCAAGGGATCGCTCGAAGAACCGCAACAGGGAGCGGCTGACATCATGCTTGTCAAACTGCCTGTCGGCTTTCTTCTTCCAGGCAAGCAGGGCTTCTTCCTTGGAAGCAAAGCCTGCAAGCTTTTCCCTGGGAAGCAGCGGAAGGGTCTCTTTCCCGCCGCCAGGCGATGGAAGGGGAAGCAAGGCCGTCATTGAACCAGCGCGTAAACGCTGATTAGATGCGGGATCGGCATTTGGTCCGCCCGACGCCTTGCCCGCTCCGCTCACCCAACTGGTGTCATGGCCGGACAGGTCGCCCAAATGGATGCGAGCCAGGTTCCTGCGTACCGCATCAATCGGATTACGCAGCTTGATGAGCTTGCCGGCCGGGTCTTGCTGGCCAGCCTGGACCTCTTCCTTGCGCAGCGCCTTTGCCGCCATCAACGCGTAGCCGAAAAGCCTGATCCACACGCTCATCTTCTCCTGCTGCGCCGATGGCGCCCTTCCTTGATAGTCGCGCCAGGAAATCTCCTCGTTCTGCAGGCCTTCGATGGCCGCTTCGGAAACGAACATGCCTTTCACCACCTCGATGAAGCCGTCGATAAAGGCATCGTCAACGGGATAAAAATTTGTTGTGCACGGAATGCGCCCCACCTGCCTGACCAGTTCAGTGCCGCAGGTGTCGTTCAGGAGGGTGCCATGGATCAGCATGGCGCACTCGGTATAGTGGTCCCATGCCGGAGAGACGAAGTCGCCGTCATTACTCAATAGCGTGACCCGTTGCTGTGGCGCCGTTGTCGTTGTGCTGGTGACAGTCGTGGCAGTGGAAGTCGTGGTGGTGGTAATCGTCGGGTAGCTGGCAGTCACCGATGTCGTGATGGAAGAACCATCAATGATCGGCACGCGATCCGCCGGCGGGGACGCGGCGCTCAACAGACTTGCCGTATTGCTGCTGCGACCCTGGATCACCGGCGTGCCTTTTCCCTGGCCCTGGTGAGGGTCGTCAGGCTGTTTTTCTCCCGCCTGCACGGAAGCAAAAGGAACGTTTTTCTGTGGTGATCTGTTTTTTGATACTGACTTCTCCGAGGCCATCGAAACACTCCTTTTTACGGTGACAAACAACGAGCGGCCTAAGTCGCCCGCGGTGCAGGATGAGTTCCGTGCTGCCCGCGGCTTTTGCTCTGTGCGCCAACGCACTACCGATTGCAAGAAACTCACGTGATAATCCAGCCATCACCGCCAGTCATTTCGCCAATCACCATGAATCCCAGGCTTCGACTCCTTTACTGTCTGCTGGCCCTCCTCGCCGTGCTGGGCATGTGCGCTTACGCTGCCTCGGCACTCCTGGGCTGGATGCCGGGCGCCCACGGCTTGCCGCCGGATATCGCCGCGATACAGGCTCCGACGGGAGGATTTTGATGTCCCTACCATTGGCAGCCTGCGCTCTGGCATGAAGCTGCACGGCATCGACTACACCTCGGCGCCCAGCCGGCGCAAGGGCATTACCATTGCCAGCGGCGAGCTGCAAGGCGATGTCTACGTGCTGACATCGCTGATTTCCCTGCCTGACCATGCCGCTTTCGATGACTGGCTACGCCAGCCAGGTCCATGGCTGGGCGCCTTTGATTTTCCTTTCTCTCTCCCGCGCGAGCTGGTGGAACACCTGGGCTGGCCAACTGACTGGGAGCCGTTGATGCACCATGTCGGCACATTGAGCCGCGCCGACCTGCGCACCACCTTCAAGGCCTTCTGCGATGCGCGCCCCGTGGGCGGCAAGTTTGCACATCGGGCCACCGACTATCCCGCCGGTTCGTCGCCGTCGATGAAATGGGTCAACCCGCCGGTGGCCTACATGCTGCATGCGGGCGTGCCGCAGCTGCTGGCGGCAGGCGTGACGATCTACCATCTGCATCCGGGCGATCCCAGCCGGGTTGCGCTGGAGGGCTACCCCGGCATGGTGGCGCGTGACATCACCCGCGATTCATACAAGAACGACCAGCCAAGCAAACAGACGCCGGCGCGGCGCGATGCCCGCGAACGCATTGTTGAGGGGCTCGAAGCCGGCCAGCATCGATGGGCCGTGAAGCTCGATGCCGGCCGCTTCAGGGATGCGTTGATCGACGACGGCAGCGCAGACCTGCTCGACGCGGTGTTATGCGGGATTCTTGCAGCCTGGGCATGGCAAAGACGGGATGCGCGGTACGGCTTGCCCGCGTTCGATGCGCTGGAAGGCTGGATCGTTGGTGCTTAGGACCTGGAAGTTTCGATCACCAGCCATCCACGCTTTGCGGCTCCCTGACGCTAGTTGGACGACGGCTTTCCATGCGACTCCGCAGGCATGATGGCTGCGCTGGATACAGGCGGGCCGCTGGCATGCTGCGCAGGCGATCGCTGCGCAGGACCTGGCAATGCGCCTAGCCCCCTGGCGGACGTGTTTGCCAGCCACGCCTTGAATGGAAGCTCGGTCATCTTGGGCTTGCGTTTCAGGGTGGACGTTTTCCACGAAAGGCTACGCGCCTTGACCGGACTGCGCTCTCTTTCCGGAGACAGTGACAGCTCGGCGTCGCTGTCCGCATCGAACGTGCGCGGTGAATCATGGCGGGGCGAGGCCAGGGTCTGCCGTGCCGAAGCCGGTTGTTCATCGCTGGCAGCGGTGGAGGCTTCCCGATGATCCGTTTTCTGCCTTTTCCGGGGTGGCATGTGGTCAGGCCCCATGGCATCTTCAAATGGGCGCCTGCCTGACGCCTGCGTGCGCGCAGGCTCGGCGGCTTGCCAATGCGCCTGGTGCGGATTGGCTTCCGGACGAGCAGACAACTTGCTGAAGTCCGTTTTCAGCCGCTCCTGCCCGAGGACTTCAATGATGCGGACCTTGTCTTCCTGTGCCGGCTGCGTCTTGAGCGCCCCTGGAGGCGGCGTGGCCCTGCTCAGTTCGCCTGGCACTATCGGCTCGTCAACCGTGATGAGCCAGTTAATCCTGAGCGGCGCCAGCCTGTCATTTCCATCTACGGCATCATTGCCATGCAGCCTCAGCAAGGAACGCCCGCTCCTGCCCTCGTCGTCGCCGGTCAGTCGGTCGATCTTGCGCAGCAGCTTGATCGACAGGGGCGAATTCGTCATCGAAGAGCCGGACAGTTTCTTGCCGGCTTGTGCCACGGTTCGATTGCCCGGACTACCGGGCCCTATTGCATTGCGTTGACCGGCCACCGCATTGCCAAGAAGCGACGGCACTGGCTGACGTTCCGATACCGACCTGATGACAATGTCGGATGATCGCTGCGGTGATGCCAGCTGGCCGGCATCGGCGTTGTTCTCATTATTTTCAGGACAGAACTTGTCACGTACCTGCTTGGTGAAATCAATTGCCATTTTCCTTCCTCCGTTCAAAGTTTGGGGTGGCCTTGAAAGCCGCCGTCTTTGTCGGCGCCAAGCCTGCCTGGTTCCTTCGCTGCCGCCTGATGCGTGGCTGCCCCCCGTTTCACGGCAAGCGGTTCGAGGCCGCAAGCGCCAGGACATGCTTCGCATGCAACGCAGATGCAGTCGCAATGCTGCGGCGCCGGCACATGCCGCTGGAAGCAGCCAGTCCGCATGAATACGACTGTTGACGGATTCCGGGTGACACCGCTGTTGTCAGGCAAACAAGAGCGTCATTTCCCTACAATGCAGGCTACAGCGTGCCTTGATCAATCGACCCGAAGGAATCCGTATGGCTGGCTGGCGCGGCAGGGCGTTCGCAATCGCAACGCTGGCAGCGGCATTGCTGGCCAGCGCAATCCTTGCCGGCCACCTGCTGTTCGATCAGCAGGCCCTCATCGTGATGGCGCAGGAGCGGGTGCATGCCGCCACCGGGCGCCGGCTGCTAATCGACACACTATCGGTGCGCTGGCTGCCCTTACCTTCCCTGCGCGCCACGGGCGTCGCGTTATCCAATCCGGACTGGGCGCAATACCGCGACATGATCCAGGCCGACCAGGTCGATATGCGACTGTCGTGGCGGGCACTGCTGTCAGGCCGGCTGGCGCCTGGCGCAATCCTGATGCGACAAGCAGCCATCCATCTCGAAACCACCGCCGACGGCAAACATAGCTGGAGCATTACCCCCGATGGCAAGGCTTCCGGCGCGCACTGGCAGGACCTGGGAGAGCTGCGCGCCGGCATGGTCGACCTTGTCTACCGCAGTCCGGCTGGCGAACATCAATGGAAGATACAGTCGCTGGCCGGCAGTGCGGCGCCGGGCTGGCGCAATGCGCAGTTACAGGCCGAGCTGCTGCGTGGATCGCAGCAGATGCGCCTGGAAGCGGAGATGGCGGACCTGTCGCAAGCCGGCCAGGCCGGCGCATCGAGCAAGGGGCGCATCGTGCTGCGTCTGCCGGCCGCCTCGGCGACCCTGACTGGCATCTTGCCGCTGTCGGCACAGGGCAGTGCCAACACGGCGGCGGATCTGTCGGTGCAGGCGGACTCGGTGGCGCAGGCCATCGGCTTCTTCAGCGCCGGCGATCCAGCCGATGCGCCCCCCGCGGCGCTCTCGCTGCAGGCCCGGCTGCGTGGCGCCGATCAGGCGCTTCTGTTCGACATCAGGCAACTGAAGCTGGGCTCGACCGAAGCCAGCGGCAACCTTACACTGCGCCACGAGAACGGCAAGCCGCGGCTTGAAGGCCAGCTCGCGCTACCCAGCCTAGACTGGGCAGCATTGCGCCGCGACGCCGGCAGGCCGCCGCCAGCGCCGCTTGCCCAGGGCGAGATATTCAGACGCGCACCCCTGCCCTGGAAAACGCTGGAAGCGCTGGCCGGCCTGGACAGCAAAGTGACGCTTCGGATAGACAAATTCCAGCTGCCTTCGGGCATACGCATGGAGCAGCTCGAAGCCAGCCTGCGCGGCGGCGGCGGCCGCATCCATGTTGCGCCCTTCTCGATGGCCCTGCTGGGCGGCAGCGCCAGCGGCAAGCTCAACCTGGATGCAACGCGGCATGCCGCCGACCTGACGCTGGACGCCAGCGGCATGATGCTGGAACGCTGGTTCAGCGAACGCGGACGCAAGGTGCCCGTCAGCGGCGGACCGATGCGCATCCGCGCCACCCTGCAGGCGAAGGGTGACACCCAGCGCGACATCGCCGCCAGCGCCGATGGCCTGATCACCGTGCGCGGCGGCGCCACGGTGATTCGTTCGGAAAAGGCAGGCAATGCGGAAAGCCTGCTGACCGATCTGTTTCCGCTGTTTTCCGAACGCGATGCCAGCCAGTTGCGGCTGCAATGCTTTTCTGCACGGCTGCCGCTGCGCCATGGACAGGCGGATGGCGCACTGGTGGGCGCCCGCAGCGATGCCAGCCAGCTGCTCACCCGAGGCAGCATCGATCTGCGGCAACAGGATGTGGACCTGCGCGGCAGGGTGCGCGCCCGCAACGGCATCAGCCTGGGCGTGGCGCTGGTGAGCGGCGATGTGGCGATCGCCGGCCCGCTGGCCAAGCCGAAAATGGCGCTCGACCCCTCCAGCCCGGGAGCGCTGGCGCGGCTCGGCGCGGCGGTATTGACCGGCGGGCTGAGCGTGGTCGCCACCGCCGCCTGGGATGCGGTCAATCCGGCGGACAACCCATGCGAGGCCGCACTGCAGGAACGGCGCGCCGCGGCTAAATAGCGGGCGCCGGCTTTCAGACCATCAGGCTGCGCTCAGGCAGCGCCGGCACTGCGCTGCCTGGCCAGCGCCATGTAGTAATCCAGGCTGTCCGGATTGGCCATGGCATCGCGGTTGGCGACCTGCTCCACCGGCATGCCCAAAAACAGCTTCTTCACCGGCAGCTCCATCTTCTTGCCGGTCAGGGTGCGCGGCACCTGCTCGACCTGGTGGATGTCGTTGGGCACATGGCGCGCCGACAGTTCGGTGCGGATGCGCTCGCGGATGCGCTGCTCCAGCGCCGCGTCCAGCGTCACGCCCTCGCGCAGCACCACGAACAGCGGCATCCAGGAGTCGCGGCCCAGGTATTCCAGGTCCACCACCAGGCTGTCCAGCACTTCCGGCAGGTCCTCCACCACGCGGTAGATCTCGGCCGTGCCCATCCGTATGCCATGGCGGTTGATGGTGGTGTCGGAGCGGCCATAGATGATGGCGCCGCCGCGCGGCGTGATGCGCAGCCAGTCGCCATGGCGCCACAGGCCCGGATAGGTTTCGAAGTAGCTTTCCAGGTAGCGCTTGTTGCCGGCATCGTTCCAGAAGTAGAGCGGCATCGATGGCATCGGCTCGGTGACCACCAGTTCGCCGACCGCGTCCTCCAGCTTGTTGCCCTGATCGTCCAGGGCGTAGACGGCGATGCCGAGGCTGCGCGCCTGCATCTCGCCGGCGTATACCGGCAGGACCGGGCAGGCGCCGACGAAGGAAGCGGCGATATCGGTGCCGCCGCTGATCACGGCCAGCAGCAGGTCGGCCTTCACATGGCGGTAGATCCATTCATAGCCTTCGACCGACAGCGGCGAGCCGGTGACGCCGACCGCGCGCAGCGGCGTCAGGTCGGCAATCTGCGCCGGCTCCAGGCCGGCCTTCATGCAGTTGGCGAAGTAGGCGGCGCCGGCGCCGATGAAGGTCAGGCCGGTTTCGCCGGCGAAACGCCATAGCGTACCCAGGTCCGGATAACCCGGATTGCCGTCGTAGATGCAGATCGTGGCGCCGACCAGCAGGCCGGTGACCTGGGAATTCCACATGATCCAGCCGGTGGTGGAAAACCACAGGAAGCGGTCGCGCTCGCCCAGGTCCAGTTGCAGCGCATGGCCCTTGACGCTCTCGATCAGCGCGCCGCCATGGCCATGCACGATGGGCTTGGGCATGCCGGTGGTGCCGGAGGAATACAGGATCCACAGGGGATGGTCGAACGGCAGCTGTTCGAAACGGATAGGCTGCGACCGGGCCGCCGGATGCTCCAGCAGCGCCTGCCACGGCATGGCGCCGTCCAGCGCGGCGACAGGGTTCAGGTAAGGCAGCAGCACGGTATGTTCCAGCGTCGGCAGCGCCTCGCGCAGCGTGCCCACCACCTCCATGCGGTCGAAATCGCGGCCGCCGTAACGGTAGCCGTCGACTGCCAGCAGCAGCTTGGGGTCGATCTGGCGGAAGCGGTCCAGCACGCTGGCATGGCCCATGTCGGGCGAGCAGCTCGACCAGATGGCGCCGATGCTGGCGCAGGCATAGAAGGCGACGGCGGTTTCCGGGATGTTGGGCAGGTACGCCACCACCCGGTCGCCCGGGCCGATGCCGAGCGCGCGCAGTGCATTGGCCACCGACGTAATCTGGCTGCGCAGCTCGCGCCAGGACAGTTCCGACAAGCCGCGCAGTTCGGAACGGGAAATGATGGCGGGCGCATCGGCTGCCGCGTCGTCGGTGTGAAAGCGGAATACCTGCTCGGCGAAATTGAGCCGGGCGCCATCGAACCATGTCGCGCCAGGCATCCTGTGCTCACCCAGCACTTGCGTGTAGGGGGCCGAGCTCTTGAGGTCGAAATATTGCCAGATCGATTCCCAGAAATCTTCCAGGTGGCTGACCGACCATTGCCAGCAGGCGTCGTAGCTGGAAAACGGCAGGCGCTTTTCGCGCCCCAGCCACTGCAGGTAATCATTGAGCCGGCTGCCGGCAATGCGTTCGGCGGATGGTGACCAGAGGGGTGCTGGCTGCTCGATGGACATCAGGTGTGCTCCGTATCGTTATTGTCGTGAAAGGTTTGCGAAAGAGTAACGCAAAATGGCAGGCAGGCGGTTGACGAGTGCCGGGGCACCGCTTTAATTCGGCGCAATGCGATGCTGGCGTGAGGATGATAGAGAGTGAGATGGCGTTGCCATTTCAATAAACGCAGGGATTGTGTTCGGTAGCGAACCGAATCCGGAAGCGTAAATGTTTTATCTTAATTTCAACGAATGGCAAAGCTGTATGCTTCGGCGTGCCGGCAATTCAGCGAACAGTGCGTCGGCTCGCCTTGCCTCATACCCCGGTCCGCATAGCGGATGTTTGATCGTCGAATTTTATAAAGGAAAGCATCATGGTGGATACCAGCAAGAATATGCCAGGCAGCAGCACCGGTTCGACCTCCGGCTCCACGGGCGGCTCGTCCACTTCCACCACCGGCAGCACGACGCAGAAGCCGTCGACCACGGGTAGCAGCAGCTTCCCGACATCCGGCGCCAGCACCAGCGGCACGTCGACCCCGGGTTCGGCAGGCACTTCCGGCTCGGGCACCTCGATGGGTTCGACCGGTTCGACCGGTTCGGCCGGATCCACTGGCTCCAGCGGCGCGACCGGATCGACGGGTTCCAACACCGGAAGCGGCGTTGCCGGCTCGACCACCGCCAAACCCGCAACCGGATCGACGGGCTCTACCGGATCGACGGGCTCTGCCGGTTCTACCCCTTCGACGGGTTCCACCGGCGCATCGTCGTCCAGCACCCCCTCCACCGGCACCGCTTCCAGCACCACGCCCGCACCGGGTTCGATGGGAGGTTCCGCCACCGCGGTGAAGGAGCGTGTCGACGAGGTCAAGACCACGGCGCATGACACGATAGACAAGGCTGCCGAAGCCGCTCGTCCGACCGTCGAAAAGCTGTCCAGCACAGCCCATGTCGCCGTTGACAAGGTGTCGACCGCTGCGTCGCAGGCGGCCAGCATGATGACCGAAAAGGCAGGCCAGATGAAGGACCTGCAGGACCAGGTCATTGCCGACACGCGCGTGCGCGTGCGTGAAAAGCCAATGACGGCACTGGCGATCGCCGCCGGCGCCGGCTTCATCATCAGCCGACTGCTGCGTCGTTAATCCCTGCCCGACCGGGGCGGACCCAGCGTCCGCCCTGTTTTCAGCGTCTTTCCCATTCTCGATAGTTGCATCTTTGCGCATTCACGAAGCGCGGGGCATCTGCCCGCATGCCATACAGGAGCAATACACATGACAAAAACGCTGCCTCTGACAGCTTGCCTGATGGCGCTGGCGCTGGCCGGCTGCAACCGCAGCGATGCGCCCAAGCCGACGACCGCGGCGACTGCAGTGAGCCAGCCCGGCGCCGCCACAGTAGAGAGCAAGGGCAGTTCCGTTGCCCTGCCGCCATCCGCGCTGCCGCAGCAGGATGCCGCCATGGCACCGCAGTCACCATCGGCCGCCGCCACCATTCCCGACTCGGCCAGCCCGTCGCAAGCCAATCCGCAGACACTGGACAAGCAGCAGGAATCGACCGCAATGCCCATGCCCGGACAGGTCAATAACCATTCCACGCCCGAGTCCATCGATAAGCCCGGCGCGCCGCCGAAGTAAGACCGGCAGCGGACTAGCGATATCAGATGTCCCGGCTGAACACCTTGCCGGGACGCAGTGAAAAGCGGCACAGCGCATCCATCGCCTCAAAATCCAGGCTGGTAGCCCGGCCGCCGTACACATGCGCCTTGAGCCAGGCAATCTCCTCCGACATCAACTCCCCCGCCAGCGTGCGGTGCCAGCAGCGGCGTTCGCCATCCCAACGGTAGGAACGCGCCTTGAGCATGTCCTTGCTGTCGAACGGCGCCCGTAGCGCATAGACGCGGAAATCACGCACATGGGCCTGTTCCAGCATGCAGGCCAGGCCAAGGCGGCCAGACACAGGCAAGGGCTTTTGCAGCAATTCCAGCAAGGCCAGGCAGTCCGCCTGGGCCCGGTGCGCGTCAAAGAAGAAGCCGAGGCGGTAAGCCAGATATTCCAGCTTGGCCGAGGCCATGCTCTCCTCCGCCCAGGATACCTGTTGCAGCGAGCAGGCCCACGGCAGGGTTTCGAAGATCGGCAGGCGCGATTCCAGGAACGGACGGTCGAAGCGCGCATTGTGCGCAATTACCAGTTCCACCCCGGCCAGCAAGGCGGCCACCCGCGCATCGTCGATACGCTTGCCGGCTACCATCTCATCGGTAATGCCATGCACCGCAGTCGACGCCGGAGGTATCGGCCGGCCCGGATCTTCCAGTTCGTCGAGGATGTCGAGTATCCGGTAGACCTGCCCGCTTTCCCGGTCGAATTCGAATACCACCATTGCAAATTCAATGATCGCATCCACTTCCAGCGACAATCCGGTGGTTTCCGTATCCACCACCACGCCACGGGCCAGCGGCCTGCCGTCCGGCTCGGCATAGCAACGGCGCTCGGCCAGCCGGCGCAAGACGCGGTAATCGGCATGGCCTTCCAGCTGTTGCGCCAGGCGCTCGACATCGATGGCGGCGAGGAAATCGGATTCGGACATACGGTTGGGCGGTGATAGAACAGGCGGCGAGTATAAGATGTTTTATCTTCGCTAACGAGGCAGGAAGGCAACACTGTCCGCCATTTCGCTGGCTTGACTTCGCGGCTTTTTGGCGGTATCCGGCCAGTTTTCGATAAAGCTGTCATACTCTCGCCTTCCCCGAAATTCCACCTACCCGCATCGCCAGCCGCGGCGCATGCGCTTACCTTCATTGGCCCCATGGAAGCACCGAAAAACATCCGTTCCTACCCGCGTTATCGTCCCGACTATGTCAAGCCGGCGGCTTTCCTGCCCACCACCCGGGCGGAAATGGATGCGCTGGGCTGGGACAGCTGCGACGTGATCCTGGTCACCGGCGACGCTTACATCGACCATCCCAGCTTCGGCATGGCGCTGGTGGGCCGCCTGCTGGAAGCGCAGGGCTTCCGCGTCGGCATCATCACCCAGCCGAACTGGCTGTCGGTGGACGACTTCCGCGCGCTGGGCCGGCCCAATCTGTATTTCGGCATCACCGCCGGCAATATGGACTCGATGATCAACCGCTACACCTCCGACCGGAAGATCCGCTCCGAGGATGCCTACACGCCCAATGGCGAACCGAACAAGCGCCCGGACAGGGCGGTGGTGGTCTACGCACAGCGGGTGCGGGAAGCCTATCCGGAAGTCGGCGTGGTGATCGGCAGCATCGAGGCCAGCCTGCGCCGGATCGCCCATTACGACTACTGGTCGGACAAGGTCAAGCGCTCGGTGCTGCCCGACTCCAAGGCCGACATCCTGATCTTCGGCAATGCCGAGCGGGCGCTGATCTCGTTGACGCACCGCGTCGCCGCCGGCGAAAGCATCAAGTCCATCCGCGACCTGCGCGGCACCGCCTTCATGGTGCCGCATGGCTGGAAACCGGCGGCGGAATGGAGCGAGGCAAACTCGACCCGCATCGACACGCCGGGCCGGGTCGAGCCGCATCCGGACCCGTATGAAATGAAGTCCAAGGAAGACGCCTCCTGCAAGACCGAGGCGGCGCCGGAAGCGCCCAAGCCGGTGCTGATCCTGTCGCGCGAGGAGCGCATGGCGGCGCTGAAGGAAGTGCGCAGCAAGACCGTGGTGCGCCTGCCCTCCTTCGAGCAGGTCAAGGATGATGCGGTGATGTATGCACATGCATCGCGGGTGTTCCACCTGGAATCGAATCCCGGCAATGCCCGCGCCCTGGTGCAGCAGCATGGCGACCGCGACGTCTGGCTGAATGCGCCGCCGCTGCCGCTGGCCATGGACGAAATGGACTTCGTCTTCGACATGCCCTATGCGCGCTCGCCGCATCCGCGCTACGGCAAGGCCCGCATTCCGGCCTGGGAAATGATCCGCTTCTCGGTCAACATCATGCGCGGCTGCTTCGGCGGATGCACCTTCTGCTCGATCACGGAGCATGAGGGACGCATCATCCAGAGCCGGTCGGAGCCGTCCATCCTGCGCGAGATCGAACTGATCCGCGACAAGACCAAGGGCTTCACCGGCACCATTTCCGACCTCGGCGGACCCACCGCCAACATGTACCGGCTGGCCTGCAAGGACAAGAAGATCGAGGAATCCTGCCGGCGCCTGTCCTGCGTCTATCCGACCATCTGCTCCAACCTCGGCACCGACCACGGCAAGCTGATCCAGCTGTATCGCAAGGCGCGCGCCATTCCGGGCATCAAGAAGATTCTGGTGAGCTCCGGGCTGCGCTACGACCTGGCGGTGCGCTCGCCCGAATATGTGAAGGAACTGGTCACCCATCATGTGGGCGGCCTGCTGAAGATCGCGCCCGAGCATTCGGAAACCGGCCCGTTGTCGAAGATGATGAAGCCCGGCATGGGCGCCTACCATGCGTTCAAGGAAATGTTCGAGCGGTTCTCGAAGGAGGCCGGCAAGGAACAGTACCTAATCCCCTACTTCATCGCCGCCCACCCGGGCACGACGGACGAGGACATGCTGAACCTGGCGCTGTGGCTGAAGAAGAACGACTTCCGCCTCGACCAGGTGCAGACCTTCCTGCCCACGCCGATGGCACTGGCCACCGCGATGTATCACACCCGCAAGAACCCGCTGCACAAGGTGACGGACGAGTCGGAAATCGTCGAGACCGTGCGGGCCGGCAAGGTCCGCAAGCTGCACAAGGCTTTCCTGCGCTATCACGACCCGGCCAACTGGGACATCCTGCGGGAAGGCCTGCATCGCATGGGCCGTTCCGACCTGATCGGCAACGGCCCGCAGCACCTGGTGCCGCGCAGCGCCCCGACGCCCGGCCTGCAAGCCATCGAACGCAAGCGCGAAACGCCGGGTCCGGACAAGCTGGCGCGCAAGTTCGGCCAGAACCGGCCCCGTCCCGGCGCGGCTGTGCAGCGACAGCCGGCGCGTGCCGGGAGCACCGCGCAGAAGGCGACGCGCAAGCACGGCCGGATGGTGTAATCAGGACTTTGCCGGCAGCGCTGCGGCGCCTGGATTGCCAGCCTGGCATGCCGGATGGAATCGTTGCGACCCGATGTGCGGAAGTGTTTTCCTGCGGCGTCAGGCCGGCGGCGAGCTGCCCATGCCATGTTCTTGCCGATGCGTTAGAGGGAATTTGGCCAGGCTAGCGTCATGCTGCAGGCTCAGGTGCGGCGCACCGTGCATCCTGCGCCCTTGGCATGCCCTGGTGCCGTAGGGTGGAATACCCCGAAGGGGCATTCCACCATGCGTGGACCAGCATAGGTCCTTGAGATGATCTTTGCGGTATGCGACCACGGTGCAATGCCCTTCGGGTATTGCACCCTACCAACCCCCGGGCGGCTCTTCCAAAGGCGATCTTGCTTGATCGGTTGATGCCAGTCAGGCTGGAAATGCGTTAGCGCTCGTTGACCGCCATTGCATGCGGCAGGCCGACCACTTCGCCGGCCGGCACCGGCCGCCCGAAATAGAAGCCCTGGACCACGTCGCAACCGAGTTCCTGAAGTGCTTCCACCTGCTCGCCAGTCTCCACGCCTTCGGCAATCACCTGCATGCCCAGATTGTGGCCAAGCTGGATGATGGACCGGGCAATGGCTTCATCCTTTTTTGAAGTGGTCAGGTGATCGATGAACTGCTTGTCGATCTTCAGCGCGTCCAGCGAAAATTGCTTCAGATACGCCAGCGACGAATAGCCGGTGCCGAAATCGTCCACGGACAGCTTCAGCCCGAGCCGCTTCAATGAACGAAGAACGTCCCGCGTATGCTCGGTATTGGACATGAGCATGCTTTCGGTGAGTTCGATTTCCAGCTGGTAGGCGGGCAGTTCGTTCGTTTCGAGAACCTGCTGGATCTGCGACACAAGCTTCTTGTCGACGAACTGCCGCGGCGACAGATTGACCGACAGCACGCACTGCTCCGGCAGCACGCCATCCCAGGCATGCCGCTGGCGGCAGCCGGTGGAAAACACCCACTGGCCCATCGGTATGATCAGCCCGGTCTCTTCCAGCATGGGCACGAAGGTGCTCGGCGCCACGCGCCCTATCTGCTCGTGCTGCCAACGCAGCAGCGCCTCGTAACCCACCACGTTGCCGCTGGCGATGTCCACCTGCGGCTGGTAGTGCAGCGAGAATTCATCGTCCTTTACCGCCAGCCGCAGCGCCTGTTCCAGCATCAGCCGCTGGCGCGCCTTGGCATTCATTTCGGGCATGTAGAAGTGGTAGAGGTTGCGGCCGTCGCTCTTGGCCTGGTACATCGCGACGCCGGCGGCCTGCATCAGCAGGTCGACATCCTCCGCGCATTCCGGAAAGGTGGCGATGCCTATGCTGGCGCTGATGGCCACCTGCATGCCGTCCTCCAGCCGGAAAGGCTGGCGCAGCGCCGTCAGGATCTTGGCTGCGACATGGGCGGCGCTGGCGCCATGATCAAGCTCGTCGAGCACCACCGAGAACTCATCGCCGCCGATGCGCGAGACGATGTCATAGGAGCGCACGCATTCGCGCAGCCGCTGCGCGGTAGCGGCCAGCAGGTGATCGCCAGCCCCATGGCCCAGCGTGTCGTTGATGCGCTTGAAATGATCGAGATCGATGAACATCAGCGCCACGCTCTTCCTGGCGCGACGGGCGCGTTCCAGCACTGTGCGGAAAGCCGCCTTGAAGCCGCTGCGATTGTGCAGGCCCGTCAGGCTGTCGGTCACGGCCTGGCGCCGCAGCTGCTCTTCCAGGGCCTTGCGGCCGGTGATGTCCTGAAACACCAGCACCAGGCCGTCGGCGTGTCCGGACAGGGGCGAGATATGCAGGCTGACAGGGAAGCGGCTGCCGTCGCATCGCATGAGGCTGGCTTCATCCATCGTGCTCTCGATGCCCTGGCGCAGGCTATGGAAAAACGGCGATTCCTCCCAGCAGGCGCTGGATGACGCGGGCGTCGGATAAAAGGACATGAAGTCGGCGCCGACGATCTGGTCGCGCTCGGCGCCCAGCATTGTCCTGGCGGCAGGATTGGCGAAACGGACCCGTCCGGCCCGGTCCATGCCGATCACGCCATCGCCGGCGGCGTTGAGCATGGATTCGTAATAGGCCTTGGTGCTGTCGATATGCGCGACCGCTTCCCTGAGCTTGCGGCGGTTGCGG
Source organism: Noviherbaspirillum soli (assembly GCF_015352955.1). Classification (GTDB taxonomy): domain Bacteria; phylum Pseudomonadota; class Gammaproteobacteria; order Burkholderiales; family Burkholderiaceae_D; genus Noviherbaspirillum_A; species Noviherbaspirillum_A soli. Next base: position 58,602 of record NZ_JACYOX010000028.1, read on the forward strand.
TCCAGTTCCAGCAGTACCGTGATCTTGCCCGACAATACATTGCTGCCCACCGGCTTGCCGAGGTAGTCGATCGCGCCGGCATCGTAGGCGGTCTCGATCGCGGCTTTATCCCATGCGCCGTTGGCGAGCATGATCACGGGAATATGCCGCGTGCGGGAGTTTTCGTGTATCCAGCGGGTAAGCTCGAAGCCGTTCATTGCCGGCTGCTCGGTGTCCACCAGCGCCAATGCCACGTCATGTGTCACCAGCAGCTCGAGCGCTTCCTCGGCGCTTTCCGCCCGCAGCAGCCGCACCTGCTCCGACGCCATCAGCGGGGCCAGATGCGCCTCGGTCTGGGTTTGCGGATCCACCAGCAGTACGATCTGGCTGTTGGGGAAATCATTCGGTTTGGTCAGTAAGGATTCCATAGCGGCGTGAGTGGCGCATAACGACCTGCGCGCTGCATCATGCGATGCGGTTTTTATTCATTTTCGAGGTCACGGTTTCAATCGATCAGTATCAAACTGCAAAGTTCCGGGTTACTTCACTGCCAATTTCGACCAGATCAAGCAAATAGGATTAACATGGCGCCTTTCGGCCTCTTCAACGCCCATGCACTTGCCCAGGATCACCTTTATCGTCGCCATGGACCGCAAGCGCGGCATCGGCATCAACAATCAACTGCCATGGCGTCTGCCGGAAGACCTGGCGCACTTCAAGCGCACCACAACCGGTCATCCCATCATCATGGGGCGCAAGACCCATGAGTCGATCGGCCGGCCGCTGCCGAACCGCCGCAACATCGTGGTGACCCGCAATCCCGACTGGCAGGCGGCAGGCGTCGAAACCGCTGCCTCCCCGGAAGCGGCCTGCGCTCTCATACCGGAAGGCGAACAGGCGTTCATCATTGGCGGCGCTGAGCTGTTCGTGCAAACGTTTCCCCTGGCGGACTGCCTGATCGTCACGGAAATCGATGCTGAATATCCGTGCGACACTTTTTTTCCCGAGATCGATAGTGACCACTGGAAAGTAACTGGCAGGCAAGCGTATCATTCGGCCGCAAGCGGGCTGGCGTATGCAATCGTCACCTATATGCGCACACGGTAATTCTTTCAGGAGCAGCAATGTCAGGAGGCGGGTTTCATGTCCACGGACCGCATGATCATGCGGTCGAACACGCGGCGCATGGTGGCGACAGCTTTTCAAGCAGGATCGCCGTGGTGACTGCGGTGCTGGCAACCATAGGAGCCACCTTCGGCTACCTCGGCGGCGCCACCCAGAACGACGCCGCGATGTACAAGAACGATGCGGCAATCAAGAAGACCGCCGCGTCGAACCAGTGGAATTACTACCAGGCCAAATCCAACAAGCAGAACCTGGCGGAACTGGCCATGTCGCTGCCCGGCGTCGATCAGCAGCGCTACAAGGCCGAGGTCGAGCGTTACAAGGCGGAGAAGGAAGAGATCAAGCGCGATGCTGAGAAGCTGGAAGCGCAATCGACTGAATTCGACAAGCGTTCGGCGGAGTCCATGCACCAGCATCATCGCTGGGCGCTGGCCACCACCACCGAGCAGGTGGCCATCTCGCTGGCGGCAATCACGCTGTTGACGCGCAGGCGCTGGCTGGAAATCGCGTCCTATGGCGTGGCGCTGGCCGGTATCGCCGTGGGCGGCATGGCCTGGCTGCACCTGTAGGCCGTCGTCCTGTTCGTCATGAGGCCGGCTGCCACTGGCGGCCGGCCTCATCCCGCTTCTTGACGAATCGGCACTGCCCTTACGCCGGATCGCGAAAATCACAAGTCCTGCCGCCGGCATTTACCCCGCGCGCCGGCCATATCTGAGAAAATTCGGCTTTCGCATTTTTAGCGCGGCCTTCGCCGGGCGCATACAGCGCCCCGCCCGCCAGGAGATTTCATGAAATTCCGCTTCCCCATCGTCATCATCGACGAAGACTTCCGCTCCGAAAACACCTCCGGCCTGGGCATACGCGCACTCGCCGACGCGATGGAAAAGGAAGGCATGGAAGTCGTCGGCGTCACCAGCTACGGCGACCTGTCGCAGTTCGCGCAGCAGCAGTCGCGCGCCTCGGCCTTCATCCTGTCCATCGACGACGAGGAATTCGGCGGCGGCTCCACCGAGGAGACCGATGCCGCGCTCAAGGCGCTGCGCGCCTTCGTCGAGGAGATCCGCTACAAGAACGCCGACATCCCGATCTATCTGTACGGCGAAACCCGCACTTCGCGCCACATCCCCAACGACATCCTGCGCGAGCTGCATGGCTTCATCCACATGTTCGAGGACACGCCGGAATTCGTCGCGCGCCATATCATCCGCGAAGCCAAGTCCTATCTGGACGGCCTGTCGCCGCCCTTCTTCCGGGCGCTGGTGCATTATGCGCAGGACGGTTCCTATTCCTGGCACTGCCCCGGCCACTCCGGCGGCGTGGCCTTCCTGAAATCCCCGATCGGCCAGATGTTCCACCAGTTCTTCGGCGAGAACATGCTGCGCGCCGACGTCTGCAACGCCGTCGAGGAACTGGGCCAGCTGCTCGACCATACCGGCCCGGTGGCAGCCTCGGAGCGCAATGCGGCGCGCATCTTCAATGCCGACCATTGCTACTTCGTCACGAACGGCACCTCCACCTCCAACAAGATGGTCTGGCACTCAACCGTGGCGCCGGGCGACATCGTGGTGGTGGACCGCAACTGCCACAAGTCCATCCTGCACTCCATCATCATGACCGGCGCGATCCCGGTGTTCCTGATGCCGACCCGCAATCACCTCGGCATCATCGGCCCGATCCCGCTGGAAGAATTCAAGATGGAAAACATCATGAAGAAGGTGGAGGCCAACCCGTTCGCCCGCGAGGCGGTCAACAAGAAGCCGCGCATCCTGACCATCACCCAGTCGACCTACGACGGCGTGCTGTACAACGTCGAGACCCTGAAGAGCATGCTCGACGGCGAGATTGACACCCTGCACTTCGACGAGGCCTGGCTGCCGCATGCGACCTTCCACGACTTCTATCGCAACATGCATGCGATCGGCAAGGACCGGCCGCGCGCCAAGGAGTCGATGATCTTCTCGACCCAATCCACGCACAAGCTGCTGGCCGGACTGTCGCAGGCGTCGCAGATCCTGGTGCGGGAATCCGAATCGGTGAAGCTGGACCAGGACGCCTTCAATGAAGCCTACCTGATGCACACCTCCACCTCGCCGCAGTACGCGATCATCGCTTCCTGCGACGTCGCCGCGGCGATGATGGAGCCGCCGGGCGGCACTGCGCTGGTCGAGGAAAGCATCCTGGAAGCACTGGACTTCCGTCGCGCGATGCGCAAGATCGACCAGGAATGGGGCCAGGACTGGTGGTTCCAGGTCTGGGGTCCGGACGACTTCGCCGAGAACGGCATTGGCTCGCGCGAGGACTGGATGATCCGCGCCGAGGACGACTGGCACGGCTTCGGCAAGCTCGCGCCCGGCTTCAACATGCTGGACCCGATCAAGGCCACCATCGTCACGCCCGGCCTGTCGCTGGACGGCCAGTTCGGCGAGACCGGCATTCCGGCCTCCATCGTCACCAAGTACCTGGCCGAGCATGGCGTGATCGTGGAAAAGGCGGGCCTGTATTCCTTCTTCATCATGTTCACCATCGGCATCACCAAGGGCCGCTGGAATACGCTGCTGACCGCGCTGCAGCAGTTCAAGGACGACTACGACAAGAACCAGCCGATGTGGCGCATCCTGCCCGAGTTCGCGGCGGCGAACATGCGCTACGAGCGGGTTGGCCTGCGCGACCTGTGCCAGCAGATCCATGGCTTCTACAAGCTGTACGACGTGGCGCGCCTGACCACCGAGATGTACCTGTCGGACATGCAGCCGGCGATGAAGCCCTCGGACGCGTTCTCGCGCATGGCGCACCGGGAGATCGACCGCGTGCCCATCGATGAACTGGAAGGCCGCGTGACATCCATCCTGCTGACACCCTATCCGCCCGGCATTCCGCTGCTGATTCCGGGTGAGCGCTTCAACAAGACCATCGTCGACTACCTGAAATTCGCGCGCGACTTCAACGAGCGCTTCCCGGGTTTCGAGACCGACGTGCATGGCCTGGTGACGCGCGAGGTGGATGGCAAGCGCGGCTACTTCGTTGATTGCGTGCGGCAGGACTGAGCGCGCTGCTGCGACTGCGTCGGAGCCTGGCCTGCGCAAGCGGGCCAGGCTTTTTTCATGGGCTCGCATGGATTGACCTGAAGCGCCACGGATCTGGTAGGGCTTGGTACGTTGGCCTGGATACTCAATCGGTGCAGGAGCTTGGGGATCGTTGTGGCCCCGGTGCTGGTGCTGGTGCAGTTGCACGGATGGCGCCGGCGCGTTGCCACCAAGGGCAAGACGACAGGCAGATTGAACGCTTCGGCCTGATCGACCGCTTGGCGGAATGCCCCTGCGGGGTATTCCGCCCTACGACAGGCTACGACAGACGCTGTATCTTATGCGCTTCAGGCATCGTCGCCACGGCGCGCTCAACGGGCAGTTGAACTGCAGCTGTGATGCATGCCACCCCTCCGGGCTTGCCTGATGCAGCCCACGTTCCCTTTCGATACAACCTACCGGCTGCCGCTGATCAGCAGATAACCCCTGGTCCAGCTCGGCGACTGTCCATTAATTTGCCCGGCGCCATGAACGCGCTCCCCAGACAGCCCCAGGCCATAATGCGAATCGAACAGCAGCGTGTTGATGAAGGTGCCGTTGGCGCAGGCATTCTGGGCGAAGCCTGATGAGCCACCCTGCGCCGGCATGACTTTCAAACTCCAGGCATCGGAGCCGCTGCACTGGCGCTCCAGCGCTTGCGACAGCATGGCCGGACGGTCCAGCACATGCCAGTTGTTCAACGCATGATAGACCGATGAGATGCCGATGAAGTCGCGGCCGTCGAAGTCGGCGGCAATTGCATTGTCGCGCACCCGGAACGCCGACAGCACGGTCTGGTAGAGGTCCTCGCAGCGGCCGAACCGGTAATTGCCTGAAACGACGGCGCCGGCATCGAAGCCGCCGGGCGGGCTGCCGCTGTCGTTGTTGGGATAGCAGGGGTTGTGCTCCTGACCGGAGGCCAGCACCATCGCCTTGCGCGCCTCGTTCTGGCCCAGCCCCAGGAAGCTCACGCTCAGCACCGTGTACGACGCGCCGCCGATGTTGACCGCATGGGCATGCGCATGGCCGCGCTGGCTGGTTTCGTAGGCCACCTGCGCCGATGCGCCGCCCACTTCAACCAGGCCCGCAGTCCTGCGCCCCTGACGGAAATTGCCATGCAGGTAGTTCACGTCGGCCCACGCATACAGGCCTTCCTCGTCGCCGGAAATGGTGCGCAGCTCGCCGGCCCGGTAACCGTTGTCAAGGATGGTGCGGCGCACGCTGCGGTAGATGGCCTGGGCCGCCGGCGCATCGTCCTGTTCGAGCAGTCGCATGCCGGCCGTGGCGAGCACGTCGACCGGCACCGTGTTGCGCCCGATCCGCCGCGCCAGCAGCCAGTCGTTCAGGGCTTGCAGCAAGGGCTGCAAGCCCTGCTGCCCGGCTTGCTCCGATTGCGCCTGATAGCTCGACAATCCATCCCCGCGGGCTGATTCCAGCTGCGCGACGTCGGTGATGGCCATGCCCTCGTCGGGGCGGCTGACCTGATAGAGGTGAATCCGCGAGCCGCTGCTGCCGGCATCCACCACCGCATGGTAGGACAAGGCCGGCGCCGGGCCGGCGCAGGCCGACAGCAGCAGCAGGGAGGCAATGGCGATGAGGTGGTTGCGTAGTCTGGTCAATTGGATGCTCTTCATGGATGGCCGCGCCGGCCGGGCCGCGGACGCGCAATGGCGGCCACTTTTAGCAGAGCCGCCCGCGGCTGTCCAGCGAGAGCCGTGGCAGGCCCCGCTTCCGCTGGACAGCCGCGGGCCTCCATTCAAAACCCCGGGCGCTGCTGGTATGATGCAGCCCCATGATCGATCCCGTAGACGACCTCACCCGCCCGCTGCCAGTGGCTACCGCCTGCCCGATCCGCATGCAGTTCGCCGAACCCGACAGGGTGCATACCGTGGTGCTGATGCAGGACCTGTTCGAGCAGTGGGTCATCATCCAGGGCTGGGCAGGCCGTGCGCAGCGGCGTGGCCGCTGCGGCGGCAAGAGCCGGCCGATCGACAGCCTGGAAGCGGGCATCGCGGCGTTGAAGGACATCGCGCAACGCCACCAGAAACAGGGCTGCACGCTGGTTTCCTGAACCAGGCGGCCATTTCTTCAAAGGACTTCGGCAGTGCAATTCAAGGAACAGGGCGGCAAGGTGCAGGTGCTGCTGTACACCGGTTTCGACGAGGCCAGGAACGCCCCCATCGTTCGCATCGTCGGCTCATTCGACAAGTACACCTACAAGCCCTCTCCCGGCCTGCTCGACAAGCTTTCGATCGAGCAGCGCGACGAGCTCGACGCCGAATGCAACCGGCGCCGCCAGGCCGCGCTGGCGCTGAACCGGCAGCATTACATCAACTCCCTGGCGGCCAATATCCGCGGCGCCTGCGACAGCCTGGACAATAATGCGGCACTGACGCCGCAGCAGAGCGACGAGATCTGGGACGCGATGGCGGAACTGGTGCGGGCCATGCGCGAGGCCGGCTACCCCCGCCCGAGCCGCGACAGGAAACCGGGCGCAGAAGCGGGCCAGGGCAGCCTGTTCGAGTGAAGCGCGGCTGCCACGCTGCCCCAGCGCCCAGAATGCACCCCTGATGCGCACCATCCCTGGTCCGCTGACCATGGCTCAGGACTGCTGGCGACGCTCGCGCAACTGGTCCAGCAGCGTCTGCAGGACCGGCGTCGTCATGATCTGCTCGGGATGGCCCTGCGCCTCTTTCTGCATCGCTTCGCGCAGCGCGACCACATCTGCACCGGGCAACAGGCCATTTGGCTGACGCTGCATGAAAACGCTCAGCAGAGCGGACTCATAGAACTCCATCACGATGTTTCTCAGACTGTTGCCGGGAGCGCCGATGTTGAGCCATGGCTGCACGGTGGCGAAGAACGTTCGTCTCACCGCTTCATTGGCAAATTCCTGCCTGACCGCATCCTTCCTCAGCAAATTGTCGATGATGGCTTCCGCCACCCGGACCTGCATCGCCGGCTCATAGGTAGGCGCCGGCCTGCCTGAAACTGTCTCGTGCCATATGCGCAATAGCTGTTCTGGCCCAGGCCGTTCCCGGCCGCCTACCTTCAACCATGCGGCACAGGCCGCCTCCAGTTTTTTGAAATCGTTATCGCCTGTCTTTTCCCTCAATCCCATCGCATCAAAGAAGTGGCGCAAGGCCAGGCCTTCAAAAATTTCTGTCAGCGCCAGCATCGAATTGCCGCCCGTGCCTTCATTCAACCACTCAATGAAGGCTGTCTCCACTTTTGCCTCCAACGCGGGGAAACGCTCGGTGAAGGCACGGCGCCTCGGGTTTTGCAGTAACTTCCTCAGCAGATCCGACTGCTCGTCAGTGAGCTTGGCAACATGCATCGAGAGCCGGCTGGCTTTCTTTTTCCGGTTGACGCTCTTGTCCGACACCTTGTCGTTGACGGTCGGCCTGGCGCGCGGCGAGGACGCAAGCTCAGTATTGCCGGCATCATCGGCGCCGCCCCGGATTTTGGCCGGGGAAGCGATCGCCTGTTTGGCGGCATTTTTTTCCGCCTTCCTGTAAAGCTCGGCCAGCTTTTCATTGAACGCAGCTTCCGGCAGCCGCTCTTTCGCCTGGCGCCATTTGCGCAGCCCGGTGGAGAAACCCCACTCCAGCTCCGGATTTTTCTTGAACGCGTCGTTGTGTTTCTTCCGGAAGTTGTCAATCCATTGACGTTCCAAGGCTCTGTTGTCGGCCCTGTCGGCAAGGTCGTCATCCCGGTTGGCTTGCTTTGCCTGTATGGCTTCCTGCTCCATGGCCTGGAGAAAGGCTTGCCCCTGCAGCAGTCCGGGCGCGCTCGGGTGCCCCTTCCTTGGCGCCAGCTTTTTGCCGCTGCCGCCAGCCTTTTCAGGCTTGCTGACCTTCTCGATGCGCTCTTCCCTCTTTTCCAGGCTGCGCAATTCATCGGCTTCGGCTTCGGGCAGGAACCTGTCTGAGTGCGCGACGAAGCTGCGGCTGAATTTTTGGTAGTCCCGCTTGAATATCTTGTTGACAGCGCCCGCGATTGTCGCGAGTACGCTGTCGGCGTCGGAGCGTTCGGCTGTTCCCGGCACCACCTGCGGCACCAGGCAGGGGCTGATGCACCGATTGAAGATGATGCCGCTGAAAAAATTCACACGGCACTTGTTGATGTACTGGGCAGTAATCGGGCGATGCTGCAACATGCCGCTGTAGAAGTCGGCTATCCAGCCATAGGGTTTCAGCAGCCTGCCGGCTTTTTCCTTGTCAAGCCTGCCCTTGTCGTCCTTCAACGCCTCCAGTTTTTCCTTGAGTCCGTCCTTGCGAAACAATCTTTGTCCCCTGCGCCATGCAAGCAATGCCTTGACCAGATCCCGGTCCAGTGCGAGGAACATGGACTTTATCGTGGGGGGCAGACCGCAGTCCGCGTAGTCTTGCCGCCTGCCGCAGATCAGAACGAATATGGGCTCCACGAAGGTCATCGCATACTCACAATCGACGCTGTTGGTCTGCCCGAGTTCGCCATCCAATGTGCCCTCGACTTTTTGCAGCTTCCTCAGATGCTTCCCGGGATTGGCCAATAGTCTGCTTCGCACCTCCTCGGCTACCGTGGAGAACGCGTGCTCCGCGACCTGCTGCAGGAAATACTCGCTGAGTTTGCTGTACACCTTCACGCCGAGGAAGCCGGGGTTTTGTCGGCCTATCGTGTCGCTTGCAAAACCCAGCGTGGCTTCCGCCAGCACGCACATGCGCGAGATCGCTCCTGGCGTGCCGGACTGCTCCACCGGCGGCAGCAAGTTCACAGGAAGCCTGTATGCAGGCGCCGTGCTGTCACGCGGCGGCACGGTTGCCGACGGCGAAGGCGGCGCTACGCCTTTCTGGCGGGGCGACAACGGCGGCAGATCGGAAGGCGGCGGCGGTGACAGCGGCGGCGGCGGATAGGAAGGCGGTGGCGGCGATAGCGGCGGCCGATCGGATGGCGGCGGCGCCGCCTGGCTGGATGATGCGATGGATGGCGGGGTATGGCCCGGCGAGGAGGGTAAGGGCCTGGGCGGCAAGGGCGGCAAGGCGGCAAAGGGCCTGAGCGGGCCGCCGGCATCGTGCCCGGCGATGGATGCGCCCGTATCCTGGCCCGTTGACCGGACTGGCAACGCCGGCAGGTTCAAGGGCTTGCCGGCGTCCTTTCTTACCTTCCATTCCGCTTCCGCACCCTTGGTCGGGCTGGCGCCTGTGTTGCCGGGCGACGGCGCAAGGGCGCCATGGCGCGATGCGCTGCTGCCAGGCGCTCCTTTCGCGTCTCCTTTTACGGCGGGCGGCGTGCGGAGCGCCGCGGGGTTAGGCGGCGAAGCCTGTCCGCCCGGCGGCGGGCTTGCACCGTAAGAGCCTGCCGTGCGCTCGTCGGGGGCGCGGCGCGGAGAGCCCATCAATGCGCCGGGCAAGGCTGTTGGCGGCGGCGTCGATGGCGGCGGCGGGCGATGGTAGAGCAGCGGCATGCCCGATGCCTGCACCTGCTGTGATGGCGGCGAGCCGGCCTGGATGTTCTGCCCGTGGGCTGCGCCACCGCTCTGGGGGACGTGCTCCCTGGCGCCCCCGTCATGGAAGCCCCTGCTCCCCTGAGACTGGCTGCCATGAGACTTCCCGCCACTCGACGCACTCGTTTCCTGAGCCATAGATCTTCCGCAATATCAAATGAATAGCGGCCTACGCATGCGCATAAGCCGCCGGATTGTGAAAAGTTTTACGGCGCTTTGGGTAACAGTGGATGTCGGGACGTTCACCTCGCGGTGCAGTGGCAAGTGATCAATATCAACAGCAGCGCGTCTTGCAGCCAGCGTACGCTTCCGGCTGCGGCAACGCTGCAAGGCCTCGGGTAATCCCGGCGGGCTTTGGTCAACCCATCAGGCTGACGTGCGCGGCCACCACCTTCCAACCGTCGGCGAAGCGCACCCAGGTCTGCGACTGGCGGCCGATGCGCTCGCTGCCTGGCCGGCTGAACTCGATGTTGGCCACGCCGTAATCGGTGCCGAAGGTCGTGATCGCCGTGCGCAGCACGCTGCGCTGCAGATTGTGCGCCGGCCGGCTGTTGCGGAAGGCCTGTATCTCGTCGAAGCCGTACAGGTTTTCGCCGGCGCCGTAGCGCAGCGTATGCGGCGAGTTCCAGAACAGCCGGTCCAGCGTCGGCACGTCATTGGTGACCAGCGCCTGTTCGTATTCGGCAAAGGCCTTCTGCAATTGCGCCATGGTTTCCGGATCATTGATCAGCATGCGGCATGCTCCTTTTGTTTGTTGGTCGATGATTCATTTGCCGCCCCAGTGCACGAAGCGCCGCTCCGCCACGATGAACAGCAGGTTGAGAAGATAGCCCAGCGCGCCGGCGGCGAAGATGGACGCATACATGTCGGGCATGTCGAACACCATCTGCGACTTCAGGATGCGCTGGCCGAGGCCGTCGGTGGAGCCGATGAACATCTCGGCGACGATCACGATCACCAGCGCCAGCGACACGCCCGAGCGCATGCCGACGAAGGTCTGCGGCAGGCTTTCCCAGATCGTCACGTCCGACAGCACCTGCAGCCTCGACGCGCCCATCACCCGCGCCGCCAGCTGGCGCTGCTTGCGCGCATTCATCACGCCGTAGGCGGTGGCGAACAAGATGGCCAGCGCCGCGCCGAAGGCGGCAACGGCAATCTTGGTGCTCTCGCCGCTGCCGAACAGTATCAGGAACAGCGGGAACATGGCCGAGGCTGGCGTCGAGCGGAAGAAGTCGATCGGGAATTCCAGCGCGCGATAGACCTTGTCCGACGAGCCCAGCAGGATGCCCAGCGGCACCGCGATCACCAGCGCGATGGCAAAGGAGATGCCAGTGCGCGCCACCGTGCGCCGCAGGTCGGCCCACAGCGAGCCCTCCTCCAGCCCATGCCAGAAGGCATGGAACGACTGCGCCGGCGAAGGCAGCAGCACCGGGTCGACCAGGCGCATCTCGAAGGCCAGTTCCCAGAACACCACCAGCAGAAACAGGCCCAGCACCGGCTGCAGCCTGCCCATCAGTTCCTCGCTGCTTTTCATTTCCTTACCTCCCGTTGAAAGATTTCCAGGCTATGGCCCTTGACTCGCAGGAAGTCGGGCGTGAGCGTGGTTTCGGCGCTGCGCGGACGCGGCGCGTCGAACGGCACGAAGTCGGCGATGCGGGTCGGATTGCGCGACAGCAGCAGCACGTAGTCGGCCAGGTAGACCGCCTCGTCGAGGTCATGCGACACCAGCAGCGTGGTGACCGGGCGCTCGATGAAGACCTTCTGCAGCCGGTCGCGCAGGAACTGGGTCATTTCATAATCCAGGGCCGAGAACGGCTCGTCCAGGAAAAGCACTTCCGGGTCGACCACCAGCGCGCGCATGATGGACACCATTTGCTGCTGGCCGCCCGACATCTGGTACGGGTATTTGTTCAGGTCGATCTTTACGTCGAAGCTTTCCACCAGCCGGTCGATGCGGGCTTCCTTCTCCCCTTTCGACAGGTCGAGGTATTTCAGCGGATAGCGGATGTTGTCGATCGCCCGCATCCACGGGAACACCGCCTCGCGGTAGTTCTGGAACACATAGCCGATGCGGGTGTCGTGCACGTCCTTGCCGTCGAACAGGATCTGTCCCTTGTCATACGGCAGGATGCCGGCGATCATGTTGATCAGCGTGCTCTTGCCGCAGCCGTTGGGGCCGAAGATGGAGATGATCTTGCCTTTCGGGATGTCGAGGTCGAAGCCGTCGTACAGCGTGTGGGCGCCGAAGGTCTTGTGCAGGCCGCGTATCGTGATATGGGTGCCCGGCGCATACCAGCGGTGGCCGAGATCCATGCCGGCGATCTCGCCGGCGCCGGGCGGGCGCGCCGCCTGCGGTGCTTCCATGTGCTTGAGCGCCTGCATCACATCCCCCTGATCATCGCGCCGGTGTCGACCGCGCCCTTGACCACGCCAAGGCCGACGCCGATATCGACGAATTTCTGGAAGTCGGTTTTCTGCGCCGGCGTCATGTCCTTGACCATCACGAAGTTCGCCAGCGGCACCGTGGCGGCGAGCGCGGCCGGCACGTTCATGTCCTTGGCCAGCAGCTCGCGCGTGCTGGCGTCGCTGTTGGCGGCGGCGACCGCCTTGGCCCAGGCCCTGGCGAAACGGGCGGCGACATCGGGCCGCTCGGCGAGGAGCTTGTTGGACAGCGCGCCGCCGGCGGCGAAAGCCTGCGAGGACGGATTGCCCAGCAAGTGGGTGGAGATCACGCCGGCTTCGAGCCGGCGCGCCACGCCCTGCTTGATCATGGTGGATGCCACCGGCTCCAGCGTATAGCCGGCGTCGAAGGTGCCGGCCTGCAGCGCGCCCAGGTGCACCGACAGCTGCTGCTCCTGCATCGTGTAGTCCTTGTTCTCTTCCAGGCCGATGGCCTTGAGCACGGCCTTGGCGGTGCCGACATTGGCAGGGCCGGGCGCGGAGAACAGCCTGGCGCCCTTCAGGTCCTTCAGTGTCTTCGCTTGCGAGCCGGCCTTGACCACGAACTGCTCGGTGATGTACTGCGCATTCTGGCCGTTGAGCGAGATATAGGTCAGCGTGTTGGGACGGCGCTGGCTGATGTTGGCGCCTTCCAGCGTGACCAGGTTGGACGCGGCATCGATGTCGCCGCTGACCATGGACTGCACGATCAGCGGGGCCGACGCCAGCGTGACGGTTTCGACCGCGATGCCGGCTTCCTTGAAATAGCCGCGCTCGATGCCGACGAAATACGGCAGCGCGGAACTGGAGGCGAATACGCCGACGCGCACCTTGTCCTGGGCATGGGCGACGGCGGCGGTGGCAAGGCCGGCGGCAACGGTGAAGGCGATCTTGCAGAGTGTGGAGAGGGTCATGGCAGTCCTTCAGGGTTGGATCAGGGAATAGGTGGAGGGATCGAAGAAGCCGGCGCCGGCGACATAGCGGCGCGCGTCGGACAGGTCGGGCGGCGGTCCGGCCTCGGCCTCGCCGTTGAAGGTCAGTTCCAGCTGCACGCCGCTGGGGTCGTAGACGAACAGCTGCCACAGCGCGGTGCCCGGCACCACGAACTCGCGCCAGTCCAGGCCATGCGCGATGAAGCGGGCCCTGAAGGCGGCGTAGCCGCTGCACGCCAGCGACAGGTGATCGATCGCGGCGCTGCCCATGGGCGCGTGGCCGTCTGTGCCCAGCGCCGGCCCACCGGCATAGATATGGATGATGGCGGCGCCGCCCGGATGCGGGCAGGCCAGCCAGGCGCCGGGATAGCCGAAGTCGGGACGCGCGATTTCAAGCAGGCCGAGCACGCCGGTATAGAAGCGCCGCGTCGCATTCAAGTCGGCGGTCTTGATCGCGGCATGGAACAGGCCATGCACCACCGCGGCCGTCACGATGCCGCCCCAGCCGGCGCCACATCGCGATACAGGCGGCGCAGCTTGTCCTGGAACGGCGGCTGCATCTTCTTCAGCGAGCCGGCCACGGGGTCGGCCCCGGCGAACAGGGTGTCGCTGGCTTCCAGCGAGAAGTCCATCACGAAGCGGATGCGCGCATGGCGCGCCGCGTCGAAGGCGGCCAGCCATTCCCGCACGTCGCCGCTGCCCGCCGCCAGCCGTTGCGCGATCAGCCCGGCCGCCACGCAGCCATCCTCGATCGCCTGGGTGGCGCCCTGCCCCAGCGTCGGCACCATGCCGTGGGCGGCGTCGCCGAGGTACAGGAGGGGCGCGTCGGCGTCGAGATAACCGGCCTCGGTTTCCTGCAGGCGGGCCCAGTGGATCTGGTCGACATGGGCGCACAGGGTATCGGTCAGCCAGGCAGCCTGGGCGCCAGCCGGGCCATGGGCCGGCGTGTAATAGCGGCGCAGCGCCGCGGCCGACTTGTGCTGCGCGGCGATCTCGTTGCCGGCGTCCAGCGGGAAGGTGCCCGCCATGTAGATGTGGCCGGGGGGCACGCGGAAGGCCAGCAGCCGGTTGGGGCCGTTGAACCACTGCTCGTAATCGTCGACCAGCCCGCCCGAGGTATCCGGCACCAGCAGGCGGAAGATCGCCACGCCGACCTGGCGCATCGCCGGCGCGCCGGACAGCGCGCGGCGGGTGTCGGAATAGCGGCCGTCGGCGCCGATCAGCAGGTCGATGTCATCCAGCACACGCGTTTCGCCATCGGCCTCGTAGCGCAGGCGGCAGCGGCCATCCGCCTGGCGCGCCACGTCCCTGATCGTCACGCCATAGCGCACCGCAGCGCCGGCGCCCTCGCGCAGCACGCGGTACAGCTCGGACCAGCGGATGCGCACGCCGTCGTTGTCGGCCACCTGCGACAGCGGCAGCGCGAACAGCTCGGTGCCGTCGGTCAGCGAGGTGCGCCAGCTTTTCCAGGGCAGGCTGGCGGCCTGCACCGCATCGGCCAGCGCCGGGTCGTGCGATCGCAGCAGCTTGATGGCGTTGGGACCGATGTTCAGGCCGGTGCCGGCCTCGCTGTGGTCGTCGCGCGCAACCCGCTCCAGGCAGGTCAGTTCGACATCCTGCCGCTGCGCCAGGTGGCGCGCGACGATGCAGCCGGCCACGCCGGCGCCGACGATGGCGATGCGCAGCTTGCGGGTCTGGTCATTGGTGTTTTGATGGCTCATGTTTCCTCCCTAGCGGATTGCATGCCAGTCCCATATGCACCGGCATCGTGCATGGTCTGGCGTTCCCAAAGCGGCGCGAACGGGCGCGCCCTTTCCAGTTGCCGGCCGATGGCGCACAGCCAGCCGTCGGCGCCATGGCGGCCCACCAGCTGCATGCCCAGCGGCATGCCGGTGGCGCCCAGGCCAGCCGGCAGGGCCAGCGCCGGCAGGCCCGCGGCATTGGTGAATGCGGTGAAGACCGCGTGGCCGCGCGGGCCGGCCGGGCGGCCGGCGATCAGGGGCGGATGCGGCTGATGCACCGGCCACGGCTGGGCGGCGGCCGAGGGCAGCAGCAGGCAGTCGATATCCTGCATCAGCAGCGAGAGCACATCGCGCAGCCGCGCAACGGCGCGCAGCGCGCCCATCAGGTCAGCGCCGCTGCGCTGCCTGCCCTGCTCCAGCATGGCCGCCAGCGGCGGCGACAAGGCCTGTTCGCGGCCTGCATGATGGGTGGCCATCAGCCAGGCCAGCCCGCTGCCGCTCAGCACCGGCCAGGCGACATCGTTGATGTCGGCGATAGCCCGCACCAGCGTGGCGCGCTGGGCCGGACCGAGCACCACCGGCGCATGCCCCAGCCTGGACAGCGCCTGCCACGACGCCTCGGCGGCATCGGCGCTGTCGGCATCGACCGGCGCTTCGCCCAGGCCGGCAAGCAGCGCAATGCGTGCCGGCGCCGGCTGTTCCGGGACGCAGAACGGCAGCGCCTGGAATGGCGCGGAGCGGCTGTCGCCGGCCGACCAGGGCGAAAGTTCGCGCATGGCCAGCACCAGGTCGTCCACGCTGCGGGCGATCGGCCCGGCCACTTCGAAGTCGTGCAGGAAGACCGGAAAACCGCGGCTGCGCGGCACGCGGCCGGTGGAAGGCTTCAGGCCGACGCAGCCGGTATGGGCGCACGGCCGGCGGATCGAGCCGCCGCCGTCGGTGGCCAGCGCCAGCGGCGCGATGCCGGAGGCCACCGCGGCCGCCGCGCCGCCGCTGGAGCCGCCCGGCGTCAATGCCGGGTTCCACGGGTTGCGGGTGACGCCGAACAGCGCGTTGTCCGTGGTGCCGGAAACGGTCAGCTCCGGCACATTGGTCTTGCCGACCAGGACTGCCCCGCCCTGGCGCAGCCGCGCCACCGGCAGTTCGTCGGCGTCCGGAATGTAATCGGCATACAGCGCGCTGCCGAAGGTCGAGCGCAGGCCGCCGGTCAGGAGGTTGTCCTTGACGGTGAAGGGCACGCCGTCCAGCGCCGACAGCGCGCAGCCCGAGCGCCAGCGCCGGGCGCTGGCCTCGGCCGCCGCATGGGCGGCCTGGCGGTCGCCGCTGACGACGGCATTGAGGCGGGGATTGACCTGATCCATGCGGGCCAGCACCGATGCCAGCGCTTCGACCGGATCGAGCGTGCCGCGCCGGTAAGCCTGCGCCAGCGAGCGGGCCGACAGCATCCAGGGATGGGCCTGCATCATGCGTCCTGCGTGCCGGACGCGATCACCGCGATCAGTCCGCCGCCGTCCGGTCCCTGGTGCTCGGCGCCGCCGGAAACGAAGATGCGGCCATCGCCGATCACCCCGGCCACCATGCCGCCGACGGCGCCGCGGATATGGCGCTGGGCATTGATGTCGGTGTCGTCCAGCATGGTGTGGCGGCTGGCGCGCACCCGGCCGTTGCGCTGCGGCTCGCACTTGACGAACACGCCGGCAATGCGGCCCAGCGCGTCCTGGCCCAGCTGCGGCGAGGCTGCCAGCCCGAGGTCGGACAGCGCGCCCGCCACCGCGCCGATGTCGAGCGCATCGCGCATGGGCCGATGCGCGATGCGATACGGCCCGCTCCAGCGCGGGCTGTTGCCTAGCACGATGATTTCATTGCAGCTGATCTCCACGCCCGACGACACGCTGGCGCGTTCCGAATACAGGGCCATGTCCGACAGCAGCGCCGCGTCCGTCAATGCCGCCTCGTCGATCTCGCCCAGCGCCAGCGCCACGCCGAGCGCGCCGGCGGCGCGGGCATGGGCCATGGCCTTGTTGGGGTCGCCGCTGACAGGCTCCAGGCCGCTTGCGCGCGCCTGCTCGGCCCGGGCCACGGTGATGCAGGGCGTCTTGACCTGCACGAAATGCACATCGGCGGGATCGTCCAGGCCGGCGTCGTCCATCGCCGCCCTGACGGCGCGGGCGACCTGGTGCGCATGGCTGGCGCGGCCGATCTGCTCGACCGCGGTCGGCGCCGAGAACGCCAGCCCGATCGCCAGCGCGCCGCCCTCGCCCGCTTGCGCCGATGGCGCGCGGCAGAACACCACGTAATGCGGACTGAGCACGCCTTCGGTGCCGCCGGACAGGATGCAGGGAATGCGCGCCGCCAGTTCGGCCGGGCTGGCCTGCAGGTGCCCAGACAGCATCTGCATCAGCGACTGCGTGAAGTAACCGCGGGTGAAATCGTTGACGCCGCCATTGCCTTCGGTCTTGCCGATCACGGCGACGATTTGGCCGGCGTCGACGGCGCCGCTGTTGATCAGGGCGTCGAGGGCGGAGACGTCGCCCGGATGCGCCATGGTGAGGAGGTGGACTTGGGTTTGCATGGCTGCATCTTGCGGCAGCCGGAGCGCGATGCGGTAGCGCTTAATTTCGACCGGGGTGAGCGCAAATTGTGTGCGGTCCGGGAGCAGTGGCCGTTGCAGTTGCCGTTGCCGTTGCTTTTAAGTCCCGTTGAGCGCGCCGTGACGTCGGTGCGTGGAGCGGGAAAAGGTGCGGCGTCTGTCTGAGTCAAGCGCAGCTTGGCGAGTTTAGCCGCGCCCCGCTCCATGCATCGACGGCACGGGGACCCCGCGCAGCGGGGCGCGATCACCGGGTCGCCTTTTCTTGCCTACTTCTTTTGGCGAAGCAAAAGAAGTAGGTCGCCCGCCGGGGCGAACTCCCGGCCTGGTCATGACGACAGTGCAGTCGGCTTGTTTCACCAGGGGTAAGGCGTCACTGCGAAGCAGCAGTTGCTTTTGAATTTAAAGGTTTAAGCTTCAAAACCTGTTGAACAACAACGACGACAGTGCTGCCCGTGCGTTGCCGGGTGACGCAAGGCGGCTGCACTACCGTGGAGACAAGCCGGGAGTCCGTCCCGGCGGCCGGGTCACTTTTTTTGCGTCGCCCCTCTATGTCAGGCTAGTTGTCGCATCCACTGATATCCAACAACCTGGAGGGCGATAGCGAGTGAGCAATGAAGAAACGACATCCGGAGCCAGTCCGGGAATGGGCCATACAGCAAATCATGTTGC
>NZ_JACYOX010000029.1 GCF_015352955.1 Noviherbaspirillum soli
CAATGAGCATGCCTTCGAGGAAGCGGTGCGGATCGGTTTCGAGGTAGACCCGGTCCTTGAAGGTGCCGGGCTCGCCCTCGTCGATGTTGACCGCCATCAGGCGCGGGCCGGCCTCGGCCCGCACGATGCGCCACTTGCGCCCGGCCGGAAAGCCGGCGCCGCCCAGGCCGCGCAGGCCGGACGATTCCATCGCGGCCAGCACACTGTCGACATCGCGCTCGCCGGAGAGGCACTGGCGCAGCAGCTGGTAGCCGCCCTGCTGCAGGTAGCCGGCGTGGTCGAGATAGCCGGGCGCGGGCGCATCGGCGACTTCGCCTGCCTGCACGGCGGCCTGCACGGTTTCGCATCGGGCCTGGGGAATCGGCTTCTGGCCGACCACGGCCACCGGCGCCTGTTCGCAGCGGCCCACGCAGGGCGCGGCCAGCACGCGCACGTCAGCGCCGAGGATGGCGGGCAGGCGCTCGATGAGTTCGCCGGCGCCGGCCAGTTCGCAGGCGATGCCGTCGCACACGCGCACGGTCAGCGCGGCCGGGCTGTCCTCGCCTTCGCGCACGATGTCGAAATGATGGTAGAAGCTGGCGACCTCGTAGACCTCGGTCTGGGCCATGCGCAGTTCCTGGGCCAGCGCGGCGAGATGCTGGGTCGACAGGCAGCGGTAGCGGTCCTGGACCAGGTGCAGGCACTCGATCAGCAGGTCGCGCCGGCGCGGCATGTCGCCCAATAGCGCCTGCACTTCGGACAGGGCCTGCGGATCGACCCGCCGGCCCTTGGGCGCCTGGCGCTTGCGCTGTTTGCTTGCGCCTTGCACCGCGATCGGAATGATTATCTTGTTCATCGTTTTCCCGCCAGCTCAGGGTTTAATAAATTAAAGCCGTCTTCCATGCATTCACAAGGCTGCAGCGGGGGAACCCGCGGCATCAGGCGCAACAGGCATGCATTGAATATTTAATTGATGAGGTGGTGGCATCGAACCGACCGGGAAGGGTTGACCGGGATCCGGCCCCTCCCCTGCCGTCCGCGCCTTCCGGCTCAGATCACGCGCTCTTCCCGCAGGGCCGCAATCTGCTGTTCCGAATAACCCAGCTGCGTCAGCACTTCCTCGGTATGTTCGCCCAGCAGCGGCGAACGCGTCACTTCGGTCGGGCTGTCCGACAGCTTGATAGGATTGCCCACGGTCAGATACTTGCCGCGCTTCGGATGATCCACCTCGACCACCGTGCCGGTCTTGCGCAGCGAAGGCTCTTCGGCGATTTCCTTCATCGACAGGATGGGACCGCAGGGAATGTCGTACTTGTTGAGGATGTCCATGGCCTCGAACTTGGTCATGGTCTTGGTCCATTCCTCGACCGTGGCAAAGATCGTCATCAGGCGGGGCAGGCGCGCGCGGGGCGTCGCGTAGTCGGGGTCCGTGATCCATTCCTCGCGACCGATGACCTGGCAGATCGACTTCCATACCGGCGCCTGTGCGATGAAATAGATGTAGGCATTCGGATCGCTCTCCCAGCCCTTGCATTTCAGGATCCAGCCCGGTTGCCCGCCGCCGGAAGCATTGCCGGCGCGAGGCACCGCATCGCCGAATTTCCGACCGTCGGAAAACTGCGGATATTCTTCCATCACGCCGGTATGCTCCAGGCGCTGCTGGTCGCGCAGCTTGACACGGCACAGGTTCAGCACCGCATCCTGCATGGCAGTCAGCACCTTCTGGCCGCGTCCTGTGCTGTTGCGTTGATACAGCGCGGTGACAATGCCCAGCGCCAGGTGCAGGCCGGTGCCACTGTCGCCGATCTGCGCGCCAGTCACCAGCGGCGGACCATCGTCGAAGCCGGTGGTCGACGCCGAGCCGCCCGCGCACTGGGCGACGTTCTCGTACACCTTGCAGTCTTCATACGGGCCCGGGCCAAAGCCCTTCACCGAGGCGACCACCATGCGGGGATTGAGTTCCTGGATACGTTCCCAGGTAAAACCCATGCGGTCCAGCGCGCCAGGCGCAAAGTTTTCCACCAGCACGTCGCATTGCTTGATCAGGGTTTCGAGCACTTCCTTGCCAGCCTGCTTCTTGGTGTCAAGCGTGATCGAGCGCTTGTTATGGTTCAGCATGGTGAAGTAGAGGCTGTCTGCATCCGGCACGTCGCGCAACTGGCCACGGGTAGCGTCGCCTTCACCGGCACGCTCGACCTTGATCACGTCTGCCCCGAACCATGCCAGCAACTGCGTACAGGTCGGCCCGGACTGGACATGAGTGAAGTCGAGAATGCGGACGCCGTCGAGGGCTTTACTCATTGATGTCTCCTGATGATGTGTATATACCTGTCAGCGTCGGCCGCCTCTTCGGGCTGGCTCGTCAGAATATACTTGCGGCATTGTTTTCTCCAGCCGGGCGGCAACCTCATGCCGCTAGCCTTGCTGGCCTTCCGTCACTGGAGCATTGATGGGGCTGTTCCTTATTGACGGTATTTAATGCACTGCTACAGTAAATTCCATTGCTTAATCTTAATAAACTTTTCCGGTTAATGCGCTTGTAAAGTCATTTCATTTACCACATCATGCACGATATATTGCATGCGACCCAGCCTGAACACTGTGCGTCACGTTGAGTCCATCATAGCGAGCAGGCCTGCTTTTCCTCATTGACCGGGGTCAATTTTCGCCGCATAGTGCCCCACCGACCTGATAACGAAACAAGACATGTCATCTGTTGCAAGCCATCCAGAAAAAAACATCATTCGCGTCCAGTTAAAACAGAATAAAGTCCTGAAAAGTCTCAGGGAAAGCGAAATGGCTGCGCTTGAGCCCTATCTCACCATCGTAGATTGTCAGAAGGGCGATGTGCTGCTGCATCAGGGCATTTACGAGATGGAACAGTACTTCATTCTCGATGGCATTCTCAAACGTGCAGTGACCAATCAGAACGCGAAGGAAATGATCTTGCGCTTTGGTGCCGAGCGCGATATCGAAACCAGCTATGCTGCGTGGAGGCTGAAGACGCCAACACCCTACAGCATTGTTTCAGTCACCAAGGCCCGTGTGGCCAAGCTGTCTCTGCCGCAATGGGTAATGTTCATCGAAAGCCATTCGGAAGTGAAGCAAACCTTCGAGTTCGAAGTGATGCAGCTGATGAGCGAAATCATGGCCCATACCATCACCTTGCATTTGCTGAATGCGCCTGGCCGTGTACATCGATTCGTTCGCAAACATGCAGACCTGTTTGAACGGCTCCCGAAGAAGGAACTGGCGTCTTATCTGAACCTGTCGCCGGAAACCCTGAGCCGGTTGAAGAATCAGGGCAAGATCTAGAGTGCTGCAGCAGCAAACCGAACGGCGCGAAAGCGCGCCATGAAAAATGCCGGCTTTCAAGCCGGCATTTCGTTTTGCGAGCGAGCGGGAAGAGAGAAGAATCAGATGCTGTCCGCCATCGCGCGCACTTTCGCCAGTTGACGCTGGCTGATGCGGCCGCTGTCCGGAATGGCTTGCATCATGCTCATGCTTTGCTGCAGAAGGCTGAGCAGACGGCTGAATGGAAGCATCGGAGGACGGCGTGCCGTCTTCGGCGCGTAGCCGCCGTGCGGCAGCGGGTCAGTAAATGTCAGCGCGGAGGTACTCATGAAATATTCCTTGAATTCAAAAAGTGCAAGATAGGTTTTCAAGAAATGTATTCTCTGGCGAAATCAATTTCCAATTTTTACTGGTGTTATCTGATATATCAAATCTGAATGAACGTGCTACGTGTCCTGGCGCTCCCGGCCGCCTTACTTGCGATGTTTTCAAGCCCGTCTCCGGCGATGGCGAACGGTTGCGCCGAAGCTGGCGTAATAAATGCAAGGAGCAAACGCATTGTCGCCGCAGCTTTGAACGAATATGCGGTATTTAATGGGCACCGGATCGACGCCAATGGCCGCTTGTGGAAGTTTGGCTCGACAGAAACGGAGAACGAGCCCCTGCTGGATCCGGAAACAGGCCAGCCGGCATCTTCCGATCCTGTTCTGCCTGCGTGGCGGCGGGTGTGGGAATATTGGCTCGTTCTCGACCAGCATGTTCCCGGAATCGCCTTGTCGCGCAAGGTAGTCGCTTTTCCGAGCGCGCTGAATACCAAGGCAGCCAATGCGAGGACGAGCGAAGAGACCCTGCGCGATCTGTTCTCTTTGTTAGAACAAGGCCTTTCTGACGGTAAAGAGAGTTTGCGCCAGGCCGCTGTCCGCGCTGCGCTCAGCGATTCGCCCTGGTCGGCAGCGTTCGTCTCGTATGTAATGCATCAGGCGGGCCTCCCAGACGAACAGTTCCGTTATGCGGCTGCACATTGGCAGTATATAAAGCAGGCTTTCTCGGCAGATTCAAGGCATGCATACCAGGCCTGCGACCCGCGCAGCACACATCCACGCGAAGGCGACTTGCTCTGCTATTCTCGCGGCGCACTCGGACCGGGTAACTACATGGGCTGGCGTGACGCCATAAGCTCCCCTGGATTCGCGGCTGCCTCTCATTGCGAGATCGTGGTGATAGTGGATCGGTCGGCCAGCAAGATGGAGACAGTTAGCGGGAATATGCTGCAGTCTATAGCGATGCGCAGATTGAAGCTTGACCGGAATGGCCTGCTATCTTCAACCCACTATGCGGGGAAGAGTAAAAGACCATTGCCGCTGGCGTGTGCGCAGGACAAGAGCTGTCGTCAATCAGACCTGAACCTACAGCAATGGAGTGTTTTGCTGCGGTTGCGCTGAGGCTGGCGTTAAAGCGGATGAATAGATCCAGCTCATTGCATTATCAATATACCGATTTACAGAGACTGAAATCGTTCGCCCGTTTTTTTCTTGTCCGAATTCAACGAAAAAGTTTTGATTTTTCAATGACTTGCGATAAGGGAGTTTTCGCCGAGAAGCGCGGTTTCTGTGTTCTCTGCGATTTTCACCGTGAAAAACCAATGGGGATTTTCACGGTGAAAATTTCGCGGTTGCCTGTTAATCAGCCAACTCCAGAAGTTTCGACAGAATATCTTCTGCCGTGTAACCATTTTTGCAGTTAATGATCAGGCGAGATCCGTCTACCACCACATCGCCAAAATGCTGTCCTTTAATTTTTAACGCGACGATGCTTTGGGTCGTTTTCGAAAGGCGATTCACTTCACTTGTTGCCCAATTGACTGCCCCCTGCTCCGAAGCGCCATCTTGGCTGATGCGTCTCAATGCCTGAATCACTATTCGGCCGTGGCCTTTTTTGGCGAGCGTCACCAGGCTTGCCGCATTCTTGGCACCGATTAAATTCGGCTTTTCGTCCAGCATGGCAATCGCTTCCTGCGGCAAATCGAAAAACGCCAGGCAGCGGCTTATTGTTGCATCCGACACGCCAATACGTCTCGCCAGGGTTCCTTGCGTCAACGACTTTCCTGCCTCGGTGGACATCGCCAAGGTCCGTTTGTATGCTTTTCCGCGCTCGTAATCACAAAGGGAACGTTTGGCTTCATTGTCTGCAAGAGCGCCAATCGCCGCATCGGTTACCGAAATATTCTCAAGTACGAATGCCGGTATCTGTTGCTTGCCCAGGATCTGATGCGCGCGCAGACGGCGTTCCCCGCCAATCAATTCGTACCGCCCGTCCTCTTTCGTCTTTACCGTTATAGGAGACATCAAGCCCGATTCGCTAATCGAAGCAGCTAATGCGTCGATCGCTTCGGGATCGAAAATCAGCCGTGGTTGATGCGGACTTTTATCGATTAGCGTGATGGGAATCTCCGCCGCTGGCGTATAACCCTGTACTGGCAAAGGTTTCGCTTCGGGTGCGGAAAAAGAACCGTCGGCTATTCGTTCCTCATCGCTTGGAACGCTCACGGGTTCCGGTTGATCGAAGGTCTTTAAGGAGGCCAGCGGCATCCGGGGCGCCAGTCGCTGTTTCATTATGCTGCCTCCTTATTAACGCTCGCCGGTTTCCTGGCCAGCTTGCCCGCTACCGACAGGACGAATTCGGTAAACAAGCGATACTCCCCGACAGGCGCCGCCGTTGGCTGCTGCAGTGTCAGCGGCAGGTAATTCTCCTGGGTCTTGGGGAACAGCTCGCTGGAAGAAATGACTGTCGGCGAAAGATTCGTCTTATAGGCCTGAAGCTGTTGCTGCATCCTGGATACCCTGGTGATGTTGGTGGAGTAATGTGTGGGCAATATCATTAACTGCGGGCGTACCTCTGGCGAACGTTCCGCCAGACCGTTGATTTCGGATACGAGTCGGGAAAGCCCCTTCACCGCAAACGAGTCCATGCGGATCGGAGCAATCACCAGGTCGGCCGCGGCGATGGCGTTGGTTGAAGAGAAGGAAATCGAGGGTGGGCAGTCGAAGATAACGAAATCGAATTCCGATACATTGAGTCCCGGCACTTGACCTGCCGCCGAATCCTTGAAAAGGTTGCGGAATACCAGTTCCCGATTGCCCTTGGCATAAGTGAACGCCTGCTCCAGGTCGCCCAGGAAGGTATCCGACGGAATCAGCGCAGGTCCATGGATCCCGAACGGCCGTTTAATCAAGGTTGCAACGTTCTCCATGCGTGTGCCACGGCCACTTTTGCTTTCCATGTACTGCGTGCACACGGTCGAAAAGGTCCCTGTGATGATGCCATCTTCATTCAGATCATGCTGGGATGCTTCGTCCATTGTGAGGTCACTCTCGTAACCCATTAATTGCGTGAGGTTGGATTGCACATCCAGGTCGATCATCAGCACTCGGTAGCCCAATAGCGATAGCTGGACACCGAGTTCTCCTGCGGTAGTCGACTTGCCGACACCGCCTTTAATCAGGTCAACTGCAATGATGGTAGGCGACGATGACACGCGCTTTACCAGTTCCTGTTCCCGTCGCCATTGGGCCAGGCGGAAAATATCGGCGATGCTGAACAGTCTGACAGCCGGCGAAGCCGGATTCTTCTTGTTCGCCCTCTGTATTTCCATGCCGCTATCGCGCAGATGATTGCGCAACGTGTTCTCCGAAATATTGAGCAGCGCAGCGGCTGCTTTAAGCCGATAAACAACATCATCCTGCAATGCAAATGTCGATCGCATCATTCCCCCTGATTAAAGACTGAAGCACGCATTGTCTGCATGCTATTAGCTCATGTCAACTCATTTGGTAGGTTCAATGTACCTTTTAGCTAAATAACCTACCAAAGTTATCAAAACCTCCTAAGAGACCAAGGTCCAGGCGCCTATTAGGCTCTTACAGTTATTCATCGATGGCAGAACTGCATCAAGATCGTTTCGAGCCATTTAAGGTGAGACCCAACAGGGACCTTGAAAGGCGGGTGCCGGCCAACTTGGGGCGACCAGGCTAGCCAGGCGCCCCCACAAGCGGCGAGCGTGCCCGGATTGGTCGAATCAGACCAAGCCCATGTTGTTTTTCGCCTGTAGGCTCCATGCGAGAAAAGAATGGTGAGCTTCTACAGGCAGGTGTGCCCCATATCCATCCGGTCTGCCAGCGTATGAATAAAAGGTGAGCTTTTACAGGTATTGCGCCGTGCTCATGGACAGTTAGGCCGTCCATAAGCTTGGCTCGCGAAAGAAATCCCTGGTAAAAGCCCAAAGTGCGGCATTAAAGTGGATCCCAGACGGGTATTCCCAATGCTGCCGCGTTCGAGAAATTTAGGACTCGGCAACCCTCGCTCTCATGCTGCTGGGTTAAAGGTGAGATTCCACAGGGATCTCGGGACGCCCAGGGATATATAAGGTGAGGTTCTACAGGAACCGATGCGCCAACATCCCCGTAAAACCTCACCATAAGGTTGCAACAAGTCGGCCTTGCGAATGCATCTGGGCAATTCAGGGACCATTTTTGCTTATGGTGAGGTTTTACGGGGATACAGGCAGATGGTGAGTCCCTGTTTATTCTCACCATGCAATCCTGGAAGCGGTACCAGGGCCATAAGGTGAGCTTTTACAGGTAGCAATGCGCTCAAAAGTATTTCCCGTAGGCTCATGACTCCCTTTTCCAGCAATGAAAATGCGTGAGCAGCAGTGATACAAGGCGTATTCCACACTGATATCCGCATTCGTCTGCACTAGACCAGTCTATGGTGAGCCTTTACAGGTATCCCATTCTTCCTGATAGCGTGCTATTGCTTCTTGCCTGGCCTTCAAGGGTCCGTAATACGCGCTTTTGTGGCGGAATTTCTTGCCAGGGGCACGCCAGCCCGATGCTCTTGAGAGTTTGAATAAGTAAACACCTTAAAGCTTTGTAAACCTTAAAAATCGGGAAGTGCAATGCCAGTAAGGCCGAGCGCGGATTGAGGTGAGCTTTTGCAGGGATCTGGGTGAGGTCCGGCAGGGACCAAGGTGAGACTGCACAGGGTTTCAACAGCATCTGGGTGAGGCCATACAGGGACCTCGGTGAGTGGAAACAGGGAGAGAATGTGCCTGAAGGTGAGGCCCTACGGGGACCCGGCATATTCAGCGAAGGAAGGGAGGTGAACATCATGCAACAACGGTGATTGCGTTCTTCTCACTTTTCGTGCACCATCCTCGCGGTGAGCCTGCCTGGTAGGCCGCTTCTCACCATATGACGCTATGACAGCAAAAAAGAAAGCAGGCAAAACCAGCAGCAGCGGGAGTACCGAACTCAAGGAATTCCGCAAGACAAACGAGGCGATAGGCTTGCGCGTGTCAGAAGGGCGGCTGTCGCTGCTGTCGCGCAAGATATTCAATGTCATGGTGTACCACGCGCAGCGGATACGCCACAAGGGAGAGAATGCGCCGATCGACACGGAGGCGGCAAAGAACTATTACTGGATACCCCTGGCGGAACTGGCGCGTGATGCCGCCTATGACAGCCGCGACACCGAGCTCTTCAAGGAACAGGTGCAGGAACTGCAGAACATCCGGATCTTTTCCGAAGATGCGATCCAGTGGACCAGCGAGCGCCTGGTCTCCTCGGTGAAGCTGGTCAATCCACGCGGCCTGAAGAAGCAGGGCGGCATGCTCTGGTTTGGCTTTGCCTTTCCACCAGAGGTGGAAAGCATGGTGATGGCGCCCGGGTCCTATACCAAGCTGTCGGTGTACTACCAGGCCCTGCTGCGTTCAGGCGCCAGCCTGGCCTTGTATGAGATCTGCAGACGCTATGCGACCAATCCTTCCAAGCTCACCAACCGCGCCGAATGGGCATGGTGGTATGGCGCGCTGACTGGCAACCCGGTCAGTGATGCGATTCCGGAATATAAGTATTTCAAGCGTGACGTGCTGAAATACGCCATCAGCGAGATCAACATGGTCACCGACATCAATGTCGAGCTGATCGAGCACAAGCAGGGCCGCAAGATCGTCAGCCTGCAGTTCAAGGTGGAACCGGCTCAGCAGGAATCCCTGGCCCTGTCAGCGCCGCCCATTATCGATGGCGACCTGGTGCAGCGCATGATGGCGCTGGGCCTGTCGCAGGAGGATGCCTGCAATACCCTCGCAACCACCGAGGATGGCAAGCTGCGCGCCACGCTGGAGCTCACCGAAAGCCGCGTCAGCAATCCGCGGGCCGGGGCGATCGGATCGCCGGCGGGTTACTTCAAGCAGGCCCTGCGGGATGGTTATGCGTCGAATGTGGATATCGCAAGAAAGAATATCCAGAAGATGGAAAAGCCGCCCAGCATCGAGGCGTCGATCAATGCGATCCGCGAGCGTTTTCTTGCCGACCGGGCCAAGGATGCGCTGGGCATGTACAACGAATTGCCTGCCACCGACCAGAGCGACTGGTTGTTCCGTTTCAAGGAGAGTCCGGGTGCCAAGGGCTTGAACCTGTCACGCGGCTTGTCGACGGCGAGCGCGCGCTCCGCATTCAGCATGTGGTTTGCGCAGCAGCAGTGGGCAGAACCCACCGACACCGACCTGCTGGCCTTTGCCGCAGTCAACAGCATGCAGAAGGCTTGATACCAATCCTGATCCATCACATGAATCGGGATTGGTATGAGCCATTTCAGGCCAGGAGCTGCGATCAGAAGTACTTCTTGACCACTTCCGCGAAAGCTTCCTCGACCGGCTTGCCTTTCTTCAGCAGTTGGTCGATCTCGCCGGAGTATTCCGCAATGCGCGCCGGCAGCGTCGCCCGGTTGGATTTGAAATAGGCATAGCGTGCGGCCGCAACCTGCTCGTCCAGTCGCGCAGCCGCCGTCTTGGTCGGACCGCTGGCGCTTTTTACCACGCGGCCTGTGCGGCTGCCGCCGCGGGCGCTGGCGCCATAGCCCGACAGGGCCGTATTGAGCTGTTCAGCGCTCATCACCGGCGTTGCATTGGCGCCAGCGAACAGTTCTTCCTGGCCCTGCAGCAGGTGATGCTGACGGTCAAAGGCAATCGCCTTGCCCATGTCGTTGATGACCTGATAGCTGGGCTCGGCGCCGCCGCTGGTCAATGAAAATTGTACCCGGTCGCCGTAGGCGGCCATTTTTTCAAGCACGCCCTTGGCGTACTCGGCTGGCAGGGTGGCAATGTCGCCATTCCAGCGCTTGGTTCTGGTAGCACTCAATGTTCAGGTTCTCCGAGGGAATAAGCAGCAGGCTTGAAGGCTGGCATGATGCCAGCCGCCCGCCGTCGATCAATTTATGACACGGCAGTTGCCGCTTCGTTCTGGCGCCGCTTCAAACCGTTGCAGCAGGAAGGGTTGCCGGTACGCAGTCACGGGCGCTGGCCAGGCTGCCTGGTTTTCGCACCAGGAATCCGGGCCATCGGCCCGGCATCGCAGATGTCTGCTTTCACGGCAGCCGTGTCAGGAGCGTTATTGTACAGCGCGCCCCGGCCCTCCCGGAAAACGGCGCCATCATGCGCTCAGGGCGCGCCCAGCTTGCCCGTCTGCACCGCATCCAGCACCGCCTGCAACTGGCTGTTCAGTTCCACCGCATGCCGCGCCCGTGTCAGGGCGACATAGAGCAGGTTGACCTCCTGCTCGAAGGCGTGCGCGTCCATTGCGCCAAGATTGGGTCGGCCCTTCTTGTCGACCAGATCGTGAAAGTCATCGTCGAGCAGCACCTGGTCGAACTCCAGGCCCTTGGAGCGGTGCGCCGTCATCAGCAGCAGATTGGCTTCGCCTGGCTGCGCGCAGGCACTGGTGCTGACCTGGTCGATCAGGCGGGGCAGGGCGGCGCCGTATTCCTTGACGACGGACACTACCGACAGGATGTCCTTGTCCACGGTCTCGCGGCCATACAGCGCCAGCGCGTCGAAATTCTCGAAGGCACGGTAGAAGCCGTCCTTGACGAGGTCGGCGCGGCCGCTCCAGAGATGATGCACATCGGTCAGCTTGCCAAGCAGGTAATTCTGCACGCCACCGACGAAATGGATACGGCTGCGGTCGACAGCCTGCACCGCCTGCGAGAACACCGAGGCGTTGGTGCGGCAGATGATCGCATGGGAACGGCTGCGGTCGATCCGGAATGGCGACGCAGCCATGACGCCGCTGCCTCTGATCGACTGACGTTCCCCCTTGAGCGCATGCAGCAGCAGACTCGCGATCCTGGCGACTGGTTCGCCGAAGCGCATCGAATGGGTCAGGTAGTGGACCTCGCCTTCAGGCAGCCGGTCCATCGCATTGATGCTGCCGCGGAATCCATAGATGGATTGGTGGCGGTCGCCCACCAGCACCTTGCCGCAGCGCTGCGAAAAAACGATATCGGCGGTAACGGGATTGGTGTCCTGTGCCTCATCAAGCAGGATGATGTCATGCCGTCGCGTCAGCAGCGGACGGGACAACTGGTACAGCTTCAGATAACCGTCATGCGGCAGCGGCACGGCCTTGCCGGCGTCGGTCATGTCGTTCCACAGCCGCCGGGCAGCCGCGGCAAACTGCTGGCGGTCCGACATGGCCAACTCAAACGGCACATGCTCGACGCCTATGGCCGCGTCGGCGGACACCATGAAGCTTTCTACCGTGCGCACCAGGAGGTCGGCCATGGCCGCGGTGACGCCCTGGTAGAGCTGCATGATGTCGTTGGGACGCAGCGGCGACAGCTTGTGGCGATAGCGATGGCCCAGCGCAGTGTAGGCCAGCGAATGGATGGTGCGGCATGTGGCGTTGGGCGGAAAGCTGAGCGCGGCTTCGCTCGCGGTGGCCTTGTTGAATGCCAGGTACAGGATGCGCTGATCCGGCCGCGCCAGCGCGTATTCGCGCAGCGTGGTGGTCTTGCCGGTGCCGGCATAGGCATTGACCACCAGGTTGGCGGCGGTGCTCTGCACCACCGCCGCCTGTTCCCCGGTCAGAACGATGCGGTTCACGCTGCTTTTTCGCTTTCCTGGCTCCAGGCAGTCAGGAAGTCGAACAGGGTCATCGCAATGACCTTGGTGGCGGCGCGCAAGTCGTCCAGCACCAGATGCTCGTCGGCCTGCTTGGCATTGGATTCAAGCACCGTGCGCGGGCCGGCGCCGTACAGCACGGCCGGGATGCCGTGCTCGCTGTAGAGCCGGGCATCGGTATAGAGCTGCGAGCCAAGCGCGGTGATCTCCTCGCCGAGCACTTCGCGCGCGTTGCGGCGCAGGCTGTCGACCAGCTTCTCCTGGCCGGGCAGGGGCCGCAGCGCATGGGCCAGAAGCAGCCGCCGGATCTCGACACGTATGCCCGGCAGGCCTCGCACCGCTTCCTCGATCAGCCGGCGCACGCCCGCCTCGACCTGCGCCGGGTCTTCTTCCGGAATCATGCGCCTGTCCATTTTCAGCACGACCTTGCCGGGCACCACGTTGGTATCGGTGCCGCCGTCGATGCGACCGACGATCATGGTCGGATGGCTGATGCCGGCAATCGCGGAACGGATGGATTTCAGGCGCGGCACTTCCGCATAGATCGCATTGAGGACCCGGGTGGCGGCCTGCAGGGCGTCATGTCCGGTCTCGGGAATCGATCCGTGCGTGGCCTTGCCATGCACCGTCACTTCGAACTGCAGGCAGGCATTGTGCGCATTGACCACGTTATAGCTGAAGCCGGCGCCGATCAGATAGTCGGGCCGGGTCAGGCCCTGCTCGAGCAGCCAGCCCGGCCCCAGGTTGCCGCCAAACTCCTCGTCATAGGTGAAATGCAGTTCCAGCGCGCCGCGCAGCGGCAATCCCAGCGCCTCGATTGCCCTTGCCGCAAACAGGTAGGTCGCGAAATCCGACTTCGACACCGCGGCGGCGCGGCCATACATCCGGCCATCCTCGATGACGGCGCCATAGGGCGGCCTGGTCCATCCTTCGCCAGGCGGAACCACGTCGCCATGCGCGTTGAGCGCCAGCGTCGGCCCGCCATCGGCATAGCGCCGCCGCACGATCAGGTTGGTAATGCTGGCCATGCCGTAGTCATGCACGGTCTGCTGCGGCACGGGATGCTCTTCAACCTGCCAGCCCAGCTGCCCGATCATTGCGGCGACGGCCCTGGCATGGGGCGCGTTGTCGCCGGGCGGGGTGTCGGTGGGAATGCGCACGATGTCGGCAAGAAAGCCGACTTCCTCATCGAAATGCGCATCGATCCAGGAAGCCAGCCTTGCATGGGGAGAAGAGGAAGTCATTGGTCTTTCGGGCCAGGGATAGGCGGCAATGGGCGCCGGCGGTGAACAGGGGAAATCGGAGGAGGCCATTATATAAAGTTTGCCCCGAGCCGGTCATGCGGATGCAGGAGTGCAGCGCCTGGCCACTGCGGGCAGGCTGAACATGCCCTGTCCGGACGGGAATGCAGGGCATGCATGCTGTCTCGGCAAGGATCGCCTGTCTCAGCGGGAGCAGGCCTGCATCGCCACGCAGACTGCCGGCATGCTACGGAATCCGCAGAAGCGGCAGATCCTGCTCCGGCAGCGCGCCGCCATCGATATCGGCCTCAAGCACGCGCAGGCAGCCGCCGCCGAGCGGATAGAGGGTGTGCGAGCCGTCCCGGAATTCGAGCATGCCGGGCTTCCCGGCGGGCGCCGGCTGATCCACTACCCGGGTGCGCCATACATGCAGCCTGCCGCCGGGGAGGTCGGCGAAGGCGCCGGGAAAGGGATGCGTCACGGCACGCACCAGGTCGTGGATGCGTCGTGCCGGCTGGCGCCAGTCGATGCGGCCGTCTTCGGCGGTGCGCCCACCGAAATAAGCGCCTTGCGACAGGTCTTGCGGCGTCAGTGTGGCGGTGCCGGCGATGAGCCTGGGCAGCGCGCGATCCAGGCAAATCTCGCCTGCAACCATCACTTTCGTAAACACGTCCTGCGCGGTGTCGTCCGGAAGTATCGGCACGGCCTGCTGGTCCACCAGCGCGCCATTGTCGGGCTTGATGTTCATCACATGCAGGCTGGCGCCGGTTTCCCGTTCGCCATGGATGATGGCCCAGTTCACCGGCACCCGGCCACGGTACTTGGGCAGCAGCGAGCCGTGCAGATTGAAGGCGCCCAGCCTGGCCGTGGCCAGCAGCGGCGCTTTCAGCATCAGCCGGTAATAGAAGCTGAACAGGAAATCGGCATCAAGCGCGGCCACCCGTGCAACAACGTCGTCGGCGTTGGGGTCGGCAGGCGTAATGCAGGCAATGCCATATTCGCGGCAGACTTCCCGCACCGATGCAAACCAGATCTGTTCGCCGGGATTGTCTTCATGGGTAATCACGAGCCGTACGTCGATACCATGGGCCAGCAGCACCTTCAGCGAGCGCACGCCGACGTTATGATAGGCAAACACCACTGCGGAGGTCATACCGTCTGGTCTTCCTGCAAATGGGTTTGCTCCAGCACCGCGGACACCATGTAGCGTGGCCGCTTGCGCACTTCGAAATAGATTCGGCCGACATATTCGCCCAGCAGCCCGAGTCCGAACAGGGCCAGCCCGATCAGGAAGAAGGCAATGCCGAAGAGGGTAAACAAGCCGCCTTCTTCCGGCCCCACGATGAGCCGGCGCAGCAGCAGGTAAGCGACCAGGAATCCCGAGCCCAGGGACACCACCATGCCCAGCAGGGAAAACAGCTGCAGGGGCATCACCGAAAAGCCTGTCATCAGGTCGAAGTTCAGGCGCACCAGCTTGTACAGCGAGTATTTCGATTCTCCCGCGTACCGCTCCTCATGTCCCACCACCACCTCGGTGGGGTTGCGGGCAAAGGTATAGGCAAGCGCCGGTATGAAGGTATGGCTTTCCTGGCACTGGTTGATGGTGTCCACGATGTGCCTGCCGTAGGCCCGCATCATGCAGCCCTGGTCCGTCATCCGGATGTCGGTCGTGCGCTCCCGTACCCGGTTCACGAAGCGGCTGGCCGAGTGCCGCCACCAGCTGTCGTTGCGCTGGCGACGGATCGAGCCGACATAATCATGTCCCTGGTCCATCGCTGAGAGCAGCAGCGGGATGTCTTCGGGCGGATTCTGCAGATCGGCATCGAGCGTGATGATCCTGCTGCCGCGCGAAAAGCTGAAGCCGGCGAGGATGGCGCTGTGCTGCCCGAAATTGTTGGTGAAGAGGACGACGCGCGTCACGTCCGGCCTGCGGCGGAACTGCTCCGCCAGCAGGGCGGCCGAGCGGTCGCGGCTGCCATCGTTGATGAACAGGATTTCATAGGAGACGCCAAGGCCGTCCATCACGGGGTAGAGGCGGTCGAAAAGGCTTTCCAGGCAGGCCTCTTCGTTAAAGACGGGAATGACGAGCGAGATCTGGGGGCTTTGGATATGGCTGTCCATCAGTAGCCTTTGATAATGGCCAGCAATGCGGCGCAGACGCGCTCGACATCGCCTTCATTCATCTGGGGAAACAGCGGCAGTGTCAGGATGCGCGATGCCACCGATTCGGTGTGGGGCAGGTCGCCGGGGCGCCAGCCAAGGTTGCGATACAGCGTGGTGGTGTGTATCGCCGGGTAATGAACGCCGGAGCCGATGCCGGCCGCCTTCAGCGATGCAATCACTGCAGGCCGGCGCGACGCGAGCGACTCCGGCAGCAGTACCTGGAACATATGCCAGTTGGTCTGCTCGAAGTCGGCGGGCGGCAATCCGAGGCCCGCTGCCTGCAGCTTTTCCAGATACAGGCGCGCAAGGCCGCGGCGGCGGGCATTGGCTTCATCGAGATGCGCCAGCTGGCCCAGGCCGATGGCCGCGCCGATGTCGGTCAGGTTGGCCTTGCCGCCCAGGATGTCGCAGTCGTAGGTGCCGTCCGGCGAGCGGGTCACGCCCTGCAGCCTGAGCTTCTCGAACAGCGTGGCCTCGGCGGCATCGTTGACCATCAGGCAGCCGCCTTCGCCGGTCGTCATGTTCTTGTTCGGATGAAAGCTCAATGCCACCAGGTCGCCGGTGCTGCCGATTTCCCGGCCCTTCCAGTTCGCGCCCTGCGATTGCGCCGCATCCTCCAGCACGCGCAGCCGGTGATGGCTGGCAATGTCGTAGAGCCTGTCGCGGTCGACCGGAAAGCCGGCCAGGTCCACCGGTATGATGGCCGAGGTCTTCGGCGTCACGGCCGCGGCGACCAGGTCGAGATCGATCAGCCGGGTGGCCGGATCGATGTCGACGAACACGGGCCTGGCGCCGACCGCAAGGATGACATTGGCGGTCGCCACCCAGGACAGCGAGGTGGTGATCACCTCGTCGCCAGGCTTGACGCCGGCGATGCGCAGACCGAATTCCAGCGCCGCGGTGGCGGAGGAGGCGAGGCGGACCAGCCGCCCGCCGGCGCGTGCCGACAAGGCCGCTTCCAGCGCAGCGCATTTCGGCCCGGTGGTGAGCCAGCCGGAACGCAGCACGGCGGCGACGCTTTCGATGGTGGCCTCGTCGATCGACGGGCGGGTAAAGGGAAGAAATTCAGGATTCATGATCGAGCCACGATAATCACGCCGATGATAATGACGCCGATGCCGGCAAGCCGCTGCATTCCCACAGCTTCGCCGAACAGCCACCAGGCCAGCGCCGCATTGATGACATAGCCGATCGACAGCATCGGGTAGGCGACGCTGACCTCGACGCGCGACAGCGCAAGTATCCAGACCACCACGCTGACAACGTAGCACGCCAGGCCGCCGATGATGGGCAGGCTGCCCGCCACCCGCAGCAGAACGCTCCAGCTGTTGGCCAGAACGAAATCAAAGTGGCCGATCTGCCGCACGCCTGCCTTGAGCAGCAACTGGGCAAAGGCATTGAGCAGGACGCCCGCCAGGATCAGCGAGAACTCCGCGGCCTTCATGGCTTCACCACCACCAGCCGCCGCGCATCACGGTAGACGACTTGCATGGGCAACTGGTTCTTGGAAAGTTCGTCATAGGTTTCCGGATGCATCATGGCAGCTGCGCTGGCCGCCTTGCGCCAGCGGCTCTCGAATTGCGCGAGCGATGGGATCCACCGCGTTGGCTCGATATCCTGGCCAAGCGCGAATTCGTCACGATAGTCGACAAGGGTAACCGGCCGCCGCAGATAGAAGGGAAAGGTCTGGTCATGCATTCTGACTGAAAACAGTTCGGTGTCATCGTGCAGGTATTGTCCCACGGCATGCGCGATGCGTTTGCTGCTTTTCAGCTGGCCATAGCTGTCATGGCCGGTCATGGCCAGGGTCATCGCAACGATGCTGGTCAGTGACAGCGCTGCCAGACCCATGGTCAGCTGGCCGCGCCTGATTGCCCGCCAGGCAAGCCATGTGCCGAGCATGCCGGCCAGGCCCGCGATGGCCATGAAGCCCAGCATGTGCTGCCATACTTCCAGCGGCGCTTCCGGCGTGACGGCCTTGCCGGCGAAGGGATACAGCCCGACCAGTGCGGCAAACAGCAATCCCGGCGCCAGTAGATGCCATCTCCATGCCTTTTCGGTCACCTGCCCGATGCCGAGCGCAAGCAGCATGCCGAGCGCCGGGAACATCGGCAGGATATAGGAGGGCAGCTTGGAGCCGGACACGCTGAAGAACGCGAAGGTGAAGATGCACCAGATCAGCAGCACCTGCCGGCTCTGGAAACCGGCGCCGTCGCTTTTCCAGCCTTCCCGCAATGTCCTGGCCAGCAGGGTCGTCCATGGGAAAAAGCCCAGCAGCAGGACCGGGACGAAGTACCAGATGGCGCCGGTGCGCTTGTGCTCGGTGGTGAGGAAGCGCTGGAAATGCTCGTGAACGAAAAAGAAGTTCGCAAATTCCGGGTTGCGGCGCGAGACCAGGATGAACCACGGCGCGGCAAGGCAGAAATAGATCAGCAGGCCGCTCAGCAGATGCAGCCGTTTCCATACCGCCCAGCGCATGCCGGTCAGGGAATACAGAACGATCGTCATGCCGGGAATGAGCAGGCCGACCAGTCCCTTGGACAGGGTGGCGCCGGCCATCGCGGCCCAGCACAGCCACATCATCCAGCGGCGCATGCGGGGCGTGGTTTGCTCATCCTGGGCGAGCAGGAAACTGAACAGCGCCAGTGTGAGAAAGAAGGTGGCGCCCATGTCCAGCGTAAGGAAATGCCCGTTCCCCACGATCCACATGGTGCCGGCCACGATCAGCGCAGCCTTGCCGGCCATGTCGCGGCCATACAGGCGCTTCCCAAAAGACCAGACGACGAGAACCGTCAGGAAACTCGTCAGGCCGGGCCAGAAGCGGGCGGCGAATTCATTGATGCCGAACAGGAAGAAGCTGGCGGCGCCTGCCCAGTACTGCAGCGCGGGTTTCTCGAAATAGAGCAGGCCGTTGAGCCTTGGCGTGATCCAGTCGCCCGACTGCAGCATGGTCAGGGAAATGTCGGCATACCGGCCTTCGTCCGGGTGGATCAGTGCCCGCAGGCCCAGTGAGGAAAACCAGATGACGGTGACGACGGCCCAGAACAGGAGGACTTGCACGCGGCGCTTTTGACCCGGTTCGGGGGCCAGCGATCTTTTGATCATGAAATGCCTGACAGGTAACGGCCAACATGGGATGCGCAATGCTTGCTGCGGCATGAGGGCTGACAAGAAGAAACGCAATGATAGCCGGAGGATGGCCTGATGCGATAACGGCTGCGGCCGAGCGGGCGATGCGCAACCGGCTGACGCAGCGGGAATGACAAGGGCAGGGGGCCAGCGCTGCGGCCGGGCTGGCAGGCGCCGGCCCGGCCGCAGCCGCGAATCGCCGCAGGCAGCATCCGCGCTACTGGATCAGCTCTTTGGCCTGTGCGACTTCGCTGCGATACGCCTCGAAGATATGGGCCAGCGCTTCCGCCATCGAGGTGGCTGGTTTCCAGTCGAGTTCCCGACAGGTCTCGGTGATCTTGGGCACCCGGTTCTGCACGTCCTGATAACCGTTTCCGTAATAAGCGTCCGAACTGGTTTCGACCAGTTGCACCTTGCCGGCCATTTCGGTGTATTCCGGATAATCCCTGGCATGGGCGAGCATCATTTCAGCCAGTTCGCGGATCGAGAAATTATTGTCCGGATTGCCGATGTTGTAGATCTTGCCGCTTGCCACGCCATTCTCGTTTGCAATGATTTTCATCAGCGCGGCGATGCCGTCGTCGATATAGGTGAAGGCGCGCTTCTGCCTGCCGCCGTCCACGAGCGAAATGTTTTCGCCGCGTACGATATGGCCCAGGAACTGGGTCAGCACCCGCGAGCTGCCCTCCTTGGCGGTGTGGATGGAGTCAAGCCCGGCGCCGATCCAGTTGAATGGCCGGAACAAGGTGAAATTCAGGCCCTGCTCCGCGCCATAGGCCCAGATGACGCGGTCCATCAGCTGCTTGGAGCAGGCATAGATCCAGCGCTGTTTCGAGATCGGTCCGTATACCAGGTTGGATTCGGCCGGGTCGAATTCCTGGTCGTCCACCATGCCATAGACCTCGGAGGTGGAGGGGAAAACCAGGTGCTTCCCATACTTCGCCGCAGAACGGACGATGGGAAGATTCGCCTCGAAATCAAGCTCGAAGACGCGCAGAGGTTCCTTGACATAGGTGGAGGGCGTAGCAATCGCGACCAGCGGCAGAATCACGTCGCACTTCTTGACGTGGTATTCCACCCATTCCTTGTTGATCATGATGTCGCCTTCAAAGAAATGCAGGCGCGGCTTGAAGGCTTCGTTGTCCAGCAATTCGGTAATGCGATCGGACATCATGTCCATGCCATAAACATGCCAGTCGGTCGTTTCCAGGATACGCCGGGACAGGTGGTGGCCAATGAAACCGTTAACGCCAAGTATGAGGACTTTTTTCATCACATCACTGCCAAAAATTAAAGTGTCAAAAGGAAACCATGGGTGAGTGGCAGGGGTGCATGCCGGGCTCCAGCACGTAGACCGTCCGCAGGACTGACGGTGCCACGAACCCGGCGACGACCCCGAACAAAAATGCCGTTTCATGCCTTATTGCCTGTCGTCCGAGAGCAGATGCAGCCTTGGCAAGGCAACGTTGGACTGGACAGAATACATGGCCGGCCATTGTCAATATTTGCCCTTCAGCATGGTGCGAGCCGTACCGGACACACTACCCGCCTGACCTGCGGTTGCCCGTGATTTTGCACAGAAATAAGGATAATACAAATATTTCCTGTCAGGAAACTGAAAATGGCCTGACAATTTGCTGACATTTGGTTTCTATGCGGAAACTACATGCTGTATATGAATTCGCCGGGCATCCAGCCTGCATCTCGGACCCGAGCCGGTCTGCGGCCGGAATTGCCGGTCAGGCTGCCTCGCCCTGTACGCTCAACAAGCCTGAGCGTCCCGGAACTTCTCCAGTATCGATGCGGTGGCATGGCAAACGTTCAGGATCGAGGCTCCGGTAGAGTTCGCCGAGGGACGTGATCCGGTAGCCCATTGCCTGCCAGGCGTCGAGCATGCGTTCCATCGCCGGAAGCAGGCGCATCCCTTCCAGCTCGGCATGCAGGGTGTAGACATGCCCGAACTCCCTTTCCTCGCCGCTTGCCGCGATCAGATGATGATGGACGTTTTCCGGCACGATGTCGCCGATGCCCAGCAGTTCGTCCAGCGTGGGCAGCGTGGTCGGAAGCTGGACGCATGCCAGCGCTTTCCCATCTACGACCGGGCGGAAAGGCGACCTGCCGCGAACGTCGGAGGCATACGCAAGCCCCAGCCTTTCTTCTTCAAGATAGGCGGCGGCATTCATCTGCCACCCGGCTGCGCCGTGGGTAGGCGCTGCATGTCCGAAGATTTCCCTGAAGCGGTCGGCGGCGAGATGGAACTGCCGACGTGTCCATGCCGGATCGGCGCCGGCCACGCCATCCTGCCAGCGGATATGGTCCCAGCAATGGATGCCCGTCTCGAACCCCGCCGCTTCGGTCATGCGCATGATGTCGGCCAGTGAGCGGCCAATGTCCGGCCCTGGCAGCAGGGTCCCGTACAGCAGCGTCTTCAGGCCATAGTGTTCCAGCACCGACGTGCGGGACACCTTCTTCATGAAGCCGGGACGGAACACCCGCTTGAGCGCCCGGCCGGTATGGTCCGGACCAAGGCTGAACAGGAAGGTCGCATTGACGCCGCGCGACTGAAAAAGGCGCAGCAGGCGTGGAACGCCTTCCCTGGTACCGCGGTAGGTGTCGACATCCACCTTCAGGACAATCGTTTTCATGATGGATCTGGAAGTAAGAAAGGCAGTGAACCGGCCGCTGCAATGCAGCCGGCTGCCTTTTGAGGAAACGGGTTAAAGGCCGGACCGCGCATTCTAATGCGGTTAGTTAATTCCTGTCATTCGTGGCCGGCAACCAGACAGTACTGACACCAGCACAGCAAGACATATGGCTACGGCTGCGTGGAGCCGATGCAGGAAAATTAACATTCCTGAAAACATTGTTAAAATTATATGACGTTTGCGTCGGAATTTATTACACAATTCCTGAGAGATACCGTTTTTTACAAGAAACAGTGTGTAAAAACAGATGCTTAGGAGTACTGGCACACTTTGTGCGATTGTCGGTTTCGTACAAGGGAGATCGTCATCAGAAGGGCTACAGAACCCGTTCGCTGACCCAAAATCTTATGAGGCTTTTCATGACCAAAATGACTTTTCGCGTGACACGCACATTGGCTGCGATCGGGCTGGCGGTAGCCGCTTCGTCGAGCCACGCGCTTATCCTGGCGGGACCGGGTGATTTCCAGGGCACTGGATTGGGAGCAGTCAATACCATCCTCACGTTGAACAGCCCTGCCAATTCCACGACAGAGAGCGGTGCCGTGCTCTGGAACGGCTCCGCCACCACGACCACCGGCGATGTCCCCAATGGCGCGTCGCAGTCCGGGACGCCGACGCTGGGCAGCCTGGGCGTGACCAGCCCGTCTTCCCTGCGCATCGTTTTCAATCCGAACGAGCCGGCCAGTGCCAGCAGCTTGACACTGACCGATCTCTCGCTGCGCATCTTCGGCCCGGCTGGCGGCTCGCCCCTGTTCACCTCCAATCCGTTCACTGCTCTGCCGCTGGACGCCACCGACCGGGGCATAGGCAATGCCGGCTTCGTATTCCAGTTGAGCGCGGATGAAATCACGCGTGCGACCAGCGCCTTTGGTTCTGCCAACAACCGGATCGGCCTTTCCGCGACGATTAACAATGTCCAGGGCGGACCGGAGACCTTCTTCGCGGTGAACTTTGCCCAGGGCGGCGGAGGCGGCACCGGCAACGGCGGCGGCGGCAATGCCGTTCCCGAGCCGAGCACCGTGGCGATCTTTGGCCTGGGCCTGGCCGCGCTGGGTTTCATGCGCCGTCGTAACAAGGGCTGAGACTGACAGCGCCTGAGGGCGCTGGTTTTCCTAACCCCGCACAGGGCTGGCGATTCCAACGCCAGCCCTGTTTGTCTTTACCCTGTGGGCTTTCCCGCTGCCGGCAAAGGCCGCGCAGGCTCCCGGGCGCGATCAGGCGCGAGCCGTTATGCTTGCGGTTTGGCGCAATCGGCGCCGCAACGCAGGCAGAGCAAGGGAGGCGCCATGTCATGGCTGCTGCAAATGATCGAGCAGTACGGCATCGCCGCTGTATTCGCCAATGTGCTGGTGGAGCAGGCCGGCGCGCCGATACCGGCTTATCCGACGCTGGTGCTGACCGGCGCGCTCGCCGCTGATGGCCGGTATGCCGCATCCACCCTGCTGATGGTGGCCGTGCTGGCCGCGCTGATCGCGGATACCGGCTGGTATCTCGCCGGCCGCCGTTATGGCCGCGGCATCCTGGCCTTGCTGTGCCGGCTTTCGCTGTCCGCCGATTCCTGCGTGCGCCAGACCGAGGGCGCGTTTTCGCGCTGGGGCGCGGCCTCGCTGATGGTGGCCAAATTCATTCCGGGCTTTGCCTCGCTGGCCAGCGCGCTGGCCGGCGCTACCGGCACCGGCACGCTGGCCTTCCTGCTGTTCGACGCCATCGGCGCCGTTCTTTGGGCCGGTTCGGCGCTGTACCTGGGCACGCTGTTCAGCTCGACCGTGGATGACCTGATGCGGGTGCTGGATCAGCTGGGCCGCGGCGGCCTGGCGCTGCTGGCCCTGGTGCTGGCGGTCTTCATTGCCGGCAAATGGTGGCAACGCTATCGCTTCATGCGCTCGCTGCGCATGGCGAGAATCTCGGTCGACGAGCTGTACGAGATGCTGCAGCAGGGCGAAAAGCCGCTGGTGGTGGATGTGCGCGCCCCGCAGTCGCAGGCGCAGGGACGCATTCCCGGCGCCATCACCATCGGGCCCGACTTCAGCGAATTCGTTGCCGGCGACATTCCGCTTGCCGACGAGGTCATCGTCTATTGCGCCTGTCCGAACGAAGCCTCGGCTGCGCTGGTAGCCAGGGAACTGCTCAAGCGCGGCTATACCCGCGTGCGTCCGTTGCAGGGCGGCATCGATGCCTGGCGCGAAGCCGGCTATGCCACTGACGGCACGCATTGATTGATTGATTGATCGATTGCACGGAGGCACAGGCCCGACCCGCCAGGCCCGTTGTCGGCTTCCTTTACAGCGCGCGCCGGCAACAGGCTGATCAGGCCGGGTTTTCCGCAAGAAAGCGTTTGACGAAATCCAGCGCTGAAATCACGCCCAGCAGATCATGCTGGCGCATCACCACCACATGATGCACCTGCCGCTCCAGCATCTGCCGCGCCACCTCGGCGGCCGGCGTATCGGCATCGACCGCAAGCGGCTTGTAGGCGCAGACCTGCCAGGCCTTCAGGCGCCCGGTATCCTGGCGCGCGGCTTCCAGATGCAGGATGTCGGCGGCGCTGATAATCCCCAGCACCGTGCCGCCGGCCTTTTCCGTCACGGGCACGAAGGACAGCCGGTGCTGGTGCATGGTGGCAGCCACTGCGGCGACGGTCTGGTCCGCCTGCGCCGTGACTACCGGCGTTGTCATCAGATCAGCGGCGCGAAGCGTCATGGTCTTTCTCCTTGTGCATGGGGCGAGGCCGGCGGCCGCGGCGGGATGCCGAGCTGCTGCTCCGCCTCCAGCAGTGTCCTGATCGTGCGGATCACCGAGTCCGGGTTCAGGCTGATGGCGTCGATGCCCTGTTTCACCAGAAAGGCAGACAGCTCCGGATAGTCCGAAGGCGCCTGGCCGCAGATGCCGACATGGCGGCCGCAGCGCCGTGCGCCTTGAATCGCCAGGCGCAGCATTTCCAGCACGCCGGGGTCGCGCTCGTCGAAATCGAAGGAAACGATTTCCGAGTCGCGGTCCACGCCCAGCACCAGCTGGGTCAGGTCGTTGGAGCCGATGGAAAAGCCATCGAACAGCGCGGCAAAGGCGTCGATCTGGAGGATGTTGTTCGGGATCTCGCACATCACATGGATTTCCAGGCCGTCCACGCCGCGCGCCAGTCCCATGGCTGCCATCGCGTCCAGCACCCGGCGCGCTTCCTCCACCCGCCGGCAGAACGGAATCATCAGCCGCACGTTGTCCAGCCCCATGTCGGCGCGTACCCTTTTCATTGCCCGGCATTCCAGCGCGAAACCGTCCGCATAGGCCGGGTGGGTATAGCGGGCCGCGCCGCGGAAGCCAATCATCGGGTTGGCCTCGACCGGCTCGAACCAGCGGCCGCCGGGCAGGCTGGCATATTCATTGGTCTTGAAGTCGGACATGCGCACAATCACCGGCTTGGGATAAAAGGCCGCGGCGATGGTGCCGACGCCTTCCGACAGCCGGGTGACGAAATAGTCGGCCGGGCTGGCGTAGGCGCCGGCCAGCGCGATGATGCGCTCGCGCTCGGCCGGGTCGTCGACCCGCTCCGGATGGGCCAGCGCCATCGGATGCGCCCGGATATGCTCGGCCACGATGAACTCCATGCGCGCCAGGCCGACGCCGTCATTGGGCAGAAAGCTCAGCTGGAAGGCGAGGTCCGGGTTGCCGATGTTGATCATCAGCCGCGTGCCGGGCATGGGCAGGGCGGAGAGGTCGGTGCTGGTCTTGTGAAATGGCAGCGCGCCGGCATAGACCCGGCCGGTGTCGCCTTCGGCGCAGGAGACCGTGACCTCGTCGCCGCTGCGTATCTTCTCGGTGGCATCGTCGCAGCCGACCACGGCCGGAATGCCAAGCTCGCGCGCAACGATGGCAGCATGGCAGGTGCGCCCGCCGCGGTTGGTCACGACGGCCGCCGCCTGCTTCATCACGGTGCCCCAGTCCGGCATGGTGGTGTCGGCCACCAGGATCTCGCCGCGCTGGAAGCGGCCGAGTTCGGAGACGTCGGCCACCACATTGGCGCGCCCCGACACCACCCCGCGGCCGACCGCGCGGCCGCTGGCGATGGCGACGCCGCCGCCCTCCAGCACGTATTCATCCAGCATGGCCGAGGACTTGCGCGAGGCCACGGTTTCCGGCCGCGCCTGCACGATGTAGAGCTGGCCATCGATGCCATCCTTGGCCCACTCCACATCCATCGGCGTGGGCTGTCCGGCGCGGGCGCTGTAGTGGGCCTCGATGCGCATGGTGGCCTCGGCCAGCTCCAGCACTTCGGCGTCGCCGATGCAGAAGCGTTGCCGTTCCTGGCGCGCCACCGGCATGTTGCGGGTGGTGTCGCGGCCGGCGGCGCGGGCATAGACCATGCGGATTTCCTTGCCGCCCAGCGTGCGCCGCAGCACGGTCCGCCTGCCTGCCTGCAGCGTGGGCTTGAAGACATAGAATTCATCGGGGTCCACCGTGCCCTGGACCACGTTCTCGCCCAGGCCATAGGCCCCGGTGATCAGCACCACGTCGCGAAAGCCGCTTTCGGTATCAAGGGAAAAACTGACGCCGCTGGCGGCGAGGTCGGCGCGCACCATCTTCATCACGCCGGCCGAGAGCAATACCTTGAAGTGATCGAAGCCATGTTCGATGCGGTACATGACGGCGCGTTCCGTGAACAGGCTGGCATAGCAGCGGCGCACCGAATCCAGCAGCCTGGCCTCGCCGCTGACATTGAGAAAGGTTTCGTGCTGACCGGCAAAGCTGGCGGTGGGCAGGTCTTCCGCGGTGGCGGAACTGCGCACGGCGACAGTGAGGGCCTCCCCGTACTGCTGGCGCAGAGCCTTGTAGGCATCCACGATCTGGGTTGCCAGTTCCGGGGGCAGTGGCGTGCCGTACACGATCTCGCGCGCCTCGTGGGCACGGCGGGCGAGGTCGTCGACATTGCCCGGATCGAGCCCGTCCAGCGCCGCATGCAGCCTGTTCCATGCGCCGCCCTGTTCCAGCGTGACGCGATAGGCCTCGGCCGTGACGGCAAAGCCGTTCGGCACCCTGACGCCCTGGGCGCCAAGCTCGCGGAACATTTCGCCTAGGGAAGCATTCTTGCCGCCGACCAGCGGCACGTCGCCCACGCCAAGCTCGGCAAACCATCGTATGAAAGTCATCGCATCGGCGCTCCTTCCTGGTCCGAAGGCGGGATGCGATGCAGGGCCTGCCGGCCCGCGCGCGCATGGTA
The DNA here is from genome assembly GCF_015352955.1 of Noviherbaspirillum soli. Lineage (GTDB taxonomy): Bacteria > Pseudomonadota > Gammaproteobacteria > Burkholderiales > Burkholderiaceae_D > Noviherbaspirillum_A > Noviherbaspirillum_A soli. The sequence goes on from NZ_JACYOX010000029.1 coordinate 26,683, forward strand.
TGCGCCTTGTCCGGCTTCAGGATAGCCGAGCCGCTGCCGTCACCATCGTTTCGCGCAGCGGCGCTTGATGTGCGTCAGAGCGCATCAAGCGCCACGCATCAACAGCCGCCGATCAGGCCGGGGCTGATCGGCGGCCGTTAGCATGCCTTACTGCGACAGCGCCTTCACCATGCGGTACATGAACTCGCGGCCGTCGTACAGCCGCGGTATCGCTACCCGCTCGTCCAGGCCGTGGGCGCGGGCGTCGCTTGGTTCGCTGAAGATGCCGGAGACGCCGTACATCGGGATGTTGGCGTTGCGCATGAAGCGGCTGTCGGTGGCGCCGGTGCTCATCGCCGGTATCACCGGCACGCCGGGCCACATCTGCCCGGTCAGCTTCTCGATCACGCCGGTCACGTCGGGACGCAAGGGCGAGGCCGGGCTGCGCAGCGGCGGGTTGCTGGCGACCATGGTCAGGCGCTCGCCGCCAAGGACCTTCTTCAGCGTGGCATCCACCTCGGCCGGATCGTCATGCGGCAGGATGCGGCAGTTGACGACCGCCTTGGCCGATTGCGGCAGCGCGTTCTCGGCATGGCCGGCATTGACCTGGGTCGCCACGCAGGTGGTGCGCAGCAGCGCGTTGTACAGCGGCGTGGCCGAGAGGCGGTCGATGGCGGCATCGCTGCCCTTGCCGGAGGCGACCGCGCGCATGTCGTCGGCGCGCTGGCCGGTCTCGAACTGCGCGCTGCGCTCGAAGTAGGTGCGGGTCACTTCCGACAGCCTGGCCGGGAAACGGTGGGCGCCAAGCCGGTTCAGCGCGGCGCTCAGCTCATACATCGGATTGGTGGCGGTGGGCAGCGAGCTGTGGCCGCCGACATCCTTCACTTCGATCTTGTAGGTGGTGTACATCTTCTCGGCCACCTGGACCCGGTGCAGGATGGGCTTGCCCTGGTTGAGCTGGCCGCCGCCGCCTTCGTTGATGCCGAACTCGGCATCGATCGCGGAACGCTGGTTGTTGACCAGCCAGAAGGCGCCGTTGCTGGGGACATCGCCCAGTTCCTCGTCCGCCGTGAGCGCCAGGATGATGTCGCGTTCCGGCATGAAGTTTTCTCGCTTCAACTGGGACAGGATGGAGACGAAGGAGGCCGCCATGGCCTTGTCGTCGGACGAGCCGCGGGCGGTGAAGTAGCCGTCGTCTTCCTTGAGCTTGAACGGGTCGGTCTTCCAGTCCTCGCGCCTGGCTTCCACGACGTCGATATGGGCCAGCAGCAGCACCGGCTTCTTGCTGCCGGTGCCGCGGTAGCGCGCCACCAGATTGCCCTTGCGCGGATACGGCTCGAACAACTGGATATCCTCCGGCCTGAAGCCTGCCGCCAGAAGGTGCTTCTGCATGGCCTTTGCCGCTTCGGTATTGTTGCCGCTGGAATGGGTGGTGTTGATCTCGACCAGCTCCTTGTAGATGTCATGGAAACGCTGCTGTTCCGCGGTGAGTGGCGTGTCGTCCGGCAGGTTCTGGGCGCCGGCCCAGGCGCTGCCGGCCAGCGCGGCGGCAATGGCGGCGGCAATGGCGGCGTTCATGAGGACTTTCTTCATTGGTTCTTGTCTCCGTGTGATGGCTGATGGCTGATGCCAGGGCGCAAAGTGCGCGCGGCGCAACACTTTAGCCCAAAGCCACTGCTGCCGTAAGTGACGCCGTCTCCTGCGCCTCAGGCCGGGAGATCGCGATAGACCAGCACCGGCACGGGCGAGGCCGACACCACCTTCATGGTCACGCTGCCGAGCAGCGCCTGCTGCCAGCCGCCACGGCCGTGCGAGCCGATGAAGATCAGGTCGCACTGGCGCTGGCGCGCGGTGTCGAGCAGGGATTTGGCGACCGCATCGGAAAACAGCATCTCGCCGGAAAACGCAACGCCTGCCCCGGCTGCGGCCTTGCGCATTTCGTTGAGATAGGTTTCGCCGACGGTGCGCATCGAAAGCCGGTATTCCTCGTCGCTCAGATAGCAGGGCGGCATGGTCTGGATATAGATCGGGTAGCGGAATTCGGGCGCAACAAAAACGCCCACCACCTCCGCGCCGAGCTTGCGCGCGAAACGCATGCCGGCCAGCGTGGTGGCGGCGGACGCGGGCGAGCCGTCGGTGGGGATCAATATCCGGGAAAACATGAAGCGACCTTAGCAGCCGTCGGAAGCGCGGTCTTGACGCCGCGCAATCCGGAAAAACCATCCGCCTGATTACATGGCTTGGTGGGACACCAGGCACACCAGGGACAGCCATGCATGGATTTCTTTTCGCAACCGGCATAGAGAACAGCTATCCGACCATACGCCAGCCGGACGGCAGCGCCAGGCGGGTGGACGAAATGCAGAAGACCGACCACTATGCCAGGTACCGGGAAGACTTCGCGCTGGCCAGGGAGCTGGACGTGGATCTGCTGCGCTACGGGCCGCCGTACTACCAGGTCCATCGCGGCGCCGGCCGCTACGACTGGGAATTCACCGACCAGGCTTTCGATGAAATCAGGCGGCTGCAGATCACGCCCTGCGTCGACCTGTGCCATTTCGGCCTGCCGGACTGGCTGGGCAATTTCCAGAACCCGGAATTCCCGCGCCACTTTGCCGACTATGCGCGGGCCTTCGCCATCCGCTTTCCATGGGTGAGGCTGTACACGCCCATCAACGAGATGTATGTGACCGCGCACTTTTCCGCCAAGCTCGGCATATGGAATGAATGCCTGACGGACGACCGGGCCTTCATCACCGCCAGCAAGCACATCGCCAGGGCCAACATCCTGGCCACCGAGGCGATCCTGGAGGTGCAGCCGGCGGCGCGCTTCATCCAGAGCGAGTCGTCGGAATACTTTCATCCCTCGCATCCGGACGCCGTGAAGCTGGCCCGGCACATGAACGAGCGGCGCTTCCTGTCGCTGGACCTGTGCTACGGCTATGACTTGTGCGCAACCATGTACGAGTACCTGCTGGACAATGGCATGACCCGCGAGGAATTCCATTTCTTCCTGGACCACAACATCCGGCCGGTCTGCATCATGGGCAATGACTACTATGCGACCAACGAGCATGTCGTCCATCCCGACGGCAGCACCCAGCAGTATGAAATGCTGGGCTACTACGTGATCACCAAGCAGTACTATGACCGCTACCGCCTGCCGGTGATGCACACCGAGACCAACAACCGCGACTATGCCCTCAACGAGAAGGATGCCCGTTCCTGGCTGGAACGCCAGTGGGGCAACCTGGTGCGGCTCAAGGAAGACGGCGTGCCCATCATCGGCTTCACCTGGTACAGCCTGATCGACCAGGTGGACTGGGACAGCCTGCTGGTGAAGGACGATGGCCAGGTCAACCGCTATGGCCTGTTCAGCCTGGACCGCAAGATCAGGCCGGTGGGCGAGCTGTACCGCGACCTGATCCGCACCTGGCGGGGACGGATCTCCAGCGGCATGCTGTCGATGTACTAGGCCCTGCGACTGGCCGTGCAATCGATTCAGAGCCCGCCGGCTTGCACGTGATCATGCGGGCAGCGACCACGGCATCACACCGGCTTGACATGTCCTGTCTTTCCGTTGGTACCATGGAGCACTCATAACAACAGGAGGAGACACCATGCCACGCAAGATGCTTGCGGCAATGATCGCGCTCGGCTTCGCAGCCGGCGCCCAGGCGCAGTCCCGGCCAGCGGAGGCGATTTCCAACGACGTCGTCAGGATCGGCCTGCTGCTCGACATGAGCAGCCTCTATGCCGACATCACCGGCACCGGCAGCGTTGCCGCCGCACAGTTGGCCATCGAGGATTTCGGCGGCAAGGTGCTCGGCAAGCCGGTCGAACTGGTCCATGCGGACCATCAGAACAAGGCCGACATCGCCGCGTCCAAGGCGCGCGAATGGTATGACCGCGACAAGGTCGATGCGATCCTGGATGTGGCCGCATCCGGCCCCGCGCTGGCGGTGGTGCCGATTGCAAAGGAAAAGAACCGGATCGCCGTCTTCAGCGGCCCCGGCTCGGCGCGGCTGACCAACGATGCCTGCACCGCCGTCACGGTGCACTATGCCTACGATACCTATGCGCTGGCCAATTCCACCGCGCGCGCCGTGGTCAAGAATGGCGGCGACAGCTGGTTCTTCCTGACCGCCGACTATACCTTCGGCACCACGCTGGAAAAGGATGCGAGCGACGTGATCCGCGCCAATGGCGGCAAGGTGCTGGGCTCGGTGCGGCATCCGCTGAATGCCTCGGACTTTTCTTCCTTCCTGGTGCAGGCGCAGGGCTCGGGCGCCAAGGTGATTGGCCTGGCCAATGCCGGCGGCGACACCATCAGCGCGATCAAGGCGGCGCGGGAATTCGGTCTCACCACCTCGGGCAAGCAGAGCCTGGCCGGCCTGCTGGTCTATATCAACGATGTGCATACGCTGGGCCTGGACGCGGCGCAGGGCATGCTGCTGACCACCGGCTTCTACTGGGACCATGACGACGAAAGCCGCAAGTGGTCGCGGCGCTTCTTCGAGAAGACGAAGAAGATGCCGAACATGAGCCAGGCCGGCCTGTATTCCTCGGTGATGCATTACCTCAAGGCGGTGAAGGCGGCCGGCACCGACGAGACCGGCGCGGTGATGCAGAAGATGCGGGAAATGCCTATCAACGACATGTTTGCGAAGAATGGCCGCATCCGCGAGGATGGCCGCATGGTGCATGACATGTATCTGTACCAGGTCAAGAAACCGTCCGAGTCGAAGGCGCCCTGGGATTACTACAAGCTGGTGTCGACCGTCCCTGGAGAACAGGCTTTCCAGCCGCTGAGCGCGTCCGCCTGTGCGCTGGTGAAGAAGTAGCCGGACGGGGCAGGCGAGTGAGGCATCGGGGCGGGAATGCCGCCTCGATATTGGTCTACTTTCACAACAAGCCGTGCTCTGCATCCATCCCTATCGGCCAAACCCGGCACCGGGGCGCTCTGCCTGATGGCCGCGCTGGCGTTCAGCCCCCGGCGGCGGCGCGCTGGAAGTCGCCGCCGAGCGCCTTGATCAGGAATACCGACGACAGCAGCCGCTGGCCGGCAAGCTGCGCCACCTGGCGCTGCGCGGTCAGCAGGTTCTGCTGCGCGCTGATCAGGTCCAGGTAACTGGCGACACCGCCCTCATAGCGCGCGGTGGCCAAATCCAGCACCCGGGCCGCGCTGTCGCCGGCGCGCAGCGCCTGCGCATGCGCGCGTTCCAGCGAAGCCATGCCGCTGATGCCATCCTCGACTTCCTGCATCGCCGTCAGCACCACGCGCCGATAGCCCGCGACCGTGGCTTCATAGCCGGCCTGGGCGCCGGCCTGGTTGGCGCGGATGCGGCCGGCATCGAACAGCGGCTGGGCCAGCGACGCGCCTAGCGACCACAGCAGGCTGGGCGCATCGAACAGCGCCGGCAGGGCGCGCGATTCCATGCCGCCGGCGGCGCTCAAGGAAATGCTGGGATAGAAGGCCGCATTGGCCACGCCGAGCTGGGCATTGGCCACCGCCATCGCGCGTTCTGCGGCGGCGACGTCGGGCCGGCGTTCCAGCAGGTCCGAGGGCAAGCCCAGCGGCACCGCTGGCACCAGCGGCGACTGCGCCGGCAGCGCCCGCGGCGCCAGCGTGAAGCCGGGCGCGCCGGCGCCGGTCAGGGTGCCGAGCGCATGCTCGAACTGGGCGCGCTGGCGCTTGAGCAGGTCGACCTGGGTCAGGGTGCTGTCGAGCAGCGCCTGCTGCTGCGCCACGTCCAGCCCCGACACCGCGCCGAGGTCATGCCGGTCGCTGGCCAGCTCCAGCGCGCGCCGCTGCAGCGACACCGAGCGCGCCACCACGTCCAGTTCCGTGTCGACGGTGCGCAGGTTGAAGTAGGCGGTGGCAACGTCCGCGGCCAGCAGCAGGCGGGCGTTTTCCAGGTCGATCGCGGACTGCTCGGCCGACGCGGTGGCGCCGGCGATATTGCTGGCGATGCGGCCGAACAGGTCGGCTTCATAGCTCACGCTCAACTGGGCGATTGCGTCGTTCTGCACGGTGGAGAAATTCGGCGACCTGTAGTTGGTCAGCGGCCGGTTGGCCGAGATGCGCTGGCGCGCGCCGCGCAGGTTCAGGCCCAGCTGCGGATAGCGCGCAGCCAGCGCCGCATCCAGCGCGGCCTGGGCCTGGGCCAGGCGCGCGCCGGCCAGCGCCAGCGTCGGGCTGTTGTCCAGCGCGCGCTGCTGCAGCGCATCGAGCTCGGCATCGCCGAAGCGCCGCCACCACGAGCCGCGCGCGGCGCCGTCATCGGGACGGGCTTCGCGCCAGGGCGCCTCCAGCGTCCATGCGGCCGGCAGGTCCAGCGCCGGCCTGCGCATCTCGGGAGGCGCGGCGCAGCCTGCCAGCAGGGCGGCGCCGGCGAGGACGCCGGCCAGGCGGTATGGCCGCGTCATGGCGCCGGCCGGGTCTGGCTGCCGTTGCCGGCCTTCGCGGCCGGGGCATCGGCAACCACCTCGACCAGGTCGTTCTCGGCCAGCGCATCCGGCGGATTCAGCACCAGCCGGTCGGCCGGATCGACGCCTTCCAGCACTTCCACGGTCTGGCCGAAGTTGCGGCCGATGCGCACTGGCTTCAGATGAACCCGTCCCGCCTGGTCCACCGCTGCCACCTTTGGCCCGGCACTGCTGAAGATCAGCGCATTGGTCGACATCGTCAGCGCCGAACTCGTCACCGGCAGCGCCACCTGCACATAGGCGCCGGGAAGCAGCGCATTGTCGCGGTTGGGCAGGCCGACCTCGACCTGCATGGTGCGGGTCGCGCTGTCGATCGCGGCGGCGGTGCGTTCCACCTTGCCTTCGAAGTTGCGGCCGGCCAGTTCGGGCTGGCTGACCGTGACCTTCTGGCCGGCCTGCACCAGCTGGGAATAGGACTGCGGCACGTTGACGTAGATGCGCAGCGGATCGGTCTGGGTCAGCAGGAACAGCGCGCGGCTGGCGCCGCCGCCGGCATCGATCAGGTCGCCGACGTCGACATTGCGGCGGGTGATCACGCCGGCGAAGGGCGCGGTCACCCGCTTGAAGGCTTCCAGCTGGCGCAGCCGCTCGATGTTGGCATCGACCGCGGCCAGGTTGGCGCGCGCCTGTGCATGGGCGCTGCGTTTCTCATCCAGGTCCTGCTGTGACACCGCGTCCTTCTTGCGCAGCGCTTCCCAGCGTTCCATCGTGCTTTTGGCCAGCATCAGGCTGGCCGCGGTCTGCGCCCGCGCGGCGACAGCCTGCGTCAGCTGCTGGTCGATTTCCGGGGTCTCGATCTCGGCCAGCAATTCGCCCTTGGCCACGCGGCTGCCGATATCCCTGGTCCAGCGCTTCAGGTAGCCGCTGGCGCGCGCCGCCACCGGCGACTGGGTGTAGCCCTGCAGCGTGCCCGGCAGCACCAGCGGCTGCCCGGCAGCGCCGGCCCTGGGCGAGGCCACCCGCACATGCAGCTTGCCGTTGCTGGCAGCCACCGCCTCCAGCGCATGGGCATTCGACATGCGGCTGACCATGGTGCGCGCCGCGCCCAGGCCCAGCATAACCAGCACCACGGCCGCGCTGATCTTCGCGCGCCGCAGCAGCTGCCTGCGCTTGTGCATATCGGCGGCCTCGTCCTCGTGCGGCATATGCTGCGTCAGGCCGGAATGGCGTTGCTCGGACATGTAGTGCGTCTCCTGTTGCGTTTTAGTGAGCGGCCGGCAGCATGCCGGCGCGCGCCGCGTGTCGGGCTGCCAGGCGCTGGTGGACGGCCGCGTAGACCACCGGCACGAAGAACAGCGTCGAGACCGTGGCGAACAGCAGGCCGCCGATCACGGCGCGCCCCAGCGGCGCATTCTGCTCGCCGCCTTCGCCGATGCCCAGCGCCATGGGGATCATGCCGATGATCATTGCCAGCGCCGTCATCAGCACCGGCCGGATGCGGGTCGCGCCGCCTTCCAGCGCCGCGGCAAGAATCGGTATGCCATCGGCGCGCCGCTGCCGCGCGAAGTCCACCAGCAGGATGCTGTTGGCGGTGGCCACGCCGACCGTCATGATGGCGCCGGTCAGCGCCGGCACGCTCAGCGTGGTGCCGGTGATGAACAGCATCCAGGCAATGCCGGCCAGCGCCGCCGGCAGCGCCGCGATGATGATGGCGGCGTCGATCCAGGACTGGAAGTTCACCACGATCAGCAGGTACACCAGCACGATGGCCATGGCCAGGCCGGCCAGCAGGCCGGCGAAGGAGGACTGCATGGTCTCGACCTGGCCGCGCACCGCGACCTGGCTGCCGCGCGGCAGCCTGGAACGGATCTTCTCGACTTCGGCATTGACCTGGCGCGCCGCGCTGGCGAGGTCGGTGCCCTGCACGCTGACATAGAGATCAATCACAGGCGTGATGTTGTAGCGCGAGACGATGGGCAGGCTCTGCGTCGGCCTGGCCTCGGCCAGGTTGCCCAGCAGCTGCGGGGTGGCGCCCGGCGCGGCAGCGCCTGCGGCCACCGGGATATTGAGCAGCGCATCGAGCGAATCGACGCGATATTGCGGCGCCTGCACCGCGACGTTGTAGACCACGCCGTTCTGCGGATTGAGCCAGAAGGCGGGCGCGGTCTGCGAGCTGCCCGACAGCGCGATCAGCAGGTTCTGGCCGACATTGGCCACGTTCAGCCCGAGCTGCTGCAGGCGCGAGCGGTCGACCTGCAGTTCCAGGGTCGGGTTGTCCAGCTTCTGGTGCACATGCACGTCGACCGCGCCCGGTATCTTCCTGATCGCCTTGGCCAGTTCGCCGGCCAGCGCGGCATTGCCGGCGATGTTGTTGCCCGACAGTTGCACATCGATCGCGGCCGGCAGGCCGAAGTTCAGGATCTGCGTAATGATGTCGGCCGGCTGGAAGAAGAACTCCACGCCCGGAAAGCGGCGCGGCAGTTCGGCGCGCAGGCGGCTGATGAATTCCGTGGTGGGGCGGTGGCCTTCATGCAGCGACAGCAGGATCTCGCCATCCATCGCGCCGATGGTGCCGGCATTGCTGTAGGAGAGGTTGATGCCGCTGTTGGGCACGCCGAGGTTGTCCAGGATGGTGTCGAGCTGGTCGGCGGGGATGATCTCGCGTATCGCCGCCTCGACCCGGTCGGCCAGCAGCGCGGTTTCCTCGATGCGGGTGCCGGTGGGCGCGCGCATGTGCAGCCGGATCTGGCCGGCGTCGACGGTGGGGAAGAAGTCGCGGCCGAGGAAGGGAAAGAGCAGGGTGGAGAGCAGGCAGAAGCCGAGGAACATCATCAGGAAGCCGCGCCGGCGCGACAGCAGCGTCGACAGGATCAGCATGTAGGCGCGGCGCACCTGCTCGAAACGGCGGTCGAAGGCCCGGTACAGCCGTTGCAGCAGGCTGGGCTTGGCGCCATCCTGCGCGCCATGGCCGCGCATGAACAGCATCACCAGGGTCGGCACCAGGGTGCGCGAGAGCAGGTAGGAGGCCGCCATCGCGAACACCACCGCCTCGGCCAGCGGCACGAACAAAAAGCGCGCCACGCCGGATAGGAAGAACATCGGCACGAACACGATGCAGATGCACAGCGTGGCCACCAGCACCGGAATGCCGATCTCGCCGGCGCCGGTCAGGATCGCGTCTTCCAGGCTGGCGCCGAGCTGCATGTGGCGCTCGATGTTCTCGATGGTGACGATGGCCTGGTCGACCAGGATGCCCACCGACAGCGCCAGCCCGCCCAGCGTCATCAGGTTCAGGGTCTGGCCCATCAGGTACAGCATCTGGATGGACGCCAGGATGGAAAGCGGTATGGTGGCGGCGATGATCAGGGTGCTGCGCCAGTTGCCGAGAAAGAGCAGCACCATGGCGGCGGTCAGGCCGGCCGCGATCACCGCTTCGGCCACCACGCCCTTGATCGCGGCCTTGACGAACACCGACTGGTCAAACAGCGGCGTGACCTTGATGTCGGGCGACATCGTCTGCAGCGCCACCGGCAGCATCGCGCGCAGGTTCTCGACGATGTCCAGCGTCGAGGCGCCGCCGTTCTTCAGCACCGACAGCAGCACGCCGCGCTCGCCGTCGCGCCGCACCACATTGGTCTGCGGCGAGAAGCCGTCGCGCACCTGGGCCACGTCGCGCACATAGGTGGTGGCGCCGCCGGCGGTGCGCACCGGCATGTCGTTCAGGCCGGCGATGGCGTCGGGCGAACTGTTCATGCGCACGTTGTACTCGGTCTCGCCGAACTTGGCGGTGCCGGAGGGCAGGATCAAATTCTGGGTATTGACCGCATTGACCACGTCGATCGGCGCCATGCCGCGCGACTGCAGCGCCTGCATGTCGAGGTCGACCGAGATCAGGCGTATCTTGCCGCCGTAGGGGAAGGGGATGGCCACGCCCGGTATCGTCACCAGCTGCGGCCGCAGCTGGTTGACGGCGGCATCGAACACGGTCTGCTCGGGCAGCGAGGTGGACGACAGCGCCAGCTGGATCACCGGGATGCTCGACGCCGAGTACTTGATCACCAGCGGCGGCGTGATCCCCGGCGGCAGCTGCCGCACCTGGGTCTGCACCGAGGCCACGGTCTGCGCGATCGCGGTCTGGATGTTGGCAGTGGGCTGGAAGAAGATCTTGATGACGGTGACGCCCGACAGCGACTGCGACTCGATATGCTCGATGTCGCTGACGGTGGTGGTGAGCCCGCGCTCGGTCTGCGCCGCCACCCGCTGCCCCATCTCCTGCGCCGACAGGCCGTTGTAGTTCCAGATGATGCTGATGACCGGGATGTCGATCTCGGGGAAGATGTCGGTGGCCATCTTGCGCAGCACGAACGGCGTGGCAAGCAGGATCAGCAGCGCCATCACGATGAAGGTGTAGGGCCGGCGCAGTGCAAGTTGGACCATGGACATGATGGCGAGGCGGGCTGGGAAAAAATGGCCTTGATTATACTGAGTGCGGGCTATCTCGGTCGTTGCCCCTTGCGGGTAGCGTGGAACGAGCGCGCCGGCCAATGGTCGCGTGTTAACCGGCGGTGGCTGGCCATTGTTGAATATGGGTTAGGGAAGATCGGTCGCGCGCAATGACGGCGATCGATTGTGGCGCAAAAAGTAAAACACGCCCGCTTGCGGCAGCTTACAATTGTCGCGCCCATTCCCGATGCGCCGACGACTTTGACTTCCACACAACCGCTGCCATTCAGTTCCGCCGAAAAGCTGCGCTATCTGAGCAGTAACCTGCGCTCACTGCTGGTGTGGCCGCTGGTGCTTGGCGCCGTTGCCACGGCACTGTGGAGCGGCGCTTTCTGGATGATGGAAAACGAGAAGCGCGCCATCAGCCAGCGCGCCTTCGCCAATGCCTCGGCCCAGGCCAGGTCCTATGCCGAGCAGCTGGACCGCATCATCGGCCAGATCGACTACATCATGCTGAGCCTGAAGTATCACTGGCAGAAAAGCGCCGGCGACGTGCTGCTGGAAGAGCAGGTCAAGCAGGGCCTGGTGCCGGCCGCGGCCGGGCTGTCCATCACGATCGTCGATCGGCGCGGCATGCCGGTGACGAGCACGCTCGCGCTGGGCCGCAATGAGCCATCGATACGCGAGCGCGATTATTTCAAGGCGCATCGCGCAAAGGACCAGGGCCTGCTGTTTTCGAAGCCGGTCGATGGCATGCGCATGAAGCGCCCGGTGCTGATCCTGTCGCGCCGTCTAGACGATGCACAGGGCGCGTTCGACGGCCTGATCGTGGTTGCCATCGAGCCCGCCTACCTGACCTCGATCGCTGATTACACCGGCCTGGGCAAGGGCGACTTCATGGCGGCGCGCCGTGCCGACGGCGTATTCCTCGCCGCCCGGATGATCGGCGCCGAACCCGCCGCCGGCCCGGTGCTGAAGGAGACCCCGGCCCTGGCGGCGCCGGCGGGCCTGGAAAAGATGCCCGGCACCCGGTTCGTGGATGGCCGCGCCCGCTATGTCGGCTGGCATCATGCCCGCAACTATCCCATGGTCGGGCTGGTAGGCCTGGCGGAACAGAATCTGATGGTTGCCTATGAAGACCGCCAGCGCGAACTGCAGTTGATCGCGCTGGCAGCCAGCATTCTCCTGCTGCTGGTGGCCGGGACGGGCATGGGTTATTCCGCCCTGCGCGTGCTGCGCCGGGAATATGCAAGGGAAGTGGAGGCGGCATACCGGCTGGCGACCGAGAGCGCGCGCGAAGGCTTCTACATGCTGCGCCCGCTGTACGACGGCCAGCGCCAGATCGTCGACCTGCTGATCGAGGACTGCAACGAGCGCGGCGCCTTCTACCGCGGCCTGCAGCGCGCCCAATTGCTGGGCAAGCGCCTGTCGGCCACCGCGCCGCTGCTATTCCAGTCCCATATGCTGCCGGCCTGCCGCCAGGCGATGGAAAGCGGCTTTTATGAGGACGAGGTGTATGTGCCGCCGCATGAGAGCCGCGAGCCGCAATGGCTGCAGCGCCGCCTGGAGCGCTCTGGCATGGGCCTGGCCGTGACGCTGCGCGACATCACCGATGCCAAGCTGCAGCAGGAAACCATGCATCGCCTGGCCAATGCCGACCCGGTGACCATGCTGCCCAACCGGCACTGGCTGATGCAGCATCTGCCGGACACCCTGGAGCAGGCGCGTGCCGCCGGCATGCTGGTGGCGGTGATGTTCGTCGATCTCGACGACTTCAAGAATGTCAACGACACGCTGGGCCACGCCGCCGGCGACGAACTGCTGCGCGCGGCCGCGCTGCGCTTCAAGGCGCTGGTGCGTCCCGGCGACAGCATCGCCCGGCTGGGGGGCGATGAATTCACCATCATCCTGGCGTCGGCCCGCAGCGAGGAGGATGTGCTGCACGTGGCGGGGCGCCTGATTGCCGCGCTGGGCGACCCCTTCACGATCGGCGGCGGCGCCCGGCATACGGTGCAGGCTTCGGTGGGCATCAGCCTGTTTCCACGGGATGGCGACGACGGACCAACCCTGCTCAAGCATGCCGACATCGCCATGTATGCAGCCAAGACCGCCGGCAAGGGCAATTATTGCCTCTACCGCGCCAGCCTTTCCGAAGTCCTGCTGCGGCGGGTGACGCGCCAGGCCGAGCTGCGGCAGGCACTGGAAGCCGACCAGTTCGAGCTGTATTACCAGCCGCGCGTCGATGTAGCCAGCGGCGAAATGACCAGCATGGAGGCGCTCGTGCGCTGGCGCCATCCGCAGCGCGGCCTGATACCGCCGGACGATTTCATCAGCCTGGCCGAAGAGAACGGCCTGATCGTGCCGCTGGGCGAGCAGGTGATCGCCAAGGCCTGTGCCCAGCTGGCGCAATGGCGCGATGCGGGCCTGCCGGTGGTGCCGCTGTCGGTGAACGTGTCGGCACGCCAGATCGACCGCGCCGGCGTCAGCGCCTGTCTTGCCCGCTGCATGGCGCACCACGGCATCGACCCCAGCCAGATCGAGGTCGAGATCACCGAGTCGGCCACCGTGGCGCAGGAGGGCATGGCAGGCGCCGAGCTGGCGGCAATCCGCGCGCTTGGCGTGAAGCTGTATGTGGACGACTTCGGCACCGGCTATTCCTCGCTGTCGCAGTTGAAGCGGCTGGACATGGATGGCCTGAAGGTGGACCAGTCCTTCACGGCGCAGATCGCGAACGGCCCGGAAGACCTGGCTTTCTTCACCGCCATCCTGGCGATGGCGCATGCGATCGGCATGCGGGTCGTCGCCGAGGGCGTTGAAACGGCCGAGCAGCTGCAGCTGCTGCAGCAGCTGCAATGCGACGAAGCCCAGGGCTACTATGTATCAGCCCCGGTGCCAGCGCATGAACTGGCGGTGCTGCTGACCAGGCGCTTCCTGTTTCCACTGCCCTGACGGGTCCAGGCTCGCGTTGCGGCGCAAGCGCGGCGATGCCATGCCGCGGTACTGATGAGCCTGGCCTTAACCACAGTCTCTTCATGGCTTCATAGCAGTTGACGGTTTGTTGGAAGCATGTTTCCATGTGACGACTTCGACTATATCGAAGCGCAAGCGTGAGCGCGCTTGACGAGCGCCGGGCCGACAGGACCCAGTGCCTAAAAAGGAGACAGCAATGCACCCCAATCACAGATGGCGTTGGCCCGCCGCAGGCATGGCCGTGCCCTTTACCGCCGTCGCCACTGGCGACGCACACGCGTTCCGGGCAAGTTCCGGGACGACATCCGCCATTCCCGTCAAGAAGTGCTGAAGCACTCGACAATCCATCTATCCATCTATTAATCTGAGGAGACAAGCATGATGACGAAATTACTGCGGGCCTGCGTGGCCACCTTGGCGATCGGCCTTGCCGGAGTGGCCGGCGCCCAGAACCTGTCCATTGCCACCGGCGGCACCGGCGGCGTGTACTACCCGCTCGGAGGCGGCCTCGCGGCGGTGCTGTCCAAGCATGTGCCGGGCCTGCAGGCCACGGCCGAGGTCACCGGCGGCTCGGTGGACAACCTGAAGCTGGTCGGCTCCGGCCAGCCCTATGTCGGCTTCAGCATGTCCGACGCGGCGCAGGATGCCTACAAGGGCGAAGACAAGTTCAAGTCAAAGAAGATACCGGTGCGGACCATCGCCGTGCTCTATCCCAACCGCATGCACCTGGTGACGGTGGAGGGGCGCAATATCAGCAAGCTGTCGGACCTGAAGGGCAAGCATGTGTCGACCGGTTCGCCGGGCAGCGCCACCGAAGTGATGGCTTTCCGCATCCTGGAGGCGGCCGGCCTGGACAAGGACAAGGACGTCAAGCGCGAGCGCCTCTCGGTGGCCGAATCGGTCAATGCGATCAAGGACAACAAGATCGATGCCTTCTTCTGGGTTGGCGGCCTGCCGACCGCCGCCGTGACCGACCTGGCCAACACGCCCGGCACCAAAATCAAGATGGTCGACCATGCCGAGACCGTGCCCGTGATGAACAAGAAGTACGGCAACCTGTATGTGACCGACACCATCCCCAAGTCGATGTACCACGGCATGACCGCCGACAACCAGCAGGCGACCGTGATGAACATCCTGGTGGCGAACGAGAATATGGACGACAAGACCGCCTACAACATCGCCAAGACTATCTTCGAGAAGCGCGACGAGCTGATCGCGGTGCACAAGGAAGCGGAAAACTTCAAGCTGGAAAACCAGAAGACCAGCGCCACGCCGGTGCCGTTCCATCCAGGCGCCGCCAAGTACTACGCTGAAAAGGGCATCAAGCTGAACTGAGCGCCTCGATGCCAGCCTGCCCCGGCTGCGCGCTGTTGCGTGCAGCCGGCGGCCGGCAAGCCGCATGCTTAACAACACCGGAAACCTTATGACTGAAAGTAGCAAGCCGGACCCGGCGCTGGCCGCCGGCGTGGACGACGAGGCATTGAAAAAGGCGGAAGCCTACATCGAGGAAGAGGAAGGCGCTGCCAACCGCATGACCGGCTGGATTGCCGGCTTCCTGACCTTCACCGCCGTGGTGATGTCGCTGTTCCATCTCTACAGCGCCTATGCGATCGTGCCCACGCAGGTGCTGCGCCCGGTGCACCTGGCCTTCGTGCTGTTCCTGACCTTCCTGATCTTTCCGGTGGCGCGGCGCTTTCGCCACCGCATCATGTGGTGGGACTGGATCGCGGCCCTGCTGTCGCTGGTGATCATTGCCTACGCCATCATGGGCGGCGACGACTTCAACGACCGCAATACCATGCCGGAAACCTGGGACATCGTGCTTGGCGCGCTGCTGATGGTGCTGGTGCTGGAAGCGATGCGCCGCACCGCCGGCTGGATCATGCCGGTGGTGACGATCGGCTTCGTGCTGTACGCGCTGTACGGCGCCTACCTGCCGCAACCCTGGACCCACAAGGGCTATGCGCTGGGCCGGCTGGTGGGCCAGATGTACATGACGCTGGAGGGCATCTTCGGCGTGGCGCTGGACGTGTCCTCCTCGCTGATCATCCTGTTCACCATCTTCGGCGCCTTCCTGCAGTTCTCCAAGGCCGGCAAGTTCTATATCGACTTTTCCTTCGCCGCGATGGGCGGCAAGCCGACCGGCGCCGGCCGCACCGTGGTGCTGGCTTCCTTCCTGCTCGGCGGCCCTTCCGGCTCGGGCGTGGCAACCACGGTCACGCTGGGCTCGGTGGCCTGGCCGATGCTGCAGAAGGTAGGCTATGAACGCAACGCCGCCGGCGGGCTGCTGGCGGCAGGCGGGCTTGGCGCCATCATCTCGCCGCCGGTGCTGGGCGCGGCGGCCTTCCTGATCGCCGAGTTCCTGAAGATTTCCTATCTCGACGTGCTGCTGATGGCGGCCATCCCGACGGTGCTGTTCTACCTGGCGCTGTTCCTGATGGTGGAAATCGATGCGCGCAAGTACGGCATGGGCAATACCGTGTTCGCCAAGGCCGACAGCCTGTGGAACCTGACGCGGCGCTACTGGTTTCATTTCGTGTCGCTGATATCGATCGTGGTGTTCATGCTGCTTGGCTATTCGCCGGTGCTGTCGGTGTTCTGGGCCACCATCGTCACCTTCTTCGTCAGCTTCCTCGACCGCGACTGCGCGCTGCTGTCCTATGACCTGTTCCGCGGCAGGGGCTCGGTATGGCGCCACATCGTCGATTCGCGGCTGGTCAAGGCACTGGAAGCCGGCTCGGTCGGCATGCTCAACGTCGCCGCCACCTGCGCCGGCGCCGGCATCATCGTCGGCGTGGTGACACTGACCGGCCTGGGCCTGAAGTTCAGCTCCATCGTGATCAACTACGCCGGCGGCTCGCTGCTGCTGACCGCGGTCTATACCGCGCTGGTGGTATGGATCGTCGGACTGGCGGTGCCGGTGACGGCTTCCTACATCATCTGCGCGGTGATCACCGCGCCGGCCCTGACCAAGCTGGGCGTGCCGGACTTTGCGGCGCACATGTTCATCTTCTATTACGCGGTGCTGTCGGAAGTCTCGCCGCCGACGGCTTTGTCGCCGTTCGCGGCGTCGGCCATTACCGGCGGCGACCCGTACAAGACGACGATGCAATGCTGGAAGTACACGGTGCCGGCCTTCCTGCTGCCGTTCATGTTCGTGCTCGACAGCAGCGGGCAGGGCCTGCTGCTGATGGGGTCGACCAAGGCGCTGGCCAGCGCGAACTGGTGGTCCATCGCCCAGGTCAGCCTGACCGCGGCGGCCGGCATCGCGGCATTGGCGGCAGGGTTCCAGGGCTGGATGTTCATCCGCACCAATTGGCTTGAGCGCACGTTGCTGCTGGTGGCGGGATTCACTTTGGCTTATCCGGGGACGTTCTATGACTTGCTGGGATTGGGGCTGCTGATTGCGGCGGTGGTGATGCAGCAGTTGCGGGGGAAAAGTGTGGTGGCGGGGTCAAGGGCTGGTTGATGCAGTCTGGCAGCCATCCCACCCCCTACCCCTGCTCCCCCAGCCGATACTTCCTGATCTTGTCGTGCAGCGTGGTCTTGGCCAGCCCCAGGGCTTCCGCCGCACGCGCCAGGCTGTTGCCGTTGCGGGCCAGCGCGTCGACGATCAGGGCGCGTTCATAGGCAGCAACGGCTTCCGGCAGCGGCGTCGGGCCGGAGGCCTCGGCATTGCCGGAAAAAGGCGCGAAGCCGGAAGCGATGCCCAGCACGCAGCGCTCGGCCACGTTGCGCAGCTCGCGCACGTTGCCCGGCCAGTCATAGGCCATCAGCCGGTTCATCTGCGCCGGCGCCAGTTCCGGCACGGGACGCTGGTGGCGCGCGGCGCCCTGCAGCAGGAAGTGCTCGAACAGCAGCGGAATATCCTCGCGCCGCTCGCGCAGCGGCGGCAGCGGCAGGGTGGCGACATTGAGCCGGTAGTAGAGGTCGGCACGGAACAGGCCCTGGTCGGACAAGTGCTTCAGGTCGGCCTTGGTGGCGGCCACCACGCGGCAGTCCACCGCCACCGGCGTGTTGCTGCCCAGCCGCTCCAGCGTGCGTTCCTGCAGCACCCGCAGCAGCTTGATCTGCATCGCCATCGGCATCGATTCGATCTCGTCCAGGAACAGGGTGCCGCCGCTGGCATGCTCGATCTTGCCGATGCGACGCTTGCCGGCGCCGGTGTAGGCGCCGGCTTCGTGGCCGAAGATCTCGCTCTCGAACAGGGTCTCGGGCAGGCCGCCGCAATTGATCGCGACGAAGTTGCCGCTGCGGCGCGGGCCCGCCTCGTGCAGGCTGCGCGCCACCAGCTCCTTGCCGGCGCCGGTCTCGCCCTCGATCAGGATGTCGGCGGCGCTGTTGCCCAGTTCGGCCACCAGCTGCCGCACCCGCACCATGCTGGCGGAACGGCCGATCAGCAGGTTTTCCAGCCGGTCGCGGCCTTCGAGCCGGGCCTGCAGCCGGCGCACTTCCAGCGTCAGGCGGCGCTTGTCGAGCGCGCGCCGCACCACTTCCACCAGGTAGTCCGGCGAGAACGGCTTCTCGATGAAGTCGTGGGCGCCGTTCTTCATCGCCTGCACCGCCAGCGACACATCGCCATGCCCGGTGATGAGCACCACCGGCAGGTCGGCATCGACGGCGCGCACCTGCGCCAGCAGGGCCATGCCATCCATGCCGGGCAGGCGGATGTCGCTGACGATCACGCCGGCGAAATCGCGGGCGATGCGGCGGCAGGCCAGTTCGGCGTTGTCGACCGCCATCACGGGGATGTCCTCCAGCTCCAGCGCCTGGGTGCAGCCCAGCCGCACATCGGGATCGTCCTCGACGATCAGTACCTGCAGTTTGTCGGTCATGAAGCGGGCCTTTGCGGTGCGGCGGGAAGGTCGACGGTGAACACCGCGCCGCCTTCGGGCAGGTTGTCGGCGGACAGCGCGCCGCCGAAGTCGGCGACGATGCCGGCGGAGATCGCCAGCCCCAGGCCAAGGCCGCCGCCGGCTTCCTTGGTGGTGAAGAAGGGTTCGAACAGGCGGCCGCTGGCTTCCTCGCTGATGCCGGGGCCACGGTCGCGCACCCGGATCAGGATGCGGCCGTCGCGCCGGCTGGCTGAGATGTCCACCACCGGCGCATGCTGGCCTTCCATCGCGTCGAGCGCGTTGCCGGCCAGGTTCACCAGTACCTGCTCCAGCCGGTTCGGGTCGCACCAGGCTTCCAGCTCGTCCGGCGGCAGGTCGACGCAGGCCACCGTGCCGGCCTGTTTCAGCCGCTGCTCCAGCAGGAACAGCGCATTCTCAATGGCGCGCCGCACCGGCACTGCCTGCGGCTTGCCGGACGACTTGCGGGCAAAGGACTTCAGCTGCGACGTCAGCAGGCCCATGCGGTCGACCAGCTGGTCGATCCGTTCCAGGTTGCTGCTGGCGGTCTCCTGGTTGCCGCGCGCCAGGAATTTGCGGGCATTGCCGGACAGGGTGCGCAGCGCGGCCAGCGGCTGGTTCAGCTCATGCGCGATGCCGGCCGAGAGCTGGCCGATCACGGCCAGCTTGCCGGCCTGCACCAGCTCGTCCTGCGCCGAACGCAGGGTGCGCTCGGCCTGGGTGCGCTCCGCCACTTCCTTTATCAGCCGTTCGTTGGCCGAGGACAGGTCGGCGGTGCGCTCGATCACATTGCGCTCCAGCTCGTCATGCGCCCGCTGCAGCGCGGCCTGCGCCGCCAGCTGGTCCTGCAGGTGGCGGCGGCGCTGGTTCAGCAGCAGCGCCAGGATGAACAGGAAGGCGGCGAAGGCGCCGGCCAGCGCGGCGCGGTTGACGGCGATGGTGCGCACCTGGGCCTGCGGGGAATACACCGTGATGTTCCACGGCGTGCCGGGCAGGTTGCGGGTCTGGGCCAGGAAGTTGCCCGCCAGCGGGAACACCGGCGCCGCGGTCGCGGTCGCCGGCAGGCGCACCAGGCGGGCGCCGTCCTCCAGCACCGACAGCTCCTTCACGCCCAGCGGCGCCAGCGCCTGGCGGTTGTACTGCTGGGTGCGCTCGAAGGCTTCCAGCGTGGCCTTGTCGAGCGGCTTGATGGTGGTGAATTTCCAGTCGGGCACCGAGGACAAAATCACCACGCCGTTTTCATCCGACACCAGCGCCGGCGCCTCGACCGCGCCCCAGGACTGTTCCAGCTGGCGCAGGCCGACTTTCACCACCGCCACCCCGGCCACGTCGTGCCCGCTGGCCAGCGCCGAGGACAGGTAATAGCCGGGCTCGCCCTGGGTGGTGCCGATGCCGAAGAAGCGGCCGGCGCCTGTTTCCAGCGCCTGTCGGAAATACGGCCGGAAAAACAGGTTCTCGCCGATGAAGCTGTCGCGCTGGCGCCAGTTGCTGCTGGCAACCACCCGGCCTTCGCGGTCGAGTATGTAGATCGAGAGACTGCCGGCGCGGGCATTGAGCTGTTCCAGGTAATGGTTCATGCGCGCCACGCGGGCGGCGTCGGGCGCGGCCAGCATGTCCAGCACGCTCTGGTCCAGGCCAAGCAGCGCCGGGAAATAGCCGTACTTGTCGATTTCCCGTTCAAGGCTGGCGGCGTACAGGTCGAGCCGGTGGCGGCCGGTGGATTCCAGTTCGGCCATGCCGGCCGACAGGCTGTAGCGGAAGGCCAGCTGCGACGCGCCCAGCGTCAGCGCCGCAAACAGCAGCAGCAGGGCGGCGACACGCGACAGGGACAGGGCAGGGAGCATGACAACGGGGGCCGTTCGGATTTCCGGATTATGCCGGCCCGCCGGCATTCCGGCGTCATTTCCGCCGGAAAAACCTTGCTGCATCATCGTTGGCTTGCGCATGTCGCTCCTTGCCGGCGCCTGGCTGCTATGCCGGCGTGGTTTCCCGTTCTTCCTCGGGCAGCGGCAGCACGTCCTCGGACTCGGCCAGGGCAGGGTCGACCGTATCGATCGCGTTTTCCCACTTGGCCACCACGGTGGTGGCGATCGCATTGCCCAGCACGTTGGTCACGGTGCGGCCCATGTCGAGGAAATGGTCCACGCCCATCACCAGCAGCAGGCCGGCTTCCGGCAGGTTGAACATCGGCAGCACCGCGGCCACCACCACCAGCGAGGCGCGCGGCACGCCGGCGATGCCCTTGGACGACACCATCAGCACCAGCAGCATGGTGATCTGCTGGCCCAGCGTCAGCGGAATGTTGTAGGCCTGGGAAATGAACAGCGCGGCGAAGGCGGTGTACATCATCGAGCCGTCGAGGTTGAAGGAATAGCCCAGCGGCAGCACGAAGCTGGTGACCTTCTTCTGCACGCCGAACTTGTCGAGCTGCTCCATCAGCTTCGGATAGGCGGACTCGCTGGACGCGGTGGAGAAGCCGATCAGCATCGGATTGCGGATCAGCTTCAGCAGCCGGAACACCTCGCGGCCCAGCACGCAGTAGCCGGCGAAGATCAGCACCATCCACAGAACTGCCAGCGCGGCGAAGAAGCTGGCCATGTAGCGGCCATACACAAGCAATATGCCCAGGCCCTGGGTGGTGATGATGGCGGCGACTGCGGCGAACACGCCCACCGGCGCAAAGCGCATCACATAGTCGGTCACCTGCAGCATCACATGGCCGATTTCCTGGGTGGTTTTCAACAGGCTGCGGGCGGTGCTGTCATGCAGCTTGCCCAGCGCCACGCCGAAGAACAGCGCAAACACCAGGATCTGCAGGATCTCGTTGTTGGCCATCGACTCGACGATGCTCTTGGGGAAGACGTGCGTCACGAACTGCTTCAGGTTCAGTGCGTTCGTTTTCAAGTCGGTGGCGGCGCCGGCGTCCGGCAGCGGCACATTGACCGCATGGCCGGGCTGGAGCAGGTTGGACATCACCAGGCCGATCATCAGCGAGCAGAGCGACGCGGTAATGAACCAGCCCAGCGCCTTGCCGCCGATGCGGCCCACCGCGCTGGCGTCGCCCATGCCGGCCAGGCCGCCGACCAGGGTGGCCAGCACCAGCGGCGCAATGATCATCTTGATCAGCCGGAGGAAGATGTCGGTGACCATCGTGAAATAACTGGCAATCTCCTTGGCCGCCGCGGCATCCGCGGCAAGCGAGTGGCAGAGATAGCCGACTGCAACGCCGGACACCATGGCAATGGCGATCCAGCTGGTAAGTTTGTTCCGTTTCATCGGAGGGTTCCTTTTGCTTCTGGCTGATTGGGACGAATGGGCGGTGCCCGGCTTTCAAGGCCATTTGCTGACCGCCCTCCTGTTCAGCACAAGACGTGCCAGTCTTGGCTTTCCAAGTGGAAGTGCAAGCCTTTGATTAACAAGGTAAAAATTCAGGCCGGCGTGGCCGTGTCCGGATTCCCGGATAATGCGGCCTCAAGTCGTTCGGAAATCCGGATGGCACTGGGCCGGAATGGCGTTGCCGGCGGGAGAGGAAGTTGAACAAAGGGATTTTCATTGCAGCGGCGGCTGGTCTGGCCCTGGCAGCGGCCGCAGCGCTTTTCATTGGCCGGCCCGGCGCTGCGGCAGCGTATATCGATCCGTCCGACGCGGCCCTGGTGTCGCGGGGCAAGCCCATCTATGCCCAGCATTGCGCCGCCTGTCATGGCGCCAGCATGGAAGGCCAGCCGAACTGGCGCGAGCGCCGGCCCGACGGCCGCCTGCCGGCGCCGCCGCATGACGCCAGTGGCCACACCTGGCATCACCCGGACGCGGTGCTGGTGGATATCGTCAAGCACGGCCTGGTGCCGGGCAAGACCGCGCCCGACGCTTACGAAAGCGACATGCCGGCCTATGAACGGCTGCTGTCGGATGCCGACGTGCAGGCGGTGCTGGCGTATATCAAGAGCGGATGGCCGGCGGATGCACTGGAGGCGCAGAAGGAAGTGACACTGCAGCGAAATCAGGGAAGCCGCTGAGCTACTGCACGGCAATAGACCCGCTTCCGGACTGATGCAACCAGCCCCAAGTTTGACTTCTCTCAGTCCGGGCGCAGCATGCCCGCCTAATGTCTATCCACGTCGCCGCGAATCCGGCCGATTGCCGGATTTGTCGACGCGGCGCAAGGAGACGATGATGAGCACCGAAGCAAACCGGCAACTGGCCAGGCGCGGCTACGACATGTTCATGAAGGGCGATATCGAAGGCGTGATCGGCCTTTGCGCCGATGACATAGCCTGGGTCAGCCCGAAAAACGAACCGATTTCCTTTTCAGGCAGCTTTCACGGCAAGGCGGAGGTAGGCCGTTTTTTCCAGCTGATGTCGCAAGCCATTGAATTCGAGCACTTCGAGCCGCAAAGCTTTATTGCCGACGGCGACAAGGTGGCCGTAAGCGGGATCTCGCGCGGCAAGGTGCTGGAAAACGGCGCGAAGTTCGACGATGCCTGGGTGCATGTTTTCACGATGAAAAACGGAAAGATCGCCCGTTTCGAGCAGTACAACAACTCGGCAAGTTTTGTAGCCGCGATGTCGGCGCCGCTGCTGAGCAACGAAGACATGGCGGGCGCAGTCTGAACGCCGGGCCGCCTTCTATGGCTGCGCCTGGTCGGAGAACAGGTCGAAGATGACATTGCGCACCCAGATGCTTGCCGGGTCCTTGTGGAACCTGGCATGCCAGAACAGGTTGATGCCGATGTCCGGCAGCGGCACCGGATGCGGCAGGTAGCGCAGGTCGAACGGCGCCAGGCAGGCCTGTGCATACCGCTCCGGAACGGTGGCCACCATGTCGGTGCTGGACAGGATGTGGCCCAGCGCAACGAAGTGCGGCACGGTCAGCACCACATTGCGGGCGATGCCGCGCCGCTGTATCGATTCATCCACCGTGGCATGCCCGGTGCCCTCGGCGACCACGACCACATGGCTGGCCGCGGCGAATGCTTCGACTGAGATCGCCTCCCGGTCCAGCGCATGGCCCTTCCGAAACATGCAGACATAGCGCTGCCGGAACAGGCCGCGCTGGAAAAAACCCGACTTCAGCTGCGGCAGCAGGCCCAGCGCGAGGTCCACATGCCCGGCCTGCAGCGCATCGGCCAGGTTGGTTTCCCGGTTGCGCACCGTGCTGACGGTCACCGCTGGCGCCAATTGCGCGAGCCGTGTCATCAGGCGCGGCAGGAAGTAGATCTCGCCGATATCGGTCATCGCCACCGTGAATTTCCGGTTGCTGGCGGCCGGGTCGAAATCGGTCTTGCGGTTCAGCGCGTCATGCAGCGCGCCCAGCGCATAGGCCACCGGCTCGGAGAGTTCAATCGCGTAGGGCGTGGGCTCCATGCCGCGCGAGGTGCGCAGGAACAGCTCGTCATTCATCAGCCTGCGCAGCCGCGCCAGCGCATTGCTGACCGCCGGCTGGGTCAGGCCCAGTTGCGCGGCGACGGCCGACACGCTTCTTTCGGTGAAAAGCTGGTGGAACACGATCAGCAGGTTCAGGTCGACGTCTTTGAGTTGCATGGGTATTCATGAAATCAATACGGTGGATTCACCGGATTTTATTCGTTTATTTTACTTCCCTGCCTATAATCGCCCAACGCAAGCCAGGGGATCGTCCATGAAACTGCTCGTGCAGCCAGCCAACCGCACCATCGAAGCCAGTCCCGGCGCCAACCTGCTGGCCACGCTGCGCGAGCATGGCATCGCGGTGTCCTACAGCTGCACCGCCGGCCGCTGCGGCACCTGCCGCTGCAGGGTCAGCGCCGGCAGCGTGCTGGATACCGGGCGCCAGGGCAAGATCACCAATCCAGGCGAGGACCAGTATGTGCTGGCCTGCACCAGCGTGCTGAGCGAAGACTGCACGATCGAGATACCGGAGCCGGACGAGATCGTCACCCATCCTGCACGCATCCTGAAGGCCACCGTGCTTGCGATCGATGCGCTGTCCCATGACATCCTGCGGCTGCGCCTGAAACCCGCCAAGCCGCTGGCATTCTCGCCCGGCCAGTACGCCAGCCTGCAGTTCACGCCGGCCCATGTGCGGCCCTATTCGATGGCCGGACTGCCGCAGGACGATGAACTCGAATTCCATGTGCGGCTGGTGCCGGGCGGACGGGTCACCCGGCATATCGCGGCCGAACTCAAGCCCGGCGACGCGGTGCGGGTGAGCGGTCCGCTGGGCACCGCCTACCTGCGCACGAAGCATCAGGGGCCGATGCTGTGCGTGGCCGGCGGCACCGGCCTGGCGCCGGTGCTTTCCATCGTGCGCGGCGCGATCGCTGCCGGCATGCGCGATCCGGTCCACCTGTACTTCGGCGTGCGCACGCCGCAGGACGTGTATTACGCCGACCGGCTGGCCGAGCTGGCCGATGCCCATCCCAACCTGCATGTGCATATCGTGATTGCCAGCGGCGGCGAGGGCACGGCGCGGCGCGGCCTGGTGACCGAGGCGGTGGCCCAGGACTGGGCCAGCCTGGCGGGTTTTCGGGCCTATCTGTGCGGCGCGCCGGCCATGGTGGAAGCGGCGGCACTGCTGGTGAAAGCCCGTGGCGTGGTGCCGGACAAGCTGCATGCCGACGCGTTTTACCCGGCAATGGACTAGATAAGACTATCGACAAGGAGACAGCATGGGCGACATGCCTGGGGTATTTCCAAAAGACCCTAAATGGGAAGGCGATGGCAGCAGCCGCATCCCGTTCTGGGCCTACACCGATGAAGCGCTGTACAAGAAGGAACTGGAGCGCTTCTTCTATCAGGGCCACTGGTGCTATGTCGGCCTGGAGGCGGAGATCCCGAACCCGGGCGACTTCAAGCGCACCGTGGTCGGCGAGCGCTCGGTGATCATGGTGCGCGATACGGATGGCGGCATCAATGTGGTTGAAAACGTCTGCGCCCATCGCGGCATGCAGTTCTGCCGCAAGCGCCACGGCAACCAGACCGAGTTCGTCTGTCCCTATCACCAATGGAACTACAGCCTGAAGGGCGACCTGCAGGGCGTGCCGTTCCGGCGCGGCGTGAAGCAGGATGGCCGCGTGCAGGGCGGCATGCCGAAGGAATTCAACACCGGGGAGCACGGCCTGACCAGGCTGAAGGTGGCTACCCGCGGCGGCGTGGTGTTCGCTTCCTTCGACCACGGCATCGAGCCGCTGGAAGACTTTCTCGGGCCGGACATCCTGCATTACTTCGACCGCCTGTTCAACGGCCGCAAGCTGACCATCCTCGGCTACAACCGCCAGCGCATACCGGGCAACTGGAAGCTGATGCAGGAAAACATCAAGGACCCCTACCATCCGGGCCTGCTGCATACCTGGTTCATCACCTACGGCCTGTGGCGTGCCGATAACAAGTCGCAGCTCATCATGGATGCGCAGTACCGCCATGCCGCGATGATCTCCACCCGCGGCAGCGGCGGCGCCAGGTCCGAGGTCACGGCCGGCGTCACCAGCTTCAAGGAAAGCATGGAGATCCAGGACAAGCGCCTGCTCGACATCGTGCCCGAGCCATGGTGGCAAGGCCCGACCGCAGTGATGATGACGCTGTTTCCCAGCGTGATCTTCCAGCAGCAGGTCAACAGCGTGTCGACCCGCCACATCCAGCCCAACGGCACCGGCTCCTTCGACTTCGTCTGGACCCATTTCGGCTTCGAGGACGACACGCCGGAAATGACCGAGCGCCGGCTGATCCAGGCCAACCTGTTCGGCCCGGCCGGCTTCGTCTCGGCCGACGATGGCGAGGTGATCGAGTTCTCGCAGAGCGGCTTCGAGCAGAAGCCCTTCCACCGGGCGCTGGCGGAGCTGGGCGGCTACGACTGCGGCAACACCGACCACATGGTGACCGAGACGCTGATCCGCGGCATGTACCACTACTGGCGCAAGGTGATGGAGGTCTGACGATGGAGAACACGACGATGACGACGCAGGCCTGGCTGGCCCTGGTGCAGCTGCATGCCGACTATGCCGCCGCGGTCGACCGCGAGGACTGGGATGCCTGGGTGGACTTCTTCACCGAGGACTGCGTCTACAAGGTGCAGCCGCGCGAGAACCATGAGCGCGGCTTCCCGCTGGCCACGCTGGCGCTGCTGAGCCGCAACATGCTGAAGGACCGCGCCTACGGCATCAAGGAAACCCTGTTCCACGATCCGTATTACCAGCGCCACGTGGTCGGCCTGCCGCGCATCCTGAAGGCCGATGGCGACCTGATCGAGGCCGAGGCCAACTATTCGGTGTTCCGCACCAAGCTCGGACAGGAGACCACCGTGTTCAATGTCGGCCGCTACATCGACCGCATCAGGGTCACGCCCGACGGCCTGAAGCTCGCATCGCGCCTGTGCATCTACGACACCGAGATGATCCCCAATTCACTGATCTACCCGATCTGAGGTCACCATGGCAGAAAACTGGATTGATGTAAGCGCAGAAGATGAGGTGCCGCAGGAGGATGTGATCGGCGTGGAAGCACACGGCCGCGACATCGCGCTCTACGGCGTGGAAGGCCAGGTGTATGCGAGCGACGGCATCTGCACCCATGGCCATGCCCGGCTGTGCGACGGCTTCCTGGATGGCTTCGAGATCGAATGCCCGCTGCACCAGGGCACCTTCGACATCCGCAACGGCCGCGCCATGTGCGCGCCGGTGACGGAGGACATCAGGGTCTACCCGGTGAAGATCGAAGGCGGCCGGGTGTTCGTCGACCTCGGCTGAGCCGCAGGCGGGGCCGGTTCAGCGGCTCATTCCCCGCGCCGCCACCGGCCAGATGCATTCCACCTTGCCATTGCGTATGCCGACCAGTTCATCGTACAGATTCAGCGTCGGATCGCAGTGGCCCGGCACCAGCAGCAGCTGGTCGCCCAGTCCGGGCCGGGAGGCGGCATTGTCGCATTCCACGATGCCGTGCTCGTCATTGGCGGCGACATAGCGCAGTCCGCCGCCTTCGCCCTGCCAGACCAGCGGCAGGCCCGAATCCACCGCCATTGATTTCAGCCCCGCGTCCAGCACCACCCGCGTCGCTGGCGCCACGCTCATCACGGTGGAAGCGATGAACAGGCTGTGGCCGAAGCCGGTGGCCGGGTCCCATTCATTGCGGCCGTAGTCGCCATCCATGAACACATAGGAGCCGGGCTGGATCTCGGTATAGACGCCGCTGGCAAGGTCGAATTCGACGCTGCCGGTGCCGCCGCCGGTCACTACGTCGCAGGCCGCGCCGGCCGCCTGCAGCCGCGCCACGACTGCGCCAGTGCGTTCGGCCGCCTGGGCGGCCGCCTCGCGCCGCTCGGCCCGGCTGCGCCGGTGCTGCGCGCCGCCGTGGTAAGCCTGCAGGCCGCCAAAGCGCAGCACCGGGTACCTGGCGATCTGCTCGACCAGGCGCAGCGCGGCGTCGGCATCTGCCACGCCGCAGCGCCCCTGGCCGACATCGATCTCGACGAACACGGTCACCGAGGCCTCTGCCTGTGCGCAGGCCTGCGCCAGCGCCGTCACCTGCCGCGCATCGTCGACGCAGGCGCTGATGCGGGCATGGCGTGCCAGCGCAGCCAGCATGCGCGCCTTGGCCGGGCCGGCGAGCTCATTGCTGACATGGATGTCGGCAATGCCGGCGCGCACGAAGGGCAGGGCTTCGCTGACCTTCTGGCAGCAGATGCCGACCGCGCCCCGCGCCACCTGGGCCAGCGCGATGGCGGGGCACTTGTGGGCCTTGGCATGCGGCCGCAGGTGCAGGCCGGCGCGGTCGGCCAGTGTCTGCATGCGATCCAGGTTGCGCTCGAAGACATCGAGATCGAGGATCAGGGACGGGGTATCGACATCGGCCAACGCCTGGCCGGGTTGGGCGGCGGGCGGCAGGTCGAGGCCGGTGCCGGCATGGGTTTGCAAGGTCATGAAGGTGACTATGGGAACGGGTGGAGCGGCCATTCTAGTTGGCCGGCACAGGTTTGTCGCCATGCCTTGGCACGCAGTCCGCCCGGGTGGCGATGAATGAACTCATCCATATGTCAGCGGTAATACAGACATGCATCATGCCGGAGACTACGATCGGTGTTTAATAACCGGAATGGTGACGCCCGATGACGCATGCCGACGACGACGCCTACCTGTTGCTGATCGATCGCCATATCGAGGAACTGAAACAGCGGCTCGTTGCCTTGAGCGAGCTGATCGCCGAGATGGCGGCGTCGGATGAAGACACCGCCAGCCAGTCCGAGCTGTCGTGCACGCTGGTGCGGGCAATCGAGTCGATGGAAGCCATCAAGGCCAAGGAGGTCGATGCGCTGCTCCACGACCGCCAACAGGATCAAGCAGGCCTGCCGAGACAGGTTTCCTAGAGCCCCAAAACGCGGTTGCGCCGGGCGCCGGACCGTTTGCGACGTAGAAAATGGCGCGTCGTGATGACGATAGTGAAATCGTCCTGCAGCCATCGACGTCGACTGCAACTGCTGCTTCGCAGTGACGCTTCACCGCTGGTGACCCAACGCCGCCGCGCTTCCGTCATGACCAGGCCGGGCATTCGCCACGGCGGGCGACCTCCTTCTTTGCTTCGCCAAAAAAGGAGAACGGCAACTCCATGGCTGCAAACCGGGATGGTGTTCTCGACCAATTTCGTCGATGAACCAAGGCTGCAATGTCCCTGCGCGGTATTGCGACCGATGACAGATGCCGCAGCTTGCCCGCAACGGAACAAGCGAGCCCAGCCCCTGGCAGGGTGCAATACCCGGAGGGCATTGCACCACGGGCCGCAAACCGGGATGGCATGGTCGGCCGACTTGCTCGATCGACCAACGGCGCAATGCCCCTGCGGGGTATTGCGCCCTACGAACGCGGCACCTACGAACGCGGCGGCTTGTTCGCTCCAGGCATTGCCGTCACGGCGCGCTTAAAGGAAGTCGGATAGCCCCTGGTAGGGTGCAATACCCGCAGGGCATTGCACCACGGGCCGCAAACCGGGATGGCATGGTCGGCCGACTTGCTCGATCGACCAACGGCGCAATGCCCCTGCGGGGTATTGCGCCCTACGAACGCGGCACCTACGAACGCGGCACCTTGTTCGCTCCAGGCATTGCCGTCACGGCGCGCTGGAAGGCAGTCAGATAGCAACAGCGCCACAACCCCCATCCGCCTTGCCAATCCGGTCGGCCTTCTACAGATTCACCATGCCGCGGCCGATCTCGATCACCCGGCCGCCGACCCGGATCGCGCCGTCGGCCGCCACCTCCAGGTGCAGCCGGTTCGGGCGGCCGACGGCGTCGCCCTGGCTGATCTGAAAGCGTGCCGGCAGCGCATGGCCGGTGGCGCGCAGCCAGCCGCCGAGGTTGGCGCAGGCCGAGCCGGTGCCGGGATCTTCGGCCACGCCGCCGCCCTGCTTGGTGAAGAAGTAGCGCGCTTCCACCAGCCCGGGCTGCGCCGGGTCGAAGGCGAACACATAGGCGGTCTTGCGGCCCAGGCTGCTGACCGGCCAGTCGGCGATGCGCGTACTGTCGGGACAGGCGCGGCGCACCGCTTCCGGGCTGCGCAGCGGCACCAGCAGCTGGTCGGCGCCGGTGTCGACCCACAGCGGCGAAGACAGCAGGTCTTCTTCCTGCAGGCCCAGCAGCGCCGCCACGTCGGCGTCGGGCAGGCCGGCGGCGGCCGTGCGCACCGCGCCGCGATGCGGCGCGGTGAAGGTCCAGACGTCGCCCTGTGCCGTCACCGGCACGATGCCGGCCTGGAATTCCAGCGTCAGCGCATCGCCAGCGGCCATCAGTTCGCGCACCACATGGGCGGTGCCCAGCGTCGGATGGCCGGCAAAGCGCATCTCATAGCCGGTTGTGAATACCCTGACCCGGGCGCTGGCCTGCTGCGACGGCAGGATGAAGGTGGTTTCCGACAGGTTGAACTGCAGTGCCAGCGCCTGCATGGTGGCATCGTCCATGCCGTCGGCATGCTCGAACACGCACAGGGGATTGCCGCCGAAGGTGGTGTCGGCGAAGACGTTCAGGAGCCGGAAAGGGTAACTGGCCATGATGCGAAGAGGGGGAATGGACGGGCGCTCATTCTATCCCGGCGCCCGCGTCCTGCCAGCGGCGCGTGGACAGCGGCTGGCCTTCGCGCAGGAAGGCGGCCAGTTCGCCGGCGGGCAGGGCCATGCCGACGTAATAACCCTGGATGTCGTCGCAGCCGGCCTCTGCCAGGAAGCGCGCCTGGGCATCGGTCTCAACGCCTTCGGCGATCACGGACAGGCGCAGGCTGCGGCCCAGCGCGATGATGGCGCGCACGATGGCGCCGGCGCCGGCATGATTGTGCAGGTCGCGCACGAAGGACTGGTCGATCTTCAGGTCGCTCAGCGGGAAACGCTTCAGGTAGGCCAGGCTGGAATAACCGGTGCCGAAATCGTCGATGGCGATATGCACGCCCAGCCGGGTGATCTCGTCCATGATCGACACGCTGCCGTCGATATCGCGCATCAGCGTGCCTTCGGTGATTTCCAGCTTCAGGCTGCCCGGCTCCAGCTGGTTGGCGGCCAGCGCCGCCGATACCGTGTCGATCAGCCTGCCGTCCTCGAACTGCTGGGCCGCGACGTTGACCGACATCACCAGCGGCGGCAGGCCCTGATCGCGCCAGGCCCTGGCCTGGGCGCAGGCTTCCTTCAGCGCCCAGTCGCCGATGGCGGCGATCAGGCCGCTTGCCTCCGCCACCGGGATGAACTTGTTCGGCGGGATCATGCCGCGCTGCGGATGGCGCCAGCGGATCAGCGCCTCCACGCCCGCCACCACGCCGCTGGACAGCGCCACCTGCGGCTGGTAGTGCAGCTCGAACTGGCGCGCCTCCAGCGCATGGCGCAGCGCGCGTTCCGTTTCATGCCTTTCCAGCGCGGCCGCATTAATCTCGGTCTGGTAGAACTCGATGCGGTTGCCGCCGCCGGCCTTGGCCTGCTGCATCGCGAACACTGCGCGACCGAGCAGGGCGTCGGCGTCGCGCCCGTCCCTGGGGAAAAAGGCAATGCCGATGCTGGCGCTGACGAAGAGCTCGGTGCCTTCCCGGTGGAAGGGCCGGGCCAGGCTTTCCCTGGCGCGCGCGGCCAGCAGCTCGGTTTGCGCCAGCCTGGACTCGCGCTGCTCCAGGACGATCACGAATTCATCCTTGCCCAGATGCGCCAGCACCGCGCCGGGGCCGATGCAGGCCTGCAGCCGCTCGGCCACGCAGAGCAGCACGGCGTCGCCGGCGGCATAGCCCAGGGTGTCGTTGATGCTCTTGAAGCGGTCCAGGTCGAGCGCCAGCACCGCGATCTGCGGCGCTTCGCCATCGCCGCCGGCCATCATCTGGCCCAGCAGTGCCTTGACCAGTGCGCGGTTGGGCAGCCGGGTCAGGCTGTTGTGTGTGGCCTGGTGCTCCAGCTCGGCTTCGCGCTGCTGCAGATTGGCAATCAGGCCGGCCAGCGTGCGCGACAGCACCTGCGCCTCGTGGTAGCCGCGCTGCAGCGCAATGCCGGTGGTCGCCTCGCCGCGGTCCAGCCGCTCGGCCTCGCGGGTGATCGCATCGAGCGGACGCGAGATGCGGCTGGCCAGCAGCCAGCCCATCAGCGCAAACAGCCCGGCAATGATCGCGCCCGACAGCAGCACCTGCCGCTGCAGCGCGGCAACCGGCGCAAAGGCGGCATCGATCTGCTGGCGCTCGATGATGATCCAGCCCAGCCCGGGATAGTCCTGGTACCCCTTGCTGCGGGCATAGCCGGTCAGCCAGGTCTTGCCGTCGGGCCAGGTCTCGGCCAGGTAGCCGGACTGGCCCTGCTGCGCGCGCCGTATGCTTTGCAGCGCCAGTTGACTGTCCTGCAGCGCGGCCGGGCCGAACAGCACGGTGCCATCGGCCGCCAGGATCAGCGCCTCATACGACGCAGCCGACGCCATCGACCGGGTCAGGCCCATGATCCAGCGCCAGTCGATATGCGCGCCCAGCACGCCGGCAAAGCGCTCGCTCAGGGTCACCGGCATGGCCACATCGAGAAAGCGCAGCGGCTCGCCGCCATCGGCCTGCAGCTTCTTTTCCAGCAGCACCGCGCGGTGCAGGTCGCCGACGAAGGCGGCTTTCGAGGCTTCGCCGAACCAGGGCCGCCTGGTCACGTCCTGGCCTTCCAGCAGCGCGCCGGTGGCGGCCACCACCGTGCCCGTCTGGCTGGCATAGCCGATCCAGGCATAGCCTTCGCGGGCATGCAGCAGGTCGTCCAGATGGGCACGGATCGCCGTCGGACGGTCCAGCAGGTCGAGGTCGGACAGGCTGTCGGCATACAGCGCAATGTCCTGGTAGCGCTCATACATCGCCCGGTCCAGCGTGGCGGCCAGCTCCGCCGAAGTCTGCGCCAGACGCTCGCCTATGCCCTGCTTGAGGTCGGTGGTGGCGGCATTCTGGATAACGGCGACCAGGACGGCAGTCAGCGCGACAGCGAGCGTGGTGGCGAAGAAGGCAAGCAGGGTGCGCAGACTGTATTGGGCCATCGATCCGATCCGTTGCGTGACACATGAGCACGCAAGCACATAAACGCATGTGTTTCGAACATTACTAAAGTTCGGGACACATTGTTTCCGCTTGGACGGGATTTCCTTGCGTCGATTGCTTGCAATCAATGCAGTACACCATGCCTCCATCCCGGAAATTGACCGCCGGTAGATAAGCCGGGGCCGTGGCGGGATCGACGCCTTTATCCGACCACTCTCAGCGAGTAGTCGGTGGCCTGCACATCCTTGGTCAGCGCGCCGATCGAAATGCGGTCCACGCCGGTTTCCGCGATCGCGCGCAGGGTAGCCATGCTGACGCCGCCCGAGGCTTCCAGCAGCGCCCGGCCGGCATTGATGGCCACCGCCTCGCGCATCAGCGCGGTGCTGAAGTTGTCCAGCAGGATGGAGGTGGCGCCGGCATCGAGCGCCTCATTGAGTTCGTGCAGCGACTCGACCTCGATCTGCACCGGCGCGCCGCTGCCCAGCGCCTGCGCGGCACGCAGCGCGGCCGCCACGCCGCCGGCCGCGGCGATATGGTTTTCCTTGATCAGGATGCCGTCATACAGCGCCAGGCGCTGGTTGTCGCCGCCGCCCACCCGCACCGCATATTTCTGCGCCAGGCGCAGGCCGGGCAGGGTCTTGCGGGTGTCGAGGATGCGGGCCGCGGTGCCTTCCACCGCCTGCACATGGCGCCGGGTGGCGCTGGCCACGGCTGACAGCAGCTGCAGGAAGTTCAGCGCGCTGCGCTCTGCGGTCAGGATAGCGCGGGCCGGGCCGGCGATCATGCAGACCGTGCCGCTGGCCTGCATGAGATCGCCTTCGGCATGCTGCCAGCGGATGCGGATGCGCGGATCGACCCGCATCATCACGCCCTCGAACCACGGCGCGCCGCACAGCACCGCTTCCTCGCGCACGATGACGCGGGCCTCGACTTCGAGGCCGGCCGGCACCAGAAGGCCGGTCAGGTCGCCGCTGCCGATATCCTCGGCCAGCGCGGCGGCGATATTGGCTTCGAACGCCGCCTGCAGCGCGGCATCGAACGGCGCATGCGCATTAACCAGGCCGCTCATGCCGGCCCCACGCCGGCAAACAGCGCCTGTTCCCGCGCCAGGTCCGGCCCGGGCCGCACATTGGCTTTCTTCGCGGCGGCAAAGGCCAGCATGCGGTCGATGCAGCGATAGGCCAGGCGGCCGGTCTCGGGATCGACAACGATCTCGTTGTCGCCTTCTTCCAGCACCCGCACCAGGTTGCGCAAGCCATTCATCGCCATCCACGGGCAATGGGCGCAGCTCTTGCAGGTGGCGCTGTTGCCGGCGGTGGGCGCCTCGATGAAGCGCTTGCCGGGCGCGGCCAGCCGCATCTTGTGCAACAGGCCATTGTCGGTGGCGACGATGAATTCCCCGGCATCCATGTCGCGCGCGGCGGCGATCATCTGGGAGGTGGAGCCGACCATGTCGGCCAGCGCCACCACCGCCGCCGGCGACTCCGGATGCACCAGCACCTTCGCCGCCGGATGCGCGGCTTTCAGCAGCTCCAGCTCCACGCCCTTGAATTCATCATGCACCAGGCAGGAGCCCTGCCACATCAGCATGTCGGCGCCGGTCTCGCGCTGGATGTAGCCGCCCAGGTGGCGATCCGGCGCCCACAGGATCTTCTTTCCCTCGGCATGCAGGTGGGCCACGATGTCCAGCCCGATCGAGGAAGTCACCATCCAGTCGGCGCGCGCCTTCACCGCGGCGCTGGTGTTGGCATAAACCACCACGGTGCGGTCGGGATGGGCGTCGCAGAAGGCGGCGAAGTCGTCGGCCGGGCAGCCCAGGTCGAGCGAGCAGGTGGCGTCGAGGTCGGGCATCAGCACCGTCTTGTGCGGGCTCAGGATCTTCGAGGTTTCGCCCATGAAGCGCACGCCGGCCACCACCAGCGTCTGCGCCGCATGGTCGCGGCCGAAGCGCGCCATCTCCAGCGAATCGGAGACGCAGCCGCCGGTTTCCTCGGCCAGGTCCTGCAGGTCGGCGTCGACATAGTAGTGCGCCACCAGCACCGCGCCGCGCTCCCTGAGAAGCTGGCGCGCCCGCTCCTTGAGCGCGGCGCGCTCCTCCAGCGTCGGGCTGTCGGGCACGCGGGCCCAGGCCGAGGCGGTCGAGCAGGCGCCGCCCTGTGCCGGGGCGTCGAATTCAACGGGTTTGATCACGGAAGTGGGCATGGCGGATCCGAAAGGTCAGTCAGTAAAAGGGCAGGGCTCATGCCGCTGGCGAGAGCACGGTGGGCAAGGCCTTGGGCAGGGTGTCCGGATAGTCGAGGCTGTAATGCAGGCCGCGGCTTTCATGGCGCTGCAGCGCGCTGTCGACGATCAGCGCGGCCACATCCACCAGGTTGCGCAGCTCCAGCAGGTCGGGCGTGACGCGAAAGCTGGCGTAGTACTCGTCGATCTCGCTCTTCAGCAGCCGGATGCGCTCGCGCGCGCGGCGCAGCCGCTTGGTGGTGCGCACGATGCCGACGAAATTCCACATGCAGCGACGCAGCTCGTCCCAGTTCTGCGCGATCACCACTTCCTCGTCGGCATCGGTGACCCGGGTTTCGTCCCATTGCGGCACCGGCGCCGGCGCGGCGGGCGCCTGGGCGGCGATGTGCTGCGCCGCCGCCCGGCCCAGCACCACGCATTCCAGCAGCGAGTTGCTGGCCAGCCGGTTGGCGCCGTGCAGCCCGGTGCAGGCGGTCTCGCCGACCGCGTACAGGCCCGGCAGGTCGGTGCGTCCGGCGCCGTCGGTCACCACGCCGCCGCAGGTGTAGTGCGCCGCCGGCACCACCGGGATCGGCTGCTTCGTGATGTCGATGCCGAACTCCAGGCAGCGCGCCAGGATGGTGGGGAAATGCTCGTGCAGGAATTCGGCGCTCTGGTGGCTGATGTCCAGGTCCACATGGTCCAGGCCGCGCTTCTTCATTTCATAGTCGATCGCGCGGGCCACGATGTCGCGCGGCGCCAGCTCGGCCCGTTCGTCATGCGCCGGCATGAAGCGTTGCCCGGCGGCCGCGCCGGCGCCGGCCGGCAGCTTCAGCAGGCCGCCCTCGCCGCGCAGCGCCTCGCTGATCAGGAAGGACTTGGCATACGGGTGGTACAGGCAGGTCGGATGGAACTGGATGAACTCCATGTTGGCCACGCGGCAGCCGGCGCGCCAGGCCATCGCGATGCCGTCGCCGGTCGCGCTGTCGGGATTGGTGGTGTAGAGATAGACCTTGCCGGCGCCGCCGGTGGCCAGCACGGTGTGGCTGGCGGCAATCGCGATCACCTTGGCGCTGGCGGCATCGCGGGCATACAGGCCGGCGCAGCGCTGGCGGCCGCGCGCATCCGGCAGGCGGATCAGGTCCACCGCGATATGCTGCTCCAGCAGGGTGATGTTGGGATGGCTGCGCACCTTCTGCTCCAGCGTGGCCTGCACCGCATGGCCGGTGGCGTCGGCGGCATGGATGATGCGGCGCGCGCTGTGGCCGCCTTCCCGTGTCAGGTGAAAGCCCAGCTCGGCGCCGGCATCGCGGGTGAAGGGCACGCCCTGCTCGATCAGCCAGCCGATGGCCTCGCGGCCGTGTTCGACGATATCGCGGGTCATTGCCTCGTCGCACAGGCCGGCGCCGGCATCGAGCGTGTCGGCCAGGTGGCTGGCGGTGCTGTCGCCGGAATCGAGCACCGCGGCGATGCCGCCCTGCGCCCAGTTGCTGGCGCCATCGGGCAGGCCGCCCTTGCAGATGACGGCAACCTTGCGGCCCTGCGCCAGACTGAGCGCGACGGAAAGGCCGGCCAGGCCGGCGCCTATGATGGCGACATCGAAGTTCATGATCAGCATGCCTCGCGGATAAGGTTGCCATGCCCTCGCGGGCAAAAAAGACGCACATTGTAACGGCCTTGTCATTCGTGACAAGCGCCGCGCGCCCTGCGCCCCATATCAGGCGCCCGGCCGGCTTATCAAGGGCGCGGCGGCGGGTGGCGTGGCCCTGAAGGAAGGATGCAATTGTTTCTATGCAAGCGTTCCTAATCGCTAACGGACATTTCGTAGTTTCATGCGGCAAGGCATTAATGCTGCTCAATATGCCGGCCTGCGGCTGTCATCTGATATCACTATCCCCACTGATCGAGGAGAACATCATGGAACGACGCGCATTCCTTTTCACCGTCACGGCTGGCGCGGCCAGCGTGCTGACACTGGGCGGCTGCGGCGCCGTATCGACTGCCAGCACCACGCCCGGCAAGGGCAATGAGCCGCGCACCCAGAAGATCGATGCCGGCGCCAACGACACGCTGGCCAGGCTGTACGGCATGACGCCCGGCGCGCGCGAACTGGTTGCCAAGTCGCGCGGCATGCTGATCTTCCCGTCCGTGATCGCGGCCGGCTTCGGCGTGGGCGGCCAGTATGGCGAGGGCGTGCTGCGTTCGGGCAGGTCGGTGCTGGGCTACTACAACCTGGCATCGGTATCGGTGGGGCTGCAGATCGGCGCGCAGTCCAAGGCCATCGTGTTCCTGTTCCTGACCCAGGACAGCCTCGACCAGTTCCGCAACGCCAAGGGCTGGTCGGTCGGCGCCGACGCCTCGGTGGCGGTGCTGCGCGCCGGGGCCAATGGCCAGATCGACGTGAACGCGGTCACCGCGCCGGTCGCGGCCTTCGTGATGACCAATGCGGGACTGATGGCCAATCTGACGCTGGAAGGCACCAAGATCACGCGGATGGACGTGTAGCGGCCAGGGCGGGATTGACCAGCGAATGAATCAGGGAGCCGCCTGGCTTGGCTGGTCCACGGATGGTTGGCGACGCCATCCGGAAATGAAGCGCCGCCATCAGGCGCTCCACGTTGGTCTTGCAGCCACCGCAAAACCGGCGGCGCGGCAGTCAGGGCCCTTCGCCCGGCACGCCGCGCTCGTTGCCCAGGATCTCGCGCGCTACCCGATGGCCCGCTCCGTTTCCCTGTTGTGCGCAGGCCGCCTCCACCGCGTCGCGCAATGCATCCAGGCCCGCGCCCGGCGGCACCGCCACGCCCAGATCGCGCGCCCGCTGCGCCAGCCCTTCCACCGGCGGCGCGGCGATGATGCCGCGCTCCTCCGCCGCCGCGCCCAGGTCGGTCAGTTCCGCCAGCAGCCGTTCCAGTTCATCCAGTCTCGCATCCATGTTGCTTCTCCCCTTGAAATCCATCCATCCATCCATCCATCCGGCCACGCCGGCCGTCATGCCACCACCACCACTTCCACCGGCCCATCCTTGCGCAGGATGTTGACGCCGACATTGTTCGGGTAACGCTGCAGCAGCAGATCGACGGTGCTGCCGCAGATCGACAGCGCGTGGATCTCGATCTGCTCGACGAAGGGCGGAAGGCGCGGATTGCGCAGGCGGATCTCCGGCTTGTCCGGCGAGAACGACAGGCCCAGGCAGGCATGCAGCAGGGAGAACACGCTGCCGGCGGCCCAGGCCTGCGGCGAGCAGGCGACCGGGTACAGCGTCGGCCCTTCGTCCGGCCTTCTCGCAAAGCCGCAGAACAGCTCCGGCATCCGGTGCTGGTCCATGGTCATGCTGACGTCGAACAGCGCTTCGAAGATCTTCATCGCGCCGGCGGTATTGCCGTAGCGCGCCATGCCCTCGGCGATGATGGCGTTGTCATGCGGCCAGACCGAGCCGTTGTGATAGGCCATAGGGTTGTACCGCACCGCGCCGCAGCCCAGGGTGCGCACGCCCCAGCCGCAGAAGAATTCGTCGGAGAGCAGTTGCGCCGCGATGCGCTCGGCATGGTGCGGCAGCGCGATACCGCTCCACAGCGTATGCCCGGCATTGGAGGAGGGCACCGCGCACTGGCGCTTGTGGCCGTCCAGGGCCAGCGCATAGCTGCCAATGCGCTCGCACCAGAATGCTTCGTTGAAGCGCTGCTTCAGCCGTTCGGCGGACCGCCGCAGTTCCACCGCCATCGCCTGCTTGCCCAGGCAGTCGGCCAGCCGGGCCGCCTGCAGTTTCGCCTCGTACACATAGCCCTGGACCTCGCACAGCGCGATCGGCGCCTCGGCCAGCCGGCCGTCCTCGTGGAACACCGAATCGTGCGAATCCTTCCAGCCCTGCTGGGTCAGGCCGACATCGGTGCGGCGCGCATATTCGACGAAGCCGTCGCCGTCGCGGTCGCCGTACTGGTCTATCCAGCTCAGCGCGCGCTCGATGTTGCCCCAGATGCCGCGGATGAAGTCGAGGTCGCCGGTGCGCTCGAAATAGGCGCCGGCCAGGCCGACGAACAGCGGCGTGGCGTCCACCGTGCCGTAATAGCGCCGGAACGGGACTTCATCCAGCGCCGCCAGTTCGCCCAGCCGCGCCTCGTGCAGGATCTTGCCGGGCTCGGCGTCGCGCGCCGGGTCCTGGCTGGCGGCCTGGGTGTCGGCCAGCACCGCCAGCACGCCCCTGGCCAGGCCGGGGTCCAGCCATAGCAGCTGGCGCGCGGTGATGATGCCGTCGCGCCCGAAGGTGGTGGCATACCAGGGCAGGCCGGCATAGGGATAGCGGCCCCCGGGCAGCGCGGTCGACAGCATCACCAGGTCGGCGGTGGAGCGGTCTATCCACTTGTTGAACAGCGCATTGGAGGTGACGATGCGGCACAGGTCATGCATGCGGGCGTCCAGCGCGCCGTTCATGCGGGTGTAGGCCGACAGGTAGTCCTCCGGGGCCGGCGCGGCCGCCGCGTCCGGCTCGCAGGCCACCGCCAGGTAGACATGCGCGTCCTCCTTGGGCGCCAGCGACAGCCGGAACTCGGCGTGCCCTGCGGTCAGCGTGTCGGGCGCCGGATCGAAGCGGATGCGGGTGCGGCGCACCACCTGGTCCAGCCCGCGGTAGCCCAGCGTCAGTTCGGAGGCCGCCAGTTCCGGCGCGAGCATGGCGCCGCGGCGCTTGCGCTCGAAGCCCCGGATCTCGAAGATGTCGGCGTAGTCGGCATCCATGTCCAGCGACAGCGTCACGCAGACCGGCTCCAGGCCGTAGTTGGCGATGCGGATATGTTCGTGCAGCGTGTCGTTCCAGAGCAGCTTGGCGCGGAACACATGCAGCAGGCCTTTCTGGATCAGGTCGCCGGTGCCGACATTCAGGTCCGGGTTCATCAGCTCCACCACCATCTGGCCATTGTCGTCGCGCACGGTGGAGTTCAGGAACATCGGCCGAACGCCATTGATGCGCAGTTCCTGGTGCGACAGGAAACGGGTGTCGCCGTGATAGATGCCGTCCTCGTGCAGGCCGATCGGATGTATGTCGCCGAAGCGGTTGAAGGTGGCGAACACCTTGCCTTCCTTCAGGACGCGCCGGCGTTCATCGGGTGGCGAGGAGGCGGCGAGGATGTACCACTCTTCGCCCAGTCGGATTCGGTCAGCCATGATGCTCCTGGTGCATTGCCGCCGCCCGGGCAGCGCCCGCCGGGCGGGAAGGGTGCGCGGCGCGCTTGTGCAGCGCCTGCTCGCGCAACCGTCCATACAACTGCAGGTAGGCCTGCGCCATGTGGCGGGCGGTGAAGCGCTGCAGGAAGGCCTGGCGGCAGCGTTGCCGGTCCAGGCCGGCCAGGCGCGCCACGGCCTGCACCGCCTGTTCCTGGTTGTCCACGATGAAGCCGGTCACGCCGTCGGCCACGATCTCGGGCACCGAGCCGTGGCGGTATGCAATCACCGGCGTGCCGCAGGCGAAGGCTTCGATCATCACCAGGCCGAATGGTTCGGGCCAGTCGATCGGCATCAGCAGCGCACGGGCGCTGCCCAGCAGGCGACGCTTCCCGGCTTCCCCGACCTCGCCGATGAAATGCACCAGCGGGTGCCGCAGCAGCGGCGCGATGCGGGCGGCGAAGTAGTCGCTGTCGGCCGGGTCCACCTTGGCCGCAATGGTCAGCGGCATGCCGCTGCGCACGGCGATCTCGATGGCGCGGTCCGGCCGCTTCTCGGGCGAGATGCGGCCGAGGAAGAGCAGGGTGTTGTTCGGCGCCGGGTTGAAGTCGTACAGGTCGGGCGGCAGGCCGTGGTACACGGTGCCCTGCCAGTTGATCCAGGGCAGCGGCGTGCGCTGGCTGTTGGAGATCGACACCACCGGCATGTCGAGGAAGTGCCGGTACAGCGGGACCAGCTCGGGCAAATCCAGCCTGCCATGCAGCGTGCTGACATGCGCGGTGGCAAGGCCGCGCGCCATCGGGAACTGCAGGTAGTCGGTATGGAAGTGGATGACGTCGAAGCTGCGCGCCATGCTGGCCAGCATGCCCAGCTGCAGCGTGTGGCAGGCCAGCGCGGCGGCATTCTGTCCGGTGGCGCGCAGGCTGGCGCCGGTGGCGGGAATCAGCCTGGCGCGGGTGGTGGAATCGGCGCTGGCGAACAGGGTCACATCGCAGCCCATGTCGACCAGTTCTTCGGTGAGATAGGACACGACCCTTTCCGTACCGCCATATGCCTTGGGCGGGACGCTTTCAAAGAGCGGCGAAACCTGTGCAATCTTCATGGCCAGCCCGCGTCGCGCCTGCCTGCAGGCGCGACGCTTCCTTCCTCATCTGCCCGCATCCCTGCCTGGGCGACAGGGAATTGGAGTTGCACGGCCGGGCCGAAGTTCCGGCCGGGCAGGGTCCCTGAATGATCAGAGGACGTCGCCGGACGCGTCCCCGGGCGCCGGATGGCCGCCTTCGGCATCCCACTTCGCAAGCTCGGCCTGTTCGGCATCGGCGCCCGGCGCGCGGTAGCGGCCGGTTTTACGGACCGACTGGTCCAGCGCTTCCGGCATCACCAGCACCGTAACCCGGCATGACGCGGCGCCGGACGCATTGATCTGGAGTGCCAGCGCCATCGCCGTCGCATCGTCAGGCAGTTCGCCTATGGTCAGCACGTCATGCTCGCCGAAGGCGTAGTAGAAGGCTTCCAGCGAGCCGCCCATGGACTTGAAGAGTTCGGCGACAGCGGCGCGGCGCCGGCTGCCGCCTTCCCTGATCAGACCGGCGATGCCCGGGCCGACATAGTCGGCCTCCAGCAGGTATTTGCCCATGACCTTCCTTTCCCGCCGCCCTGGAAGTGCGCTGCTCGAAACGGGTGGCACTGAATCGTTATAGGCAAAACGCAGGCGTGCGCAAGGAAGAAAATCCAGTGGACCTTGATCTGCCTTCATGCGGCGGGAAAAGTGCGGCATTCCACCGGGCCGCGCCCCATGGCGCGGCGCAACCTTTACCGTTCATCACCGACCGCGGTGCAATTCCCTTCGGGGATTGCACCCTACCGGTTGCCTGCGGCCGGTTCAGCATCCGCCGTAGGGCGGAATACCCCGAAGGGGCATTCCGCCAGGCCGCTCGCCATGTCGCGGCGCAACCTTTGCCGCTCTTCACCGACCGCGGTGCAATTCCCTTCGGGGATTGCACCCTACTGGTTGCTTGCGGCCGGGTTCAGCATCCGCCGTAGGGCGGAATACCCCGAAGGGGCATTCCGCCGGGCCGCTCGCCATGTCGCGGCGCAACCTTTGCCGCTCTTCACCAACTGCGGTGCAATGCCCTTCGGGATCGCACCCTGCTGGTTGCTTGCGGCCGGGTTCAGGCCGTGATCGTGCCCTTGTCGAAATATTCCGGATAGCGCGCTCGTATCTCGTCGATGTTGGCCAGGGTGCCCGACAGATGGGAACGCAGCATGTCCTGCGCCCGCGCCGGATCGCCCACGGCGATGGCCTCGAGGATGGTGCGGTGGTCGGCCAGGATGGCCTCGGCCTTGCCGGCGATCGGCAGGTGCAGGCGCCGCAGCCGGTCCAGGTGGCCGCTCTGCCGGCGTATCAGCGGCCACAGGTCGGGCACGGCGGCGGCTTCGTACATTTCCCGGTGAAAGCGCTGGTCCTGGGCCGAGAATTCCATGTAGTCCGCCAGGCCAAGCATCGCGGTCTGGCGCGCCAGCACGGCTTCCAGCCGCGCCACCAGCGCTGCGCGGCTGTCGTCGGCCAGGCTGGCCAGGGTATGCACCACTTCCAGTTCCACCGAGCGGCGCAGGAAATGGGCCTGCCTGGCCAGGGCGATATTGATAGCGCAGACCACGGTGGCATGCTGCGGATAGATGTCGACCAGGCCTTCCTCGGCCAGGCGCATCAGCGCATCGCGGATCGGCGTCTGGCTCACGCCGAACTGGTCCACCAGGTCGGCCCGTGAAAGCACCGTGCCTGGCGCCAGGGCGAGCGACATGATCTGTTCACGCAGGTATTCAAAAACCTGCGGCGCGGCGTGGCGGGACTTCTCCAGGCGGAAAGGCGTGATTTGAGCGTTCATCTGTTGGTCTGGGAGCGGCAATGCGCGACAGAACGTATTAAACCAGAGCGGCGCCGCCGCAACCAGCTTGACGCACTAATATTTTAGTGTTTTAATTTATTCACCATTCATCAGCAGGCTATGCAGGTTTCTTCGGACCACATGCCATACACCGGACCCGCCATGACCCATCCCAGAAAAACTCCCGAAACCCTGCGCAGCGCCCGCTGGTTCGCCCCGGACGACCTGCGCTCCTTCGGCCACCGTTCCCGCATCATGCAGATGGGCTATGCGCCCGGCGACTGGGAAGGCAAGCCCGTCATCGCCATCCTGAACACCTGGTCCGACATCAACCCCTGCCATGCCCACTTCAAGCAGCGCGTCGAGGACGTCAAGCGCGGCGTGCTGCAGGCCGGCGGCCTGCCGCTGGAACTGCCCGCCATCTCGCTGTCGGAGAACTTCGTCAAGCCGACCACCATGATGTACCGCAACATGCTGGCCATGGAAGCCGAGGAGCTGCTGCGCTCGCATCCGGTCGACGGCGTGGTGCTGATGGGCGGCTGCGACAAGACCACGCCGGGCCTGATCATGGGCGCGCTGTCGGCCGGCTATCCGGCGATCTACCTGCCCGCCGGCCCGATGTTGCGCGGCAACTGGAAGGGCAAGGTGCTCGGCTCCGGCTCGGATGCCTGGAAGTTCTGGGACGAGCGCCGCGCCGGCAATATCAGCGAGGAGGAATGGGTGGAAGTCGAGGCCGGCATCGCCCGCAGCCACGGCACCTGCATGACCATGGGCACGGCCAGCACCATGACCGCGATCGCCGAATCGATCGGCATGGCGCCGCCGGGTTCGTCGTCGATCCCGGCGCCCGACGCCAACCACGTCCGCATGTCCGCCGAATGCGGCCGCCGCATCGTCGAGATGGTGTGGGAAGACCTGACGCCCAGGCGCATGCTGTCGCGTGCTTCCTTCGAGAACGCGATCACGGTGGCCATGGCCATGGGCTGCTCCACCAATGCGGTGATCCACCTGATCGCCATGGGCCGCCGCGCCGGCTTCGACATCGGCCTGGACGACTTCGAGAAGGCCAGCCGCACCACGCCCGTGATCGCCAACATCCGGCCCAATGGCGACACCTACCTGATGGAAGACTTCTACTATGCCGGCGGCCTGCCGGCGCTGATGAACCGCATCCGCGCCAAGCTCGACACCGACGCGCTGACCGTCACCGGCAAGACCGTGGGCCAGAACATCGAGGGCGCTGAAGTCTATAACGACGACGTGATCCGCACCGAGGCCACCGCGCTCTACCATGAAGGCGCGCTGGCGGTCCTGAAGGGCAATCTCGCGCCCAACGGCTGCGTGATCAAGCCCAGCGCCTGCGCGCCCAAGTTCTACAAGCACACCGGCCCGGCGCTGGTGT
This sequence comes from Noviherbaspirillum soli, assembly GCF_015352955.1. GTDB lineage: Bacteria > Pseudomonadota > Gammaproteobacteria > Burkholderiales > Burkholderiaceae_D > Noviherbaspirillum_A > Noviherbaspirillum_A soli. The sequence continues at coordinate 71,495 of NZ_JACYOX010000029.1, forward strand.
TCGACAGCTATCCGGAGATGAAGGCCGCGGTCGAGGACGAGAACCTGGACGTGACCGAGAACCACATCCTGGTGCTGCGCAATGCCGGCCCGCAGGGCGGCCCCGGCATGCCGGAATGGGGCATGCTGCCGATCCCGGTCAGGCTGGTGAAACAGGGCGTGCGCGACATGCTGCGGCTGTCGGATGCCCGCATGAGCGGCACCAGCTATGGCGCCTGCATCCTGCATGTGTCGCCGGAGTCGCATGTGGGCGGGCCGCTGGCGCTGCTCAAGACCGGCGACCTGGTCACGGTCGACATCGACGAGCGCAGCATCCGCATGGAAGTGCCGGACGAGGAACTGGCCCGGCGCCAGGCGGCATGGACGCCGCGCGAGGTCCACTTCGAGCGCGGCTACGGCTGGATGTTCTCGCGCCATATCGGCCAGGCCGATACCGGCTGCGACTTTGATTTCCTGCGCACCGACTTTGGCGCGCCGGTGCGTGAACCCGACATTTTCTGATCCGAACCCATCCAGGAGACAGCATGACCATGAACGAGCAAACCCGCGCCAGGCTGAAGACCGTCAGCACCGCAACCCTGTGCACCGCGCTGTACAAGCGCGGCCTGAAGAACCAGTTCATCCAGGACGTGCGTCCGTTGAACCCGAACGGCGCAAACATGGTGGGCGAGGCCTTCACGCTGCGCTACATCCCGGCGCGCGAAGACCTGAACCCGATCACGGTGTTCCAGAACCGCGACCATCCGCAGCGGGTGGCGGTGGAGCAGTGCCCGCCGGGCGCGGTGCTGATGATCGACAGCCGGAAGAATGCGCGCGCGGCCTCGGCCGGCGCTATCCTGGTCACCCGGCTGATGGTGCGCGGCGCGGCTGGCGTGGTGACCGACGGCGGCTTCCGCGACTCGCCCGAGATCGCCGAGCTGGCCATGCCGGCCTACCACAACCGGCCGTCGGCGCCGACCAACCTGACGCTGCACCAGGCGCTGGACATCAACGTGCCGATCGGCTGCGGCGACGTGCCGGTATGGCCGGGCGACGTGGTGGTGGGCGACCGCGAAGGCGTGATCGTGATCCCGGCGGCGATCGCCGACGAGATTGCCGACGAAGCGGTGGAGATGACGGCCTTCGAGGACTTCGTGATGGAGGAAGTGAAGAAGGGCCGCGGCATCATCGGCCTGTACCCGGCCACCGACGAGCAGACCCGCGTCGACTTCGCCGCCTGGCGCGCCGCCAACGGCCGCTGATCCCCGGCCCGCGCGCCAGGCGCGGGCTTCCGGCATTTCCTCGCCTCTCCCGTGCCGCCGGCGGAAAAGCTTCCGGCGGCAACACATCAAGAACATCCAGGAACATCCCATGACCATCACAGGTGAAATGCTCATCGGCGGCAGCGCCGTCAGGGGCAGCGAGGCCGTCCTCCGCTGCATGAATCCCGCTACCAATGAAGCGCTGGAACCGCCTTTCCATGGCGGCAACGAGCAGGACGTCGAGCGCGCCTGCGCGCTGGCCCGCGACGCCTTCGACAGCTACCGCAATACCGGCCCGCAGCAGCGCGCCGGCTTCCTTGACGCGGTGGCCGAAGAGATCGAAGCGCTGGGCGACGAGCTGATCCTGCGCGCCATGCAGGAAACCGCGCTGCCGCGGCCGCGCCTGGAAGGCGAGCGCGCCCGCACCTGCAAGCAGCTGCGCATGTTTGCCGACGTGGTGCGCCGCGGCCACTGGCTCAATGCCACGCTCGACAGCGCCAGCGATGCCCGCCCCGACCTGCGCATGCGCATGGTGGCGCTGGGCCCGGTCGCCGTGTTCGGCGCCTCCAATTTCCCGCTGGCCTTCTCGGTGGCCGGCGGCGACACCGCCTCGGCGCTGGCGGCCGGCTGCCCGGTGGTGGTCAAGGCGCATTCGGCGCACCTGGGCACGTCCGAGCTGGCCGGCCGCGCCGTGCAGCGCGCAGTGGCGCGCTGCGGGCTGCATGAAGGCGTGTTTTCCCTGCTGGTGGGCGCCGGCAACCAGATCGGCACCGCGCTGGTCAGCCATCCGGCAATCAAGGCGGTGGGCTTCACCGGCTCGCGCGCCGGCGGCCTGGCGCTGGTGAACGTGGCCAGCAGCCGGCCCGAGCCGATCCCGGTCTATGCCGAAATGAGCAGCATCAACCCGGTATTCCTGCTGCCTGGCGCGCTCGCTGCGCGTGCGCCGCAGCTGGCGGTGGAGTATGTCAATTCCCTGACCATGGGCGTGGGCCAGCTGTGCACCAATCCCGGCCTGGTGCTGGCGCTGCCCGGCGCCGACACCGACGCCTGGAAGGCCGCCGTGGCGGAAGAGATCAGGAGCCGCGCCGCGGCCACCATGCTGACATCGCAGATCCATGCCGCCTATGAGCGCGGCGTGGCCGGCCTGCAGGCGGCCGAAGGCGTGCGCCAGCTCGGCTGCGGCGTCGAAGGGAGCCTGCCGCACCAGGCAATGCCGGTCGTGTTCGAGACCACGGGCGCGGCTTTCCTGGCCGATCATGCGATCCAGAATGAAGTGTTCGGCCCGTCGTCGGTGCTGGTGCTGTGCCAGGACGAAGCGGAGCTGATGCGGATTGCGGCCAGCATGGAAGGGCAGCTGACGGCGACCCTGCATGCCGACCGCGCTGCCGATGCGGCGCTGGCGCAGCGCCTGCTGTCGCTGCTGGAGCTGAAGGCGGGCCGGGTGCTGGTCAATGGCTTCCCGACCGGCGTGGAAGTATGCAATGCAATGGTCCATGGCGGCCCGTTCCCGTCCACTTCCGACAGCCGCAGCACGTCGGTGGGCGGCACCGCGATCAACCGCTTCCTGCGCCCGGTGTGCTACCAGAACCTGCCCGAGGAGTGGCTGCCGGAAGCGCTGCGCGACGCCAACCCGCACGGACTGTGGCGCCTGAAGGATGGCGCGCTGACGCAGGGCTGAAGTTGCGTGCGGGCTGGCTTTGCCGCCGGCCCCGCGTGAGTCGGCCATGCAAGCCGGCCGCAAAGAGCATCCTCGCAAACGCCTCGGTGCAATGCCCTTCGGGTATTGCACCCTTGTATTATTCCGTCAGTTCGGTTGTGTAGTAATTCCGACGGTCTTGTACGACAAGCGTCGGAATGGTTGTAGCAGTTCCTTGGGGGCACCCAAGGAACGGGCGGCTGGATGC
>NZ_JACYOX010000030.1 GCF_015352955.1 Noviherbaspirillum soli
GCAACGTCGCATGGATAGGCATAGAACTTGTAGCCCTGCTGTTCCATGCTGGACAACCATTCGGCGGACTTGGTGTTGCCCGGCGAGTAGGTTGTCACCACCTGGTAGCCGAGCGCCGCCATCTTCACGCACACCGCTTCGCCGAGGCCGCCCATGCCGCCCGTAATCAATGCAATCCTAGCCATGTCTGCTCCTGTCTTGAATGACGAACCAAAAAGTTGAGGTTGCCGCCGCGTCTCAGCGCTCGACCGCCAGTGCTACGCCCATGCCGCCGCCGATGCACAGGCTGGCCAGCCCGCGCTTGGCATCGCGCCTGACCATTTCATGCAGCAGCGATACCAGGATGCGGCAGCCGGAAGCGCCGATCGGATGGCCCAGCGCGATTGCGCCGCCATTGACGTTGATCTTGCTGGTGTCCCAGCCCATCTGGCGATTGACCGCGATGGCCTGGGCGGCAAAGGCTTCGTTGATTTCCATCAGGTCCAGGTCTTCATGGGTCCAGCCGGCCTTCTGCAGGCACAGCTTGGTGGCTGACACCGGGCCCATGCCCATGATGCTGGGGTCGAGGCCGGCCGAGGAATAGGCCTTGATGCGTGCCAGCGGCGTCAGGCCCAGCTGCTCCGCCCGCCGGGCCGACATCATCATCACCGCGGCGGCGCCGTCGTTCAGGCCGGAGGCATTGCCGGCGGTGACGGTGCCTTCCTTGTTGAAGGCCGGGCGCAGCGCGGCCAGCGATTCCAGCGTGGTGCCATGCTTGGGATACTCGTCGGTGTCGAAGGTGATCGCGCCTTTCTTCTGCGCGATCTGCAGCGGCACGATCTCGTCCTTGAAGCGGCCGGCTTTCTGGGCGGCTTCGGCCTTGTTCTGCGAGGCCATCGCGAACGCGTCCTGGTCCTGGCGCGAGACTTCGTATTTCTTCGCCACGTTCTCGGCTGTGACGCCCATGTGGTACTGGTTATAGACGTCCCACAGGCCGTCCACGATCATGGTGTCTACCAGCTTGGCGTCGCCCATGCGGAAGCCTTCGCGGGAATTGTTGAGCACATGCGGCGATGCGCTCATGTTTTCCTGGCCGCCGGCGATGATGATGTCGGCGTCGCCGCAGCGTATCGCCTGGGTCGCCAGGTGGGTGGCCTTCAGGCCGCTGCCGCAGACCTTGTTGATGGTAAAGCCGGGGATGGCGTCGGGAAGGCCGGCCTTGATGACCGCCTGTCGGGCTGGATTCTGGCCCACGCCGGCGGTCAGCACCTGGCCCATGATCACTTCGCTGATGGCAGCGGGGTCCACGCCGGTCTGCTCGAGCAGCGCCTTGATGACGCTGGCGCCCATGTCGGCGGCGGGAATCTTGGATAGCGTGCCGCCGAATTTGCCGACCGCTGTTCTCAATGCTGCAACAATAACGACATCGTCCATATCTGTCTCCATGAGGTACGGCAAAAGAAACCGTCATGCTGAGGATGACGGTTGCAAATATGATATCCGTACTGCTACAGCGGGTGTGCAGATTTTTTCGATGATCAGTTGATATAGGTAAAGCGCTGCCTATTGCCCTGCTGTTAGGAGATGGTTAATGGAGCCATGCCGGGCCGCCATCCGATGCTGATGAAATTCAGAGCGTACGGGCATCGAAGGTATTGCACGCACTGACCTGGCCGCTTTCCAGCCCGCGTCTGAACCAGCGTACCCGCTGGGCCGAACTGCCGTGGGTGAAGGAGTCGGGCACCACATAGCCCTGCGCCTGCTTCTGCAGGGCGTCGTCGCCGATGGCGGTGGCGGCGTTGAGGGCCGACTCGACGTCGCCGCTTTCAAGGATGCTGCGCGCCTTGTCGGCATTCTTGGCCCACACGCCGGCAAAGCAGTCGGCCTGCAGTTCGACCCGCACCGACAGCGCATTGGCCTGGGTCTGCGACGCATTGCGGCGCAACTGGTCAACCTTGTCCATGATACCCATCAGGTTCTGCACATGGTGGCCCACCTCATGCGCGATCACATAAGCCTGCGCGAATTCGCCGCTGACGCCGAATCGCTGCTGCATGGTCCGGTAGAAGGAGAGGTCGATATAGATCTTGCGGTCGCCAGGGCAATAAAACGGGCCGGACGCAGTCTGGCCGGTGCCGCACGCGGTCTGGGTGCGGCCGGTGAAGAGCACCAGCCGCGGCTTTGCATACGTCTGCCCGGCCTTCTGGAAGATAGTCGTCCAGGTGTCCTCGGTATCGGCCAGCACGGTGGAGACGAAACGGGCTTCCCGGTCGTCCGCCGGCGGCGCCTTGGCGGGGCCCTGGGTGGCTTCCGGGCCGGGGCCGGCGCCGTTGAGCACATTGATCACCGTGCCCGGGCTGACCCCGAAAAAGTAGGAAGCCACCAGCGCGATCACGACGGTGCCGATGCCGACCGAAGCGCCGCCGACACCAAAACCACCGCCCCCGCCGCCGCGGCGGTCTTCCACATTGTCGCTCTCGCGATTGCCTTCCCATTTCATGATCTGTCTCCAGTAAGGCCAGCTATTGCCGCAGTGTAGTCGGGCAAGCGCGATCGGACTGTACGGCACGCCACACAGCAAAGGCGGCTAGGGCTGTTCATGCCAGTGCGCAATGCAGGCCTGCGCCAGCGCCAGCGTCGGGTCGATGCACAGCGGCAGCAGCGGGGAAAGAATGCGCTCCAGGCCAACCGGCACTTCGGTGCAGGCCAGCACCAGCCTGGCAGCGCCAGCCGCCACCAGTGCTTCCCCCATGGTCTGCAGCATGCGGCCGCCGGCATCGAGCTCGCCGCGCTTGACCGCATAGCAGCCCGGAACGAAGAGGGAAGCCATCTGTTCGTGGTCGGGCGTGATACAGGCGATGCCGGCCGGCTCCAGCAGGTCCTGGTACAGCCGGGCCTGCAGCGTTCCCTGGGTGGCGATCAGGCCGACCGGGCCGCTGCCGTGCATATCGCTGCGCAGCGCTTCCAGCGTCACCTGCGCGATATGCAGGATGGGCGCCGCGCTCTGCGCCTGCAGCGCGTCATACCAGTGATGGGCCGTATTGCAGGCAATCGCGATGCAGGTGGCGCCGGCCCGGTTCAGATGGGCTATGCCTTCCAGCATCGCAGGCAGGGGCGACGGTCCGTCGCCGGCCAGCGCGCGCTGCCGGTCCGGCACCTGCGGCACATTCCAGGCCACCACCGGCACATGGTCCTGGTCGCGTGCGGCCGGCGTGTTGACGATGATCTTGGTCATCAGGTCCACCGTCGCCAGCGGGCCCATGCCGCCCAGAATGCCTATCCTGCGGCTCACGGCGCAAACACCCCGCGATAGCCAAACAGGCCGACCGAGCCGCCGGTATGGACGAACACGATGTTCTCGTCCTTGCGGAAATGGCCGCGGCGGATCAGGTCGATCAGGCCGGCCATGCCCTTGCCCGAGTACACCGGGTCGAGGAGGATGCCTTCCATCTGTGCCATCAGCTGCACCGCTTCGATCATGCCCGGCGTCGGTATGCCATAACCCGCGCCGACGTAGTCGCAGTTGGCCTGCACGGTGTCGCGGGCAAGCTGGCCGGGCAGGCCGAGATGGTTCCAGGTGGCCTGCGCCAGCGCATGCACATTGGCTTCCTGCTTCTCGCGCGGCGCGCGCACGCCGATGCCCAGCACCGGTATGCCGCTGTTCATGCCCTGCAGGCCCACCACCAGGCCGGCCTGGGTGCCGCAGCTGCCGGTGGCATGCACGACATGGTCGAGGCGCAACTGGCGCTCGTTGGCCTGCACCAGCAATTCCTGCGCGCAGACCACGTAGCCGAGCGCGCCGATCGCATTGGAGCCGCCGCCCGGAATCAGGTAGGGCTTGTCGCCCTGCTGGCGCAGGCGCTCGCCTACGGCGACGAGTTCATTGTTCATGTCCAGGCCGGCATCGCGGGTTTCCAGCGTGCAGTTGAAGATCCGGTCGAGCAGCACATTGCCATTGTTGTAGTACTCGGGTGCGCCGTCGGCGACGCGCTTTTCCAGCAGGGCGGTGCATTTGAGGCCGAATTTCGCGGCTGCGGCCGCGGTCTGGCGCACGTGGTTGGACTGGGTTGCGCCCTGCGTCACGAGATGGGTCGCGCCCTGCGCCAGCGCATCGCCCACCAGGAACTCGAGCTTGCGGGTCTTGTTGCCGCCGCTGGCAAGGCCGGTGCAGTCGTCGCGCTTGATGTAGATGGTGGGGCCGCCCAGATGCTGCGACAGGCGGGTCAGGGGTTCAAGCGGCGTGGGCGCGTGGGACAGGGTGACGCGCGGAAAGCGGGACAGATGCATGGGTATGAGCCTTTCGAAAAGGAATGGTGGCGGGCGGCTATTTTAGAGCAGATTCGGCCTGACTTAGCTCGCCGATGCCGGCCGTATTGCCCCTGGCACGGCGTTGCGACTCCTCGCCGTAGCCCCGCTACGACTCGTCGTCGCGCCTTGTTCCAGGGGCAATGCGGCTCGGCCCCGACTGAGCCAGTCAGGCCGAATCCGCTCTAATCACCGCGCGCCGATTGTGCGATCTGGCGGAAGGTGAGATTGATGCGCGGCCCCTTTTCACGCCGCTCCTTCGGGATCGCGTGCTGCCAGTTGCGCTGGGTGGCGCCGGCCATCAGCAGCAGGCTGCCGTCGGTAAGGTCTATGCTGACCGGCGCATGTTTGCGCTCGCGGTGCCGCAAGCGGAAGCTGCGCGTCTCGCCCAGGCTCAGGGAAGCGATCACGGGCATGCGCCCCAGCTCGCGTTCATTGTCGCTATGCCAGCCAACGCCATCATGCTGGTCGCGGTAGAGATTGAGCAGCACGCTGTTGTAGCGGTGGCCGGTGGCTTCCTCGATATCGCTGCGCAGGCGCGACAGCAGCGGCGTCCAGGGGCAGGTCGCCAGGGTGACGCCCGAGTAGGTGTAGTCGGTGCCGGGATCGCCATGCCATGAGGTCAGGCGCGGCTGGTCATGGACCTTGCCCCACACTTCGATGCGCTCCTGTCGCCATGGGGTTTCCTCCAGCAGGGTCGCCAGCAGGCTGGTGCATTCACCGGGTGGGTAAAAGCCATGCATGAAGCGCAGGTCGGCATCGGGAATGGCCAGCGGCTCAAGCCCAGATGAAGCGCCGAACAGATCGCTGATGACAGCCATGGCCGCTTCCTGCCTGTGTCAGCCTGTCACCCGTATCACGATGCCGGCCAGGGTGACGACCTGGCCCGCGCGTATCTTGCAGGTCTTGCGCAACTCGGTCTTGCCGTCGACCTTCACGTCGCCGCTGGCAACGATCATCTTGCCGGCGCCGCCGCTGTCGCACAGGCCGCTTAACTTGAGGAGCTGATTGAGCTCGACGTATTCGCCCTCTAGGCGGAAGTCTATGGTTTGCATCGCCGGATTATAAGCCCGTGCCGGGCCGCGGGTGTCTGGCATCGCCAGCGTTCGCGCAGTGCTGGCGTGCTAATTCGCCAAGTGTTCGCTATCGCACCGACATCGCTGGCTTGACTGCGTATCGTTCGTCCTCAAGGTGAACGCATCAACGCGTTTGTATTTTTCGGATCAGCACGCCGCGGCACTGCTGCGGCCTTCCGTAACCAACATAAGGAAATCCCACTGATGAAGAACGTACGCAACCTGATTCTTGCCGCCACCATGATGGCCTGTTCCGCTTCCGTACTGGCGCAAGCCAACCAGGCGCCCAACCCGGTCGGCCCGCCGACCACCGGCACCGGCGCAACCACCACCCCTACCCGCGGCACCGGCGCCCCCTTGTCCACTCCCAATGCCGTGAATGCGACCGCGGTCCAGAGCTCGGGCCAGTCCAACGACCCGTATGTGCAGAAGCGCCAGTCGGACTCGGAAGCCAAGGCCGAATACAAGGAGCGCAAGGCAGAAGCCAAGCGCCAGGCCAAGATGGAAAAGCGCGAAGCCAAGGCTGACCTGAAGGCTGAAAAGCGCGCCTCGACCGCCGAGCGCAATGAAGCGCTGGCGCCGGCCGCCGCAGTCAGGTAACGCAGTTGCAGCGCGGGCGCATGCCCGCGTTCAACCGGATGTAGCCAGGCCGCCGCCTGTCGCAGCAATCGCTGCGGCAGGCGGTGGCCTTTTGTCTTTGGCCGGGACGATATGTGCTGCATGAGGTCGACTGCGGCATCGCCGGGCCGCCGGTATCATGCATGCCATGCCCGCAGTCCCGCCCCCTGACCGCCAAGCTTCCGCGATGCCGCTGCGACTGCTGCGCCGGCTGGTGGAAGTGCGGCCCGGCGAAGCTGCCGCGCTCTTTGCGGGCTTTGCCTATTTCTTCTGCCTGCTCTGCGGCTACTACCTGTTGCGGCCCTTGCGCGATGCGCTCGGCCTGGCCGGCGGCCCGGGTCAGCTGCAATGGCTGTTTACCGCGGCCTTCATCGTGATGCTGCTGCTGGTGCCCGTGTTCGGCCTGCTGGCGCAGCGCTGGCCGCCGCGCCGCTTCGTCGCCGTCATCTACCGCTTCTTTGCGCTGAACATGCTCGGCTTCGGCGCGCTGTTTGCGCTCGGCGTGCAGGAGCTGGCAGTGGCCCGGGTGTTCTTCGTCTGGATCAGCGTCTACAACCTGTTCGTGGTCAGCATCTTCTGGAGCGTGCTGGCCGAGCATTTCAGCAGCGAGCAGGGCCGACGGTTGTTTGGCTTCATTGCCGCCGGCGGTACGGCCGGCGCATTGGTCGGGCCTGCCATGGCTGCGTTGCTGTCCGGCGTGGGCGTGTCTTGGCTAGCCCTGCTTGCCGCGCTGTTGCTTGAGCTGGCGCTGCAATGCTGCCGATGGCTGCAGCGCATGGCGCCGGGCAGCGGCCAGGCAATGCGGCGCCGGCAGCCGCTGGGCGGCGACGTGCTGGCCGGCGCCAGGCTGATCGTGCGCGATCCTTACCTGCGCGGCATCGTGGCCTATCTGCTGCTGCACAGCTTCGCGTCGACTTTCCTGTATTTCGAGCAGGGCCGTATCGTGGCTGCCAGCCTGGCCGATACGGCTGCCCGTACCCGGCTGTTCGCCAGCGCCGACCTGGCGGTGTCCTGCCTGTCGCTGCTGCTACAGGTGGCTGTCACCGGCCGGCTGCTGCGCCGCTTTGGCGTGATGGCTGGCTTGTTGCTGTTGCCGGCGGCCGGCATGGCGGCCTTTGCGGCCATCGCGTTCTGGCCGACGCTGGCGGTGCTGGTGGCGGCGCAGAGCCTGCGGCGGGCGGTTGACTATGCCTTGTCGCGGCCGGCGCGCGAAGTGCTGTTTACGGTGCTGAGCCGGGAAGCCAAGTACAAGGCCAAGAGCGTGATCGAGACCGTGGTCTACCGCGGCGGCGATGCGCTCAGCGGCTGGCTGGCGGCCCTGGCCGCATCGGCCGGCATCGGATTCGGCGGCGTGGCGCTGCTATGGCTGGCGCCCAGCGCCGGCTGGGCCGCGCTGTCGGCCTGGCTGGCGCGCCGGCAGGAACGACTGGCCGCGGCCGGCATCGAACAGGCAGCCATCGAACCCGGCGCGGTCATTCCGCCCGCCACCAGGAGTCCAGATGAAAAACCGACCGCATGAATCCGGCATGAGCCGTGCCCGCTTTCTGCGCCTGGCGGCGGGCGCCACCGCCGCCCTGGCCATCGGCCCCTTGCCATCCCGGGCCGCGTCAACCAGAAAGGAAGACAAGATGCAGACCCGTCCCATACCGTCCAGCGGCGAGCTGTTGGGCATCATCGGCTGCGGCACCTGGCAGACCTTCGATGTTGGCAGCGCCGAAGCGGACCGGCAGCGGCTGGCCGAGGTGCTGCAGGTCCTGTTCGATGCCGGTGGCTCGGTGGTCGACAGCTCGCCCATGTACGGCCGCTCGGAAGCCGTGACCGGCGACCTGCTGAGCCGCCTGCATGCGCACGAGCGGGCCTTCGTCGCGACCAAGGTCTGGACCCGCGGCGGCGACGCCGGCGTGCGCCAGATGGAAGAGTCGATGCGCCTGCTGCAGCATCCGCGCATCGAGCTGATGCAGATCCATAATCTGCTGGACTGGCGCACCCATCTGAAGACCCTGCGCGCATGGAAGGAAGCGGGGCGCATCAAATACCTGGGCATCACCCATTACACCGTCAGCGCATTCGATGAACTGGAAGCCATCATGCGCGCCGAGAAGCTCGATTTCGTGCAGCTGAACTATTCGCTGGACGATCGCGCCGCCGAAGCCAGGCTATTGCCGCTGGCGGCGGAACGCGGCATCGCGGTGCTGGTCAACCAGCCGTTTGGCGGCGGCGGCCTGCTGCGCTCGCTGGCCGGCGCGCCGCTGCCGGCATGGGCAGCCGATATCGGTTGCGCCAGCTGGGCGCAGGTGCTGCTGAAGTATGTGGTCTGCCATCCGGCCGTGACCTGCGCCATCCCCGGCACCAGCCGGCCGCAGCACATGCGCGAGAATGTGGCCGCCGGCATGGGCGCGATGCCGGACGAGGCAATGCGGCGGCGCATGGTGGCCGACTGGCCCAGGCGATGAGCATGGACAGGCGCGGCCCCGCATGCAGGGGCGGCCGGTTCATGCCATCATGCCGTGCTTCAAAAATGGCAAGCACAACAAGTACAACAAGTACAACAAGCGGGGACATTTCTTCATGATCAAAGCTTCATGGGCCGGCTGGGCGCCGTTGGCGCTGTCGGGCCTGCTGGCCAATATGGTCGGCATAGGCATAGGCCGTTTTTCCTATGTGCCGCTGCTGCCGCTGATGATAGACGGCGGCTGGGCCAGCGCCAGCGGCGCGGCGCAACTGGCGGCAGCCAACCTGATCGGCTATCTGCTGGGCGCGCTGGCCGCCCATCCGCTGGCGGTAAGGCTGGGCGGGTCAAGGGTGATACGCGGCGCGATGCTGGCGCTGCTCTTGAGCCTGCTGGGCTGCGCGCCGCAGCCGGCGCTGCCCTGGCTGTGGCTGTGGCGCTGCCTGGCCGGCGCCGCCGGCGGCGTGCTGATCATCCTGGCTGCGCCGCATGTGCTGGGACGGGTGCCGGCCGCGATGCGGGGCCGCGCTGTCGGCATGGTGTTCGCCGGCATCGGCGTGGGCGCCGTGTTTTCCGGCTTCGTGGTGCCGGCCTTCGGCGCTAGCCGGCTGCAGGATGCCTGGCTGGCGCTGGCGGCCTGTTCGGCGCTGGCCATCCTGTATGCCTGGCCCAGGTTCGCCAGCGACGATCTGCCGCGTCCGGCCGCGGGCGGCTCGCTGCTGCCGCGCGGCGCGATGCTGGCGCTGCTGTGCGCCTATCCGCTCGATGCGATCGGCTATCTGCCGCATACGGTGTTCTGGGTGGAGTACCTGGTGCACGGCCTGTCGCTGCCAGCCACCGTGGGCGGCGCCTTCTGGGCCGTGTTCGGCGCCGGCGCGGCGCTCGGTCCGCTGCTGACGGGCATGGTGGCCGACCGCATCGGATTTCGCATGACCGTGGTGGGCTGCATGGCCTGCAAGGCCGCGGCGGTGGCGCTGCCGCTGCTGTCGGCCTCCTTGCCGGCGCTGTTCGTGTCGTCCTTCATGGTGGGGGCCCTGACGCCCGGCCTGGTGGCCGTGGCCTCGGGCCGGGTGGTGGAAATCGTCGGGCCGGCCGCGCATCAGCGCAACTGGGCGATGATGACCTTCCTGTATGCGCTGATGCAGGCCCTGGGCGGCTATGCGATGGCGGCGCTGTACGGCGCGCTGCATTCCTTCAACCTGCTGTTCGCCATCGGCGCCTCGGTGCTGGCGCTGGCGGCATTGATTGCCGCACTGGGCGGCAGGGCCAGCATGCAGGCCAGCGTTCGCGGCTGATCGCGGCCTGTCACGATGCGTGTCACAACGCCTGTCACGACCACTCCTGGCGATTGCTTTCCACCCAGCGGACCTGCGATGCGTGCAGGTGCATGCGCATCGCGGCCAGGGCGTCGAGCGCGTCGCGGCGCTGCAGGGCGCCCAGGATGGCTTCATGTTCGCGCAGCGCCTCGTTCCAGGTCTGGCTGCTCTCGGAGCGCACCCGCAGCTGCGATGAAATCGGGCTGTGCCGCTCGTCGAACAATTCCCGCACCAGCCTCTCCAGCACCGAGTTGCCCGTCATGCCGGCAATGAGCAGATGAAATTCGCGGTCGTGCGCGAGGGGAGAGCGGTTCTGCACGATGGCCGAGCGCATGTCCTTCAATGCGCGCTGCAGGGCAGCCAGCGCTTCCTCCGTCACGCGGGCAGAGGCAAGCATGACCACCGTGCCTTCCAGCGCCGCGCGGGCCTGCATCAGTTCGGTCGGGCTTTCGCCCATCGCGGCGGTGGCATGCGGCGCCTGCTCCAGCGGCGCGCACACATAGACGCCGGCTCCCATGCGCACCTCGACGCTGCCTTCGACTTCCAGCGCAATCAGGGCCTCGCGCACCGACGGCCGGGAGACGCCCAACTGCTGCGCCAGGTCGCGTTCCGGCGGCAGCCGTGAGCCCATCGGGAAGTTGCCTTCCCGGATGAGGGTTCGTATCTGGTCGGCGATCTGCTGGTACAGGCGCCTGTTGTCTATCTGCTTGAGCTGTTCGAGCATGTGCTGTTCCTCCTGCGGTCTGGCAAGGATAATCCAAATTGGTCTTACCAAGGATTTTGTTTTCCAGGAATTTCCGATGATTTTCCAATACTCCTCGAATTGAGCTTGCGTTTTCTGCATAAATCGTTATCCTTGGTAAGGCCAATTACAAGAAAACGGTAAAGAGGCCTGACCGAAGAAATGTTCGGAGCAGGCATGGAGACAAGACATGCGATACGAATTCGACTTCAGCGCGCCGCTGAGCTACTGGCCCGACTTTGTCGCCGGCGCGGCGACCACGCTCGGCCTGTCCCTGGCCGCCACGGTATTCGGCTTCCTGCTGGGCGTCCTGTGCGCCCTGGGCACAACCGGCCGATCCGCCTGGCTGGCCCGCCTGTGCGGCATCTATGTCGAGGCGATACGCAATACGCCGCTCCTGGTGCAGATCTTCATCGTCTACTTTGGCCTGGCTTCGGTCGGTGTCAAGGTCGATGCCTTTACCGCTGCAACGGCGGCGCTGGTGATCAATGTCGGCGCCTATACCGCCGAAATCGTGCGTGCCGGCATCAACTCGATTCATCCGGGGCAGCTGGAAGCGGCGGAATGCCTGGGGCTGTCGCGGCTGCAGGTCCTCACCCGCATCGTTCTTCCGCCCGCCATCGAGCGCGTCTATCCCGCGCTGACCAGCCAGTATGTGCTGCTTATGCTGGCTTCCTCGATCACCTCGCAGATCTCGGCCGAGGAACTGACGGCGGTGGCGAACCGGATCCAGTCCGACACCTTCCGCTCGGTGGAAACCTACCTGATCGTCGCGGCGGCTTACCTGGTGCTGTCGCTGGTGATGCGCCTGGTGTTCTGGGGCGCCAGCTATATCGCTTTTCCGCGCCGGCGCCGCATCGGCACGCCAATCTGAAGGGCGCCATCATGTCTCTGCTCACCGGACCGCAATTGCAATTTTTGTTTCAGGGCCTGTCATGGACCGTGGTGCTGTCGGTCATGGCCTTCATCGGCGGCGGCCTGCTGGGGTTCGCGGTGGCCATACTGCGGGTCTATGGCCCGGCGCCCGTGCGCAACCTGACCATGCTGTATATCAAGCTGGTGCAGGGCACGCCGCTGCTGGTGCTGCTGTCGCTGGCCTATTTCGGCCTGCCGACCCTGGGCCTGCGCATCGAGCCGCTGACTGCTGCCGGCCTGGGGCTGAGCATCTACGTATCGGCCTACCTCGGCGAGATCTGGCGCGGCTGCATCGAATCCGTGCCGCGCACCCAGAATGAAGCGGCCGAATGCCTGGCGCTGAACTGGCGGCAGCGGCTGGCGCATGTGATCCTGCCGCAGGCAATGCGCATCGCCACCCCGCCCACCGTCGGCTTCATGGTGCAGATCGTGAAGAACACCTCGCTGGCTTCGGCGATCGGCTTCGTCGAGCTGGCGCGGGCAGGGCAGGTGATCAACAACGCGACCTTCAAGCCCTTCATCACCTTCATGGTCATCGCGGCGCTCTACTTCGTCCTCTGTTATCCGCTGTCGGTATGGAGCCGTCGCCTCGAAAGGAAATTCCATGTCGCAAATCGTTAATCCCGCATCCGTCATCAACAGTGCCGATTCCATGCCAGGGCCAAACGGCGCTTCCAGGGGAAATCTGATGCCGCCTATCGTCAGGGTCGACGCGATTTCGAAGAGCTTCGGCGCCAACCGGGTGCTGGATGGCGTGTCGTTCAATGTCGCCAAGGGCTCGGTGGTGGCCATCATCGGCCGCAGCGGCTCCGGCAAGAGCACGGCGCTGCGCTGCATCGACCGGCTGGAAACGGTGGACGCAGGCCGGATCGACGTCTGCGGCCATGACATCACCTCGCCCAGGCTGGACCTGCAGCAGCTGCGGCGCGATGTCGGCATCGTCTTCCAGAGCTATAACCTGTTCCCGCACATGACCGTGGAGCAGAACATCATGCTGGCGCCGCGGCTCGTGCTGAAACTCGGGAAGGCCGAACTGCGGGAACGCGCCCGCATGGTGCTGGCCCAGGTCGGCCTGGCCGACAAGGCCGATGCCTATCCTTCCCAGCTGTCGGGCGGCCAGCAGCAGAGGGTGGCGATTGCCCGCTCGCTGGCGATGTCGCCGCAGGTCATGCTGTTCGACGAAGTGACCTCGGCGCTCGACCCCGAGCTCACCGGCGAGGTGCTGCGGGTGATGGAAAAGCTCGCCGCCGACGGCATGACCATGATCCTTGTCACCCATGAAATGGGATTCGCGCGCAAGGTGGCCGAGGAGGTGATCTTCATGCATCGCGGCAAGGTCTGGGAGCAGGGGGCAGGCGCAATGCTGGATGCCCCCAGGACCGAGGAACTGCACAACTTCGTCGCCAGCGGCCTGTAGCGCCGGGCAGCGGTCAAATTTTCAGCAAATCAAACGTTCAGGAGACAGCACCATGCATCAACCTTCCCGCTTTCTGCGCAGCCTGATGGCTGCCGCCATCGTTGTCGGCTTTGCCGGCGTGTCCACCGCCGCCCGCGCCGACCTGCTCGACGATGTGCGCGCCGCCAAGAAGATCCGCGTCGCCATCGACCTCGGTTCGCCGCCGTTCGGCACCACCGACAGCGCGATGAACCCGACCGGTTCCGACGTCGAGACCGCGCGCCTGCTGGCCAAGGACCTGGGCGTGGCGCTCGAGATCGTGCCGACCACCGGCGCCAACCGCATTCCCTTCCTGCAGACCGGCAAGGCCGACGTGGTGATTTCCTCGCTGTCGGTGACGCCCGAACGCGAGAAGGTGATCGACTTCTCCACGCCGTACGCCAAGATCCAGGCCGTGGTCGCCGCGCCGAAGGCAGTGGCGGTGAAGAGCTTCGCCGACCTCGCCGGCAAGCGCGTGGCCACCGCGCGCGGCACCACCAACGACAAGATCGCCACCGAGGGCGCCAAGGGCGCGCAGATCGTGCGCTTCGACGATGACGCCACGCTGATCACCGCCATCACCAGCGGCCAGGTCGAAATCTTCGCCACCTCGCCCGCGATCGTGAAAACCGTCGCCGACAAGATGCCGGCGGCAGGCATCGAGTCCAAGTTCGTGATGAAGGAATTCCCGCTGGGTATCGGCGCGCGCAAGGGCGAGAACCGCATGCTGTCATGGATCAACGAGTGGGTGGCCAGGAACAACGGCAACGGCAGCCTGGCCACCATCTACACGCGCTTCCATGGTTAAGCGCGCATCCAACCCATACAAGGAAGCCACATGCTTACAGTGATTTGCGACACGCCGGGCATATTGCGCGCCGAGGAGCGCGCGATGCCGGAACGCGGCGAGGGCGAGGTGCTGGTGCGCGTCAAGCGCGTCGGCGTCTGCGGCACCGACCTGCACATCTTCAGCGGGAACCAGCCCTACCTGAATTACCCGCGGGTCATGGGACACGAGTTTTCCGGCATCGTCGAGCAGGCGCCGCAGGGCAGCCGCCTGAAGGCCGGCGACACGGTCTACGTAATGCCCTACCTGTCCTGCGGCAAGTGCATCGCCTGCAGGCAGGGCAAGACCAACTGCTGCGTCAACATCCAGGTGCTGGGCGTGCATCGCGACGGCGCCTTCACCGAGTACCTGAGCCTGCCGGAACAGTTCGTCCACAAGGCCGACGGCGTGACGCTGGACCAGGCCGCGATGGTGGAGTTTCTTGCGATCGGCGCCCATGCGGTGCGCCGGGCCAACGTGCAGGCCGGCCAGCGCGTGCTGGTGGTGGGCGCCGGCCCGATCGGCATGGCGGCGATGATCTTCGCCAGGCTGCGCGGCGCGACAGTCGTGGCGCTGGATGGCCGCGGCGACCGCCTGGCCTTCTGCAAGGCGCAGCTGGATGTCAGCGCCACGGTGCAGCTGGGAGACGACGACGAGCAGCAGCTGGCGGCGCTGACCGGCAATGAATTCTTCGACGTGGTGTTCGACGCCACCGGCAATCCGAAGGCGATGGAGCGCGGTTTCAAGTTTGTCGCCCATGCTGGCACCTACGTGCTCATTTCCGTGGTCGGCGCCACCATCAGCTTCTCGGACCCGGAATTCCACAAGCGGGAAACCACGCTGCTGGGCAGCCGCAACGCCACGGTCGAGGACTTTGAAACCGTGCTCGCCGCGATGCGCGCCGGCCAGATTCCGGATGCCGCGCTCAATACCCACCGCATCGCGCTGGCCGACGCGCCTGTCGAGTTCCCCAGGCTGCTCGACCCCGCCATGGGCGTGGTCAAGGCCATCGTGGAGTGCTGAACGTCATGGCCCAGCCCATACTGCAGTTCGGCACCAGCCGCTTCCTGCAAGCCCATGTCGACCTGTTCGTCTCGGAAGCGCTGGCCGCCGGCGGGGTAGGCCAGGCGCTGGGCGGCATCACGGTCGTGCAGACCACCGACAGCCCGGCCAGCGCGCAGCGGGTGGCCGCATTCGCCGCCGGGGATGGCTATCCGGTGCATGTCCGTGGCCTGCGCCACGGCGAGCCGATCGACGCCCGCATCACCTGCCGCGCCGTGCGCGAGGCGCTGCAGGCCGATGCCGACTGGCCGCGCCTGCTGGAGGCGGTGGCCGGCGAAGTGCGCGTGATCGTCTCCAATACGGCCGACCGCGGCTACCGGCTCGACGAGCGTGACACCGCCGCCCTGATCAGCGCGCCAGGCCAGGTGCCGCGCAGCTTCCCCGCCAAGCTGCTGGTGCTGCTGCATCACCGCTGGCGCCATCTGCCCGATGCGCCGCTGTCCCTCTTTCCCTGCGAGCTGATCGAACGCAACGGCGATACCCTGCGCGACCTGGTGGCGCAGCTTGCAAGCGACTGGCAATTGCCGGAAGCGTTCAGCCACTGGCTGCGCGCGCACTGCGTCTGGGCCAATTCGCTGGTCGACCGCATCGTTTCCGAATCGCTGCAGCCAGTGGGTGCAGTGGCCGAGCCGTATGCGCTGTGGGCCATCGAACGGCAGGAGCGCCTGGTGCTGCCTTGCCGGCATGACGCCATCATGCTGACCGACGATCTGGAACATTACGAGCGGCTCAAGCTGTTCCTGCTCAACGCCGGCCACAGCTACCTGGCCGAACGCTGGCTGCGCGGCGGCCGCGGCGCCGACGAGACCGTGCTGCAGGCCATGAACGATCCGGACATGCGCGCCGGGCTGGAAGCGCTCTGGCAGGAGGAAGTGCTGCCGCTGTTCGACGCGCTAGGCAAGGGCGCCGATGCAAGGGCTTACCTGGTCGAGCTGCGCGAGCGCCTGCTCAATCCCTATCTCGCGCATCGCCTTGCCGACATTGCGCAGAACCATGCGCAAAAGAAGCAGCGCCGTTTTGCGCCCGTGGTGGCGCTGGCCGGCGAGCTTGGCCTCGACCTGGCGCAGCCGCGCCTGCGCGCCGCGCTGGCAGCGCAGGACTGATCGCCTTTCTTTTCGAGTCATGACAATGAACGCCGAATCCATGCTGCTCCTCCGCCTGAGCGAAACCGACAACGTGGCTGTCGCCAGGGCCGACCTGGCGCCCGGCCACGCAGTGATGCCCGACAGCCTGCCCATTACCCTGCGCGATGCCGTCCCGGCGGGCCACAAGGTCGCCATTGCCGCCATCGATGCCGGCGCCGCGGTGTTCAAGTACGGCCAGGTGATCGGCGTGGCAAGCCGCCCGATTGCGCCGGGCGAGCATGTGCATGTGCACAACGTCGACATGGTCGCCTCGGCGGCCGGGCATGACGCCGGCAGCGCCTTTGCGCCGGTCGAGCCGATGCATCCGGCGGCCACCTTCCTGGGCTTCGTGCGCGCCGATGGCCGGGTCGGCACCCGCAACTACCTGGGCGTGATCTCCAGCGTCAATTGCTCGGCCACGGTCTGCCGGCATATCGCGCGCGCCATCGAGGAGCGGGCGCTGCGCGACTTCCCGAACGTCGATGGCGTGGTGGCCATCACTCACGGCAGCGGATGCGGCATGTCCGGTTCGGGCGAAGGCATCGAGCTGCTGCGGCGCACGCTGCGCGGTTACGCCGACCATCCCAATTTCGCCGGCGTGCTGCTGGTCGGCCTCGGCTGCGAGGTCAACCAGCTCGCGCCCCTGGTCGAGACGCTGAATGCGCGCGAGCCCGGCCTGTTCGCCTCGCTGACGATCCAGGAAGAGGGCGGCACCCGCGAAGCCATCGATGCCGGCGTGGAAGCGCTGCGCGCGATGCTGCCGATCGCAAACCGCGCCAGCCGCACCGAGGCCAGCGCCAGCCATCTGACGGTGGGCCTGCAGTGCGGCGGCTCGGACGGCTATTCCGGCATCACCGCCAACCCGGCGCTGGGCGCGGCGGTCGATTTGCTGGTGCGCCATGGCGGCACGGCCATCCTGTCCGAGACACCCGAGATCTATGGCGCCGAGCACCTGCTGACCGTGCGCGCCGCCTCGCCCGCGGTGGCCGGCAAGCTGATGGACAGGCTGCGCTGGTGGGAAGACTACACCCGCCTGCACGGCGGCGACATGAACAACAATCCCTCGCCCGGCAACAAGGCGGGCGGCATCACCACCATCCTCGAGAAGTCGCTGGGCGCGGTGGCCAAGGCCGGCAGCACCGGACTGATGGAGGTCGTCGAATATGCCGAGCCGGTCACGGCGCACGGACTGGTCTTCATGGATACGCCGGGCTACGATCCGGTGTCGGCCACCGGGCAGGTCGCCGGCGGCGCCAACCTGATCTGCTTCACCACCGGACGCGGCTCGACCTACGGCTGCAAGCCCGCGCCCTCGCTGAAGCTGGCCACCAACTCAGCCCTGTTCCGGCGCATGAGCATGGACATGGACTTCGATTGCGGCGGCATCCTCGATGGCGAGCTCAGCATTGCCGAGGCAGGCCGGCGGTTTTTCGAGCTGATGCTGGCCACCGCTTCCGGCCGCCGCAGCAGGAGCGAGGAGCATGGCATGGGCGACAATGAATTCCTTCCATGGCAGATCGGAGCCGTAATGTGAATACCCTGCAGGCAATGGATGTAGTGACGGTGGGCGAAGCGATGGCCCTGTTCATCGCCGAGGAGCCCGGCGCGCTCGCCAGCGTGTCGCGCTTTTGCCGCCGCACCGCCGGCGCGGAACTGAATGTGGCGGTGGGCTTGCGCCGACTCGGCTTTGGCGTCGGCTACATCAGCCGGGTCGGCGCCGACAGCCTGGGACGGCATCTCCTCGACTTCATGGACGCCGAAGGCATAGACCGCAGCCATGTCGCCGTCGATGCCGCGCATCCCACCGGCCTGATGTTCAAGTCCCTGGCCACCGACGGCAGCGACCCGCTGATCGAATATTTCCGGCGCGGCTCCGCCGCCAGCCACCTCGGCGCGGCGGATCATCCGCTTGCCTATTGCGCAGCGGCGCGCCGCCTGCACCTGACCGGCATCAGCCCGGCGCTGTCGGACGGCATGCGGGAACTGGTGTTCGCCATGGCGACGCAGGCGCGCCGGGCAGGACAGGGCATCTCCTTCGATCCGAACCTGCGGCCCCGGCTCTGGCCTTCGCACCAAGTCATGGTCGATACGATGAACCAGCTGGCCGCCATGGCCGACCTGGTGCTGCCGGGCCTGTCCGAAGGGCAGTTGCTGACCGGGCGCAAGGACAGGGATGGTATCGCCGACTTCTACCTCGAACGCGGAACGAAGCAGGTTGTCATCAAGCTCGGCGCGGAAGGCGCCTATTTCGCCGACCGGCATGGACGCGGCGTGGTGCCGGGCTTCCATGTGGCGGAGGTGGTCGATACCGTGGGCGCCGGCGACGGCTTCGCCGTTGGCGTGATCAGCGCGCTGCTGGAAGGCGCATCGCTGGACCAGGCGGCACTGCGCGGCAATGCGATCGGCGCGCGGGTAGTGCAGTTCCCCGGCGACTGCGATGGCTTGCCGGACCGTGCGCAACTGGCCGGGGCGCTAGCCGGGCAGCGCTACACGGCAGGCGGGCAGGACAGCTGACGAACCTGCCGCGGTGGCTTGCGGGCAGCCCGGCTGCCTGGCAACCATTGCCCCGGCCTGCGGCGCCTCATCGCTCGGGATGGATATGAAACACGACGCCGCCGCAGCCACTGTGGCGCGCACGCCTCGCGCCGTCTTCGGCTGTTTCCCGAATCCACTATAATCCACCGGTTCGCGACGCTGACCCTGCCCAGGCAGGCCTGTAGCTTGTCAGCCTTGTCCTTTCGTCATGATGACAACCCCGGGTTTCATGCAGCCGCTAGGCGCTGATGGACTCCGCCGGTTTCCATCGCTTGCCACGCCTCTCACCGGACTGCCGTTTTCCATGACCCATCGAGCCGAACCATGAAGATCCCGCCGCACTTCAGGCGGGCCCTGAGTATGTTTCAACCCTATCGCGGCCGGCTGGCGCTGGCCTTCCTGGGGATGATCCTGACCGCGTCCACCGAGCCCATGTTTCCCGCCGTGATGCGGCAACTGCTCGACCGCGGCTTCGTTGGCAAGCCGACGCTGGACCTGTGGATGGTGCCGGTGGCCATCATCGGCATCTTCGTGCTGCGCGGCTGCTCCACCTTCCTCACCACTTACATGATGACCTGGGTCACCAGCATCCTGCTCAATTCGGTGCGGGCCCAGATGTTCGAGCGCATGCTCAACGTGCCGGCCTCCTTCTATTCGACCAGCTCGGTCGGCCGGGTGATCAACGCGATGATGTTCGAGTCGCAGCAGGTGATCGACATGGTGAGGAACGTGCTGACCTCGCTGATACGCGACAGCCTCACCGTGATCGTGCTGCTGGGCTTCCTGCTCTGGCTCAACTGGCGGCTGACCTTCGTGGCCCTGATCCTGCTGCCATTGACGGCGCTGGTGGTGCGCCTGACGGGCCAGCGCATGCGCAAGCTGACCCGCGACTACCTGGAGGTCAATGCCGAGCTGACCCAGGTGATCGAGGAAACCACGCGCGCCAACCAGGTGATCAAGATCTTCGGCGGCCACAAGTATGAAAGCGACCGTTTCGAGGCGCGCGCCAGCCACCTGCGGCGCTACTCGATGCGCATGGCCAGTACCGCGGCCGCCACTGTGCCGGTCACCCAGCTGATGGCGGCATTCGCGGTGGCTATCGTGATCGTGATCGCGCTGGTCCAGTCCGCGCGCGGCGAGTCGACCGTGGGCGACTTCGTTTCCTTCATCACCGCCATGCTGATGCTCTTGACGCCCCTGAAGCGCCTGGCCGAGGTGAATGGCCCGCTGCAGCGCGGCATGGCGGCTTCCGAAGCCGTGTTCGGCCTGATCGACGCGGCGCCGGAGCGCACCACGGGCACGCCGCTGGCGCAGCGGGCCAGCGGCAGGCTGGAGTTCGACGATGTCAGCTTCTCCTATCCCGGCCAGGCGCAGCGGGCGCTGTCCCATATCAACCTCGCCATCATGCCGGGCGAGACCGTGGCCTTCGTCGGCATGTCGGGCGGCGGCAAGTCCACCCTGGTCAGCCTGGTGCCCAACTTCTACAGCGCGAGCGGCGGCGAGATCCGGCTTGATGGCCAGCCCATCGAGGACATCACGCTGGCCAGCCTGCGCGCCCAGATCGCGATGGTAAGCCAGAACGTGGTGCTGTTCGACGACACCATCACCGCCAACATCGCCTATGGCGACGCCAGCCCGGACATGGAGCGGGTGCATGCGGCGGCGCGGGCTGCCCACCTGAGCGATGTGATCCGCGCACTGCCGCAAGGCCTGGACACCATGATCGGCGACAACGGCAGCCGCCTGTCCGGCGGCCAGCGCCAGCGCCTGGCGATTGCCCGCGCCATCTACAAGGATGCGCCCATCCTGATTCTCGACGAGGCCACGTCGGCGCTGGACACCGAGTCCGAGCGCGCGGTGCAGTCGGCGCTGGACGGCCTGATGCAGGGCCGCACCACGCTAGTGATTGCGCACCGGCTGTCAACGGTGGAGCGGGCCGACCGCATCGTGGTGCTGGTCGGCGGCGAGATCGTGGAGATGGGGTCGCACGCGGAATTGCTGGAGCAGAACGGCACCTATGCCAGCCTGTACCACCTGCAGTTCGCCAGCGAGGTGGCGGCCTGATGCAATGCCGCAGTGCCGGGCCGGCATCGCGCCGGCATTACATCAGGATGATGTCGTACTGTTCCTGCTGATAGCCAGTCTGCACCTGCAGCGAGATCTGCTTGCCGATGAAGTCGCCGAGCTGGGCCAGGTTCTGGGATTCCTCTTCCAGGAACATGTCGATCACCACCTGCGAGGCAAGGATGCGGAATTCACGCGGATTGAACTGCTTGGCTTCGCGCAGCAGCTCGCGCAGGATTTCATAGCAGACCGTGCGCGCGGTCTTGACCTGGCCCTTGCCGGCGCAGGCCGGGCAGGGCTCGCAGAGGATATGGGCCAGCGATTCGCGGGTGCGCTTCCTGGTCATCTCCACCAGGCCGAGCGAGGAAAAGCCCGACACCGACACCTTGGTGCGGTCGCGCGCCAGCGCCTTGTGCAGTTCCGCCAGCACCGCCGTCCTGTGCTCGGCGTTTTCCATGTCGATGAAATCGAGGATGATGATGCCGCCCAGGTTGCGCAGCCGCAGCTGGCGCGCGATGGCCTGCGCCGCTTCCAGGTTGGTCTTGAAGATCGTGTCGTCGAAATTGCGGCCATGCACATAGCTGCCGGTGTTGACGTCGATCGTGGTCATGGCCTCGGTCTGGTCGATGATCAGGTAGCCGCCTGACTTCAGATCGACGCGCCGGCCCAGCGCGCGCTGGATTTCCTCCTCGACGCCATACAGGTCAAACAGCGGCCGCTCGCCGGTGTAGTGCAGCAGCCGGGTCAGCACCGAGGGCGTGTAGACCTGGGCGAACTGCTGCAGGTTCACGAAGTTTTCGCGTGAATCGACCTGGATGCTGGCGGTGTCGTCGCCGACGAAGTCGCGCAGCACCCGCTGCGCCAGGCTCAGGTCCTGGTACAGCAGCGCCGGCGCCGGCCGGGCCCTGGCTTCGCGGCTGATCGCCGACCAGGTCTTGCCCAGGTAGTCGATATCGGACTGCAGGTCGGCATCGGACGCATCCTCGGCCATGGTGCGGATGATGAAGCCGCCGCGCTCGTCGGCGGGCAGCAGCGACTGCACCTTCTGCCGCAGCGCATCGCGCTCGGCTTCGTTTTCAATGCGTTGCGAAATGCCGATGTGCGGGTCCTGCGGCAGATAGACCAGCATCCGGCCGGCGATGGAAATCTGGGTGGACAGCCGCGCGCCCTTGGTGCCGATCGGGTCCTTCACCACCTGCACCATCACTGCCTGGCCGTCGAACAGGAGCCGCTCGATGGGCTGGGCCGCGCCATTGCTGCCGTCGTGCGGCCGCGCTTCCCAGATGTCGGCCACATGCAGGAAGGCGGCGCGTTCCAAACCGATGTCGATGAAGGCCGACTGCATGCCGGGCAATACCCTGACCACCTTGCCGAGATAGACATTGCCGGCGCGGCCGCGCAGGTTGCTGCGCTCGATATGCAGCTCCTGCACCGCGCCCTGCACGATCAGCGCCACCCGGGTTTCCTGCGGCGTGACATTGATGAGGATGTCGGTGCTCATAGGATGCGGATGCCCGCCTGCTGCAGCAGTTGCGCGGTCTCGAACAGGGGCAGGCCCATGATGCCGGAATGGCTGCCCGAGATGTGCCGGATGAATTGCGCCGCGCGGCCCTGTATCGCATAGCCGCCGGCCTTGTCGTAAGGTTCGGGCAGCGCGCAATAGGCGCGCATGGTGTCGTCGGACAGTCTGTCGAAGGTGACTTCGGAAGTATGGGTCATCTGCCACAAATCGGCATCGCGGCGCAGCGCGATGCTGGTCAGCACCTGGTGGGTATGGCCGGACAGCAGGCGCAGCATATCCATCGCTTCCATCACATTGGCCGGCTTGCCCAGGATGCGGCCGTCCAATGTCACGGTGGTGTCGGCGGTCAGCACCGGACGCACCGGCAGGCGGCGCGACAGCATGGTGTCGCAGGCGGTCTCCACCTTTTCCCGGGTCACCCGTTCCACATAAGCCAGCGGCGCCTCGCCGGGCAGCACCAGTTCTGGCACGTCCGGTCCGCGCGCGGTATGTTCGCGCAGAAGCAGCAATTCGAATTCAACGCCGATCTGGCGCAGCAGCTCGCGCCGGCGAGGGCTTTTGGAAGCCAGATAGATCTTCTGGTCTATGGGTTTCATGAGTGGTCAGGTTATAGGCAAGTGGCGCGCTGCCTGCTGCGTTCAGACGCGGTGGTAAGGATGATTCTGTGTGATCGACCAGGCCCGGTAGAGCTGCTCGGCCAGGAGCACACGCACCATACCGTGCGGCAGCGTCAGGCTGGAAATCCGCAGCAGCATGTCCGCCCGCTGCTTGAACTGCGCATCCAGACCGTCGGCGCCGCCGATGACGAATGTAACATCAGTGCCGCCTTGTTGCCACTGTGCCAGGTTTTTGGCCAGCTGCGCGCTGGTCAGGTCCTTGCCGCGTTCGTCCAGCGCAACCACCTGCGAGCCCTTGGCGATGACTGCCTCGATCCGGATTCGCTCCATCGCCATCACGGTGTCGGCGCTGCGGCTGCCGGAGCGGTCCACCGGCTTGACTTCCCTGAGCACGATCCGGCAGTCCGGCGGCATGCGCTTGGCGTATTCCGTAAAACCGGTTTCGATCCAGGCCGGCATCTTGTGGCCGACGGCGGCGATGACGAGCTGCATCGACGACCGGCTTTATTCGGCGCGGGCGCGCTTGGCCGGCGCCTTGCGCGCGCTGGCGCTCTTGGGTGCTGCCACCTTGACGGTCTTGCCAGCCGGCGTCTTGGCGGCTTTTTTGGCGACGGTTTTCTTCGCTGCGGTCTTGGCTGCGCCGGTGGCCGACTTGGCCGCGGTCTTGCGCGCGGTCTTCTTCGGCGCTTCGCCATCGGCCGCGGCCTGCTGGGTCACGGTCAGATGGCGGGCAGCCTTCTTCGGCGCGGCATCGTCGCTGGTGGCTGTCTTCTTGGCACGCTTGGCCGCGCCCATCTTGACTTCCTTGTCGCCCCAGATTTCCTCCAGGCGGTAATACGCCCGGATTGCCGGCTGCATGATGTGGACGATCATGTCGCCCAGGTCGACCAGCACCCATTCGCCGGTGTCCTCGCCTTCCAGGCTCAGGATGTTGCCGCCGTTTTCCTTGACCTTGTCGCGCACCGAGGCGGCCAGCGCCTTGGTCTGGCGGTTCGATGTGCCGGAGGCAATGGCGATCCGGTCGAACAGGCTGGTCAGGTGGGTGGTGTCGTACACCACGATGTCTTGCGCCTTCACATCTTCGAGAGCGTCGACGACCAGCGATTGAAGTTTCTTGATATCCATTAGGTTTTATATAGGTGATGTTGTTCGATATAGTCTAGCACCGGGGTTGGCAGCGACTGTTGAGGCCGCTCGCCCCGCACCAGCGCGGTTCGGATTTCGGTTGCGGACGTGTCCAGGGCAAGGTTTTCCGTCAGGAACATCAGGCCATGGGCACTATTGCGCAACTGGTCAGGCGTCGCGCTGCGCCGGCGCAGTTCATGCGCCACTTCCGCTGGCAGCGCTGCCGTGTCGAAGCCGGGCCGCGATGCCGCGCAGACATGGGCCAGGTCGAACAGTGCGCGCCAGTCGTGCCAGGTGTTCAGGTGCAGCAGCTGGTCGGCGCCGATGATGAACACGACCGACGCTTCCGGTCCAACCTCCGCACGCACCGCGCGCAGCGTGTCGACGGTATAGCTTGCACCCTGGCGCCGCAGTTCCTGTTCGTCGATCACCACCGGCACCGGCTGCCTGGCAAATGCCAGGCGCAGCATGGCGACGCGGTCAGCCCCGGAGGCCAGCAGCGGCGCCTTCTGCCACGGATTGCCAGCCGGGATGATGCGCAGTTCATCCGGCGCCAGCAGCCGCACGAAGTAGCCGCCCAGTGCGACATGAGCGTTATGTACGGGGTCGAAGCTTCCGCCCAGCAGCACCAGGCAAGGCCGGCTCACGCGGTCCAGTCCTTGTGCACCAGGAAGTCGGTGTACAGCGCCGCCTCGGGCGTGCCGTCGGCCGGATGCCAGTTGTAGCGCCATTTGACCACCGGCGGCAGCGACATCAGGATGGATTCGGTACGGCCGCCCGACTGCAGGCCGAACAGCGTGCCGCGGTCGAACACCAGGTTGAATTCCACGTAGCGGCCGCGCCGGTAGGCCTGGAAGTCGCGCTCGCGCTCGCCGTAGGGCATGTCCTTGCGGCGTTCCAGCAAGGGCAGGTAGGCCGGCAGGAAATGGTCGCCCACGCTTTGCATCATGCCGAAGCTGTGGCCGAAGTCACGGTCGTTATAGTCGTCGAAGAAAATGCCGCCGACGCCGCGCGGTTCCTGGCGATGCTTCAGGTAGAAATAGTCGTCGCACCATTTCTTGAACCGCGGATGCAGGTCGTCGCCATACGGGGCCAGCGCATCGCGGCAGGTGCGGTGGAAATGCTGCGCATCCTCGGCAAAGCCGTAGTAGGGCGTCAGGTCCATGCCGCCGCCGAACCACCAGACCGGGTCGAAGCCTTCTGCCATCGCGGTGAAGAAGCGCACGTTCATGTGCACTGTCGGCGCATACGGATTGCGCGGATGCAGCACCAGCGATACGCCCATCGCTTCCCAGTGGCGGCCCGCCAGTTCCGGCCGGGCGGCGGCGGCCGAGGGCGGCAGGTTGCGTCCGGTGACATGGGAAAATCCCACGCCGCCGCGCTCGAACACATTGCCTTCCTCGATCAGCCGCGAAACCCCGCCGCCGCCTTCCGGCCGCTCCCAGGTGTCCCTGATGAACTCCTTGCCGTCAACGCCTTCCAGCGCCGCGACGATGCGGTTCTGCAGGCCGAGCAGGTAGGTTTTAACGTTGGAAGGGGAGGGGGAAATCGGGTCCACGGCATGAGGGCGAAAAGTGACGAGTGCGGATTGTACCCTGCCGGGGGATGCGGGGGATGAATTGCGGGAACAGGGCATGCAGGCTTGCGCGCCTCAACAAACCATCTTGGGGAGTTCAGCCTGCACTGGGTCCAACGTTATTTCCCTTCGAAGCGAAACACCACATTACGCTTTTGATAGGAGTGATAAACAGAAAATGGAAATGGTATTTCTGGAAAAATGCTGCAATGGAATAGTCACTGCTAACGTATTTCATCCTGCAGCCATGCACATGATCAGTTGTTGTGCATGCCAATTTCCTTGGGGCAGTCAATTTGCACCTACCTGGTACAACTACAAAAGATATCTTGATCTTAACTTGCTCGGATAAGGTTGTGCCAGGTGCTGCAGCCACATCACGATGAGCTTGTTTTGCAGCACCTATCTGAGGAGAACCACTGGATGCGCAGGCCTGGCATCAATTTCAGGATAAGCCGCGATGAAACGCCTGATAAGTCTTTATATATTTCCGGCGCGGCACCAATGGTGGATCAGCTTCGTCTATCGGAACCAAGTGGCGGCACCAAGTGGCGGCACTATGACGTTAATTTGATGCGCCGGGGTTTTTTGCCTGACCTGGCTCAGAATCTTTGCGTAACTGATGAGGCGGAAAGTGTCCAATTATTTCCTGCATTCAATCCCTGCGGTGTGGCATATGGTGAGTACGGGTCGGCATCCCCGGGGCCAAATCTCTGGTTCATCGACGATTTATAGCGCGGCTGTCCCGTGTTTTCTGCGCGTCCTAAAACTTGCGGGGAAGGGGCATGGTTCGCCCCGAAGGAAGGGTTGCCAGCAGAAGTGGAATTAACAGCTTGCTGCCTTGCGAAAAAATTTCTGTTTTGACATGCGATTTGCAAATTCGGGGCACCATTGCCGACATCGGAATAATGATGATCATTTACCGAATTTCCGGAGTTCATCGGCGCAGCATGTCGATTAACTGATTGTATCGAATTATTCATTTTTGAGTCCTGGATTTAATAATTAATGATCAATTTCTGAAATAACTGGAATTTCAGGATTTTGTCTATTTCATTTCAACTATCCATAGCGTCGGGTAAGTACGGTCTAATGATGCCAGGGTTCAAAAGATTTCAAAACGTCGTGTCGTTTTCAGCGCGCAGTGAGCTGCTTTGGAAAATTGTGCAGCTTGCCTATTTCTAATAATGGCTGGGAGGGGATATTCACTTGCAGGCTGGCAGAATCGACGATCCCATTGCCTTCTTATCCGGATACTGCAGGGTTTTCGGCGGGATTCAAGAAGTGATGTAATTGAAATAAATACCTTGCCTGATCGATTTCATAGTCCCGCTGTTGTGCGCGAGGACAGGCCACCTCTCGGTGAAATAAAGCCTTGCTTGCTGTTTTTGCAGATCGACAATGTTTTTCGAACAGTACGCAGCGTGGGCCTGGAAGTCCCAACAAAAAAGCCGGCTTGCGCCGGCTCTGTAAAACCTTTCTGAAACCCTTTCAACCGTGCCGCTTGATCGCCCGCCAGCCAATGTCGCGCCGGAATTGCGCGCCGTCGAAATGGATGCTGTCCACCGCTGCATAAGCCTGTTTCTGCGCCATCTTGACGTTGTCGCCAAGGCCGACCACGCACAGCACCCGGCCGCCGCTGGCGGTCAGGGTGGCGCCGTCGAGGGTAGTGCCGGCATGGAAGGTCACGGATTCCGGCGTTTCATCCGGAATGCCGCTGATCACGTCGCCCTTCCTCGGCGCATCCGGATAACCGGCGGCCGCCATCACCACGCCCAGCGCGACGCGGCGGTCCCATTCCAGTTTCACCGCGTCCAGGGTGCCGTTGACCGCATGCTCCATCACCGTGACCAGGTCGGTCTTCAGGCGCGCCATGATGGGCTGGGTTTCCGGGTCGCCCATGCGGCAGTTGAATTCCAGCGTCCTGGGCGTGCCCTGCGCATCGATCATCAGTCCCGCATACAGGAAGCCGGTGTAGGGAATGCCGTCCTGCGCCATGCCCTGGACGGTGGGCACGATGATTTCCCGCATTACCCGGGCATGCAGCTCCGGCGTGATGATGGGCGCCGGCGAGTAGGCGCCCATGCCGCCGGTATTGGGGCCGGCGTCGTGGTCCTGCAGGCGCTTGTGGTCCTGGCTGGTGGCCAGCGGCAGGATGTTCCTGCCGTCCACCATCACGATGAAGCTGGCTTCCTCGCCGTCGAGGAATTGCTCGATCACCACGCGCGCGCCGGCGTCGCCCAGGCGGTTATCCGACAGCATCATGTCGACCGCGGCATGCGCCTCGTCGGCGGTCATGGCCACCACCACGCCCTTGCCGGCTGCCAGGCCGTCGGCCTTGATCACGATCGGCGCGCCCTGCGCGTCGATGTAGGCATGGGCGGCGGCGACGTCGGAGAAGGTCTGGTAGGCGGCGGTCGGTATGCCGTGTCGCTGCATGAAGGCCTTGGCGTAATCCTTGGAGCTTTCCAGCTGGGCTGCCTCGGCGGTCGGGCCGAATACTTTCAGGCCCTGCTCGCGGAAGATGTTGACGATGCCGGCCGCCAGCGGCGCTTCCGGGCCGACCACGGTCAGCGCGACATGTTCGCGGCGGGCGAATTCGGCCAGTTCCTTCGGGTCGGTGATGGCGATGTTGCGCAGGCGCTGGTCGAGCGCGGTGCCGCCGTTGCCCGGCGCGACATAGACGATCTGGATGCGTTCGGACTGCGCCAGCTTCCAGGCGAGGGCATGTTCGCGGCCACCGGAGCCTACAACGAGAATTTTCATGAGAGATGTGATGCGTTTGACTGGTGTCGGGGTCGATGGCGGCATGCCATCGTGGCGTGTCCGGCAGCGCTGCCGGACATGGGTGCGTCAGGTTTATTCGTCGATCACGGCGTTGGTGTAGACCTCCTGCACGTCGTCCAGGTTTTCCAGCGCGTCCAGCAGTTTCTGCATCTTCATCGCGTCCTCGCCGGTGAATTCGGTCTCGGTGGAGGGCTTCATCGTGATCTCGGCCAGTTCCGGCTTGAAGCCGGCCTGTTCCAGCTTTTCCTTGATGGCTGCGAATTCATACGGGTCGCACAGCACCTCGAAACCGCCTTCCTCATCCTGCACCACGTCGTCGGCGCCGGCTTCCAGCGCCGCTTCCATCAGCGCGTCCTCGTTCGTGCCGGGCGCGAAGAACAGCTGGCCGCAGTGCTTGAAGAGGAAGGCCACCGAACCCTCGGTGCCCATGTTGCCGCCGAACTTGGAGAATGCGTGCCGCACTTCGGCCACGGTGCGCACCCGGTTGTCGGTCAGGCAGTCGACGATGATCGCGGCGCCGTTCAGGCCATAGCCCTCGTAGCGGATTTCCTCGTAGTTCACGCCTTCGAGGTCGCCGGTGCCGCGCTGGATCGCGCGGGTCACGTTGTCCTTGGGCATGTTGGCGTCGGCCGCCTTCTCCACTGCCAGGCGCAGGCGCGGATTGGCGTTGGCGTCGCCGCCGCCCATGCGGGCTGCCACCGTGATTTCCTTGATCAGGCGGGTCCAGATCTTGCCGCGCTTGGCGTCAGTGGCCGCCTTCTTGTGCTTGATGTTGGCCCATTTGCTGTGTCCTGCCATAACGCTACTTTCCAGAAGAGGTTGCGGGACGCGAAGAACGCAAAATATAAACCGGCGTCCGGTTTAGAATCGGTTCCTGCCATCCCTGAAAAATATCGCCGATTCTAACATACGGCCCTTGTCCCAATTTCCTCAGAACAGGCCCAAAACCATGCCACATCCGCTCCTGATCGCAAAAAACCAGACCCACGAGTTGCTGCTGCTGCCGCAGCTGGTCAACCGGCACGGCAGCATCACCGGCGCCACCGGCACCGGCAAGACGGTGACCTTGCAGGTGATTGCCGAATCGCTCTCGAAAATCGGCGTGCCGGTGTTCATGGCCGACGTAAAGGGCGACCTGTCCGGCCTTGCCAAGGCCGGCGCGCCGAATCCGAAGATCAGCGAGCGCCTGGCGGCGCTGGGCCTGGACGAGCCTCAGTGGGCCGGCTGTCCGACCACCTTCTGGGATGTTTATGGCGAGCAGGGCCATCCGGTGCGGGCGACGATTTCCGATCTTGGGCCGCTCTTGCTGTCGCGCATGCTCAACCTGAACGACGTGCAGGAAGGCGTGCTGCAGCTGGTGTTCAAGATCGCCGACGACAATGGCCTGCTGCTTCTGGACCTGAAGGACCTGCGGGCGATGCTGCAGCATGTCGGCGAGAACGCCGCCTCGTTCCAGACCGAGTACGGCAATGTCTCGGCCGCCAGCATCGGCGCGATCCAGCGCGGGATGGTGGCCATCGAGGAGCAGGGCGGCGACCGGTTCTTCGGCGAGCCCATGCTCAATATCGAAGACCTGATGCAGACCGATGGCAACGGCCATGGCGTGATCAACATCCTGGCGGCCGACAAGCTGCTCAATGCGCCGCGGCTGTATTCCACCTTCCTGCTGTGGATGCTGTCGGAACTGTTCGAGCATTTGCCGGAAGTGGGCGACGTCGACAAGCCGCGCCTGGTGTTCTTCTTCGACGAGGCCCACCTGCTGTTCGACGACGCGCCGCGCCCGCTGCTGCAGAAGATCGAGCAGGTGGTGCGGCTGATCCGCTCCAAGGGCGTGGGCGTGTACTTCGTGACGCAAAATCCGATCGACATTCCCGACACGGTGCTGGGCCAGCTCGGCAACCGGGTGCAGCATGCGCTGCGCGCCTACACGCCGCGCGACCGCAAGGCGGTGCAGGCCGCCGCCGAGACCTTCCGGCCCAATCCGGACCTGGACGTGGTGCAGGTGATCAGCGAAATGGGCGTGGGCGAGGCGCTGGTGTCCTTCCTGGACGCCAAGGGCCGGCCGGAGCCGGTGCAGCGCGCCTTCATCCTGCCGCCGGCATCGCAGATCGGGCCGATCACGCCGGCGGAGAGGCAGGCGGCGCAGGCCGGCTCGCTGGTGGCCGGCGTCTATGAAGCCGCGATCGACCGCGAGTCGGCCTATGAAGTGTTGAAAGGCCGCAGCGCCACCCGCGCGCCGGTGAAGAACGAGCGGGCGGTGCCGGGGCCGACGCCGCCGGCGCCCGCGCCGTCCGGCGGGCCTTCGGTCAGCGACCGGGTGCAGGATGCGCTGGGCGGCTTGCTCGGCGGTGGCGGCGGCAGCCGGCGCAAGGACACGGTGGTGGAAGCCATCGTCAAGTCGGCGGCGCGCTCGATCGGCTCCAGCGTCGGCAGGGAATTGATCCGCGGCGTGCTGGGCTCGCTGCTCAAGCGCAAGTGACGGTTAGCGGTTAGCGGTTCGGAAACCGGCAAGCCTGGCATCGTGCCCCCAGGCAAAGTTCGATTGCCGGTTTTCTTTTACAATTCGTCAATGACTTCTTCCTCCGTTTCACTGCCGGCGCAGCGCCAGGCTTTCCTGGCCGGGCTGGCAATCGCCGTCGGTGGCGCCGTGCTGTTCTCCACCAAGGCGATCGTCGCCAAGCTGATTTACCGTTACCCGGTCGACGCCGTCACCCTGATCGGCTTCCGCATGCTGTTCTCGCTGCCCTTCTTCGCAGTGGTGGCGATCTGGCATGCGCGCCGCTCGCCGGCGCTGTCCGGCAGCGACCGGCTGCGGATCGCCTTTCTCGGCCTTCTCGGCTATTACCTGTCGAGCTTCCTCGATTTCCTGGGGCTGCAATACATCAGCGCCGGCCTGGAGCGGCTGATCTTGTTCCTGACGCCGTCCTTCGTGCTGCTGATCTCGGTGTTTTTCCTGCACAAGAAGATCGGCCGGCTGGAATGGGGCGCGCTGCTGGTGTCCTATTCCGGCACGGTGCTGGTGTTCCTGCACGACGCCCGCACCGGCGGCGCCAACGTGCCGCTCGGCGGCGCCTTCGTGCTGGGCAGCGCGATCACCTATGCGATCTACCTGCTGATGTCGGGAGAACTGGTGCGCCGGGTCGGGCCGATGCGGCTGGTGGCCTATGCGATGTGCGTTTCCAGCTTTGCATGCATACTTCAGTTCCTGGTGTTGAAGCCCATAGTCATGCTGGTGCAACCGGCGCCGGTGTATGGGCTGTCGCTGGTCAATGCGGTGTTCTGCACGGTGCTGCCGGTGTTCCTGACCATGATCGCGGTGGCCCGCATCGGCGCGCCGACGGTGTCCCTGACGGGCATGGTCGGTCCGGTGTCGACACTGTTTCTGGGGGCCTGGGTGCTGGGCGAACCAATTACGGCAATCCAGCTGGCCGGCACCGCGCTGGTACTGGCTGGCATTTATTTACTCTCTAAAAAGAAAGCGTAGGAAGAGACATGGATCTGGGAATCAAGGGCAAGACCGCGCTGGTATGCGGCGCATCCAAGGGACTGGGCAAGGGCTGCGCCGAGGCGCTGGCCGCCGACGGCGTGAACCTGGTGCTGGTGGCGCGCAATGCCGAGGCGCTGGAAAAGACCGCCGAGGAAATCCGCCGCGCCCATGGCGTCAACGTCACCGCGGTGGCGGCCGACATCACCACGCCGGAAGGCCGGGCGCAGGCGCTGGCCGCCTGCCCGGCGCCGGACATCCTGGTCACCAATGCCGGCGGCCCGCCGACCGGCGACTTCCGCGACTGGGGCCGCGAGCAGTGGATCGCCGCGCTGGACGCCAACATGCTCACGCCGATCGAACTGATCAAGGCCACCGTCGACGGCATGATCAGCCGCGGCTTCGGCCGCATCGTCAACATCACGTCGAGCGCGGTGAAGGCGCCGATCGATGTGCTGGGCCTGTCCAATGGCGCCCGTTCCGGCCTGACCGGCTTCGTCGCCGGCATCGCCCGCAAGACCGTGGCGCACAATGTCACCATCAACAACCTGCTGCCGGGGCCGTTCGACACCGACCGCCTGGGCGCCACCATGGCCGGCGCGGCCAAGGCCAGCGGCAAGAGCATCGATGAAGTCAAGGAAGCGCGCC
The DNA here is from genome assembly GCF_015352955.1 of Noviherbaspirillum soli. Lineage (GTDB taxonomy): Bacteria > Pseudomonadota > Gammaproteobacteria > Burkholderiales > Burkholderiaceae_D > Noviherbaspirillum_A > Noviherbaspirillum_A soli. The sequence goes on from NZ_JACYOX010000030.1 coordinate 32,206, forward strand.
GCAAGCAGAATCCGGCGCAGCGCTTCGGCACTGCGGCCGAATTCGGCGCCTTCTGCGCTTTCATGTGCAGCGCCCATGCCGGCTACATGACCGGGCAGAACATCCTGCTCGACGGCGGCGCCTATCCGGGCACCTTTTAATTCAGGAGCGAGAACATGACCAAAGCGATCAGGATCTTCAAGACTGGCGGACCAGAAGTAATGGAATATGTCGACGTCGAGGTCGGCGAGCCGGGGCCGGGCGAGGCGCGGGTGCGGCACCATGCCTGCGGCCTGAACTATATCGATGTCTACTTCCGCACCGGCCTGTATCCGCAGCAACTGCCGGCCGGCCTGGGCATGGAAGGCGCCGGCGTGGTGGAAGCGGTGGGCGAGGGCGTCACGCATGTGAAGCCGGGCGACCGCGTCGCCTATGCCGCCCGTCCGCCCGGCGCCTATGCCGAGGCGCGGGTGATGCCGGCGGCGGTGCTGGTGAAGCTGCCGGACAACATCGACTTCGAAACCGGCGCGGCCATGATGCTGCAGGGCCTCACGGTGCAGTACCTGTTCCGCCGCACCTTCCCGCTCAAGGGCGGCGAGACCATCCTGTTCCACGCGGCTGCCGGCGGCGTCGGCCTGATCGCCTGCCAGTGGGCGCGCGCGCTGGGCGTGAACCTGATCGGCACGGTAGGCTCGGACCAGAAGGGCGAGCTGGCCAAACAGCATGGCGCAGCCCATGTGATCAACTACAACAAGGAAAACTTCGTCGAGCGCGTCAAGGAAATCACCGGCGGGCGCGGCGTGCCGGTGGTGTATGACTCGATCGGCGCCGATACCTTCACCGGCTCGCTGGACTGCCTGTCGCCGCTGGGCACCATGGTCAGCTTCGGCAGCGCGTCCGGCCCGGTGCCGCCGTTCAGCCTGAACGAGCTGGCTTCGCGCGGCTCGCTGTTCATCACCCGGCCGACCCTGTTCACCTACAGCGCGAAGCGGGAAGACCTGGAAGCAATGGCGGCCGACCTGTTCGACGTGGTCGGCAGCGGCAAGGTCAGGATCGAGATCAACCAGCGCTATGCATTGAAGGATGCGGCACAGGCGCATATCGATCTCGAAGGCCGCAAGACCACCGGTTCCACCATCCTGCTGCCATGAGCACGAGATGAACGAGCAAGGCAGAGAGCCCGGCGGCAATCCGATGAACCATCCGGAAGAGCAGCCTACCGGCACCGACGGCATGCCGAAGTTCGGTCGGCTTCTTATCGTGCTGATCCTGGTGGTGCTGGTGATCGGGCTGGTGACCTGGGCGTCGGAAAAGTATCTGTCGTACTGACCCGCCCACTGCATGGCCTGCGCGCCGTCAGCGCACGGCCATCAGGTACAGCAGCAGCAGGTTGAGCACGATGGACACCGCCGCCACCGCCCGCCACAGCATGGCCGGGTCACGCCGGGCCAGCGGCACCGCCGCCGGAGCGGGCAGCGGCCTGCTGGCGCCCCGTTCCAGCGCCAGCAGGAATTCCTCGGCGGTCTCGAAGCGGTCTGCCGGGTTTTTCGCCACTGCCTTGAGCAGCACATTCTCCAGCCACAGCGGCACGTCCGGCCGATAGCGCGTGGGCGGCGCCGGCTCGCCGAAACGCGGCCGCTGGAAGGGCTCGATCTCGCCGTACGGATACTGGCGGGTCAGCATCAGGTACAAGGTCACGCCGACGGCATAGACATCGGTCTGGCGTGACGGCACCGCGTTGTCATATTGTTCCGGCGCCAGGAAGGACGGCGTGCCGGCCTGCGGCGCCGAGGCGCCGGCGCCGGCTTCCAGGCCGGACTGGGCCACGCCCAGGTCGAGCACGCGCAGCTCGCCGTCGTCGCCCAGATGCACATTGGCCGGCTTGATGTCGCGGTGAATGATGCTGCGCCGGTGCAGCGCGCCCAGCGCGCGCACCAGGCGGCTGCCTTCGGTGACGACTTCCGGAATCGTGAAATGGCGGCCGCCATCCAGGTGCTGCTGCAGCGTCGCGCCGTCATGCCAGGTGCTCAGGTAGTAAAGGCAGCTGCGCTCGGACAGCGTCACCACCTGCGGGAAGAAGCGCGCCACCGCGCGCCGCGCCAGCCATTCCTCATGCGCGAAGGCCGAGCGCTCCGCCGGGTCGTTGTCGCGCTCCGGCTGCAGGGTTTTCAGCACCAGCCTGCGGCCCGTGGCCGGGTCGCGCACCCGGTACAGCAGGGTGGCGCGGGAGGCATGGACCTGTTCCTCCACCACCAGGCCATCCAGGCTCTGGCCCGGCTTGAGCCGTGGCGGCAGCGGCAGGTGCCGTGTGGTGGCCAGCGCGTCGCGCAGGTCAGCCTCGGGCAGGGCGTCGATGCGGATCACCAGTGCGCTCAGGTTGTCGCGCGTGCCGGCCTGCTGCGCCGCCTGCAGCAGGCCTTGCGCGGCGCTTTCCGCGTCGGCTGTGGCCAGCGCCAGCAAGGACAACTGGCGGTTGATTTCATACTCGGTCAGCGCGCTCCACAGGCCGTCGGTCGCCAGCAGGAACACATCGCCGACGCGGCACTCGCCCATGCCGTGGTCGATGGCGATGCGGGTATCGAGCCCGACCGCGCGCGTCAGCACATGCTGCATTTCCGGCTTGTCCCACACATGGTCGGTGGTGAGCCGCTCCAGCCTGCCGGCGCGCAGCAGGTAGAGCCGGGTGTCGCCGACATGCGAGAAATAATAGAAATTGCCGCGCAGGACCAGCGCCGTCAGCGTGGTGGCCATGCCGGCCAGTTCCGGGCGCTTGGTGCCCTGGCTCTGGACCCAGCTGTTGACCGCGGTGATGACCTTTTGCAGGCACTGCGTCACCGGCCAGGTGTCGGGCGTGGCGTAGTAGTCCGACAGCAGGTTGCGCACCGTGAATTCGGCCGCCTCGCGGCCGCCGTCGTTGCCCGACACGCCATCGGCGATCGCGGCGATCAGGCCTTTGGTGCTGCGCTCGGGCTCGTTGGGCGTGACCATGCCGACAAAGTCTTCATTGCTGGCGCGCGGGCCGGGATGGGTGCTGTGGGCTGCGGTAACGGTCAGGGGCATGTTGCTTGGCGCTGGAATGGCGGGCGGGAAGCGAATCGCAGTATGAAGGAAAAACGGCCGGGGCAGCATCCCGCTGCCACCGGCCGCGCAGGCGCCTGATGGATCAGATCCTGGCCGTCGTCATCGCCGCGCTGCCCCAGGTGGTGCGCCAGCGGCCCTTCACCACCGACAGGCCGACCAGCGCCAGCAGCGCCAGCGAGGCGAAGATGGTCAGGCCGAGCTGATAGCTGCCGGTCATCTGCCTGGAAAAGCCGAGGCTGGAGGCGAGATAGAAGCCGCCGACGCCGCCGGCCATGCCGACCAGGCCCGTCATCACGCCGATCTCCTTGCGAAAGCGCTGCGGCACCAGCTGGAACACCGCGCCGTTGCCGGTGCCCAGCGCCAGCATCGCCAGCACGAATACCACCACGGCCATCGCCGCCGAAGGCAGGCCAAAGCTGGCGATGAACAGGAACAGCGCGGCCAGCAGGTACATGATGGACAGGGTCTTGATGCCGCCGATGCGGTCGGCCATGCGCCCGCCCAGGGGCCGCACCAGCGAGCCGGCGAAGACGCAGGCGGCGGTGAAGTAGCCGGCGGTCACCGGCGACAGGCCGTACTGGCCATTGAAGTAGATCGCCAGCGACGAGGCCAGCCCGGAAAAGCCGCCGAAGGTCACGCCATAGAAGAACATGAACCACCAGGCGTCCCTGTCTTTCAACACATGCAGGTATTCCACCAGCGATTTCGGCGGCGGCGCAGAGGGCGCGTCCTTGGCGAAGATCAGGTAGACCGCCAGCGCCACGCCGAGCGGTATCAGGCACAGGCCGAACACGTTCTGCCAGCCGAAGGCCATCGCCAGCGCCGGCGCGAACAGGGCGGCGAAGGCGGTGCCGGAGTTGCCGGCGCCGGCAATGCCCAGCGCCGTGCCCTGGTGCTCGGGCGGATACCAGCGCGAAGCCAGCGGCAGCGCCACCGCGAAGGCCGCGCCAGCCATGCCGAGCAGGATGCCCAGGGTCAGCATGCTGTGATAGCTGTCGAGCTTGCCCAGCCAGGCCCAGGTCAGGCCGGCCAGCACCACCAGCTGGCCGATCAGGCCGGCCTTCTTGGGTTTCAGGTGGTCGACCAGCACGCCCATCACGATACGCAGCAAGGCGCCGGCCAGCAGCGGCGTGGCCACCATCAGGCCCTTTTGCGCTGCGGTCAGCCCGAGATCCTTCGAGATCTGCACGGCCAGCGGGCCGAGTATCACCCAGACCATGAAGCTGAGATCGAAGTAGAAGAATGCGGCCAGCAGGGTAGGGGTATGCCCTGCTTTCCAGAATGAGGTTTTTTGCATGATGCGTCCGATCGGCGTTGAGAAGGCCGGCTGCACCATGCAAGGGATATGCCAGTCGATTTTCGTGCAGCCGATTTTATCTATGAAATGCCGGTGCCGCTTCGGTGTGCGATGCACCATCAAGCGCAGGCTCCTGCACGCCTGCGGTGCGGTTTATGGGCTATCGCGGTGAATTGCGGCGCCTTCCCGGCTGGCACCGGTCTTGCATCCTGCAAGCCCATCAGGTGCTGAAATGGCTTTAATGGAGAAGCCATGGACAGGAAAGGGCTTTAATGAAGAAGCTGAAATTGGTCATGGTCGGCAACGGCATGGCAGGCGTGCGCACGCTCGAAGAGTTGCTCAAGATCGCACCCGATATCTACGACATCACGGTATTCGGCGCCGAGCCCTATGCCAACTACAACCGCATCCTGCTCTCGCCGGTGCTGGCCGGCGAGCAGACCATACAGGACATCATGTTGAACGATGTCGGCTGGTATGCGCAGAACGGCATCACCCTGCATCTTGGCAAGAAGATCACGAAGATCGACCGCGCCCGCCGCAGGGTGGTGGCCGAGGACGGCACGGTGGCCGAATACGACCGTCTGCTGCTGGCCACCGGCTCCACGCCCTTCATGCTGCCGGTGCCGGGACGCGACCTCGCAGGCGTGATTTCCTACCGCGACATCCACGACACCAATGCAATGATCGCGGCGGCCGGGAAGCATAGCCATGCGGTGGTGATCGGCGGCGGCCTCTTGGGCCTGGAAGCGGCCAATGGCCTGAAGCTGCGCGGCATGGACGTGACGGTCGTCCATCTGCCCGGCTGGCTGATGGAGCGACAGCTCGACCCGGTCGCCGGCAGGATGCTGCAGAAGTCGCTGGAAGACCGCGGCCTGAAATTCCTGCTGGCGAAGAACACCCAGGAACTGGTGGCCGACGACAACGGCCATGTGCAGGCGATCCGCTTCACCGACGGCCTGGAAGTGCCGGCGCAACTGGTGGTGATGGCCGTGGGCATCCGTCCCAACACCGCGCTGGCCGAAGCCAGCGGCATTCATTGCAATCGCGGCATCGTGGTCAACGACACCATGCAGACCTACGACCCGCGCATCTATGCGGTGGGCGAATGCGTCAACCATCGCGGCACCGCCTATGGCCTGGTGGCGCCGCTGTTCGAGATGGCCAAGGTCGCGGCGAATCACCTGGCCAGCTTCGGCATCGGCCGCTACCAGGGTTCGGTCACCTCCACCAAGCTCAAGGTCACCGGCATCGACCTGTTCTCGGCCGGCGAATTCATGGGCGGCGAGGGCACCGAGGAAATCGTGCTGTCGGATCCGCTCGGCGGCGTCTACAAGAAGCTGGTGATCAAGGACGACAAGCTGGTCGGCGCCTGCCTGTATGGCGACACGGTCGACGGCAGCTGGTACTTCAGGCTGCTGCGCGAAGGCAAGGATATCGGCGAGATCCGCGACAGCCTGATGTTCGGCGAAGCCAACACCGGCCGGCCCGGCGACACCGGCCATGAAGGCTACACCCTGGCCGCGGCCATGCCCGACAGCGCCGAAGTCTGCGGCTGCAATGGCGTGTGCAAGGGCGCCATCGTCAGCGCGATCAAGGAACAGGGCCTGTTCACGCTGGAAGACGTGCGCAAGCACACCAAGGCCTCGGCTTCCTGCGGCTCCTGCACCGGACTGGTGGAGCAGATCATCATGTTCACCGCCGGCGGCGATTACTCGGCTGCTGCCAAGGCAAAGCCGATGTGCGGCTGCACCGACCATACCCACCAGGAAGCACGCGACGCGATCCGCCAGAACAAGCTGCTGACAGTGGCCGACGTGATGCGCTTCATGGAATGGCGCACGCCCAACGGCTGCGCCAGCTGCCGTCCCGCGATCAACTACTACCTGATCTCGAGCTGGCCGCATGAGGCCATCGACGATCCGCAATCGCGCTTCATCAACGAGCGCTCGCATGCCAACATCCAGAAGGACGGCACCTACTCGGTGATCCCGCGCATGTGGGGCGGCGAGACCAGCGCGGCCGACCTGCGCCGCATCGCCGACGTGGTCGACAAGTATGCGATCCCCACCGTCAAGGTCACCGGCGGCCAGCGCATCGACCTGCTGGGCGTGAAGAAGGAAGACCTGCCGGCGGTGTGGAAAGACCTCGGCATGCCGTCCGGCCTGGCCTATGCGAAGGGCCTGCGCACGGTCAAGACCTGCGTCGGCTCCGAGTGGTGCCGTTTCGGCACCCAGAACTCGACGCTCCTGGGACAGCAGATGGAAAAGGCGCTGGCGCGCATGTATTCGCCGCACAAGGTCAAGATCGCGGTGTCGGGCTGCCCGCGCAATTGCGCCGAGTCCGGCATCAAGGATGTCGGCGTGATCGGCGTCGATTCCGGCTGGGAGATCTATGTCGGCGGCAACGGCGGCATCAAGACCGAGGTCGCGCATTTCTTTGTCAAGCTGAAGACCCATGAGGAAGTGCTGGAATATGCCGGCGCCTTCCTGCAGCTCTACCGCGAGGAGGGCTGGTACCTGGAGCGCACCGTGCATTACCTGGCGCGGGTCGGCCTGGACCATGTGAAGAAGATGGTGCTGGAAGACCAGGAGGGCCGGCGCGCGCTGTACGAGCGGCTGCTGTTCTCGCTCGACGGCCTGCCCGACCCGTGGCACGAGTTCGACCGCGCCCAGGTCGATGCCCGCCAGTTCATGCCGCTGACGGTGTGACCTTTCCAGCATTACTCATCAAAGGAAGCAGCATGTCGAATCAATGGAAAGCCGTCTGCAACGTCGCAGACATTCCCGTGCTTGGCGCACGGGTCGTCAAGCGGGCAACGCAGCCCGACGTGGCGATTTTCCGCAACAGCGAGGATGTCGTGTTTGCCCTGCTGGACCGCTGCCCGCATCGCGGCGGGCCGCTGTCCCAGGGCATCGTGTTCGGCGAGCGGGTCGCCTGCCCGCTGCACAACTGGAGCATCGAGCTCCACTCCGGCTGCGCGGTCGCGCCGGATGAAGGCTGCACCCGGAAGTTCAGCGTGAAAGTGGAGAACGGCCAGGTGTACCTGGACGTCGCGGAACTGAACGCGACGGTGGATGAAGCCGCATGAATGCGCTCTCTCATCCCCCATTCGCCGCCGGCCTGAAGGAAACGAAGACCACCTGCTGCTACTGCGGCGTGGGCTGCGGCGTGATCGTCCAGAGCGACGGCAAGCAGGTGCTGGGCGTGCGCGGCGATCCCGACCATCCCGCCAACTTCGGCAAGCTGTGCACCAAGGGCAGCACGCTGCACCTGAGCGCCGATCCCTTGCTGCAGCAGCAGGCACGGGCGCTGCAGCCGGAGCTGCGCGAAAGCCGCGCGGAGGAACGGCGTCCCGCCTCGTGGCAGCAGACCGGGGAATTCCTGGCGCGGCGCATTGCCGACACCATCGCCCGCCACGGCCCCGACAGCATCGGCTTCTATATCTCCGGACAGCTGCTGACCGAGGACTATTACGTCTTCAACAAGCTGGCCAAGGGCCTGATCGGCACCAACAATGTCGACACCAATTCGCGGCTGTGCATGTCCAGCGCGGTGGCGGGCTACAAGCAGACGCTGGGCGCGGATGCGCCGCCGGCCTGCTATGAAGACATCGACCATGCCGACCTGCTGTTCATCGCCGGCTCCAACACCGCGTATGCCCATCCCATCCTGTACCGCCGCATCGAGGAGGCGCGCCGCGTCAATCCCAACCTGCGCATGATCGTGGCCGACCCCCGCCGCACCGACACTGCGCGCGATGCCGACCTGTTCCTGCAGATCCTGCCGGGCACCGATGTGGCGCTGTTCAACGGCCTGCTGCACATCTGCCTGTGGGAGGGCCTGGTCGATCAGGCCTTCATCGACAGCCATACCGAAGGCTTTACCGAACTGAAGAACGCGGTGCGCGACTACACGCCCAGGCATGTGGCCGGCATCTGCGGCATCAGCGAGGAAGACCTGTCGAAAGCGGCGCGCTGGTTTGGCGAGGCAAAGGCCGCGCTGTCGCTGTATTGCCAGGGCCTGAACCAGTCGTCGTCGGGCACCGCCAAGAATGCGGCGCTGATCAACCTGCACCTGGCCACCGGCCAGATCGGCAAGCCCGGCGCCGGCCCGTTTTCCCTGACCGGCCAGCCCAATGCAATGGGCGGGCGCGAGGTCGGCGGCATGGCCAACCTGCTGTCCGCCCATCGCGACCTGGCCAATCCCGAACACCGCGCGGAAGTGGCCCGGCTGTGGGGCGTCGATGATGTGCCGGCCACGCCCGGCAAGACCGCTATCCCGATGTTCGAGGCGGTGCGCAGCGGCGAGATCAAGATCCTGTGGATCGCCTGCACCAACCCGGCCCAGTCGCTGCCCGACCAGAACCTGGTGCAGCAGGCGCTGCGGCATGCGGAGCTGGTGATCGTGCAGGAAGCCTATCGCTCCACCGCCACCGTGGCCTATGCCGACGTGCTGCTGCCGGCCACCACCTGGAGCGAGAAGGAAGGCACGGTCACCAATTCCGAGCGCCGCATCACCCGCTTCAAGCCGGTGCTGCCGCCTCCCGGCGAGGCCCGTCACGACTGGCGCATCGTGGTCGACGTGGCGCGCCGCCTGGAAACGCTGATGGGCCGCGAGCGCAGCCTGTTCCCATATGAAAGCCCGGAAGCGATCTGGAACGAGCACCGCGAGACCACGCGCGGCCGCGACCTCGACATCACCGGCCTGTCCTATCGCATCCTGGAAGAGCAGGGGCCGCAGCAATGGCCGTTCCCGGAAGGCGCGACCAGCGGCCGCGAGCGACTGTACGAGGACGGCCGCTTCCCCACCGCCAGCGGACGCGCCCGCTTCGTGGTCACGCCCTACAAGCCGGTGGCCGAGCCGGTCGATGCGCGTTACCCGTTCCGCATGACGACCGGCCGCCTTCGCGACCAGTGGCATGGCATGAGCCGCACCGGCACCGTGGCGCAGCTGTTCTCGCATGCCGCCGAGCCGGCGGTGGTGCTGGCGCCGATCGACATGGAGCGCCGCCTGTTGAAGGAGGGCGACCTGGTGCATGTGACCAGCCGCCGCGGTTCCCAGCTGCTGCCGGTGGCGGGCGGCGACGACATGCGCAGCGGCCAGGCCTTTGTCGCGATGCACTGGGGCCAGGAATATGTGTCCGGCCGCAGCGCCGACGGCGGCGGCAGCCATGGCGTCAATGCGCTGACTCTGCCGGCGCTGGACCCGTATTCCTTCCAGCCCGAACTCAAGCATGCGGCGGTGAAGATACTCAAGGCCGAGCTGCCCTGGCGCTTCCTGGTGTTCGGCTGGGCCGCGCCGTCCGAGGTGCTCAGGCTGCAGGCCGCGCTGCGGCCCTACATGAAGCGCTTCGCCTATGCGTCCTGCACCCTGTTCGGGCGGGAGCGGACCGGCGTGCTGTTCCGCGCGGCGGATGACTACCCGGCCGAGCCGGCGCTGATCGCCGAGATCGAGGCGCGCTTCGGCATCGAGGGGGCGCAGGTATTGCGCTACGACGACCGGCGGCGCGGCAATGCCCGCCATATCCGGCTGGCCGGGGGCCGGCTGGAAGCAGTGTCGCTGGCCGGCGATATCGCCGCCGAGAACTGGCTGCGCGAATATCTCGATGGCGGGCAGCCAGTGGCCGCGCTGGGGCGGCTGCTGCTGTCGCCGTCTTCCACCGCGCCGCAGGGCTTCAAGGCACGCGGCCGCGTGGTCTGCAACTGCCACAACGTGGCCGAGTCGGAAATCATCGATGCGCTTGCCGCGCAGGCATCCGGCACGCCGCAGGAAGCGCTGTGCAGCCTGCAGCAAAGACTCAAGTGCGGCACCAGCTGCGGCTCCTGCGTGCCGGAGTTGAAGAAAGTCATCCTGCATGAATCCATGGCCAGGGCGGAGGCTATCTGAAGCAAGTTTGAGCCATGCCTAATGTGCCGAACCCGTCGTTGGCCTGCGTAACCCAGGCCGTCCAACAACGGAGGGAACATGGATAGCTCAGGCATCGCGCTCAAGCGTACTCATGAGGTCAATGCCGATGACGTCGGCGTCAATGAAGCATCGCCCAAGGTCGGGCAGGTCAAGCGACGCCGCACCGACGAAGCAGGCCAGGCCCGCCTGCCGGTGCTGACATCGCTGCATCCCGATGGCGCCGATGCGCCCGGCCCGCTGATGGCGGTCCCTATGGAACTGCTTGGCGAGATCGTCGGCTGGCTGACCGAAGAGCACTTGTCCTGTCTGGTCAGGACATCCAGGCCTATCTACAGCGCCGTGCAGCGCCTGCAGCTTGCGCTGCCGGCTTCCTATCGGGAAGGAGGCTTGCCACTTCAGGCGAAGCAGCAGCGCGTCATGACGTCGGTCAACCTGCAGGAGCGTCAGGCGCTGGACTGGAGGGATTGCCTGGAGCGCCTGCGCGGCGAGTACGTTGCGCCTGCACAGTCCCGCGGGCTCATCAGCGACTATGCACGCGGCCTGGGCGAGCGCTACCGGCATGTCAGCGTCCTCCTCGACGAGCCGGGCCTGAGCCAGATCGCCGCCGGCCTGCTCGCCAGCAATGGTTGGCGGCACCTGGAAATGGTGGCATGTACCTCGGCTTCGGCCCAGATCGCGTGCTTTCTCCACCTGATCGTAGCGGGCCTCAAGAGCCAGCAGCCTGCGGAACGGCGTCAACTCAGCCTGCACATCGGCGCCGCTCTGGAGCCCGTGGTGGTTGAAAAACTGACGGCGACCCTGTCGACCCTGCTGGCAAGCGACACGCCGATGGATGTCACCGGACTTCAGATCAAGGCATTGATGGTGCAGCCGCTTGCGCAATTCCTGCGTGCCAACCCATGCCTGCAACGCCTGTCGCTTGACCTGCGGGACGATACAACAGGTGATTGCGCAAGCCGGGTGCTGAGCCTGCTGGAGGGCTGCGCCGCCCAGCCTGGCGGCCTGATCCTGCAGGGCCTGGGTGCCGGGATGGACTATGCAAGGCTTGCCGCCTTGCTGCTTGCCAGGCCTTCCATCAAGTCGCTCTCCCTGGCGGGGAAAATCCCCGAGGAGACGCCAGGCTGCCCTCTGCTGGCCAGCCTGCTCCATCCTGGCTCGCTGGCCAAGCTGGGCCTTTCCCAGCTGACCCTGCGGGCGGAGCATCTGGCCAGCCTGGCGCCGGTACTTGCCGCGCAAGCCGGCTTGCACACGCTGAAGTTCCGGTGCTGCGCTTTCCCCGACGGCATAGATCCGCTGACCCGGGGTCTTGCCGCCAACCGCTCCATCGTCCGCATGGAACTGGTCGACTGCACCATCGCCGGCAACGCCGGGAACAGCACGGTACAGGGAGAGGTGTTGAAGGCCTTCCGGCACAATGCCGTCATCCGGCAACTCAAGATCGGCTACCGTGACCTGCAGAGTTTCCAGGCCGAGATGGCGGAGCTGCGGCGGGATAGTCCACAGCTCAAGGTGATCCGCTATTCGCCTTTCCGGGCAGGCGTCAGCGCCACGCCGCATTCCTGAATCCTGTCCGGCAACAGGGCCGGGCAGCCGATCAGGGTCGCGCGCAGGGCGGCCGGCATAGTAAGCTTGCGGCCATGAATACTGAAACTGCTTCCTTCCCCGCCGCCCGCTTCATCAAGGAGATCGGCCGCGGCAAAAAAGGCGCGCGCAGCCTGTCGCGCGACGATGCCCGCGATCTGTACGCCGCCATGCTGGACGGCCGCGTTTCCGACCTCGAAATGGGCGGCCTGATGCTGGCCATGCGCATCAAGGGCGAATCGGTCGATGAAATCGCCGGCTTCCTGGATGCCGGCGAAGCGTCGTTCGAGCCGCTCGCCGTCCCGGCCGCCGGCTTCGCGCCTATCGTGATCCCCAGCTATAACGGCTCGCGCCAGATGCCCAATCTCACGCCGCTGCTGGCCCTGCTGCTGGCCCGCGCCGGCGCGCCGGTGCTGATCCATGGCGTGGTCGCGGATCCGGGCCGGGTCACCACAGCCGAGATCCTGCACGAGCTGCAGGTCGCATCGGCCGGCAGCCCGGCGCAGGCCGCTGCGCTGTTTGAGCAGGGCCTGCCGGCTTTCATGCCTGTCGATGCGCTGGCGCCGAAGATGGCGCATCTGCTGTCATTGCGGCGCGTGCTGGGCGTTCGCAACTCCACACATACGCTGGTAAAGATCATGCAGCCTTTCGCCGGCGCGGCGCTGCGGCTGGTGTCCTATACCCATCCGGAATACCTGACCATGCTGAGCGAGTATTTCAGCCATGCCGCGCCGGTGGGCAAGGGCGACGCCTTCCTGATGCGCGGCACCGAAGGCGAAACCGTGGCAAACGCCAAGCGGGCCCAGCAGATCGAATGGTTTCATGACCATCAGCGCACCACCCTGGTGCAAAGGCAGGCGCCGGTCGATGAGATGCCGCCGCTGCCTGCCCAAAGTGATGCAGCCACGACCGCTGCGTGGATCAGGGCTGCGCTGGACGGCCGGGAGCCGGTGCCGGCGCCCATTGCCGAGCAGGTGGAACACTGCTTGCATGTAGCGAGGCTGTTACAGCACAAGCAGGGTGGGCATGATGAGCGCAGCATCGAAGGCAGGTAGCACAGGCAAGGTATTTCTGGTCGGCGCCGGCCCCGGCGACCCCGAACTGCTCACCATCAAGGCCGTCAGGGCGATCGCCGCAGCCGACGTGGTCTTGCTGGACGACCTTGTCAACCGCGAAGTGCTGCAGCATGCGCGGCCCGATGTACGCATCGTCGAGGTCGGCAAGCGCGGGGGCTGCCGGTCCACGCCGCAGGAATTCATCGAGCGGCTGCTGGTGGCGGAAGCGCGCGCCGGCCACCGCGTGGTGCGCCTCAAGGGCGGCGACCCGTTCATCTTCGGCCGTGGCGGCGAGGAATGCGCCACGCTGCGCGCCGCCGGCATCGAGGTCGAGGTCATCAACGGCATCAGCAGCGGACTGGCAGCGCCCTCGGCCATCGGCGTGCCGCTGACACACCGGGCCTACAGCCAGGGCGCCATCTTCATCACCGGCCATGGCAAGACCGAGCACGACAATCCCGACTGGGCCACGCTGGCCCGGCTGGACCTGACGCTGGTGATCTACATGGGCGTGGCCCGCTGCGCGGAGATCCAGGCAGCCCTGCTGGCTGGCGGCAAGCCTGCCGACACGCCGGTCGCGGTGGTGCGCTCTGCCACCGGCGCCGCCCAGGCCCGGCTCATCACCACGCTGGGCGCGTTGCCTGCCGCGCTTGCGGCTTCCGGCCTCGGCAGCCCGAGCATCATCGTCATCGGCGACGTGGTGCGCTGCGCCGCCGGCGCGGCGCTGCCGCAAGCGGTTGCGGCCTAGGCTGGCAGCTCGCCCCCTCACCGGCACGCAGTACGCCGGCAGGCCAATGCCGCTACAATCGCGGCTTCGTTTTCTGAAGTCCTGCCATGTCCCAGCATTTTGATGTCGCGGTAATCGGCGCCGGCGCGGCCGGCATGATGTGCGCCAGCGTCGCCGGCCAGCGCGGCAAGCGGGTGGTGCTGGTCGACCACGCGACACGCCTGGCGGAAAAAATCCGCATCTCCGGCGGCGGCCGCTGCAATTTCACCAATATCGACGCCGGCCCGCAGAATTTCCTGTCGGAGAATCCGCATTTCTGCCGCAGCGCCCTGTCGCGCTACACGCCGCAGGATTTTCTCGGCCTGATGAAGCGCCATGGCATTGCCTGGCATGAGAAGCACAAGGGCCAGTTGTTCTGCGACCGTTCCGCCGAGGACATCATCGCCATGCTCAAGGCGGAATGCGACGCCGGCGGCGTGGCATGGCGCATGCCGACCAGGGTGCAGTCGCTGCGCAGGGAAGGCGAGGACTTCGTCATTGCCACCGAGGGCGGCGAGCTGCGGGCCGGGTCGGTGGTGATCGCCACCGGCGGCCTGTCGATCCCGAAAATCGGCGCGACCGACTTTGCGTTCCGCATTGCCCGCCAGTTCGACATTCCCTTGATCGAGCCGCGCCCGGCGCTGGTGCCGCTGACCTTCGACCTGGCCGCCTGGCAGCCTTTCGTGCCGCTGGCCGGCATCGCGCTGCCGGTCGACATCGAAACCGGCGCAAAGAAAACCCGCATGCAGTTCCGCGAAGACCTGCTGTTTACCCATCGTGGCCTGTCCGGCCCGGCGGTGCTGCAGATTTCCAGTTTCTGGAAGGACGCGGCGACGCTGTCGCTGAACCTGCTGCCGGAAGTCGACGTCGGCGACGAACTGCTGCGCGACAAGGGCGCCATCCGCAAGAACCTGGTGAACCATCTGTCGCAGTGGCTGCCGTCGCGCTTGGCCGAAGGCCTGCTGACGGCGAACGGTTTCGATCCCGCCGCCCGTCCGGCCGACATGCCGGACAAGCAGTTGCGCCGGCTGGGCGACACCCTGAATCGCTGGACCATCACGCCGAACGGCTCCGAAGGCTACCGCAAGGCCGAAGTCACCCGCGGGGGCGTCGATACCCGTGCGCTGTCGCAGCAGAGCATGATGGTCAATGAAGTGCCCGGCCTGTATTTCATCGGCGAGGCGGTCGATGTCACCGGCTGGCTCGGTGGATACAACTTCCAGTGGGCATGGGCGTCCGGCGTCGCTGCCGGGAAAGCAATTTAAATCGTACAAACAGCTTTCTTTTGAAAAAAAGGGCTGTTATACTCGCCGTCTTCCCATTCCAAACCTTTGGTTTTTGTACATGACCACTATTCGCCTTAAAGAAAACGAGCCGTTCGAAGTCGCTATGCGTCGCTTCAAGCGCACCATTGAGAAAACCGGCCTGTTGACCGAACTGCGGGCGCGCGAGTTTTATGAGAAGCCGACCGCTGAGCGCAAGCGCAAGCTGGCCGCTGCAGTGAAGCGCCACTACAAGCGCATCCGCAGCCAGCAATTGCCGAAAAAACTGTACTGATTACCTGCCGCACACGCTGCGGTTGAGGTGGCAACCCGCTCCGGAAAGTCCGCAGCGGGTTTTGGCATTTATTGATCCGCTCGTCGGATCGTTGAAAAGGATCATCATGGGCCTGAAGGAAAAAATCACCGAGGACATGAAGGCGGCCATGCGCGCCAAGGATGCCCAGCGCCTTGGCGCCATCCGCCTGCTGACTGCCGCCATCAAGCAGAAGGAAGTCGACGAGCGCATCGAGCTCGACGATGCCCAGGTGCAGACCATCATCGACAAGATGATCAAGCAGCGCCGCGACTCCATCAGCCAGTTCGAAGCAGGCGGCCGCCAGGACCTCGCCGATGCCGAGAAGAGCGAGCTGGCAGTGCTGTCGGCCTACATGCCGGCCGCCTTGTCGGAAGCGGAAGTCCAGGCCGAGGTTGACGCGGCAGTGGCCTCCACCGGCGCCGCCGGCCCGCAGGACATGGGCAAGGTGATGGCCGTGCTCAAGCCGAAACTGGCCGGACGCGCCGACATGACAGCCGTTTCCGCGCTGGTGAAATCGGCTCTTGCCAATCGCTGATAACGGCCGGCCTGCGGCTATGATGCCGTCGTGATTCCGCAATCCTTCATCCAGGACCTGCTCGCCCGCGTCGACATCGTCGACGTGGTGGGCCGCTACGTCCAGCTGAAAAAGGGCGGCGCCAACTACATGGGCCTGTGCCCATTCCATAACGAAAAATCCCCGAGCTTCACCGTCAGTCCGGCCAAGCAGTTCTACCACTGCTTCGGTTGCGGCGCCCATGGCACCTCGATCGGCTTCCTGATGGAATATTCCGGCCTCGGCTATGTCGAGGCCATCAAGGACCTGGCGCAGAACGCCGGCATGACGGTGCCGGAAGACGAAAGCCGGGTGCCGTCGGCCAGGCGCGCCGAGGCCCAGGCGAAAAGCCTTGCGCTGTCGGAGGCGATGTCGCGCGCATCCGACTTCTACCGCCAGCAGCTGCGCACCGCGCCGCAGGCCATTGCCTATCTGCAGAAGCGCGGCCTGACCGGCGAGATTGCCGCCCGCTTTGCGATGGGCTATGCGCCCGCCGGCTGGGACAGCCTGCGGGCAGCCTTTTCCGACTATGCCGATCCGGCGCTGGTGGAAGCCGGCCTGGTGATCGACCGGGCCGCGGAAGAGGGTGGTGCGCCGCACAAGCGCTACGATCGTTTTCGTGACCGCATCATGTTTCCAATTCGCAACACCAAGGGCCAGGTGATCGCCTTTGGTGGCCGTGTCATGGACAGTGGCGAACCGAAATACTTGAATTCGCCCGAGACGCCCCTATTTCAGAAAGGCAGCGAGCTATACGGTTTGTTCGAAGCGCGGCAAGCGATCCGGGAAGCCGGATATGTACTGGTCACTGAGGGATATATGGATGTTGTGGCACTAGCCCAGCTTGGATTTCCACAGGCAGTGGCGACCCTGGGTACTGCCTGTACACCGGTCCATGTGCAGAAACTGCTGCGTCAGACCGACCATGTCGTGTTCAGCTTCGACGGCGATGCCGCTGGCCGCCGCGCCGCTCGCCGCGCGCTGGATGCCTGCCTGGTCCACGCCGGCGACAGCAAGAGCATGCGGTTCCTGTTCCTGCCGGCCAGCCACGATCCGGACAGCTATATCCGCGAACACGGCGCCGAGGCATTCGAGGAACTGGTGCGTGAAGCGATGCCGCTATCGCAGTTCCTGCTCGGCGAAGTCAGCGCCGAAGGCGAACTCCACACCGCCGAGGGGCGGGCCAGGGCGCAGTTCCATGCCAAACCGATGCTGCAGGCAATGCCGCCGTCATCCTTGCGCCTGCAACTGGTACGTAGCCTGGCCAATCTCACGCAAACCACGCCGGCCGAGATCGAAGCGCTGTTTGAACTGAGCAATCCGGTGGCTGTCGCACCGCAACGCGCAGCACCGCCCCGTGCGGGAAGCCGTTCGGCGCCCGAAGGGCTGGAAAAGAAGGTGATCCGATTGTTGATCGCCCAGCCAGTACTGGCCGCCGAGATGGACCAGGCGTCGCTGCAGGCGCTGGCCCAGGTGTCGCCCGACAGCGGTGCGCTGCTTTCCCAGTTGATCTCGGAGGCGCGGGCCATGGGCGGCCAGGCCAATTTCGCCGGACTGGCAGAGCGCCTGCGCGCCGCCGGCCCGGAGTTCGACGCCCTGATCAGTGTGATTGCGGCCGATACCGAATATGATGTCGAAAGCGCAAGAGCGGAACTGGCCGGCGCGGTGCGGCAGACACGTTTGAAGCTGTTGAATGCGGAAATGGAAAGGCTGGCTGCCGGCGCCATGACGCCTGAATCGCATGCGCGTTACCGCCAGTTAATGACGGAACGCGAGGAGTTGAAGCAGCAGGCGGCAGCCGAGGCGAAATTGCGCTGACATTGGCAATGTTGCTTGTGCGATAGTATGCTATGTTATTATTTAAAGCTTTTTATTCAAGATCTTAGGCGTTTTGTAGGTCTGGTTTCAGCAGTTCATGAAATACCATAGCGCTGCACTTTTGCGCGATACGCAATCAATCTGATGTAGGGCGAAAGTCCGCAAACTGTTGGTTTTGATTCCATGGCGAACGCAATGAAGAAACCCGTGAAACACCAGGCGGCCCCGGCAACCGAGGCCAAGACAGCGCCGGGCATACCGGCGGACAAGGTTGGCGCCAGTGCGCCAAAAGCGGTTTCCCGTGCAGCCACGGCGTCTTCCGCCAGCACATCATCCCCAGCAAAACGAGCATCCACTCCCAGGCCGGAAACAGCGGCGGCCAAGCTAGGCAAGGCAAGCCGGCAAGTGGAAAAATCTTCATCCAAAGCGGCCATAGAGCCGGCTTCTGCGCAATTGAAAGCTCCCGTGACAACCAAGAAAACCGAATCCAAAGCTGCCGGAAAGACCGCCAAGCTGGCAGCGCCTGTCGAGACCAGGCAAGAGACATCCGTATCCCCAGCCATGGGCGCTGTCAGCCAGACCACCGACGCGGCGACGCTTGCCGCGATCGACACCTCCGGCTACGTGCTTCCGAGCGTGAAGGTGCCAGGCCGCCGCGGCCGCAAGCCCAAGGATTTCCAGCCCGAGAACGAGGAAGTCGCCGCGCTGAATGCGGTCGAGCGCGCCGAACTGAAGGCGGCCGACAAGGCCAAGGCGCGCGATCGCAAGGCCAAGGAAAAGGCGCTGTTGAAAGATGCGTTCTCGTCCGACACCGAGGCGAGCGAGGAAGAACTCGAGCGTCGCCGGCAAAAGCTCAAGACCCTGATCAAGCTCGGCAAGGAGCGCGGTTTCCTGACCTATTCGGAAATCAATGACCACCTGCCGGAAAACATCGTCGACCCGGAAGCGATCGAAGGCATCATCGGCACCTTCAATGACATGGGCATCGCGGTCTACGAACACGCGCCCGACGCGGAACAACTGCTGCTGTCCGACAGCGTGGCATCTGCCGCCAGCGACGACGACGCCGAAGCCGCGGCCGAGGCGGCGCTGTCAACGGTCGACTCCGACTTCGGTCGCACCACCGACCCGGTGCGGATGTACATGCGCGAGATGGGCTCGGTCGAACTGCTGACACGGGAAGGCGAGATCGAGATCGCCAAGCGCATCGAGGACGGCCTGAAGGACATGATCCAGGCGATTTCCGCCTGCCCGACCACGATCTCCGAAATTCTTGCCGCCGCCGACCGGATTTCCAAGGACGAGACCAAGATCGACGAAATGGTGGATGGCCTGGTCGACGAGAACCAGACCGAAGCAGCGCCCGCGCCGGCTGTCGTTGCCGCTGATGCCGACGACGAAGACGAGGAGGAGGGCGACGAGGAAGAGGACGAGGAAGAAGAGGAAACCGGCACTGCCGCCGGCGCCGCGGGCTTCTCGGCCGAGCAGCTCGAGCAGCTCAAGCGCGACGCGCTGGGCAAGTTCGGCGTGATTGCCGAGCAGTTCGACAACATGCGCAAGGCGTTCGAGAAGGAGGGCTACAACTCCAAGGCCTACGTCCGGGCGCAGGAAGCCATTTCCAATGAGCTGCTGGGCATCCGCTTCACCGCCAAGGTGGTCGAAAAGCTGTGCGACACGCTGCGCGGCCAGGTCGATGAAGTGCGCCACATCGAGAAGCAGATTCTGGACGTGGCCGTCAACAAGTGCGGCATGCCGCGCAATCATTTCATCAAGGTCTTCCCGGGCAATGAAACCAACCTGGACTGGATCGATGGCGAAGTCGCTGGCAATCATCCCTACAGCGTGGTGCTGGGCCGCAATGTGCCGACCATAAAGGAACTGCAGCAGAAACTGATCGACCTGCAGGCCCGCGTGGTGCTGCCGCTGCCCGACCTGCGCAACATCAACAAGAAAATGGCCGCCGGCGAAATGAAGGCGCGCAAGGCAAAGCGTGAAATGACCGAGGCCAACTTGCGCCTGGTGATCTCGATTGCGAAGAAGTACACCAACCGCGGCCTGCAATTCCTGGACCTGATCCAGGAAGGAAATATCGGCCTGATGAAGGCAGTGGACAAGTTCGAATACCGTCGCGGCTACAAGTTTTCGACCTACGCCACCTGGTGGATACGCCAGGCCATCACCAGGTCGATTGCGGACCAGGCGCGCACGATCCGCATCCCAGTGCACATGATCGAGACCATCAACAAGATGAACCGCATCTCGCGGCAGATCCTGCAGGAAACCGGCGCCGAGCCGGATCCGGCAACGCTGGCGGTCAAGATGGAAATGCCGGAAGACAAGATCCGCAAGATCATGAAGATCGCCAAGGAGCCGATCTCGATGGAAACCCCGATCGGCGACGATGACGATTCGCATCTGGGTGATTTCATCGAGGACAACAACACGCTGGCGCCTTCCGACGCGGCTCTGCATGCGTCGATGCGAGGCGTAGTGAAGGACGTGCTGGACTCGCTGACGCCCCGCGAAGCCAAGGTGTTGCGGATGCGTTTTGGTATCGAGATGTCGACTGACCACACCCTGGAAGAGGTGGGCAAGCAATTCGATGTCACACGCGAGCGGATCCGTCAGATAGAAGCCAAGGCCCTGAGAAAACTGCGCCATCCGTCGCGCTCTGACAAGCTGAAGAGTTTCCTCGAAGGCAGTTAATCCATCCCACTTTTCGTTGTACAATGCTGCCGGCCCTGAATAAGGGCCGTGCAGTTTTGGCAAGCCACCCTTGCCAACCAATTGGGCCTCTAGCTCATGCTTGGTTAGAGCAGCGGACTCATAATCCGTTGGTGCCGTGTTCGACTCACGGGAGGCCCACCAATATAATCAAAGGGTTACAGTGATTTTTCCTGTAACCCTTTTTCTATTCTGAAATTAAGGGCACATTGAGGGCACAGATTTGATCGTTCATGATCCTTCTGGCTCCCAGTCTATAATCCCCTTTGGATGGCAATGTGTAAGCACCGAGGGCATGGATTTTGTACGCAACCAAAGTCTTCCTCGGAGGTAATAGTCATATAGGCCTGCCAAAAAGTGAAAGTAGGCATGACATTTACTTGATTGACTCTGGCCGCCTCTTTGCTCGTTTTCTATGTCCTATAATCCGCTTGAATCTAATTGAATCCGCCTCAATCAAGGTGGTACTTCCGCGCCAAGTGTGCAGACGAAGACTACAAGCTCATGAATCAGACATTGGATGACTACACAACTCAGGATCTGTTGGCCTTTTATTGTCGCGTGCAACCCGTACTGAAAGAGTGGATTGCTAAGCCGGTATGGACGGCAAGAGAAACCGCTATGCTGTGTGCTGGCTATATCCCCCATGAGTCCCTGGAGGATGGAAGTTCTATAACGCCCCATTTTCAAGAATCAATCTCGTACGGCACCCTCATAGATCCGCACGGATACGTGCCTCCAAATCACGAACTTCACAACGTTTACCTTGAACTGCTAAGCGGCAAGCAGGCAGCTTCTCCATACGACATGGTGAATTTGCTTCGGCCGGCAATATCCACGGCGTACTCCCGGATAAATACCGGACAAGAATACAAATGGGCTACATCGAAAAGGCTGTTCACTCTCAAAGCACTTAGAGAGTTTCAGTGGTTCCTCATCATTGGAAATGCGGTAGGTTTACAGGTGCCGGCCATTGTTCCCTTTGACTTACTTAATGGGTTGCGTGACCAATTGGTCTGTCCGCCCGTAAGTAAATCATCGACTGAACAGTCATGGACCGAACCGAAAAAGGGCGAACAGCCAGACATTTCATACATCATGGCGGGAGCTCAGTCGGTGCAAGAGCCGGAGGTTAAGCAGCGAAAGTTCCGAGAGCGACAGCTCCCACAAGCGACGCCAGAAGTACGCGGATATCACACTACCGAGGAAGTGGCTGGGCTAACCAATCTGTTGCCTGCTACGTTAAACAAGTACGCCCGCGCAGGAACGACTGTAGAAGGTTTCACGCCCTTTAAACGTCAAGGTGGAAAGGCTTGGCAATGGCGGAACGATCGACAACACGCTGAGTACGACGCTAGCGCCAACACAGATAAACCAAAGCATAGATCCAAATAAAAAGAATTAGCCAGCGCCTGAGCGCTGGCCTTTATGCCCTTGGCCCGACCAGAAGGGCTTACAGTTTCCCCGCCACCCTTTTGTCGGCGAGCGTTGTAACCTTTCATATTCCGTCATAATTCGTCTATTTCCACTGTCCTCTTTTTCCGTTTTATTTCCGTGTAAATTCGCATAAATCCATTATTGATCGGCAATCGGAACCAATGACTCCAGACTTATGGAAACCAGACTTATGTGCAAATCGTTATTGTAGGCTATGATTGGCCTCTTACATATGTGCATTTAGGCATGAACTGGTACCGCCTGTGCGGCGATGTCAGGTTCCGCGACTGCGGTGTCGATGCTTGGTGCACGCGGGGGATAGCTCCATTGGTACGGGTTGCCGTATAAACCACTTTTTTAGGGGATTATGGAGACGGAGAAAAAGGCCAGGCCATTTGGCAGTAGTGGCATTAGCATTTCAGATGTCTACCGGTATGCCGACGGTATAGAAGCGGAGGTGACGCAGGAGGTTATTCAGCTCATACGGGAACCGGTCCGTGACAAGGAAGGGTGGTATCTGGTGCAGACCCCGCCGAAGACGTTGACGTTGGTAGATGAGGTTGTCCGCTACATTGCCGCGAATCACCAGAAGTCGCGCTCGTACTGGGGTGCAAAGTTCTCTCTGGAGCCGTTGCTGCTAGATAGAGATCCCTTCGAAAAACCGAAATGGAACTTGGTTTTTGCGCGGAACGCGACCGCCCTGAACTTTTACATGATTCTCCGGGCCTTTTACGTCTTGCTTTGCTTCCCTGAATATGCGGCATCGAAGTATTGCGCCAGTATCGAGGCCGCGAAGCAGGCGATCTTAAGCGTCTATCGCTCTGGCTTTGTGGAGTTGCCTCCGACGGGATTTTCATTGCCTGAGGGCGTTTCCGAGGCGGAAATGAGAAGTGCCATTACGGAACTGATTTGGCCAGCGGCGGAACGATTTAATCTGGTGGTGGATAAGATCGCCGAGATCGTGAGTGCCTCGGGTTACCGTTCCAGAGTGGCGCGGGAGTTGGCGAAGCTCCGAATCCGGCGCAGCAGCGTGACCTCGCTGATTAACGGGCTGCTGAAGCACCACGGCCGCCTGACAGTGGTGGCAGTAAGGCTGTCGATTCGCCAGAGCCCTGGCTGCGCTTATATTGGCGAGACCATCCAAAAGGCGATGAATCGCCTGATTGCGGATCGGCGCAATGATGACCTTCTGAAGGAATCGGTCGGCTACTTCTGGGTGTTGCAGGAGAGTTTCAAGACGAGTTTCCGGCAGCGTTTGTCGACGATACAGACGCAGAATCTGGAGGGCGGCGCCATTACGTTGCATTACGACCTTGTGATGTTTTTTGATGCAAAGCGATTTGGCGAGGTGAAAGCGATAGCCACGCATCTCGGTGCCTGCTGGAAAGTCATTGCCGGGGAAGCTGCCTCATATCGGATACTCAACGGAAAGAATTTAAGTCCATATCCCGCCGACGGGGTGAGTTGGCGAGAAAAAATTACTGGCAGATTTCCAATGGAGGCTGAGTTTGTAGGGCTCGTCAGGAACGGATCAATCCAGGCGTCGAATCTCCGGGCTGTAGCAGCCAAGATGGTATTTTCCGCTGTGTTGCGCAAGCCATCTGATCAATCGCCAACCCTTATAAAAAGTAAGACAAGGCGCTTTGGAAAAAGCGATCTGCTAACAGGCTGTGGATTTGATAAGGCGGGTAGGGGAAATAATTCTGGGCATTCTGGTGCGAAACATGAGCGAAAAAGGCGACCAAAATATGTGGCTCCAGATTTTGGAGGTCGGCTCGATCAAGATGCTCGTTAGAACAGGAAACAGCCTGCATTGAGTCTAGATGTAACTGTCCAGAAAAGATGCGTGATACGCGACGTTTCGTGGCTCAACCGCACTGCCGTAGTGTCACTTTTGCTTTTTTTTTGTAATGCGTGCTGATTCTTGAACTGTTGACCACCCATTCTGGAGGAACTAACTAGATAGGCGTTGTTTCGTTAGAGCTGGCCGCTTTGGTATGTGGTAACAATCGGCCATTGCCGCCGTTCACCCTCGACCATTACGCGACCATTCGGCCGGTTTCCGCCCAACGAGCGGAGAGTTATTATCAAAAACGCGAAATTATCCGCTAGAATTGCCCGATGACCATCTGTTGTGAACATCAACGAGCGACGATGGTTTTTTGCGAGAACGAAAAGAATAATGGCGCTTTTTATTCAAAAACCGATTTTCTGGAACACAAGTCATTATCTGACTCCATCGGGCGCCCTTGCCACCAGCGGGTACCCTAAGGCGAAGGGCTACGGTTACGAGGAGTGGAATAATTCTCCACGCATGCTGCTTACGGATGGACAACAGCGCTACCGCGTGTTTCACACCGAAGGTCTAGGTGTGGCGCCACTTGATGAAAATGCGGGACAGACGTTCATCTTCATGACCGTCTCGCACGCTGGCATCCAGCAGCTTGTCGGTATTGCAGGGAACGCAATCGGTCTCTCGCTCGACCACTATCGACCGCAACGTGAGAAGATCGTCCAAAAGCTATCACTGCACGATCTGTGGAAAGATGCTTGGGCGATTCCAAACGTGCAAAAGCAGCATCAAAACAGCCAGCGACAATTCCTGAAAGATTGGGAACGGGATCTACACTGGATTCCCAATTGGATGTGTCCAGACGACTTTTATTGGTGGCTCGAAGAACCGGTGACGCTCGATTCGCGGGCGATAACGGGGAAGGGTAAGCTGCTCGGAATGTTCGGTAGCTACACAGCGCTCGACCTTCCAACTGTCGGCCGTTTGCTTGATGCGATCCCCGTAAGGCAGCGTAAAGAAAAGTGGACTCGCCTCACCGACGCGATTCAGTGCGCTCCGACAAGAACCTTGGCGACTGAGGACATGTCCGACGGCAGCGAACCAATCACGACCGTTCTCACGAGGGTCAACGCTCGACGCGGCCAAGGCCAATTTAGAGAAGATTTGATGCAAGTGTGGGGCGGCGCTTGCGCCGTCACAGGAATGGAATGCCGCGAAGTGCTTAGAGCTTCCCACGTAAAGCCGTGGGCCGCATCCACATCTAAGCAACGGCTCGATATCCACAATGGACTTCTGCTGTCCGCGAATCTTGATGCACTGTTCGACAAGGGGCTCATTACGTTCGACGAAAGCGGTCAGATGCAAATTTCGCCGCGCCTGGATGCAAAGCATCGTGAGGCTCTGGGGTTGCCAAAGCCACTACGTTTCGCACACAAGGAACTTGCAGCCTACCTCAAATATCATCGGGACAAGGTATTCCAGCACTGAGCGAGTCGTTGCACCGCAATGACCGGTGCACTAGCCGAATTCGTCAGCGCCTGCAAATGCCTTTATTTCGAATGCGATTCGCGCGATTAATCGCACGAATCGACCTACTTTGGGAAAACGCCTGCCTTTTATTTCCCCGTCCGAGTATCTAGCTAGCAAATTTCGTGGCACTCAGCACGCGAGCCATTATGCGTCGTGCTTTCTCCTTTTTTTCACAATGCATGCTTTGTCACCTTCTGACATTCCCTGAATGCGGGTGGGGCCAAGATGGGATTCCGGTACGCGATTGATACCTTGTGCTTTGAGCGAACGGTGATCGACTCTCGCGGCGTGCCCATGTTTTTCCAACGCAGCGTTTTGTAATTCGGCGCAAGTCTTGCGTGTATTAATAACCTCGTCACGCAGTACCAAGCGATTCTTTCCTCCGCTATCTTTTTTGCATCCGCCGTTCTCAGGCTGCTTCGCGTTGTAGCGGCTGAACGTCTGTTCAGGGGATCGCTCGATACCATCCTGCATGCGATCCGAGAACATCAAATGCAGGTGCGTATTGGTGCTCCCTTCAAGTGATGAGATTGGAGCATGCACCGCATACTGGTAAGGCTTGTCTCCGACCATCGCAGAAATCATGTCATCAACCAGCTCTTTCTGCTGTTCATGCGTCAACTCCTCAGGCAGTGCAATTTCGTGTTCGCGATAGACCGCACCGTTTGCGCGTTCGTATTTATCGCCCGCCTTCCAGAATGCAGCGGGATTGTCTTGCGCCCAGCTTGGCATATTGCCGTACCCGGTAAAAACCAAATCTTCCTTATTTACATATTTCCCCTGCCGAGTGATGTAGGCAGCGTGGTTAGATGCGGTGCTTTTCTTTCCGCTTTTGATCGTGAGATGGAAGCTCGCCATGATGTTACTACCCTTTCTTCTGTAAGAATGAAAAAAGCCAGCGGTTTGATTCGCTGGCTCCAAATGAGGTAGGTAATCTGTATGGTTTTGAAGTCTGATTATGAGAAAGGGTAAGTGCGCGTCCTTATATAGCCTCTTAGGATTCCTTGTACTTATCTTTCTCTTTGATTCATCTACTACTCAACCTGATTACTTTTCCACATAACATACATATTCTTGTAAAAAAAGAATGGAGATGAATTGTGCAAGCATGTGTTTGCACTTGTTTGGGCTGCAAATGGAACTGACCTGGCTGCTGTTTTAAATGGTGTTATTGGAATTCATTTGATAGATAACTTTATAACTTCATTCATCTCTTTATCGCGGCATTCAGCAGCGCCCGATAAATATGACTGGACTGAAGGATAGATTGGATACTTTGAATGCGAAAGCAGATAAGGTTAAACGATGGCAGTGCCAGCAGGATCGTCAGGATGCTCTGAAGGAGTCGATGCATAACGACCCGGTGACTGCGCAAATGGCGAGATGATTAGACGTAACTGCGACGCAGATGGGACTGGTCACGAGTTTTTTATTTTCGCTGATTCTTGAAGGCGTTGCGTGTCTATTTTGGTATATTGTGTTCCGATCTCGTGACTCATCAGTGACTCAACCCGTCATGCAGTTAGTCCCGGCAATCCCGGAGTTGACGAGACCCGGTAATGCTGATGATGCTCGGCCATTATCTGAAGTGGGAAGTAAGTTTGAAAAATTGATAATGAGGTTAAGGCTGTACGGCTCAAATTGACAGTTAATGGTGTT
This sequence comes from Noviherbaspirillum soli, assembly GCF_015352955.1. Taxonomy (GTDB): domain Bacteria; phylum Pseudomonadota; class Gammaproteobacteria; order Burkholderiales; family Burkholderiaceae_D; genus Noviherbaspirillum_A; species Noviherbaspirillum_A soli. The sequence goes on from NZ_JACYOX010000030.1 coordinate 58,966, forward strand.
CAGAATTACTGCTACTGCGCCCAAAAGAAAGCTACAGATTTAATGAGGCTGGTTGAGACCAAGTTCAATGCGTAGACTCATGCTCCCTAATCAACTCTTATCCAGATAAATCCATACACTCTAGTTAAAGATTAATGCATGTTGTGTAAGTGTTTGATTTAATTGAATAAAGTGGTTTGACTCCTTAACGGCTATTTGGAAGGTCGCAAGAACTGAAAAGGCTTGTAACAATGTAAAAAATACGCTGATGGAGAGATGTAGGAGCTCATTGTGACTTGGCTTGCGCGTTGCCTGCGAGTAGAAGCCATGCGTCGTAACAGCTCAATACGTTTGAAAACATAAAGTGTAAATAATCTAGTAATCATGAACACCCAATCCATTGTTCATGATCAGAGTCTGCTTTTAGAAAATAAGCAGGCGATTTGAACATATATGGCCGTACAATATTGAGCGAAAGCTGGCCGTCATATGTGATCGCTAAACTGCGGCTACGCAGCGGACGCGGATTGCGTTATTACCGAATCGACCGCTTCGCTTTGGCTAGAAGCGGTTTTTGCTACTGTGGATTGATGGAACACTGGCGCAGGCGCTCATTGCCAGCGCACAGCTGGGTATCTTTCGTCGATAGTGTTTGCTTTAGCCGATATGGCTTGGTGCCACTCATGCCACCTTTGGCTGCCCACCTCGCCAGTCTCATGCGGCGAGACATAACAGCAGGAGAGACAACTCGGCCGTATAACGCCAGATGACTCATTCGGCACGAAAAGAATAAGGAGAGAATGAAAGCATGTCTGCTTCACTTATGAGCAACCAATTCCATGAGGCGATTGAGCCTGCTGCGCATATTCTTCATTTGATGCATCAACGGATTCAGCGGTACCGGGACGCCCGATCCGATCCTAGCCTTTATCAAAGCGTACGGAATATGTCGCAGTTCGTTTCCGACGATTATGGCAATCGCTTCCTAATTGAGCTTATTCAGAATGCACACGACGCGCACGATCCGTCACGCGAAGACGGTGAGATTGCCATCGTGCTCGACGCGACCGAGGGTGAGAATGGCCATCTGTATGTTGCTAACCGCGGCAACGGCTTTGCAGGCGAAAACTTGAAGGCCATTACCAACATCGCGTTGAGCAGCAAGCCCACGAACGCAGGCATTGGTAACAAGGGTCTAGGTTTCAGAAGTGTGCTTCAGGTTTGCAACTGGCCGGAGATTTACTCTGTCCAGGGAACGGGAGGGAGTGGCGTGTTCGACGGCTACTGCTTTCGCTTTGCCACGGTTGACGACTTAACAGAGGCGCTGGGTGCTGCGTCGACCGACCTCGCACAGGAGATGGAACAGAACTTGCCGTGCTGGCACGTGCCAGTGCCAGCACGCCCCAATCTAAACGTCGTACGGTTCGCCAGTGATGGATTTTCCACAGTAGTTCGCCTTCCATTAAAGTCCGGCGACGCACTTCGCACTGTCCAAGAACAGATTGAATTGCTGCTCAGCCAGAAGACTCCACTGCATCTATTCCTGAGCCGTGTCGGGCGCATCTCGATTGATGTTGGTGGGGGCAAGCCAGTAAATTTGGACCGTTCAGTATTGCAGACTTGGGCACATCAGTCCCCCGATTTAACGGGAGGCACGCTTATAACGATTGAGAGGGTGCACCTCGGCAAAGAAGAATTCGTGATTGGCCACTGGGACATCGACGAGAAGTCGTTTCGTCCCGCGTTGCAAGCGAGCCTTGACAAAAGTGAAGTGCCCGACAGCTGGAAACACTGGGAGGGCATTGCGCGGGTAAGTGTGGCGGTTCCACTCGGAGTGCCTTTGGACGACGGTAGGCTGTATTGCTTTCTACCCCTGGGAAGTGAGGGTAAGGCGCCTGTTGCCGGCTACATCAATGCCAACTTCTATACGAAGATGGACCGCCGCACGGTCGATACATCGATTCGCCTCAACGATCTCTTTATGCGCACGGCTGTGCGGGCTAGCTGCCAGATGATCGAATTTCTCGTCAAGGAAGGCTGGCTTGAAGCACCGAGCGCTGTATTGAGCCTATTGTGCTGGGACGATACATACATCGAAACGCTGAAGCTCGGCTTCGGTAATAATGGCCAAGGCATTCTGCTACGCAAGTTTCTGCCCGTGCATGGTGCAGGCGGGACAGTTGCATGGGCATCGTCAAAGGAGGCCTACGGTTGGAATGCGCAGCCAGATGCCTGTTTGTCATCTCGGCGGATTTGTGAAATCGGCGGTGGACGAATCCTTGTGGATTCAATTACACCAGCTCAACGCGCAAGGCTCGATCGTTTATACCTTCGTCTGAGAGGCACTGATTTCAGTCCCCCGGCGCCGCTAATCGCCGATTGGGTCGAGAAAATCGCTGGTAAATTGCACGAAGAGGGCGCTGCACCCGCAAGGTGGGCCTTGTTCTACGACGAGGTAGCAATGACACTCGCTACTCAGCCTGCAGTTTTGTTTGGCAAGCGTTTTCTACTGAGTGTGAGCGGTGAGCTTATTAGCAGCGAGTTGCCAGCTGCCGCCAACCCTGGTCGTACACGCCGTGCAGCCGATGTTTATTTTGCTCCAGTGATGTCTGTCGATGCGGACGTCGATGACGATGACAGTAAGCACTCGTTACCATTAGAGAGCCTGCCAACAACACTTCGTCGTGGCTTCGCGTTGCTCAGCCGGGATGTTCCCTGGCTCAAGGAGGACGGCGGCTACAGAGCAGGCCGGACTTTTCTAATATCAGGTAAGCTTGCGCGCGAATACGACACGCGCGACGTGTTGCGTACACTTGCATCTGTAACCCGTAGTGCCGACGCCGACGCCGCGGATACGCGCGCGCAGGCGCTCGAATGGGCTTTTCGTCTGTGGAATAGTGGTCGATCGCTCTCAGACAAGGAAACCCGTGCTGCTGGATTTTTCGTTCCAAGTGCTGAGGGATGGATCTCCGCAGAGACTGCAATGTTTGGTAATGGCTGGGACGTCACCAACGGTAAGAAACTTCAGGCATTACTTAGGTTAGGCGTGGCCTACTCTACGGATCTACGCCAGTCTCTCCGAAGGCTTCTACCGGAGTTTTCCGTATGGCCAGTTCGGTATGGTGTTCAAGACGACTGGGTTCGATTTTTGTGTGCGGCTGGCGTCGCTGATTGTTTGCGCCCGATTGGCGGCGAGAAGGTGACTTTAGAGCGTAGCGGAAGTCCTGCCAGCCTTGTGGTGTCGGTGGCGGGTTCTGTCGCGGGCCTTGTCGGCCCGTTGCGCGATCATTGGCGCAAACAGCTGACACAGAACTGCAACAAGATGTTCACATCCCGGTCCTACCGGGCAGAAATCAAGCCATGGCGCATCCCAGGTCAGGGCGACCTTGAGGCATTTCCTAAGGAAATACTCTACGACTATGCAGTTCAAGTTGTTGTTGCGATGCGGACCTTCACCGAAGACCATTACAGTTTTCGTGCTGTGCGCACTGATGCTGGAAAAGGGTCAACTGAGCAACATCGCTTGTCCACGCCCTTGTTCGCGTTCCTGACTGGTGCTGAGTGGGTACCTGTCCAGCAATCGGGAGGCACGGTACATTTCGTAAAGCCTAGTCACGCATGGCATTTCAACAGCGACGACGAGCGTCCACCGAGGTTCATGGAGTTCCTGGCGCGTCAGGTAGTTGCGATCATAGATCCAGCGACTCTTCAATGGATGCGTGAGCATGCGCAACTGGGCATATATAACGATGACCGTGACGCCCCGCAGGCTTTGCTTGCAACGGCTGACGCTGCTGCGGCGGGCATCACGGATGTGCGCGACGTACGGCGCTACCGAGAAATTTTTCGCCGTCTATGGGGGAAAGTTAGGGAAAGCGGCCAGCCTCCGCGCGGCGCGTGTGTACCGGTAATGAGTGCTGGCGCGATTGCCGCAGTCCGAAAGACGGCTGGCGGTGTTTCTTTGGCCTACTTCGACGATGAGCGCGACGCTTTGAAAATGCAGTTACTCGAAGAAGTAGGTGAAGCGGTATTTGACTTCGTTCGTGGCGATCAAGCCGCTGCATGGCAGTGGATCAACGCTAGTGCGCCTGGATGCTTCCGCCGGATTTCGGACGATCCAGCCGAAGTGTTCGTCGACGGCATCAAGTTCGACGACACCATGCAATCCCGCGCTCTGGCCGACATAGTCGGTTCTTGGGTTATTGATTTTTTTGTTTGCGTCGCAGAACACAAGGGTAGCTCGTTTGTTCAAGCGACTTCGAATACCTTAGGACGAATCCGGCGCGCAGCATTGGCCATGGTGGTCATCACAGGGAGGACGATCCAGATAGCACATGGCGAAAACCGCATTCCTTTGCCCCCGTCGCTTCGCGGCGCTCTCTCGCTGATACGTCCCAACGGTCCGGTCTTGATCGTTCAAACACCGGACCATGCACTGCCCTTGGATGTGCTTGCCGGTGCTGCAGGGCAGCTCGCGGTTGCGCTTGGATCACGCGAACTCGCCAATGGACTTGAGGCATCGCTCCTGCGTCTGGCCAGTATGCTGCAAAACAATCCTGGAGAAACGCCGGACGACAACATGATGTCGTCCGCGCTTGGTGTCGAGATGAATGCTCTCAAGCGGACACGCCACTTGGCGAGAGGTGAACTGATCAGTTTGCTTGACTTTGCCGTCCCGCTATCCGCATGCCTCGCGACACAACAGACGACGTCGCGCTTGCAAGAGCTTGCCAGTTCGGACGACCCGGCCCATGAAGATATACAGGCAGCGTTAGAAATGCTCGGATCTGAATTAGGTTTGTCGTTTCGGCAGCTTGAGGAGCGAATGGCAGGTTTGGTTGATCTGCGAGATTTGAAATTGGAGTTCCAGTTGCCGATTGCACTCTTCAACTCGGCCATCATGGCTCTGGGCGCACGGTACAAACCCGTCAATAACGAACATCTTCACCGCGAATTTTGGACTCGGCACCTTAGGCAACGACAGCCAGCGACGATGGAGCAGATTCGCGAGCGGTTGAGCGGAGTGTTCGATCGAGGCGATCCTCTCACGCAATATGTGTCCTCTCGCAAAAAAATTCTAAACGTGGCGCCAGATACAGCATGGTTCACCACTTACGATGAACTACCTGAGGCGGTCATGGAGGCCCATTTGACGCAGTGGATAATTGATGAAGTGCCGCAGGACTCCGCAGCTACGCCTTTGGAATTGCCGCTAAACGACTGTCGAATGCTAAACGGCGGGCGACTACGCAAATTCTGGGATACGTTTGCACCAATACTTTCCTCATGGGTGAGTGTCCCTAGTGTTTTAACTAGTTCCGAAGTTCGTCAAACTTGGAATGATCCCGCTGTAAGCCGTGAGACTTTCTTCGAAAACGCACGAGACAGCGGATGGCTCGATTTCCGGCCACTTGATGACGAAGCGATCGCTCTATGGCTTACGCGCGCTGGAGTATGGCCGGTAGGCCATGCCGCGAGCCGCGACCTTGATGTATGGGGTCTTTCAGCCAGTAATGTGGCAAGTAACGAAGATCGTGCGAAAGCGGAAAGAGCCGATTTACAGCGGCGCAGGACCCAGGTCGAGTTCAGTGGAACGACACTCTCTGCGCTGAGGACCGACTATGCAGATATTGCCGCTGCCGTCACGGCGAGCCTTGCTCAAGCTACAGCTCTCCACAGCGTCACATCTACGGATTCGCAGTTAGAAACAATGGCCCTTGCGATGCCAAGCGGTGGCAGTGGGGGTGGATCGAGTCGAGGCATACTGAAGAATCCTGAAAGCGGGATGTCGGATGAACAAAAGATGGCCGTCGGCCTCATAGGTGAGCTGTGGGCTCGAGATTGGATTCGTCAACGTCACCAACTTGACGTGGTGAATGAAAGTATCTGGGTGTCATGCTACCGCGACGCAGTACTCAACAGCAGTGGTGGCTGGGATGGATGGGGGTATGACTTCATCGTCGCTACGAAAAGTCGCACATACTACTACGAGGTCAAGGCGAGCACTGGAGATCCACGACGCTTTGAGATGGGTCCTACAGAAATCGGTGCAGCTCAGCGATATAGGAGCGACCGTGAGCACCGGTATCGTATCCTCTATCTCGCATACGTTAGCGATCCTGCACGCATGACGCCGACTCTGCTTGCGAACCCGTTCTCCAGCAAGGCTGAGGGCAAGTTCCGTGCTGTGGGCAAGGGGAGTGTTACATATGAATTTTCCCCAACTAATTAGGCACCGGCTATGGCCTTCCGTACCGCAAAGGGAATAGTCAGCCCTGTTAAGTCCGTTTTGGGCAGGGAGCTGTCGATCGTCCGTAAACAATGCGTTTGAAAAACAAAAAAAGAGGACCCGACGGCCCCCTCTTCTACGCCGTAATAGCCGACTAAGCAGCTACAGGAAACGTCGTAGCTGGTAGTTGATCAATCAAGGTTTCTGATTGATTCTGTCCTGGAGCTTGTCGCTCAGACTGAGTTTCTGTCGGCCTTCTTCCTTGCCAGATTGCCTCTCCGATTGGCCTGCATCCCCCTGTCCCAGTAAAAACTCCTCCACAATATCGACCGTCTCTTCTGCCGTATTTTTGAACACCCCATTGGCAAATCCGCTTTCCGCCGCCGCATCAAGCGCACCCTGATTGACCCCATTAGCAAGGCGAAGCTGATGCTCTTCCTTTGCTTTGTTCACGGCATCGACTAGGGTCATGCCATCGCGGATCGTGATGTCCGCGTAATAGATTGGTGAACGATGGCTTTATGTCGTGCTTTTTCCACGTAACCGTAATTGCAGGGGAAGACATGCAAGCATGTTTCCAGAAACCGCCTGGTAGTAATGCAGTCGTGCTGTCAGGTTGCGGATGCTGTTGTAGCCGGTGGTGCGGAAGATGAACGTCCCCAGATCATCGTCGTCCCCAATTTTCACGTTCAGGCGGCCGTAAGGCTTGCAAAGTCCGTCCGAGAATGTGCATTCGTCGGGCGAGGGACAAGGCAACGAGGTGATGCCCGATTCGCCATAACGCCGGCAATACTCGCCGTTGCCCACACAGAGAGGACGCCCGTTCTTGCGATCAAACAGGCAATATTCGGCGCGCAGGTTCAGTTGCGGTGCGTTGAACAGCACTCGGATGGGGATCGAGCGCAGCTTCTGACCGTTGAGATTCTGGCGCAAGTCACCATCGTAAGGATGCGCCACCCAGCCATCCCTGGACTGGATCTGGGTGGTAATCGTGAATTGATCGTCTTTCTCAGGGAGGCGCTTGCCGTTGCGCTCGATGACTTTGCCAATCGAAATGCGACCCAGAATGGGTGGTGTGATGGACAGTCCTTTGATCATGGGAATCCTTTCAACATAAGAAACTCCGCCTTTGCACCGGCGCGACAACTGCCGGACGCAAAGGGGTGAATGAAAACGGAGGAAGTTAGGAGCGGATCAGAAAACGTCGCGATCCGGGTTTGGTGATGGCGTACTGAGCTGCCAGTTCGGGATGCTCGGTAAGCAGTCGTTTGAAATCGAGGCCGGGACTGCCTTTACTTCGTTTAAAAGAAATCGCTCCGGTTTCAAACTCTGCAAAGGACGCATCGCCCATTGCCTGCATCAGGGTTTGCTTGAGTCGTTCGGCGTGTTCTTCCCGCCCCTTGATGTCTGCCTTGATCGATACCATGTCGGCGAAGGTTGCAGACAGGTAGCGGTCACCGCGGAAATCGACCGTGCTGGCATTGCCGGGATATAGGCAACGCAGCGCCAGCTCTGCTGATTCAGAGCCATCCGCCGGCGGTGGCATGTCGCTGGTGACATGCTCCCAGAACCGGGCTTCCAGCGGGATCAGCCGGGCGATTAATTCATCGTCTCGTTTGATGCGGTGGACTTCCAGTTTTTGACCGCACAGCAATACGGCTACGTCCGCAGCCTGTTTTCCCGTGACAGCCAATTGATGTTGCACCTGAAGCTGTACATATTCCGGCACTCCCTCGCGCCACAGACGTGCCCCGAACTCGCCCGCGGTCTTGCATTCCAGTATCTGCACACCAGGCACACCAACAATCTCTCGGTCCAAGTTAGCCAGCATGAAAGGAATGCTTGGATGCTGAAGTACGGCGTTAACCTTGCGGACCCGATTGCTGGTCTGCTTGGTATAGGCCGCTGCCACGATAGGTTCCAGGAGCGTTCCCCAATAGACCGGCTCTGTGCTGTCATCAGGATCCGGCTTCGGCAATTCTGCATCGCGTCCGGTCTTTTCCAGCCACAGTTCCAACTGGCTCTTGTAGGGGCTTAGGCCCACGGCTGCTGCTGCATCGGAACCTCCAATGCCATTCTTGCGTACTTCAAGCCAGTCCACGCGCTTGATTTTGCTCGTATCGACCAGACGCAATGCTGGACGAGGCTTTTGCTTCGGTACATGATCCGGTGACACCATGTTCAGACCTCCAAAATGAAGAAGCCCGGCTACGCTTGCGCGTGCCGGGCTTTATGCCGCAATGAATGAGGGAATGGATCAATCATGAAACTAACTTCAAGGCTTCATCCCACGCCTTTTGCTTCAACGCCGCGCCTTGACCGAACCAGGCCGCATCCAGGCGATGATCGGTACTGCGGGCGCGACGGTGATGGTCGACGAATTCCGTAACACTGTTTAGCAGGCCCCATGCCGTGCCAGCAGCCGAAGCCATTTCTGCGCCCTTGCCACGACCAACATATAGTTCCTGCACGGTCTTGAGGGCGCGATCATTGACGGCAATGGCGCTGCCATCGGTTGCGGGATTGACGGGATAGGTCAGGACGCGCTTGAGGAAGGCTTCGACCGTATCGTCCTTAACCTTGCACTCGGTCAGCGCCTTCATCCGGGCCATAAAGCCATCCCAGGATGAGACTGCAATTCCCAATTGACGCTTGACTGCTTGCGGGTCGAACTGACTGCGGTGTGGAACTTTAACAGCGCCGGCACCTTCGGCCAATGCAATCTGCAGCGTGTTGTTGCAGACCACGCGCACCGACGTGAATTGTGCCGTGGTCGCCAGGGTGCCATCGCAGGCGGTTGCCAGCAGCAGGTAACCGTTCACCCTGTCGCGACCCTTGAGGCAGACGCTTTGGCCAGTACGGGCCAATGCCCACAGTTTCCTGCCTTCCTTCAAAACGCCCGCTGTTTCCAGCTCGAAGCCGCCGGCTTCGGTCAGATCGCGGTAGAACTCCAGTATGTCGGCAGGCTGCACCACCTGGAAGCGGCGGGACACGACCGACAACGGCGCCTTGCTGTCCGAGCGGTAGAGTACCTTTTGATCTGGGAACGTATGGATTGATCCCAATCCATCGGCGGAGGCGACATAGCGTACATCTGCCGATTCGATGCACCAATTCATTCCAGCGCGTTTTGCCCAGACTTCAAGAGGTTGGCCGGGCGTAAGTTGATTGCCAAGGCCATGCCAAGGTGTTTCGTTGACGTAGGCCATCGTTTGAACGAGATGCATGAAGAACTCCTGAAAGATGAGTGCATAAAGCCCGGCTGGAGCCGGGCGAATGTGAGGTAAAAGGAAAAGGCCGTTGAGAAGTACAGCCGATGAGAGGAGCTACGACTGCTTCAGGCTGAAGGTATGGCCGCAGGAATGGCAGAGATAGTTATTGAGAATCTTCTCATCGATGACCTCGCCGAGCTTCACGCCAGTCGTGACGCTTGAGGCACCACTGATCAGCGCTGGGATTATGGCGGCCGCGATGCTGCCGAAGGTGATGGCGAAAGGGCTACTTACCAGGACGGCAGCGGTTCTGGCTTTGGCGGCTGCAGCGAGCGTGACGCTGGTTGCGCCCGCGACTGCTCCAATGGCACCACCGAGCTTGCGGGCACGGTTGCGGGTCTCAACATGCACAGAATGGCATTTTGGGCAAACCGGAATTGGCATTTCACCATGGTACGGATGGAAGCTTTGGGAATAAGTGTAACTGTCCTCGTTGTCATAGGGTTGGGAACGATTAAGCGACATCGGCGGTTCCTCCTTTTAAACAAAATCGGCGTGTCTCGACAGAAGCACTGCGCATAGAGCGCCTGCCAAGAAGAGGAGGGTGAAGACGGCAAGGTATTCGAAGGGGGACGAAGTCATGGGTGCCTCCTAAGGCAAAGATCATCAGTGCGGGATTGCGCTGATGGAGCCAGCAACTGTGCTGCTTCCATGAGTGATATGTGGCTGAAAAAATCTACGTTGGGCAACTCGAACGGCCTTGATATGTAGTGGGTCCAACTGGATCTGACAGAGCGTGTTAGATCAAGAATGTCGCAGTTTGACCCAAACCGGCCTGTCGACTTCAACGAAAACGGACGTTTAGCGTTGGAGATGAGCAGAGTTTTGGTGTCAAGGCCCGCTGAAAGGCGTCCGCTCGATAGTTTGGGTTAGGTTGCGTCAAGCAGATACTGATTGGCCCAATATCGAATCGCAGGGGAGACACCCGGGTACTTTGACAGGATATCGACAAACCTATGTACTTTATCGATTGTCTTCGGGTACTTCGCGCGCGCCAGTACATCCGCTGGTCGCTCGAAGTATGGGCAGCCATCTATCCTTGTCCGAATGCGATTTCCAGCAGTAGTCCACAGCAGGCTCGCGGCGTACGCGGGGTTCCAGACACTGCGTTTCGACTCAGGCTCGATCTCTTGAAAATAAATAGTCTCGATAGACCTAGTCGCCATTCGAATCTTGTTGCCACCGGTGATCTCCGGTTTGAAGAGGTCCAACTCCATCAATTGAGGCGCTTGCTCCGCTTCCTTGGGTGAAGGAGGTGCACGTTTAGACCAGAGTTCCGCTGCTTGAGCCAAGGCCTCATCAGAGACTTGAAGAGATGCCTTCCAATGTGAATTAAACCAGTTCTCCACGCCAGCGCTATCGATAACAGCCGCGGCCTCAATCCAACCCGTTCCCGCCCCGCTTTTGAAGCCAAGACCGTCCATGGAAAAGTTCGCGGAGCCCACGATCGCACGCGTGTCAGTAAGCACCACCTTGGCGTGCAGTCCCGAGAGATGGCGCACCTCTACATTCGGCATTGCACGCAGCGCTCTGATGACCTCTGGGTTGGTTCCGCCTCGAAGAAGGTTGCAGATGATCTGATATTTCTTGTTGCCATCGATAACTGTTTCGGCACCGGTGCCCCAGAAGGCGACTGCAATGCGTAGTGGCTGTGCGACTGGCTGCGACTCTGTCAAATGCTGCAACATGGCTAGCACAGCTTCTTTTGACTCAAGAAACATTCAATGCCCCCTTATGCGACCAGCTTCTTATAAATTGCAAAATGCTAGACTAACATGGGGTTGTCGTCATTGCATCGGCCCACGCCGACGCTACCTTTCAAATGGTTTGCAGTCTAAAACACAGGCTTTACAACATCGCCAAACAACACAGATCCTGAGAAACCAACTTATTACTCAAACTGCTACGTTTGGACTTAAATGGCTGGTTTGGGAGAAAACACCCACAGGCCGGATATGTCCGAATTCGGACCGGATTAGCTTTAGCTAAATGCGATTTTTGAGAGAAACGATGTACATACCGTGCCCGGCCGGCACTTGCTTCCAGATTTTTCCGCCTCGAGAATCGATCATCTGTAGTGGCTCCGACTTGATCTGACAAAAGGTATCAGATCATGAATATTGCAGTTCGACCCATACCAGTCGTTCAGTCGGGGCGGATGGCAGTCGTTGCTAAGTAATTGCGCTCCGCTCCAGTGCCTGCTAAAACCAGTGATCGAAGCCTTCTTTGAGTGCTGCGCGAAAGATTTCAACCGACAGAAATTTTGTCCCACCTTTGAGCCATTGGATGGCGCGCGACGGCTCAGTTGGGGAAATCGGCTTTATTGCAACATATTGCTGAATAGCGCCGTACAGTTCGTGAAATCCATGGACAAGGTCTGCACTGTCTAGTTGTGCAATTTCGACCTGTTCGATGAACTGCTCTCGAAACCTGAAGAACACAACGCACGGCAGATCCGGTTTGCTTTGAATACCGAGGACACTGAAGAAATGAGAGTTAAACCTCTCAACTGCTGCTTTTGTACTGGCGTGCAAATAGAAAACGCTTAGCTTGTCGCTGGAGAGACGATCAAGTTGAGCGAACACGCCCTGGTTTTTCAAAATCTTCCGTATAGCTTCGTCTTTGAAGTCGTAGAAGATGAACGCGAACGATTGCGCGCGGCCCCGAGCGAAGTGCTCGGCGCAAATGCCATCGAAGCGGCGGAGGAAGGAATCGAGGCCGTGTCCGATACCGTTTCCATGACCTTGCTCGTAAATTGGAATCATAATTGAGATATGAAGTTTGAGTATTGCTAGGCACCTGCTGCAAATTCAACTGCGCCATGCTGGCCAGCTGCTGTGAGCATAAGCGATTCCGATACCCAAGAAATACGCTCGATCGTGAAACGCCGGCACAACGGTTTCATCAGGCTGTTGCGTCGACCGGTTGAATCCGCAACCCAAAGCGGACACTGGGCGCGCACATACATGTGGCTGCTTCGCAGCAGTCGTCATTGTTCGTATCCGCGGTTTAGGGATCCTTTGCAGCGCATTTAATCAGGTGAAAGGATCTAGACTAACCCCATGCCGCAGCGGTACTGGCATCGAAGAAGTCCACATGCTTTCCAACTGCTCCAAAGAATGCCAACGAATTTGCTTTCAGTCGTCGATTGGCGTCACTGTCCTCATCCCCGAAGACGCTAACGAAGACCTGGCACGCGTCCGATTTGCGAATTGCCTCAAAGATATGCGCATCGTTATCATCCATTGAGTGCCCAAGGATAAATATTGGCATTCTATTGGTCTCCAACTGTCGCAGGCAGAAGCTTAGGTACGGGCTACGATCAATTCGCTGTTTCTTCTGTTGATGAGTAGGTTCAGAAACAAACAGCGGGAATTGCGGAGGTTCCATGTCCAGATTGGCGCGCACTTGATCGACGATTCCACCACCAACCTTTCCCGTATACGCATGTTTCCGAATACCAGTAGGTCCTTCGTAAAGATGCAGTCCGCCGTGCAGGAAGTGAACCATCTGCTCGGTTCCATACCCGCTCCACCGTCGTTTGGCCCGAAAGCCGTCATCGGTTCGCCACATGGGTTCGAAATCCTGATTTCGAGCCCAATACATCAGCAGATCGTAATTAACGGTAAAAATTTGACTAAAACGTCTTAAGAATGTTCGTACGGACAGATACTGAGCAGTTGTGAGATCACCCGGAAGCCGAGGGTGATTATTTGAAACGGCAGCTAAAAGCGCCTGCTTTAGAATCTCTTGATCCCTCTTGATATTGTCGATGGTTTGTTGTCCAACCGCGTGAACCTCAGCCACTATCTGCGCTGCAAGGAGTGCGCGCATGACGGCCTCAAAGTCCCAGGTATTCAGCCGTTTAAATAGCTTTCGTATTTGATCTTCACGGTCCTGAAAGTTTGCGACCTGAAGCAAGCTTGCGTAATTGAAAATGGCTGAGTTCCAGGCTTGCGAAAAACCGTTACCCAGCAAAATTGCCGCCTTACTATCTGGAACAAGCGTTGCAAAGGCTTCATCAAAAGTTAGCATGCAAAAAACTGTGAGGTTAATAAATTGAGACCGCTTTGCACTAGCTGAATAGCCGTGTGACAGTGTCACTTATTCGCTATTTGGCGCACTATCATACTGGTATAAAGTTGCGTTAGAGGATTGAAAATATTGTTTAAACCCAACGCTGCTTTTTTAGAATGCCCAATAAGAACCTCAAAGTCTGCTTCTGGCCGGTAGTGCTTGGTCTACATCCCTGAGGCATCGGCCGCTATCGGCTGCCATTCAGACGATTACCCGGTCGGGTTGAAGGAGAACAGCCGACCCAATAGTCGATCGACAAAACGGAAGCTTATGCCGCCTAGTGATGAGGCCCGGCTAAATGAGTTTAATGCGCTTGACTTGGTCGGGACACCCCGCCCCGACCCATTCCGCCGCAGCCGCGCGCAATTCTTCTTGTATTGCGGGATAGTCGAAACTGCTGCGGACCATTACAAAGTAGTCGGCACCGTGCCACTTCAGTATGGTGTTTTCGTGGTGCACATTTATGTCAAAGTCGAGATCCTTTGCCACTTTTTCGGCAAGCTCTCTTGCACCGCTTGTCCCATGATTGAAGACGGCAAGCTCATCGTTGTTCAGGTCTGAAGCGACTTGTGTGTGCGAAGGTGTCAGCTTGTAGAAATTGATCAGCGCCAAGTGGAACCTCAAAGTTGTTTGTCGAGGGAAGATGATAGCGCGCCGCCGCAGAAGGCAGTGGCAAGTGCTCAAGTCAACTTTCGTATGGCTTGTCATCAGCAAAGCTGTGCGTAATAAGCACGCGAGGTACCCGCGACCCGATGGTCGTCGCAATAGGCGAATGCAACAACAAGGCCCTACTTACATTGGGTACTGGTTCATTTGCTGTCGTTGTTGAGCTCGCGGAACACAGCAGGGAAGTACTCGATACGGCTGTCAGAAATCTCCTGTGGGTCGAACGAGCGGCGTTCCCACCGACCGATGGTTTCGACCTTGGCGATGAAGCCTTTGAATGGTCCGCGTCTGCCAGGTGCAAACGGCGCGTAGACGTGAGGGGCCTGCACGTTCTCGTCGCCGAGGTCATCGATGTCCAAGATATCGTCGAACGCCACAAGGCCGACAACTTCGAGCCAGGCTTGGTTCGCCTCCGGAATCTTGTTCCAGAACTCGTAGATCATCTGCCGCTTCTCGTCGTCCCGGTCTTCGCCCAACCAAGGGTCGTCATGTGTACGGCTTATAGCGTCATTCACAGCCATCGCAGCGTCCCACGATTTGCCATCGTCGGAGAGGTACGCGAAGTAGCGTTGCACGCAAAACTTAAGCCCGTCGTGCGACAATCCCCGGTACGGCCACACCATCCACAGCGGGTTCTTCTTGAAATCAGCGAGGTCGCCCGCGTACGGGTAGTCTGTGGCATCAGGCGAACGCAGCAATAACGACGCGTTAGACTGGTCTTTCAGCATGCGGTGCGCTTTCCTCTTCATCACCAACCGCGCCCGCAGGTCGGCTCGTTGTGAGCGCCGGCGGATGATCAGCGAAATGCCGAAGTAGGCAAATAAGAGGTGGTCGTTCTCAGGGCGGAATAGCCGGTCCTCGAGTTCAGCCTTGCCCCAGAGGTACCACTCCTCGATCTCCATCTCGCGGCACTTTCTGGCGAAATCGTCGCGGGCCCTTTTAGAGAAATCGCAGGCCGCCGTAAACACAAGTCCGTGAAGCTTCTCATCCGGGCCGAGCACAGTGTCATCTAAGTACTTGACCAACGCCTTCGGCCCAATGACCCGCTCACGCTTGCACTGGATAAGCCAGAGCCTATCATCAGCGCCCTCGTTGAGGGTTGACCGCTCTTCAATCGTTTCGCCGTCTTCCGCCGAAGCAGAGGGCTCATCTACCCGAGCAACGATCTCGTAGCCTCGCGCGTCGAACCCATCGTCCCCGCCTGAGCGCCCAGTGGCCTCGAGTCGCCGCCAGAGCTTGAACTCGTACGTGAGCTGTCGCACGAGGTCTTCGAATCTTTTTGGGTCTAAGAGCATCTAACAAAATGAGTTTTTCAAAATGCGCCAGCAAATAAGGGCGCAGCCCAAGTGAAGGAATGCTTCATGAATCGAGGGCAGTCGTTCGTAGCGTACGCGCAGTCGCCGGAATTGATGCAA
>NZ_JACYOX010000031.1 GCF_015352955.1 Noviherbaspirillum soli
ATCGGCGGCGAGAAGACCCAGGCCACGCTGCCCAAGGAAAAGCCCATCAAGCTGACCTATGTGAACGGCGACATCATCGGCACCTGGGCCAACGGCACCACCATGTCCATCCCGATGCTGTGACGCGGCAATGCCGCGGCGTGAAGACGGATCGCTGCCAGGCGGAGATGGCGTAATGCCCTTCGGGTATTGCGCCCTGCGATCGGGGCGGCACTTCACCACCATGTCGCGCCGGTATTGAGCGATATCACGCGAGCCGCATGCGCAAGTCATAGACTTGCGGGAACCGGCCTGCGATGTTCGCCCCGATGCCGGCGCCAACCCGCATTTCGCCCTCAGGAGAGGATGCCATGGCGACGATCGTGCGTATCGACGACGAAATTATCAGCACCGAAGAATTCATCCGTACCTTGAAGCTCACAGGCCAGTTCGAAGGCCTGCTGGACCAGCTGGTCCGCGACAAGGTGGCCGCGCTGTCGGCCAGGCAGCAGGATGTCACGGTCACCCAGGAAGAAATCCAGGAGCGCGCGGACCAGTACCGGCGCGTGCGCGGCCTGCACCGCGCCGCCGACATGAACCGCTATCTGGATGCGATCAACGTCAGCCTCGATGAATTCGAGAAATTCATCACGGACAGTCTGTACCAGGACAAGGCGCTGGCCAGGGTGTGCAGCGAACGCGCGGTGGAAGACTATTTCAAGCTCAATTCGCCACGCTTCGATGCGATGGAGATCGGCCATATCGTGGTCGACAGCGAAGGCAAGGCGCGCGAGCTGATGGCCTACCTGGCCGACGACCCGGACAGCTTCGCCGAGATGGCGGCGGAACACTCGGTGGCCGACAGCCGGGAGCGTGGCGGCGTGATCGGCCGCGTGCTGCGCGGCTCGCTGCGCAGCGACATCGAAGCCAAGGTGTTCAATGCCGCGCCGGGCGATCTGCTGGGGCCGTTCCCTTCGGCCGACCGCGGCAGCCATGAAATCTTCAAGGTATGCGCCCGCCATCCGGCGCGGCTGGACGCGGACACCGCCACCGAGATCAGGCGGCTGCTGCGCGAGCAGTGGCTGCTGGCGCGGGCGCAGGAACACATGATCGAAGTGCAGTAACCCGGCGGCGGCGCGCCGGGAGGGTTCGGCCAGAAAATCTCGGAAAGGCAGGCGCGTATTGAACACCCCTTCCGTCCAGCAGTCCCTTGCAGGCGTTCTGGCGTCAGCCGAGATACTGACGCCGCTTGCGCCTGCCGAACTGGAAGCGCTGGCTGCGCAGGCGGAAATACGCACCTATGGCTTCGGCGACACGGTCTGCAGCGCCGGCGATGCCGCGCCCGGCCTGATGCTGGTGAAATCCGGCTCTGTGCGGGTGTTCACCGTCGAGGCCGGCAAGGAAATCAGCATGGGAGTGAAGAAGCAGGGCGACTTCTTTGCCGAGCTTGCCATGCTGAGGGAATACCGGCACGAGTCGTCGGTGCGCGCTTCGGGCAAGACCGAACTGCTGGTGATACCGCGCGCGGCAATCGCGCCCGTGATTGCCGGCAACCTGCCTGCGCGCGACTTCATCACCAGCTATGTCGCCATCAGCTCCGCCGGTGGCTTTGTCACGCGTCTGTTCGACCTGCGCGGCAAGGTCGGCAAGGAAGAAATGGAAGAACTGGTGCGCAGCGTCGGCGTCAAGCGCATTGCGGCCGGCCGCGAGATCCTGAAGCAGGACAGCCGCGAGGACCGCCGGCTGTATGTGATCCGCAGCGGCGAAGTGCGGCTGGTGCGCAGCGACGGCGGCAGCGAGTATCCGCTGGCGGTGCTGGGGCAGGGCGAGCTGTTCGGCGAGAAGGCCTGCCTGATGCGCCAGGAACAGATGGCCTCCGCCATCGCCGTGACGGATACGACCTTGCTGGTGATTCCGGAAAAGACCATCCACCAGGTGCTGGAACGCAACCCCAGGCTGCGCGAGGTGCTGGAAGAGCGCATGCGCCACATCGAGCGCGAACTGGAACGGCAGAAGCGCCTGGCCGAGCGCCGCAAGCGGCCGGTGGTGCTGGACCTGCAGTCGCGCGCTGGCCTGAATGAGCGGCTGATCCGGCGTTTCGCGCTGGTGGAACAGGCCGAGGAGATGGACTGCGGCGCCGCCTGCCTGGCCATGCTGTGCCGGCATTACGGTATTGCGATCACGCTCGGCAAGCTGCGCGAGCTGGCCAACGTCACCACCGAAGGCGCCACGCTGGACAGCCTGGCGCGGGTCGGCGAGACCCTGGGCTTCACCACCCGCGGCATGCAGTGCACCTACGATTCGCTGCTCGGCTTCGAGCTGCCCTTCATCGTGCACTGGGAGGGTTATCACTACGTGGTGGTGTACGGCATTTCCAGCGAGCGGGTGTGGGTGGCCGATCCGGCGCTGGGCTTTCGCAAGATGAGCGTCAGGGAGTTCGAGCGCGGCTGGAGCGGCACCTGCCTGGTCTTCACGCCGGGACAGGACCAGGCGCAACTGGCCGCCACCCGTTCCCCATGGATACGTTTCGTCGGCTACCTGAAGCCCTACAAGAAAATTTTGCTGCAGGTGTTCATCGCCACCTTCGTGATCCAGATGCTGGGCATCGTGCCTCCCCTGATCATCCAGAACATCCTTGATGGCGTGATCGTGCACCAGAACCTGAGCCTGCTGCACCTGCTGATCGTCGGCCTGATCATCTCCAACGTGTTTACCCAGATCATGGCGACGATCCGCGCCTACCTTGCCAACTTCATGGTGCGCAACATGGATTTCGCGATGATGTCGCAGTTCTTCAAGCACACGATGTCGCTGCCCTTTTCCTTCTTCGCCAAGCGCAAGACCGGCGACATCCTGGCGCGCTTCCAGGAGAACCATACGATACGGTCCTTCCTGACCGAGTCCACCGTCACCACGCTGCTGAACCTGCTGATGGTGTTCATCTACTTCAGCATCATGTTCGTCTACAACGTCAAGTTGACGCTGCTCTTGATCGGCTTCGTCATTCCCATCGTGGCCCTGACCGTGATCGCCACGCCGCGCATCAAGGCCTATGCGCGGGAGGTGTTTACCGCGTCGACCGATGCGCAGGCATTCCTGATGGAAGCGCTGGGCGGCGTGGAAACCATCAAGGGCATGGGCATGGAGCGGCCGGTGCGGCTGAAGTGGGAGAAGAAATATGTGAAGGCGCTCGAGACCCAGTACCGCGCGCAGGCCTTTCATATCTGGGTCGGGCTTGCCAGCCAGCTGCTCAATGCGGCAGTCACCATTTCCATCCTCTGGGTCGGCGCCAACCTGGTGCTGGCGCGCGAGCTGACGATCGGGCAGCTGATTGCGTTCAATGCGCTGATGGGCAGCGTGCTGGCGCCGCTGATGGGCCTGGTGGGCTTGTGGAACCTGCTCAACGATGCCGGCGTGGCGATGGAGCGGCTGGGCGACGTGCTGGACATGGAGCCGGAACAGAAAGCCGGGGATGTCGCCTCGCGGGTCGTGCTGCCCGACCTGAAAGGCCAGATACGGCTGGAAAACCTGTATTTCCGCTATGGCGGCAACGAGACCGCCTATGTGCTGGAAAACATCAGCCTGGACATCAACCCCGGCGAGCTGGTGGCCGTGGTCGGCCGCAGCGGTTCGGGCAAGACCACGCTGGCCAAGCTGCTGGTGGGCTTCTATCCGCCCAGCGAAGGCAAGCTGGTGGTGGACGGCTACGACATGAGCGTGATCGACAAGGACAGCTACCGCGCCCAGGTCGGCTATGTCATGCAGAGCAACCTGCTGTTTTCCGGCACCATCGCCGCCAATATCGCCAGCGGCGAGGAAAGCCCGGACCGCAGGCGCATCGAGGAAGTGGCGAAGATGGCCGACGCCCATCCCTTCATCGCCAAGCTGCCGCTGGGCTATGAGCAGGTGGTGGGCGAGCGCGGCATGGGCCTGTCGGGCGGGCAGGTGCAGCGGCTGTGCATTGCGCGCGCTCTGTACCACGACCCGCGCCTGCTGGTGTTCGACGAGGCGACGTCGGCGCTGGATACCCAGTCCGAAAGCAACATCATGAGCAACATGAACGAAATACTGAAAGGCCGCACGGCCGTCATCATCGCGCACCGGCTCAGCACCATCATGCGGGCCGACAAGATCCTGGTGCTGTATGAAGGCGCCGTGGTGGAGCAGGGCCGGCACGAGGAGCTGGTGGAGCGGCGCGGCATGTATTACCAGCTGGTGCAGAAGCAACTGGGAAGCCAATGACCCTACGCAACGACGACCTCCCCGGCGCCGCGGCGCTGTCCCACGCGGGCGTGATGGAAAAGATCGAGATCCTGCGCTCGGCGCTGCGCTGGGCGAGCCGTCTGGAGCGCGCCGACATCGAGAAGCTGCTGCGCCAGGTCACCGCGCTGCGCGACGAGGTGATGCAGCTGTCGACCACCGAGCGCTTCGTGACCGCAGCGGCCGGCGGCGCGCCGCGCAAGCAGGCCGCGGGCGAGCGCCGCCGCGCGCTGCTGGAGCGCAGCTTCGTGTTCGAGGGCACCTTTGGCGACAATCCGCAGCTGCTGGATGCGCTGGAGGTGGCGGAAAAGGCGGCCCCGACCGACTTGCCGGTATTGATCGACGGCGAAAGCGGCACCGGCAAGGAACTGATGGCCAAGGTGATCCATGCCAACGGCGCGCGCTCGGAGCGACCTTATATCTCGGTCAACTGCGGCGCCATCCCGGAGAACCTGCTGGAGTCGGAGCTGTTCGGCCACAAGAAGGGCGCCTTCACCGGCGCCGCCGGCGACCGCAAGGGCAAGTTCGAGAGCGCCCACCACGGCACCATCTTCCTCGACGAGATCGGCGAGCTGCCGCTGCCGGGGCAGGTCAAGCTGCTGCGGGTGCTGCAGTCCCACGAGATACAGCGGGTAGGGTCGGATGAAACCATCTCGGTCGATGCCCGCATCGTCGCCGCCACCAACAAGAACCTGCGGCAGCTGATCGAGCAGGGAACCTTCCGTGAAGACCTGTTCTACCGGCTCAGCGTGATCCATGTCACGCTGCCGCCGCTGCGCGATCGCAGGGACGAGATACCGCTGCTGCTGGCGTACTTCGGCGCCGAGGCGGCCGAGAACCTGAAGCGGCAGCCGCTGCGGATGACACCCCGCCTGCGCGACTTCCTGCATGCCTACCGCTACCCCGGCAACATTCGCGAGTTGCGCAACCTGGTCTACCGCCTGTCCTGCCTGGCGGGCGACACCGCCGACCTGATCCATTTGCCGCATGACCTGCGGCCGCCCCTGCCGAGCACGCCGGAAGTCCCGCGGGAAACCCGCATCAGCATGGCGCCCGGCGTGCTGGGCGACGTCAAGCGCGCCGCCAGCGACCAGGCGGAACGGCTGTTCCTCGAACAGGGACTGCGCGAGGTCGGCGGCACGGTCGCCGAGCTGGCGCGCCGCTGCGACATCAATCGTCCCTATCTGCAAATGCTGCTGAAAAAGCATGGCCTGCATTCGCGCGACTTCCGCATCGGAAGGGGTGGCGGAAACGGCGCCGTGCAGGAGCCCTGACCGGTCAGGCCAGCGCCGGATTCAGCGCGGTGGCGTCATCATGCTCGGGCGATATGGCCCGCACGGTCACCACCGAGATGTTGTCGCGGCCGCCGTGCGCAAGAGCGCACCGCACCAGCTGCTGCGTTGCGGCCCGCACGTCGTGGGCGGCCAGCAGCGCCGCGATGTCCTCGTCCGCGGCTTCATTGCTGAGGCCGTCGCTGCAGAGCAGGAAGATGTCGCCATGCATCACCCCCAGTTCGACCTCGTCCATGTCGAACTGGTCGGCCACGCCGACCGCGCGGGTGATCAGGTTGCGCGCCGGATGGCGCCTTGCCTCTTCGGGCGACAGCAGGCCGCGCGACACCAGTTCTTCCACATGGCTGTGGTCGCGGGTGAGCTGCTGCAGGCTGCCGTCGCGGTAGAGATAGATGCGGCTGTCGCCGGCCCACAGGCAGATGCAGCGCGCATCGCCAGCCAGCAGCACCGCCGCCGTGCTGCCTATGGTTTGCACCTCGCGCATGGCCGCCTCCGTCATCAGCCGGCGGTTCACGTCGGCAAGGCAGGCACGGACCTCGGCGGCGCGCGCAGCCAGGTCGCCGTCGCCGCTCATGCGCGCCAGCGCATCGACCACCATGCGGCTGGCGACGTCGCCCAGCGTATGGCCGCCCATGCCATCGGCCACGGCCCAGAGGCCGCGCTCGGGCTGCTCCAGGCAGGCGTCTTCATTGACGCTGCGCACCCGGCCCACATCGGAAAGGGAAGCGGATTGCCAACGAAACAGGGATGCTTGCGCCATGGCGGTCTCCGGGGCGGGCATGGCCAGGCCGGGCGTGCCATGCAGCGGTGCGGAAGCACAGTATAAGGTCGCGCCATGCCGCTTCCACCGCGGCGCTGGCGAGCATTTTCAACCTGGCTCAATGTTTCGGCGCAGCGTGCCCGCGGGCGGATTCATTTTTGCGTCAGGCCCACCATGGTCGGCACCACGTTCACCGTGGAAGCCGGCGCCGACGGTCCGACCTCGACGTTGAGCGCCTGTATCGTCATCTGCTCGGCGGTATAGATATTGTTGGTCTGGAAGAAGTTGACGATGGCGCCGGGCGCCCTGGCCACCGACTCGAGGAAAGGCCGGAAGGAAAATACCCATGGCGCGCCATCGCCGCCGCGCACGGCGCGCATCGATGCGCTGTCCAGCGTGGTAAGGGTGGCAAGGTCATGGATCATGATGGTGGCCATGTCGGTCTCCTTGATTCGAATTCGTTGCGTGCAACAGGAAGCCGGGCGGCGGAACTGCGGATGCGTTGCCGCCGCGCCGGGCTTGTATCACTGCATCAGAACCATTTGGGCATCATCTTGCCGTAGCTGGTCGCGTGGCTGCTGGCATCCACATTGATGTCCAGATTGGTCTGCGTGACCACCGGGGTGAACACGCCGACCTGGGTGTTGGGGCTGCCCTTGCCGCCCAGGATGCCGGACTGGTTGAAGTCGCCTATTTTTGACAGGTTGGCATTGAAGCCGCCGGAGATGCAGGACATTGCCTTCGCATCCAGGGTTTGGGAAACGGCGAGGTCTTTGATGATCAACATGATGATGCTCCTTGAATCGGTTGGGTTGGTTGGGTGAGCTTTTGTTTGGGCTCGTCATCCCTATTGCATCGACCGTGCCAGCCCGCACAGCCGCTTCAAAACCGGTAAAAAGCCCCGTATTGTTGATTGACCGGAAAGGAAATCGGGCCTGTCGGGCCTGATCGGCAGCCCGCGCTGTAAGATGAATACAGACAGCCGGGGACAGGGTGTCGGATGCGGGGCGACATTACCTGCTTCATGGCCGGCAACGCGGGCTCGGGAGCCGGTGCGCTTGCCTGGCATGTTCCATGCGTCAAGTATTGGAAGCCGGACGGGCAGAAATGCAGGAGGATGCATGGGTACCGTGATATCGATCGACTTCAGGCAGCGACGCCGCAAGCATGCAAGCCCTGACCAGGGTGTCATGCCCGGTATGCACGGCCAGGCTGTGGCGGTGGCTGTTTGCGTTGCATGCCTGGCCTGTCTGCATGCGCCGCTGCTGATGTTATGGACGCCTTGGCTGCCATCGGTGCATCCGCAGGCAAGGCGCTGCGGCGAGGCCGCTGAAGAAAGCTGAGCGCTGCCTGCGCCGTAACACACTGAAACAGTAAAGGCCTTTCCTTGCAGCGGCCAGGCACTATCTTATGGTCAGGTACAACGACAAACCGGCGTTCATGGCAGTCCCGGACAGTCCGGCTTGCGTGGTGCTGCACCGATGGAGGTGTGAAATGGTCAATACGTCAAAACCAAGCAAGGAACAGGTCAGGGAGTACATGGCGCGCCGGCAGGCGCAGCACCAGCCGCCGCCGAGCTGCCAGGAAATCCGCCGCCAGCTGGGCTGGGAACTGGTGGAGGCGGAACGGGAGGAAAGAAGCAGGCGGCGCTGACGCGCCTGATGGCCTGCACCGGAAATCCCGCCCGCTCCCGCTTTGCGCTGCGTACAAGGAAGAAGCTAGGCCCGCAGGATTTCCTTCGCAATCGTATTGCGCTGGATCTCGCTGGTGCCCGTGACGATGCGGTACAGCCGCAGCCGGCGGAAGATGAATTCCACCGGATGGTTTTTCGTCACCCCCACATTGCCGTGGATCTGCATCGCCCGGTCGGCGATCTCGAAGCAGCGCTCCGAGACAAACAGCTTGCACATCGAGGCTTCCTTGCGGATGTCCCGTCCCTGGTCGGCCAGCGCAGCCGCGGCCATCACCATGCTGTCGCAGGCGAACAGCGCGGTGGCCATGTCGGCCAGCATGTGCTGGATCGCCTGGAAGCGGCTGATCGGGCCGCCGAACTGCTGGCGGTGCTGCGCATACTCGACCGACAGCCGGTAAGCCTGGCGCGCCAGCCCGGTCATGGTGGGGCAGTGCAGCAGCCGGTTGACGCTGATGCGGTCCATCGCGATCCTGAAGCCCGCGCCTTCGCTGCCGATCAGGTTGGCCGCCGGCACCCGGACCTGCTGCATGTCGATGTCGGCATCCACATGCTGGCCCGTCATCGGCAGATAGTCATAAGAAAGGGTCACGCCAGGCCGGTCGAGGTCCACCAGGATGGCGGAGATGCCGTCGGCGCCCTTGTCGGGGTCGGTGACGCACATCACGATGGCGAAGTCGGCAAAGGCCGACGCAGTGATGTAGTGCTTGCGCCCGGTGATCAGGTAGTCGTCGCCGTCGCGCACCGCGCGGGTCTGGATGCTGGCCGCATCCGAGCCGGAGCCGGCTTCGGTCATGGCGAAGCAGGCGCCCTTTTCGCCGCGTATGCAGGGCAGGATATAGTTTTCCACCTGGTAGGGCGTGGCATGCCTGACCAGGTTGCCGATGCGGGCCGGCCCGCCCCAGTCGCCCAATACATGGGGGAACAGCACGGCGCCGGAAGCGGCGACATCATCCTTGAGCAGGCACAGCTGCGACACCGACAGGCCGGCCCCGCCGAGCGACCGCGGCAACTGGGGGCCATACAGGCCGAGTTCGCGCGAGCGCTGCCACAGGCCGCGCACGGTGTCCCTGGGCAGGCGGTCTTCGTAGCCGATGCCATGCCGCTGTTCAAACGGCAGCAGTTCGTCCTGCAGATACGCATGGAGCCGCTGGCGCAGTGCGGCGAAGTCGGGCTGGGCGGTATCGTTCATTCGAAGCTCGCATGTATGGTTGGGATGACCCATGTTGACACTGCCAAAGCCAGCGTGTGATGATGGCCCGCGGCATTTCGATAACGGGCGGGAATGAAGTGAGACTGGAAGACCTGGATTATTTTCTTGCCGTTGCCCACGCCGGCCACGTCGGCCGCGCCTCGGAGGCGGTGGGCGCCACCCAGCCGGCCCTGACCAAGGGCATCCAGCGGCTGGAACGCGAACTGCAGGTTCCCCTGTTCGAGCGCACTGCCAAGGGCATGGTATTGACTGTCGCCGGGCAGGCGTTCTACGAGCGCGTCAGGACAGCCCGCTCGGGGCTGGATGAAGCCGTCAAGGAAGCCAATGACCTGTACTTGGGCAAGGTGGGCCTGATCAGGGCCGGCATCTCGCCCAACTATGCCGAGCATTTCTTTGCCGAGGCCTGCGCGGCGCTACTGCGGCAGCGGCCGGCGGCACGCATGCAGGTGACGGTAGGCCTGAACGACAAGCTGTTCGCCGCACTGCGCCTGGGCGACCTGGATTTCTGCATCAGCGCGCTGATGCATGTCGAAGACGGCGACTTCGAGCAGCAGCCGCTGTTCACCGACGATCTGCAGGTCGTAGGGCGCGAGGGCCATCCGGTGTTTTCGGCGCCGCATCTGCGCTTCGACGATCTGGCCAGGCAGTCGTGGATACTGGCGGGCCCCAATGTGATGGCGCGGCGCGCGGTGGAAGCCCGCTTTGCCGAGCACGGCCTGCCGCCGCCGAACGTGGTGATCGAGTCGAATTCATCGATCGCTTCGCTGATGAGCGTGGTCAGGGCAACCGATTTGCTGAGCGTGACGGGGGAATCGACCCTGAAGCAGCACTTTGGCGAGGGCCTGGCGAGCCTGTCGCTGAGCGAGGCGCGCTGGCCGCGCGTGGTGGGCATCACCACGCGGCGCGGCGCTTACCTGTCGCCGCTGACGGTGCGCTTCATTGAATTGCTGCGCCAGCACTGCGCCGCTGACCAATTGCCGGCGCTCTAGCCGGCGACCTGGTACTTGATGTCCGTGATGCTGCCGCGCCAGTAAGGCAGCGCGCCATCGGCCGTGAGCCACGACACTTCGCCTTCCAGCGGCACCAGCATGCCGGATCGCCTCCGGTAGTTCCAGAAGTGTCCCTGCCACGGCGTGGGAATGATGCGCTTGCCCACCATGCGCCCGCGCGCTTCGGCCCGCACGGTGTCGATCAGCCCTGCGGCATTGAAGCGGAACTGCAGGGTCACGCTCACCGGGCCGTCGGTCAGCGTTGCGCGCGCCTGCTCGGCATCGACCGCTTCCCAGCGCACGCCCTGGCCGGGCAGCAGCGCCGTCGGATACCAGGCGGCCTCGGCCAGGAAGCGCATCAGTTCGCCCTGGGCGATGCCGGCGCCGCCGCGCATGTCGGCCAGCGAAACAAGGCCGAGCAGGGCGGCATGCAGCACGCCTTCGCCGGCGGCATAGGCATCATGGACATGGACAGGCAGCCCCGGCATCATCATGATCCGCGCATTCCAGTCGAAGCCGGGACGGCGGGTGACAACCAGTTGATCCGACCGGAACGGTTTCCAGCTCGTTGCCTGGCCACCCATGTTGAACCTGCCGCGATGCTGCATCCGCACGCCGGCCACCATCGGCATGCCCTGCTGCAGCACCGTGCGGAAATAGCGCTGCACCGGCGCGGGCAGCGCATCGAGCGCATCGAGATCGACGGTGCCCGGCACAACAGGCAGGCGCGACGCTTCGATGCGCTCGCGCAGCGCACTCGTTCCTTCCCGCCAGCGGCGCTTGCCCAGCGCGATGCCCGCTAGCGAAACCGTGGCAAGCATGCCTGCCGCAATCAGAAGCTTTTCGCGCATTGCCGCATCCTCCTGGCCAGGGCGCTGTCACTGCGCCATGATCTTGTTCTCGCGGACGACCTTGCCATAGGCTTCGACCTCGCTTCGCAGCTGCTTGTCGAATTCCGCCGGCGTGTACGGCGAGAGCCTGAATGCCATCTCTTCCAGCTTGCGGCTGCTGCCGGGATCGGCCAGGAAAGCATGCACGATGCCGTTCCAGCGCTGCACGATCTCGGGCGGCAGGTTCTTCGGTCCGGCCAGGCCCATCCAGCTGCCGGCATCCAGGGCCGGATAGCCCAGCTCCGACAGCGAGGGCACATCCGGCAATGCCGGCGAGCGTGCCTTGCTGGTTACTGCCAGCGGGCGGATGCGGCCGGTGCTGATGAATTCCTTGGCGGGCGCCAGCGCGACGATGCCGGTCTTGATCTGGCCGGCGGCAAGGTCGGCCAGCATGTTGGCGCCGCCCTTGTAAGGCACATGCAGGATGTCCAGCCCGTAGTTGGCCTTGATCATCTCGAAGGTCAGGTGCATGGAGGTGCCGATGCCGGGGCTGCCGTAGCTCAGCGTGCCCGGACTTCGCCTGGCGAGGCTGACCAGTTCCGGGAAAGTGTTGACGGGCAGCGTGGCATTGACCAGCACCACATGCGGCGCCACCGTGACCATCGAGATCGGCGTGAAATCCGTCTCGATGCGATAGCCCGGCTTGGCATACAGCGCCTGGGCAATGGTGTGGTTGCCGCCCAGCGTAAGCAGGGTATAGCCATCGGCCGGCGCCGCGGCGACCTTGGCGGCGCCGATGTTGCCGCCGCCGCCGGGCACGTTTTCCACAATGACTGCCTGCCCGAGTTCCTTCGATGCAAACTGGGCCAGCATGCGGGCGGCAATGTCGAACTGGCCGCCCGCGGAAAAGGGCACCACCAGCTTCACCGGCCTGTCCGGATATTTTCCGGCGGCGCCGGCAAGCGCGGCGCATGACAGCATGGCGCCGGCGGCGAGCATGCGGCTGAGTCGTTTGAATCCGATCATCTTCAGTCTCCTTTGGAATCGTTGTGCCGGGATCAGCGTGTATTTTCCGCCAGCGATGGCGAAGCATCATTCCGCCATGCCGCCCGGCGATGCCGCGGCGTTATTGCGCCTTGGCGGCGGGCCATTCCGCAGAGTTATGAAAGCCACGCAAGGCATTATCAGCCGGCCGGCATGCCGCTCCTATCATCGTTTCCATCGATGACCAACAGGAGACTTTCATGAATCAAGGGCGCTTCATCACACGCTGTGCGCAATACTGGCCGGATAGTCCCGCCATCATCTTCAATGATGCCGTCACCACCTTCCGGCAGCTCGATGAGCGTTCAAGCCGCCTGGCCAACGCCCTGCTGGCATTGGGCGCCAACAGGGGCGACCGCATTGCGGTGCAATCGTGGAACCGGCCGGAACTGATCGAGCTGGAATGCGCGCTGTACAAGGCCGGCCTGGTAAAGGTGGCGCTCAATGCGCGGCTGTCGCGCCCGGAAGTGCTCGATACCGCCGGCAATGCCGAGCCGGTGCTGATGCTGGCCGGGCCGGCGCATGCCGCCGCCATCGCCGAGCTGGCGCCGTCGCTGCCCAGCGTACGCAGTTTCATCGCCTTTGGCGCGGCCTGCGACGGCTTCCTGGACTACGAGGCGCTGCTGGCGCAGTCCGGCACGACCAGCCCGGATGTCGACATGGCGCCGGACGAGCTGGCCGTGCTGCATTACACCTCGGGTTCGACCGGCAAGCTCAAGGCGGCGATGCAAACCGTGGGCAACCGCATGGCCTCGCTGCGCAAGGTCGTGATGAACCGCCTGCGTGCCGAACCGGGCGACGTGCTGGCCCTGGCCGGGCCGATCACCCATGCCAGCGGCATGTTCATCCAGCCCTACCTGTTCCAGGGCGGCGCGATCCTGCTGCATGAACGCTTCGAGCCCGACACCTTCCTGGCGTCTATCCAGCGTTACCGGGTGAGCGCCTGTTTCCTGGTGCCGACCATGATCAACATGCTGGTGGCCCATCCGCGCGTGAAGGACTATGACCTCGGTTCCCTGAAACAGGTGACCTATGGCTCGGCGCCGATGGCACCGTCGCGTATCCGCGAGGCCTGGCAGGTGTTCGGGCCGGTGCTGTCGCAGGGATATGGCGCCGGCGAGACCACCGGCGGGCTAGTGGCGTTGAGCACGCAGGACCATCGCATCGCGCTGGAACAGGGACGCGAGGCGCTGCTGTCCTCCTGCGGCCGCATCTTCAGCGAATCGGAACTGCGGCTGGTCGATGATGACGGCAAGCCGGTTGCGCAAGGGGAGGTTGGCGAGATCGTGATCCGCGGCCCGGATGTGTTCGCCGGCTACTGGCGCGAACCGGAACTGTCCGCCGCTGCGCTGAAGGATGGCTGGCTGCATACCGGCGACCTGGCGCACATGGACGCCCATGGCTATCTGTACATCGTCGACCGCAAGAAGGAGATGATCATCTCCGGCGGCTTCAATGTGTATCCGTCGGAAATCGAGCAGGCGTTGTACCGCCATGCCGCTGTCTACGAGACCTGCGTGGTCGGTGTGCCCGACCCGGTGTGGGGCGAGGCGGTGAAGGCGGTGGTGGTGCTGCGGCCCGGCCACGAGGCAAGCCAGGCTGACCTGATGGCGCATTGCCGCGACCTGCTGGCCGACTTCAAGAAGCCACGCTCGATCGATTTCGTCAGCGAGCTGCCGAAGAATGCGAACGGCAAGCTGTCGCGCAAGGAGGTCAGGGAGCGCTATTGGGTCGGACAGGAACGGCGCGTCGCCTAGCGCTGTCCTGGCCCGCTCAGGCGGGTGGCAGCGGCAGGCCTTCTGTCCGCGCCAGCCTTTCCATCGCTTCTTCCAGAATCGTCCGCGCCTGGCCGGCAGCCAGCTGCAGCGCCTGGTGCAGTTGCGCATCGGCCTCGTTGCGCGATGCGCACTGCGCGCTGTAGCGCTCGAAGCTTGCCACCGTCATCACGATGTCGGCGAGATGGCGCGGACACTCGCAGTCCACGCTGTTGGCGGCACCGGCCATGGCCAGCAGCGCCTCGTCGCTGAACCGGCGCGGACGCGGCGCTGCGGCGACAGGGCCGCGCTCGCGCAGCGGCGGCCGGGCATTTGCCAGCGCCGCCCTGCACAGCAGCAATAGCTCGCCAAGTTCCGGTGGCACCCGCGCCACCAGGCAGCCCTGCGCGCGCAACTGGCGTATCGTGGCGCTGGCGCAGAACCGGTACAACACCACGACGGCCACGGCGCCGCAGGCACGCCGGGCGGCGATGATCCGCGGCACGGCACTGTCATCGAGTTCGGACAGCTCCACCAGCAACAGGTCGGCATCCGCATCCTGCAATACCGATTCCGCCTGCGCCAGCTGGGCGCAACTGGCGCGCACCACCAGTCCCAGGCTGTCGCGGCCGCCGGCGGCGAGCCGCCGGATCAGGCTCTCCCCAAGCAGGGCGACCCGCATCAGCTGGTTCGTCGCAGCCGCGGGCAGTGCCTGCGATACCGTCATTTCCTCCAGCTGCCGCATCGGCAGGCCGGCCAGCACGCCGATCGGGTGTCCCTGGTCCACCAGCTGCTTGAGCAGGCCAAGCCGGCGCACCTGTTCCGCCGAATAAAGCCGCTGGCCATGCGCGGAGCGGTCGGTATCGGACAAGGCATAGCGGCGCTCCCAGACCCGCAAGGTTTCCACCGGCAAGCCGGCCAGCCGCGCCGCCACGCCCGTGCGATGCATGCCCTTGCGCTCGGATGGGTCCCCGGAAACTTCCTTGATCTGAATCGAATCCGACATGTTTGAACCGTTATTGAACCGTTTATGACGCGATTATAATGGGACAAAAGCTGGACAGCCAGGACTTTTCCGCCTAACTTGCAGGCTCAGCGGTTCAGCATGGCCAGCACGGCAATGCAGCAGGTGCAAGGCCAGTCTGGCAGGCAACGCTAATCCGCCGGCCCGAACCGGCGGGCGCCGGCTGATCCGCATGGTTCCGTTTCCAGCGCGCTCTTTTGCGCTGTCTCGTCGTCCACATGAAGGAGTAGAGAATGAAGAAAATCATCATCGCAGCTGCACTGACTGTCGCAACCGGCCTGGCCCAGGCGGCCGACATCGTCGATACCGCCAAGTCGGCGGGCTCGTTCAACACCCTGGTGACGGCGGTGCAGGCAGCCGGCCTGGTCGATACGCTCAAGGGGCCGGGACCATTCACCGTGTTCGCGCCGACCGATGCGGCCTTTGCCAAGATACCCAAGGATAAGCTCGACGCGCTGTTGAAGGACAAGGCGGCGCTGACCAAGGTGCTGACCTACCACGTGGTGCCGGGCAAGGTGATGGCCAGCGATGTGAAGGCCGGCAAGGTCAAGACGGTTGAGGGCAGCCCGATCACGGTGAGCATGAATGGCGGCAAGGTGGGCATCGACAATGCCACCGTCGTCAAGGCGGACGTCGCCGCCGACAATGGCGTGATCCACGCGATCGACTCGGTGATCATGCCGCAGTAAGCCTGCAGCAAGCCAGCGCGGGTGGGCGTCCCGGCCTCAAGGCCTGCCCGCGCTGGTCCCTGTGGCGCTGTTGTCCTGACTGGCTTGGCGACGCCGGCCGGATTGACCCCGGCACTGCGTTGCGGCGCTTCGCCGAACCCGCAACGGCGATCGGCGCACTTGGTCCGGGGCCTATATGCCCGGCCTCGTTCAAGCCAGTCAGGCCAACAGCGTCTCAACGCCTGCGCCAGCTGGCGCGAAGCTGCGGATAGCGGATGCAGAACGTCACTGCCTGCACCGCCAGAGCGCACACCAGCGCCAGCATGAAGCCAGGCACGATGCCCAGCAGCGGCAACGCCATCCCCACGGTAAAGCAGAAAGCGCTGAAGGCATACAGCCCGCCCACCACGCCGCCGAGCAGGCGGACTGCATGCGTCGGGCCGGCATGCAGATGCGAGAAAACCGCCAGCACCAGGCTCATCACCGGATAGACCGTCAAAATGCCGCTGACATGCGGCCCCAGGCGCTGGGCCAGGAAGGTGACCAGAGCCACCATGGCCGCGCCGGCCAGCATGCGCGCCAGCAGTTCGCCGCGCGCTGGCGCTGGCAGCGGCGTGTCGAGCTGCACGCGCGGGAAGGCGCGTGGCGCAAGCCACAGGCCGGCCAGCGTCAGCGCCAGCGCCGGCCACGGCGGCAGCGGATGCCACGACAGCGCCAGCGCGCCGGCGGCAAAGCCGATGCTGCCCGCCACCAGGCACAGCCACCAGGGCAGGCGCCTCGCCGCCCATGAATAGGCGATGCCGAAACAGACATTGGCCAGCACCACGGAGAGCGACCAGAGCGCGGCATGCGACGCGAATGCCGGCCCCTGTTCAAGCGCTATCAGCAGCAGGATCGGGCCGGCGACGATCGGAAAGCCGGTCAGCCACCCGGCTACCG
This sequence comes from Noviherbaspirillum soli, assembly GCF_015352955.1. Lineage (GTDB taxonomy): Bacteria > Pseudomonadota > Gammaproteobacteria > Burkholderiales > Burkholderiaceae_D > Noviherbaspirillum_A > Noviherbaspirillum_A soli. Next base: position 16,443 of record NZ_JACYOX010000031.1, read on the forward strand.
CCGGACCCCAGCGGCGGCCGGCCAGCGTCAGCAGCACCACCAGCACGGGCACCAGCAGCAGCCTGATCAGCAGCATGCGCTGGCCTTCAGCTCAGGCATGCGGCTTGCGCCGGCATCATCCGCCGGCCCGCATCGAGCGCGGCAGGCCCAGCACCAGGTCGGGAAATGCGTAGATCAGCACCAGTGCGGCGACGATCAGAAGGAACATGGGCACGGTCACCCTGGCGATCCAGGGAATCTGCTTGCTGGTCATGCCCTGCAGCACAAACAGGTTGAAACCCACCGGCGGCGTGATCTGCGCCATTTCCACCACCAGCACGATGAAAATGCCGAACCAGATCAGGTCGATGCCGGCCTTTTCCACCGTGGGCAGGATCACGCCCATGGTCAGCACCACCATCGATATGCCATCGAGGAAGCAGCCGAGCACGATGAAGAACACAGTGAGCATGGCGATCAGCATCGCGGTGGACAGGCCCAGCGAGGCGATCCACTCTGCCAGGTGGCGCGGCAGGCCGAGATAGCCCATCGCCAGCGTGAGGAACTGCGCGCCGGACAGGATCAGCGCGATCATGCAGAACAGGCGGGTGGCGCCCATCAGGCTGTCGATGAAGGTTTGCCGGTTCAGCGACCCTTGCGCGGCCGACAGGATCAGCGCGCCCAGCACGCCCACCGCGGCCGCCTCGGTCGGCGTGACCCAGGGCGAATAGACCGCGCCCAGCACCAGCACGATCAGCAGGCCGACCTGCGCCAGGTGGCGCGATGCATGCAGCTTCTGCATGAACGTCAGCTTCTCGGTGGCAGGGGGTATCGCGTCCGGATGGCCCAGCGCCCACACCACGATGTAGCCGGAGAACAGCGCTGCCAGCAGCAGCCCGGGCACGATGCCGGCAATGAACAGCTGCGCGATCGAGACGTTGGCCGAGACGCCGTAGACGATCATGATGATGGACGGCGGTATCAAGAGGCCCAGCGTGCCGGCGCCGGCCAGCGTGCCGATGATCTTGTCCTCGGGGTAGCCGCGCCGGGTGAGCTCGGGAATGGTCATCTTGCCGATGGTGGCGCAGGTGGCGGCCGACGAGCCCGAGACCGCGGCGAAGATGGCGCAGCCGATCACGTTGGTGTGCAGCAGCCGGCCCGGCACGTTCTCCAGCCACGGCGCCAGGCCCTTGAACATGTCTTCCGACAGCCGGGTGCGAAACAGGATCTCGCCCATCCACACGAACAGCGGCAGCGCGGTCAGGGTCCAGGAAGAGGATGCGCCCCAGATGGTGACGGCCATGGCGTCGCCGGCGGGGCGGGCAGAGAACAGCGCCATCGCGATCCAGGCAACGCCCGACAGGGCCAGCCCGATCCAGACGCCGGAAGCGAGTATTGCGAACAGCACCGCGATCAGCAACGCGGTAATCAGGAGATCCATGGATGCCTTCCCTTCTTGGTTGCCAGCGTTTATTCGTTGCGCAATTGCTCGGCGCTTGCCCGCAGCACCCGCTTGCCGCGCAATTCCAGCAGCAGCTCGTCGAGCAGGGCAATCAGCAGCACCACGGCGCCCACCGCCATGCTTACCTGTGGAATCCACAGCGGCGTCGCATCGTTGCCGGTGGAGACGTCATGGAATTCCCAGGACTGCCAGGTCAGCTTGATGGAGTAGAAGCTCAGGGCGGCAGCCAGCAGGCTGGCCGCAAACAGCGACCAGATCTCCATGGCCCGCTGCATCCGCGGCGACGTCGCCTGCAGCAGCAGCGACACCCGGATGTGCTCGCCGCGCTTGAAGGTATGCGCCAGCGCCAGAAAGCCGCAGGCCGCCATCGCATAGCCTGCGTACATGTCGGTGCCGCGCCAGCCCAGCGCCAGCGCGCGGTCGGCGATGCCGGCGACCACCATCAGCAGCGTGGCCACCATGAAAAAGGCCGCGGCATAACCGGCGGCCATATAGAGTCTGTCGAGTAGAGCGCGCATGGTGGTCCGTGATCAGGCCGGTTTCAGGAAGATAAAAAGCCAGCAGGCGCCATGCCATGCATGGTGCCTGCTGGCCATCGGGCGCCGCTCAGTTCTTGCGGTAGGCGTCCATCACGGCCTGGCCTTCCGGCCCGGCTTTCTTCAGCCAGTCCGCCTGCATCACCTGGCCAACCTGCTTCATGTCGGCCTGCAGCTTGGCCGACGGCTTGTGTATCGTCATGCCTTTTTCCTTCAGCGCATTCAGGTACCACTCGTTCTTCTCGGCCGATACCTTCCAGCCGCGCGCCTCGGCCGTTTCGGCCGCCTTCAGCAGGGCGTCGCGGGTCGGCTGGTCCAGCGCATCGAATGCCTTCTTGTTGACGACCACCGCGTTCTTCGGCAGCCATGCCTGGGTGTCGTAGAAGTTCTTGACCTGCTCGTAGACCTTGGAGTCATAGCCGGTGGAGCCGGAGGTCATGAAGGACTCGACCACGCCCGTGGCCAGCGCCTGCGACAGCTCCGACGCCTGCACCGTGACCGGCTGCGCCCCGACCAGCTCGGCGATCTTGCTGGTGGACGGACTGTAGGCGCGCCATTTCAGGCCGCGCATGTCGGCCGCCGACTCGATCGGCTTCTTCGAGTAGATGCCCTGCGGCGGCCAGGCCACCGCATACAGCATCATCATGCCCTGCTTGCCCAGCAAGTCGTTCTGCGCCTTCTTCGACGCCTTGTACAGCTTCATCGATTCCTCGTAGGAGGTGGCCAGGAAGGGAATGCCGTCGACGCCATAGAGCGGATTCTCGTTCTCGAAATTGGCCAGCAGGATCTCGCCGATCTGGGCCTGGCCGCCCTGCACCGCGCGCTTGATCTCGGGCGCCTTGAACAGCGAGGCATTCGCATGCACCGTGATCTTGAGCTTGCCGCCGGTGGCCTTGTCGACATCGGCGGCGAACTGCTGCACGTTCTCGGTATGGAAGTTATTGGCGGGATAGGCGGTTGGCATGTCCCACTTGGTCTGGGACTGGGCCGCGGCGGAAAGGCCGATGAAGGAAAGGGCGACTGCAAGCTTGTTCAAACGCATGGGTGATCCCCTGGTGACTGGCATGTTAAGGAAAGAATCGCGCGGCAAGAGTAGCGCTAACGGCTGCTTTTCTCAAGGGCAAGCGTGTTCATGGAGCTTGTGCCACCGCAAGCCGCTTTCCAGTTCCGTGCGGCTGCCGCTATCATGGCCGGTGCCGGGCAAAAGATGAGGGCCTGCCCGCCAACCAAACTGAAAGGGTGGTTTCGCATGCAACGCTGGCAATTCTGGGTAGACAGGGGCGGCACCTTCACCGACATCGTCGCGAAGCGGCCGGATGGCAGCCTGACGACGCACAAGCTCCTCTCCGACAATCCGGAACAGTACCGGGATGCGGCGGTGGCCGGCATACGGCACCTGCTGGGGCTGGCCGCCGGCGACACCATTCCCTCCGACCTGGTGGAAGCCGTGAAGATGGGCACCACGGTGGCCACCAACGCACTGTTGGAGCGCAAGGGCGAACGCACCGTGCTGGCCATTACCCGGGGCTTCCGGGATGCGCTGCGCATCGCCTACCAGAACCGGCCGCGCCTGTTCGACCGCCATATCGTGCTGCCGGAACTGCTTTACAGCAGGGTCATCGAGATTGATGAGCGCATCGGCGCCCATGGCGAGACAGTGCTGGCGCTGGACGAGGCGGGTGCGGCGTCCGCATTGCGCGCAGCCTATGACGAAGGCTACCGGGCGCTGGCCATCGTCTTCATGCATGGCTACCGCTATACCGCGCATGAGGCCGCAGTCGAGCGGATGGCGCGCGAGATCGGCTATACCCAGGTGTCCGCCTCGCACCAGACCAGCCCGATGATGAAGCTGGTCTCGCGCGGCGACACCACCGTGGTCGATGCCTACCTGTCGCCCATCCTGCGGCGCTATGTCGACCAGGTGGCGCATGAGATGCCGGGCGTGCATCTGCAGTTCATGCAGTCCAGCGGCGGCCTGACCAATGCCCATGCCTTCCAGGGCAAGGACTCGATCCTGTCGGGGCCGGCAGGCGGCATCGTCGGCATGGCGCGCACCAGCGAACTGGCCGGCTTCGACAAGGTGATCGGCTTCGACATGGGCGGCACCTCGACCGACGTCTCCCATTACGCCGGCGAGTTCGAGCGGGTATTCGAGACGCAGGTCGCCGGCGTGCGCATGCGCGCGCCGATGATGAGCATCCACACGGTGGCCGCCGGCGGCGGCTCCATCCTGCATTTCGACGGCGTGCGCTACCGGGTCGGGCCCGACAGCGCCGGCGCCAATCCCGGCCCGGCAAGCTACCGCCGCGGCGGGCCGCTGACGGTGACCGACTGCAACGTCCTGCTGGGCAAGATCCAGCCTGCGCATTTTCCGACCGTGTTCGGCCCCAGCGGCGACCAGCCGCTGGACCTGGAAGCGGCGCGCACCGGCTTTGCCCGCATGGCGGCCGAGATCGGCCAGGCCACCGGCAGGACGCCCTTGCCCGAGCAGGTCGCCGAGGGCTGCATTGCGATTGCGGTGGCCAACATGGCCAATGCGATCAAGCAGATCTCGGTGCAGCGCGGCCATGATGTAACGGAATATGTGCTCGCCACTTTCGGCGGCGCCGGCGGCCAGCATGCCTGCCTGGTGGCCGACGCGCTCGGCATGACGCGGGTGTTCTGCCACCCCTTGGGCGGCGTGCTGTCGGCCTATGGCATGGGTCTGGCCGATCAGACCGCAATGCGCGAGGCCGCGGTCGAGACCAGGCTTTCCGACGACGCGATGGCTGCGGTGGAAGAGCAGCTGGCGCAGCTGGCTGACGCGGCAAGGCAGGAGCTGACGGCGCAGGGCGTGCCGTTACAGCGCATCATCGAACTGCGCCGGGTCCATCTGCGCTATGAAGGCACCGATTCGGCGCTGGTGGTGCCGTTCGGCACGCTGGCAGAGATGCAGTCCGGCTTCGAAGCAGCCTATCGCAAGCGCTTCTCCTTCCTGATGCAGGGCAAGGCCCTGATCGTCGAGGCGGTGTCGGTAGAGGCGGTCGGGCCATCGGACGCGCCGCGCGAGCGGCCGGCATCGCGGCCGGTGCGCCAGGGGCCGCTGCATGCGGCGCACGCGCTGAGCTTCTACTCCGGCGGCGCCTGGCATGAGGCCGGCATGTTCCGGCGCGACGACACCCGTCCCGGCGACCTGATCCGCGGTCCGGCCATCATTGCCGAAGCCAATGCCACCACGGTGGTGGAGCCGGGCTGGCAGGCTGAAGTCACCGTGCTGGACCATCTGGTGCTGACCCGCATCGAGGCGCGTCCGGAGCGGCGCGCGCTGGGCACCAGCGCCGACCCGGTGATGCTGGAGATCTTCAACAACCTGTTCATGTCGATCGCGGAGCAGATGGGGCTGCGGCTGCAGAACACCGCCTACTCGGTCAACATCAAGGAAAGGCTGGACTTTTCCTGCGCCATCTTCGACGCCGGCGGCCACCTGATCGCCAATGCGCCGCACATGCCGGTACACCTGGGCTCGATGGGCGAGAGCATCAAGACGGTGATGCAGGAGAACCGCGGCGCGATGCGGCCGGGCGACGTGTTCATGCTCAACGATCCCTATCACGGCGGAACCCATCTGCCGGACGTGACCGTGATCACACCGGTATTCGACGAGGCCGGCAGGGACATCCTGTTCTACGTCGGTTCACGCGGCCACCATGCCGACATCGGCGGCACCACGCCGGGTTCGATGCCGCCGGATTCCACGGTGATCGAGGAAGAGGGCGTGCTGATCAATAACTTCAAGCTGGTGGAAGCCGGCCGCCTGCGCGAAGCCGAGACCCGCGCGCTGCTCTGCGGCGCCCGCCATCCGGCCCGCAATCCCGAACAGAACATGGGCGACCTGCGGGCCCAGATCGCCGCCAACCAGAAGGGCGTGGAAGAGCTGGGCAAGATGGTGGCCCACTTCGGGCTCGACGTGGTCCAGGCCTACATGGGCCATGTGCAGGACAATGCCGAGGAAGCGGTGCGGCGCGTGATCACGGCGCTGCATGACGGCGCCTACACCTATGCACTGGACAACGGCGCGGTGATCAAGGTCGCAATCAGGGCGGACCAGACTACGCGCAGCGCCGATATCGATTTCACCGGCACCTCGGCCCAGCTTGCCAACAACTTCAATGCGCCTTCGGCGGTCTGCATGGCGGCGGTGCTGTATGTGTTTCGCACTTTGGTCAATGACGACATACCGCTCAACGCCGGCTGCCTCAAGCCGCTGAACGTGATCATCCCGGAAGGCTCGATGCTCAACCCGCGCTACCCGGCGTCCGTCGTGTCGGGTAATGTGGAAACCTCGACCTGCATCACCAATGCGCTCTATGGCGCACTGGGCGTGATGGCCGCTTCCCAGGGCACGATGAACAACTTCACCTTCGGCAATGACCGCTATCAGTACTACGAAACCATCTCCGGCGGCTCCGGCGCGGGGGAGGGCTTCGATGGCACGGACGTGGTGCAGACCAACATGACCAACTCGCGCCTGACCGACCCGGAAATCCTGGAATTCCGTTTTCCGGTCAGGCTGGAAAGCTACGAGATCAACGCCGGCACCGGCGGCCACGGGAAATGGCATGGCGGCAACGGCGGCATCCGCAAGGTGCGCTTCCTCGAGCCGATGACGGCCTCTATCCTGTCCAACAACCGGCTGCATGCGCCGTTCGGCATGGCCGGCGGCGAGCCGGGCGCGAAGGGCCGCAACTGTGTGCTGCGTGCCGATGGCAGCAGGGAGGAACTGCGGCATGTGGACAAGACCGAGATGCAGGCGGGCGATGTGTTCGTGATCGAGACGCCGGGGGGCGGGGGCTATGGGAAATAGCTGTCCTGTGTTTTGGGGTTAAATGGGGGATTGGTTGGGGCGCGAAGGTGCGGCTATGGAAGTTGCAGTTGCAGTTGCTTTTGAAGTGGCCGTTGCCGTTGCCGTGAAATCCCGTTGAGCGCGCCGTGACGTCGACGCTTGAAGCGGGAAAAGGTGCGGCGTCTGTCTGAGCCAAGCGCAGCTTGGCGAGTTTAGCCGCGCCCCGCTTCAAGCGTCGACGTCACGGGGACCCCGCGTTAGCGGGGCGCGATCACCGGGTCGCCTTTTTTTGCCTACTTTTTTTGGCGACCGCAAAAAAAGTAGGTCGCCTGCCGGGGCGAACTCCCGGCTTGGTCATGATGCGAGGACATGCGTGTCGGGTTATCAGGTGTAAAGACGTCACTGCGAAGCAGCAGTTGCTTTTGAAGTTACGCAGTGAGATTGCCTTCACTGCTAAAGGCTTAAAGGCTATGACGCTGCCTGTCGTTGCCAGGTGACGCAACACGCATGCACTGCCGTGGAGACAAGCCGGGAGTCCGTCCCGGCGGCCGGGTCACTTTTTTTGCGTCGCCAAAAAAAGTAACCAAAAAAAGGCGACCCGGTGATCGCGCCCCGCTGACGCGGGGTTCCCGTGCCAACGGCACTCGGAGCGGGGCGCGGCTAAACTCGCTCCGCTGCGCTCCACTCAGACAGACGCCGCACCTTTTCCCGCTCCGGGCACCGCTGACACGGCGCGCTCAACGGGATTTCACTGCAACGGCCACTTCAAAAGCAACGGCAACGGCAACGGCAACGGCAACGGCAACGGCAACCGCCATCGCCATCGCCATCGCCATCGCCATCGCCATCCTCACCCGCGTATGAACATCCTCATCATGGACATTGCACCAGCCTTCAAGGCCGGCAAAACCTGCATCCCTGCATTCCCCGCTGCAGCACGAGCCGCTGCCCGCCCCGAACGCCTTTCTATTTCACACGCATAAGGTCAATAGAAACCGTCCCGGTGCCTCGATCCTGCTGGATCGAAGTCCTGCAACCGCATCAGGCAGCCTCGGGCGACGCCTTGGCTTCCTGTGCCTCGCGCCCGGCATCCGGCGCCGCCAGCCCCTTGATCACCGCGTCCCGCTTTTCCAGCAGGTGCTGGCGCAGCAGCTGGCCCAGCCGCGCGCCATCGCGGGCTTCCAGGGCCTTGATCATTTCCTCGTGTTCCTGGATCGCGTTGTCCCATTTTCCTGGCTGGAAATTGGACTTGAAGCGCAGCGCCAGCAGGCGACGATTCATCGACAGGTACATCTGGCGAAGCACGGAATTGCGGGCGGCTTCATTGATCTTGTTGTGTATGGTCTGGTTGCGGCTGTAATAGCCGGGCAGGTCGTTCTGGGCGCGGCAGGCCAGCATCGCGTAATGCAGCGCCTTGATCTCGGCAATTTCCACCGGGGTGATGCGCGCAGCAGCCAGTTCGCCTGACATCGCTTCCAGGCCGCTCATCACCTCGAAGGTTTCCCAGATCTCGTTCTCCGACATGCGCGAGACGAAGGCGCCACGGTTCGGGAAGGTGTCGATCAGGCCCTCGGCCGCCAGCACCTTCATCGCCTCGCGCAGCGGAGTGCGGGAAATGCCCAGGGTTTCGCAGAGTTCGCGTTCGTTGAGCTTCATGCCGGGAGCCAGCGCGCCCTCGATGATCAGGTTGCGCAGGTGGTTGACTACCGTGTCGTGCAGCCGCTGGCGTTCCACCTTGGTGACAAGGACACGGCCCGTTTCCATCCCACTGTTATCTGTATTTTGCATACTAAACCTCCGATTGGCGGTATTTTAACCGAAGTACCTGCAAGTCAACTGCGGGCCCCGGTTTCCTTTGCCTGCCAAGTGGAAACAACAAGCACAGAAAATGGCTTGAGCCATCCGGCCGGTCCATGCAGCACGACGCGCACAAATTAGTTTACGTCAGCCACTCTCGCTGTTAAAGTATTTTGTATTCAAAATCCAAAAGAAGAGACAAAGGACTCCGATGCTGACCCTCGACTTCCATCCCGCCGGCCGCCACTTCCTGCAGATCCCCGGCCCGAGCCCGGTGCCCGACCGCATTCTGCGTGCGATGAGCTATCCCACCATCGACCACCGCGGTCCGGAATTTGGCGCGCTCGGTCTGAAGGTACTGGAAGGCATCAAGAAGATATTCAAGACCGAGCAGCCGGTCATCATCTATCCGGCTTCCGGCACCGGCGCATGGGAGGCGGCGCTGTCGAATGTGCTGAGCCCCGGCGACCATGTGCTGATGTACGAGACCGGCCACTTCGCCACGCTCTGGAAGAAGATGGCCGAGGCGCTCGGCCTGAAGCCCGAGTTCCTCGGCCTGCCGGGCATCGAGGGCTGGCGCCGCGGCGTGCAGGCCGACCAGATCGAGGCGCGTTTGAAAGCCGATCCGGATCATCGGATCAAGGCAGTCTGCGTGGTGCATAACGAAACCTCGACCGGCGTCACGTCCGACATCGCCGCGGTGCGCCGCGCCATCGATGCCGCCGGCCATCCGGCGCTGCTGCTGGTCGACACGATTTCCGGCCTGGCCGCGGCGGATTACCGGCATGATGAATGGGGCGTCGACGTCACGGTGTCAGGCTCGCAGAAGGGCCTGATGCTCCCGCCCGGCATCAGCTTCAACGCGGTGTCGAAGAAGGCCATCGCGGCCAGCAGGAACGCCAGGCTGCCGCGCGCCTTCTGGGACTGGACCGACATCATCGAGATGAACAAGACCGGCTACTGGCCCTATACCCCCAACACCAATCTGCTGTACGGCCTGCATGAAGCGCTGGAAATGATCCTCGGCGAAGGCCTGGACAATGTGTTTGCCCGCCACCAGCGCCTGGCCGCCGCCGCCCGCGCCGCGGTGCGCGCATGGGGCCTGGAGATCCAGTGCGCCGACCCGAATGTGTATTCGCCTATCCTGACCGGCGTGGTGATGCCGGAAGGCGTCGATGCCGACCAGGTGCGCCGCATCATCTACGACAACTTCGACATGTCGCTCGGCACCGGCCTGGGCAAGCTGAAGGGCCGCATGTTCCGCATCGGCCACCTCGGCGAAGCCAATGACCTGACGCTGATGGCAACGCTGTCGGGCTGCGAGATGGGCCTGAGGCTGGCCGGCGTGCAGCTGGCCGGCAGCGGCGTGAATGCGGCGATGGAACAGCTGATGAGCGGCAAGGACCAGGCGCGCAGGCAGGCGGCCTGATAGGCAGCCTGAACCGCCGCCGCAATGCATAGACCAGGAAACGCAGACATGCATACCAAGCCACTCCATTTCATGCCGCCCGGCGCCGCTGCTGCGGCCAGCCCGCTGGAAAGGCAGTTGCGGCAGGAACTGCGCGGCGACGTGCTGTTCGGCCGCGCCGACCGCGGCCGCTATGCCACCGATGCCTCGATCTACCAGATCATGCCGCTGGGCGTGGCGGTGCCGCGCGACCAGCAGGACCTGCTGCGCTGCCTGGACGTGGCGCGGCATCACGGGGCGGCGGTGCTGGCCCGCGGCGCGGGCACCAGCCAGTGCGGCCAGACCGTGGGCGAGGCGCTGGTGATCGACAACAGCAAGTGGCTCAACCAGGTGGTCGCGTTCGACCGCGAGGCGCGCACCGTGACCGTGGAGCCGGGCATGGTGCTGGACCACCTGAATGCATGGCTCAAGCCGCATGGACTGTGGTTCCCGGTGGACGTGTCGACCGCCGCGCAATGCACCATCGGCGGCATGGCCGGCAACAATTCCTGCGGCTCGCGGTCGATCGAATACGGCAACATGGTGCATAACGTGCTGGCGGTGGATGCGGTGCTGGCCGATGGCAGCCAGGGCTGGTTCGGTCCGCAGGCCGGCATGGCCCGCGATGGCCGCATCGGCGCCATCATGGCCGGCATCGAGCAGATCGCGCGCCGCGAGCGCGATGAAATCATCGAGCGTGTGCCCAAGGTGCTGCGCCGGGTGGCGGGCTACAACATCGATCTGTTCGACTGCCAGAATCCGCGCGCCTACACCGACGACGGCAGCGCCAACCTGGCCCATATCCTGGTGGGCTCGGAAGGCACGCTGGCCTACAGCCGGCAAATCACGCTGAAGCTGGCGCCGCTGCCCGCGCACAAGGTGCTGGGCGTGGTCAACTTCCCGACCTTCTACCAGGCCATGGACATGACCCGGCACATCGTGAAGCTGGGTCCGACCGCGGTCGAGCTGGTGGACCGCACCATGATCGACCTGTCGCTGACCAATCCCGCATTCGAGCCGGTGATAAGGCGCGCACTGGTGGGCCAGCCGCAGGCCATCCTGCTGGTGGAATTCGCCGGCGACGACCTGGCCGCGCTGGCTGTGAAGCTGGCGCAGCTCGACGAACTGATGGGCGACCTGAAGCTGCCGGGCTCGGTGGTGCAGATGCCGGACGCGAACCAGCAGAAGGCGCTGTGGGAAGTGCGCAAGGCCGGCCTGAACATCATGATGAGCATGAAGGGCGACGGCAAGCCGGTGTCCTTCATCGAGGACTGCGCGGTGCCGCTGGAGCACCTGGCCGAGTACACCAGCCAGCTCACCGAGGTGTTCCACAGCTATGGCACCGAGGGCACCTGGTATGCCCATGCCAGCGTCGGCACCCTGCATGTGCGGCCCATCCTCGACATGCGGCGCAACGGCGCGAAGGACATGCGCGAGATCGCCGAAAAAGCGTCGGCGCTGGTGCGCAGGTACAAGGGCGCCTATTCCGGCGAGCATGGCGACGGCCTGTGCCGCGGGGAATGGGTGGCATGGCAGTACGGCCCGCGCATCAACCAGGCCTTTTCCGAGATCAAGGCGCTGTTCGACCCAGACAACCGCTTCAACCCGGACAAGATCGTGCGGCCGCCGAAGATGGACGACGCCGTCAATTTCCGCTTTGCGCCGGGCTACCAGGAACAGGCGCTGGAAACCCGGCTGGACTGGTCGGCATGGAATGTCAGGCGCGACCCGCTGACCGGCGAGGAAAGCGCGCCCGGCACCGGTGGCGACCGCACCGGCGGCCTGGCCAAGCTGGTGGAGATGTGCAACAACAATGGCCACTGCCGCAAGTTCGACGCCGGCACCATGTGCCCGAGCTACCGCGTCACCCGCGATGAAAAGCACCTCACGCGCGGCCGCGCCAACACGCTGCGGCTGGCCATCTCCGGCCAGCTCGGCACTGAAGGCCTGGCCAGCCCGGAAGTCAAGGAGGTGATGGACCTGTGCGTGTCATGCAAGGGCTGCAAGCGCGACTGCCCGACCGGGGTCGACATGGCCAAGGTCAAGATCGAGGCGCGCGCCGCCTGGGCAGCGAAACACGGCACGACGCTGCGCGACAGGATGGTGGCAACCATGCCGCGCTATGCGCCGCTGGCCAGCCGCTTCGGCCGCCTGCTCGCCGCGGCCGATGGCGTTCCGGTGCTGTCAGGCTGGGTGAAAGGCAGGCTGGGCCTGGCCAGGCAACGGGCCTTCCCGCGCTTTAAAAAGTCCTTCCTGTCCGGCGCAATGTCACGCCCGGCGCAGGCCGGCGGCAGGGAAGTGCTGCTGTTCGTCGATACCTTCAACAACTACATGGAGCCGGAAAACGCGGCCGCCGCGCGCGACGTGCTGGAAGCGGCCGGCTACGCGGTGCACTTCAATGCCCGCGCCGGCGAACGGCCGCTGTGCTGCGGCCGCACCTACCTGGCGGCCGGCATGGTCGATGAGGCCAGGGCGGAGGCGCGCCGCAGCCTGGATGTGCTGCTGCCTTATGTCGAACGTGGCGTGGCCGTAGTGGGCCTGGAGCCGTCCTGCCTGCTGTCGCTGCGCGATGAATTCCTGAACTATGGCTATGGCGAGGAAGCGGAAAAGCTGGCTGCGGCCTCCTTCCTGTTCGAGGAATTCCTGGTGCGCGAGAAGGCGGCCGGCCGGCTTGCGCTAAACCTGAAGCCATTGGCCACCGGCAGCGCGCTGGTGCATGGCCACTGCCACCAGAAGGCATTCGACGCGGTGCGGCCGGTGCAGAGCGTGCTGGGCTGGATACCGCAACTGCAGGTGTCCATGATCGAGTCGTCCTGCTGCGGCATGGCCGGCAGCTTCGGTTACGAGGCCGAGCACTACGAGGCCTCGCAGGCCATGGGCGAGCTGGCGCTGTTCCCGGCGGTGCGCAAGGCCGGCGCGGATACGCTGCTGGTAGCCGATGGCACCAGCTGCCGGCACCAGATCGAGGACGGCACCAGCAGAAAGGCGGTCCATGTCGCCCGGGTGCTGGCCTCGGCCCTCGATGCGCGCCGTTCGTAACCGCGAGTTAATGCGGTAACTGAAAGTCTCCCTGTCGCGGCGTGTCGTTGCGGCGGCAGGGCGGTTGACCCTTCACGGCATTCGCCTTTTCAAACTGTCCAGGCTGCATTTCGCTTACCATGCGGGATGTTTTCCGGTAACGACGATCCAGCACGAGGGCGCACACGGCGCTGCCTGGCACACCATCTCCAGCAGCCTGCCGACAACAAGCCCGACCCTTCGCTCCAGCCGGCACTGGGGGGCCGGGCTGCGCGCGCGGCAATGTGGCTGCTGCTGGTGCTGATCGCAGTGCTTGCCGGCCCGGCGCGCATTGCGATCGCACGCGATGTCAGGCTGGGCGTGTATGACAATCCGCCCAAGATCTTCATGCAGCCGGAGAACAGGCCCGGCGGAATATTCATTGACCTGGTGCGGCAAATCGCGGCCGAGAAAGGCTGGCAGCTGCAATTCGTCCCATGCCAGTGGCAGCAGTGCCTCGCTGCGCTGGAAAGCGGCGAACTCGACCTGCTGCCGGATGTCGCCTATTCCAGCGAAAGGGCAGAGATGCTGGATTTCCATGCGACCCCGGCGCTGTTCAGCTGGTCGCTGATTTACCGCCGCCGCGACGTGACGATCAACTCGCTGTTCGACTTGAACGGCAAGCGCGTTGCCCTGCTGCGCGGCAGCGTGCAGCAGGCGTATTTCAACGAACTGCTGCGGCATTCCAGCATTCAGGTGACCTTCGTGCCTGCCGAGAACCTGGCCCAGGTCTTCCGCATGGCCGGCAGCGGTGAAGCGGATGCTGCCATCGCCAACAAGTATTTCGGCGACTTCGCCGCGCACGACAGCGGCCTGCGCGACACGCCCATCGTGTTCCAGCCGGTGCGGCTGTTCTATGCGACGGGCAAGGGCCGCAACGCTGATCTTCTGGACGCGATCAACAGCCGCCTAATCGAATGGCAGGCCGATCCGCAGTCCTTCTACTTCGACACGCTGCGCTACTGGCAGCAGGGCGGCGAGGCGCGCATCCCGCCCGCGCTCTGGTGGGCCATGGGCGGCGCGATGCTGCTGCTGCTTTGCGCATTTGGCGCAGCCGCCTATCTGCGCCGCGAGGTGGCGGCACGCACGCTGGCGCTGCGCAGGAGCGAGCAGTCGCTGCGCATCGCCGCGGCTGTATTCCAGTCGCAGGAAGCCATGTTCGTCATTGGCCCGGACCGCAAGGTCATCGAGGTCAACCAGGCCTACACCGACATGACCGGCTATGTTCCGGACACCCTGCCGGAGCGCACGATTCCGTCCTTCACGCTGGAAGACAGCGTGCTGGATCAGCGCGCCGCGATGTGGGAGACGGTTCAACGAAGCGGCCGCTGGCAATCCGAGATCTGGTCCAGAAAGCAGGGAGGCGAACATTTCGCGGCCTGGCTGACGGTGACAGCGGTGCCGGCGCCCGACGGCGCCATCAGCCATTATGTCGGCACCCAGACCGACATCACCGAGCGCAAGCTGGTGCAGGACCAGGCAATGCGGCTGGCCTTCTACGATCCGCTCACCGGGCTGCCCAACCGCCGCCTGCTGCTGGACCGGATCCAGCATGCGCTGGCGATGAATGCGCGCCATGGCCGCGTCGGCGCGCTGCTGTTCATCGACCTGGACAACTTCAAGGATCTCAACGACACGCTCGGGCATGAGGTCGGCGACCAATTCCTGCAGCAGATTGCCCAGCGTCTCTCCCATAGCAGCCGGGAAGCCGACACCATCGCCCGCCTCGGGGGGGACGAATTCGTGATCCTGATGGAAGACATGGGCGCGAGCGAGGAGGCGGCAACGCAGCAGAGCCATGTGGCCGCGCGCAAGGTGCTCGCCGCGGTGACCCAGTCCTATGCCTTGTCCGGCGGCAGCCACCATACCACCTGCAGCATCGGCATCGCGCTGTTTTCCGGCGCCGGCCTGTCTGCGCAGGACCTGCTGCGACGCGGCGATCTCGCGATGTACCAGGCCAAGAAGGCAGGCCGCAATACCCTGTGCTTCTTCCAGCCGGAAATGGAACGCGCGCTGACCCTGCGCACCTCGCTGGAACTGGACCTGCGGGAAGCGGTCGCTGGCAACCAGCTGATGCTGCATTACCAGCCGCAATTCGACGGCGAGAACCGCATGACAGGAGCGGAGGCCCTGCTGCGCTGGCATCATCCGGGGCGCGGCGCAGTGCCGCCCGGCCTCTTCATCCCGGTGGCCGAATCGTCCGGCCTGATCCTGCAGATCGGCGCATGGGTGCTGCGCCAGGCATGCCTGCAACTGGCCGAGTGGAGCGGCGACCCTGTGCTTTCGCAACTGCAGATATCGGTCAATGTCAGCGCCCGCCAGTTCCGCGATGCCACGTTTCCCCGGCAGGTAACCGATCTGCTCGGGCAGACCGGCGTCCGGCCGTCCAGGCTCAAGATCGAGTTGACCGAGACCATGATGATCGAGGACATCGAGGACACCATCGCCAAGATGCGCCTGCTGCGCGACCTTGGCGTGTGCTTTGCGCTGGATGACTTCGGCACCGGCTACTCGTCGCTGTCCTACCTGAAGCGGCTGCCGCTTGACCAGCTCAAGATCGATCAATCCTTCGTCGCCGACATCCTGACCGATCCGAACGACGCCGTGATCGCCAGAAGCGTCGTCGCCCTGGGCACCGCGCTGGGACTGGGCGTCATCGCGGAAGGCGTCGAGACTGCCGAACAGCGCGACTTCCTGGCGAGCATCGGCTGCCACCACTACCAGGGTTACCTGTATGCCCGGCCCGGGCCGGCATCCATGGTGGGCGAACTGGTCCGCGCCGATCGTACGGTCGTTGCCATAAAGAATGCCTGAATGTTGCCGTTACAGGAAGGATCGCCGCTGTCCGGGGACAGCGCCTTTTCCTCACGCATCAGACTTACTACAACAGAGACATGGCCATTCACGATTTATCCGTCGCCAGGCGCCTGGCGCTGGTCGCCGGCACCGGCATCGCAGCAAGCATGATCATCGGCGTCTTCGCCATCAGGCAACTGGCCAGCATCAATGCCGCCGAAGTCCAGCTCGCGCAAGGCACGCTGCCGGGGATGCAGATCATCAACGAACTCAATGACGGCCTGAACAACCTGCGCGAGCGCGAGCTGAGCTATGTGATCGCCCAGACGCCGGAACAGCTTGCCGAAGAAGAGAAATCGGCCGTCAAATTGCGCGCCCAGGTCGAGCGCAGCATCGCGGCCTACGCGGCGCGCGCTAAGGGGGCTGAGGAAGGCAAGGCGCTCGATGGCCTGCTGCAGCAGATCAGGCGCTACCAGGCCGACCATGACAAGACGCTCAACGCCACCAAGGGCAATCTGGGCGGACGCGATATCGACCTCGCCAGGCAGGTGCGCGTGGTGTCGGGCAAATCCTTCGATGCCGTGGCGGCGCAGAGCAGTGCGCTGCTGCGCTTGAACAGCGAGGCCGTGGCGGCCAGCCACAAGGAAGCAGAGCGCGTCTATGGGCAGGCGCGCAACTGGATCATGCTGCTGATCGCGGCGGCGCTGGCCACGGCCGGCGGCCTGACGGTGTGGATCGCGCGCGGCCTGCTGCGGCAGTTGGGCGGCGAGCCGGCGCAGGCGGCCGCGGTGGCGGCCAGCATCGCCCGCGGCGACCTGAGCGCGAGCGTCGCGGTGAAGACCGGCGACCGTTCCAGCCTGATGTACTCGATCGGCGAAATGCGCGACAGCCTGGTGCGCATCGTTGCCGAGGTGCGCGGCGGCACCGATGCCATCGCCGCCGAATCCGGCCAGATCTCGGTGGCCAGCAGCGACCTGTCCGCCCGCACCGAGCAGCAGGCCGGCTCGCTGGAGGAAACCGCTTCATCGATGGAAGAGCTGACTTCCACCGTCAGGCAAAACGCCGACAATGCGCGCCAGGCCAGCCAGTTCGCGGTGACGGCATCGGACGTGGCCGCCAGGGGCGGCGCGGTGGTGGCCGACGTGGTCGACACCATGGGCGCGATCGACCGGTCGGCCCGCAGGATCGTCGACATCATCTCGGTCATCGATGGCATTGCCTTCCAGACCAACATCCTGGCGCTGAACGCGGCGGTGGAAGCGGCGCGCGCCGGCGAGCAGGGCCGCGGCTTCGCCGTGGTGGCGACCGAGGTGCGCGGCCTGGCGCAGAAGAGCGCCGCCGCCGCCAGGGAGATCAAGGAACTGATCGGCGATTCGGTGGAAAAGGTCGACGCCGGCAGCAAGCTGGTGGCGCAGGCCGGCAGCACGATGCAGGAAGTGGTCGGCAGCGTCAGGAGGGTGACCGACATCATGGCCGAGATCAGCGCCGCCAGCAGCGAGCAGAGCGCCGGCATCGAGCAGGTCAACCACGCGATCAGCCAGATGGACCAGGTCACGCAGCAGAACGCAGCCCTGGTGGAGGAGACCGCCGCGGCGGCCGAGTCGCTGAAGATGCAGTCGGCCCGGCTGGCCGAGACGGTCAGCGTGTTCCGGTTGGACGGCAATGCAGCTGCGGTCGCGTTACCGGCGACTGCGGCGCCGCTGCGGCTGCAGTAATGGAGGCGCGCCTGGCATGGGCTGCCGTGCAATAACGTGCGGGAATATTGCGGCAAGGCCGATGAATGAAGTCGACCGGCAACGCCATTCCGGTTTGTGACCCACGGCGCAATGCCCTTCGGGTATTGCGCCCTACGCAGGCTACGCAAGCGGCAGTTGCAGCAGCATCCAACGTTGAGCATGCCGGCACTGCCGCGCCTGCGTGCCCCGATCGCCGTGGCTTCTCCGCCGCCAGTCAACCCACCGGCTGGCCGGCGTGGTATGTTCGCAGCACCTTGTCAATAAAGAACGATCCATGGCGCCCGAAAACATGCTCTGGCTGATTTCATCCATCTTCCTGGCCGTGATCTCGTTCCTGCGGGCGATCCAGGGGCCGCAGCGAATAGGCGCCTTCGTGGTCGGCGCCGCCATGTCGGCCCAGGCGCTGGCCATCGTCACCGGGCACGACAGCCTGGCGATGTGGTTCGGCGCGCTTGGCGTCGGCGTCGTGCTGCTGCTGTTCGTCGGCGAGCTGCTGTGGAGGAAGCGCCACGGCAAGGACCTGGAGTGATCCGGGTCGCTTAGCCTGCTATGTGCTGTCCCGCTGCACCAGCTCGAAACCCACGTCCACGCTTGTCTGCGTCACCGTCCGTCCTTCGATGCGGTCCACCAGCATGCGCGCTGCCAGCTTGCCGATCTGGGTGCCATCGATGCGCATGGTCGACAGCGGCGGGTCGGTGTGGCGGGCGAAGTTCTGGTCGCCATAGCCCAGCACCTTCAACTGGCCGGGCACGGCCAGGCCCCTGGCGCGCGCCTCGATCAGCGCGCCCAGCGCCAGGCTGTCGGCGCCGCAGAACACCGCATCCGTCTCCGGATGTTCCCGCAGCAGCAGCGCCAGCGCCTCGCGGCCATTGCCGAGGTGGGTCGGGGAGGGCATGGGATAGACCGGCACCGGCCGGCCGCACAGCGCCTGCATGGCCTTGCAGAAGGCGGCGCTGCGCACCAGCGCGCGGGCGTCGCCGGGTGTGATCACCGCCGCATGCCGGGCGCCGCGCGCATGCAGGTGGCGCGCCGCTTCCTGTCCGACCGCGGCATGGGAAAAGCCAACCAGCATGTCGACCGGCGTGTCGGTCAGGTCCCAGGTCTCGACCACCGGCACGCCGGCGCCGCGCAGCCGCTCGCGCGATATCGGCGAATGCATCACGCCGGTCAGCACGATGCCGGCCGGACGGCGTCCGATCACGGCGTCGATCAGGGCATCCTCACGCGCCTTGTCATAGCCGCCCTGGCCGATCAGGAGCTGGTAGCCGGCATCGGCCAGCGCGGTGGTCATGGCCTCGGTGGTTTCCTGGAATACCGAGCCGGCCAGCGAAGGCACCAGCGCCATCACCAGCCGGCTGCGGTTCGACGCCAGCGAGCCGGCCACCAGGTTGGGCACGTAACCGGTCTGCCTCACCGCTTCCTGGATTTTCTGCAGGGTCTCGGGCGACACCCGCTCGGGCGTGTTCAGCGCACGGGAAATCGTGACCTTGGTCACGCCCACCATCTGCGCCAGTTCACGCAGCGTGATGCCGCCCGAGCCGCGGCGCGCCCGCTTTGCCGGCACGGACTCGGCTGCCTGCGCTCTACCAGTCGGATTGTTATTCAAGGGAAATTCCAGAATTATTTTGGCTCCGATTGTAGCAATGTAAAAAGTTTTGGATTACGATGCGATGCGTATGTTACCGGTAACATCAGCTTTGCCGAAAAAACCATAGCCAGCGCCCCGAGCGCAACAGGAGACCATCATGGATACACCCCGCATCGATATCAAACGCCGGCAGCTGCTGCTGGGCGCGGCTTCCGGCCTGGCCGGCGCCGCGCTCCCGCTCGGCCCGGCGCTGGCGCAGTCGGATTACCCGAACCGCCCGATCACCTTCCTGTGCCCGTGGCCGGCAGGCGGCACCGCCGACGTGACCATGCGCGCGCTGGCCAAGGTGCTGTCGGACCACCTGGGCCAGCCGGTGGTGTTTGAGAACCGCGCCGGCGCCTCGGGCATGATAGGCGCGCGGGCGCTGGCGGTGGCCAAGCCGGACGGCTACACCATCGGCCAGATCCCGATCTCGGTGACCCGCTTTGCGCAGCTCGGCACGGTGACCTTCGATCCGCTGAAGGACTTCACCTACCTGGCCCGCACTTCCGGCCAGACCTTCGGCATCGTGGTGCGCGCCGACTCGCCCTACAAGACCCTGGCCGAGCTGGTGGCCGCCGCCAAGGCCAACCCCGGCAAGCTGACCTTCGCCAGCGCCGGCGTGGCCGGCGCCACCCACGTGGGCATGGAGGAATTCCTGCTGGCCGCGGGTGTGAGGATGAACCACGTTCCCTACAAGGGCGGCGCGCCGGCCCTGACCGACCTGATGGGCGGCCAGGTCGATGCGCTGGCCGACTCCAGTTCCTGGGCGCCGTATGTGGAGCAGGGCAAGCTGCGCCTGCTGGCCACATGGGGCGAGCAGCGTCCGCCGCGATTCGACAAGGCGCCGACGCTGAAGGAAGCCGGCTACAACCTGGTGGTGGATGCGCCCAATGGCATCGGCGCGCCGGCCGGACTGGAGCCGCAGGTGGCCGAGAAGCTGCGCTCGGCGCTGAAGAAGGCGATCCTGAGCCCGGAATTCAAGCAGGCCTGCGACCGCATCGACGCGCCCGTGATGTACCAGGACGCCGAGGACTACCGCAAGTACGTGCTCTCGCAATATGTGAACGAGAAGCGCCTGATCGAGAAGCTCAACCTGAAGGAACAGATCAAGAACGGTTGAGCACCGCTGCGCGATCCGCACCCTTGACCGCATTCCATGAATGGCCAGATGAATACCGTCACCGACAACCACTACACCCGCAGCCTGATCCGGCTGCACGATACCGACAACGTGCTGATCGCCAAGGCCCAGCTGTCGCTGGGCCAGCAGATAGCCATCGACGGCGCCGCCGTGCGGCTGCGGGCGCAGGTGCCGGCCGGGCACAAGGTGGCTGCGCATGCGATCGCCAAGGGCGCCGCGATCCGCAAGTACGACACCATCATCGGCTTCGCCGCGCGCGACATCGAGGCCGGCGAGCATGTGCACTCGCACAACATCGAGCTGCGCGAATATGAGCGCGACCCCGGCTTCGGCCTGGATGTGCGGCCGGTCGACTATGTGCCGGAAAACCAGCGCGCCACCTTCATGGGCATCGTGCGGCCGGACGGGCAGGTCGGCACCCGCAACTTCATCGGCATCTTCTCGTCGGTGAACTGCTCGGCCACCGCGATCAAGAAGATCGCCGAATGGTTCACGCCGGAGCGCCTGGCCGACTATCCCAACGTGGACGGCGTGGTCGCCTTCGCCCAGACCAGCGGCTGCGGCATGTCATCGCCCAGCTACCATTTCGACGTGCTGCGCCGGACCATCGCCGGCTATGTGCGCCATCCCAACCTGGCCGGCGCGCTGATCGTGGGCCTGGGCTGCGAGCGCAACCAGGTGGCTGACCTGGTCGCGTCGCAGGGCCTGAAGGAAGACGGCCTGCTGCGCACGATGGTGATGCAGGAAGTCGGCGGCACCCGCCAGACCATCGAGGCCGGCATTGCGATGATCAGGGAGATGCTGCCGGCCGCCAATGCGGTGCAGCGCCAGAAGGTGCCGGCCAGCCACATCAAGGTCGGCCTGGAATGCGGCGGCTCGGACGGCTTTTCCGGCATCACCGCCAATCCGGCGCTGGGCGCGGCGATGGACATCCTGGTGCGCCATGGCGGCACCGCCATCCTGTCCGAGACGCCGGAAATCCATGGCGTGGAAAACATGCTGACCCGGCGCGCGGTATCGCCGGAAGTGGGCCAGAAGCTGCTGGACCGGCTGGAATGGTGGAAGGAATACACCCGCGGCCAGAACGCCCAGTTCAACGGCGTGGTAGGCCATGGCAATCAGCAGGGCGGCCTGGCCAACATCTTCGAGAAGTCGCTCGGCTCGGCCATGAAGGGCGGCACCACCCCGCTGCAGGGCGTCTATGAATATGCCGAGCCGATCGACCGCGCCGGCTTCGTGTTCATGGACTCGCCCGGCTACGACCCGGTGGCCGCCACCGGCCAGATCGCCAGCGGCGCCAACCTGATCTGCTTCACCACCGGCCGCGGCTCGATGTTCGGCTCCAAGCCCGCGCCGACCATCAAGCTGGCCAGCAATACCGCGATGTACGAGCGGCTGAAGGAAGACATGGACATCAACTGCGGCCTGGTGATCGATGGCGAGGCAACCATGCAGCAGATGGGCCAGATCATCTTCGACGAGATCCTGCGCGCTGCCTCCGGCGGGCCGACCAAGAGCGAGCTGCTGGGCCTGGGCGACCATGAATTCATCCCCTGGCATCTGGGCGTGGTCAGCTAATTGTTTGTGCCGGCATTGCCCCACGGTCGCCGATCGCTTAGGATCGACGCCGTCCCATTCCTTTTCCTTTTCGATACGCCATGACCCTGAACATTGACAACCCCGAGCTGCTGTGCAGCCAGAGCCTGATCAACGGCGAGTGGCGCCATGCCGCCGACGGCCGCCGCCTCGCGGTGACCAATCCCGCCAGCGGCGAGCTGATCGCCGAGGTGCCCGACTGCACGCCTGAAGACGCGCAAGCCGCGGTGGATGCGGCGCAGCATGCCTTTGCCGCGTTCCGCCATGTGGTCGCGAAGGACCGTGCCGCGCTGCTCCGGCGCTGGCATGGGCTGGTGATGGCCAACCAGGAAGACCTGGCGCGGCTGATGTCGCTGGAGCAGGGCAAGCCGCTGGCGGAAAGCCGCACCGAGGTGGCGTACGGCGCGTCCTATATCGAATGGTTCGCCGAGGAAGCCAAGCGCGTCGACGGCGACATCATTCCGCAGCAGAGCCAGAACCACAGGCTGCTGGTGATCAAACAGCCGGTCGGCGTGGTGGCTGCCATCACGCCCTGGAACTTCCCGATGGCCATGCTGGCGCGCAAGATCGCGCCGGCCATTGCCGCCGGTTGCGCCGTGGTCTGCAAGCCCGCCGAAGACACCCCGCTGACCGCGCTGGCAATGGCGCGCCTGCTGCAGCAGGCGGGCGCGCCCGCCGGCCTCGTCAATGTGCTGACCACCTCGCGCGAGCGCGCCGGTCCGCTGGCCGACGTCTGGCTGGCCGATGCCCGGGTGCGCAAGATTTCCTTCACCGGCTCCACCGCAGTCGGCAAGCATCTGGCGCGCGAGAGCGCCGGCACGCTGAAGCGGCTGTCGCTGGAACTGGGCGGCAATGCGCCCTTCATCGTGTTCGACGATGCCGATATCGATGCCGCGGTGGCCGGCCTGATGGTGGCCAAGTTCCGCAATGCCGGCCAGACCTGCATTTGCCCCAACCGCGTCTATGTGCAGCAGGGCGTGTATGAGCGTTTCATCGGCAAGCTGGCCGAGAAGGTCGGCAGCCTGAGCATAGGCCCGGCATCTGGCGGCAAGGCCGAGATCGGCCCGCTGATCAATGCCCGCGCGGTGGAAAAGGTGGAGCAGCATGTGAAGGATGCGCTGGCGCAGGGCGCGCGGCTGGTGGTGGGCGGCCAGCGCCATGCCTGTGCCGAAGCGCCCAACGGCCATTTCTTCACGCCCACGGTGCTCGCCGATGTCACCGCCGCGATGCGCATGTCGTGCGAGGAAACCTTCGGCCCGGTGGTGCCGGTCACGCCCTTCGCCACCGAGGCGGAAGTGGTGGACATGGCCAATGCCACGCCGTTCGGCCTGGCCGCCTATTTCTACTCGCGCGACATCGACCGCATCTGGGAAGTGGCCGAGGCGATCGAGGCCGGCATGGTGGCGGTCAACGACGGCGCATTGTCGACCGAGATCGCGCCGTTCGGCGGCGTCAAGGATTCCGGTTATGGCCGCGAAGGATCGCGCTATGGCCTGGACGAGTACATGAACATCAAGTACATCCGCCACGGCAGCCTGTCGCGCCGCCTGCCCGGCTGAACAACATCAAGAAACCGGAGACAACATGAGCTACGACAACCGCTTCAAGGCCGCGCTGGCCGCCAAAAACCCGCAGATCGGCCTCTGGCTATCGCTGGCCAATTCCTACACCGCCGAGCTGTGCGCCAGCACCGGCTTCGACTGGCTGCTGCTCGACAGCGAGCATGCGCCCAATGATGTGCGCGCCATCCTGCAGCAGCTGCAGGCGGTGGCGCCGTATCCCTCGCATCCGATCGTGCGCCCTGTCACTGGCGACGTGGCATTGATCAAGCAGCTGCTCGACATCGGCGCCCAGACCCTGCTGATCCCGATGGTGGACACGGCAGAGCAGGCCGCCCACATGGTGTCGGCGGTGCGCTATCCGCCAGAGGGCATACGCGGCGTCGGCGCCGCCGCCGCGCGCGCCTCGCGCTGGGGCCTGCGCACCGACTACCTGGCCCGCGCCAACGACGAGGTGTGCCTGCTGGTGCAGGCCGAGACCCGCACTGCGCTGGACAACATCGAAGCCATCTGCGCGGTCGATGGCATCGATGGCGTCTTCATCGGCCCGGCCGACCTGTCGGCCTCGCTCGGCCATCGCGGCAATCCGGGCCATCCGGAAGTGCAGGCGGCGATCGAGGACGCCATGCGCCGCATCATCGCCACCGGCAAGGCGGCTGGCACCCTGGTGTCGGACAATGCGCTGGCGCGGCGCTACCTCGACCTTGGCTGCACTTTTGTTGCGGTGGGACTGGAAGCTCGCCTGCTGGCAGTGGCCGCGCGCGAATTGCGCGCCGAGTTTGGCGGTGCCGCGCCGGCGGCCGCGGCGGATGGGGTGCCGGCGATTTATTAGGGCGACGCTGGAGAATTAACGCATCTCTTCAATCAGGCGGGCGGCGAGCTGGCATAGTTCGTCGGCGTTTAGGACGGAGAAGCCGAGTGCAGAAGTCATGAGTGGCACTGTGCTAGGACAATTGCCGCGTATGCACAGAACCTTTATCCGTACTGGCGTTAAATCACCGCAATGGCATGATCAGCCGCCAGCGTCCTCGCTGATGGCACGGTGACCAGTGCCTGCAACTGCCCGGTATCGAGCGCTAGGGTCACAGCTGATCCCGTTTAGTCCAGACGATGCGGCCGTCATTGAGGCGGCGAGTTAGCCCGCAATACACGGCACGGATGTCCGCATGTGATCTTTAGGCCGATCACTGCGAAGTGGATGACCGTATCGATTTCGATATGAGGCCATAGTCGAGCAGCTTTTCTAGTGCGATGTTGATATCCGACCAACCCATATCAGCTTCTGCTAAGCCTAATAGGTCGTCTGTAGATACGCTCCGGTCATGATAAAGATTGCTAAACACTCTAAACTCGCACCGGTTTAGAGTATGTTTTTTTCCTAGCGCAAGGATCACGTGTTCTTTTGATGAGTCGTCGATCAATGTCACTTCCCTTGCTGTGAATGGAACTCGTCTGAAAAAATCGCCAACCTGAGGTCGATTCAGATGCGGAAATGAAGGTTGAACTCGAAATGCCGCGTATTGCGCGTAGTACGAATCCAAGAAAGTCGCTATCGATTCCGTGTTAATTGCGGCCGCAAAGAATCCAGCAGATTTTTTGGCTAGAGAGTCGAGAACATCATTACTTAGTTTTATATCCTGGTATGGTAGTTCGTATTTGTGTTGAGCCAGCAACCACTGCACATAGTCGGCCACTGTCGGATAAACAACGCTAATTGTCAAATGGAGGCTAGGCTCGTTAATTGCCACCACATCATGCCAAGTCCCTTTTGGTATAAATAGGACATCTCCTTCGTTTAGAATAAGTATTTCAGAGACGTTTTCCTCGATCGGTTGCTTGATATCGTCAACTGTTGCCATAGTTGACTTCTCTTTTGTTCCAAAAAAGCGCCAGCTCTTTCGCCCCTCAATCTGCATGACGATGACGTCGTGGTCGTCGTTATGAGGGCCAAATCCAGAGCTCAACCCAAATGAGAAATAGGCATTCGCTGTGGAGCGTGCATAGTATCGAGCACCAATCACTTCAGTAAAAGCGCCGATGTCTGGAAATAGTTCATTGGCGGCTTCGAGAACACCTGTAACTCCTTGCGCCAGCAAGCGGTGAAGCTCATTAATTGAGAGAGAGTCAGTAGGGCGCCCGAATGCATCGCGAACCTTGCGGAATGCCTGATTGTTAGGCTGTTCGTAATCATTTTCTATTGACAAGCGTAGGCGATCATTCGTTATTCTATTTGTCGCCAATGCATGATTTAGGTGTTGCCACGAGAACAGATTGAGCATTTGCGCTCTAGAAATTTTGCTTTTCCAAAACTGTGAATTACTATAGGCATTAGTAAAGTCGCTATTTGCTAAAAGTTCAGCTGCTAAAGATTCGCCATGCATAGAAGTCTCTTTTAATGTCTGATCTCGATGACGAGGAGCTTTGAGGCAATTTCGTCCAAAAGTTGATTGACTGTTTCCCTATTGCAGTGGTCAAGATTAGCGTCCCATTCATCAAATAAAACGACTCTGACATCATTCCCGCTCACTATCTCGCGTATTTGTTGCAAGGTTCTTTGTCCCGTTGAATGATTGGGGTTGCCGTCTCTCCATATAAGTCGCCCGTGATGTGCGGGCAGCATAATTGCCGACTCGCCGAAAAATTTCTTTAAAACCAGAAGTAGTGTGCTTTTCCCAGAGCCATTTCCGCCGCGAATCGTAAACCGACCCTTCTGGACGGGTTTAAGCGCTTCCACCACGGATTCATAGTCATTGATCCGTTGCCCATTAAGAGTGATTTTTGATAGCGGTTTCGCAGGCAAGTCATCTTCTGACAACAAAAGATTTTCTGCCCTGAACATGACTTCGAGACGCGCATTCATAGACGGCCATTCCAATAGTTGACTCACCAAAGAACTAAGGGAATTTAGAATATGGAACACACGGGTAAGGTTGACAATAATTGCCGCAACCAATGCGGGCTGGGCTGCATTGTTTTCCACAGCGCTTAATACTAAATAAATGGTAGGGCCTAATGCTGCTGCCGCCAGAATGAGATTTCCGCATTGTTTTAGCGACTGGAGATCATTGGATCCCTTGTAATAATTTTCTCCTAGGTCCTGGCTTTGAAATGCCCAATTATTATAATTAAGTTTGTTGCCAAGGGTAGTATTGTCCCAAATCGACGACAAGCTGTCGCTGTAGCTGATAAAGCGCCTCTCATTCTCTGCTGAGTAGGTGCTGATCGCCTTGTTGACCAAAAGAATGAATGCGGCGCAAAGAATCACACTGAGGAAATAGCCGCCGAATAGATTGCCAGGAAGGAGCAATCCAAGTACGAGCATACTCAGTGCGCTATTCAAGACAAAGCCTAAAAATCCATGAACAAATGACAAATATTCTTTGATAGTAATGAACGAGTTCCGGGAAACTATCGATTCAACCTGTTCCCGAACGATCGAATTACGAAATTTCTCTGTCCGTCCATAGGCAGTCTGCGCAATCCCATAGATAAGGCTTTTATGTGCCTGATTAATCCAGCGTTGCAGAGATATAAAGGAAAGACACCCAGGAAGATAGGGAATTAACATCGCGGCGAGATATAAATACAGGTAATGACTGTACTCATCGCCTTGCTGAAACGATTCAATCAGCCTTGTCAGAAAATAGGATGACGAAGCGATTATCGACTGATGGATAGTTATAAGGGCTATAGTCAATAATGCAGATGGATGCCTGAATACTGTAAGCCATCTTTGCCAATTCAGGCTCATAGTTGTTCTTTATTCATAATGATAGGCGCTGATAGCCTGTACGCGATTAACATTCAGGCTGATAAAGCTTTGACCTGCCGTTGTACGTTATGGAAAATTTCGTTCGCGCGTTCTGTAAATATTTTCCCGGCTCCTTTGTATTGCAAAAGCACCTTTTCAGTGGCAGCAATCGCGTCCTTCAGTTGAGTCAGCATGATATTGGTAGGCGGGTGGACTTTGGTCAGCACAGGATGGCCTATGTAATTTGCTCGCATAAGTAGTATTTCTGTTGCAACAACTGCGCTGTGCAAAACTTTATCGAGTGGCCGTGGTACGTTGAGAATCGCCGATAGTGCCCATGTAGATTTATCCATTACATCGCTATAGCAATAATGGACGTAACGCAATTCATCGATGAACATCGCATGATGGGTCATTTCATGCACCAGAATCTCTATCATGTCATGCAGGGAGTACGTCGTTTTGGGATTGGCCCAAATTACGCCAATCGCTTGGGAAGTCGAGCCGGCTTTAGCCCGGGAGGATGGTAATATAAAAATATCGGTAATTAAAGTCTCAAGCAGCGCCTTGTGTACCTCGGAGTAAAGTCCCAACTCATGGATGGCGCGAAGGATAAGAGCCTTTTTATCAGTTGCTTCGTCATCTTTCGTTTCGGTGATGACATCCGCCTGCATTTTATCGTCTAGTAAAGAATCATTAACGAACAGCGGTCGAAGTGTTTTTGCCTTCTCAAAATCGGTAATAACGTTCACCGTGCCTGGCGCGCCGCCGGGAGTTCTCATTTGCATTTTTTGGATTAGTGAATGGTATTCAGTTTGGACTTCTTTCAAAGTAGTAATTTTCTTAGCCCTGTTGAAATCAATCGTTCCAATTAAATTTAACACATTATCGATTTGTGATTCAAATCCGAATTGCAGAATCATAGATATCCTCCTAAGTTATTTCCTTGATCGGTCTTTTTTTACACGTTCCCTTTGATAGGGAACGTGTAAACATCATTTACTTCTGATCTTCGTAGGCGATCATGTTCAGTGGCTGGTTCATGTTCCAAGCACGTCCTTCGATTTGACTAGCGACTTCTTGACTAGCAATAGCGACGTCTTTTTCGTTCACATTCGAAGCGGCAGATTTTACGACCGAATCAAAATTGATCTTGTTCATGCAATGGTCCTTTAAGTTAAATGCCATCAATTCGATGGCGACACTATTATTACAATCCGCAGCGGCACTTTTAACTATTATTAAAGCTTGCTTCACTTGTTTGGGCAGGAACTGCCATGGCTTCAAAAGGTTTTTAAAAGAACTAAAGGGTGTCTCTAACTTCTTGACCGATTTAGTTCCTCTGTCCAGCCAAGAAATTCAGGATGCAGGAATGGGAAGGCTATCGTTGATAACGAATTATGGGGACTGATTGGTAATGTCCGCTGCCTCCGAAGCCGAGGCGGTTCAGCTATCCCGGGCGTATCCCCCTATCGCGCCATACCGCGCTGACGGCCAGCTGACATGCTCGGGAGCGGCCTGGGTTGGACCGAGCCAACAGGTGTAATGGCTTATGGTTCAGATCTGGGCTGCTAGCGTCGGCTAAGCAAGTGACAGCAAGCCGGCGTAACGGAGCGGTGGCAATGCGTATTGCCGTCCAGGCTGCGCGCTCCTAATCGCCTCGATATTTTCCGCGTTATCGTCGATGCTGATTTTTCACTTCGTGCTGTTGGGGCGGGGATCAAAAGCAGTTCTGAATCCCGCTGATCGTGCGCCGCCAGAGTTCAGGCAGCCTCTTGCCACCGCCGCAAATAGCACACAGCTCGTCGCGATCCAGGCTGGCGCCAATCGTAATAACGTCACCCGGCTTGCGCCGCCGGAGGCTGCAATCTCGCCCATTGTGTACGGTTGCGGCTTTGCGCTCCAGAGTTACCGGTCTAGGAAAATTGGCCACAGCGGTAT
This sequence comes from Noviherbaspirillum soli, assembly GCF_015352955.1. GTDB lineage: Bacteria > Pseudomonadota > Gammaproteobacteria > Burkholderiales > Burkholderiaceae_D > Noviherbaspirillum_A > Noviherbaspirillum_A soli. The sequence continues at coordinate 45,693 of NZ_JACYOX010000031.1, forward strand.
CGCTGCAGCCGCATGCGGGTATGAAGAATTAATGGGCATGCGGTGCACGAGACTTTGGTGACCGATGTGGTCAGTGCCTAGCACCCGCCGCGCCGCTTCGTCCGCGCCTCGGTCACGAAGTACACCACGCAGGCCAGCAGCAGCGGCGCCAGGTAATACAGGAAGCGATACAAAATCAGCGCGGCCAGCAACTCATTGCGGCCCAATTGCTGCGACAGCAGCGCAATGAACACCGCTTCCAGCACGCCCAGGCCGGCCGGCACATGGGTGATCACGCCGGCGATGGCGGCGGTGAGCAGCACCGCCACCACGGTGGGAAAGTCGATCTTCCGCTGCAGCAGCAGATACACCAGTCCCGACATCAGCAGCCAGTTGGCGCTGGAAACCAGCAACTGCACCACCGCCAGCCTCCATGGCGGCAGCGTGATGCCGTGGCCGCGCAGCGTCCAGTCGCGCTGTTTCGCGAAGGCGCACAGCAGCACATAGGCCAGCGCCGCGGCCACCATCGCCATGCCCACCAGGCGCAGTCCGCCGCTGTCGAGCTTCCACTCGTCCGGCAGCGGCAGGGGCCGCCACCAGAACGCCAGCCCGGCCAGCAGCAGGTAGCCGCTCCAGTTGGTCAGCATGCTGTTGGCGGCAATGCGGGTAATGACCGTGCTGTCGAGGCCAAAACGCGAATACAGCCGGTAGCGCATGGCGACGCCGCCGATTACGCTGCCCAGGTTCAGGTTGAACGCATAGCAGACGAAGGTGATGCCCATGACTGTCTTGGCCGGCAGCCTGTGTCCCGTGAGATGCTTGCCCATCAGGTCAAAGCAGGCATAGAGCAGGTGGCTGGCAGCCGCTAGGCCGGCCGCTGCCAGCAGCGCGGGCACGCTGCGCTGGTAGATCGCCGCCGCGACCTTGTCCCATTCGATCGACCTGGCCTGCCTGAACAGCAGGTAAGCAACCAGGGCAAGGAAGCAGATCTTGAGCAGGCGCTTGGTCCAGTGCCACCAGGGCTTTGTCTGCCGCGCTGATTGTTCCCCCGCCGGCCGCCGTTCCCGCAGGCTCGCGGTGTCGCCGCTGGCGCTCATTGCATCGCCGACTGGTTCAGGTCGCCGGCACCATCAGGATTGTCCGGCGCGCGCAGCGAGGCCAGGCGCGGCGTGTGCGCCGGCAGGAAGCCGGCCCAGGAGGGATAGCGGCGCAGCAGATGAAACAGGAAGAAGGTGCGTATCGGCCGCCAGGTATCGGATTCCTGCAGATCCTTGATGTCGATCCGGGTGCAGCTGTGCTGCATCAGGTTTTCCAGGCTTGCGCTCAGCTGCGCATTGAAGGCGGGGTCGTGGATCATTACATTGGCTTCGAGGTTCAGCGACAGGCTGAGCGGGTCGAGATTGCTGGAACCGACCGTGGCCCAGGTGTCGTCCACCAGCGCGACCTTGCCATGCAGCGGACGCTTGCAGTACTCGTGGATTTCGACGCCCGAACCGAGCAGGTGGTGATACAGCATGGAAGCCGCGGTCTTGACAATGGCCATGTCCGGCGTGCCCTGCAGGATTAGCGCCACTTTCACGCCGCGCCGCGCCGCCTTGCGCAGTTCGCGCAGGAAGCGATAGCCGGGGAAGAAATAGGCGTTGGCCACGATGATGCGTTCCCGCGCAAGCCGGAACGCCAGGCGGTACTGGCGCTCGATGTCATTCTTGTGTTCCTGGTTGTCACGCCAGACAAACAGCGCGCGGGCATCGCCAGCCGAAGGCAGGGAAGCCGGCTGCGGCCATTTCGGACGGCGATGAAACCAGCGGCGCTTCGGGGTTTCGCCAGCCACGGCAGCCAGCGCGAAGCTGTGGATATGGGCCACGATCGGACCTTCGACTTCGACTGCATAATCCTGCTTGGCCTCGGGGCCGAAATCCGCCAGGTGGTCCGCCGAGTAATTGATGCCGCCGATGAAGGCGCGTTTGCCGTCCACCACCACCAGCTTGCGGTGCATGCGGCGAAACACATGGAATCGGCGAAACAGCTTGGGCGCAGGCTGGAACACATGGAAGATCACGCCGGCCTCGATCAGGGAGCCGATGAAGCTGTCCGACAGGTCGGGAGAGCCCCAGCCGTCAATCGTCAGCTCGATGCGCACCCCGCGCCGGGCGGCAGCCAGCAGGGTTGCATGCAGTTCGCGCCCCACCTTGTCCTCGAACAGGATGAAGGTCTCGATCAGCACTTCCCGTTCCGCTGCCGCGATCACTTCGAAGACACGCGGAAAGAAAGCCTCGCCGTTCTCCAGCAGCGTGAATCGGTTTCCGCTTATCCAGTTTTCTTTCACGGGCAGTGCTTTCGTTGGGGTTGTTGTCGATGATGCCGCTGCGACGGGCAGCATGGACGCAATGCAGGCTGTACGGGCATGAACTGCAATGTGCCTCAAAAGGCCCGAAAGCGTCGTGCATTTGATCAACGAAAAGGCAAATGCTCCTCGTGACCCGACCGATGTCGTTCAATGCCGAATGGAAAGCCGGCAACCTTGGCGCATGCATGAAATAAACCACCTGCACGGCGCTGAAGGTTGAAGGCGCGGGGCTTAGGCAGTAGACTCTGGCCGGGACTTGCCGGACGCCGCTTCGCAGCGCGCTGCCACATCTTCCTGCCTATAAATATCAATAAGGAGCAACACATGCAGACCCCCCGCCTCATCGCCGTTATCGCCGCCGCCCTGATCGCCACTGGATGCGCCGGAATGAAGGACACGGCTGACACCAGCAAGGCTTCCCAGCAGGGCGCCGGCCAGGCGATGGACGACAGCGCCATCACCGCGCGCGCCAAGGGCGCCTTGCAGGCAGACCCGGAACTGAATGCATTCAAGATCGACGTCAGCACCAGCGCCGGCGTGGTCAAGCTCAAGGGCGACATCAAGTCGCTGGCGCTGCGCCGCAAGGCCGAGGCGCTGGTCAAGGCAGTGCCGGGCGTGAAGTCGATCGACAACCAGATGATCATCACCGGCTAATTGCCCATGGGCCGCCGCCGGCGGCCCGCTTCCTGTCTCTTTATCGCGATGTCATCCGCCGCCAGCGACATTCCGGGCCGGCTTGACCGTTTGCCATGGTCCGGCTGGCACTGGCGCGTGGTCATGGCGCTGGGCATTGCCTGGGTGCTCGACGGCCTGGAAGTCACGCTGATCGGGTCCATCGGCAGCGTGCTGGAGCGGCCTGATACGCTGGCCTTGAGCGCCGCGCAGGTCGGCTGGACCGGATCGATCTATATTGCCGGCGCCGTGCTGGGCGCGCTAATCTTTGGCCGCCTGACCGACAGGCTGGGCCGCAAGAAGCTGTTCATGATCACGCTGGCGGTCTACATGCTGGCCACCCTGGCCACCGCGTTTTCCACCAGCTTCCTGTTTCTTTCCATCTGCCGCTTCATCACCGGCCTGGGCATAGGCGGCGAGTATGCCGCCATCAATTCCGCGATCGACGAACTGATCCCGGCGCGGGTGCGCGGCCGGGTGGCGCTGTTCATCAACGGCAGCTTCTGGGTCGGCGCCGCACTGGGCGCGGCACTGAGCCTGGTCATGCTGGATGCGCGGGTATTGGGGCCGGCGCTGGGCTGGCGCGCCTGCTTCGTGCTGGGCGCGGTGCTGGCGGTGGCGATCGTGCTGATCCGTCGCCATGTCCCTGAAAGTCCGCGCTGGCTGCTGATGCATGGCCGGGAGGAGGAAGCGCGGCGCATCATCGAAGACATCGAGGCGCAGGTCGAACGCCAGCACGGCGCGTTGGCGCCAGCGGCCCCTGGCCTGCATGCCAGCGGCCGCGGCACGCCGCCATTGCGCGAAGTGTTTTCGCTGCTGCTGCTGGACTACCGCATGCGCAGCCTGGTGGTGCTATCGATGATGGTGGCGCAGGCCTTTGTCTACAACGCCATCTTCTTTACCTACGCCCTGGTGCTCACCCGATTCTTCCAGGTGCCGGACAACCGGGTGGCGCTCTACATCTTTCCCTTCGCGCTGGGCAATGTGCTTGGCCCCTTTTTCCTTGGCCCCCTGTTCGACAGCCTGGGCCGGCGCCGCATGATTTCGCTGACCTATATCGCCAGCGGCATAGGCCTGGCGTTGATAGGCTGGGCCTTCCTCGCGGATTGGCTGAGCGCGACTGGCCTGGCGATCTGCTGGAGCGCGGTATTCTTCATCGCTTCCGCTGCCGCCAGCTCCGCCTATCTCACCGCCAGCGAGGTCTTTCCGCTGGAAATGCGGGCGCTGGCGATCTCGATCTTCTATGCGATCGGCACCGGCACCGGCGGCTTCATTGCGCCGGTGCTGTTCGGCTGGCTGATCGACAGCGGCGACCGTGCCTCGGTGGCCGCCGGTTATGGGCTGGGCGGGGCGCTGGCCATACTCGCCGGCCTGCTGGCGATGCGGCATGCGGTGCATGCGGAACGCAAGTCGCTGGAGGAAGTGGCGAGGCTTGGGTAGTACGGCAAACAACGCGCCTTGTCGATCGGGCGTTTCGCTCGGCAACACATTATTTTCCTACGCCCAACGCGCCCGCCGCTTGCTCGCTTAGCTCCCCCGCCAGCAGCCGCACCGGCAATGGCAGCGCCTCGATATCGCGCAAGCCCATCAGCAGGGTGCGCTGAGCCCAGGCGTCTGTCAGGCGGATCATCTTCAATCCCATCGACCTCACATGCGGCTGCGCAGCCAGTTGCGGCAGCACGCCGATGCCCAGGCCGGTGCGGATCATGCCGCACACGGCGTCGAAGCTGCGCACGTGGATGCGCAGCCGCAGCGGCTTTTCCAGCCGGCTGCTTTCCGCATGCAGGCGCTCGGCCAGCGAGGTGGCATCGGCCAGGCTGACGAAGTCATAGTCGAGTGCATCGGCCAGCGACAGGCTCTTGCGCTGCGCCAGCGGGTGATCCCTGGGCGTGACCAGCACCAGCTGGTCGCGGCGGTATTCAAAGACTGCCACGCCTTCGGTCTGGGTGCGTTCGGCGAAGATGCCGATATCGGCGCGGTTCTCGCGCAGCGCCGCCACCACTTCAATGCTGTTGCGCTCTTCCAGCGTGATGCGGATGCCGGGATGGGCGCGCATGAAGGCGCTCAGGTCGTCCGGTAGGAACTGGGTGATGGCGGAGGTGTTGGCCCAGATGCGGATCTGCCCGCGCAAGCCGGCCGCATAGTCCGACATCGCGCCGGACAGGCGCTCCACGCTCTCCAGCACGTCCAGCGCATGCTGGAAGCAGACATGGCCGGCTTCGGTCAGCTTCACGCCGTTGGCATGGCGGTAGAGCAGCGACACGCCGAGATGCTTTTCTAGGTCCGATATGCGCTTGCTGGCCGCGGCCACTGCCAGATGGCACTGGCTGGCGCCGCGGGTAATGCTGCCGCTGCGGGCAACGGCAACGAAAAGCTGGAGGCTGACGAGATCGAAGCGGGCGAGATTCAAGGCGGGTTCCTGGCGACTGGCTGCCGGTTGCGCGGGCAGCGGCGGCGCCGCCGGATGGCGGGCGCCGCGTCGCATTCTGCCACAACAGGCACGTGGCCTGCACACCGCTGTTCCAGCATGCCGACCCCGGTTGGCACGCCGGCTCAGACCGCCCAGGGCTCCTGCTGCCTCCGCATTGCCTCGTAGGCCCGCACCTTGTCCGCATGCTGCAGCGTCAGGCCGATGTCGTCCAGGCCATTGATCAGGCGGTACTTGCGGAACGGGTCGACCTCGAAGCCTATCGTCGCGCCATCGGGAAGACGGATCACCTGGTCCTGCAGGCTCACCGCCATGCGAAAGCCTGGCGTGGCCGTCACCGCTTGGAACAGCGCATCGACTTCCTGCTCCGGCAGCACGATGGGCAGAAGGCCGTTCTTGAAGCAGTTGTTGAAGAAGATTTCCGCGAAGGAGGGCGCAATGACCACGCGAAAGCCATAGTCCGCCAGCGCCCACGGCGCATGCTCGCGCGACGAGCCGCAGCCAAAGTTCTCGCGCGCCAGCAGGATGGATGCGCCCTGGTAGCGCGGTTCATTCAGCACGAATTCCGGGTTGACGGGCCGGCCGCTGTTGTCCTGGTCGGGCTCGCCGATGTCGAGATAGCGCCAGGCGTCGAACAGGTTGGGGCCGAAGCCGCTGCGCCGTATCGACTTCAGGAACTGCTTCGGGATGATCGCGTCGGTATCGACATTGGCCCGGTCCAGCGGCGCCGCCAGGCCTTCATGGGCGATGAATTTTTCCATTACTGCCACTCCCTCACATCGACGAAATGCCCCATGATCGCGGCGGCGGCCGCCATCTGCGGGCTGACCAGGTGGGTGCGGCCGCCTGCGCCCTGCCGGCCCTCGAAGTTGCGGTTCGAGGTCGACGCGCAGCGCTGCCCCGGCCGCAGTTGGTCGGCATTCATGCCCAGGCACATCGAGCAGCCGGGTTCGCGCCATTCGAAGCCGGCGTCGATGAAGATGCGGTCCAGGCCTTCTTCCTCGGCCTGGCGCTTGACCATGCCGGAACCGGGCACCACCAGCGCCTGCTGCACGTTCGGCGCCACCTTGCGGCCGCGCACGATCTGCGCCGCGGCGCGCATGTCCTCGATGCGGGAGTTGGTGCAGGAGCCAATGAAGACCACGTCCAGATGAATGTCGGTGATGGGCGTCGATGGCGACAGTCCCATGTAGGCCAGCGCCCGCGCCATGCCCTCGCGCCTGACCGGGTCGGCTTCCTGTGCCGGGTCAGGCACGCAGCCATCGACCGTGGTCACCATCTCGGGCGAGGTGCCCCAGGTTACCGCGGGGCTGATGCGGCTGACGTCGATCACCACCTGGCGGTCGAATGCGGCGCCGTCATCGCCTTTCAGGGTGTGCCAGTAGGCCACTGCCGCATCCCATGCTTCGCCCTGCGGCGCGCCGGGCCTGCCGCGCAGGTAGGCGATGGTCTTGTCGTCCACAGCCACCATGCCGCAGCGGGCACCGCCTTCCACCGTCAGGTTGCACAGCGTCATGCGGCCTTCCATCGACAGTGCTTCCACCGCGTCGCCGGCATATTCAATCGCATAGCCGGTGGCGCCGGCGGTGCCGATCCGGCCGATCAGGGCCAGCGCCATGTCCTTGGCGGTCACGCCGGCCGGCAGCGTGCCATCGAAGCGCACCAACATGTTCTTCGACTTCTTGCCCAGCAGGCACTGGGTGGCCAGCACATGCTCGACTTCCGAGGTGCCGATGCCGAAGGCCAGGCAGGCGAAGGCGCCATGGGTGCTGGTATGGCTGTCGCCGCATACCACAGTCAGGCCCGGCAATGTAATTCCCTGCTCGGGGCCGATCACGTGCACGATGCCCTGGCGCGCGTCGCGCATGCCGATCTCGGTGACGCCGAACTCGCCGCAGTTTTTTGTCAGCGTCTCGACCTGCAGCTTCGATACCGGGTCGGCGATCTCCACCGAGCGGTCCGTGGTCGGGATGTTGTGGTCGGCCACGGCCAGGTTGGAACGGATGTTCCACACCTTGCGGCCCGCCATGCGCAGGCCTTCGAAGGCTTGCGGGCTCATCACTTCATTGAGCAGGTGGCGGTCGATGTAGAGCAGGGTGGTGCCGTCTTCCTCGACATGCACCGCGTGCCGTTCCCACAATTTGTCGTAGAGCGTTCTGTTCATGTCTCCTCCTTCTCGGTCAGTCTCAGGCCTGCGGGAATTTCTCTGCGAGCCAGACCGGGGGCGCATAGCGGCGCAGGCGGGTGCCGGCCTGTGCCAGCTGGCTCGTCACCGTGCGGCCCACCAGGCCGGACAGCGTGCCCACCACTTCCAGCAGCTGGTCGACATCGACGCCGGTTTCATAGCCCATGGCGTTGAACATGTGGACCAGTTCCTCGGTGCTGACATTGCCGCTGGCGCCGGGTGCGTAAGGGCAGCCGCCCAGGCCGCCGGATGCGGCGTCGAAGCGCCGGATGCCCGCGCCGTAAGCCGCCAGCGCATTGGCCAGACCCATGCCGCGGGTGTTGTGGAGGTGGATCGTCACCGGGGTCTGCAATTGCTGCAGCAGCACGGTGCTGAGCTGGCGCACCTGCTCCGGGTGGGCCATGCCAGTGGTGTCGCAGGCGGTAATGCCCGCCGCGCCGGAATCAGCCAGCGCCTGCGCCAGGCGCAGCACTTCAGCCTGCTCGATCTCGCCCTCGAAAGGGCAGCCGAAGGCGGTGGACAGCGATACATTGCATGGCAGGCCGAGCTTTCCGGCTTCGCGCAGCACGTCCTGCAGGCCGGCCAGCGACTGCTCGCGCGTCATGCGCAGGTTGGCGCGGTTGTGGGTTTCGCTGACCGACATCACCAGGTTGATCTCGTCCGGCTTGCCTGCAACTGCGCGCTCCATGCCGCGCAGGTTGGGCACCAGCGCTGTGTAGCGCACGCCGGGCACGCGGCGGATGCCGGCCATTACAGCGTCGGCATCGGCCAGCGTCGGGATCGCCTTGGGCGAGGTATAGGAGGTGACTTCGATGCGTGCAAAACCGCAGGCCGACAGCGCGTCGATATAGGCGATCTTGTTCTCGGTGGGCACGAATGCCTTTTCCATCTGCAGGCCGTCGCGCGGCGATACCTCGTTGATCTCGATGCGTTCGCTCATGACACGATTCCCTTTGCTTTCAATGCATTGATGTCTTCGGCGGTGAGGCCGGCCTGGCCGAGTACGGCGTCGGTGTGTTCGCCCAGGGTCGGGCCGCGCGCATGGATTGCGCCCGGATTGCCCGACAGCCTGGGGATGATGCCCGGCACGTCCACTTCCAGGCCATCGGCGGAGCGCACCTTCTCGATCACGCCCCGCGCCCGGTAGTGCGGGTCCTCGGCGATGTCTTTGGCGGAATAGATGCGGCCGGACGGCACCGAGGCGGCTGTCAGCCGTTCCAGCGCCGCATCGAGACCGAGCGTGCTGGTCCAGGCTTCGATGGCGGCGTCGATCTCCTCCACGCGCGCGGCGCGGCCGTCGTTGCGCGCCAGCGCCGGGTCGTCTGCCAGGTCCTGGCGGCCGATCAGGGCCATCAGGCGCTTGAAGATGGAGTCGCCATTGCCGGCGATGAGCACATATTCGCCATCGGCGCAGCGGTAGGCATTCGAGGGCGCGATGCCGGGCAGGGCGCCGCCGGCCGGCTTGCGGATGGCGCCGAAGGCCGAGTATTCCGGCAGCAGGCTCTCGCTCAGGTTGAAGATGGATTCGTACAGCGCCACGTCGATCATCTGGCCCACGCCGCCGCGGGCATCGCGCTGGTACAGGGCCAGCAGCACGCCCAGCGCGCCATGCAGGCCGGCGACGGTATCGCCCAGCGACACGCCGGCGCGCACCGGCACCCGGCCCGGCTCACCGGTGATGTAGCGGATGCCGCCCATGGCCTCGGCAACGGCGGCAAAGCCCGGCTCGTCGCGCTTGGGTCCGTCCTGGCCGTAGCCCGAGATGCGCAGCATGATGAGCTTCGGGTTCAGCTTATGCAGTTCTTCCCAGCCCATGCCCCATTTCTCCATGGTGCCGGGGCGGAAGTTCTCGATCAGGATGTCGGCGGATTCCGCCAGGCGGCGCACCAGCGCCTGGCCTTCCTGCTGGCGCAGGTCGATGCAGACCGACTGCTTGTTGCGCGACTGCGCCTGCCACCAGACCGAGGTGCCGTTGTGCAGCATGCGCCATTTGCGCAGCGGGTCGCCGTCGCCCGGCGTTTCCACCTTGATGATCTCCGCGCCAAAGTCGGCCAGCGTCTTGGCCGCGAAGGGGCCGGCAATCAGCTGGCCCAGCTCCAGTACCCTGATGCCGGAAAGAATCTGCTTGTCCATGTCCATTCCCGATGCTGAAAGAATGGCATGGAGTGTGCAGCGCGGCATGGCGCCGTCCAAAGTCGTATTTCGCTAAGCCGGCTTTCGCCAATGACGAAGGCCGGGCATGCGCCGGCATGGCAAAACGATTATATGATCCGGCCTGCCAGCCAATCCCCGCGTGATGACGCCGCGATCTGCGTAGACCGGGGCCAGCGGTGCCAGAACTTCCCTGTGACCTAAGAATGTTGGAGACAAACCATGTTACGCAAACTCGCCTGCACCGCGCTGCTGGCCGCATCCGCCGCAACCGCCTACGCCCAGGACTTCCCGAGCAAGTCCATCACCATCGTGGTCCCCAATCCGCCCGGCGGTCTGGTTGACACCTCGGCCCGCCTGGTCGGCGATCCGCTGGCGAAGGTGATCAAGCAATCGGTGGTCATCGACAACCGTCCGGGCGGCAGCGGCAACATTGCCTACCAGGCAGTGGGCCGCGCCAAACCGGACGGCTACACCCTGCTGGCTTCCTATTCCGCCTACCACACCGGCAATCCCTGGCTGATGAAGGACCTGCCCTGGGCGCCCAAGGACTTCGCGCCGGTGGCGCTGGTGGCGGTGGCAACCAATGTGATCACCGTGCATCCCTCGCTGCCGGTTAACACCCTGAAGGAATTGATCGACTACCTGAAGAAGAACCCGGGCAAGGTCAACTATGCATCGCAGGGCAATGGCTCGCTGTCGCATCTGGGCACCGAGCTGTTCAAGCAGCAGACCGGCACTTCCATCACCCATGTGCCCTACAAGGGCTCGGGCCAGGCCATCCAGGACGTGCTGGCCGGCCAGGTGCAGATGTTCATCACCACGCCGCCCTCGGTGATCCAGCATATCCAGTCGGGCAAGCTGAAGGCGCTGGCGGTGGCCGGCAAGTCGCGCCATCCGAACCTGCCGAATGTGCCCACCACGGCCGAAGCCGGCGTGCCGGGCTTCGAGCTGGAAGCCTGGGTCGCCCTGTTCGCGCCAGCCGCCACGCCGCAGCCCGTGATCGCCAAGCTGACCCACGACATCAAGCTGGCGCTGGAGCAGCCTGAAACCATGACCCGCGCCGCCACGCAGGGCGTTGAAGTGCGTTACCTGCCGCCGGAAGCGCTGGGCAGCCTGGTGAAGAAGGAACTGGATTACTGGGGGGATGTGATCAAGAAGGCGCACATCACGCTGGATTGAGTAGTGCGATGCGACCCTTGATTGAAGGGTAAGCGTGGGTAAGAAGCATAGCCCGGGTGGAGCGTAGCGAAACCCGGGACCAGCCGGTCTTATTTTTTGGCCCCAACTGCAAATGCCCCGGCATCCGGGTTGAAGCGGCAGCCCTGACGCTGAACCTAACCGCTTGCGCCGGGCAGGAGGTTCCTTCGAATGCCGGCTGCGCTCTTGTGAGGATTTTGGCGACTGGTTATCGGGTTATCCCGGGTTTCGCCTTGCTTCACCCAGGCTACGCTGGTTGGCGACGGAAGAGTGGCCAATGCTGCTTGTAGGTTGGCGTTGATAATGCGCTTCTGGTAACTGGGCTGGATATGGCGGCCTTTACTTATCAAGCCAGGATAGCGCAGTACCTTTTCATGCGATGTCCCAATTACAACGCCTTTGCTTTGGTTCGATGAGGTCGTCATTCTTCCTTTAGAAAAAGCATTTTTGAGAGGCGAGTACAAACGTGAAGTGGAGAACGATTGTGAGAAGCTATACAGGAGTATGGAATTGGTCTACGTAAAGCATTGTTCACGCATTAATTCCATCAACGCCAATCGCTGCAAGGTAAATACAGTAAAAATATTAAAAAAACTAGTTGTATCAGGCGATCAACTTGAGTACGATATTGCATTTGCGCAATAAATTAATGATTTCAAGATGGATTCTGCATTCGCATACAACCTCGTTTAAAACATAAGGGAAACCAGGGCCGTTTCCTCATTTTTAAAAATTAAAAAGCTGTAATCCGATAGTCGAAATTTATTGCCATGCTTAAACAGATAGATACAGCTGAGTTACAGCTAGGCATGTATGTAGCCAAGATCAGCGAAAGCTGGTTTGAGTCACCATTCTGGCGCTCAGCATTTTTGCTATCTAATGAACAGGATATTCACACCCTGTTGGAGCACGGTTTTACCAGCGTATGGATCGATACGAGCAAGGGAATCGATCTCGAATCCATCCCCGCGCAGTTCTCGACTGATAGTGAAGCGAAGCCTGAAAATGATGTTTCGAATGCAGATGGTGTCGCTAATAAGGCTGAGTCACCTTTAACGACAATACCCCTGGAAAGCAAAAGTCGCGCGGAATCGTATGGCTTTGGCGATCCTCGGCCAGTCGCGCCGGACGAGCCACGGCCGGCGCCATTGGATACCGAGCGGGCGCGCGCAGCAGCTATCTGCGGTAAGGCGCGACGCGCAATGGTGGCTATGTTTCAGGAATTACGCATGGGCCGGGCGGTCGATGCGCAAACCATGTTGCCGGTGGTCGATGAGATTTCCCAATCGGTTTTGCGAAATTCCGATGCGCTGATCGGCTTGGTGCGTCTTAAGACCAAAAACGATTATACCTATATGCATTCGGTGGCTGTTTGCGCGCTGATGGTAGCTCTTGCTCGCCAACTAGGCCTGGCCGAGAGTATCGTGCAGGAGGCTGGCTTGGCTGGCTTGCTTCATGACATTGGCAAGATGGTTGTACCGAATGACATCCTCAACAAGCCAGGCTCACTTACCGACGATGAGTTCCGAATCATCAAGTCGCACCCAATGTCTGGGCACCGGATTCTAATGCAGGGGCAAGGAGTGTCTGAAGGTGCCCTTGACGTGGTGTTGCATCACCATGAAAAATGGGATGGCTCAGGTTATCCGCATGGACTGGCTAGCGAGCAAATCAGCCGCTTAGCGCGCATGGGCGCTGTCTGCGATGTCTACGACGCACTTACATCGAACAGACCGTACAAGGAAGGATGGTGTCCGAACAAGGCAATCCGCCAGATGGCAGGCTGGAAAGGTCACTTTGATCCAGTGATTTTCCAAGCGTTCGTCAAAAGTGTGGGGATCTACCCCGTTGGCACTCTGGTTCGCCTGGAATCGGGCCGGCTTGGCGTAGTTATGCAGCAAGGGCGTAATTCCCTGCTGCAGCCGCAAGTCAAGATCTTTTTCTCGACGAAGTCAATGACACATATCGCCCCGGAAGTGTTGGATCTGGCAGCGTCACATGCGCGTGACAAGATTGTTGATTGGGAAAATCCGGATAAGTGGAAATTCAAAAATCTCGATCAAATGTGGGTGCATGGCTGAAACCAATAAGAGATGGCAGTATCCCGTGCGGCCAATGGATGAGAGACATCAGTCTGGCTGTCAGGGGCTCAGCAACAAATAAGTTGATCGATTTGGTCTGCATTCCGTTCGAGGTGATTTCATCGCTGTTCCGAACCTCCGCAGTGGAACGTCCGCCCGATTCACGCTGATGAGGCTGAACGAGCGGTGCTCGAGTGGATTCCATTTTGAACATCCCCGGCGGATAGTGGCGCACCGTAATCGGCAAGACGGCAGTATCGCTGAGTGCCTGTAAGCATGCCTTCGATACACGCGGCGGGTAACTATGGGAGCCACCCGTATCGGCCAGGATCAATCAGCGATGCGAATTGCCATAGCGCTCCAGCCCCTCGACGAACCACCATTCGCCAGTCGCCTATGCGGCAAAGCCGGCCAAGCGGGGCGTGCAAGGCAATCCCCAACACAGACAAGTCCCTGATTGGCACTGAATTCATAAACGCGGTAGGGGATAGCCTGGCCAATTGCATCCTGCGGCCAATCATGCACCAGCACCGGCTCGGCTATTTGCACCAAGCGCTCCCTGCGTTTTCAAAATCGCCAATTAAGGCAATGCTGAATAAAGCAGGCGAGGGCCGCTCTTTACTTGTCGCGCAATCGGCTGGTGGACGCCTTCGGCCCATGATGGTAGGAAAGGAATGTAGCGCCCGCCGCAAAGCCCGCGAGGACAATGATTAATGGGTTAAAGCTCTTCTTTTTGCTCCGGCCTGCGGCACAGACACCTGTGATCTGAAAATGGACGACTTGTTCGCCATAGTCCTGGATTGGAATTCTTTGGTGGTTCCAGAGCGCCGCGGGCATCTCTTCGCAGGCCACAGATAGCTGCTTGGATTCCTGTTCTGATGAAGCATCGACGTCAGCATGTTGCTGAGTCGCTGCTCGCCGCTTTTATCCAAACGTTTGCTTGCCAGAATCGTATTTCAGCTTTAGTGGCATAACGGCAGTAGCGAGCACGCAAAGTCTGCCTGAAAGGAGACATGCCAAGCGGGGTTCCTAGAGAAACGTTGCTTGCAACCAAAGCAGTGGTGGTCCGTACGCAAATCATTGCGGGAATAGATTTTTGCATAAAGCTGGTATAGACACTTGCGAATGAGAGAAAGTTATTGCGATTGAAAATAAGCAAGATTAAGAAATGCGCTATTTCTGAAGATCATCCTGGGTGAATTCTTTGAAGCAAAAACGAGTGCATGAAATCAATCAGATTTCACGCACCTGTAACGCTGATTGAACAGCTCTATTGCCGTGATAGGTTTTTATGTTTTGATGACGCTGCAGCAACTACCTATACTCGGTATGCCGTTGGAACCGACTGTCAGTCTTGTCCCTGCGGATATCCCATTCAAAATACAAAAAGGAAGACGACGCTATGCGCTATATACGATTCGTTAGCTCCATGTTTTTGGCAACCGCCGGGGTAGTTGCTTCGGGTGCTGCCGCCGCGGCCGCTCCAAATCTGTCCGCTGCACCGGTCTTATCCAAGTTGACCAATCCCTGGGATATGGCCTTCTTGCCAGACGGCACGATGTTCTTCACTGAAAAGTGCAATGGTTTATCGGTACGATCCTCTTCAGGTACCGTTACCAAACTGCTGGGAATGAAGGATTCGAAGGATTACGATACAACGGCAGCCGACCTGTTTTGCGAAGGCCAAGCCGGCATGAATGGGGTAGCAGTTGATCCCGACTTTGCCAAAAACCGTTTTATATACGTGTATTCAGCTTCCAACATGACGGCGCCCGGGACCAATCGTGTCATGCGTTTCGTCGTCAACGCAGACAATACCAAGGTTTCCGACCGCAAGGACATTGTCACTGACATCGCCTACAAGCCAGCAGCCAGCGACCATCCGTTCGGCGGGCCGGGCGCGCACAATGGCGGGCGCATCCGCTTCAGCCCTGGCGACGGATTCCTCTATGTAACCACAGGCGACACCCACAACGGCGAAGTGCCACAAAGCCCGACCAAGATTGGCGGCAAGGTGCTGCGTATCGACCGCGAAGGCAACGCTGCCCCCGACAACGGTGCCCCAAAGGGGTTCGATCCGCGCATTTATACCTACGGCCATCGCAATCCGCAAGGCATTGCGTTCCGCCCAGGTACCAATCAGGCGGTGACGGCTGAAAACGGTCCGTGGCATAGCGATGAAGTCACGGTATTGAAAGCTGGCGGTAATGGCGGCTGGGATCCTCGACCGAATGTCAACGGCCGCAAAGACTGTCCGGATAATTACTGCGGCTACAGTCCAAACCAGATGGGTGCAATGGATCCGAAAGAACGGGTGAAGTTTATGCCCATGACCGACTTGAAAGCGTATCCAAATGCGATGAAGACGGCCTGGAACAACGACGGCCTGTCGCAAGGCCTGTCGTCGGGCGCTTTCCTTAGCGGCAAGCGGTGGAAGGACTGGGATGGCAAGATGATTGTGTCCTTCATGGGCATCGGCATTCACGGCACGCCAGTTGGCAACCGCCTGGACTTGCTTGATATCTCCAAGGATGGCACCTCTGCGAAGCGCACAACGATATCGCTGCCAATGCCTGCAGGACGCTTCCGCTCGGTGGTTCAAGGGCCCGATGGCAATCTCTATGTTGCCACCGACGAAGGCGAAATCTATAAGATGACCCCGAAATAACCTCTGCAGGGCGCGATTTCCATTGAGATCGCGCCCTGGCGCAACGCTAGAGACCCAGCACTGCATGGGCTGTTTTCAATGCTGATAAACAGTACGTTAATTGGTAGATTTGTGCCCGCGTGCCGGCATTACAAGGTCGAAGACCATTTTTAAATAAGGATTAATGTATGCGTAGAGTCTTGTCTGTATGCGTCACGACGAGCTTCTTGTTTGCAGCAGGATCTGCAGTTGCAGACGCAGAGTTGTTCAAGAAATCCAACTGCATGGCGTGTCATGCCGTTGATCAAAAGCGATTTGGGCCATCTTTGAAGGACGTGGCCGCAAAATACAATGGCGATGCCACCGCGGTGGACAAGTTGGCCAAGAAGATCAAGGCTGGGGGCGCCGGGGTGTGGGGACAGGCACCCATGCCTCCCCAACCACAAGTGTCCGAAGCAGACGCAACGAAACTGGCCGAATACGTCCTGGCAACCAAATAAGTTGGTGTAATGGCTTTGGAGGCGATCCACGGGCGTGATCAGACTGAACTTATGATTGGTGGTAACTATTGAGCGTCAGACTGTCAAGTCTCTTCATTTAAGCGCATAGTGCGATGCCATGAGGTTTCGATCACTGATCCAAGCGCTCAGCGGCATCGCAAATGGCATCTGACTGGCGGTTTAACGCGAAAATCAACGACGGCCATGCCTTCGGCATTTTCACGGCCATCGCGGTTCCCTCTGCGCCTGGCGCTCCGACGCCAGTTAGTCTGAGTATTGAACCCCTTCTTCGGGGAAAGACGACTGTCCGCTACGAGTCGCGTCCGCTTCGGCGCCAGGCGCGTCCTGACCAAAAGCGGACGACCGGCCTTGCCGTTGAGTGTCTGTCGTGAAGATCCAGGAAACCAGCTTGTAACCCGGAACTGACGTACAAATCCCTTTGGGGCGGAGCGGCTCGGTTTCTTTTCTCAATCTCCCAACCGCGCCAGCAGGCAGGTTAACGCATGCCGGTACTGTTCCCGCAGCAGGACGGCCCGCTGTGGGTTGGCTTGAGCGGAAATGATCGCCAGACCACTGCCATGCGCATGGTCGATTAATATATCCCGCCAGAGAACTGGCTCCGCCGTGAGCATGGCAAGCAGCGAGGTCAGGCGAGCGGTAATCAGTTGGACCGCGCCGGCAAACGCTTTAGGGTCGGCAAAAATTTCCAGAGTCAGTTGCGGATGCCTTCCGACGGCATCGTGATAACGGGTTAGCAGTTCCTGAATTTCAACGCAAGGGTTCGTCGGTACAGCGATTGCGCCCAGTACTTCGCCGTAGACCCGCTCTGCCAACGCCAGTAACAGTCCTGCACGATCGGCTACGTGGTGATAAAGACTCATTGGGGTAACATCCAACCGCGCGGCGAGGGATCGCATTGTCAACCCTTTTCCGCCGCCTTCATCCAGCAGTCGCAGCGCAGCGTCCAGGATTTCCTCTCGCATCACTCCCGTGCCTTGTACGGGACGGCCGCGCGCTCGCGTCACCGGGAGATCCGGTAAGTGGATTGCACCAGGCCTGAAGGAAAGCTGCGACTGGAAACAAGTGCCAGATTCAAATCTTGCGGCAATGTGCCAAACAACGATTTTCCAGCGCCGATCAGTACCGGCACCGTGGTAATCACCATGTCCTCGATCAGTCCGTTTCGCAGGAAAGACTGAACCAGCTGCCCCCCATCCACATACACCTTCCGCACGTTCTGGCGCGCAAGTTCTTCCATCGTCTGTGATGGGGACAGGTTGGAGAATCGCACCTTTCCCTGCAGCGAGTCCGGCATTGGCGTGCCGGTTAGTTGTTTTGACAGAACGACGACCGGCAGATCGTAAGGCCAAATGTCGAACGATACGATTTTCTCATAGCTCCCTCTTCCCATCACGATGACATCCTTGTCAATGATGAAATCGGCATAGCCGTGATCTTCCGCCGCGTCATCGCGCTCCATTAGCCAGCTCACGTCGCCGTCAGAACGCGCAATGAAGCCGTCCACGCTTATAGCAATAAAAACATGTGCTGTAATCACGTTCGCCCCAGCTTATATATACAACGTATATATTACAGATTTTTCAGCATCTCCGCGATGCGTCAACTCCAAGCGAAAAATCGGTGTTCTGACGCCTGCAAAGCCCTAGGATATTCAGTTTCGAATCAATGCGTGCGGGGTTCGGCGGTGGTCCACGTAGGGATACTGAGCCGGAACCGAATGTTTTCGCATAAGAAGGGACATCAGCCTTCCCGTACATTGCAGCGAAATCAATATAATGACTTTCCGGTTGAACCGAAGTAATCAATAGCTCTGGATCTTTTGATCTCCATTTTTAGTGCAGCTGACCGACTTCCATGGATGAAGTTGGTCGTTGAAATTCATTCGTTAAAGGAACGTCCCATGTCCGAAGAAGCGAAGTGCCCGGTCGCACACGAGAAAAAGCAAACCCGCACCAATGCACATTGGTGGCCAGATCAGTTGAACCTCAGCATGCTGCACCAGCACGGAAAACTGGGTGATCCCATGCTTGAGGATTTTGATTACAAAAGAGAATTCGAAAAACTCGATCTGAAAGCTGTCATTGCAGATCTGCATGCACTGATGACTGATTCCCAGGACTGGTGGCCTGCCGACTACGGCCATTACGGTCCCTTCTTCATCCGCATGGCTTGGCACTCGGCCGGTACCTATCGCATCTTCGATGGCCGCGGTGGCGCCCGTTCCGGCGAGCAGCGGTTTGCACCGCTTAATAGCTGGCCAGACAATGGCAACCTTGACAAAGCGCGCCGCCTGCTCTGGCCAATCAAGCAAAAGTACGGCAAACAGCTGTCCTGGGCCGATCTGATGATTTTGGCAGGCAACGTCGCACTGGAATCGATGGGCTTCAAGACGTTCGGTTTCGGTGGCGGCCGCGAAGATATCTGGGAGCCGACGCCTGTGGATTGGGGTCCGGAATCGTCCTGGATGGGTGACGAGCGCTACAGCGGCGAGCGGGAACTGGCCAAGCCGCTGGCAGCAGTGCAGATGGGCCTGATTTATGTGAATCCGGAAGGACCAAACGGCAATCCGGATCCCGCCCAATCGGCGCGCGACATCCGCGATACCTTCGGCCGCATGGCAATGGACGATTATGAGACAGTAGCATTGGTTGCCGGCGGACATACTTTTGGCAAATGCCACGGCGCCGGTCCGGCCCACCACGTCGGCCACGAACCGGAAGGCGCAAATGTTGAAGAACTGGGTTTTGGCTGGAAGAACGCCTACGAAACCGGCATCGGTGCGCACACGATTACCAGTGGGCTGGAAGGCGCCTGGACGCCGACCCCGACCCAGTGGGACATGAGTTATTTCGAAACCCTGTTCGGCCACGAATGGGAGTTAACCAAGAGTCCGGCCGGCGCGCATCAGTGGAAACCCAAGGGGGATGCCGGACGCACCGTGCCCGATGCTCACGTTCCCGGCAAGCTGCATCAACCGATGATGAGCACTGCTGATATGGCGCTGCGCGTCGATCCGGCGTATGAAACGATCTCCCGTCAATTCATGGCGAATCCGCAGGAGTTCGCCGATGCTTTTGCCCGGGCCTGGTTCAAACTGACACACCGTGACATGGGACCAAAGGTGCGCTACCTCGGCCCCTTGGTGCCGCAGGAAGATCTGCTTTGGCAGGATCCAGTGCCGCCGGTTGGCCATCCTTTGGTCGACGATACGGACGTTGCGGCCCTAAAAAAGAACATGCTCGATTCCGGACTGACAATCCCGCAATTGGTCAAAGCAGCATGGGCTTCCGCCTCGTCCTTCCGCGGGAGCGACCTGCGCGGTGGCGCCAATGGTGCGCGAGTCCGATTGGCGCCGCAGAAAGATTGGGAAGCCAACGATCCAGCCGAACTGGCATCAGTACTGGCCAGGCTGGAAGACCTCCAAAAGGACTTCAATAGCGCCGCTGCAGATGGCAAGAGTATTTCGTTGGCGGATCTGATTGTGCTGGGCGGCTGCGCCGCAGTAGAAGCCGCTGCGCGGAAAGCCGGACATGAAATCAACGTGCCTTTCACCCCTGGACGCACGGATGCCTCCTTGGAGCAGACGGATGTCAATTCATTCGAGGTATTGGAACCGGCCATTGATGGCTTCCGCAACTATCTTCGTAAAGGTGGCGAGGATCATGTAGCCAACGGCATGATTGACAAGGCGAGCTTGCTGACCTTGACCGCACCTGAGATGACAGTTCTCGTCGGCGGTATGCGAGCACTTGGCGCCAATGCCAATAATGTGGAGCACGGCATGTTTACGAACCGCCCAGGCTCATTGACTCCGGATTTCTTTGTCAACCTGCTTGACATGCGTACGGCATGGAAGAAGGTGGAAGGTTCGCCCGGCGTGTTCGAAGGCACGGATCGAAAAACGGGGGAGCGGCGATGGACGGCGACCCTGGCCGACCTGATCTTTGGTTCCAATGCGCAGTTGCGCGCCCTATCCGAAGTGTATGCGGCACGCGACGGTGAAGAGCACTTCGTGCAGGACTTCGTGGCGGCTTGGACCAAGGTAATGAATCTGGACCGTTTCGATTTGAGAGGTGCCACGGCTGCCTGATCTGGCAATACGATAAAAAGGGCTACCCGCGCAGGTGGGTAGCCCTTTTTTACTTGTTGGATGCCTTCCATTGCTCATGCGACAGCGTTCCACATTGAGTCTCAAAAGCTGCTCCTCCTTCGCCGATACGCAGCCTGATCTGGGTAGCTCGCTCATGCTTCCGATTGCGGGGAATTTTCGATGGAAGGCGCTGCCTCTTTATACCAATCCCAATCCATGACGTCCCGGATGAAACCGATGGATTTTTTCGCCTGGCAAGACAAGTGAGGAGTCAATAGCCCAGCTATTGACGAAGATCCCAACGCAGCCAGACGGAAAAAGACGCGGTTTCATCGGGCGTTATGGGTTGGGATTGGCATGAGGTCTCCCTTGCGTTGATTTCCGGGAGCAAGCGACTCAATTTGTCTAAATGCTGTCAAGGAAATGACGATGACGGTACAAGCAAAGTACAAGGCAACGGCTACGGCCAATGGTGGTGGCCGTGATGGCAAGACCGTACTTGCTGACGGAACGATGGCGCTGCGGTTCACTGTGCCAAAGGAATTGGGTGGACCGGGATGAGATGGCGCAAACCCTGAGAAATCTTTGCACTGGGGTATTCGGCCTGTTTTCTGGGCGCCATCAGGGTGGCTGCCGGGCAGACCGAAATCAAGGTTCGCAACGGCACAACATGATGGCGACCATCGGCATCAAGCCGCGCTCTGAAGTGCACACCTTTTTGAGCCAATAGGTAGCCGCCCAGCTTGGCAGCCAAAGGCTACCAGTACGACCAGTGCCCACTGGCGAAAACGTAGAGGGACAGCAGCAGGTTGGTCGTGCCATGCGCAACAATGCTGTCCCACAAACTTCCCGATCGCTGCCTTACCAGGTAATAGACAGCGCCCGCCAGCGCACCGGCGAACCAGAAGCTGTGCAGCGCGCCGAACAACAGGGAGGACGCGATGAAAGGCGCCCAGTGGATCGGGCCGCCAGGTCTGAATGCATGGTCGCCGCCCCGGAAGAACAGTGGCACATAGCCACGGAACGCCAGTTCCTCCGCGATTGGGATTACCACGGCCGCGCCTGCTAACCGCAACGCTATCCATGCCGCCGACCAGACCACTGGCACCGCAAACAGGCTCGCCTCAAATGCTCGGTCGGCGTCAGCCGATGCCGGCACTAGCACGATCCAGAACACGAATACCAGTACGCCTGCCAGTACCGGGAACAGACGAGGTGCGAGGGCGTCGAGCCGGAACTGCCGCCACAGCAGCGCCATGGCGACGGTGGTGGCAAGCACCCGGAGCGGATACAGCCACGGAAAACCAGCCGACATGGCCGATGTGAGCAGCGTGGCTGCCAGCATCACCAGCAACGGGATCACCAGTGCGCTATCGGCATCGATGGTAAACGTGCGACGGGCGGCGCTGCGGCAAAAAACGCTGCTACGCCGCGCCAGCGCTACCATGCCCAGCGACACCAAGATGAAGCAAATCCAGCCGCCATTGGCGTGGAAGCCTTCCATTACCATTTCCGAGTGCCCCGATGTGCCGATGCCGACAAGCACCGCGATGCGCAGGCAGTTGGAGAGCCAGATCAGCACCGCGGCAAGCGGGAACAACAGCAGCGCTGCAGGAAAGCGGAAGTCGCGTTTAAAGCTATGGAGGTACCACATCAGGAAGACCGTTATCATGGCTATACCCTCATAGCCTGCGCAAAGGTGGTCGATTATCGCAACGAAGTTAGGCGTGCCTACGATTCTGGCTGGAAAATCGGTGTAGACATCGGCGTACACGAAATCGAGCAGAAACCTCACTACTGCCACGGTTGGCGCGGCCAGCCAGCCTTCGGATCGCGCTATGAGCGTATAGACCAGGAAATGGCTGAGGGGGAAAACACCTGCAAGCAGCAGCGTCGTCCATTCCGTCCGAATAAACTGGAACCAGAAGCTTTTTGGCGCAATGGAAGCCATTGAAAAACAGCAGCTCATTCCCACCACCAGTGCCAGCAAGCCGACCCACCAGGCCGATGCTGGCCACGTCAGGTTCGGCGCGTCACTAAACGATGTAGGAAAGAGCCGGCTCGCGCAATAGACGAGCAGAAAGGTGCTGGCCAACTGCGGCATTAGCCTCTGCAGCCAGCGATGTTCCTGCGCCGCATCTACTAGTAGGCACCAGAGCGCTGTGACCCGGGTCGATATCAGCAGGCAAAATCCTAGGCTGTAATACAGCACAAGCTGGAACAGGCCTCCGGGCACGGAAAAAAAACCGTCGGCACGGGGATGAATGATCAGCTTGAGCAGCGCAACCTGTGCGGCAAACATTGCTAGCAGCAGCAGGACACGACGACCGGGCGGGATGCGCCAGCCGACGAGCGGTGCCACGTTGCCACGCGCCGGCGGTATCGGATGAGGAGTTGGCAATTTCTCTTTGATCAGCGAGGTCGGTCGGCTTAGGTTCCACACAAATCGGACCCCATGACCACGTCCGGACGACAGACAGAACTTTTCACTGGCAGCCGTAAGATTTGCCGCCAGTGTGCTCTAAACAAGATTTAGCGCTTGTCACGTCGCCGTGTCAGGCTCAGGATGCCGCCCAGCAGAGCAATGGCCAGCACGATGTTGCCCCCATCGATTTCCGGCGCGTGTTTGCTGTGGCCATAGGCGTAGGCATTCCCGTTGCCTTCTGCGTAGGCTAGCAGCGGAACGAGCAGGGCGGTAGTGAGTGCTATTTTGCGTAACATAGTTTATCTCCTGTTAATGAAGAGTGATGATTCACCAATCATTTAGAATGCAAAGTAGCATGCAGTAATTCAGTGTTTTTGACGCAGCACATACTCTGTTTGACCTAACCATATCGCCAAGCCTGAGTACAGTTTCAAAGCGGACGCCGGGGCTTGGCAATATAAATGGGAGCAATGGGTTATATCCGTAAGTACATACCGTTGTGGTTGGATTCAGGGAAACAGATTCCATTCACGGCATAACATCTAGCCTCTTTTGCGGTTTGAAAAGAATCCGTGCTGGAAGCAATACCTAGAGCGCTTTCGGCCTGACTAGCTTGTCGATACCGGCCAAACTGGCCCCGGCACTGCGTTGCGGCTCTTCGCCGTAGCCCGCTACGACTCTTCGCCGCCCTTGCAGGGCGCGTCTGCGCCTGCGGGCGCAAACTGGTACGCAGGCGCAAGGCAATGCTTTGCGAAACCCCTGCCTACCCCTTGTTCCGGGGCCAATTTGCCTCGGTCTCGTTTAAGCCAGTCAAGCCGAGAGCGCTCTAACGCTTCAAATGCGTCATGGCATGCACCGAATTCTTCTTTCGCAATCACATTTGGCAGTGAATTTTTGTCTTTAGTTTATTGAGCAATAGCACAAATTAAGTCAAAAAATATATGCCTTCGTGTTCTGCAGTATCAAGAGCTTTTAAATAGGCTAAGTGGTCACGTTTATGTAATGCTAATCTTGTAAATGGAAGTCATATCGCTATACGTACACGCGCTTGTTTAAGGACATATCTTCCAAACGGAAGTTTTATGGTGACATGAACAGGCATGCCCGGGCGTCGTTTGCAGCAGTTACGTGCCGACCCGCGACTTGAACCCCTGGCAGTCGCCATCGGGCAGCGAGATTGACGCGATCGGCGCATCGCAAAAACTGGCCGCCAGCCGGGTCGGTTCGTCGCAGGCTTTTTCCTCGTCGCTGTCGAGCGCCTGCATGGCATCCAGTTGCGCGTGGCGCAGCAGCGCCTGGTTGCCAATCTGTTCCTCCGCATGCCGATCAGGCGCGGCCGGCCCCGGTTGTCGCGGCGGCGCGCCGGCGCCGGCGATCGCGTCCTTCAGCGTCGAGGCCAGTTCTTCCAGCGCATACGGCTTGGGCAGCAGGGTGAAGCCATGGTCCGGATTCATCGCCAGCACATAGCTGTAGCCGCTGGATAGCACGAAGGGCAGGGAGGGATAGAGGCGGCGCACTTCCTTGCCCAGGTCGATGCCGTTCATGCCGGTCATCACCACGTCGGAAAACACCGCGGCAAAGCGCGCGTCTTCCCGTGCCAGTTCCGCCAGCGCCTGCTCGGCGCTGGCCACCACCTGCGACACATAGCCCAGCTCTTCCACCGTCCGCTCGACCGACAGCGCCACGTCGGGATTGTCTTCGACGATCAGGATGCGGCCACCCGGTCCCTTCGCAATGGTACTGTCTGCATCCGGGATGTCGGGCTTCCGCGCAGCCTGAAGCGCGCGCGGCAGGTAGACGGTGAATACGGTGCCGGCGCCGACCTCGCTTTCCACCAGGATCTCGCCGCCCGACTGCTTGGCAAAGCCGAACACCTGCGACAGGCCAAGGCCGGTGCCCTGGCCGGTGCCTTTCGTGGTGAAGAAGGGCTCGAAGATTTGCGTCAGAAACTGCGGCGGGATGCCCACGCCGGTGTCGGCAATGGACACCGCGACGAATTCCCCCTCGACCGGCGGATTGCCGCGCACGGCCGGAATGCCGGATACCCGCGACACCGCCATCGCCAGCCGGCCGCTGCCATCCATTGCATCGCGGGCATTGAGCGCCAGGTTGACGATGGCGGTATCGAACTGGTTCGGATCGGCATGCACAAGGCAGTCGGCGGCATCCAGCTGCACTTCCCTGGCGATGCGCGCCCCGGTGATGCTGCCGACCATCTCGCTGACCATCTCCATGTTGTGCCTGACATCGAATACCACTGGCTGCAGGGCCTGCCGCCGTGCGAAGGCGAGCAGCTGGCCGGTGAGCTTGGTGGCGCGGGTGATCGCGTCGGAAATGGCCGTCATGTAACGGCGCCGGCGCTCGTCGGTAAGCTGCACCAGCCGCAGCAGGTCAATCGAGCTGCGCATGATGGCCAGCAGGTTGTTGAAGTCATGCGCCACGCCGCCGGTCAGCTGTCCGATCGCTTCCAGTTTCTGCGACTGGCGCAGCGCATCCTCGGCGCTGCGTTCCCGGGTAATGTCGCGCGCCACGGCGTGGATCATGCCGCCGTCGGGCACCGCGGTCCAGCTCAAAAGCAGGTAGCCGCCGTTGCGGTGGCGATAGCGGTTTTCGAAGGCAAGCGTCTTGACGCCCGTGCTCAGCTTGCCGACTTCGGCCGCGGTGCTGGCAAGGTCCTCGGGATGCAGGAATTCGCCCAGCACCCGGCCGACCATTTCCTGTTCCGACCAGCCGAGCTGGCGGGTGGTTGCCGGGTTGACTGCGGCAATGATGCCCCGGAAATCGCAGATCAGCATCAGCTCCTGGGACAGGCTCCAGATCCGGTTGCGCTCGCGCGTGTTCTGCGCTTCGAGCAGCTTGCGTTCATGGATATCGGTGTTGGCGCCGATCCAGAGATTGATCGCGCCATCGGCGCCGCGCAGCGGCGATGCCCGCACCAGATGCCACAGATACTGGCCATCGGCGCGCAGGATCCGGTATTCCGTTTCGTACGGCGCGCCAAGCGCCACGCATTGCTGCCACAGCGCCGCCGCGGCTGGCCTGTCCTCCGGATGCACGCTCGCGGTCCAGCCGTCGCCGTCGAATGCGCCCGCGTCGGCGCCGCTGTACTCATAAACCTGGTCATTGAACCAGCTCAGGTTGCCATCGGGCGCAGCGGTCCAGACATGGTTGGGCATGGCCTGCGCCAGCAGGCGGAACTGGGCCGCGCTCTCCTGTATCGCCTGCTCGGCGTCCTTGCGGTCCGTGATGTCCTGGACCACCCCCACCAGACGTCTGGTGCGGCCGGCCTCGTCGCGCTCGAATTCGGCCTTGCCGGCGATCCAGCGCAGGGCGCCGTCGCTCGCGCGGCGGATGCGGTATTCGGCATTCATCGGCGCCGCCTGCCCGCGCCGCATCGAGGCGGCCGAAGGCACGGCGGCATCTTCCTGCACCACCAGCGCCTCGAGCGCGGCCACCGGCATCTGTTCATGGTCCGGCAGGCCGAAAATGCGCTGGAAGCCGCTGGTGCCCAGCAGCACGCCGCTGGCCAGGTCCACCGTGAAGGTGCCGACACCGCCCACGGCCTGCGCCTTTTCCAGCCGCAGCCGGGACTCGCGCAGCGCATGCGCCGCGCGATGCTGCTCGGTGCGGTCGCGCAGCACCTTGACGAAACCGATCGGCATGCCACGTTCATCGCGGATCGGCGTCATCTCGCCCGAGGCCCAGAAACGCTCCCCCGACTTGCGCACATGCCAGCGCTCGTCGTTCCCGGCGCCTTGCGCCAGGGCACAGCGCATTTCGGTGCGCAGGCGTCCGTTGGCCCGGTCTTCCGGCGTGAAGAAGCAGGAACCTTCCTGGCCCAGCATCTCGCCTTCGGTCCAGCCCAGCACCCGGCGCGCGCCTTCATTCCAGCGCGTGACGCGGCCTTCCAGATCGAAGGCCACGATGGCGTAGTCGATTGCGCTGTCGAGGATCTGGCGGTTCCTGGCATCGGATTCCCTCTTCGCCGCGGCCGCCGTTTCGCGGTCAGTAACGTCGACGCCTTCGACGAAGATGCTGGTCACGGCGCCGTCCGCATCCTTCAGCGGCTGGTAGACGAAGTCGACGAAGCGCTCGGCGACGGGGCCGCCCGGTTCGAACTGCATCGTGTAGCGCACCCCGGTTCCCGCGAATGCTTCGCCGCTCGAAAAAACCTTGTCGAGCAGGTCTGTAAAACCCTGGGCCCTGGTTTCGGGCAGGGCTTCGGCCACTGTCTTGCCCAGCACGTCGCGGTGGCCAACCAGCCTGGCATATCCAGGATTCATGCGCTCTATCCTGTGCTCTGGACCGCGCAGGATGGCCATGAAGGTGGGCGCCTGCTCGAACAGCGCAACGAACTGCGCGCGCTCCTGCTCCAGTGCCTGGGTCACCAGCACCAGTTCGGTCTTTTCGATCACGACCGCAAGCGTGCCGGCCACCGCGCCGGTGTCATCGAACACGGGCGAGTAATCCAGATCGAACCAGGAGCGGCATTCCACGCCATCACGCGTGAGCAGGAAGGAGATGTCGCGGTAACTCAGCGACTGGCCTTGCTGCACGCTGTGCAGCACGCCCAGGTTGAAGTCGGCCGCTTCCGGCCAGACATCGGCCAGGTTGCATCCCAGCACGCCCGGATGCTTGTTGCCCAGCACCTTGGCATAACCATCGTTGTAGATCAGGGCGCCGGTCTCCCCCCACAGCAGCGCCATCGGCGTCGGCGACCGGGTCAGCATCGATGCGGCCAGCCGCAGATGGCTTGGCCATGCATCGATCGGACCCAGCGAGCTGGTCGACCAGTCATTGGACAGGATCGCCAGGGCGCTGGGCGAGTCGCCGAGCGACTTGGCAAAGGAGGATGTGGCCAAATGACTGGTACGCATGATGTTGACGGAGGACGGTTGAGAGGGCGTGCAGGACCGCGGTGGCGGACACGGTTGTCAGTGCGGTCAGATGTGTTGCAAGCAGGTGTATCGCCGATCCGGGCAATGGCGCCCCAGCACCGTCGCGCATTTTACATTGCGGGGAGGAAGACGGCATGCGCCGCGACAATGCGGGGCGCTGGCCCGGCACGACGAATCAGGAAGCCCTGACCTGCCGGGCAGACCGTGAAGCATTGAAGCAGGCCTCGTCCATGCCGTCCGGTCGGGCCGGGCCGGCGGCGCGGCAGAAAAAAGCAAAAAAACGTCCGGCCCCCTGTCGGAAGCCGGACGCGATTCTGGAGATAAGCTCAGGAGGCTGCTTAAACCGCCTTGGCCTCGTGCATCGCGGCGATCTGCTGCGAACTGTAGCCCAGCTCTTCCAGCACCTCGTCGGTATGCTGGCCCAGCAGCGGCGAGGCCGTCACTTCCGGCTTCAGGTCAGAGAACTTGATCGGGCTGCCGATGGTGAAGTACGAGCCGCGCACCGGATGGTCCACTTCCACGATCGAGCCCGACTTGCGCAGCGACTCGTCCACCAGCAGCTCCTTCATCGACAGCACCGGCGCGCACGGGATGTCGAACTTGCGGAACACGTTCACCGCCTCGAACTTGGTCTTGTCCTTGATGAAGTCCTCGATCGTGGCAAAGATCTCGTCGATGTGCGGCTGGCGCGCCTTCGGCGTGGTGTAGGCCGGGTCGGTCTTCCATTCCGGCTTGCCCAGCGCGTCGCAGATCGGCTCCCACGCATGGCCCTGCACCGTGAAGTAGATGTATGCGTTCGGGTCGGTCTCCCAGCCCTTGCACTTCAGGATCCAGCCCGGCTGGCCGCCGCCGCCGGCATTGCCGCCGCGCGGCGTGACCTTGTCGGCGAACGCTTCCATCTCGTGCGGATACTGCGGAT
>NZ_JACYOX010000002.1 GCF_015352955.1 Noviherbaspirillum soli
GCATCATCACCTACAAGATCGCGGCCCATGCGGCGGACCTGGCCAAGGGCCATCCGGGCGCGCAGATCCGCGACAACGCGCTGTCCAAGGCGCGCTTCGAGTTCCGCTGGGAAGACCAGTTCAACATCGGCCTGGACCCGGACAAGGCGCGTGAATTCCATGACGAGACCCTGCCCAAGGACTCGGCCAAGGTGGCGCACTTCTGCTCGATGTGCGGACCGCATTTCTGCTCGATGAAGATCACCCAGGAAGTGCGCGACTACGCCAGCCGCGAGGGCATCTCCGAAGTGGCGGCCTTGAAGCAGGGCATGGAAGTCAAGGCGGTGGAGTTCGTCAAAAACGGCGCCGAAATCTATCGCAAGCAATAAGGCTCCCGGCATGATGGAGATCGAACTCAACGGCGCGCCGCATGCACTGCAGCAGGGTGCATGCATCGCCGACCTGGTGGCCAGCCTGGACCTGGCCGGCAAGGCGCTCGCCATCGCCGTGAACCGCGAGGTGGTGCCGCGCCAGTCCTGGGCAGCGCGCCAGCTGCAGCCGCGCGACCGGGTCGACATCGTGCGCGCCATCGGCGGCGGCTGAGCATCTGTCGCCGCCTCACATCGAAAGGAAAGCATGAGCAAGCACACTGACGGCCTGACCATCGCCGGCACCACCTACAACTCGCGCCTCCTGGTAGGCAGCGGCAAGTACAAGGATCTGGAGCAGACCCGCCTGGCCACCGAGGCCAGCGGCGCGGACATCATCACGGTGGCGATCCGCCGGGTCAACATCGGCCAGGACCCGAACGCGCCCAGCCTGCTGGACGCGGTGCCGCCGTCGCGCTACACCATCCTGCCCAACACGGCCGGCTGCTACAACGCCGAGGATGCGGTCTACACCCTGCACCTGGCGCGCGAGCTCCTGAACGGCCACAAGCTGGTGAAGCTGGAAGTGCTGGGCGACGAGAAGACCCTGTTTCCCAACATGCCCGAGACCCTGAAGGCCGCCGAGCGGCTGGTCAAGGATGGCTTTGACGTGATGGTCTATTGCAGCGACGACCCGATCCAGGCGCGCATGCTGGAAGACCTGGGCTGCGTGGCGGTGATGCCGCTGGCCTCGCTGATCGGCTCGGGCATGGGCATCCTCAATCCGTGGAACCTGTCCCTGATCATCGAGCAGGCCAGGGTGCCGGTGCTGGTCGATGCCGGCGTCGGCACCGCTTCCGACGCGGCGATCGCGATGGAGCTGGGCTGCGACGGCGTGCTGATGAACACGGCGATCGCCGGCGCGCAGGACCCGGTGCGCATGGCGCGGGCGATGCGCCTGGCCGTCGAGGCCGGCCGCGAAGCCTACCTGGCGGGCCGCATCGCGCGCCGCTTCGCCGCCTCGCCATCGTCGCCGATGGCTGGCCGGATTGCATGAGGAGAAGGCAATGCAGACAACGCTGAAAGGGCTGTACCTGGTCACGCCGGACTGGGACGACACGGCCAAACTGGTGGAAGTGAGCGACGCCGCGCTGCGCGGCGGCGCGGTCCTGCTGCAGTACCGGCACAAGACGGCCGGCGAAGCGCAGCGGCGCGAGCAGGCCGGCGCGCTGCTGGCGCTGTGCCGCCGGCACGGCAAGCCCTTCATCATCAACGACTATCCGGAACTGTGCGTGGAACTGGATGCCGACGGCGTGCATGTCGGCGGCACCGATGCCGCGGTGGCAGCGGTGCGCGCGCAGGTCGGCCCGGACCGCATCGTGGGCGCCTCCTGCTATGGCAGCTTCGAGCTGGCGCAGTCGGCACAGCAGGCCGGCGCCAGCTATGTGGCCTTCGGCGGCTTCTACCCGTCGCGCATCAAGAAGTACGAGGTCAGCACGCCGGCCGACATCGTGACCCGGGCCAGGGACGCGCTGACGGTACCGAACGTGGTGATCGGCGGCATGACGCGGGAAAACTCGGCGCCGCTGGTGACGGCGGGGGCGGACATGGTGGCAGTCATCAGCAGCGTCTACTTCGCCGACGACCCGGAGGCGGCGGCGCGCGAACTGGCCGGGCTGTTTGGGTAAAAGTAGGGCGCAATACCCCGCAGGGGCATTGCGCGCTGGTCGATCAGCCAAACCCGCCGACAAAACCACCCTGGTCTGCGCCTATGGTGCAATGCCCTTCGGGTATGGCACCCTACCCACGCGGCGTGTGCCTTGCTTTTGCATTCCCGCAGTCGCGCCCTCTGCCTCCCTGACTTCCAGGCGCCGCCGGATTGTTACGGACCGGCGATACACCGGCTTATAATCCTGCGGATGCAAAATCTACTTCACAACCTCAATCCAGAACAACTTGCCGCGGTGACACTGCCGGCGCAATCGGCCCTGATCCTGGCCGGCGCCGGTTCCGGCAAGACGCGCGTGCTGACCACCCGCATTGCCTGGCTGATCCAGACCGGGCAGGTTTCTCCTGCCGGCCTGCTGGCTGTCACCTTCACCAACAAGGCCGCCAAGGAAATGATGACGCGGCTGTCGGCCATGCTGCCGATCAACACCCGCGGCATGTGGATAGGCACCTTCCATGGCCTGTGCAACCGGCTGCTGCGCACCCATTACCGCGACGCCGCGCTGCCGCAGAGCTTCCAGATCCTCGATACCCAGGACCAGCTGTCGATGATCAAGCGCATGTTGAAGGCGTTGAATATCGACGACGAGAAATACCCGGCGCGCAGCCTGATGTATTTCATCAACGGCGCCAAGGACGAGGGCCTGCGCGCCAAGGACGTGGAAGTCCATGACGACTACCACCGCAAGTTCGTCGAACTCTATGATTTCTACGACCAGCAGTGCCAGCGCGAAGGCGTGGTCGACTTTGCCGAACTGCTGCTGCGCACCTATGAACTGCTGTCGCGCAACCAGGCGCTGCGCGAGCACTACCAGGCGCGCTTCCGCCATATCCTGGTCGACGAGTTCCAGGACACCAACAACCTGCAGTATAACTGGCTCAAGCTGCTGGCCGGGCGCGACAACGCGGTCTTCGCCGTCGGCGACGACGACCAGAGCATCTATGCCTTCCGCGGCGCCAACGTCGGCAACATGGCGGCCTTCGAACGCGAGTTCCAGGTGCAGAACCTGATCAAGCTGGAACAGAACTACCGCTCCCACGGCCATATCCTGGATGCCGCCAATACGCTGATTGCCCACAACGCCAAGCGCCTGGGCAAGAACCTGCGCACCGACGCCGGTCACGGCGAGCCGATCCGCATCTATGAAGCCAGCAGCGACCTGCAGGAAGCCAACTGGATCATCGAGGAAAGCAAGAGCCTGATCGCCGACGGCTCGCTGCGCAGCGAGATCGCGGTGCTGTACCGTTCCAACGCGCAGTCGCGGGTGATCGAGCATGCGCTGTTCACCGCCGGCATTCCGTACCGGGTGTACGGCGGCCAGCGCTTCTTCGAGCGCGCCGAGATCAAGCATGCGATCGCGTACCTGCAGCTGATCGACAATCCGCACAATGACTCGGCCTTCCTGCGCGTGGTCAATTTCCCGACCCGCGGCATCGGCGCGCGCAGCCTGGAACAGCTGCAGGACGCCGCCAAGCAGCATGACATGTCCCTGCATGATGCCGCCGCGCATGTGCCCGGCAAGGCCGGCACGCTGCTGTCCGGTTTCGTGCGCATGATTGAAAAGGCGCGCCAGGACACCAGCCTGCTGCCGTTGCCGGAACTGGTGCAGGTGGTCCTGGACATGAGCGGACTGCTCATCCATTACCAGAGCGAGAAGGAAGGCGCCGACCGGATCGAGAACCTGGAGCAGCTGGTCAGCGCGGCGACGCTGTTCGTGTCCGAGGAAGGCTTCGGCAAGAGTTCGCCGGCCCTGCTTGGGCCAAGCGCCCAGGCCATGGCCGGCCAGGCCATCGTCAACGAGGACGGCATCGAGATTCTCGACGCGGACGCGCCGCTGGCGGCGGTGATGTCGCCGCTGTCGGCTTTCCTGTCGCATGCGTCGCTGGAGGCGGGCGACAATCAGGCGCTGGCCGGCCAGGATGCGCTGCAGCTGATGACGGTGCATTCCGCCAAGGGACTGGAATTCGACGCGGTGTTCATCACCGGCCTGGAAGAAGGATTGTTTCCGCATGACAACAGCGAAAAGGAGGAGGGCGGCATCGAGGAAGAACGGCGGCTGATGTATGTGGCCATTACCCGTGCCCGGCGCCGGCTCTACATGAGCTTTTCCCAGACCCGCATGCTGCATGGCCAGACCCGCTTCAATCTGAAGTCACGCTTCTTCGATGAACTGCCCGAAGAGTCGCTGAAATGGCTCTCGCCCAAGGTGCAGCATCACTGGTTCGCCAACCAGCAGCAGAAGGCCGCCTGGGTCGAGACGCCGTCGCGGTCAACCATTGCGCAAAAGGATTGCGGCTGGCGGATCGGGCAGAGCGTGATGCACCAGAAATTCGGCGAAGGCGTGATCGTCAACATCGAAGGCGGCGGCGACAGCGCGCGCGCCAGCATCAACTTCGGCCGCAATGGCATGAAGCTGCTTGATCTCACGATCGCCAAGCTGGAAAAAGTGGAATAAGACGAAGCGCTGGCCGGCAAACCCGGCCGGCGCTGCGGCGTCAGTGCCCGTGGCCGGACGGCCTGGCTTCCCTGCTGTCCACGCTGACCGACACCTCGACCTTGCCGGCCTTTTCAAAATTGAGCGTCATCGGAAACTTGTCGCCCGGCCGGAGCGGCTGCTTCAGGCCCATCAGCATGATGTGATAGCCGGCGCCCGGCTTCATTTCCACCCTGGCCGCCGGCGCCAGATCCAGCGCTCCTACTTCCCGCATCCGCATCACATCGCCTTCCATGCTCATGGTGTGGATCTGCGCCGACGCTGCCACCGGCGAAGACACCTCAAGCAGGCGGTCGCCCGCGCTGCCGCGGTTTTCCAGCGTCAGGTAGGCGCCGCCGCTGGGTTGCTGGGCCACGGTAGGACGGGCATGCGGATGGCCGATGCGGATGGCGCCCACTTCATAGCTATGGCCATGGGCGGCGCCAGCCAAAAGCAGGGCGGCGGAAAAGACGGGCAGGGCGGAAGCGAAACGCGAGGTCATGGATTTCTCTTTTTCTGCTGGTAGGGACATTGCTGTAGGGCCGCTTGCCGGCCGTGAAGCCGGATTATAACCATCGCCATTTTTCAGGCGCCGCCGGCGTAGCCATGCTGGCGCCAGGCTTCGTACACCACCACCGCCACGGTATTGGACAGATTCACGCTGCGGTTGCCTGGGCGCATGGGCAGCCGGATGCGCTGGCTGGCGGGAAAGCTGTCGCGCCGTTCCGGCGCCAGTCCACGGGTTTCCGAGCCGAACACGAATACGTCCCCGGGCTGGAAGGCAACGCTGGCAAATGGCGTGGAGCCGTGGGTGGTCAGTGCAAACATCCGCGCCGGATCGGGCTGCTCGCTGGCCAGCCAGGCATCCCAGCTGGCATGCACTTTCATCGCGGCGTACTCGTGATAGTCCAGCCCTGCGCGGCGCATGCGGGCGTCATCCAGCGGAAAGCCCAGAGGCTCGATCAGATGCAATTGGGCGCCGGTATTGGCGCACAGCCGGATGATGTTGCCGGTATTGGGTGGAATTTCCGGCTCGACAAGAACGACATGAAACAAGCAAACCTCCTCGGGTGATCGAATGATTGGATGATTGGATGATCGGATGGGCGGAGCCAGCGAACTAGCGCCGCCCGGTGCGGGCAAATGCCAGGCAGGTTACCCGCACGGCGCCGCCGCGCTTGAGCGTGGCGGCAATTTCTTCCAGCGTGGCGCCCGTGGTGAGCACATCGTCGACTACGCCGACGTGTCGCCCGCGCACCTGGCCCAGCCCGGCCGGCGGCAGGCTGAATGCGCGGCGCAGGTTGGCGCGTCGCTCGCCAGGCGTCAGCAGGCTTTGCGGCGCGGTCTCGCGTTCGCGTGCCAGCAGGCGGGCCGCCAGCGGCAAGCCGAGGCTGCGGGCCAGTGGCCGCGCCATCTCCAGCGCCTGGTTGTAGCCGCGTTCGGCCAGGCGGCGCTTTCCCAGCGGCACCGGCGCGAGCAACTCAGGCCACTGCTGCTGCGGCAGCCGGCGCAGCGCATCGGCCAGCAACTGGCCAAACAGCGGGGCCATTGCCAGCTGGCCGCCGAATTTCAGGGCCAGCACCAGCTGATCGAGCGGCGCCGCATAATCGCTGACAACCACGGTGGCATCGAACGATGGCGGCCGGCGCAGGCAGCTGCCGCACCGCATCGCGCCGGCCCCGGCCGGCAGGTCGATCGCGCACTGCACGCAACGGGCAGGGAGGCCGGCCAGATAGCGCGTCCGGCAATCCATGCAAAGCGCGGTTCGTCCAACCCGGCCGCACAAAGCACAGCAGCATGGCACTGACGCCAGCATCCTGGCGGCCTGGGTGCGCAAACGGATCAGGGCATGTCGTAGCATGGAGCGCCAAGTGCGGCGAAAGGGTAAGATTGCCGCGATTATCTCATTTGACTGCTACCCGCCGTGTCCCAGCCTTCTCCGCCAGCCGAGCGCGCCAGCGCCCCGATCGACCTGCGCCGTGTGCGCAACCTGTTTTCCCGTCCGGCCGCAGTGGCTGAATCCGGCTTCCTGCGGCGGGAAGTGGCCGGCCGCATGTTCGAACGGCTGGAACTGATCAAGCTGGCGCCGGCGCTGGTGGTCGATGCCGGCTGCGGTGAAGGCGCGGACCTGCCGGTCCTGCGCCAGCGCTTCGGCGCCGCCCGCCTGCTCGGTATCGATGCCTCGGATGCCATGCTGCTGGCCGCCCATGCCAGCCAGCAGGCGGCCCAGTCGTCGGTCAATCGGCTGCTGCAGCGCTGGCTGCCCCGGACAGCGGCGGCCAGCGGCATTGCCGCCGAGCTGGCCTGCGCCGACTTCGCCCAGCTGCCGCTGGCAGCCCAGAGCGCCGACCTGATCTGGTCCAATCTGGCGCTGCACTGGCATCCCCAGCCGCACCGGGTCTTCGCCGAGTGGCACAGGGCATTGCGCATCGATGGCCTGCTGATGTTTTCCTGCTTCGGGCCGGATACCTTCCGCGAACTGCGCACGGCCTGGCAGCAGGCGGACGCCACGCCGCATGCGCTGCCCTTTGTCGACATGCACGACTTCGGCGACATGCTGGTCGACGCCGGCTTCGCCACGCCCGTGATGGACATGGAAACCATCACGGTGACCTATGCCGACCCGATCAAGCTGCTGGAAGACGTGAAGGCCTGGGGCGGCAACCCGCTCGCCACCCGCCGCCGCGCACTGCTGGGCCGCGCCGCATACCGGCGCATGCTGGATGCGTTGGAATCCGGCCGCCGCGCCGACGGCACGCTGCCGCTGACCTTCGAAGTTGTCTATGGACACGCATTCCGCCCGGCACCGCGGAAAACCGCCGGCGGCGAGTCCATCATCCATTTCGACCGGCCTAAACGGTAGGCAGGAAATGCCTGCCGATATTTGTTTCGCAACAACGGAAAAGCGTTTTGCACAACGCAGAATGCGCACGATTAAGCCAAATTTCATGGCCGCTCATCGCCCGTTATTTCGCTTGATGCTATTGTGTATTCCACCTTATACTTCGCTGGTTTTGCATAGTGCGGGTTGGGTGCGACTAAAGAGCAGGTAGCCAGCAATGAGCAGCCGGGAATGGGTCCTGAAACGCAATTGTTCGATCACGCCGCGACAGTTGATGAGGGTCTACGCAGTCCTGTGCCTGGTTTCGCTGACGGTCGCCGGAATATTTACGCTGCACGGCGCCTGGTACATCCTCGGTTTTGCGGTTCTCGAACTGGCGGCGGTAGGTCTGGCTTTCTTGCATTACGGTCGCCATGCAACGGATCGCGAACGTATCGCATTGAGCCAAGACATCCTCCTGATAGAACTGATTCAGGCCGAGCAGGCCAGCCAGCACCGGCTGAGCCTGCAAGCGGTCAGAGTCAGCCCGCCAGACCGGCACCGTGGCCTGATCGCCGTGGAAATGCCTGGAACCAGGGTGGAAATCGGACGCTACCTGACCAGTTTGCATCGGCGCGAGTTTGCGCGGGAACTGGCGCTTGCGATACGGGAGACAAGGCTGGCGGGCCTGGCAGTACAGAATTCTAATTAAAGGGCATTTGAGGAAATCATGAAACAAGCGAAGCGCCTTCAATCATTGATGCTCGGTGCATTGTTCGTGGCGGCTGGTATGCCGGCATGGGCCGTGAACGACAGCCAGGGCGGACCGGCGGTACGGCAGATGACGTTCCAGCCAGCCACCACCCAGATCGCCGCGGAAATCAATACGCTGCACAACTGGATGCTCGGCATCTGCCTGGCCATCTTCATCGCAGTGTTCGGCGTGATGCTGTATTCCATCATGAAGCACCGCAAGTCGCTCGGCCACAAGTCGGCCAGTTTCCATGAAAGCACCGCTGTCGAAATCGGCTGGACCGTCGTGCCGTTCGTCATCATCATCCTGATGGCGCTGCCGGCAACCCGCACCGTGGTCGCCATGAAGGACACGTCCAACGCCGACGTCACCATCAAGGCCACCGGCATGCAGTGGAAATGGGGCTATGACTACCTGAAGGGCGAAGGCGAGGGCATTTCCTTCCTGTCCAACCTGGCCACGCCGCGCGAAGACACCGTCAAGCCCGCCTCCATCACCAATGACAACTACCTGATCGAAGTCGACAACCCCGTCGTCGTGCCGGTCAACAAGAAGGTGCGCATCGTCACCACCGCCAATGACGTGATCCATGCCTGGGGCATTCCCTCATTCGGCGTCAAGCAGGACGCGATCCCCGGCTTCGTGCGCGACACCTGGTTCCGCGCCGAAAAGGTCGGCGTCTATCGCGGCCAGTGCTACGAGCTGTGCGGCAAGGACCATGCCTTCATGCCCATCGTGGTCAATGTCGTCAGCGACGCCGACTATACCAAGTGGGTCGAGACCAAGAAAAAGGAAATGGCCGCGCTGGCCGATGATCCGAGCAAGACCTGGACCGTGGACGAAATGAAGACCCGCGGCGAAAAGATCTATGCCGCCAACTGCGTGGCCTGCCACCAGGCCAACGGCAAGGGCGTGCCGGGCGCCTTCCCGGCACTGGACGGCTCGGCGATCGTGAACGGTCCCAAGGGTCCGCAGATCGAGATCCTGCTCAACGGCAAGAACGCGATGCCGGCATGGAAATCGGTTTTGTCCGACACCGACATCGCCGCCGTGATCACCTATACCCGTAACAGCTGGTCCAACAAGCCGTCGGAAAACATCGTACAACCGGCCGAAGTCGTGGCTGCGCGCAAGTAATCGAAATCTAGGAGTCTGAGATGAGCACAACCGTTGTTGATCACGTACACGATCACTCACACGACCACGCGCACGATCATCCGCATGGCTGGCGCCGCTGGTTGTTCGCAACCAACCACAAGGACATCGGCACGCTTTACCTGTGGTTCTCGTTCATCATGCTGCTGTCCGGCGGCGTGCTGGCGCTGGGCATCCGCACCGAGCTGTTCCAGCCCGGCCTGCAGTTCTTCGAGCCGCAGTTCTTCAACCAGCTGACCACGATGCACGGCCTGATCATGGTGTTCGGCGCGATCATGCCGGCTTTCGTGGGCTTTGCGAACTGGATGGTGCCGCTGCAGATCGGCGCTTCCGACATGGCCTTCGCCCGGATGAACAACTTCTCGTTCTGGCTGCTGCCTCCTGCCGCGATCCTGCTGGCAACGTCCTTCCTGATGCCGGGCGGCGCCACCGCCGCCGGCTGGACGCTGTATGCGCCGCTGTCGACCCAGATGGGCGTCGGCATGGACATGGGCATCTTCGCGATGCACATCATGGGCGCGTCGTCCATCATGGGCTCGATCAACATCATCGTCACCATCCTGAACATGCGCGCTCCCGGCATGACCCTGATGAAGATGCCGATGTTCTGCTGGACCTGGCTGATCACCGCTTACCTGCTGATCGCCGTGATGCCGGTTCTGGCGGGCGCCATCACCATGACCCTGACCGACCGTCACTTCGGCACCTCCTTCTTCAACGCCGCCGGCGGCGGTGACCCGGTGATGTACCAGCACATCTTCTGGTTCTTCGGTCATCCCGAGGTGTACATCATGATTCTGCCGGCCTTCGGCATCATCTCGCACATCATCCCGGCATTTGCCCGCAAGACCCTGTTTGGCTATGCATCGATGGTGTATGCAACCGCATCGATCGCGATCCTGTCCTTCATCGTCTGGGCGCACCACATGTTTACCACCGGCATGCCGGTGACGGCGCAGCTGTTCTTCATGTATGCCACGATGCTGATCGCGGTCCCGACCGGCGTGAAGATCTTCAACTGGGTTGCCACCATGTGGCGCGGTTCGATGACCTTCGAAACGCCTATGCTGTTTGCCATCGGCTTCATCTTCGTGTTCACCATGGGCGGCTTCACCGGCCTGATCCTGGCCGTCACCCCGATCGACATCATGGTGCATGACACCTACTACGTGGTTGCCCACTTCCACTACGTGCTGGTGGCGGGCTCGCTGTTCGCGCTGTTTGCCGGCTTCTACTACTGGGGTCCGAAGTGGACTGGCTACATGTACAACGAAACCCGCGGCAAGATCCATTTCTGGGTGTCGCTGGTGACGTTCAACGTGACCTTCTTCCCGATGCACTTCCTGGGACTGGCCGGCATGCCGCGTCGTTATGCCGATTACCCGGCCCAGTTCACCGACTTCAACATGATCGCGTCGATTGGCGCCTTCGGTTTCGGTCTGGCCCAGGTGTATTTCCTGCTGTTCGTGGTGCTGCCGTCCATCCGTGGCGGCGAGAAGGCGCCTGCCAAGCCCTGGGATGGCGCGGAAGGCCTGGAGTGGACCGTGCCCAGCCCGGCGCCGTTCCACACCTTTGAAACCCCA
The DNA here is from genome assembly GCF_015352955.1 of Noviherbaspirillum soli. Lineage (GTDB taxonomy): Bacteria > Pseudomonadota > Gammaproteobacteria > Burkholderiales > Burkholderiaceae_D > Noviherbaspirillum_A > Noviherbaspirillum_A soli. The sequence goes on from NZ_JACYOX010000002.1 coordinate 10,863, forward strand.
CCGCTGGTCAAGTAAGGAACAGGGCGGGCGCAAGCCCGCCTTTCTCAGCTCATGCCCAATCCCAACAAGCCGAACAACCTCAGGACGGCACTGATCCTGGTCCTGGTCGCGCTGGGATTCTTTATCGCCGTATTCGTCAAGCGCGCCTGGTTCGTCTCATGACTCAGCCTCCCCACGACAGTGACACCAAGAAGCTCAATGCCAGCACGCTGAGCAAGCTGGTGGTGGCGGCCGTCATGATGTTCGGCTTCGGGTATGCGCTGATCCCGGTGTACCGGCAGATCTGCGAGCTGACCGGGGTCAACCTGCTCACGCAAAAGGACAGCACCGTCGAGCGGCCGGCCAATACCCAGGTCGACAAGACCCGTACCGTCACCATCGAGTTCGATGCCAATGCGCAGGGTCCATGGCGCTTCCGGCCCACCGTGTCGAGCATGCAGGTGCATCCCGGCGAAATGGCGCAGGTTGTCTATGAAGTGGTCAATACCCAGTCGCGCAGCATAGATGCGCAGGCAATCCCCAGTTATGCGCCGCAGCAGGCCAGCGCGCATTTCAAGAAGGTCGAGTGCTTCTGTTTCCAGCAGCAGACGCTGAAAGCCAATGAGGCAAAGCAGATGCCGGTGCTGTTCTATATCGATCCGGCGCTGCCGAGGGATGTAAAAACGATTACCTTGTCCTACACTTTCTTCGAGATCGGCGGCAGCGCCAAGACCGCCGGCTGACGAGACAGTGCTGACATGAATGAAGAACAACAAGTAACGCGACGCAAGGCATCGTTTGCAGCCACGATGAAAGCCGTTTTCTGGTCTTTCTTCGGGGTGCGCAAGAGGCGGGACTATGAACAGGATGCGGCAGAGCTCAATCCGGTGCACGTGATCATTGCCGGGCTGATCGGGGCGGCACTGTTCATTGCCATACTGATCATCATCGTCAGAATGGTCGTGGCGTAAGCGTTGAATAACGATCTAAGCAGAATTGAATTTGCATATTGGAGGGGGATATGAGTACTCATCAACACGGCGGTAGCGCACCATATTACTTTGTGCCAGGTCCATCCCGGTGGCCCATGCTGGCAGGCATGTCGCTTCTCGTCACCATGATCGGCGCATCCGGCTGGGTCAACGGCGCGAGCTGGGCGCCCTATGTCAACATCGCAGGCATCCTGGCCTTCCTGGCCGTGCTGTACGGCTGGTTCGGCGACGCCATCGCCGAGTCCGAAGGCGGTCTCTACAGCAAGCGCATCGACGTCTCCTATCGCTGGAGCATGAGCTGGTTCATCTTCTCCGAAGTGATGTTCTTCGCCGCTTTCTTCGGCGCGCTGTTCTATGCACGCACCATCTCCATGCCCTGGCTGGCCGATCTCGACCACAAGGTGCTTTGGCCCGACTTCTCCGCGCAGTGGGGCAATGCCGGCCCGGGCGGCACGGTGGAAAGCTTCCGCACCATGGGTCCGTTCCCGATTCCGACCATCAACACCGCGCTGCTGCTGACTTCCGGCGTGACCCTGACCATTGCCCACCATGCGCTGCGCGCAGGCCACCGCAGCAAGACCGCTTTCTGGCTGGCTGCCACGATCCTGCTTGGCGCAGTCTTCATGGGCTTCCAGGTCTACGAATACATGCATGCCTACAGCGAACTGAACCTGAAGCTCACCTCGGGCATCTATGGCTCCACCTTCTTCATGCTGACCGGCTTCCACGGTTTCCATGTGACCATGGGCGCCATCATGCTGGCCGTCGTGCTGTACCGCGTGATGAAGGGGCACTTCACGCCTGAACACCACTTCGCGTTCGAAGGCGCCGCCTGGTACTGGCACTTCGTCGACGTGGTGTGGCTGGGGCTGTATGTCGTGGTGTACTGGCTCTGAATACCGCTCTGCCAAAAAAAGCCGCACCTCGGTGCGGCTTTTTTACTGAGGGCTGCGGTCATGGCAAATTTCAGGCCGCGGCATCTCAAGGGTTCTAGCGCAGGCCGATGCCGGTAGGCTGGATATAGCCCAGGTAGTGCGCCACCAGCAGCAGCACAAACAGCGTGATTGAAAAACCAACCCTGAAAGCCAGGGCGCGCACTGTACGATTGGTCGAGCCCTTGTCCCGCATCAGAAAGAACAGAGCGGAGCCCAGGCTGCCGATGATGAGGATGAAGCCGATGGCAACGATGATTTTCATGACGGCGTTGGGAGTGCGGCACATGGGACGCATGCGCCTGGTAGGGAAAGTCAAACAGGGCTCATTGTAATGCCATTCAGTTTTCGCTTCCGGCTGCTGCCTTTCATCGCGACGCTGGTCGTCGTTGCCATTGGCTTGTCACTGGGACAGTGGCAGGTCCGCCGCGCCCATGAAAAGGAAGCGATCGAGCGCAGGATCAGCGAACGCGACGCTGCGCCGCCGGCGCGGCTGGATGACAAGGCATTGCAGCAGGCCGATGTCGATGCGCTCGAGTTCCGCAAGGTGGTGCTGAAAGGCGAGTTTGAGGCAGGCTGGACGATTTACCTCGATAATCGTCCCCATGAAGGAAAGGCCGGCTTTTATGTGATGACGCCATTGAAAATTGCCGGGTCCGGCCGCCATATCATGGTTGCGCGCGGCTGGGTGGAACGCAATCTCGCCGACCGTAGTCGTCTTCCCGACATTGCCACGCCGGCCGGCACGGTTGAACTGACCGGCATCGTGCGCCAGCATGCCGGGCGCCTTCTGCAGCTGGGCGAGGCGGCTGCCATCCGGCCCGGCGCCATCGTGCAGAACCTCGATGTTGCCGACATGGCCAAGGCCAGCGGCCTGGCGTTCGCGCCGTTCATTGTCGAGCAGACCAGCGACGCCGGCGATGGCCTGGTGCGGGCATGGCCCAGGCCGTCGCAGGGCGTGGACAAGCACTGGGGGTATGCCTTCCAGTGGTTCGCGCTGGCCGGCACCGCCCTTATTTTTTTCGTTGTCACAGGATTCAAACGTGGAAGCCAATAAATCGAAAGCCACCGGCCGCTGGAAGCTGTTTCTGGTGGTACTGATCTGCGCCTCGCCCATGATCGCGTCTTACCTCACCTATTTCGTGATCAAGCCGCAGAGCCGCACCAACTATGGCGAGCTGGTCGATCCGCGCAAGCATCCCATGCCCAGCCTGGGCTCGGCTTCCCTGGACGGCAAGCCGACGGAACTCGATGCCTACAAGGGCAAGTGGATCATGCTGCAGGCCGATAGCGGCGATTGCCCCGATAGCTGCCGCACCAAGCTGTTCCAGCAGCGCCAGCTGCGCCTGACCACCGGCAAGGAAATGGACCGCATCGAGCGCGTATGGCTGGTCACGGACGACAAGCCGGTCGATACCGTGCTGCTGCGCGAATTCGACGGCACGCGGGTGCTGCGCGCCGATCCGGCAAAATTGAAGCAATGGCTGCCGGTGGAACAGGGCGCCGGCATCGCCGACCATGTCTACATGATCGACCCACTGGGCAACCTGATGATGCGCTTTCCGAAAAATCCCGATCCGAACAGGATGAAGAAGGATATTTCCAAGCTGCTGCGCGCTTCCAGCATAGGGTAAGGACATGCTGATCCAACTCGCCATCCTCGGCCTGCTGGCCGCCATGTTGCCGCTGGCGGTGGTGTGGGCTTCCAAAGACGCCAACAAGTTCCGCAAGCTTGCCTGGGTCACGCTGTTCCTGACCTTCGATCTGATCATGTTCGGCGCCTTCACCCGCCTGACCGATTCCGGCCTGGGCTGCCCGGACTGGCCCGGCTGCTATGGTCACGCCAACCCGGTGCAGGCCCATTCCAGCATCAGCGCGGCCGAAGCCGCCATGCCGCATGGCCCGGTCACGGTGGTCAAGGCCTGGATCGAGATGATTCACCGCTACCTGGCCATGGGCGTGGGTGTCCTGATCGTGGCGATGATGGTGGTGGCGTGGCTGCGCTGGCTGAAATCGCGGCGCACGGACGCCACCTATTCGCCGCTGTTGCCAACGCTGCTGTTCGGCTTCGTCTGCCTGCAGGGCGCATTCGGCGCATGGACGGTCACCATGAAGCTGCAGCCCATCATCGTGACCGTGCACCTGCTGCTGGGCATGACCCTGCTGGGCCTCCTGACCTGGCTGGCGGCGCGGCAAAGCGCGCATGCGCCGGTGGCAGCAGCGCCTGGCCTGCGGGCCGCGGCCGTCGTCGGGCTGGCGATTCTTACCTTGCAGATCGGCCTTGGCGGCTGGGTCAGCACCAATTACGCGGCGCTGGCATGCACCGATTTTCCGCTGTGCCACGGCAAGCTGCTGCCACGCATGGACTTCGAACATGGCTTCACGCTGTGGCGTGAACTCGGCATGACTGCCGGCGGCGACTACCTGCCGTTCGACGCCCTCACCGCGATCCACTGGACCCACCGCAGCTTTGCCTTCGTCGTCGTCGCCTATCTCGGCTGGCTGGGCCACAAGGCGATGCGCATCGACGGCCTGCAACGTGCCGGGCGCTGGCTGCTCCTTGGCGTGCTGGCGCAATTCTGCATCGGCATGGCCACGGTTTTCCTGAAATGGCCGCTGGCAATCGCGGTGTTGCACAACGGCGGCGCGGCGGCGCTCGTCGTTTTGACGGTCATGTTAAACTACAAGGCTACTCTTTCCGCCGGAATCAGGCCTGTCAGGACCGCCAGCAGCGCCTATCCTGCCTGATTGCCAACAAGCTGCCCGATTTCCGTTCCACGGACGAATTCCAAGGATGACTACGCTGACCGCAACTCCCAATCGCGTCGCCCAGTACTGGGCGCTGACCAAGCCGCGTGTGACGCAACTGGCTGTGTTCTGCGCAGTCATCGGCATGTTTCTGGCTACCCCCGGCTTGCCCGACTGGCGCGTGGTCGTCGCAGCCACAGCCGGCATCTGGCTGCTGGCCGGCGCCGCATTTGCGGTGAACTGCCTGGTCGAGCGCGAAATCGATTCCCGCATGGCGCGCACTGCGCGCAGGCCGATGGCGCGCGGCGAAATCACGGTGCCGCAAACCCTGCTGTTTTCAGGGATCATCGGCGGCGCCGGCATGTGGGTGCTCTATACCCTGGTCAATCCGCTGACCATGTGGCTGACCTTCGCCACGTTCGTCGGCTACGCGGTGATCTATACCATCATCCTGAAACCAGCCACGCCGCAGAACATCGTGATCGGCGGCCTGTCGGGCGCCATGCCGCCGGCGCTGGGCTGGGCCGCCATCGCCAATGATGTGCCGATGCAGGCCTGGATCCTGGTGCTGATCATCTTCATCTGGACGCCGCCGCATTTCTGGGCGCTGGCCCTTTACCGTCGTGACGACTATGCGAAATCCGGCTTGCCCATGCTGCCGGTGACGCATGGCATGAAGCTGACGCAGTTTCATATCTGGCTGTATACGATTGCGCTGGTCGCCACCACCATGCTGCCTTATGCGGTGCGCATGAGCGGGCTGCTCTATCTGGCCAGCGCCGCCGTGCTGGGCGCGATCTTCCTGTGGCATGCGTGGCGCATCTACCGCCACTACAGCGACATCGTCGCCCGCAAGACCTTTGCCTATTCCATCATCTACCTGTCACTGCTGTTTGCCGCGCTGCTGGCTGACCATTACCTGCCGTTCTGAGATGCGACTGATACTTCCTGCATTGCTTTTGCTGTCGGCGCTGGCCGGCTGTTCCGACAAGCCCGGCAGCGAGGGCGGCCAGATGAGCCTGACGCCAGCCAGCAAGACGTTCAAGAACAGCGACGTGACCGGTCTCGGCTACGCTCGCGACTTTGCCCTTCCTGACCAGGACGGCAAGCCGCGCACGCTGGCCGACTTCAAGGGCCGTGCGGTGGTCGTCTTCTTCGGCTATACCCATTGCCCCGATGTATGCCCGACCACGCTTTCCGAAATGGCGGCGGCGATGAAGGAACTGGGGCCGGATGCGGATCGTGTCCAGGTAATATTCGTCACGCTCGATCCCGAGCGCGACAAGCCCGAACTGCTGAAGTCCTACGTGTCATCCTTCGATCCACGCTTCATTGCCTTGTCAGGGGATCAGGAAGCCACTGCCAGGGTGGCCAAGGAATTCAAGGTGTTCTACCAGAAGGTGCCGGGAAAGTCGGCCGACAGCTACACCATGGACCACACCGCGGCCAGCTATGTGTTCGATCCGCAGGGCAGGGTCAGGCTGTTCGTCCGGCACGGGCAGGGGACTGAGCCCGTCGTGCATGATCTGAAGGCGCTGCTCTCGGGCAAGTAAGCCGACAATGAAAAACGCCATGGCCTTGCGGCACATGGCGTTTTTTTCATGCGGCTGTTTCCAGCCCGGCCTGACGTCAGACGTAGCTGGCCAGGCTGCCCTTCATTTTCTTCAGCGCGACCGCTTCGATCTGCCTGATGCGCTCGGCCGACACGCCGAACTCATCCGCCAGTTCATGCAGGGTTGCGCCTGAACCGTCGTCATTGGCCAGCCAGCGCGCCTCGACGATGCGGCGGGAACGCGGATCGAGCTTCTCCAGAGCACTGGCCAGGCCCTCCGATTGCAGCCGGTCGAACGCCTGCGCTTCCAGCACCTTGCTGGGTTCCGAGTTATCGGAAGACAGGTAGGCGATTGGCGAGAACTTGTCGTCCTCGTCATCCGTCGGCGCTTCCAGCGCGATGTCGCGGCCGGACAGCCGGGTTTCCATCTCGATCACTTCCTCGCGCTTCACATTCAGCGTCTTGGCCAGCGCGTCCACCTGCGCCGGCGTCATCGAGTCCAGGCCTTCCTTGTGACTGCGCAGATTGAAGAACAGCTTGCGCTGCGCCTTGGTGGTTGCCACCTTGACCAGCCGCCAGTTCTTCAGGATGTACTCATGCATTTCGGCCTTGATCCAGTGCATCGCATAGGACACCAGACGAACGCCCTGGTCCGGATCGAAACGCTTGACTGCCTTCATCAGACCGATATTGCCTTCCTGGATCAGGTCGGCGTGCGGCAGGCCGTAACCCAGATAGCCGCGCGCGATCGATACCACCAGCCGCAGGTGCGACAGCACCAGGCCCTGGGCCGCAGCGAGGTCATTGCTGTCACGCCAGCGACGCGCCAGGGACACTTCCTCCTCCTGCGTCAACATGGGCAGGCGGTTTACCGCGGAAATATACGCGTCGATATTGCCCAGATTGCCAGAGAAACCGAGGGCCAGTGCATTTTGGCCTGCAGCTACTATCGCATCCGACGAGGTCGATGCTTTCATGCTTTCTCCTTGCTAACTAGACGTAAATTTGTCTTGACTAAACGAAATCTTTTGCAGGTTCTATATTAGCACTCCCGCATCCGGACTGCTAATCGGCTATTCCAACCGAAAGGATAGGGAAAAACCTATCGACAATCCGCGAAAGATACACAGTCTTGCTGAAATTTTAGAACCCAGACCAAGCCGAAAGTTTGCCGGCCCGACCGCTGTATGGGGGGATATGACGAATCGATCAACGCACCAGGTTGATCGACATAGCAAATGTTTACACTGGATGAACGAGATAGACGTTGGTAACGGACAAGAAAGAAAACCGCTGAAGAAGTTGCCTTACTGTGACCCGCCCGCTCTGCAATTGTTCCCGGCAATGTTCAGTTAGCGCGCCCGAGATGACGCCGAACCGATAACATCGCGCCGCACAGGCCCAGGAATGCACTCAGCAGCAGCAAGACCGCGGTCAGCAGCCAGCCCAGCGGCAGCAACTGGAATTCGGACGCATAGAGCCGGGCGAATTCCGCAATGGCGGCATTCAGCGGACGCATGCCCAGGGCCACCACGCCTAGCGCAAGCGCACCGGCAGCCAGCCCGAGCAGCGCGCCACTGTAATAGAAGGGCCGGCAGATGAAGCCGTCGGTGGCGCCAACCAGCCGCGACACCTCGATTTCCTCGCGTTGCGTCATTACCTGCAGCCTTATGGTATTGAACACCACCGCCACCACCACCACGCCCAGCGTGGCTGCCAGGAACAGCAGCGCCATTCTCAGGACATTGAGCAATGCCGACAGCCGCTGTACCCAGGCCGAATCCACCTGCACATATTCCACGCCCGGCAATGCCTTGATCTGTACTGCGATGTCGTCCACGCGACGGGCCTCCTGCGCATTCTCGAAGCCGGCCAGTTTGAGCACATAGCTGTCCGGCAGCGGATTATTGCCCAGCGTGGTGACTGCGTCGGCAATGGCGCTGCGTTCCTTCAGCGCGCTCAATGCATTTTCCCGGGGGATGAATTCGATGGTGCCGCCGGTCTGGCTGGCCTGCAGCACCCGCTGGATTTCCGGCGCCAGCGCCGAGGCGCGCGGACGCGGCGTGTCCATCGAGAGGAAAACACTGATTTCCGGTTCGACCGCCAACTGGGCCGACACCGGCCGCATGTTTTCCAGCACAGTCAGGCCGGCGAAGGGCAGGGCCAGCGCGATCGCCACCACCAGCACATTGAAGGCGAAGCTGCCAAAGCCGCGTCCCGGACGCGGAATCGCGCCCTTCAGGGCAAACACATGCTGTCGCAACCACACTTTCATGCCACATCCTCTTCCACCGGATTACGCCGCCAGGCTTCGGTGACCCGGCCCTGGCTCAGATAAATCACGCGGTCGGCGCGATCCAGAAAATATTCATCGTGGGTCGATATCACGCAGGTCACGCCGGCGCCATGGAATGCCTTCAGCGTCGACAGCACAAGGTTGGCGCTGTCGCGGTCGAGGTTGGCAGTCGGCTCGTCGGCGATGATGACCTGCGGCCGGTGCACGATGGCGCGCGCGATCGCTACCCGCTGCTGCTCGCCGCCCGACAGGCTCAGCGGCATGCTGGCCGCCTTGGACAGCAACCCGACCTTGCCCAGCGCGGCGCGGGCGCGCTTTTCCGCATCCTCGCCGGCGATGCCGGCGACCACCAGCGGCAGCATCACATTGGCCAGCACATTGCGATCCATCAGCAGGCGCTGTTCCTGCAGGATCAGGCCGAGCTTGCGGCGCAGATACGGCAGGCCGCGCTGCCTGATGCTGCTGACTTCCTGGCCATTGACAAGCACCCGGCCGGCGCTGGGCCGTTCGATGGCGGCAATCATCTTCAGCAGCGTGGACTTGCCGGCGCCGGACGGGCCGGCCAGGAACACCAGTTCACCGCTGGCAATGGACAGCGACACCTCCGACAGGGCAGCCGATCCGCCCGGATACAGCTTGGAGACATCGTGAAATTCGATCATGGCCATGTGTAATCGCTTCCCCGGATGCGCGTCAGCTCAGCAGCGCGTCGACAAAGTCTTCGGCATTGAAGGGCTGCAAATCCTCGATCTTCTCGCCTACGCCGATGAAATAGACCGGCACCGGCCGCACCTTGGCGATCGCCGCCAGCACGCCACCCTTGGCGGTGCCGTCGAGCTTGGTGATGACCAGGCCGGTCAGGCCGAGCGCATCGTCGAACGCCTGCACCTGGGCCAGCGCGTTCTGGCCGGTGTTGCCATCGATGACCAGCAGCACTTCATGCGGGGCCGAAGCCATGCCCTTGCCGATCACGCGCTTGATCTTCTTCAGTTCATCCATCAGGTGCAACTGGGTCGGCAGGCGGCCTGCGGTGTCGACCATCACCACGTCGGTCTTTCTGGCCTGCGCCGAATGCACCGCGTCGAAGGCCACCGCGGCCGGGTCGCCCGACTGCTGGGAAATGACGGTGACGTTGTTGCGCTCGCCCCAGACCGTGAGCTGCTCGCGCGCCGCCGCGCGGAAGGTGTCGCCGGCGGCCAGCAGCACCGACTGGCCATGCGCCTGCATGTGCTTGGCCAGCTTGCCGATGGTGGTGGTCTTGCCGGCGCCGTTGACGCCGGCAATCATCAGCACCAGCGGCTGCTCGCGTCCCAGCACCAGCGGCTTCTGCAGCGGCGTGAGCAGTTCCACCATCAATGCCCGCAGCGCGGTCTTGACCTGGGCAGCGTCGGTCAGCTTCTGTTCCTTGACCCGGCGCTTGAGGCCATTGAGCAGGAACTGGGTCGCCTCCACGCCGGCATCGGCCATCAGCAGCGCCGCTTCCAGCTCTTCATAGAGTTCGTCGTCGATGCGGGCGCCGACGAACAGGGTGGTCAGATTGGTCGAGGTCTTGGACAGGCCGGCCTTCAGGCGCCTCATCCACGATTGCCGCGTTTCGGCAGGCGTTTCCACCGGCACCACGACTGCCTGCGGCGCAGCGGCGGCGGGCTCGGGAATGGCTTGCGGGGCCAGGGCTGGCGCAGTGGGCGCAGCTGGCGGGGCAGGCGCCGGGGCCGGTGCGGTCGCTGGCGGCGCAGTCTCGGTATCGGTGGGCGTGTCTTTGGGTTTGCGCTTGAAGAAACTGAACATCGGATCGGGAGTCGTTGCGGTCAATGGCGCCAGGCAACCGGGATGGCTGCAAGCGGATACAATCAGTGCCTTGTTTTTCGGAACGCCAGAGCCGCATGCGGCGTGGAAAATCGGGTTCTCTATTCTAGCAGAGCGAGACTATGAAATTTCGTATCAAGGCAATCGCCTCGGCCTGCATGCTGGCCATCTGCTCGCTGGCCGCAGCCGAGCCGGCGCAGGAATTCATGCTGGACAATGGCATGAAGATCATCGTCAAGGAGGATCATCGCGCCCCGACCGCGGCCCACATGATCTGGTACCGCATCGGTTCCATGGATGAATTGAACGGCACCACCGGCGTGGCCCATGCGCTGGAGCACATGATGTTCAAGGGCACCAAGAGCCTGAAGCCCGGCGAGTTCAGCGCGCGGGTGGCCGCGCTGGGCGGGCGCGAAAATGCCTTCACCAGCAAGGATTACACCGGCTATTACCAGCAGATCGAGAAGTCGCGGCTGGAGGCGGTGATGGCGCTGGAAGCGGACCGCATGGCCAACCTGGTGTTCGACAAGGAAGAATTCTCGCGTGAAATCCGGGTGGTGATGGAAGAGCGGCGCCTGCGCACCGACGACCAGCCCCAGGGCAAGCTCAATGAAGCCCTGAACGCGGCCGCCTTCAAGGCCCATCCCTATCACCATCCCATCGTCGGCTGGATGAATGACCTGCAGAACATGACCGTGGACGATGCCCGCGCCTGGCATGATCGCTTCTACGCGCCCAATAACGCCACCATGGTCGTCACCGGCGATGTCGATGCGCAGCAGGTCAGGGCGCTGGCGGAAAAGCATTTCGGCAAGATCGCGCCCAAGCGCATCCCGGTCACCAAGCCGCAGGAAGAGCCGGTGCAGGAAGGCATCCGGCGGATCACGGTCAAGGCGCCCGCGGAAAATCCCTATGTGGCGCTGGCATTCAAGGCGCCGACCCTGCGCGATGTGGAAAAGGATGACGACGTGCATGCGCTCGACGTGCTGTCGGCGGTGCTGGACGGCTTCGACAATGCGCGGCTGCCGGCGCGCCTGGTGCGCACCGAGCGGGTCGCCAACTCGGTCGGCGCCAGCTATTCGGCCAATGCGCGCGGCCCGGTGCTGTTCGTGCTCGATGGCGTGCCAGCCGCCGGCACCAGCACCGAGCAGCTGGAAAAGCTGTTGCGCGCTGAAGTGCAGCGCATTGCCCAGGAAGGCGTGACCGAGGATGAGTTGAGGCGCGTGAAGAACCAGCTGATCGCCAGCCAGATCTACAAGCGCGACTCCATCTTCGGCCAGGCGATGGAGATCGGCGTGATGGAAATGACCGGCATTTCCCACCGGCAGATCGACCGCATCATTGAAAAGCTGGGCCAGGTCACGGCGCAGCAGGTGCAGTCGGTGGCGGCCAAGTATTTCAACGATGACCAGCTGACCGTGGCCACCCTGGTGCCATTGCCCCTGGCTGACAAGAAGCCCGCAGCGCCGCCCGCCGGCCTGCGCCACTGAGGACATGACTTCATGCCAAACAAGATCTCTTTCATGCACAAGTTTTTCCTCGCATTGCTGCTGACCCTGTCCGTTGGCGCCGCCCATGCCGCCCTCAAGATCGAGCACTGGACGCTGGCCAACGGCGCCCGCGTCTACTTCGTCGAGAGCCATGCGATTCCGGTGGTGGACATGAGCGTGGAATTCGATGCCGGCTCGCGCCGCGACCCGCAGGCCAAGACCGGCGTGTCGGGCCTGGCCAATGCGATGCTGGCGCGCGGACTGCGCGAGGCGAAGCTCGATGACGGCACGGTCGAGCCGGCGCTGACGGAGGCGCAGATATCGGAAGCCTTCGCCAATATCGCCGCCCAGCGCGGCGGTGGCGGCGGCAGCGACCGCGCCGGCGCCTCGCTGCGCACCCTGTCTTCCAGGGCAGAACGCGATGAAGCGGTGCAGCTGCTCGGGCGCCTGCTGGCCCAGCCCAGCTATCCGGCCGACCTGCTGGAGCGCGACAAGGCGCGCGTGGCGGCGTCGATCCGCGAAGGATTGACCCGGCCGGAAGTGATTGCACAGCGCACCTTTTCCCGGACCGCCTACGGCGAGCATCCCTATGGCCGCGAGGAAACGGTGGAATCGATCGAGTCCATCAACCGTGAAGACCTGGTGGCATTCCATGCCGCCCACTATGTCGCCAATCATGCGGTGGTGGCGCTGATAGGCGACGTGTCGCGCGAGCAGGCCGATGCGATCGCGCAGCAGCTGACGCGCCGCTTGCCGCAGGGCAGCGCGCTGCCGCCGCTGCCTGCCACGCCGCCGGCCCAGGCAAGGGAAGAGTGGATTGCGCATCCGGCCTCGCAGTCGCATGTGCTGATCGGCGCGCCTTCCCTGCAGCGCGGCGACCCGGATTTCTTTGCGCTGACCGTGGGCAACTACATTCTTGGCGGAGGCGGCTTCGTCTCGCGCCTGACGCGCGAAGTGCGCGAGAAGCGCGGCCTGGCCTACAGCGTCTACAGCTATTTCAGCCCGCTGGCCCAACCCGGCCCGTTCCAGATCGGCCTGCAGACGCAGAAGGCGGAAACCGCCACCGCGCTGAAGGTGGCGCGCGATACGCTGGGCGACTATCTGCGCAACGGACCCACCGCAGCCGAACTGAAGGCGGCCAAGGACAACCTGATCGGCGGCTTTGCCCTGCGCATCGACAGCAACCGCAAGATCCTGGACAACCTGGCCGTCATCGGCTTCTATGGCTTGCCGCTGGACTATCTCGACACCTGGACCGCCAACGTGGAAAAGGTCACCATCGCCGACATCCGTGCCGCGTTCGGCCGCAAGATCGCGGATGACCGCCTGGTCACTGTCGTGGTCGGCATGCAGAAGCCATGAAGCATCATCGTACCGGCGCATCGCGCCAGGCAACCGCCGCGCCACGCCATGCGCCGCGCCAGGTGCGCATTATCGGCGGCCAGTGGAAGCGCACGCCGCTGCCGGTGATGGATGCCGAGGGCTTGCGGCCCACGCCCGACCGCGTGCGCGAAACCCTGTTCAACTGGCTCGACCATCTGCTGGACCGCGACTGGCACGACCTGCAGTGCCTGGACCTGTTTGCCGGCAGCGGCGGGCTCGGCCTGGAAGCGGCCAGCCGCGGCGCGGCGCGGGTGCTGATGGTGGAGTCGCAGCCGGCGGCGGCGCGCCAGTTGCAGGCCATTTGCGACAAGCTCAAGGCTGACCAGGTGGAAGTGCGGCGCGGCGACGCGCTGGCCACCGCGGCTGCGATGGCCCAGTCCGATACCCGGTTCGGCCTGATTTTCCTGGATCCCCCCTACCATCAGAATTGGCTGCAGCGTATGCTCCCGCTATGCGAACGCCTGCTGACGCCAGGCGGGCTGGTCTATGTCGAAGCCGAGATGGCGCTCGACACCGCGCCGCTGCCCGAATGGCTGCAGGGATGGCAACTGCTGCGGTCGGATCGCGCAGGCATGGTTCATTACCATCTTTTCACTCTTCAACCTGCTGCTTAATCAGGCATAATGCGCGTTCAATTTAGGGAGCCATCATGGTCACAGCCATTTATCCGGGAACGTTCGATCCGCTGACACGTGGACATGAAGATCTGGTGCGCCGCGCGTCGGGTCTGTTTGACACGCTGGTGGTCGGGGTTGCCGACAGCAAGGCCAAGCGGCCGTTCTTTTCGCTGGAAGAGCGACTGACCATTGCCAACGAGGTGCTGGGTCACTATCCGAATGTGAAGGTGGAAAGCTTTTCCGGCCTGCTCAAGGATTTCGTGCGCACCCATGACGCCCGCGTGATCGTGCGTGGGCTGCGGGCAGTGTCTGACTTCGAATATGAATTCCAGATGGCGGGCATGAACCGTTACCTGCTGCCGGATGTGGAAACGCTGTTCCTGACGCCGTCGGACCAGTACCAGTTCATCTCGGGCACCATCGTGCGCGAGATCGCGGTGCTGGGCGGCGACGTGTCCAAGTTCGTTTTCCCGTCAGTGGAAAAATGGCTTAAGCAGAAAATTGCCGAGCAGGCTGCCTGAGCCAGGCATGAGGAGTTGCCAGTCATGGCCTTGCTGATTACCGACGAATGCATCAACTGCGACGTTTGCGAGCCGGAATGCCCGAACGAGGCAATCTATCTCGGCGAGGAAATCTACGAGATCGATCCCCATAAATGCACCGAGTGCGTCGGGCATTTCAGCGAGCCGCAGTGCCAGCAGGTCTGCCCGGTCAGCTGCATTCCATTCAATCCTGCCTGGCGCGAGACCCGCGAGGAATTGCAGGCCAAGTACGAGCGGCTGCAGGCGGAGAAGGACGAGAAGGCCGGAAAGTAGGACCGCTGGCCGTTCCGTCTTTCCCTGGCATTGCCTGCGGTGGCAGGCACGCGAGCCTGGCCTCAGAACGCCAGTTCCAGTGCCACTTCCTGTCCCACCCGCAGCACTTCCCCTTCGCCGCGGCTGACGATGCAGTTCATCCCGAATGCAATGCCATCGATGCCGCCGACGCCGGTCCGGTAGGTGCGCAGGATGTCGAGCGGGTCTGGGCCGGGTTCGCCGGTCTGCTGGTTGATCGAGGGAATCGGACAGCGAGGGCAGGGCTTGACCGGGCGGATCTCGCTATTTCCAATCAGCAGCCGGGCCGCATGGTCTTCCTCATGCGCCGGCGCGTCGGCGATCACGATATTGGGACGGAACCTGTCCATCGTCAGGGCTGCGCGGCCTTGCGCGAGGAGGCGGTCGTTGAGTTCGTCCAGCGAGGCCTTGCCAATCAGCAGCAGCGGGTAACCATCGGCAAACAGGGTGCCGATGTCCATGCCGCCAGTGCGCGCCGGATTGACAGGATGATGGGCGTCCGGATGAAACCGCACCAGGTGGCACGATACGCCGAGCAGGCGGGAGAACCAGGTGCGGGTCAGGTCGTCGCAGTCATAGGCTTTCAGCACGTGCTGCCACAGTTTCACCTCGCGCGTTGTCGCGTGCTCCGGGTCGGGAAGGTCCAGCGGGATTTCCAGCCGCAGCATGCCGGGTGCGCGCAGCTCCAGGGTGTCGCTGCGCAGGCGCGGCTCGATCAGCGCCATCTTCGGGTATTCGCGTTGAGTGAGGAAGTTGCCGGCATCGTCCACCAGCATCCATTCCCTGTCGTAAATGTGTTCATGCATCAGGCCGGCGCCAGTCAGGGTGGCGCTCGAAAGGCTGATGCCTGCGCAGGACTTGATCGGATAGAAAACCAGCTGGCTGATCAGGGGCATGCTTGCGGTTCCATAAGAGACGCGAAGGCCGGATTCTATCACCGGCTTACGACTTCTCCCTGCCTGCATGCGTGCCGGGATGAGGCGCCGCCACGCCGGCCCGCGGCGGCATATGGCTGGCTGCCCCGGGGTCAGTTGAACGAGAGGTCATCGAGTGCGCGCTCCAGCACCACCCGCGCTTCCAGGCAGCGTGCGCTCGCAACCGCATAGCGTATGGCCTGATGCATTTCTTCCTCCGGCGTCATGCCGTGCGTGTCGGTCATGCCGACATCGATGCGCATGATGCATTTGCGGTAAGCGTCCGCGCTCAGCTCGGCGATGGGCATTGGCTGTTTCGGGGTCATACTCGATTCTCCGTGGCGTGTGCTACGGCCCATCTATAGCAGGGGCGCCATCGGCGCTCTGTCTGCTAACCCACTTAAGCATGCTTTCCTTTGCGTCGGCTCCCATCGCTCATCCGCAAAGCCCTGTATGGTTGCAGCCCATGAATGACGCAGCAATCAGCGGATCAAGCACGGCCGGTGGCAGGACCGTGCTGCTGGTCGGGGCCACCGGCCTGGTTGGCAGCGCATGCCTGCGCCTGCTGATGGCAGACCCGACAGTGAGCAGGGTAAGGACACTGACCCGGCGGCCGCTTGCGCAGGTGCCGGCCGCCTGGAATGAACAGGGCAAGCTGGCGCAGCAGGTGGTGGACTTCGATGGCCTGGAAGCCCATCCGGCCTGGCTGGCCTGCAGCCAGGTGATCTGCGCGCTCGGCACCACGATGCGGCAGGCCGGCTCGGGCGCGGCGTTCCGCCGGGTGGATCATGATTATGTGCTGAACGTGGCGCGTCTTGCGCTTACGCAGGGGGCCAGCCATTTCCTGGTGGTCAGTTCAATGGGCGCGGATGCCCAGTCAGCCAACTTCTATTACCGGGTCAAGGGTGAGCTTGAAGATGGCCTGAAGGCACTGGGCTATCCATCATTGACCATCGCCAGGCCGTCGCTGCTGCTCGGAGAGCGTGCCGAGTGGCGCTGGGGCGAGGAGTTGGGAAAGCGGCTGGGCGTGCTGCTGCCGCCGCGCTGGCGTCCGATCGATGCTGAGCAGGTTGCGGCGGCGCTGGTGCAGGCATCCCGACTGCCTGACGTCGGCGTACGGCTGCTGGAAAATGCGCAGCTCAAAAAAATTGCGTTGACTCCCTGACGGGAAGTCAACGCCATTTCTCAATGCCGGCAGTGTCGCAGCCGGTCAGAGGGTAGCCTGCTTACTTCTGCTTGGCGTGGCTGCACTTGAGCCGGTCGTATTCCTTCTTCACGCCGGCATAGCATTCGCATGCCCGGTTTTCTAGGCCCACGCGGTCCATTACCGTGATGTGTCCGCGACGGTACTGGATCATGCCTTCATCCTGCAGCTTGCCGGCGGCCTCGGTCACGCTTTCACGGCGCACGCCCAGCATGGTGGCGATCAGTCCCTGGGACACGGCCATTTCATTGGACGGCAGGCGATCCAGCGTCAGCAGCAGCCAGCGGCACAGCTGCTGCATCACGTTATGGTGGCGGTTGCAGACGGCGGTATGCGACATCTGCGCAATCAGCGCATTGGTATAGCGCAGCAGCGACTGTTGCAATGCGCCGCCGCGGCGGAATTCTTCCATGAACACGCTGGCCTTCAGGCGGAAGCCGTAGCCGGCGCTCTTGACCACTGCCCGGTTCGGGCTGGCGCCGCCGCCCATGAAGAGCGTCACGCCGACGATGCCTTCATTGCCGATCACGGCAATCTCGGCCGATGCGCCGTCGCGGGTTTCATACAGCAGCGAAACGACGCTGCTGGTCAGGAAGTAGACATGGTTCATCTGGGTTTCGGCTTCGCATACCGTCATGTCGAATGGCATGGAGATGAATTCCAGATGCGGCAGCAGCCGTTCGAAGTCTTCTTCGGGAAGCGCATTCAGCAGCTGGTTCTGTTTCGGGTTGTGGCCATAGAGCGCGCTGATGCGCACTGGCGCAACGGCGGGATGGCGTGGCTGCGCAGGCTTGCCTTCGGCCTTCTTTCTGGCGACCGGCGCCATGGCCGGCTTTGCAACTGCCCGTTCCGTAGCAGTGCCGAAAGCATTCATTACGTTTGCCATGATTGATTCCCCCGTGATCTTGTTCGACGTTTCCATGAAGGCATCATTGCATAGCGTCAGCGAACGCAGCATCGGTGTAAATCCCATTTGTCTGTGGGATTGCGCTGACATTTGTGTAAGGCTGGAAGGGGGAGGCGTAGGACTCTGCAGCAGAGAAGAAATCAGGCGGGGATAAGACAGAAACCGGGCGAGCGCATAATGTCATGCGCTCGCCTGCAAAGCTCAATCGATCAGGTTCTGCTTGATCGCGTAATAGATGATGTCGGCATTATTGGTCATGTTCATCTTTTCCAGCACCCGGGAACGATAGGTGCTGACAGTCTTCACGCTCAGGCATAGCTCGTCGGCGATCTTGGTTACGCCCTCACCCTGGCCCAGCTTGTAAAAGATCTGGTATTCACGTGCCGAGAGCATTTCATGCAGAGGCTTCTCGGTATCCGCGCTGGCCGGGTCCGCCGTCAGCAGTTCAGCCACCGCAGGGCTGATGTACTTGTGGCCTCTAACAATGGTGTTGATCGCGTTGACCAGTTCCGTTGCCAGTGCTTCCTTCTGCACATAACCCGAGGCGCCGCTGCGCAGAATCTGCACCGCGTAGCGGCTCTCGGGATGCATGCTCAGCATCAGCACGGGCAACTCGGGTTTTTCGCGCTTGATCTGTTTCAGCACTTCCACGCCGCTCTTGTCAGGCATCGCGATGTCGAGCAGGACGATATCGAATTCCTGGGACCGGATCAGGCGTATGGCTTCCTGGGCCGTTCCCGCTTCAGCGGCGATCTCCATGCCGGGAATCTCTGAAATGAAATAGTGGACCCCGGCGCGCACAACTGCATGGTCGTCAACTACAAGGATTTTTATCATAGGTATTGCGACTTTAAATCAGGTTTGCATCGAAGTGTTTGTGTTCACTACGCTTCGACGCGTAGTGAAAAAAGCCATAAGTTTCTGCCGAAGATTGTAGCGTTTTCATCCCATGTCAAAACATCTTTTTGCATCCCATTCGATCCAACCGTACACCATTGCTGCCATAGTTCAACAAGCCTCAATGCTTTAAACCTAAAGTGGCTTTTTTTACTTTCGGTTACAGTGCGTTGCAGGGGCTTGCTGGTTCGACCGGAGAGCCGGACAAAAATTCCATGCACCTCGACAGTAAGCGTCATGAAATTTCCGTTTTTCCTACAAAGTGTCGGGGGGCTGTCCTATATGTGCGCACCTGCCCAGGTGCTACGATTCTTGCCAAGGGCCAATGCTATTCGCAGAGTGCGGAAACCTGTGTGGTCCTCCTTTGGAGCGCATCATGGAACTGGTTCTTTTCTCGGCGATCGCAGTTGTGCTGTCGTGGCTGGCCGCCATTGCCATCTTTTCGAGCAAGCCTCAGGCCAGCCTGGCACGGGGTATTCTTGCCAGTGCAGGCGTAGTACTGGGTGCGTGGGCCACGACAGCCAGCGCCAGCATTGCCGAGCTTGGCGAAGCATCGCTGCTGGTTTCGCTGCTGCGCGTTATCGGCTAGCGCCGGGGCAAGGGGCGGTCTTTGCGGCCGGCCTATTTCGGCCGGGAGTGCGACCTGCTCAATACAGACAATGGGCGATCGGTGAATAATGTTATAAATATTCAACTGAGACGCGCGGAGGACAGGCGATGAATGACCGCGCAACTGACTCAATTACATCTGGGCATACAAACGGGATGAGACTTCTCGACCATGAACATACAACGAGAGCGCTTCAACGCGACGCAGGCCGGCACATGATGCCGGCTCAGCGCGATGCATCGTTGATTGAACAGAAGCAGGCGGCGTTGCGGGTGATGCTGGTCGAGGACTCGCACATCATCAGCGATCTCATCAGTGAAAACCTTGCGCGTATTCCCAAGCTGCGACTGCTGGGCATCGCAGAGACCGAAACCGAGGCCCTGTCCATGCTGCAGGAGCAGCCATGCGACGTGCTGATCCTGGACATTCAGCTGCGCCAGGGCAATGGCATCAATCTGTTGCGGGTTCTTTCAGCCGATCCGGCTTATGCGAAAACCCTCAAGATAGTGCTGAGCAACCATGTCAGCGGTACCTATCGCCGCATCTGCGAACAGTATGGCGTGCAGTTTTTTTTCGATAAGACCAGCGAATTTCCACAACTGCAAACGCTGCTGTCGCGTCTTTCACAGACCGGCATCGACAGTTGAGATGAGAGGCGCATGCTTCCGTGGTGACTGATCAATCCGCTCGCGACGGGAAGGACACCGGGTTATCCGGCCGGATGTCGGGAATGGAAGGCGAACGCCGTGCCGGCGCCCACCTCCCTCGCCGCGCCTTGCCGTTTGCCTTGCTGGCGATGGCTGGCGTTAACTTCGCGCTGTATCAGGGCGCGGTTCACAGCCTGTATTCCTCGCCGATGCTGGTGTTCCTGCTGACGCTGGCAGACTGCTTCATCCTCCTCCTGATGTTCTGGCAGACTGCCCGCCTTGCCGACCGCGCGCATCAAGAGCTGCGCCACGCCACTAGCGGTCTTTCGGAAACCATGTCCCTTCTGGCCGCTGTCAGTGATAGCACCGCCGATCCGATCTTCGTCAGGAACCGTGATGGCGTGCTGGTCTTTGCCAATCCTGCGGGCCTGCGCATGCTGGGCAAGAGCCGTGAGCAGGCAATCGGCCAGCCGCTGGGCGCCCTGCTGGCCGACGCTGGCGGCCTGGGCCATGAAGCGCTGGATGACATGCGTGTGGTCCAGGAAAAGGTGTCGCTCACCGTGGAGCATGGCGTGGGGCCGTCGGAGGCGAGACGAACCTTTGCGACAACCATGTCGCCATGGCTGGGTCCGGACGGCGAGGCGCTCGGCATGGTCTGCATCAGCACCGACATCAGCAGCCGCAAGGAGGCGGAAGACACGCTGCGCGCCCGCGAGTCGCGGCTGGAAGAGATCGTTGCGCGGCGCACGGCCACGCTGCGGCGCCTTGCCGACCATCTGGAAACGGTGCGCGAGGAAGAAAAGCGCGCCATCGCGCGCGAACTCCATGACGACATGGGCGCATCGCTGACATCCCTGTCCATGCACATGGAAGGCGCTTACCCGCTGCTTCCCAGCGATACCCAATGGATCGAGCGCAAGGCCAAGATCCAGAACCTGCTGCGCTCGCTGGTCACGACGACACGGCGCATGCAGACCGAATTGCGCCCCACCATGCTGGACCTGTTCGGCATCAAGGCCGCGATCCATGAGTTGATCGATGACTTCAGGCAGCGCGGCACCATCGAGTACGACCTCAGCCTGCCGGACGAGGACATCGCCATCGGCCACAAGCTGGAAATCACCGTCTACCGCATGCTGCAGGAAATACTCAACAATGTGGTCAAGCATGCGCAGGCCACCCATGTCGACATCATCCTGGATGTGGATGAAGACCGCGTGGCGCTGACCGTGCGCGATAACGGCATCGGACTGTCGCCCGAAAGCCGCAACCGGCCCAACGCCTATGGACTTCGTGGCCTTCAGGAGCGCGCCGCCTTCCTTGGCGGCACCGTCTCCTTCTCCAAGGGACGCAATGGCGGCACCGTGGTGTCAGTGCAGTTGCCGCTGACAAACAATCAGGTCGATCCGGTAAGCCTATAATGGCAGGCGTTCGCCGCGCGTCCGACGGCGTTTCCCTTACCGAATTCCAGGAGCAGAAATCACTATCCGCGCCAACAACGAGCCCGCAATGCGCATCCTGCTGGTCGATGACAATGAAGATGCAAGCGCATCCATGTCGGACCTGCTGAGCCTGTACGGCCACCAGGTCCGTACCGCCGCCGACGGTGTGTCGGCGCTGGACATTGCAGAGCAGTTCCATCCGCAACTGGTGTTGTCCGATATCGGGCTGCCCGGCATGGATGGCTATGCGCTGGCGCCCGCGCTGCGCCGGCTTGCAGGCGGCCGGCGCATGGTGATGGCCGCCGTCACCGGCTATGGCCAGTCCAGCGATCGGGAACGGGCAATGCGCGCCGGCTTTGATCACCACCTGGTCAAGCCGCTGGCCGCCGAGGTGCTGCTCAGGTTTATCGACGAGCAGCGCCCGTCCCTGTGCGGCGAGATGTCATGACATCATCCGGCAGGAACGAAGCACTCGACACGGAAAATGCCCGCCTCCGGGCCATGCTGGCCCATGCCGAGGAAGTCAGCGAGCTCGAAAAACTGCAGCTGGCACGCACGCTGCACAATGAGTTTGGATCGGCGCTGACGGCGCTGGCAATGCGCATGGCGCTGCTGGCACGCCAGCCCGCCGATGCGCCCGGCGCTGCCGAGCAATGGGCAAAGGCCAATGCCATCCTGGCCGGGCTGACCCGCACCGCGCGGCAGGTCCAGAGCGAGTTGCGGCCGGGTGCGCTGGATGTGGTCGGGCTGAAAATGGCGCTGGAAGAATACCTTGCCGATTTTGGCGAGCGTCATGCGATCGGGGTAACGCTTGCGCTGCCCGATGACGAGCTTGCGCTGGAGCCGGCGCAGGCGGTTGCGCTGTTTCGCATGTTTCAGGAATTGCTCACGAATGTGCGCCTGCATGCCGGCGCCAGCCAGGTACAGGCAAGCCTTGCGCTGGATGGTCCGGCACGGAAGGTCACCCTGAGCGTGGCCGACAATGGCGCTGGCTTCGACGCGGCTGCCTGTGACCTCCAGCGCAGCCATGGCTTGCGCCGCATCGCCGAGCGCGCCGCCTTTTTCGGCGGCGCCATGCAGCTCGACAGCGCAGCCGGGCAGGGCACTCGCGTTGCGGTCACGCTTGCGCTTGCAAACCCTTCGCCGAACCACCGCTCCACGGATCCACTGGACAACTGAATAACCGAGCCATTCACCTCTGCCATGAGCTTTCGCACCTTCGACCTGAATCTGCTGCGCATCTTCGACGCCGTGATGACGGAGCA
Organism: Noviherbaspirillum soli; assembly: GCF_015352955.1. Classification (GTDB taxonomy): domain Bacteria; phylum Pseudomonadota; class Gammaproteobacteria; order Burkholderiales; family Burkholderiaceae_D; genus Noviherbaspirillum_A; species Noviherbaspirillum_A soli. Next base: position 33,377 of record NZ_JACYOX010000002.1, read on the forward strand.
AAACCTGACCCGTGCCGCCGAGCGCCTGGCCACTACCCAGCCAGCCGTGTCGAATGCCCTGAAGCGCCTGCGCGAAACACTGGATGATGAACTGCTGGTGCGCACCGCGCATGGCATGAAGCCGACCGCCCGCGCCGAGGAACTGTGGCCTGCGGTGCGCAGTGCACTGTCGTCGCTGGAGGCGGCGATTGCGCCGGAAAACTTCGATGTCTCCGAAACCCATGCCACCTTCCGCCTGGCTATGGCGGATTCCACCGCGTCGCTTCTGTTGCCGCGGCTGATGCGGGCCATCAAGGAAGAGGCGCCGGGCGTGGATATCCGGATGCTGCCGCTGACCACGCGCGACCCGCGCGCCATGCTGCTGCAAAGCGATATCGACATGGCGATCGGGAATTTTCCGGGCGTGGTGGCGCAGCTGAGCGGCGGCCAGAGTTCGGTGTCGGCCATCCGCCACCAGCGCCTGTACAGCAGCGAGTCGGTCTGCATCATGCGCAAGGACCATCCACTGGCGTCGACCGAGCTGACGATCGACAGCTACTGCGCCGCCCACCATGCGCTGGTGAGCTTTTCAGGCCGCGCGCACGGGCCGGCGGATGAAGCGCTGGCCGCGATGGGCCGGCAGCGCCGCATTGCCCTGACCGTCAATCAGTTCTATACCGTGGGCAGGGTAGTCGCGGGCACCGACCTGATCTCGGTGGTGCCGCGCCATCTGGTGGCGTCGACAGGCGTGATCGAGTCGCGGGTGGCCAAGGAACTGCCGTTTGCGCTGCCCATCGTGCACGTCGACATGCTGTGGCATGAACGCGATACCCGCAACCCTTCGCACAAGTGGATGCGCAACCACTTCGCCAGCATCAATTACGGTCTCAACGAGCAGCACGCCTGATCAGGCCTTGTCGGGCGTAGTGTCGCTGCCCGGCGCGCTGCCGGCGTCGTCATGGCGCCCGGCGCCGGATTCGCCGGGATTGCCGGCCTGCGCGGCATCTGCGGGCCGGGCTGCGGCCTTGCGCGTGGTTCTGGTCCTGGGCATGTCGTCGGTATGGCGCACCACGGCCTTGAGCCGCTGCAGCCGCGCATATTCCTCCGGATCGGTCTTTGCCAGCCGCTTTTCCCGCCAGCCGTAATACACCATCATGCCCAGCGTTGCGGCCACGCCGATGGCGAGCTTGCCCTTGTGCTCCGACAGCAGCGTCATTGCATCATCCGCGAGGCTGGTTTCGCCAGACGCGGCAGTGCTGTCGGCCTGCGGTGCGGCGGATGTTGGGGCGCTGTCTGCGCCGGCTGGGTCAACCCCCGGGACAGGTGGAATGTCCTGCTCCGGCTGGTCATCGGGAATGCTGGTCATGGTTTGCCTTTGTCTGGTTGGTGCATGCGGTGATGGCAATTAGGTGTCAAAGCAGGCAAGTGGTTCACCATGGGAACCAAAGCCGTCAAGCACTTCTCCAAATTTCCATCTCGATCAACCCATGAACGGAGACGACCATGCCTACCGGAGACAAGTCGGCCTATACCGACAAGCAGAAGCGCCAGGCCGAGCATATTGCAGAAGGCTACGAGAAGCGGGGCGTACCCGAGAAGGAAGCCGAGCGGCGTGCCTGGGCGACGGAGAACAAGGTGTCTGGCGGCGGCAAGAAGTCCGGCAGCGGCCGCAAGGCAAGCTGATGCCGTCAAGGCCGCTGCCAGCGCGCATCAGCGTCCCGTGGCCTGGAAGGCGCCTGGAAGCGAAGGCGCGCCATTCAGGCGCCTGGTGCCGGCCGGATGTGCATATTCCGCGCGCGGCGTCAGGTCGATGCCGTTGGCCGTGCCCGGCGGCTGGTATGCGCCAGGCAGCGGATAGTCCGGTCTCATGCGGTAGTCCAGCCGTTCGGGCGCTGCGAAGGCATCGCGGCCGACGCTGAAGTTGCCGCCTGATTCAATTTTGGTGCCGTCGGCTGGCTGCCGCTGCGGGTTCTGCTTGCCGGCAAAGATGCTGGCATCGCGCCTGCCTTCGCCGACCAGCAGATTGTTGACCGCCTTGATTGCCTGCAGGCCGGGCGCCGCGCGCAGGAAGACGCCATCCGCGGCGCGGTCGTCGACGATGGTGTTGTTGGCCAGGTAAAGCGCATTCTTGGGCCAGCGATAGCCTTCCAGGCCCACCGCAACGATGGCAGGATTGGGAGACGTGGCGCTCTGCTGGATCAGGTTGCCCACCACATAGGCCAGGCCGCCGTTCGGAAACTCGAGTTCGTAACTGGCTTCGCCGCCGGCCTCATCGGTCAGGCGGTTATAGATGATGGTGTTGTAGGCGGCGCGGCTCTTCAACAAATGGCCGCCGACCGTGCGGTGGAAGTAGCTGCCGCTGACCCGCAGCCGCGCAATGTCGCCGGCATAGAGTTGATGCGCATAGCCTTCCACCGTGCCGTTGTGGTCGAACTCGGAATTTTCGATCTCCAGTTCGGCCTTGCGGTTGCTACTGGTCAGGATGCCGTTCTCGTTGTCACGGAACAGGCAGTTGCGCAGCACCAGCTTGCCCGCCTCGAAACGAATGCCCGCGCCATTCTGCGCCGACGAGCGTGCACCAATGAATTCGATGTTCTCCACCTGGATATGGCCGCCGCGCACCACCCAGATCGCCTTGTCCTCGGCGCTGGCGCCGCCGGCATCGAGCCGGGCGCGGCCGCCGACGGCGCGTATGGTCAGCCGGTCCTGGGTGAAAATCGCGACATCGCGGCCGTACACGCCGGGATCGATCAGGATGGTATCGCCATCCCTTGCCAGCCTGGCGGCTTCGGCAATGGTGCGTATCTTGCGGCCTGGGCCGACTTCCAGCGTCATCGGCCCGGGCGGGAAGGACTTGCGCAGTGCGGCGGAAGCGGCTTCCTCGGCGGTGGACAGGCTGCGCGGCTCCAGCCGGCCGCCATCGCGCACCTCGTCCGCCGGCGTGTAGGGCTTGACGACCACGCCGCCACGGCCATCGCCGATCAGATCGCCCTTGAATGAGGAATCGGGCGGCAGCGATGGCTCGGCGGCTGTGCTGGTGGCATGCAGCGCGAGCAGGATGGGCACGGCTGCCAGGCCGCGGGCAGCGCGGTGCATCGCCGCCGGGGTTGCATGCGGGCTGCGATGCGGGGCTTGCGTTGATGAGTCGCCACGCGCGATTGCATATGCGCTGGTCTGGTGGGGCTTTGAGGTATCAATGGTCATGGAAAGCCGAATCGCATGGGCAGGAAGGCAGCAAGCCCGGCATTTGCCGGCATTGCCGGATGAAGCCGAATGGTATTCATTGTCATTGGTGCATCTTTGCTGGATTGCGGCATCGATGTGTTGATCCGATTCATCTTTTGCGTTGGAAGTGTGCTGTCGTCTGTTTGGACGTATTGAGGTTTTCAACTTGCGGGCAAGCCCGACGCTTGAGAAACGTGGCTTGATTGGACCTGCGCCGGGATTGCTTTTCACAAGCGAAATAAGTAAAGGGAACAGGCGTCCGCAGCGAACGCCCGTCCTGACAGCCTGGAAACGCCTACTTGCGCCTTTGCCTGCGGATCGCGCTCCGCAAACCAGTACGGTATTGAAGTCTGTGCGGAGACGGAGTTCTCCGGAAATGAATGGGAAAAAGCCCTGAACACTCAGGGCTTTTTCATTCAATCAATGCAGCCGAAACGGATCGGCCTGCAGTGGTCAGGCGGCGAGCCTAGATCAGACATTGAACAGGAAATTCAGCACATCCCCATCCTTGACCACATATTCCTTGCCTTCGGCGCGCATCTTGCCGGCTTCCTTGGCGCCCTGTTCGCCCTTGCAGGCGATGTAGTCGTCATAGGCGATGGTCTGGGCGCGGATGAAGCCGCGCTCGAAATCGGTATGGATCACGCCGGCCGCCTGCGGCGCGGTGTCGCCGATATGGATGGTCCAGGCGCGCACTTCCTTGACGCCGGCAGTGAAGTAGGTCTGCAGGCCCAGCAGCTTGAAGGCGGCGCGGATCAGGCGGTTCAGGCCGGGCTCTTCCATGCCGAGGTCGGTCAGGAATTCCTGCTTGTCGGCGTCGTCGAGGTCGGCGATCTCGGACTCGATGGCGGCGCAGATCGCGACGATGGGCGCATTCTGCCTGGCGGCGTATTCGGTGAGCTGGTCCAGCAGCGGATTGTTGGTGAAGCCGTTCTCGGCTACGTTGGCGACATACATCGCCGGCTTGGCGGTGATCAGGTGCAGCGGGTAGATCAGCGCCATTTCCTCGGCGTCCAGGCCCAGCGCGCGCACCGGCCGGGCATTGTCCAGCTCGGGCATGATGCGTTCCAGCAGCGTCACCAGCTTGGCCGCGTCCTTGTCGCCGGAACGGGCTTTCTTGTTTTCGCGGTGGATGGCTTTCTCCACCGTGCCCATGTCGGCCAGCGCCAGTTCGGTCTGGATGACTTCAATGTCGTCCAGCGGGCTGATGCGGCCGGCGACGTGGATCACGTTCTCATCCTCGAAGCAGCGCACCACGTTGACGATGGCGTCGGTTTCGCGGATGTGGGCCAGGAACTGGTTGCCCAGGCCTTCGCCCTTGGACGCGCCAGCCACCAGGCCGGCAATGTCGACGAATTCGACCGTGGCATGCAGCACCCGCTCGGGCTTGACGATGGCGGCCAGCGCATCGAGGCGCGCATCCGGCACTTCCACCACGCCGACATTGGGCTCGATGGTGCAGAACGGGTAGTTCTCGGCCGGGATGCCGGCCTTGGTCAGGGCATTGAAGAGGGTGGACTTGCCGACATTGGGCAGGCCGACGATGCCGCATTTGAGACTCATGGAATTCCTTTGTGATCGATGCGCAGGCGCCAGACGGGCATGGGCGATAGGGGCGGCGGCACGTCCGGGTCTGGCAGGACTGGTGCAACACGCCATGCCGCGGGCGCCGCTTTAAAAAGGGCTCAATTGTAACCCTGGCCGCTGCCCGCATCAAAAACTCTTGCCGTGGAACGAGGTCCTGCCACAACCAACTGTATCCATGATCTTGACCAAGAATTCCTCAAGACGCCCGTGGGGCCGGACGTTAATGGGCTTTTGCAAATTGTTTCTACTGGAAAGATCGACATGTCACTCAAACTGCGCCTGATTTCGGTTCTGGGCCTGCTGTCCGTGCTGCTGGTGGCCATAGGCGTGCTGGGCCTGTATGGCATGCGCAAGTCCAATGAAGGCTTGCGCACCGTCTACGAGACCCGCACCGTGTCGCTGGACCGCATCACCAACATCGACCGCAACATCGTGCGCAGCCGCCTGGCGCTGGCCGATGCCTACGCCAACCCGGCGCCCGACAAGGTGCAGGCCGAACTCGACCTGATCGCCCGCAATGACAAGCTCATTGCCGACACCATGGCGCAGTACCAGGCCGGCAATCTGGATCCGGAGGAAAGCAGGCTGGCCGGCCAGTTCGTCGAGGCCCAGCGCCGGCTGTATGCACAGGGCATGCGCCCGGCGATCGAGGCGCTGCGCGAGGGCCGGCTGGACGCGGTCAGGCAACTGGTGGCCGGCGAGATCGCCACGCTGGCGCCGACCGTGACCCAGTCGGTGGCTGCGCTGCGCAAGCTGCAGGTCGAGAATGCGCGCAGGGAGTACGAGGAAGCCATGCAGCGCTTCGCCACGCTGCGCAACGTGATGATCGCGGCGATCCTGCTTGGCCTGGCGGCAGCGGCGGCAGCCGGCGCGCTGCTGGTGCGCGCGGTGTACCGCCAGCTGGGCGGCGAGCCGGCCTACGCGGCGCAGGTAGTGGCCGCGATCGCGGCCGGCGATCTCGGCGTGACGGTCGCCACCCGTCCCGGCGACAAGGGCAGCCTGCTGCATGCGATGCAGGCCATGCAGCAGATGCTGTCCAGAACGGTCGGCAACATACGTCGCTCCAGCGACACCATCGCCACTGCGTCCGGCGAGATCGCCTCGGGCAACATGGACCTGTCGGCGCGCACCGAACAGCAGGCGGGCTCGCTGGAGGAAACCGCATCGGCAATGGAGCAGCTGACCGCAACCGTCCGCCAGAATGCCGATAATGCGCAACAGGCCAAGCAGCTTGCCATGGCCGCTTCCGGCGTCGCAAGCCAGGGCGGCCAGGTAGTGGGGCAGGTGGTCGAGACCATGAGCGCAATCGACAGCGCATCGAAGAAGATCGTCGACATCATCGGCGTCATCGACGGCATCGCCTTTCAGACCAATATCCTGGCGCTGAATGCGGCGGTGGAAGCGGCGCGCGCCGGCGAGCAGGGCAGGGGCTTTGCGGTGGTGGCGACCGAAGTGCGCAGCCTGGCGCAGCGCTCGGCGGCGGCGGCGCGCGAGATCAAGGGCCTGATCGACGACTCGGTGGAAAAGGTCGAGACCGGCGGCCGTCTGGTGGCACAGGCTGGCAGCACGATGGACCAGGTGGTGGCCAGCGTGCAGCGGGTGGCCGATATCGTTGCCGACATCAGCGCGGCCAGCAATGAGCAGAGCGCCGGGATCGGCAATGTGAACCAGGCCATCATCCAGATGGACCAGGTGACCCAGCAGAATGCGGCGCTGGTGGAACAGGCCGCGGCGGCCGCCGGCAGCCTGCAGGACCAGGCGCGCACATTGGCCCAGGAAGTCAGCGTGTTCAGGCTGGAGGGCACGCAGGCCGCGCCTGCATCGGTTGCGGCGGTTGCATTGGTTGCACCTGGCACGGCGGCCGCGGCACGAGGCCGGCTGCAGGCGCCGGCTGCGCCCAGGCGCGAGCCGGTCGGCGCAGTGCTGTCGCGGCCCGCGCCGCGCGATGGCGACTGGGAGGAATTCTGAATCGCGTCTGTGAGGTTTGAGCGGCGTTGAAAAGCGGGCACGGGTGCCCGCTTTTTATTTGGTGGTATGCAGCTTCAGCATCGCCGCTTCGAACTTGCCTTCGCATAGCGTGGGCACCACGTCCAGGCTGTGGGCGATGGCTTCGTCGATCAGCAACTGCTCCTCGCGCCGCGGGCGATGCAGCACGAAGTCCACCACCGCCTGCTGCAGATTGAGCTGGCGCGGATGACCGATGCCAATGCGCAGCCGCCAGTAATCCGGCGTGCCGAGCGCGGCGGTGATGTCCTTCAGGCCATTGTGCCCGCCGGACGAGCCGCCTTTCTTCAGCCTGGCCACGCCGGGCGCCAGGTCCAGCTCGTCATGCACCACCAGCACTTCATCGGCGGCGATCTTGTAGAAGCGCGCCAGCGCGCCGACCGACTGGCCGGAACGGTTCATGAAGGTTTGCGGCTCCAGCAGCCAGACTTCCTGGCCGGCGATGCGGGTCCGGCCGGCCAGCGCCTGGAAGCGGGTCTCGCGGGACAGACTGCAGCCTTCTGCCTGCGCCAGGTTGTCCACCAGCCAGAAGCCGGCATTGTGACGGGTTTGTTCATACTCGGCGCCGGGATTGCCGAGGCCAACGATGAGGCGGATGGGCATGTGCTTGTGCTTGTGCTGGAAAGAGGGAAACCGGGATTATCCGGGAAGCATGGGATGCCGTCCAATCGACGGCCAGGGAAGGGCAGGCGAAAAAAAACCCGCCGGGCGCGGCGGGTCTGCAGCAGCGATGCCGGTTGCCCGGCATCTGCATGCATTACTTCTTCTCTTCGCCTTCGCCGGCAGCGGCTTCGCCAGCGGCTTCAACCTTGCCTGCCGGGATCGATGCGGTGGCGATGGTCGGGTCGTCGCCGTGGACGATCGCGGTCACGCCAGCCGGCAGGGTCACGCTGGACAGGTGCAGCGAGGTGCCGACTTCCATGTTGGCCAGGTCGATCTCGATGAACTCAGGCAGGTCCTTCGGCAGGCAGCTCACGTCCAGCTCGGTCAGCACGTGGCTGATGATGCCGGCCGACAGCTTGACCGCAGGCGAGGTCTCGGCGTTGATGAAGTGCAGCGGCACCTTCACGTGGATCTTTTCCGAGGAGCTCACGCGCTGGAAGTCGGCATGCATCACCAGTTGCTTGTAAGCGTGAACCTGGAAGTCGCGCAGCAGAACCTGCTGCACCTTGCCGTCGATTTCCATGTCCAGGATGGACGAGTGGAAGGTTTCCTTCTTCAGCGCGTGGTACAGCGCGTTGTGGTCGAGCGAAATGGCGACCGGTGCCTCGGAACCGCCGTAGATGATGCCAGGCGTCATACCGGCATTGCGCAGGCGGCGGCTCGCTCCGGACCCCTGCTCAGTGCGTACAAAAGCGACTACTTTCATGATGAACTCCAATGTATGCGGGGACGGTGCCCCGCGTTGCGCAATCCCCGCGACCAGGGACTGCAAAAAAGAATGCGGCTTTGCGGCCGCATTCGGAAATTGTTGCGTCAGGCGCGATCAGTCGATGAACAGCGACATCACCGAGTCGCCCTTGCTGATGCGCTTGAAGGTCTCGGCCAGCAGTTCGGCGCAGCTCAGCTGACGGATCTTGCTGCAGGCGCGCGCGGCCTCGGACAGCGGGATCGTGTCGACCACTACCAGCTCGTCCAGCGTCGAGCTGGAAATACGCTCGATCGCCGGGCCGGACAGCACCGGGTGGGTACAGTAGGCGATGACCTTCTTGGCGCCGCGTTCCTTCAGCACTTCGGCCGCCTTGGTCAGGGTGCCGGCGGTGTCGACCATGTCGTCCATGATCACGCAGTTGCGGCCTTCGACCTCGCCGATGATGTTCATGACTTCCGACACGTTCGCCTTCGGGCGACGCTTGTCGATGATGGCCAAGTCGCAGTTCAGGCGCTTGGCCAGCGCACGGGCGCGCACCACGCCACCGACGTCCGGCGACACGACCAGCAGGTCGTCATAGTTCTTGGCGACCAGGTCGCCGAGCAGGATGGGGGAGGCGTAGATGTTGTCGACCGGAATGTCGAAGAAGCCCTGGATCTGGTCTGCATGCAGGTCCATGATCAGCACGCGCTCGACGCCGGCTTCCTGCAGCATGTTGGCGACCACCTTGGCGGAGATCGCAACGCGCGCCGAGCGCGGGCGGCGGTCCTGGCGGGCATAGCCGTAGTAGGGAATGGCGGCGGTGATGCGGCCGGCCGACGCGCGCTTCAATGCATCGACCATCAGCATGATTTCCATCAGGTGGTCGTTGGTCGGCGCGCAGGTCGACTGGAGCACGAACACATCCTTGCCGCGGACGTTTTCATTGATCTCGACGACGATCTCGCCGTCGGAGAATTTGGAGACAACAGCCTTGCCGAGAGGGATGCCCAAATGTTTGGCCACTCCCAACGCCAGCTCCGGATTAGCGTTGCCGGTAAAAACCATCAGGTTCTCGAGCGCCATGGGATCCCTAAATGCAGTCGTTAAAAGTTTAAAAAGCCGCAATGTGGTGGACGGGGCGTCTCAACATTGGCGGCTTGTCTTCTAGCTTCGATATTTAATGGCAGGGGAACAAGGATTCGAACCTTGGAATGCTGGAATCAAAATCCAGTGCCTTAACCGACTTGGCGATTCCCCTACACAACCTGCTGTTTGCCGCGGCATTGTCGCCGAACTGGGCGATGATTGCAACGTCAAACGAATTCTTTTCTAACGATCGAGCAAACTGGCTAACGGATGCTGTTTCACGCCTTTCGCTTTCCAGGCTGTCCATCGACCCGATGCCGCTTGCAGCACCTGATCCGCCTGGGCTTCGGACGTGCAGGGCATGAATACACATGCGCCCGACCCTGTCATCCTTGCTGCGCCGTAATTGCCCAGCCATGAAATGGCTTCTGCAACTTCGGGAAACAGCCGGACTGCCACTGCTTGCAAATCGTTTTTTCCGAAGGCGTTTTGAAGTGCCCTTGAAAAGTCCGCTATTCTGACGGGCTTCGAATCCCTTGTCAATTCCGGCGAGCAAAAAATTGCAGGGGTGGGTACCGAAACGCCTGGTTCGATCACCACGAACCAGCAATCGAGGCCATCAACGGCGGTCAGCTGCTCGCCGACGCCTTCGGCAAACGCATTGCGGCCGAACAGGAAAAACGGCACGTCCGCGCCCAGTTGCAGCCCGAGCGCCATCAGTTCCTCGCGGCTCCTGCCCAGCCGCCAGAGGCGGTTCAGCGCCATCAGCGTGGTAGCCGCATCGGATGAGCCGCCGCCCAGGCCACCGCCCATCGGCAGTCGCTTGTCGATGCGGATATCGGCGCCTGGCATCGGCTGGTCGGCAATGGTGGATTGCAGCAGCCGGGCGGCGCGCACGATCAGGTCGCTGTCTTCGGGCACGCCGGGCACGTCGTTGACGCGGCGGATGCGGCCGTCGTCGCGCAGGTCGAAGTGCAGCAGGTCGCCGTGGTCCAGCAACTGGAAAACCGTTTGCAGCAGGTGGTAGCCATCGGCGCGCCTGCCGGTGACATGCAGGAACAGGTTGAGCTTGGCCGGGGCAGGGCAGTCGTGCAGTGATCGCATGGCGGCCTTCAGCGCGGCTGAAAACTGTCGATCACCAGCCGCAGCGCGACGTCGCCAGCCTGCTCGGTGCTGCGCGCCAGGTCGATGCGGCGTGGCCGCGCCGGGGCGCCGTCTTCCCAGGCAGGAAAGCGCAGGCGCCAGCCATCGGCGCTGACGATGTCGCCGTCATTGCCTGGCGCAAGGGCCACACGCTTGCCGCCGGGCACGGTAACCATGCCCTGCAGCCAGTCGCGCAGGCCGGCTACCGGCAGCGGCCAGCCCAGCGCCTGGCTGGCCAGGGCGTCGGCATCGGCGGCCGACAGCGGCGGCTGCCCGGCCTGGGTCAGGGTGGCGCCGTCCGGCGTGACCATGATCTGGGCCAGGGTCTGGCCCAGCGGCGACAGCAAGGTCAGTTGGGTGTTGTCCGGGCGCTGTCGCCATTCGAAACTGCCATGCAGCGCTTCGTCGCGCCCATTGATCTGATAACGCACCGACATGCGGCCGTTGATGTCGACCGATTGCTGATAGGCGCGTGTGACGCTGGACTCCGGCAGGACCGGTGCGGCCGGCGGGACGCCGGCACAGGCGGCGAGAAAAATAGGCAGCGCCAGCAGGGCGGCGCGGTAGGGAAAGGTCATCGATAAAGGGAGCAGGTAAATGAGGCGGCGCCGTATTGCGCGGCGCACGCTGGAAGGGCAGAAGCCTAGAGCCGCACGCGCAGCCGGCCCAGCGTGCTTTTCAGGGTATCGTTCTTGGGGTCCTTGACGCTGGCTTCGCGCCACAGCTTGCGCGCGTCGTCGCGCTGGCCGAGCGCCCACAGCACTTCGCCCAGATGAACCGCGATTTCCGGGTCCGGCCGCAGGCTGTAGGCGCGCCGCAGCAGTTCCTCGGCTTCCTTCAGGCGGCCCAGACGGAACTGCACCCAGCCCATGCTATCCATGATGAACGGGTCTTCCGGCGCCAGTTCCAGTGCCTTGGAAATGAGCTGGTAGGCCTCCTCCAGCCGGATGTTGCGTTCCGCCAGCGAATAGCCGAGCGCGTTATAGGCATTCTGGTTCCTGGGCGCGATCGCGATGATCCTGCGCAGCGAGGTTTCCATCAGTTCCAGCCGGTTCAGCTTTTCGGCCAGCATCGCATGGTCGTACAGCAGGTCGGTATTGTCCGGATAGCGCTTCAACGCGTCTTCCAGCACCGCCAGGCCTTCCTCGCCGCGCTCGGCCGTGCGCAGCATCTGCGCTTCCGCCACGACCAGTTGCAATTCCTCTTCCTGGCCGCTGGCCTTGGTGTCATGCAGCACCTTGCGCGCGCTGTCGAGATCGCCATTCCTGCCTACTAGCTGGGCCCGCTTGATCTGCGCGCTGACATAGGCCTGGGGCGTGCCTTCCGGCACCTGGTCCAGCCATTTGAGCGCGGCGGGAATGTCGTTGCGCTGCTCGGCAATCTGCGCCAGGATCAGCAGCGCCTGCGTGGGGTCGCGCTCGTCGTCCGGCTTGGCGGCCAGTTCTTCCAGGTAGGTGGAAAGGTATTTTTCCGCGCCCTGCAGGTCGTTGCGCTGCGCGCTCAGGAGGCCCAGCGCATACAGCACGGTCAGGTCCTTGGGCTCCTCCTTGAGCAGGATGTTGAATTCGCCGCGCGCCGCGTCGTACTGCTTCTGCTCGACCAGGAAACGGGCATGGGCCAGGCGCACCTCGCGTGATTTGGGATTGGTTTTCAGATAGTCCGCCAGCGACTTCAGCGCAGCAGCCTTGTCCGGGAGCACCTGCGCCAGGGTCAGCGCGGCCAGGTCGGATGACGGAGAAATCGCCAGCGCTTCCCGCGCTTGCTGGGCGGCGCGCGGCGCGTCACCGGCGGCATGCGCCGCCTGCGCCAGCGCCAGATGCATCTCCGGAAGCGCCTTGTAGTCCGCCAGTACTTCTTCCAGCAGCCGGAATGCGGCGGCCTTGTCGCGCGCCCTGGACAGCAGTCGCTGTGTCTGCAGGATGGTCGCTCCCAGCGTCGGCTTGCTGGCGGCCTTCAGGCGCTGCTCCAGGATGGGGCGGGCGTCTTCCAGGTTGTCGCCGATCAGGGCGAAGCTCAGGTAGAACTGGGCGGCTTCCTCCGATTCCGGTGCAATTTCGCGCCACAGCCGCACCGCAGCCAGCGCTTCATCGGTTTGCTTGGCATTGATGGCGATCTCGGCGGCGCGCCGCGCCAGGCGCGGATCGCGCGTCAACTGCGCAATCTGCAGCATGTTGACGAAGGCATATTCCCAGTCGCCGCGCTGATCGGCGATTTCCGCGCTCAGATAGCGGTACAGCACTTCCTCGCTCAACTCGGCCGCCGGCAGACGCTCGCCCGGCGCGGCGGTGGTGCTGGTGCTGCGCAGCCGGGGCCGGCGTGGCGCGGAGGCTGCAGCTTGCTGCTCTGGCGCATTCTGCGCGAGCGTTCCGGCGGAAGAAGCTGATTCGGCGGGCGCCCGCGCAGGCAATCCCGCACAGGCCGACAGGGCCGCACAAAGGAAGGCGATAGCTGGAAGGTTTTTCAAGAGCTTATCCTGGCTGATAGGCAAATTTCGATTCTACGCCCAACATGTTGCTTGCGTGCGGCATGCGCCCACGGTAGTGGGGCGTGGTCAAATCGACTCCGGATTGCCATTGTAGCCACAAGATGCGCCGCGCAAAAATAAGCGGCGAAATTGCGCAATTCATCCCCACCTATCGGGTTCGTTCAAATTACCAAGCACGTTCCCATGCCTGAACTACCTGAAGTGGAAGTGACGCGGCGCGGCATTGCGCCGCATGTCGAGGGTCGCATTGTGCGCGGCGTTCAGCTGCGTCATACCGGCCTGCGCTGGCCGTTTCCGGCCGACCTGGAGCAGCGCCTGCTCAACCGCACCGTGCGCGCCACTAGCCGGCGCGGCAAATATCTGCTGATTGCCTTCGACCATGGCACGCTGATCATCCACCTCGGCATGTCCGGGCACCTGCGGATACTTCCGCTGTCGACGCCGCCGCAGAAGCATGACCACTTCGACCTGGTGCTGGAAGACCAGGTGATGCGCCTGACCGACCCGCGCCGCTTTGGCGCCGTGCTGTGGCATCCGCACGAAGAGGGCGGCGTGGACAACCATCTGCTGTTGCGCGGACTGGGCGTGGAGCCACTGGAAAACCTGTTTTCCGGCCAGACGCTGTACAAGGCCACCCGTAACCGCAGCGCGCCGATCAAGCAGGTGTTGCTTGCCGGCGACATCGTGGTCGGGGTCGGTAATATTTATGCGTCGGAAAGCCTGTTCGAAGCCGGCATCAATCCAAAAACGCCGGCGCACCGGATCAGCCTGGCCCGCTATGAAAAGCTGGCGCAGGCCATACGCCGCATCCTGGCTGCCTCCATAGAGCGGGGCGGCAGCACGCTGCGCGATTTCGTTGGCGCCGACGGCCAGTCGGGCTATTTCCAGCAGAGCTATTTCGTCTATGATCGCGGCGGCGAGCCGTGCCGACAGTGCGGCAGCGCGGTGCGCCAGATCCGCCAGGGGCAGCGTTCCACCTTCTACTGTGTAAATTGTCAAAAATGACGCCCGATGCTAGGCTGTGGATAGTTCCGTAGAGCAATAAGGCATATCGTGAGCAATCTGGTTGAAAAATTCGGTGAGTACAGCCACTGGCGCAGTGGCGTGGTGCGCGCGCTCGAATGCTATCGCGACGCAATCCAGGCTGCCGGCCTGGCCGATGAAGGCAGCCAGCAGCGCATCGCGCGCACCCTGGCCCGCCTGGCCGAGGACAGGATGACGGTGGCCTTCGTTGCCGAATTCTCGCGGGGCAAGTCGGAACTGATCAATGCGATCTTCTTTGCCGGCTATGGCCAGCGCATCCTGCCTTCGTCGGTGGGCCGCACCACCATGTGCCCGACCGAACTGATGTATGACGCCAGCCTGCCGCCCTCCATCCGCCTGCTGCCGATCGAGACCCGCGCCACCAGCCAGTCCACCAGCGACCTGCGCGCGCAGCCGGATGCCTGGACCGTGATGCCGCTGGATGTGGCGTCGACTGACGGCATGCTGGAAGCCTTCCGCCAGGTCAGCCTGTCGCGCCGGGTGCCGGTCGAACAGGCCCAGGCCTACGGCCTATACGACCCGGACGACGCTGACAGCGGCATGACGCTCGGCGCCGACGGCCTGGTGGAAATCTCGCGCTGGCGGCATGCGATCGTGAACTTTCCGCATCCGCTGCTGCAGCAGGGCCTGGTGATCATCGACACGCCCGGCCTGAATGCGATCGGCACCGAGCCCGAACTGACCCTGAACCTGATTCCGAACGCGCACGCGGTGCTCTACATCCTGGCTGCCGACACCGGCGTGACCCGCTCCGATATCGATGTCTGGCGCGAGCATATCGGCGCCAGCGCCGGCCGCATGGTGGTGCTGAACAAGATCGACAGCATGTGGGATGAGCTGCGCGGCCCCGCCGAGGTCGAGGCGCAGATCGCGCGCCAGGTCGCCGGCGCTGCCCAGACGCTGGAGCTGGATGCGTCCCAGGTCTATCCGGTGTCGGCCCAGAAAGGCCTGGTCGCCAAGATCAACGGCGACGCCGCGCTGCTGGAAAAGAGCCGGCTGCCGGCGCTGGAATCGGCGCTGTCGCAAAAGCTGATACCGGCGCGGCGCGAGCTGATGCAGGCGCAATTGCATGCCGAGGCGGCGGAGCTGATCGCCTCGCGCCAGTCGCTGCTGTCGTCGCGCCTGCGCAATGTGGTCGAGCAGCTGGTCGAGCTGAAGAGCCTGCGCGGCAAGAATCAGAATATCGTGGCGCACATGATGAAGCGCATCGACATGGAAAAGGCCGATTTCGATGCCAGCCTGGTCAAGCTGCAGGGCACCCGCACCGTGTTCGGCAACCTGTCGTCCGAGCTGTTCGCCCATCTCGGCACCGACGTGCTGAAGAACAATATCCGCGATACCCGGGAGGCGATGCAGTCCAGCCTGTTCTCGGTCGGCATGCGCGATGCGGTCAAGCGCTTCTTTGCCGAAGTCGAGGGCAACCTGATCCTGTCGGGCCGCAAGATCGGCGAGATCAGCGAAATGATGGCGGTGATGTACCGCCGTTTCTCCGCCGAGCACGGCTTTGCGCTTTCCACGCCGATGCCGTTTTCGCTCAAGCGCTATGCTGACGAGATCGCGGCGGTCGAGGCGGCGTATCACAAGCAGTTCGGCGCGGGGGCGCTGCTGACCACGCCGCAGCTGGCATTGATGCAGAAGTTCTTCGACTCGATCGCATCACGGGTCAGGCAAAGCCTGCTGCTGGCCAACCGTGACGTCGAAGCCTGGCTGAAGGTGGTGATGGCGCCGCTGGAAGCCCAGATCCGCGAGCACAAGAACCAGCTGAAGCAGCGCCGCAATTCGATCGAGCGCATTCACCTTGCGGCCGACGACCTCGACGTGCGCGTCGCCGCGCTGGAACGGATGCAGGCCGAGCTGGAAAACCACAGGCAGGCGCTGGCCGAGGGCGAGTCCGGCCTGAAGGCGGCGCTGGCCGCCGATGCGCCGGCGCCATCCATGGTTGCCGGATGAAACGCATCGTCGATCACGATATCCCGCTGCAGGACCCGTCCTTTTCCGCAGACGTGGTGCGCTGGCAGAAGCAGCACGGCCGGCATGCGCTGCCTTGGCAGAATACGCGCGACGCCTATCGCATCTGGCTGTCAGAGATCATGCTGCAGCAGACCCAGGTGGCCGCGGTCATTCCGTATTACCAGCGCTTCCTGGAGCGCTTTCCCGAGGTAAGGTCTCTGGCCGAGGCCCCGGCCGAGGATGTGATGGCGCACTGGAGCGGCCTGGGCTACTACTCGCGCGCCCGCAACCTGCATCGCTGCGCGCAGCGGGTGATGGCGGAATACGGCGGGGTTTTCCCGGCCGACCCGGCGCTGCTGGCCGACCTGCCGGGCATAGGCCGCTCCACCGCCGCCGCGATTTCCGCCTTTGCCTACGGCACCCGCGCCGCCATCCTGGACGGCAATGTGAAGCGGGTGTTCTGCCGGGTGTTCGGCATCGATGGCTTCCCCGGCGCGAAACCGGTCGAGGACAAGCTGTGGCAGCGGGCCGAGGCACTGCTGCCGCATGAGGATATGCAGGCCTATACCCAGGGCCTGATGGACCTGGGCGCCACGCTGTGCACCCGTAGCCGGCCGGACTGCCAGCGCTGCCCGCTGGCGCATCGCTGCGTGGCTTATGAAACCGGCCGCACCGCCGAACTGCCGGTCAGGAAGCCGAAGAAGACGGTGCCCGAGCGGCATGTCGGCATGCTGGTGATTGTCGATAACGCACAGGTCTTGCTGGAGCAACGGCCGGGAACGGGCATCTGGGGCGGCTTGCTCTCATTGCCCGAGGTCGCGCTGGACGACTGGGACAGGCGCATGGCGGCCGCGGTCGCACCCTTCGGCGTGATGCAGGCGCATGAAAAACTGCAGCCCTTCAGCCACGGTTTCACCCATTTCAAACTGCATGTGGCGCCCTATCGCGTCCATCTGTCGCAGCGCCATGCGATGGCGGCCGAGGCCGGCCATGTCTGGTATCCGGTGGACAAGCTGGCGCAGGCGCCGCTGCCGGCGCCGGTGAAGAAGATGCTGGTGGGTTTGCTGGGAACGCGGGATCTGTTTGGAAGCTAACCTGCCTGGCACGTAAAGGCGTGCATAAAGGGCATTCCATTTAAAAGCATCCGTCCGTGCGGATCTTTTATTTAGCGCAGCGTACTCAAATTTTTTGACCACGACGCGGAGCGATAAATGGATCCCAATTCTAAAGTGACAGTGCGCACCTTGCCAGAGCATGTAAACGAGCTTGAGTCGTGTAATAAAGAAATCACAAGCGGTTCCGCGCTATCTCATCAGAAGAAACCTGTCCTTTCTGAAAGAAAAGCAAGTTCTGAACGACTGTTGGGACCGACTGCAGAGCAAATCGCGTATAAGGAAAACTTCGGAGAATTAGTGTTACACGGCGTGTTATACAACTCACCCGCCGGAGGAAAGAACGATGACACCGTAACGCTGGAGTCCTTCAAGCGCGCCGTTATCAGCTTGCTGCACATGCATGAAAGCCACCAGGAAAATGCAGTTGATACCCTATTGGACATATTAGAGGTACGAGTAGAGACCTATACCCGCAAGGCATCCGTGATGGGAAGCAACGGATCGAAGGAATTCCAGACAACGCGGCTTATGGTAGAGGTGCTAAAGCTACTTGCGGAGAATGAAAACCTCGGACTCGGTAAGGTCGGTCACGCCAAAATCAAAGACGCGCTGCCAGCTTTGGAAAGCCAGGCCAAGGTGGAATATGAAGTACGGAATGACAAAATAAAAGGCCTACATACCGTTATTGTAGAACCTAAAATGTGATGAGCTTTTCCATTGGCGGCCGTGGAATGCCGCATTGGGCTTTGCAAGCCATGGCTATGGCTGATTGATCATTGCGCTAGTCAACGCATCAATGCGACTTGTCACCCGGCACGATCCCATGCTGCACCAGATACTGATGCACGATGGCCAGCCGGCTTTGCGCATCCGTCAGTTCCAGCAGCTTCTGCCGCGCCAGCGTGGAGATCGGCAGGATCTCGCACCAGCGATTGGCGACCCAGCAGGTGCTGTCCAGTTTCAGTTCCGCCGGAAAAGGGCTGAAGCCGCCTTCGCCGCTGGCGCGGGCCGCTTCATTGATGTCCTTGATTACGGTCTTGAGCGCAGTGGCGCAGGCTACCAGTTCGGCACTGGGCGGCGCGTCGGCGTCGTCGGCGATCAGTTCCGTCCTGGCTTCGATGCGCTGATCGGGCAGTGTGCGGGTTTCCAGGATACGGAAGCGCTGTCCGCCGCTGGTCTGCAGCATCAGCAGACCCAGTTCCGGCATGTCCCATTCGACAATGTGCGCCAGGCATCCCACGCTGTCGGGCTGGGCCGCGACGCCGACTTCCTTGCCTGACTTGATGCGGACCACGCCAAACGGCGCATCGCGCTTCATGCAGTCGCGCACCATGTCGATATAGCGCGTCTCGAACACTCTCAGCGGCAGGGCGCCGCCGGGAAACAGCACGGTATTGAGCGGAAAGAGCGGCAGCCAGGCGTCGTCGGACATGGGAAGACCTGAAGGTAAGGAAAGGATCAGTCCAGTTCGCGGTGGCGCTTCAGTACCCGCGCGGCGTGCTGAAAATAGACTGCAAGATGCTCGACGAAATACACCGAACGATGCTGGCCGCCGGTACAGCCTATGGCCACGGTCAGATAGCTGCGGTTGTCGTTCTTGAACGAGGGCAGCCATTTCTCGACGAAATTGCGGATGTCGCCCATCAGGTGTTCCACCTCCGGCAGTGCATCGAGAAAATTGATCACAGGCTGATCGCGCCCGGTCAGCGGGCGCAGCGCCAGGTCGTAATACGGATTGGGCAGGATGCGCACGTCGAAGACCAGGTCGGCGTCGAGCGGCACGCCGTACTTGAAGGCGAACGATTCGAACAGCAGCGTCAGCGGGGAATGGTCGCTTCCGACCAGGTCCTTGATCCAGGCGCGCAGCTTGTTGGCCGACAGGCCGGAGGTATCGATCACCTGTCCCAGGCCTTCCACGTCGGCCAGCATTTCACGTTCGCGGCGGATGCATTCGACCAGGGTGGGGCGATGGATCGGGCTCTTGTCGCCATCGCCGATGGCTTCGCGGTGCGACAGCGGATGGCTGCGTCGGGTCTCGGAAAAACGGGTGATCAGCGACTCGGTCTTGGCTGTGAGGAACAGCACCTTGACGTCATGCCCCTGCTGCTTGAGCCAGCGTATGTCGGCGGGCAATTCAGCCAGGGACAGCGCGCTTCGGGCATCCACTGCAACCGCCAGCGCGGTGGCGCCCTCGTTCTGCCGGGTTTCGACCAGTGCGCGCAGCAGCGTGGGGGGAAGGTTGTCTACACAGAAGTAGCCGGCATCTTCAAGAGCCGCGAGGCCGATCGATTTGCCGGAGCCGGATATGCCGGTAATGAGTATGATGCGCATTGCCCGATGATACCGCAAACCGCCCGGATTTAAAGGCCGGGCCGCCCTGAGAAAGCCTTCCTCAGGCCTCGTCGTCCATCGCCTTTTGCTGGCGCTCCATGAAGTCCTTCAGGGTGTCGATGCCGCGCAGTTGAAGAATGGTATTGCGCACCGCGGCTTCCAGCAGCACCGCCAGGTTGCGGCCGGCCTCGACCGGGATCACCACCTTGCGGATCGGCAGCCCGAGCACTTCCTCGCTCTGCGAATGCAGCGGCAGGCGCTCGTAGTTTTCTTCCAGCGTGCTGCGCCTGACCAGATGCACGATCAGCTTCAGGCGCATCTTCCGACGCACCGCGGTTTCGCCGAAGATGGTGCGGATGTCCAGCAGGCCCAGGCCGCGCACTTCCAGCAAATTCTGCAGCAGCGTGGGGCAGCGGCCCTCGATCATGTGCGGCGCGATGCGGGCGAATTCCACCACGTCGTCGGCTACCAGGCCATGATTGCGTGAAATCAGTTCGAGACCCAGTTCGCTCTTGCCCAGCCCCGACTCGCCGGTAATGAGCACGCCCACGCCCAGCACGTCCATGAAAACGCCATGCATGGTGATGCGCTGCGCCAGCTTCTTGGACAGATAGACCCGCAGGTAGTCGATCACCTGGGCCGCAGGCAATGGCGTCGAGAACAGGGGAATGTTCTTTTCGTCGCAGATCGCCAGGATGTAGGCCGGTGTCTCCAGGCCCTGGGCAATGATGAATGCCGGCGGCGCGCCGGCCACCAGTTCTTCGGTCTGGTGCTGGCGCGACAGCGGCGAGAGCCGCTTGTAGTACTCGGTTTCCTGGTGTCCGAACACCTGGATGCGTCCCGGATGGATCAGGTTCAGGTGGCCGACCTGGTCCGCCGCCGACGCGGCATCGCCGGAAATCAGGCGCTCGCCGCCGGGGAAGCCGGCAAACCAGCCCAGTTGCAGCGCTTCGCGGTTATCGTCGTAGAGCTGCTGTATCGACAGCGGAGTGGAAAGCGGCATCGGTGCTTACACCTGAAAAGGGGAAAACAAGGTCGGCCAGAAATAAAACTCAGGCGACATTCTGCATGCTGGATTGCCAGCCGATGATGCGGTCATGCACCGCCTTGGCATCGGGATCCTGGGCCAGGCCCGTGCGGAATGCGTCGTCGGAAAACATCTCGGCGATTTCCGACAGGATTTCCAGATGCTGCTGGGTGACGTTGTCGGGAATCAGCAGGAAGATCAACAGGCTGACCGGCTGGCCGTCCGGCGACTCGAACGGAATCGGCGCGGCAAGGCGCACAAATGCAGCGATCGGCGCCTTCAGGCCCTTGATGCGGCCATGCGGCACGGCAACGGCATGGCCCAGGCCAGTGGAGCCGAGGCGCTCACGGGCAAACAGATTGTCCGAGACCGTTGAGCGGGCGATGCCAAAATTATTCTCGAAGATCAATCCCGCCTGTTCGAATGCGCGCTTCTTGCTGGATACGTCAAGGTCGAGCACGACATTCTCTATGGGGAGGATCTGGCTGAAGTGGGTCATGATGCGATGCACAATAAAAGTGGCTTGTCGCTGCGGATTATAGGCGCATTGCAAGAAAGAAGATCCCGATTGCCTATGCCGTGGCGGCCGTGTTGGGGCCGCTGATGCTGTATATGGGTGCGGCTGTCCCTGTTTCCAGTCGCACTTTATACGCGATATCCCAGCGGGGCAATGTATTTAAGAAACATTCCGGTAAAAAAGGAATGACAATTACTGACGTGGCAATCGCAGGTTCGAAGGACGCTGGCCAGTCGTGAAATTGCTCCGCCATGGATTGATGTCCAGCCCGCCGCGGCGTGTAAAGCGGGCGTAGACCGCCAGCTTCTGTGGCTGGCAATGGCGCAGCAGATCCATGAAGATGCGTTCCACGCATTGTTCATGGAATTCATTGTGATTGCGGTAGCCGATCAGGTACTTCAGCAAGCCTTCCTGATCGATGGCGGGGCCGACATAGCGGATCTGCACGCTGCCCCAGTCGGGCTGCCCGGTGACCAGGCAGTTGGACTTGAGCAGGTGGGATACCAGCACTTCCTCGACCGGCGATTCCTCGCGAGCGCTCCTGAGCAGCGCAGTATCGGGGCTGTAGTTGTCGACCTCGATGTCCAGCCGGTCCAGCAGCAGGCCTTCGAGTTCGCCCATCTTCAGCTTGCCGAAATCCTCGGGCGCCGTCAGCGCCGCCTGCACCGGCGCGCCGGTGGCGGCAGACAGGTCGGCGCGCAGCAGTTCCAGCAGCGCGTCGGCGCCGGCCAGCCGGGTCTGGTTGAAGGAATTGAGATAGAGCTTGAAGGACTTCGACTCGACGATGTTGGGCGAGTCGGCCGGGATCGTGAAGCTGACCACCGCGATCTGCGGCTTGCCGCGCAGGTTCAGCCACGACACCTCGTAGGCATTCCAGATGTCGATGCCGAAGAAGGGCAGCGTGCCAGACGACAGCCCCAGTTCATTGCGCTTGCCCTGGCGGGCAATCGGGAACAGCAGGGAGGCATCGTATTCGCTCTTGTAGGTGGCGGGCTTGCCGAGCGGGGAATCTTGCGGCGTGTCAGGCGTGGTCATGGTGACGGAATCCGGCGGAAACCGGCATTTTGCCAGATTCCGCCGGGCGGGGTTCCGCAGGGTTTCAGAGGAAGAGCTTGTAGGCCGGATTGTCGTTCTCGTCCCAGTAGCGGTAGCCCAGGCTGGAGAGCGAAGCGCGGAAGGCCTTCATTTCCTTTTTTGGCACCTGCAGGCCGACCAGGATGCGGCCGACGTCGCCGCCCTGGTTGCGGTAGTGGAACAGGCTGATATTCCAGTTCGGCGCCATGCTGGCCAGAAAGCGCAGCAGCGCGCCAGGACGTTCAGGGAATTCGAAGCGGTACAGCAACTCGTCCTGCGCCAGTGCGCTCTTGCCGCCGACCAGGTGGCGGATATGCATCTTGGCCAGCTCGTCGTGCGTCAGGTCCAGCGTGCGGTAGCCATGCTTTTCGAAACTCCTGGCGATCTTGCCGGGCTCGTCACGGTTGGCGATCTGCAGGCCGACGAACACATGGGCCTCGCGTTCGTCGCTGATGCGGTAATTGAATTCGGTGACGCTGCGCCCGCCGACCAGTTCGCAGAAGCGCCGGAAGCTGCCACGCTCCTCGGGAATGGTGACGGCGAACACCGCTTCCCGCGATTCGCCCACCTCGGCCCGTTCCGCCACCAGGCGCAGGCGGTCGAAGTTCATGTTGGCGCCGCAGGCGATCGTCACCAGGGTCTCGTTCTTCAGCGGCCGCTTGGCCAGGCGCTCGCGTTCGATGTAGGCCTTGGCGCCGGCGACAGACAGCGCGCCGGCCGGCTCCAGGATGCTGCGGGTGTCCTGGAACACATCCTTGATCGCCGCGCAGACGGCGTCGGTGTCGACCACGATGATGTCGTCGACATACATCTTCGCCAGCCGGAAGGTTTCCTCGCCGACCAGCTTGACCGCGGTGCCGTCGGAGAACAGGCCGACATCCGGCAGCGCGATGCGGCGTCCGGCTGCCAGGCTTTGCGCCATCGCGTCGGAATCGGTGGTCTGCACGCCGATCACCTTGATGTCGGGTCGCACCGCCTTGACGTAGGCGGCGATGCCGGCAATCAGTCCGCCGCCGCCGATGGCCACGAAGATCGCATGGATCGGGCCGGAATGCTGGTGCAGGATTTCCATCGCGATGGTGCCCTGGCCGGCGATCACGTCCGGATCGTCGAAGGGGTGGACGAAGGTCAGCTTCTGCTTCTTCTCCAGCGTCAGCGCATGGCCGTAGGCGTCGCTGTAGGAGTCGCCGTACAGCACCACCTCGCCGCCGCGCGCGCGCACCGCGTCGATCTTCACCTGCGGCGTGGTGGTGGGCATCACGATCAGGGCCTTGCAGCCCAGGCGCGAGGCCGACAGCGCCACGCCCTGGGCATGGTTGCCGGCCGAGGCGCAGATCACGCCGCGCTTGAGTTGCGCCGGGGTCAGGTTGGCCATCTTGTTGTAGGCGCCGCGCAGCTTGAAGCTGAACACGCTCTGCATGTCTTCGCGCTTGTAGTAAATGCGGTTGCCGGTGCGCTCGGACAGGCCGGGCGCGAATTCCAGCGGCGATTCGATGGCGACGTCATAGACGCGGGCGGTCAACACTTTCTTCAGGTAATCGATGGTCATGGCTTCCTGGCTGATGAGGCAATTGCTGTGCGCCGTGGCGGCGCGGGGGCGGGGCAGGCATGCGGTATAGAGCTTGTCATGGACATCAGGAAGAGTTATGGCAGCTCCCAAACGCCTTCCGAGATCCATGACAGGCTCTACGCGTGCGGCTTGGCAACACATTATAATGGACGCCCCTCGGCGGAACCCGTTCCCCGGCACAGGCCGGAGCCGCATGGATCACCAGTTCAACCAAAAAGGCGGGTCCGACTTCGCATGATACTTTCCGCAATCGAATGGCTGCTCAACGTCCTGGCCGCGCCGGCCGTCGGCCTGACCTCGGTGTTTTTCATCAGCCTGGTGTCGGCGACGCTGGTGCCGCTGGGATCGGAACCGGCGGTGTTCGCGGTGGTCAAGGCCAATGCCGCGATGTTCTGGCCGGCGATTCTGGTCGGCACCGTCGGCAATACGCTGGGCGGCATGCTCAACTATGCGCTGGGCTATGGCGCCAAGCAGGTATTTGCCCATGAGCGCAAGACCCGCTGGTTCCACTGGCTGGAGCGCTATGGCGCCAAGACCCTGCTCCTGTCCTGGCTGCCCGGCGTGGGCGACCCGATCTGCACCGTGGCCGGCTGGCTGCGCCTGCCGTTCTGGCCGAGCGTGGGCTACATGGCCATCGGCAAGTTCCTGCGCTATTTCATGATGACGGCCGCGCTGCTGTATGTGCCTGACGGTTTCTGGCGGCGCATCGCGGAATTGTTCTGATCGTTTTCGCACGGCGGCGCTGCCCGGCAGAAGTGGCGGATCGGGGCGGTTTCCGAATGGCGATGCCGTCAGCCTGATGCGACGCAATACGCTAGAATGCGCGTTTGGCGTCAGTCCCTCCTCAATTCCCCTCTGATGAACGCTCCAGCTCAAATCCAGGCTTTATTGTCCGACGTGCCGGCCCCGACCCGGCTGCGCGAAATTCCCTATAACTACACCTCGTTTTCCGACCGCGAAATCGTGATCCGCCTGCTGGGAGAAGAGTCCTGGCGCCTGCTGGACGCGCTGCGCGGCGCGCGCCAGACCGGCCGCTCGGCGCGCATGCTCTACGAGGTGCTGGGCGATATCTGGGTGGTGCGGCGCAATCCCTACCTCCAGGACGACCTGCTGGACAATCCGAAGCGGCGCCAGGCCCTGATCGACGCCTTGAACCACAGGCTGGGCGAGGTCGACAAGCGCCGCCTTGCCGCCGACGGCAGCGACGGCGCCGAGATGGATGCGCAGCAGCGCAGCGACAGCGTCGAAATCCTGCTCAGGGCGGCGCGCAAGGCCGTGGCCGACTTCGGCGAGGAATTCCGCCAGACCTACGACCTGCGCAAGCGCGCGGTCAAGGTGCTGGGACGCTACACCGAAAAGGACAACATCAAGTTCGACGGCCTGTCGCGCGTGTCGCATGTCACCGACGCCACCGACTGGCGGGTGGAATACCCGTTCCTGGTGCTCACGCCCGACAGCGAAGAGGAAATGGCCGGCCTGGTCAAGGGCTGCATCGAACTGGGGCTGACCATCATTCCGCGCGGAGGCGGCACCGGCTACACCGGCGGCGCGATTCCGCTGACGCCGATGTCGGCCGTGATCAACACCGAGAAGCTGGAGCAGCTGGGCGAAGTCGAAATGATGACGCTTCCCGGCGTGGACCGCGAGTACGCCACCATCTACACCGGCGCCGGCGTGGTCACCAAGCGGGTGTCCGACGCGGCCGACAAGGCCGGCCTGGTGTTCGCGGTCGACCCGACTTCGGCCGAGGCATCCTGCATTGGCGGCAATATCGCGATGAACGCCGGCGGCAAGAAGGCCGTGCTGTGGGGCACCGCGCTGGACAACCTGGCGAGCTGGCGCATGGTCGACCCGAACGGCGACTGGCTGGAAGTCACCCGCCTGGAGCACAACCTCGGCAAGATCCACGACGCGCCGGTGGTCAAGTTCCGGCTGGACTGGACCAAGCCGGCGGTGCGCGGCCGCAGCAACCAGCCGTTCCGCTCGGAAGTGATCGAGGTTGCCGGCAAGGTGTTCCGGAAGGAAGGCCTGGGCAAGGACGTGACCGACAAGTTCCTCTCCGGCCTGCCCGGCATCCAGAAGGAAGGCTGCGACGGCCTGATCACGTCGGCGCGCTGGATACTGCATCGCATGCCTAAGCATGCCCGCACCGTCTGCCTGGAATTCTTCGGCCAGGCGCGCGACGCGATTCCATCGATCGTCGAGATCAAGAACTACCTCGACAGCGAGACCGCCAAGGGCGGCGCCATCCTGGCCGGCCTGGAGCACCTGGACGAGCGCTATCTGCGCGCGGTCGGCTATGCCACCAAGTCCAAGCGCGGCGTGCTGCCCAAGATGGCGCTGTTCGGCGACATCGTCGGCGACGACGAGGACGCGGTGGCGCGCGCCGCCTCGGAAGTGGTGCGCATCGCCAATACCCGCGTCGGCGAAGGCTTTGTCGCGGTCAGCCCGGAAACCCGCAAGAAGTTCTGGCTGGACCGCGCCCGCACCGCGGCAATCGCCAAGCACACCAACGCCTTCAAGATCAACGAGGACGTGGTGATCCCGCTGAACCGCATGGGCGAGTACACCGACGGCATCGAGCGCATCAACATCGAGCTGTCGATCAAGAACAAGCTGCAGCTGGTCGATGAATTGCGCGCCTTCTTCGCCAGGGGCAATCTGCCGCTGGGCAAGAGCGACGATGCCGAAGGCAGCGGCATTCCGCCGGCCGAACTGCTGGAAGACCGGGTCAGCCAGGCCGAGCATCTGCTGGCCGGCGTGCATGCGCGCTGGACCTACCTGCTGGCCAACATGGACAAGCCGCTGGCCGCGGCCAGGGCCGACCTCGCGGTGCTGGGCCTGGAGAAGCTGTCGGCCGCCTTCGACGAGCGCCTGGCGCAGCAGCCGGAGGCGACCGTCTTCGACGTCACCCAGGACCGCACGGTGCGGGTTTCGTGGAAGAGCGAAGTGCGCGCCGGCCTGCGCCAGATCTTCAATGGCGGCGCCTTCAAGCCCATCCTCGAGGAATGCAGCGCCATCCACAAGAAGGTGCTGCGCGGCCGCGTGTTCGTCGCGCTGCACATGCATGCCGGCGACGGCAATGTGCATACCAACCTGCCGGTCAATTCCGACCACTACGAGATGCTGCAGGACGCCCATGCGGCGGTGGCGCGCATCATGGCGCTGGCGCGCTCGCTCAACGGCGTGATCTCCGGCGAGCATGGCATCGGCATCACCAAGCTGGAATTCCTGACCGAGGACGAGATCGTCGAGTTCCGCGCCTACAAGCGCCGGGTCGATCCGGAAGGCCGTTTCAACAAGGGCAAGCTGCTGAACGACCCGGCGATGCATTCGGACCTGCGCAATGCCTACACGCCATCGTTCGGCCTGATGGGCCATGAGTCGCTGATCATGCAGCAGAGCGATATCGGCGCCATCGCCAACAGCGTCAAGGACTGCCTGCGCTGCGGCAAGTGCAAGCCGGTATGCGCCACCCATGTGCCGCGCGCCAACCTGCTCTATTCGCCGCGCAACAAGATCCTCGCCACCTCGCTGCTGGTGGAAGCCTTCCTGTACGAGGAACAGACCCGGCGCGGCGTGTCGATCAAGCACTGGGAAGAGTTCGAGGACGTGGCCGACCACTGCACGGTATGCCACAAGTGCGTCACGCCTTGCCCGGTCAATATCGACTTCGGCGACGTGTCGATGAACATGCGCAACCTGCTGCGCAAGATGGACAAGAAGTCCTTCAACCCCGGCACCGCGGCCTCGATGTTCTTCCTGAACGCCACCGACCCGGCCACCATCAACGCCACCCGGCAGGTGATGATGGGCTGGGGCTACAAGGCGCAGCGCCTGGGCAACGAGGTGCTGAAGAAGCTTGCGAAGAAGCAGACCAAGGCGCCGCCGGCCACGCACGGCAAGCCGCCGGTGCGCGAGCAGGTGATCCACTTCATCAACAAGAAGATGCCGGGCAACCTGCCCAAGAAGACCGCGCGGGCGCTGCTCGACATCGAGGACGACAAGATCGTCCCCATCATCCGCGATCCCAAGACCACCAGCGCCGACACCGAGGCCGTGTTCTATTTCCCCGGCTGCGGCTCGGAGCGGCTGTTCTCGCAGGTGGGGCTGGCAACGCAGGCGATGCTGTGGAATGTCGGCGTGCAGACCGTGTTGCCGCCGGGCTATCTGTGCTGCGGCTATCCGCAGCGCGGCTCGGGCAACTACGACAAGGCGGAAAAAATCATCACCGACAACCGGGTGCTGTTCCACCGCATGGCCAACACGCTGAACTATCTCGACATCAAGACCGTGATCGTCTCCTGCGGCACCTGCTATGACCAGTTGCAGGGCTATGAATTCGAGAAGATCTTCCCTGGCTGCCGCATCGTCGACATCCATGAATACCTGATGGAGAAGGGCGTCAAGCTCGAAGGCGTCAATGGCGTGCGCTACATGTACCACGACCCCTGCCATACGCCGATGAAGCTGCAGGACCCGCTGAAGACGGTCAATTCCCTGATCACGACGGTGGATGCGCAGAAGATCGAGAAGAATGATCGCTGCTGCGGCGAGTCCGGCACGCTGGCCGTGTCGCGGCCGGATATCTCGACCCAGATCCGCTTCAGGAAGGAAACCGAGATGGAGAAAGGCGCCGACAAGCTGCGCGCCGATGGCTTTGCCGGCGATGTGAAGGTGCTGACTTCCTGCCCGTCCTGCCTGCAGGGCCTGTCGCGCTACAACGAGGACTCGGGCACCACCGCCGACTACATCGTGGTCGAGATGGCGCGCCACCTGCTGGGACCGTCCTGGCTGGAAGACTATGTCGGCCGCGCCAACAGCGGCGGCATCGAGCGGGTGCTGGTATGACGGCGGCCTGCGAGCTGTGCGAGGGCAGCGGCGGCGAGGAGCTGTACCGCGACCACCAGTTGCGCGTGGTGCTGGTCGATGATGCGCAGTATCCCGGCTTTTGCCGGGTGATCTGGCATACGCATGTGAAGGAAATGACCGATCTCGCGCCGACCGAGCGCAGCGCGATGATGCAGATGGTGATGAAGGTGGAAACCGCGCTGCGCGAGGCGATGAACCCGGACAAGGTCAACCTGGCCAGCCTGGGCAACATGACGCCGCACCTGCACTGGCATGTGATACCGCGCTTTGCCGACGATGCGCATTTCCCTTCGCCGGTGTGGGCCAACGCGCAGCGTGCCACCGACGCCGCCACGCTGGCGGCGCGCACCGCGCAACTGGCCGCGCTGCGCGCCGCGCTGGCGCGGCAGACCGCGCAATAACCTGGAGACTGACAACATGGCTGGTTCGAAACAGACAGCACCGGCGCCAACGCCGACCGAGCTCGCAGTGCGCAGGCAGTCGCGCCTGCTCGATATCGCCTTTGACGATGGCGCGAAGTTTTCGCTGCCCTTTGAACTGCTGCGGGTGTATTCACCCTCGGCCGAGGTGCGCGGCCACGGTCCCGGCCAGGAAACCCTGCAGACCGGCAAGCGCAATGTCGACCTGACCGCGCTGGAGCCGGTCGGCAATTACGCGGTGCAGCCGCATTTCGACGATGGCCACAACACTGGCATGTATTCCTGGGAATACCTGTACTGGCTGGGCAACAACCAGGCCGAATTGTGGGAAGACTACCTGGCGCGGCTGGATGCGGCCGGCCACGGCCGCGAGGCGGGACGGGATCTGTCGATGGCGCCGGCCAAGGCGGGCGGCCATGGGCATGGGTGCGGCGGGCATTGACGGGGATTGCGGGTGGCGTTCTGCAGCGGCTGCCGTTGCCTTTGAACTCCCGTTGAGCGCCGTGCCGGCGATGCCTGAAGCGGTTACGGTGCGACGTCTGTCGTAGGGCGGAATACCCCGCAGGGGCATTCCGCCAAGCGGTCGATCAGGCTGAGGCGTTGGATCTGCCTGTCGTTTTATCTTTGGTGGCAAAGCGCCCGTGCTGCCCGTGCGTTGCCGGGTGACGCAACACGGCTGCACTGCCGTGGAGACAAGCCGGGTGTCCGCCCCGCTCCGGGCACCGCTGCCACGGCGCGCTCGACGGGACTGAACGGCAACGGCCACTTCAAAGGCAACGGCAACTGTCGCTGCGCGTACGTCAAAAGCAACTTCAACAGCGCCTGTCGCAGGATGCGATACCCGAAAGGCATTGCACCGTTGGGAGCCACGGTGATGCGTCGGGCTGCCACGATCGACGGTCCGGCGCAATGCCCCTGCGGGGTATTGCGCCCTACGACAGCTGCGACAGCTTGCAGTATGCCGTGTCAGAACAGCCCGGTTGCATGCGGATGCGGCACACACACCATCGTCATTCCACTCCCAGCATCCGCGCCAGGCTGTTGCCGGGCTGCTGCGCCACCAGCCGGATGCGTTGCTCCAGTTCGTGGAGATGCTTGTCCATGGCACGCACCGCGCCGGCTTCGTCGCCGTTGGCGATGCAGTCGACGACGCGCGCATGCTCTTCGTGCTCGCAGCTGGCATGGCCGTCGGGCTCATGCAGCGCCACGATCAGCGAGCAGCGCGACAGCAACTCTGCCAGGTAACGATGCAGGATGGGATTGCGCGCCAGTTCCGCCACCCGCAGATGAAAGCTGCTGGCCAGCCTGGCCCAGTCGGTCTGCTTCCAAGTATGCATCACTGCATGCTCTTCCTTCAGATGCCGGCGCAGCGCCGCGATGTCCTTCTTCGTCGCGCGCCTGACAGCCAGCGCCAGCATCGATGCTTCCAGCGTGCGGCGCGCCTCGAAGATCTCCTGCATCTCCTGCGGCGTGGGCATGGCCACGATTGCGCCGCGGTTGGGCCGCAGCTCGACGATGTGGTCGTGGGCCAGCTTCTGCAGCGCCTTCTGCACCGTGGTGCGGCCGACGTTGAACAGCTGGCACAGGGCCGCTTCGGGCAGTTTGGTGCCGGGCGCAAGCTGCTGGCTCATCACCCGCTCGAACACGGTCTGGTAGATGTGGCGCACCATCGCGTCCGAAGCGCTGGAGTGGTCGTCCGGATGCGGTAGGGACGATGCGATCACGGGAGGGGATTTGCTCATGCTTGCCCGCTATGCCCGTGCAACTGCTGCCATATCGACGTGGCCAGTTCCACCAGTGCCAGGTCGCTGCCGGCCGGGCCCAGCAGCGAGATCCCGACCGGCATGCCGGCAGCGGAAATGAAGGGCAGGCTTACCTGCGGCAACCCGGCCAGTCCAGCCACGCAGGTGATGCGGAAGGTGCGGGCGCGTACCGCGTCGACCTCGGCGCCGGAGGCGTCCAGCCGCGGCGCGATGCTGGCTGCCGACGGCAGCACCGCGACGCCATCCTCGCCCAGCAGGGCGCGCACCGAAGCGCGGATCGCCGCCTGGCGCTCGGCTGCCTGCGCCCCGGTGTCTGCGCTGATGTCGCTGGCAGCGGCGAAACGCGCTGCCACGGCAGGGCTGAAACGCGGTTCATGCGAGGCGATCCAGTCGCCATGGGTCTGCCAGGCTTCCCATGCCGATGCGGTGATATAGGCTTGGCGCCAGCTCTCCAGCTGGTCGGCGCCGCCGCTGGCGGCCAGTGTGCGCAGCGCGGCGCGGCCCTGCGACAGCGCCTTGAACACCTGCAGCGCCGGCGCATGGAACGCGTCGTCCGCCTGGGCCAGCGCATCCTCCAGCAGCAGCGCGCGCCCGAAGCGGATGGACGTGGCCGGCAGCAGCACCCGGGCGACCTCCAGGAATGTGGCGGCGTCATGCGCCAGCCAGGTCGGCGTGTCGAAGCCGGGCGCCAGCGGCACCAGGCCGTCGCGCGACAGCAGGCCATGCGTCGTGCGCAAGCCCCAGACGCCGCAATAGCTGGCCGGCACCCGCGTGGAGCCGCCAGTGTCGGTGCCGAGGGCGAAGTCGCACAGGCGCGCCGCCACCGCCGCCGCCGAGCCGGAAGACGATCCGCCCGGCACCCGGTCCGGCGCGGCACTGTTGACGGGCGTGCCGTAATGCGCATTGTCGCCATTGATGCTGTAGGCCAGCTCGTCGGTCAGGGTCTTGCCGGCCAGCGTTGCGCCGGCGGCCAGCAACTGCTCGACCAGCGGGCTGCTGCGCACGGGCCGGGCATGGCTTGCCAGCCAGGCCGGGTTGCCGGCGCCGGTCGGGTGGCCGGCGACGTCGAACAAGTCCTTGACCGCGAACCGCAAGCCCTTCAGCGGGCCGCAAGCCGCGCCATCGATGAGGAAGCGGCCATGCGGCGCCCAGGCGCCGACGTGGTCCTGAATCGGAAACATATTGTCGTGTTGCGCGCTCATGCAAGCCTTTCGCTGTAAGAGGTAGGGAGGGACGCCGCGTGCGGCAGATCGAGCTGGTCGACGTAGTCGCAGATCGCGCCCGGCGTGGCGAACCAGATCCGGCCCTGGTCGCGCGCCTGGGCGATGTGCTCCAGCGCGCGACGCAGGTGGCGCAGGCGGTATGGCTGGCCCACCAGGTAGGGATGCAGCGCGATGCCCATCACCAGCGGCTCCCTGCGCGACTGCTCCAGCATCTCGTCGAAGTTGTCGACGATGAGCTGGGCGAAGTCCTTGGCGTCCATCTGGCGCGCCACCAGCATCGGGATGTCGTTGACTTCCTGCGGATAGGGTATGGACCACAAGGGCTTGCCGCTGCGGGTGGCCATGCGCACCGGCTGGTCGTCGTGGCACCAGTTCAGGGTATAGCGGTAACCGCTTTCGGCCAGCAGGTCGGGCGTGACGCGGCTTTCCGATATCCATGGCGAGAGCCAGCCTGCCGGGGCACGGCCGCTGCCGGCCTGCATGCGCTCGCGGCAATGCACAAGCAGCGCCAGTTCGTCGGCTTCGGCCAGCGTGCCCTGCTGGCGCGCATTGGTGTGGCCATGGCCGATCAGCTCGTCGCCCCGCGCGGCCAATGCTGCCACCAGTTCCGGGCAGTGGTCATACAGCGCGGTATTGATCAGTGCGCCGGCAGGCATGCCCAGCGTGTCGAACAGGTCCAGGCAGCGCCAGGCGCCGACCCGGTTGCCGTATTCGCGCCAGGCATAGTTGAGCACGTCGGGTTCGGGGCAGACCGGCCCCAGCCGCGCGCCCAGGCCTTCGCCAAAGGCGAAGTGCTCGAGGTTGAAGCCCAGGTAGACCGCCAGCCCGGCGCCGTTGGGCCAGCGGTAGCGCGGCCGGTCGCGGATGCCGGAGTAGGGGAAGCGGCCGTGGCCGGGAAGGGCGGGGAAGTCGTTCATGCTCATCGTTTCCCTTCCTCAGTCCGCGGCCAGGCCGGCCCGGGTCAGCAGCCATTCCGCGCTGTCGTTCCAGACATCCATTTGCGTGATCAGGCCATGGCTGACCACATAGCGGTCGACGTAGCGGTTGCCCTCGAACGGCGTGCCGTCGGGCCAGGCGCCGTGCAGCGTGCCGCGGCTGTAGACCACCGCGTGCTCGTCGCTTGCGCCGCTGACCACCTCGGTCGCCTCGATGCGCTTCTTCACCCAGGCATAACGGCCGGCATTGAAGGCGGCGCATTGCGCCGGGTCGCGCATCTCGCGCCCGCCGGTGAAGCGGATCCGCAGTTCTGGCGAGACCAGTTCGCGCGCCGCGTCGGGATCGGGGATCATCAGCCGGCGCAGGTATTCATCCACCACCGCCGCCGCATGGTTGCCGCTCGTGTTCAATGTTGGTGCGTGCTGCATCATTTTCTCCATGTCCTGCACTTTCATCGTGCCTGCCTTTCTTCTATTTACCCTTTCCACCGTGGCTGAAAACCGATTGCCGCTGATGGAAGGACCGGATTGTCGGCAAAATTTCTGCGATTTTGCTGCGATGGCATAGCCCTTGCATAACTCATGCCGGCTTCGTTTCATTCACATTCATAAAGGATGGCACCATGATTTCATTCAAGCGTCGGACCGTCATCGCCGCATGCATCGCGGCATTGGGCGGCGTATCCATGGCAGGCGCGCAGGCTGCAGACAGCATCAAGATCGGCCTGGTCACGGCCTTGTCGGGCCAGTCGGCGCAGGCCGGCGAGGCCATCACGCGCGGCCTGTCCGTGGCCATCGACGAGATCAATGCGAAGGGCGGCCTGCTCGGCGGCCGCAAGGTGGAACTGGTCAGCCGCGACGACGAAGGCAATCCCGCCAAGGGCGTGGTGGCCGCGCGCGAACTGATTTTCAAGGAAAAGGTGGCGGTGCTGTTCGGCGGCCTGGATACGCCGGTGTCGATGGCCATCGTGCCCATCGCCAACCAGGAAAAGGTGCCGTTCATGGGTCCTTGGGCGGCAGGCACCGGCATCACCAAGAACGGCGCGAATCCGAACTTCGCCTTCCGGGTCTCGGCCGTCGACGAGATCGTCGACAAGGGCATGCTGGCCTATGCCCAGAAGGCCTTCAAGGCGACCAGGCCCGGAATGATCCTGGTTAACAATGCCTGGGGCGAGTCGAACGAGAAAGGGCTGGTTGCGGCGCTGAATGAAAAAGGCATGAAGCCGGCCGGCATCGAGAAGTTCGAGGGCAGCGACGTGGACGTGGTGCCGCAGCTGAACCGCCTCAAGGCGGCCGGCGCCGACGCGCTTTTCATGGTGGGCAATGTCGGGCCGTCGTCCCAGGTCGTGAAGTCGCTCGACCGCATGGGCTGGCGGGTGCCGGTGGTGTCGCACTGGGGGCCGGCGGGCGGCCGCTTCACCGAGCTGGCCGGGCCGAATGCGAAGCATGTGCATTTCGTGCAGACCTACAGCTTCTTCGGCAAGCAGTCGCCGGTGGGCGAAAAGGTGATCGCGGCATTGAAGGCCAAGTACCCGTCCATCAAGGGACCGGACGACATCACGCCGGCGGTGGGCGTGGCCAATGGCTACGACGGCATGCACCTGGCGGCGCTGGCGATCGCGAAGGCGGGCTCGACCAATGGCCCGGCGGTGCGCGAAGGCTTCTACAAGATCGACCGCTACGAGGGCCTGATCAAGACCTATACCCAGCCGTTCAGCCCGACGGTGCATGACGCGCTCAGCGAGAACGACTATGTGTGGGCGCAGTTCATCGACAACCGCATTCTGCCGGTAGGCGTTTCCAACTAGATGCGACGGCCGCGTGGCGGCCAACGCATCGTTATTGAAAGGAGCTGACCATGCTGATGTCGGCGCTGATCAGCGGCATAGGGCTGGGTAGCATGTACGGCCTGATGGCGCTGGGTTTTTACATTACTTACGCGGTGTCGGCCACGGTCAACTTCGCGCAGGGCAGTTCGATGATGCTGGGCGCGGTGCTGTGCTTCGCCTTCGCCCAGACGCTGGGCCTGCCGATGGCGCTGGCTGTGCTGCTGGCGCTGCTGCTGTGCGCCGCCTATGGTCTGCTGGTCGAGCGCATCGCGGTGCGGCCGTTCGCCAGCCGCGGCTCGAACGCCTGGCTGATGTCTACCGTGGCGCTGGGCATCGTGCTCGACAACCTGGTGATGCATACCTTTGGCAAGGAGCCGCGCAGCCTGCCTTCGCCGCTGGCGGTGGCGCCAGTGGAATTCAACGGCGCCAGCCTGGGCATCTATCCGCTGCACCTGCTGATCCCGGTGCTGGGCCTGGCGCTGGCGGCGCTGCTGCACATGGTGTCGCGTCGTACCCGCTGGGGCACGGCCATGCTGGCGGTGGTGCAGAACCGCGGCGCCGCGCAGTTGATGGGCATACCGATACGGCGGGTGGTGGCGGTTGCGTTCGGCCTTTCGGCGCTGCTGGCCGGCATCGCCGGCGTGCTGATTGCGCCGCTGTTCAATGTGAATGCCGACATGGGCACGCTGTTCGGCATCAAGGCGTTCGCAGTGGCCATCCTGGGCGGCATCACCAGCGCCTGGGGCGTGATGCTGGCGGGGCTGCTGTTCGGCGTGGCCGAGGCGCTGATCACGGCCACCATGGGCTCGGGCTACACCCAGATCATCACGTTCGCGCTGGTCATTGCCGTGCTGTCGCTGCGGCCCAACGGCCTGTTCGGACGGGCGGAGGTAAGGAAAGTATGAAGAATCCATCGATTGCAGTCGCCGCCGCCAGGCCGGCCGCGCCCCTGGCTTTCGGCCTGGCCCGCCCTTGGCAGCTGGCCTGCGCGCTGCTGGCGCTGGGGCTGGCCTGCGCCCTGGCGCTGAACCTCAACAGCTACTACGTCTTCGTTGCCGCCAGCATCGCGCTGACCGCCATCGTCGGCATCGGCCTCAATGTGCTGCTCGGGCTGACCGGGCAAGTGTCGTTCGGCCATGTCGGCTTCTATGCCATCGGCGCCTATGCGGTCGCCATCCTCACGACGAAACTGGGCTGGAGCTTCTGGCTGGCCTGGCCGGCGGCGGCGCTGATCTCAGGCGCCTTCGGCGTGCTGCTGGCATTGCCGGCGCTGCGCGTGAAGGGACCCTATCTGGCGATGATCACGATTGCCTTTTCCTTCATCGTCCAGCATGCGATCGTCGAGATGCGCGCCGTCACCGGCGGCCAGAATGGCATCATGGGCGTGGGCGCGCCATCGCTCGGCCTGGGCCTGGGCGGCGAGCAGGCGGTGGCCCTGCTGGCCCTGGTCAGCGCCGCGCTGCTGTTTGCGGGCTATGCCTGGCTGGCGCGCGGCACCTGGGGCGCGGCGATGCGCGCGGTCAAGGACAGCGAGACCGCTTCCGAATCGATAGGCATCAATCCGCTGGTGATCAAGACCGTGGCCTTTGCGCTCTCGGCCCTGCTGGCCGGCCTGGCCGGCGGCCTGTTCGCGCCGCTGTCGGGCTTTGTCACGCCGGACAGCTTCGGCTTCATGCAGTCCATCCTGTTCATGCTGGTGGTCGTGGTCGGCGGCGCCGGCTCGGTGGCCGGGCCGCTGGTGGGCGCGCTGGTAGTCGGCCTGCTGCCGGAAATGCTGTCGGCGCTGGCGGAGTATCGCCTGCTGTTCTTCGGCGGCCTGCTGCTGCTGGTGCTGTGGCTGGCGCCGGATGGCGTGGTCGGCGCGTTGCGCGGCCTGCTGCGGCGGCTGCGGCCGGCGACGGCGGCGCCGGCCTTCCAGCCGGTGAGCGCGGACCTGGCCTTGCCGGCGCGCCCGCGGCAGACGCTGGCGGCGCGTGAGCTCGGCATGGTGTTCGGCGGCGTGCGCGCGGTGTCGGGCCTGAGCTTCGATGTGCCGGCCGCGGCCGTGACCAGCCTGATCGGTCCGAACGGCGCCGGCAAGACCACCGCGCTCAACATGCTGAGCGGCTTCTACAAGCCGAGCGCGGGCGGCTTCACGCTGGGCGGCCGCGCGCTGCAAGGCCAGGCTTCCTTCCGCGTGGCGCGCAGCGGCATTGCCCGCACGTACCAGACCTCGCAGCTGTTCGGCAGCCTGAGCGTGGAAGACAACGTCGCGCTGGCGGTGTGCCGCGGCCGGCTGGGCTCGCTGCTGGGCGCCAGGCGCTACGCGGCGCCCGAGGTGCGCGCCTTCACCCGCCGCCTGCTGGCTTACTGCGGCTATCTCGGCGCGCTCGACCTGCCGGCATCCGGCCTGGCCCACGTCGACCGGCGCCTGGTCGAGATTGCCCGCGCGCTGGCGGCCGATCCGGACGTGCTGCTGCTGGACGAACCGGCCGCCGGCCTCTCCAGCGACGACAAGCACAAGCTGGGACGGCTCCTGCGCCGCATCGCCGACGCCGGCATCAGCGTGGTGCTGGTCGAGCACGACATGGCGCTGGTGATGGGCATTTCGGACCGGCTGGTGGTGCTGGACGCGGGCCAGCGGCTGGCGGTCGGCACGCCGGCGGAAATCCAGGACAATGCCGCGGTGCGCCAAGCTTATCTGGGCGAGGCGGCCCTGCTCGACGGCGGCACGGCGCGGGTGCGCGGTTTGCCGGATGCGCCCGAGGTGCTGGGAGTGGGCCAACTCGTGACGGGCTATGGCGCCGAGCCGGTGCTGCACGGCATCGACCTGCAGGTCAGGCGCGGCGAGATGGTGGCGCTGCTGGGCGCCAACGGCGCCGGCAAGTCCACGCTGATGCGCGCGCTGGCCGGCCTGCAGCGTCCGGTGCAGGGCGGCATACACTTCGAAGGCGCCGACCTGACGCGGCTGCCGGCCGAGGCCATCGTCGCGCGCGGCCTGGTGCTGGTGCCGGAAGGCCGCCAGGTCTTCGGCGAGCTGTCGGTGCTTGACAATATCCGGCTTGGCGCCTTTCTCGATCCACGCGACATGGAGGCCAGGGTCGAGCAGATGCTGCAACGCTTTCCGCGCCTGCGCGAGCGGCTGCATCAGCGCGCCGGCCTGTTGTCCGGCGGCGAGCAGCAGATGCTGGCGGTGGCGCGCGGCCTGATGTCGCGGCCGCGCATCCTGCTGCTGGACGAGCCGTCGCTGGGCCTGGCGCCCAAGGTGATTGCCGAACTGTTCGATGCGCTGGACCGCCTGCGGCAGGAAGACATGACCATCCTGCTGGTGGACCAGATGGCTGCGCTGGCCCTGTCGCTGGCGGACCGCGCCTATGTGATCGAAGGCGGGCGCGTGGTGGCGCAGGGCAGCGCGGCCGAGATCGCGGCGGACGAGGCGCTGACGCAGGCCTATCTCGGCGGGCACTGAAAGGAATGCGACGGGAGCGGTGCAGCGAGGCGGGCGGCGCCTCCCGATGCTGCCCCGCAAGCCGACTCAGGCGGTCAGGCCGCCCGCCCCGGCAGTCTCGGCCTTGCCTTCATGCTTTGCGCAATGCGGGCAGGACTCGCCGTACACATACGAGGGCGACAGCTGCTCGCGCGGCGTGACCACGGCGCGGCAGGCATAGCACTGCACGGTGGGCGTGGCTTCGAGCTTCGGGTTCAACGCGGTGCGGCGGTCGAAGACGAAGCAGTCGCCGGTGTAGTGGTCGCCGCCGACTTCCTCGAAGTACTTCAGGATGCCGCCTTCGAGCTGGTAGACATGGTCGTAGCCGATGTTCTGCATGTGGATGGCGGCCTTCTCGCAGCGTATGCCGCCGGTGCAGAAGGTCACCACGGTCCTGCCGGCCAGCTCGTCGCGATGCCGCGCCACCACCTCGGGGAATTCGCTGAACTTCTCGATGCGGTAATCCAGCGTGTCGTTGAAGGTGCCGACATCGACTTCGAAGGCATTGCGGGTGTCCATCATCACCACCGGCCGGCCTTCGTCGTCGTGGCCCTGGTCGAGCCAGCGCTTCAGGTCCGGCGCCGTCACCGCCGGCGCGCGGCCCAGCTCGGGCTTGATCAGCGGGTGATTCATCGTGATGATCTCGCGCTTCAGCTTGACCAGCATGCGCTTGAACGGCTGCTCGTCGGAATGGCTTTCCTTGACATCGAGGTCGGCGAAGCGGGCATCGGCGCGCAGCCATTGCAGGAAGCGGTCGATGCCGGCGCGGCTGCCGGCCAGGAACAGGTTGATGCCTTCCGGGCTCAGCAGGATGGTGCCCATCAGGCCCAGTTCGGCGCAGATGGCCTGGAACGCGGGCCGCTTTTCAACGGTATCGACGAATGTGACGAATTTGTAGGCGGCGATGTTGACGAATGGTGAGGAGGGTTGCATGCCAGATAAGGTAAGTCATTGATTCGTCGGCATTATAAACCGCGGTGTGGCGTCCGCGCCAAAAACCCGGTTTGGCGCGGACAGGGCTGCGGGTAAAATAGCCGGATGACCTCCCCGCAATTCATCCACCTTCGCCTCCATTCCGAATTCTCCATCGCCGACGGCCTGGTCCGCATCGACGACGCGGTGAAAGCGGCCGCGAAAGACGCGCAGCCAGCGCTTGCCATCACCGACCTTGCCAACCTGTTCGGCATGGTGAAGTTCTACAAGGCCGCGCGCGGCAAGGGCATCAAGCCCATTGCCGGCTGCGATGTGTGGATCACCAACAATGACGACCGCGAGAAGCCGTCGCGCCTGCTGCTGCTGGTCAAGAACAAAGAGGGCTATCTGCAGCTGTGCGAGCTGCTGTCCAGGGCCTGGCTGACCAACCTCTACCGCGGACGCGCCGAGATCCGCGGCGAATGGCTGGAGGCGCTGGCGCCGGGCGGCCTGATCGCGCTGTCGGGCGCCCATTTCGGCGACATCGGCTGCGCCTTCGAGCGCGGCAATCCGCAGCTGGCCGAGCGTTGCGCGCAGCGCTGGGCCGCCGCTTTCCCCGGTCATTTCTATATCGAGATACAGCGCGCCGGCCAGCCCAACATGGAGCAGCAGGTGCGGCAGTCGGTGGCGTTGGCGGCCAGGCTGCAGCTGCCGGTGGTGGCGACGCATCCGGTGCAGTTCCTGTCGGCGGAAGAGTTCGTCGCGCACGAAGCGCGCACCTGCATCGCCGAAGGCGAGATCCTGGCCAACCCGCGCCGGGCCAAGCGCTTCAACGAGCAGCAGGCGTTCAAGACCCAGGCCGAGATGGCCGAGCTGTTCGCCGACCTGCCGGGCGCGCTGGCCAACAGCATCGAGATCGCGCGCCGCTGCAATCTGGTGCTGGAACTGGGCAAGCCCAAGCTGCCCAACTTCCCGACGCCGGACGGCATGACCATCGACGACTTCCTGGTGGCCGAGGCCAGGCGCGGTCTGGAAGATCGCCTGCTGCACCTGTTTCCCGACGAGGCGGTGCGCGAGCAGAAGCGGCCGCGCTACGAGGAGCGCCTGAAGTTCGAGACCGACACCATCATCAAGATGGGCTTCCCCGGCTACTTCCTGATCGTGGCCGACTTCATCCAGTGGGCCAAGAACAATGGCGTGCCGGTGGGGCCGGGCCGCGGCTCGGGCGCCGGTTCGCTGGTGGCTTATGCGCTGTCCATCACCGACCTCGACCCGCTGGCCTACAACCTGCTGTTCGAGCGCTTCCTGAACCCGGAGCGGGTATCGATGCCCGACTTCGACATCGACTTCTGCCAGGAAGGCCGCGACCGCGTCATTCAATACGTGAAGGATCGCTACGGCCGCGAAGCGGTGTCGCAGATCGCCACCTTCGGCACCATGGCCGCCAAGGGCGCGGTGCGCGACGTCGGCCGCGTGCTCGACATGGGCTACAACTTCTGCGACGGCATCTCCAAGCTGATTCCATTCAAGCCCGGCAAGCTGGTCACCATCGCCGACGCCATCGAGGAAGAGCCGCTCCTGAAGGAGCGGATGGAGAAGGAAGAGGAGGTCAAGCAGCTGCTGGACCTGGCGCAGCAGGTCGAGGGCATTGCCCGCAACATCGGCATGCATGCCGGCGGCGTGCTGATCGCGCCCGGTAAATTGACCGACTTCTGCCCGCTTTACACCCAGGGCGGCGACGCCGGCGTGGTATCGCAATACGACAAGGATGACGTCGAAGCCGTGGGCCTGGTGAAGTTCGACTTCCTGGGCCTGACCACGCTGACCATCCTCGACCGCGCGGTGCGCTACATCCGCCAGCTCGACCCGGCGATGGCCGAGTTCAGCCTGGACAAGCTGCCACTGAATGACCGCGCTTCCTACGAGCTGCTGACCAAGGCCAAAACGGTGGCCGTGTTCCAGCTTGAAAGCCGCGGCATGCAGGGCATGCTGAAGGATGCAAGGCCCGACCGCTTCGAGGACATCATCGCGCTGGTGGCGCTGTACCGGCCCGGCCCGATGGACCTGATCCCCGACTTCTGCAAGAGGAAGCACGGCGAGCGCTTCGACTATCCCGACCCGCGCACCGAGGGCATCCTGTCCGAGACCTACGGCATCATGGTGTATCAGGAGCAGGTGATGCAGATGGCCCAGGTGATCGGCGGCTATTCGCTCGGCGGCGCCGACCTGCTGCGGCGCGCGATGGGCAAGAAGAAGGCCGAGGAAATGGCGCAGCATCGCCAGATCTTCCGCGAGGGCGCGGCCAGGAACGGCCTGACCCAGGAAAAGGCCGACGAGATCTTCGACCTGATGGAGAAGTTCGCCGGCTACGGCTTCAACAAGTCGCATGCGGCGGCCTATGCGCTGCTGTCGTACTACACCGCCTACCTGAAGGCCCATCACCCGGCCGCCTTCATGGCCGCCAACTTGTCGCTGGCCATGGATGACACCGACAAGATCAAGATCCTGGTGGAAGACGCGGTGGACATCTGCGGCCTGACGCTGCTGCCGCCCGACATCAACCAGTCGGACTACCGCTTCATGCCGGTCGGCGAGCCGCCCAGCGTGACCAAGAAGAAGGTCAGGGAAATTCGCTATGGCCTGGGCGCGGTCAAGGGTTCGGGCCAGGGCGCGATCGAGGCCATCCTCGCGGCCCGCCGCGACGGCCCCTTCACCGACCTGTTCGACTTCTGCAAGCGGGTGGACAAGAAGCAGATCAACCGCCGCACCATCGAGTCGCTGATCCGCGCCGGCGCCTTCGACGGTTTCGAGGTCGACCGCGGCATCCTGCTGGCCTCGGTCGGCTTTGCGATGGAATGCGCGGAACAGGCGGAAGCCTCGGCCAACCAGGTCAGCCTGTTTGGCGGCGACCACAGCGACATGGTCGCGCCGCCCGAGTATGTGAAGGCGCCGCCCTGGACCGAGAAGCAGAAGCTGACCGAGGAAAAGACCGCGCTCGGCTTTTACCTGTCGGGCCACCTGTTCAATGCCTATGCCGAGGAAGCGCGCAAGTTCGCCCGCACCCGGCTGTCCGACCTGTCGCCATCGCGCGAGCCGCGGCTGATGGCCGGCATCATCGCCGGCCTGCGGGTGCAGATGACACAGCGAGGCAAGATGGTCATCGTGCTGCTCGACGATGGCAGCGCGGCGGTGGAAGTCACGGTCTACAACGAAGTGTTCGACGCCAACCGGCATCTCTTCAAGGAAGACGAGTTCCTGGCGGTGCAGGGCAAGGTGTCGGAAGACCGCTTCTCCGGCGGCCTGCGCATCACCGCTGAAAAGGCGATGGACATTGCCACCGCGCGCATCCAGTTCGGCAAGAAGTTTGCGTTCTCGATGACCGACAGCACCGACCCCGCGCAGATCAAGGCCATCCTGTCGCAGTTCCGCTCGGAGCAGGGCCTGCCGCT
Source organism: Noviherbaspirillum soli (assembly GCF_015352955.1). GTDB lineage: Bacteria > Pseudomonadota > Gammaproteobacteria > Burkholderiales > Burkholderiaceae_D > Noviherbaspirillum_A > Noviherbaspirillum_A soli. The sequence continues at coordinate 75,736 of NZ_JACYOX010000002.1, forward strand.
GGCAATGCGCTATACCCGGCATGGCATCGATTGCGAGGTGCAGTGGCCGGATGAATGGCGGGTGGCGCCGGCCGATGCGCTGAAGCAGTCGCTGTTTGACCGGCTGGGCGCGCGCAGCGCGGCAGTGGAGTACTGAGTCGCGCTGCTGTATCTGACCAGGCTGGCGTCATGATGGCAGTGCAGGTTTGAAGGCGCAGCGTGGTAGCGATGGCTCAGTGCAAAGTCCGTCATGTAGACCGAGCCCGTCGTAGGGTGGAATCCCCCGAAGGGGCATTCCACCATTGGTCGATCAAGCAAGGTATTTGAATTTACCCGTCCTTCTGAAGGCAAAGACTAAGCGCCAGTGCTACCCAAGCCTTGGTCGGTGACGCAACACGGTTGCACTGCATTGAAAGCAAGCCGGGAGTCCGTGCTGGCGGCCAACGGGGATGGGCTTGGCGATCACGATCGGTGCAATGCCCCTGCGGGGTATTGCACCCTACGACGGTCTGCCACACCATGCATCGCCAACAATCACATGAAATTCCGCAAGGCCATCACCGCCCATACGCAGCACTGGGTCTTCATTTCCTCGCTGATCGTCCATCAATACTGCTGATCGCTTAGTCGAAATAGCGCCAGATCAAACCGCCTGAACCGGTTGCGATCTGTCAAACACCGGCTTGCCCACGCCGCGACACTAGCGCCTGCGACGGGCACAACAAGCCACATGCAGTCGCATTCCACATCAACTACATCAGGAGCAATTCGATGAACGCAATCATGCAATTTCTGAAGGAAGAGGACGGCGCCGCCGCTGTCGAATACGGCTTGCTCGTCGCGCTGATCGCGGCCGTGATCGTGACGGTGGTGGCGACACTGGGCACGCGGGTCAAGGCCGGCTTCACCACAGTGTGTAATGCGCTGACCGGCGGATCAGGCGCCTGCACCTGAACACGCATGGGTCCGGCATGCCGGACCCGGTCCGAACAAGGGAAACGGACATGACTGCTTTTCTGCTGCTTTCCGGCCTGCTGCTGATCGCAGTGGGCCACGACTTCCGGCATCGCCGCATACCAAACAGCCTGGTCGCCGCCGGCATGCTGGCAGCAATGGCCTGCGCTGGCGCGCCTGATGGCATCGGGCTGCAATTGGCGCTGGCCGGCATGGCCTTTGGGCTGCTGTCATTGCTTCCCCTGTATGCGCTGGGCGGGCTGGGCGCCGGCGATGTGAAGCTCATGGCCATGGTCGGCGCTTTCATCGGCCCGCAGGCAATGCCCCTAACACTGCTGGCTACCTTGATTGCCGGCGGTGTGCTGACGCTGGCAGTGACGCTGCGCCGGGGAACGACACGGCGGATGCTGCATAACGTGCGCGACATGCTGTGCAGTGCCTGGTGGCGACTGGCATGCCGCCAGATGCCCAGGATAGACCCGGTGCCGGCCTCCGCCGGCAGGATGCCTTATGCACTCGCCATCGCCAGCGGCGCATGGCTGCAGTGGATGCTGGCCGACAGCAGCCTGGCGGCCCGGCTGGCCCTGTATTGAGCTGGCCTTGTACCGAAGCCGCGGCGCAAGCCGATCTGAAGGGAACAGCATCATGAGCACAACCTTACGCAGCCTGCTTTCCGTTGGCATTGCCTTGCTTGCGGCATTGGCCGCGGTGCTGCTGGCGGCACGCTGGAGCGCCCGGTCCGCGATCGACATGCGTCAGATCGCGGTGGCGACAGCGGAAATCCAGCCGGGCACCCGCCTGCGGCCGGACATGCTGCAACTGCTGCCATGGCCGGCCGGCAGCCTGCCGCCGGGCACTTACACGGCGCTGTCGGCGCTGGACGGACGCGTGACGCGTGTTGCGCTGGCGCGCGGCGAACCGGTGCAGGAAACGAGGCTGGCCCAGCCCGGCGCCACGGGAGGCCTGTCGGCGCTGGTGGCGCACGGCAAGCGCGCGATGACGGTCAGGGTCAACGACGTGGTGGGCGTCGCGGGCTTTGCCTTGCCGGGCAATTTCGTCGATATCCTGGTCAGCACGCAGGATGAGCGGCGCGCCCCGGCCGAGCGTGAGCTGGCGATTTCCAAGCTGGTGCTGGAGCGCATCCTGGTGCTGGCAGTGGCGCAGGAAGCGGGGCAGGGGGATACCCGGCCCAAGGTGGTCAACGCCGTCACGCTGGAAGTCACGCCGGCAGAGGCCGAGCAGCTGGACCTGGCGCGCAGCGTGGGGCAGCTGTCGCTGGTGCTGCGCAACCAGGTGGATCTGGCGCCGGCGCGCACCCTGGGCGCCACCAAGCAGACCCTGCTGAAAACGGCAGCGCCTGCGCCCGTGGTCAAGACTACTGTTGTCGCGCCGAGGCCCGAACGGCCTGCGCCGGCGCAGCAATGCCAGCAGGTGTTTACCGGAGCGGGGCCGCTGGTGCAGTGCTTTTGATGCAGCGGTCAACCTGCCGGCCCACTGGCTGAAGCGATGTGGAACATGCCGGTCCGATCGCCAGCCTGCCTGTCTGCGGCGTGAGACAAGCAGGCGATGCCTACAGCAGGCTGTGGCGCCGGCCGCGCGCAGCAATAACGCCTGGACGACTGGCTGCCCGCCGCTGTTTCCCGGGCATCGTTGCGCCGCTGAATTCAATAGGTGACCTACCTTGCCGTCACCCTGTTGGCATCAAACTCCCTTTGCGCGAAAGACGTTCCAGTGACTTTGCCGTGATGCCGCATGGCTTTGCCGGCTCCGCATGAAGGCCGGCAGGCCTGCCATCTGTCCGTCATGCCGCCGGCCCGCTGCCATGTCGTTCAGCAGCGACTGAGCAATGCCAATGTCGCATGCGATCGTCCTTTGCAGTCTTCCTTCATGAGCCAGTACGGCGATTTTTACATCGCTGACAGGCTGGCTTTACTGCCTATCGATCACCTGACCTAGCGGCAAATCAAGCTCCCGGAAGGCCTTGTTCTTTATCAAGCCTGCGCCATGGGGGATGCACACACTGGCGCCTGCCGTCGTTCAAGTGCGTTGTCTCCCAGCCTGAAGAAAGGATATTGATGCAACGTCGACCGTCATGTTGTCGCCTGCCTGTTCTGGCCCTGCTGCTGGCGCCGCCCTGGGTGCTGGCCGCGCCAGCCGCGCCGGGACAGGCCCAGCAGCCGGCACCCCGCGTGCAGGCTGCGCCACCCTGCATCGGCGAGATGGATACGGCTGCCCCGCTCAGCGTGGCGCAGGGCAAGTCGCTGATGCTCGACCTGCGGCGCCATGGCATGCCGTCGCCGGCCTGGCTGCGCGCCGTGGGCGATACCGACGTGCTGCAACTGGAGCCGACTGCGTCGGCAGCGCCGCGGGCCATGTTCTTCCTGTTCGGTAAAAAGGTGGGCGCCACCAACCTGCTGTTCCAGAACGGGGATGGCAAATGCGGCTGGGTTGAAGTGGCCGTTGGCATCGATGCCGGCGCGGTGGAAGCCAGGCTGCGCCAGCTGCTGCCGCATGAAGCCGGCATCCGTGTCGGCGCGGCTGCCGACTCCCTGGTGCTATCGGGCCTGGCAAGCGACGCTGCCGCGGCCGAGCAGGCGCTGCTTGTCGCGGAAGCCTATGCGCAGCGCGGCAATGCGGCTGCATCATCGGGTAGCGGCACAGGCAATGCCCGCGTGATCAACCTGCTGTCCATCGCTTCGCCGCAGCAGGTGATGCTGGAGGTGAAGGTGGCCGAGGTCTCGCGCAGTCTGCTGGAGAAGCTGGGCGTGGATGTGGCGCTGGGACGCGGCCGCGGGAACTGGTCCACCAGGCTGGCGGCGCAGTTCGTCACGGGCGCCAATGGCACGCTGGGCATCGTGAAGAACAGTGGCGAGTTCATCAGCCTCGATGCGGAGAAAGGCGACGGCCTGGTGCGCATCCTGGCCGAGCCCACCATCATGGCTGTCAGCGGCCAGGAAGGCAGCTTCCTGGCAGGCGGCCGCATCTTCATCCCGGTGGCGCAAAACAGCATCAATGGCACTGTCACCCTGGAAGAAAAGGAATTCGGCGTCGGCCTGCGCTTCACGCCGACCGTGCTGGGCGGCGGCCGCATCAATATCCGGGTGGCGCCCGAGGTTTCCGAGCTCTCGCGCGAAGGTGTCGGCCTGTCGGCCCGCGGCACCGGCGGCAATGCGGTGCTGCCGCTGCTCACGACCCGCCGCGCCAGCACCACGGTGCAACTCCAGGACGGACAGAGCCTGGCCATAGGCGGACTGATCCGCGACAACCTCACGCAAAACATCAGGGCCTTGCCAGTGCTGGGGGAGGTGCCGGTGCTAGGGGCGCTGTTTCGCAGCAGCGATTTCCAGAACGACCGCAGCGAGCTGGTCTTCATCGTCACGCCACGGCTGGTGCAGCCGCTGCAGGCCGATGCGCCGCTGCCGACCGATGGCCTGCGCATGCCGAGCCGGGCCGAGTTCTTTTTGGGCGGGAAGATGGAAGCCGCGCCGGCTGCCACGTCCGCCAGGGAGTAATCATGCACAAGCGCTTCCTCGCCCCCGTGCTGCTGTGCTGCGCTGCCTGCGCGCCGGTGGCGCCGCAACTTGACAGCCGCTTCGGCAGCAGCGTGCGCGGCCTGATGGCGCAGCAGGCGCTGCCGCCGACGCCGGCGGATTCCGCTGCCGATATCGGCATCGATGGCGCGGCGGCCCGCGGCGCGTTGTCACGCTATCGGCAGTCATTCCAGAGCCAGGCTCCCGCGCCTTCGCCACCAGTGTTCTTCCAATCCGTTGGTGGCGGCAATGCCAGGTGAGGACGCGATGAACGGATTGCGCATTGCCATCATTTCCCCCAGTGCGCGGCAGATGGAAAGCCTGCTCGCGCTGCTGCCGGCCGGCATCCACGCCAGCGCCTATCACGGTACGCTGGCCAGCCAGGCCGCGCATGCAGCCCTTGGGGCGCCAGATCTGCTGGTGGCGGATCTGGCCGATGGCGCCGCATCCGATGCGCTGCTGCCGCTGCAGGCCTGCGCCGGGGTGCCGGTGCTGGCATTGTCGCTGCGGCAGGATGCCGAATTCCTGCTGGCGGCCATGCGCGCCGGCGTGCGCGAGGTGCTGCCGCTGCCGCCCGATGGCCAGCAACTGCGCGCTGCGCTGGAACGGGTGGCCGGCATGCGCCGCGTCCGGCACAACGCGCGGGGCAAGCTGCTGGCCTTCGTTTCCTGCAAGGGCGGCAGCGGCGCCACCTTCCTCGCCGCCAACCTGGCTTATGCACTGGCGGCGGCGGGGAGCCGCACGGCTCTGCTGGATTTCAACCTGCAGTTTGGCGATGCCCTGCTGTTCCTGTCCGACCGTGCGCCGGTGCGCACGCTGGCCGACCTGGCGCATGCGCATGAGCGGCTGGACGCCACCTTCCTGGCTGCCAGCATGACCGAGGTGGGGCCGCTCTCGGTGCTGGCGGCGGCGCAGGACCCGGCACAGGCCGCCGACATCCTGCCCGATCATCTGGCGTCGGTGCTGGCGCTGGCGCGCAGCCGCTATGACCATGTGGTGGTGGACGTGGGCCGCAACCTGGATGCGCGCAGCCTGCGGGCGCTCGACCAGGCCGACCTGATCTATCCAGTGCTGCAGATCACCTTGCCCTTCATTCGCGATGGCCGGCGCCTGCTGGAAGTCTTCGGCGGGCTTGGTTATGGCGCCGAGAGGATCAGCCCGGTTGTAAACCGCCATGAAAGGCGCGGCGACATTGGCATTGCCGAAGTCGAGCAGACGCTGGGCATGGCGGTGGCGCGAACGATACCGAATCACTATGCAGCTGCCGCGGCGTCGGTGAACCAGGGCGTGCCCATCATCAGGCTGGCGGGCAGGAGCCCGGTCAGCCGGGCGCTCAGGCAATGGAGCGCCGGCTTCATCGAAGTGCCGGTTGCGCGCAGGCGCTGGATGCCGGGATGGAAGCGCAGCTTCGGCTGAGCGGGGCGTTGTCCTGCGATCAGCATTCTCTGCCGCGAGCATGGTCAGGCAGCAGCGTCGTCAATGAAAGAAAAGGAGAGCCATGATGTCATTGCGTCACCGTCTTGAATCGGGCCTGCCGCTTGCGCAGGGGCCGGCCACCGTCTCGCACGCCAATGATGAGCTCAGGGCCGGCCTGCATCGCCAGTTGCTGGAGCGGATAGACCTGCGGGCGCTGGAGGCGCTGCCGCAGGCCGAGGTGTCGGCGCAATTGCGCTCGCTGCTCGATGACATGCTCACAGCCGGCCATGCCGGCCTGAACGAGGCCGAGCGGCGCCTCCTTCTGCGTGACATCCAGCATGAGATGTTCGGCCTCGGGCCGCTGGAGCCGCTGATGGCCGACCCGTCGGTGTCGGACATTCTGGTCAATGGCAGCAGCCGCATCTATGTCGAGCGGCATGGCCGGCTGGAGCGCACCGCTGCGCGTTTCCAGGATGATGCGCACCTGATGAAGATCATCGACAAGATCGTCTCGCGTGTGGGCCGCCGCGTCGACGAGGCCAGCCCGATGGTGGATGCCCGCATGGCCGATGGCTCGCGGGTCAATGTGGTGATCCCGCCGCTGGCCATCGACGGCCCCTGCCTGTCGATACGGCGCTTCGCGGCGATGCCGCTGACCATGGTCGATCTGTGCCGTAGCGGCAGCCTGACGGCGGCCATGGCGCAGGTGCTGGAAGGCCTGGCCAGGGCGCGCATCAATCTGCTGGTGTCGGGCGGCACCGGCAGCGGCAAGACCACGCTGCTCAACATCCTGTCCGGCTTCATCGATGAAGGCGAACGCATCGTCACCATCGAAGATGCCGCCGAGCTGCAGTTGCGGCAGCCGCATGTGGTGCGGCTGGAAACCCGCCCGCCCAGCGTGGAAGGATGCGGCGAGGTCACGCCGCGCGCGCTGATGCGAAATGCGCTGCGCATGCGGCCGGACCGCATCATCATGGGCGAAGTGCGCGGCGCCGAAGCGGTGGACATGCTGCAGGCGATGAATACCGGGCATGACGGCTCCATGGCCACTATCCATGCCAACGGTCCGCGCGATGCGCTGACGCGCCTGGAAAACATGCTGGGCATGGCCGGCATGCAGCTGTCGCCGCGTGCGGCGCGGCAGCAGGTGGCGTCGGCGCTGACGGTGGTGGTACAGGTCGCGCGGCTGTCGGATGGCCGCAGGCGCGTGGTCAGCATGCAGGAAATCACCGGCATGGAAGGCGACATGGTGACCATGCAGGAAGTGTTCGGGTTCCGGCAAACCGGCGTGGCCGCTTGCGGCGCGGTCGAAGGCAGCTTTGCGGCGGCCGGGATCTATCCCCGCTTCTGCGAACGTCTGCAGGCCCGTGGCGTGGCCTTGCCGGCCGCGCTGTTCGCCGCCGCGTCACGGGAGGGCGCATGAGCAATGACGATCTGGTATTGGGCCTGACGGTCTTCATCGTGGTGCTGATGCTGATTGAAGGGCTGCGCACCAGCCTGGCGATGCTGGACGACGCCATGCCGCCATCGGCCCGCCTGCGCGAGCGGCTGCGCGATGCCGGCCCGCCGGGCCGGCAGCCGGGCGGCTCCATCGTCAGGCCGGGCATGCTGGCGGACGCGCGCCTGCTGCGCCAGTGGCTGTCGCGCTTTGCCTTTGCCGGCGCGGTCGAGAGGCTGCTGGCGCAGGCCGGCATGCGCATCAAGGTTGCGCCCTTTCTGCTGCTGACGCTGGGCCTGGCGGGGCTGCCTTCGCTGCTTGCGCTGCACCGCCGGCGCAGGCGCCTGGCGCGGATGGAAGCGCAGTTGCCCGACGCGCTGGACCTGCTGTGCGGTGCGCTGCGCGCTGGCCATGCGCTGCCTTCGGCCCTGCGGCTGGTGGCCGACGACAGCGAGGCGCCACTGGCGGACGAGTTTCGCATCCTGGTTGACGAGGTGGGATACGGCGCATCGCTGGCCGACTCGCTGCGTCGCATGGCGCTGCGCAATCCGGGCGGCGATATCGGCTGCTTCGTGGTGGCGGTGCTGATCCAGCGCGACACCGGGGGCAATCTCACCGGGCTGCTTGCCGGCATTGCCGCCCTGGTGCGGGAGCGCCAGAAGCTGCGTGGCCAGATCCGCGTGCATACGGCCGAAGCCAGGTTGTCGGCATGGATACTGGGGCTGCTGCCTTTCGTGCTGGCGGCCGGACTGCATCTGGCGCATCCGCAGTTCATGAGCCTGCTCTGGACCGATGACGCCGGCCGCGCCCTGCTGATGATTGCACTGGCCATGCTGGTGGCCGGCATGTGCTGGATGCGTGCGCTGGTGAGGAGCGCGTCATGACCGGCGCTGGCCATGCAGGCGCCATGCTGGCGCTGTTTGCGGCGGTGTTCGCCGTCATCTGGCTGCTGGCGAGACGCATGCTGCCCGGTCCCGCGGCTTGCCGGCTGCGGCGCATGCGTTCGGCCGCGCCGGGCGGCACGGCGCTGATCCGTCGCAAGGAGCCTGGCCCAAGCCCATGGCGGCGCCTGCGCGACCGGCGGCGCCGACGGGCATTGGCGCAAGCCTTTCCGGACCTGCTGGACCTGCTGGTGGTGTGCCTGGAAGCGGGCCTGGGCATCGATGCGGCAATTGCCCGGGTCAGCACCGACATCGTGGTGCATGCGCCCGAGCTGGCGGCGGAACTGGAGCAGGTCTCGCTCGAACTGCGGGCCGGCGCCGGCCGTCAGGCGGCATTGCGCGCGATGGCGCAGCGCACCGGTCTGCATGAGCTGCAGGCGCTGGCCGCGGTGCTGGCGCAGGCCGAACGCTTTGGCACCGGCGTGGCCGCATCCCTGCGCCAGCATGCGGCCGAGCTGCGGCTGCGTCGCCGCCAGCTTGCCGAGGAAAGGGCGGCCAGGCTGGCCCTGAAGCTGCTGTTCCCGCTGATCTTCTGCATCTTCCCCTCACTGCTGCTGGTGCTGCTTGGCCCGGCGTCGATCCAGGTGCGCCAGGCGCTGCTGTCGGGGCCGGCATCATGAGGCGTGCTGCCCTTGCGCCGGCTGTGCGCCAGACGCCATGCAGCCGCGGCGGCACACTGGTCGAGTTCGCGCTGGTGGCGCCCGTGGTCCTGCTGCTGTTCTTCGCGATACTGGAACTGGCGATCCTGTTCTGGGTCAGCCTGACCATGCAGCATGCGGTGCGCGAAGGCGCGCGCCTGGCCGTCACCGGCGCCGGCGGCGCGATGCGCGAAACGCTGGTCATGCAGCGCGTTGCCGAACAATCGATGGGGCTGCATGTCCTTGTTCATCCGGTGCTGCATGTCAATGGCATGGCGGCGCCGGTTGATGGCACCAATCCGCCAGCCGGTATCTTCGGCGCAGGCGGCGGCATGCTTCTGCTGCGCCTTGATTGCAGCTGGCCGGTCGCCACGCCGCTGCTCAGGCCCATGCTGGGCGATGCATTTCGATTCAGCGTGGCCGCCAGCATGCGCAACGAGGCCTTCGAATGAGGCGCCGGCCCGCCTGCCTGCAGCGCGGCGCCGCGGCCATCGAAGCGGCATTGCTGCTGCCCTTTCTGGTGCTGCTGGCGCTCCCGGTGGCCGACCTGGCACGGGCGCTGCAGGCCCATCTGGTTCTGGTGGCGATCAGCCGCGAGGGCGCCAGCATGGCCTCGCGCGGCACCGGGGCGCTGGGGGCGAGCAGCCAGGCCATGATGAACATCCTGGCCGCAAGCGCGCCGCCACTGGACCTGCGGCGTGACGGCATGTTGTTCGTCACCCGCGTGATGGGAAGCGCCGGCGTGCCGCTGGCGCTGGAGCAGTACCGCTGGCTGGCCGGTGGACTGGACACGCGCGCCGAAGTTGCGCGTTGCGCTGGCTGGGATGCCGATGGCGGCTGTGCGGTGCCGATGGGCATGGCGCTGCTGCCTGGCGACGGCGCGCCGGACGATGGCGAAGTGGTGCATGCATTCGAAGTGCGCTACCGCTTCCGGCCCTGGTTCCCGCTGCTGCCTGGCCTGGAAACCGAGATGCATGCACTGACCCTGTTCTGACGCCATGCGCCACCTCATCCGCCAGTCGGCGCAAGTGCTGCCCATGACCGCGCTGTTGCTGGTGCTGCTGGTTGGGGCCGTCGGCATGGCGCTCGACTCCGGGCGCGCCTATCTGGTTCGCGCGCGGCTGGCGGCGGCGGTCGATGCGGCCGGGCTGGCCGCGGCGCGCGCCGTGACCCGCGGCGAGGACGCGGCCAGCCGCAAGGCCAGCGCAGTGGCGGCGGCAGGGCGCGCATTCCGGGCCAACTATCCCGACGGCTATCTCAGTTCCACGCCGCAGCTGCGCACGCCGCAGCTGTCCTTCGAGCAGGGCAGGGTGCTGGTGGACACCAGCGCCAGTGCGTCCCTGCCGCTTGGGCTCACAGCGGTCATGGGCTTTACCGGTATCGATGTCGAGGCCAGCGCGCAGGCAATGCGGCGCGACCTCGACCTGGCGCTGGTGCTGGATGTGTCAACCTCGCTGGCGCCCGTGGCGCAGCAGGTAAGGGATGCCGCCGTCCTGTTTCTGGAGCGCTTCAGTCCCGACACCGACCGCGTGGCGCTGGTTCGCTTCGCCTATGGCGCCGTGGTGGACATGCCGATCCGTACGGGTCAACGCGGATTCGACCGGCCCGCCATGCGCCGGCAACTGCAGGCGGCGCAGTTCTCGGGCTATACCAATTCGGCGGAGGGCCTGTGGCAAGGGCATGCGCAGTTGAACAGCGTGCTTGCCACGCAGCGCTCCAGCCTGCGCGTGATGGTGTTTTTCTCGGACGGCGTGCCGACTGCTTTCGCCTCCCGCTTCGGTGTGGCGGCGCCTGCCGGCTGCGACGTCGCCGGCGTGCTGGTCAGTGATATCGATGGCGTCAGCGTGCGCGGCCTGTGGCGCATGGACCGGCAGGAAGAGCCGGTCCCCGGCTGCGCCGCGGTGACCCTGTCGCCGCAGGCGCTGCCACCGTTCTACAACGCCCATGGCGAGCGCGCCGACCTGCCGGTGGCGGGCGGCGCGCCGCGCAGCGTCGGGGCGAGGCCAAGCTGGATCAATGTCAACCGCGCCGCGCGCAACCTGGCCGAAGCGATGGCCGCGCGGGCGCGGGCCGACGGCATCCATGTCTATACCGTCGGCCTGGGGCCGGAATTGCTGCAGTACGGCGGCGCCGACGGCGAAAGCGGCAGCGACATGCTCAAGTGCATGGCCAACAGCGCCGATGCGCCGCTGCGCTGCCGGGCACCGTCGCAGCCGGCCGGCGTGCATTGCCATGCGCGCGATGCTGCCGAACTCAAGCCCTGTTTCGCCATTCTTGGCGCGGAGATATTGCGGCTGACGAAGTAGGGCTGGCCTGGCCCCGATACGGCCGGCCTGACGCGCCAGGAAGCGGGATGAAAAAAAGCCGCCTTGCGGCGGCTTTCCTGTTGGTGCCTGAATCCGGTCAGATGTTTTCCAGGAAGGTCTTCAGCGTGTCGGAACGCGACGGATGGCGCAGCTTGTTCATCGCCTTGGCCTCGATCTGGCGGATGCGCTCGCGGGTCACGTCGAACTGCTTGCCCACTTCTTCCAGCGTGTAGTCGGTCGACATTTCCACGCCATAGCGCATGCGCAGCACCTTGGCTTCGCGCGGCGTGAGCGAGTCCAGCACCTCCTTCACCGCATTGCGCATCGAGGCATGCAGCGCCGCGTCCACCGGGGCCAGCGTGTTGTTGTCCTCGATGAAGTCGCCCAGCTGGGTGTCGCCATCCTCGCCCATCGGGGTTTCCATCGAGATCGGCTCCTTGGCGATCTTCATCACTTCGCGGATCTTGTGCTCGGGCATGTCCATCTTCTCGGCCAGCGTCGCCAGGTCCGGCTCGCTGCCGGTCTCCTGCATGATCTGGCGAGAGATGCGGTTCATCTTGTTGATGGTCTCGATCATGTGCACCGGCACCCGGATCGTGCGCGCCTGGTCGGCGATGGCGCGGGTGATGGCCTGGCGGATCCACCAGGTCGCATAGGTCGAGAACTTGAAGCCGCGACGGTATTCAAACTTGTCCACCGCCTTCAGCAGGCCGATATTGCCTTCCTGGATCAGGTCCAGGAACTGCAGGCCGCGGTTCACATATTTCTTCGCAATCGAGATCACCAGACGCAGGTTGGCCACCGTCATTTCACGCTTGGCCTGACGGGTGCGCATTTCGCCGGCCGCCATCTGCTTGTTGATGCGGCGCAGTTCCGGCAGCGGCAGCGCGACGCGCTCCTGCAGCGCCACCAGCTTGGTCTGCAGTTCCTTGATGGCCGGCACGTTGCGGGCCAGGACCACGCTGTACGGATGGTTGCCGGCGACTTCGCCGTCCACCCATTCCAGGTTGGTCTCATTGCCCGGGAAGACCTTGATGAAGTGGGTGCGCGGCATGTTGCAGCGGTCCACGGCCAGGGCCAGGATCTGCTTCTCGATATGGCGCACTTCATCGACCTGGGCGCGCAGCGTATCGCACAGCGCTTCCACGGTCTTGGCGGTGAAGCGCATGCCCAGCAGTTCATGCGAGATCACTTCCTGCGCCTTGGCATAGGCCGGCGAGCCGTAGCCTTCCTTGGCGGCGGCGCGGTTCAACTTGTCGAACTGGGTGCGGATCGTGGCGAATTTCTCCAGCACGCTCTTGCGCAACTGGACCAGCTGTTCGCCGGAGAAGGTCGAGGCGCCGCCGGCGTTGGCGGCGCCGCCGCTTTCCTCTTCTTCGTCGTCTTCCAGTTCGTCGTCCTCGTCGTCCGACTCCTCATCGCTGGCGGCTGCGACTGCGGCGGCCGGCGCCGCATCTGCGCCGGTGGACAGGTCGACCAGGTCGTCGACGATGTCGTCGACCTTGATCTCATCCTTTTCCAGGCGCTCGGCAGCGGCGATGATTTCCGAAATCGTGGTCGGGCAGGCGGAGATGGCCTGGATCATGTCGCGCAGGCCGCCTTCGATGCGCTTGGCGATTTCGATCTCGCCGTCGCGCGTCAACAGGGGCACCGCGCCCATCTCGCGCATGTACATGCGCACCGGGTCGGTGGTGCGGCCGAAGTCGGAATCGACGGTCGACAGCGCGGTGGCGGCGGCGGCCTCGGCTTCATCGTCGCTGGCGACGGTGGCCACGTTATCCGACAGCAGCAGGGTTTCCGCATCCGGCGCCTGCTCGTAGATCGCGATGCCCATGTCGTTGAAGGTGCCGATCATGGTTTCGATCGCTTCAGCGTCACCGACGTTGGTCGGCAGATGGTCGTTGATCTCGGCGTAGGTCAGGAAGCCGCGCTCCTTGCCCAGGTTGATCAGGGTGCGGATCTGCTGCAGCCGGTGCTGGATTTCCTCTTCGGTCGCGCCGTCGTCGTCCTTGCCCGCCTTCTTGCGGTCCTTGGCCTTGCTGGCCGCCTTCAGTTCGGCACGCTCGACCGCGTTCAGCGCCGCGACTTCATCGTTTTCGGGCGTGAACTCGGACGGCTTGCGGCCGCGGCGGCCCGGCACCTTCACCGAAGGCAGCACATAGCCGGAGGTGTCGATCGCGGCCAGCGCGGCGGCGTCAGTGGTCTGGCTGACCACGGGCGCGGTGCTGCGCGGCTCGGCGGCCGGCTGCTGCGGCTTGGCCGCTTCCACCTTCGACACCGTCTTGGCCGACACTTTCTTCACGGTGGCCGGACGTGCGGCGCCAGCCGCGGCTGCAGCCGCCGGCGCCTCATTACCCTGCGCCACCGGCGCGGGCGCCGCGGCTTCCGGCTGGGACACCAGGCGCGAACGCTTCCTGACCACCGTCACCGGCGCCGCGGTCTGCGCGGGATCGAGTGGTTCTACCAGCGTGGCTTTGGGTTGCGCCGCGGTGGTCGCGGCCGGCTTGACGGTTTTGGCGGACAGGGTAAGTGTTTTCGGGGTATTTTTCATTGCGTCGATATCAGGTCGGACAAGACTTGCGATTTACGTAATTGCATCAGCGCCCGGCATTGCGCTTGAACACATGCGGGTCATGCGGTAAGGGGTAGCAGGTAAGGTCGTTAGGTAGGAATTCAACCGGCAGGTTCCGTAGTCGACCCGCATGATAGACCTTCAGGCATGCTGCGTCAGCAAATGCATCCATATTCAGTGTAAGTATGTGATTTGCCTCAGGTTGAGGTTGCGCTCGGACGACAGCTCGATTTCATACAGTCGGCCGAGCTCGTCGCAGACCTGATCGCCGACTTCCAGCACCGGCGCCTGCCGCCACGCCTTCAGATCGATGGCTTCCTCGCCGTAGACGCTCGATGCCGGCAGCAGGAAAGCATGCGAGGCGGAACAGCGGAAAAACTCCATCAATGCCTTCATCGCTTCGTCATTGCCGCGCGCATAACCGGCAACGGTGCGAAAGACCATGCACTGGCCATGAATGACCGCCTTGCTGTCGTGGGTAAAGGAATGGACATGGCAGGTCGGCAGGTTCAAGGTCAACGGTCCGGTTGTCAAACATGCTTGAAGGCACGTCGCAGAGCATTGCAAACCGTGCCGGAATGGAAAAAAAGCCCGCTGTAAAAAGCGGGCTTGAATCTATTTCCTGAAGGAGATAGAGGAGACGGGACGGAGTATGTTGGCTAACGGAAAATATAGCCAATTGATTGTGCGCATATCAGACATGCGATTCATGAATGGCAGTTTTTTTTGATGCCGTTCCATTGCCGATGAAATGCGACGCGCGCAAAAGCACGGTGGCAGCTTGATTGTTCCTTTAATATCCTGTTTCGCAACGCGCATCCATCACAGCCAAGGACAAGCAATGACGGCAGTAGTACGCAGTCTCCTGGAGACCGATCTCTATAAATTCACGATGTGGCAGGCGCTGCTGCACAGCCATCCTGGCGCCCAGACCGAATACACCTTCGCACTGCGCAATACGCCAGCCTTTCCGCTGGCTGAGCTGAAGGAAGAAGTCGACCGCGAGCTGGACCATCTGTGCCGGCTGACCTTCCGGGACGAGGAGCTGGCCTACCTGCGCGGGCTGCGCTTCATGAAAAGCGACTTCGTTGATTTTTTGACCGTATTCCGCTTCCAGCGCAAGTTCATCGAGGTCACCACCGAGGGAGATGCATTGCGCATCAAGGCTGTCGGCCCGCAGGTCCACGTGATGGGCTTTGAGATCTTCGTGCTGTACATCGTCAATGAGCTGTATTTCCGGCGTTTCGCCAGGGAGCCGGCCATCGAGGAAGGCCGGCGGCGCCTGACGGAAAAGATCGAGCTGCTGCGCCGCTTCAGCAAGGAGTTGCCGGAAAAGCACAGCTTTTCCTTCTTCGATTTCGGCACCCGCCGTCGCTTTTCGGGCGAGTGGCATGACGAAGTGCTGGCAACGCTGGCGCGCGAAGTGCCGATGTATTTCAAGGGCACTTCCAATGTCTACCTGGCGCGCAAGCATAACCTGGTGCCGATCGGCACCATGGCCCATGAATACCTGCAGTCGTATCAGTCATTCGGCGTGCGCCTGCGCGATTTCCAGAAGGCGGCGCTGGAAGGCTGGGTGCAGGAATTCCGCGGCGACCTCGGCACCGCGCTGACCGACGTGGTCGGCATGGATGCTTTCCTGAACGACTTCGACCTGTACTTCTCGAAGCTGTTCGATGGCCTGCGGCATGATTCCGGCGATCCCATCGTCTGGGGCGAGAAGGCGCTGGCCCATTATGCGAAGCTGCGGGTCGACGCCAATACCAAGCGCCTGGTATTTTCCGACGGCCTGGACATTCCGAGGGCGTTTCAGCTGTACCGCCATTTCGCCGGTCGCACCCAGACCGGCTTCGGCATCGGCACCAACCTGACCAACGACCTCGGCATACAGCCGCTGAACATCGTGATGAAGCTCACGTCGTGCAATGGCCAGCCGGTGGCCAAGCTGTCGGACTCGCCGGGCAAGGGCACGATGTGCACCGACGAGACCTTCCTGGCCTATCTGCGCCAGGTATTCCACCATCCTAGCCGCGCTTGACGAACACCAGGTCCCAGACGCCGTGGCCCAGCTTCAGTCCGCGGTTCTCGAACTTGGTGACGGGCCGGTAGTCCGGCCGCGGCGCAAATCCGGACGCCGTGTTCTCCAGCGACGGCTCGGCGCCCAGCACCTCCAGCATCTGGTGCGCATAGTCTTCCCAGTCGGTTGCGCAATGCAGGTAGGCGCCCGGCGCCAGCCGGGAAGCCAGCAGCGCCACGAAGTCCGGCTGCACCAGGCGTCGCTTGTTATGGCGCGCCTTGTGCCAGGGGTCCGGGAAGAAGATATGCACGCCGGCCAGCGACCCTGGCGCCAGCATGTGATTGACCACTTCGACGGCGTCATGCTGGATCAGCCGCAGATTCTCGAGTTGCTGTTCGCCGATCAGCTTGAGCAGGCTGCCGACACCCGGCGTGTGGACTTCCACGCCCAGAAAATTCTTTTCCGGCATGCCGGCGGCAATCGTCGCCGTGGTGCCGCCCATGCCAAAGCCAATTTCCAGCACGGTGGGCGCGGCCCTGCCGTAGGCGGCGTCGAGATCCAGCGGCGTTTTCTGATAGGGCAGGCAAAAGCGCGGCCCCAGTGTGTCGAGCGCGCGCGCCTGCGCCGGGGAAAGGCGGCCGGCGCGGGTCACGAAGCTTCGGATGCGTCGCTCGGTCGGGTCGTAGAACAGGGGCTTGCCGGCTTCGTTGGCGGGGAGATGATCGGACATGCGGAAATCGTGTAGGTAAGGGAACGTGCGCCAGGCCATGGCGCGTCAGGGAAGAGGGCAGTCGAGCAGGCCGCCGGGAAGGGCGGCTGGTGCGCCGGCATGCACAAAGGCCCGGCGGGCGGCGCGATTATGTCACAGGAGCAAACCGTGGAAAAGCATTGCCTGTAAGGCGGCTTCGGTCCATCTCCGTGGTGTTGCCCTGATCGGCCCTTGCATCCTCGGCCCGCGCGGATGAGGCAGTGCGGCGAAAGGCAAGTCTGAAACAAGCCAGATGGAGCGGGTGAAGGGGATCGAACCCTCGTCTAGAGCTTGGGAAGCTTTCGTTCTACCATTGAACTACACCCGCGGAAACCGGCATTTTACGCAACTTCCGAAATGGCAGGCAAACTGCCTTGCCATTATCCTCGTCCAAAAAAAATCCATGACTGTTGCCAGTCATGGATTCCAGTTGCCGGCTTGCCGCCTTACTGCGCGGGCAAGCAGTCTTTTCCTGCGTCTTAAGCCTTCTTGCTGCGGCGACGGCTCAGACCCAGACCCATCAGGCCCAGACCGATCAGTGCAACGCTGGCTGGCTCAGGCACGGCGTTGTTGAACACCACGTCCAGGGAGCCGTTGATCGTCTGCGTACCGGCTGGCGTGAAGTTGTTCAGCTGACCGGACTGGAACGACACGTTGTAGAACGGGTTCGGCGAGGTGAAGTACTGGCTGCCGGCGGCGGTCAGGCCGAAGGTCGAGGTGGCGCCGAAGCTGCCGCAGTTGATGCCGTTGGTGCAGGTGCTCAGGGTCGGGTCCAGCGTGCCCTGGCCGGTGGTCGGGAGACCGTTTGCGATCAGGATATCGTCTCCGGCGCTGACCGTGGTCCATGCCGTCGTGCCGGTTCCAGGAGCGCTGAACGTGGTGTTCGAGTTCGGATCCAGGAACAGGCGCAGGCTGCTGCTGGCGCTAGGCAGGAAGTTGAAAGTGGTAACGCTGCCGGACTGGGTAAAGGTGCCCGAAGCCTGGTACAGCGCATACAGGCCGTACTGGGCAGCGGTGCCGCCGGTTGGGCTCAGGTTGGATGCAACAGGCGACGTGCCGTTGTTGGCGACAAACTGGCCGGCATTCCAGAGCAGCGAAGCCTGGAAGGTGTTGCCGGAGAAGGTGATTACCTCGGTGTAGTTGCCGGTGATCTTGTCGGCGGTGATACCGGTAAAGGTGCCGCCGGCGATGGTTTCATTGACAACGAAGTCAGGGAATGCTGCTTGCGCCATTGCGCCGGAACTGAAAACGCCCAGAGCTGCGGTAACTGCAACTGCTACCAGAGTCTTGCTAACCATTTTTTTCATTTTGTTTCTCCGAGAGTGTTAAATATAATCAACTTTCCGAGCCTCCCCTGCTTTGGATTAGCTCCTAAAGTCGTGGTGTTTTCATTTTTTATTTTTAACTTATGGTCCGACGAATAGGAAATAGCATTAAATGTGCCAACTAAATAAAAGATATTATATTCAATGACTTATAGGATATTTTTCCTAAATGAAATTGAGCTGTGTAAAAATAATCGACAAAGTTCAAAAATTAATATGCTTGATGGAAATGTTTTCTTGTAATAGTTACAAAATTAAATTATTTCTCAAGAAAAATTTTTTTCCATAATGAAACATTTGATGCGTGTAAGCATATGCGGTGAAAAACAGGAATATTGTTTAATCGCAAAGAAAATCAATGAGGGATTGATTATTCTCAACGCCGATTTCATCAGGGCATTAAATGGCTGTTCATCGCAGTAGCTGGCGAGTGAGGGAAACGCGGCATTTCTGGCAGGGCAAGGCGAGCGGGGGCGGGGCGGGAGTACCGCCAAAGAAGGCGGAGCAACTGAACAAGCAGGGACGGAAAAAAGGCTCTCTTATTAGTGCCGTTGCCTTAACGAATTCAGGCGCGCCTTGCGGTTTGATTCTTTTTCCACACCAGGAGTGGTTTCTTCTGTTTCTCGGTTGACGTGCGACTGGGCATCAGGCTCGAAAATGCATGACAAATATGTACGATTTTTCTGAATGTCAGTTGAACCTTGTAGTGTTTTTGCTAATGGCTGTTGGCAAGCCGCTAACAAGATGCCTCCTACAGGACATTGTAAATCTGTCAGATATGCGGATTTGACATGCATTTCGTCTTGTCGTGCATATCAGCTTGGCGATGTCCAAACGACCTTTTTCCCTAGGTTTGATGTCATTTAAATAGTTTATTCAGGGGAAAACCTGCCGTTCGTCGCCTAATTTTGCACTTCGCGAACCTATTCGCGACACCCCCTTCTAATCTCGCGTGTTGCATTTAGTCAAAACCTTGTTCGCAGGGTAATTTTTTAATTCAGCAACTATTTTCTACTGAGTAATATTTGTGACGAGGAGCCTGTACAGTGTTTGACTATCAAGAAAGCAAGACCTATCTGGAGCCCGAGCTGAACGGCCAGGATGCGAAGCCGGAAGTAACGATCAGGCAAGTACGCGTCGAGCAGCCCGACGAGACAGATGCTCATGAACTTGATGTTGACGAAAGAACCTTCCAGATCCGTCTTGCCAACACCGAAATGGTGCGCAGCCATGCCAGTTCCCTGATCCACAGGATGTATGCGTCGCGTGGTTACACAGTAAACAATCCCCTGCAGGAAAATCCTCATCGCGTCACCATGACCATCTCGGAAGAGGACAAGGTGATCGGCACCATTACCCTTGGCATCGATTCGCCCTCCGGCCTGCTGGCCGATGAAATCTTCAAGGATGAAGTCGACGCATACCGGGCGCGCGGCCGCAGGGTGTGTGAATTAACGAAGCTTGCGTTTGATCCTACAACGCGTTCGAAAACTGCATTAGCATCTTTGTTCCATATCATTTTCATTTATTTGCGGCGCGTGCAAAAATGCACCGACATCTTCATTGAAGTCAATCCGCGGCATCGTCGTTTTTATGAGCGCATGCTGGGCTTCAAGAAGCATGGCCCCAAGAAGATGAATCCACGGGTCAATGCACCGGCTTATCTGCTGTGCGTTGAAACCGATTACGTCGAGGAACAGATTCAGAAGATGGGTGGCACCAGCGGCCATGACAACGCTGAAAAATCGCTTTATCCCTATTTCTTCTGCCCGATTAGCGAAAAGCAAAACAAGGCAGCAATTGATAGGCAACTGGCAGTGCTGCATACTGACCAGGGCAATGCCAACGCAGTCAATGCGCTGGCGGCAATTTACCAGGCAAGCAGAGGCGCCACTTCGGTGGAAAGTTTGACACTATCGCATTAGGGAAACATGGAACTCCGGCGATCATTTACTAGATTACCCATCTGATGTCCGGCAAGATCGGACCGAACAAATCGCTGGAAGCTCCCGACAGTAATGGACTGATCGGCGACGGTCATGCGCTCGGCCTGGATGGCGCCGCGCTTCCCGCCGATGCCGACGACCTCGTCATCGAGCAAAAGAACTTCCGCATCCGCCTGGCCGATACCGAGAGCGGCCGCAATTCAGCCTCGATGCTGATCAACAAGATGTATGCGTGGCGCGGCTATGGCAGCGCGCACCAGGTCAAGGCCAGCCCGTCCCGCATCACGCTGACCGCTTCCGACAAGGAAAAGGTGATCGGGACCGTCACGCTCGGCATCGATTCCGAGGAAGGCCTGCTGGCCGACGAGATATTCAAGCCGGAAATCGATGCGCGCCGCAACGCCGGCGGCAAGGTATGCGAGCTGACCAAGCTGGCATTCGACCCGGATATCCGCTCCAAATTCGCGCTGGCCTCCCTGTTTCATATCGTCTTCATCTATGGACGGCGCATGCATAACTGCACCGACGTCTTCATCGAAGTCAATCCGCGCCATCGCCGCTTCTACGAGACCATGCTGGGCTTCAAGCGGCAATGCGAGATACGCACCAATCCGCGCGTGAACGCGCCGGCGGTGCTGCTGTGGGTGGACATCGGCTATGTGGAGGAGCAGATCCACAAGTACGGCGGCACCAGCGACAATCCGGACACCACCCGCTCGCTCTATCCCTATTTCTTCTCGCCCCGCGAAGAGGCCGGCATCCACGGCCGCCTGGTGTCGCTGGGCTGAGTGTCTGGAGGGGATGGCCCCCTCCCGGAATCATCACTGTCCTTAAACCGGTTTCACCGGCTTGCGGGCCACCACATTCCAGGTGTTGCCGGACTTGAACTCACGCGAGATTTCATAGCCGGCGGCAATCAGGCGCTGGCGTATGTCATGTTCCTGGAAGGGGCTGTACAGGATGCCCTTCCTGATGCCCCAGTCATTGATGCGCTGCGCCGCCCAGCGCAATGGCGGCAAGCCGTCAGGGTAGAGCAGCACATTGGCCGCCAGGGTGCCGCCCGGCTTCAATACCCTGTGTATGTCGCGCAGCGCGCCGTCCACGGTCGGGAAGCAGTGGATGGAATTGGCGATGTTGGCCGTGTCGAAGGAAGCATCGGGGAACGGAAGGTCCGCGGCGTCGGCATGCTGGATCTTCACATTCGGGTCATTGGCAAAACGCTTCTTGGCGCCAGCCAGCATCGAGGGCGCGTAGTCGATGCCGGTGACCTTGACCGGCTTCATCTTTTTCCAGCGCCGCCATTTGAGCACCAGTTCCAGCAGCGTGCCGGTGCCGCAGGCGACCTCCAGGTGATTCGGCCCGAAGTGCGGGCCAAAGAAGCGCAGCTGGGTATTGATGGTGCTGTTATAGGCGAATGTGAGAATGAAGAAGCCGCGCAGGTCATACCACCATGGCTCGGATGAATATGCTTCTGCGATTTCGTCGCGGGTTTTGCCTGTGCTCATTAAGCCTTCCTGTTCTTGCTGTTGCAGGGTTGGATGCCGGGAATGGGTGTCCGACTATAAGATGACATTTGACAACTATCAAGAATCTTCGCCGAGAACCGCCGGGTTAGGGTGGGACTAAGTCAAAGCCTCAACTGATAGACGCTTTTTTTCTGGTACAGTTTCCTCCTTTCACGTTTTCGACGCATGCGGAAAGGTCGTTCAGGCCATTCACCGTTTCACAGTTCCGCTGTCGTTCATCATGCAAACTGAATTCAATTATTCGCAGGCCTTCTCACGCAATATCGGTTGGGTCACTGTCGATGAGCAGAACCGGCTGCGCAACGCGCGTGCCGCGATCGCAGGGCTGGGCGGCGTAGGCGGCGGGCATCTGCTGACGCTGGCGCGGCTGGGCGTAGGCAACTTCACGATCGCCGACTTCGACCATTTCGAGGTGCATAACTTCAACCGCCAGGCAGGCGCAATGATGTCCACGGTGGGGCAGCCCAAGTCGGACACGCTGGCGCGCATGGCAAGGGACATCAATCCCACGGCTGACATCCGGGTCTTCGGCGAGGGCGTGACGCCCGAGAACGTCGATGCCTTCCTGAAGGACGTCGATATCTACATCGACAGCATCGATTATTTCTCGGTGGAGTCGCGCCGCCTGCTGTTTGCCGAATGCTACCAGCGCAATATCCCAGCGGTGACCGCGGCGCCGCTGGGCATGGGCGTGGGATTCCTGTACTTCAAGCCGGGCAGGATGAGCTTCGAGGATTACTTTTTGCTGGAAGGCCAGACCCGTCGCGAGCAACTGCTGCGCTTCATGGCCGGCCTGGCACCCAAGGCGCTGCACCGCCACTACCTGGTGGCGCCCGAGGCAGTGCATTTCGCCGAGGAGCGCGGGCCGTCCACCATCATGTCCTGCGAGCTGTGCGCGGGCTTTACCGGCGCCCAGGTGCTGAAGATATTGCTGGATCGCGGCAAGGTCAGGCCGGCGCCATGGAGCATGCAGTTCGATGCCTACGAGCAGAAGCTGCGCTTCACCTGGCGGCCGGGCGGCAATGCCAATCCGATGCAGAAGCTGCTGCTGAAGATCATCCGCGCCCAGTTCAAGGACTGACCGGGCCTACTTGCCGTTGCCGCCGCCCTTGAGTTCGCGCCAGCTGCCTTCGGCGACCTCGACGCCGAACTTGCGGGCAGCGGCAATGATGCGTTGCCATGCTTCGTCGCGCTCATCGTCGCTGACATCCTTGACCTGATTGAAGCGGGCTATTGCATTACGCACGTGGCCCGCATCTTCCAGCGGCTCCTTGCGCTGTTTGGGAAAGGCGAATTCCCGCTTCGGCAGGTCATCGCGGTCTTCCTGGTCCAGTTTGCTCATGATGGGCTTTTCCTTTTCGCGCTGCCTATTGACCTATTGTCCTATTGTCCGCCGGTCACGCCGCCCATCACGGGCACCACCACGCCGGTGATGAAGCTCGAGCAGACGGGCGAAGCCAGGAACACATAGGCCGGCGATATCTCCTCGGGCTGCGCCGGACGTTTCATGTCGGTGCTGGCGCCGAACTGGGCTACTTCATCAGCCGGACGGTCGGCCGGATTCAGCGGCGTCCATACCGGCCCCGGCGCGACCGCGTTGACCCGGATGCCGCGTGACACCAGATTGCTCGCCAGCGCCTTGGTGAAGGCATGGATCGCGCCCTTGGTCGCGGAATAGTCGAGCAGCTTGGCGCTGCCGAACAGGCCGGTCTCGGAACCGGTGTTGATGATGGATGCGCCATTGTTCAGATGCGGCAGGGCCGCCTTGGCCATGTGGAAGTAGCCATAGACATTGGTGCGCAGGGTCTGGTCGAAATGCTCTTCGGTCAGGTCGGCCAGGCCATCCGCATGTTCCTGGAAGGCGGCGTTGTTGACCAGCACGTCGAGCTTGCCGAATTCCCGCACCGTGCGTCCCACCGCGTCGCGGCAGAAGGCCGCATCCTTCACGTCGCCCGGGATCAGCAGGCAGCGACGTCCCTCCTTTTCCACATGCCGGCGGGTTTCCTCGGCATCGCTGTGCTCATTCAGGTAGACGATGGCCACGTACGCGCCTTCCCGCGCAAACAGCACGGCCACTGCGCGGCCGATGCCGGAATCGCCGCCGGTGATGATGGCGGCCATGCCGGCCAGCTTGCCGCTGCCCTTGTAGCCGGGCGCCTCGAACTGCGGCCGGGGCTTCAGGTCCGATTCCAGGCCGGGCTTGACCAGGTGCTGTTGCGGCAATGGCGGCTCGGGCTGCTTGCGCTCGCCTGCCTGCACCGCGCCTTCCTGCTCCGGCTCGGCTGGCTTGCTGGCGTCGCGCCGGTCGGTTTCCTGCTGGATCTTGCGCTGCTGCGCCGCTACCCGGTCGACTTCGCTGTCCTTGCCTTTGGCCATCATCTGCTCCGGTGCATGTCAAAACAGACAGTGTAGGCAGGAGCGGCGGGCATGACCGGCGAGCCGCCGCGGCCGGTTGCGTGCCATCAAAAACGGCAGGGCGGCGCAATGCCTGCGCCGCTTTCTGCCTGGCGGCAAGGGAAGATCGGAAAGCCGCTTATCCGATGCGCTGTCGCACCCGTCCTGCGCGCAGCCACAATGCCAGCGCAATCCCGGTCAGCGCCAGCTGGCCCGCGGCCAGCTTGGGCACCGAGTCCCACAGCAGCGGCGCCACCAGGCCCGATACCGCCGATGCCAGCACCGTCATCGCGCAGGACTGGCAGGAAGCCACGATGCCGCGGATGTTGGGGAACAGGTCGAGCACCAGCAGGGTGGCGCCGGGCGCCACCATCGACATGCCAAAGGTGTAGAAGAACAGGGGCAGCACCGACCATGGCAGCGCAGGCGGCAGCAGCAGGTGATAGAGCAGGTTGGCGCCGGCCGCGCCCAGCAGCAGCGTGAAGCCGATGCGCGCCTGGCGCTGGATGGAGTAGCGCCCGGCCATGCGGTTGACCGCCAGCGCGCCGAAGAAGATGCCGGCCACCGACGGCACGAACTGCCAGGCGAACTGGTCCGCGCCCAGTTTCAGATGCTGGGTAATGAATACCGGCGCCGCCGACACATACAGGAACAGTCCGGCGAAATTGAATGCAATGGCGCCGGCCTCCAGATGGAACAGCTGCGAGCGAAACACCGAGCGATAGCTTTGCCACAGGTGGTTCGGGTTGAATGGCTGGCGCTTTTCCGGCGGCAGGCTTTCGGGCAGCCGCCGATAGCAGTACCACAACAGCAGCGCCGTGTAGAAAAACAGCGCGATGAAGATGGACCGCCAGTTGGCCAGCTTGACGATCCAGCCGCCGATGATGGGCGCGATCGCCGGCGCCACCGAGAAGATCATCGTCACAAGCGACAGCAGCCGCGCCGCCGGCGCGCCGGCATACAGGTCGCGGATGATGGCGCGGCCAATGACCACGCCGGCGCCGGCCGACATGCCCTGCATCACGCGGAAGATCCACAGGTACTCGACGCTGTGCACCGACGCGCAGGCCAGCGTGGCGACCGCGAACGCGGCCAGCGAGATCAGGATGATGTTGCGCCTGCCGTAGGCATCGGACAGCGCGCCATGCCACAAGGTCATGATGCCGAAGGAAAGCATGTAGGCAGTCAGCGTTTGCTGCACCTGGATGGCGCTGGCATTGAGCGTGGCCTGGATGTCGGGGAAGGCGGGCAGGTAAGTATCGACTGCGAATGGTCCCAGCATGGCCAGCGCGGCCAGCATGATGGCGAGCGCCGAGGAACTGATGCCGGGGTGGAGCGCCGGCACTGGTGCCGCTGGAATGGCCTGGTCGGTCTGATCGGGTTTATGCATTGTTTTTTGGCGATGCTGCCGCAGCGCGACGCACGATGCAGTCCACGCCCGGCGGGGCATGGAACAAGGGCGTCGCTCCGGATGGGCAAGGCGAGAGGATGGCGGTCTGCGAAAGGCGACAAGGATAGCCTAAATGCCCATGTCTTGCAGATTCGCCAAGGCAAAAAAGACCGCTAAAACAAGGGGCTCGGACCATTTTGACTTACATCAAGGAAATCGGGCCCCCCGGTTCTTACACTGCACTCGCCTGAATCGATGATGCAGTCCGCACCCGTCAGGCCGCAGGAGAAAGATTATGTTGGGCCCTCATGCAGCCGTGTGCGCTGCTCCGGTTGTAGAGTTCGATGCCGCATTGATCAAGCGACAAAGCCAGCTTGGTCCACGCTATACCTCATATCCCACCGCCGACCGGTTTTCCGAAGCATTCGATTATGGCGATTACCTGCAGGCGGTCGCCAATGTGCGTAACCGCGGCGGCCTGCATCCCCTGTCGCTGTATCTGCATATCCCGTTCTGCGACACGGTGTGCTACTACTGCGCCTGCAACAAGATCATCACCAGGAACCGCGAGAAGGCGGTGACTTATCTGAGCTACCTGAAGCGCGAGATCGAACTGCAGGGGCAGCTGTTTGCCGGGTTCAACCACGTCGAGCAATTGCACCTGGGCGGCGGCACGCCAACCTATCTGTCCAATGAGCAGATGGGCGACCTGATGGCGCATCTGCGCCGCTGTTTCCATTTCGCCCCCGACGCCGTTGGTGAATATTCGATCGAAGTGGACCCGCGCACGGTCAGCGTCGAGCGTGTGCATGCGCTGCGGCAGCAAGGTTTCAATCGCATCAGCCTGGGTGTGCAGGATTTCAATGCCGATGTGCAGAAGGCGGTCAACCGCATCCAGCCCGAACCGGAAACCCGCGCCATCATCCAGGCTGCGCGCGACGCCGGCTTCCGCTCGGTCAGCATCGACCTGATCTATGGCTTGCCGCGGCAATCGCAGGCCACCATGGAAGACACGATCGAGCGCGTGGTCGCCGCCAGCCCGGACCGGCTTTCCATCTACAACTATGCCCACCTGCCGCACCTGTTCAAGCCGCAGCGCCGCATTCTCGATGCCGAACTGCCTGCGCCCGACGAGAAGCTGCGCATGCTGCAGCTGTGCATCGACAAGCTGCGCGCCGCCGGCTATGTGTACATCGGCATGGATCATTTCGCCAAGCCGGACGACGAGCTCGCCGTGGCGCAGCGCCAGGGCCGGCTGCATCGCAACTTCCAGGGCTATTCGACCCATGCCGACGCCGACCTGGTGTCATGCGGCGTGTCGGCCATCAGCGCGGTCGGCCTGACCTACAGCCAGAACGTCAAGACGCTGGATGCCTATTACAGCCATCTCGACCGCAACGAGCTGCCGATTGCGCGCGGCATCCGGCTCTCCATGGATGACGTGCTGCGCCGGCTCATCATCCAGATGCTGATGTGTAATTTCGAGCTGTCCATCGCATCGGTCGAGCAGGCATATCCGATCACCTTCGCCGCCTACTTCGCATCCGAACTGGCCCAGCTGAGAAAGCTGGAACAGGATGGCCTGCTGGCGATCGATGCCGAATGGATCTCGGTGAGCCCGCGCGGCCGTCTGCTGATACGCAATATCTGCATGGTGTTCGACCGCTATCTCCAGTCGCGCCAGGCGGAAGCGCCGCGCTATTCACGCACCATCTGAACGTACATGAACGCGCTGTCCCTGTTTCCCTTCTTTGTCGCCGGACTGGTGGGCAGCGTCCATTGCGTGGGCATGTGCGGCGGCATCGTCAGCGCCTTTTCGATGGCCGCGCCGCGGCCGGCATTTCCCGTTGCCGTCACTACCATTCCTGCAACGGCCGTGGTCGACGGCGGCCTGCGCGTGCTGGCCTACAACGCCGGCCGGCTCGGCAGCTACATGGCGGCCGGCGCGCTGGCCGGCGGCATGCTGGGCGGCGTGCGTCAACTCGCCGGCGCAGCGCCCCTGCAGATGGCTGCCTACTGGCTGGCCAACCTGATGCTGGTGGCGCTGGGCCTGTATCTGATGGATGCCTGGCGTGGCCTGGCCAAACTGGAGGCGGGCGGGCGCTTCCTGTGGCAACGGCTGCAGCCGCTGACACGGCACCTGCTGCCGATCCGGCATCCCGGCCAGGCGCTGGCGCTGGGCGCGCTGTGGGGCTGGCTGCCATGCGGCATGGTCTACAGCATGCTGCTGACAGCGATGCTGACCGGGTCGGCATCCAGCGGCGCGGCCGTGATGCTGGCCTTCGGGCTCGGCACCATGCCCGCGCTGGTGACCATGGGCCTGCTTGGCAACCGCTTGCAGGCATGGACCCGCAAGCGTGAAGTGCGGCTGGGCGCCGGGCTGCTGGTGCTGGCCTTCGGCCTGCTCGGCCTGGCGCGCGCCAGCCATGGCGTCAGCGCCGGCTGGCTGGATGCGCTGTGCCTGACGCCATCGGCCATGGGAGTGGGGCTGTGAGCGCGCAGCCAAGGGAAATCAGGGCTGCCGACGGCTGCTTCCATTGCGGCCTTCCGGTCCCGGCCAACAGTCACTGGGCAGTGGAGATCGATGGCCTGACCCGCAGCATGTGCTGCCCGGGCTGTGAAGCGGTGGCGCAGGCCATCGTGCAGAACGGCATGACGGATTACTACCGCAACCGTACCGACTTCGCGGTCACGGCGGAGCAGGGCGCTGTATTGCCGGCGCAGCTGCGGCTGTATGACCAGGCCGCGTCGAACGATGTGGCGCGCAATCCCGACGGCATGCTGGAAGCCACGCTGTCGGTCGACGGCCTGCGCTGCGCCGCCTGTGTCTGGCTGATCGAGCGGCGTCTCGGCCAGTTGCCCGGCGTGGCGGCGGCCAACATGAATGTCGCCACCGGACGCCTGTTCGTGCGCTGGGATCCGGCGCAATGCAAGCTCAGCGGCATCCTGGGCGCGATGCGGGAAATCGGTTATCCCGCCTATCCCTTCGATCCGGCCCGGCATGAGGCGCAGCTGCGCCGCAGCGGCAGGACGCTGGGCCGGCAACTGTTCGTCGCCGGCCTGTCGATGATGCAGGTGATGATGTATGCGGTGCCGGCCTATCTCGCCACCGACGGCACGCTCGAATCGGACATGGCAGCTCTCATGCAATGGGCCAGCCTGCTGCTGACGCTGCCTGCCGTCGTCTATTCCGCGCAGCCCTTCTTCCGCGGTGCCTGGGCGGCATTGCGCCAGCGCGCGCTGACCATGGATGTGCCGGTGGCGCTCGGCATAGGCGCCGCCTTCATTGCCAGCGTGGCCGCCACCGTGCGCGGCAGCGGCGAGGTCTACTACGACTCGGTGACGATGTTCATCTTCCTGCTGCTATGCAGCCGGCTGCTGGAGCTGACCGCGCGCCGTCGTGCCGCCCATGCGCTGGAGCGGCTGCAGCATGGCTTGCCCGATGCCGCGCAGAGGCTGCCGGCCTATCCGGCCAGCCGCGACACGGTGACGGTGGCGGCGGCAGACCTGGAGCCGGGCGACGTGATTCTGGTGCGGCCCGGCGAACCTGTCGCCGCCGACGCCATGCTGCTGGAAGGCCAGACCAGCATCGACGTCTCGCTGCTGACCGGCGAAAGCGCGCCGCAGAAGAAAGTGGCGGGTGATGCCATTCCCGGTGGCGCCGTCAATGCGGGCCAGGCGGCGCTGCTGCAGGTGAGCCGCCGTGCCGGCGCCAGCACGCTGGCCTCGCTGGTGCGCATGGCGGAAAGCGCCGGCCAGGGCAAGCCGGCCCTGTCGCAATGGGCCGACCGGGTTGCGGCCTGGTTCGTTGCGGGCTTGCTGCTGCTGGCCGCTGCCGTGTTCCTGTTCTGGCAGTGGCACGATGCCGCCCGCGCCTGGCCGGTGGCGATCGCGGTGCTGGTGGTGTCGTGTCCGTGCGCGCTGTCATTGGCCACGCCGAGCGCGCTGGCCGCCGCTACCGACAGCCTGCTGCGCCGCGGCGTGCTGATCCTGCGTCCGCATGTGCTGGAAACCCTGCACCGCGCCACCCATGTGGTCTTCGACAAGACCGGCACGCTGACAGCGGGCAAGCCGGTATTGCGTGATGTCTGCCTGTATGGCGGCGTCGAGCGCGAAGCCTGCCTCGACATCGCCGCCGCGCTCGAAGCCTGCAGCGCGCATCCGCTGGCGCAGGCGCTGACGGGCGCCGCAGGAGGGAAACGGCTCGGCGCCAGCGAGTTGACGCAGTTTCCGGGACAGGGTATCGCCGGCTCGGTCGACGGCATCCAATACCGGCTCGGCCGCGCTGATTTCGTCGCGCAGCTGAGCGGGCGTTTCCTGACATCGGCCGACATGCCGGGTGTCAGCGCCGTATGGCTTGGCCGCGAGGGTCGCCTGCTGGCCCGCTTCGATCTGGCGGATGGCTTGCGTGACGATGCGCATGACGTGGTCGAGCGGTTCAGGAAGGCAGGCAAGCAGGTCATCCTTCTGAGCGGCGACCAGCAGGCAATGGCGCAGGAAGTGGCGCAGAAGCTCGGCATTGCCGACGCGCTGGGCAACCAGTTGCCGGAACAGAAACTGGCTTACGTCCAGCGCCTGCAGCGTGAAGGCGCGGTGGTGGCGATGGTGGGAGACGGCATCAACGACTGCGCGGTGCTGGGCGCGGCGGATGTCTCCTTCGCCATGGGAAGCGGCGCCGCGCTGGCGCAAAGCCATGCGGACGCGGTGCTGCTCACAGGCAGGCTGGAAGCGCTTGCCGATGCCGCGGAAAGCGCCGGCGCCGCAATGGCGGTGGTGCGGCAGAACCTGGCATGGGCCATGATCTACAACATGACCGCCATCCCCGCGGCGGCGGCGGGACTGATCAGTCCGTGGATGTCGGGCATAGGCATGTCGGTCAGTTCGATGCTGGTGATTGCCAACGCGCTGCGTCTGCGTGGCGGACGGAAAGGAAGTTAGGAAATGGATGCCTTATATCTGCTGGTGCCGCTCAGTATCGTGATTGTATTTGCGGCGATCTGGGTGTTTTTTCGGATGTCTGATAGTGGGCAGTTCGAGGATATGGTGGGGCCGGCGCTGCGGGTGCTGCAGGATGATGACAAGGGAGAGGGTTAGGCAGCGGAAGCAGTTGCCGTTGCAGTTGCTTTTGACGTACGCGTAGCGACAGTTGCCGTTGCCGTTGCTTTTGCCGTTGCCGTTGCTTTTAAGTCCCGTTGAGCGCGCCGTGACGTCGGTGCGTGGAGCGGGAAAAGGTGCGGCGTCTGTCTGAGCCAAGCGCAGCTTGGCGAGTTTAGCCGCGCCCCGCTCCATGCATCGACGGCACGGGGACCCTCGCGCAGCGAGGGCGCGATCACCGGGTCGCCTTTTCTTGCCTACTTCTTTTGGCGAAGCAAAAGAAGTAGGTCGCCCGCCGGGGCGAACACCCGGCCTGGTCATGACGACAGTGTGATCGTGTTGCTTCACCAGCCGTAAAGACGTCACTGCGAAGCAGCAGTTAGCTTTTGACGTTAAGCCATGTTCAACAAACACGTCAAAGACAACAGCGACAGTGCTGCCCGTGCGTTGCCGGGTGACGCAACACGGTTGCACTGCCGTGGAGACAAGCCGGGGATCCGTCCCGGCAGCCGGGTCACTTTTTTTGCTTCGCCAAAAAAAGTTACCAAAAAAAGGCGACCCGGTGATCGCGCCCCCGCTGCGCGGGGGTTCCCGTGTCAGCGGTACCCGGAGCGGGGCGCGGCTAAACTCGCTGCGCTGCGCGGCGCTCAGACAGACGCCGCACCTTTTTCCGCTCCGGGCACCGCTGACACGGCGCGCTCAACGGGACTTCACTGCAACAGCAACAGCAACGGCAACGGCAACGTCAACCGCAACTGCACAGTTGGAAGGGCTTTCACCCGTTTTGTATGGCCCCGATGCCCCTGCCGGCATGTCACCTTGCAAAGGCGCAGCCAGACATCACGCATCCCACTTGCCATTCCTGCCACAAGACAAGGCGCGCCATGCATCACAGTGGGAAAAATGGAAAAGGCCTTTAAACAAAGGCCAAAACGGCATCCCTTCTATTGCTGACGCATTTCATCCACAAGCATGGCCTCATTGTCATGTTTTGAGATCATCGATGCATCGTACTCGCACCGCTTCTTCACAACCCGGTCATTTTTGACTCATATCAAGGATTTTCGAACACCCGAAACGTACCCTCCAGCAATGACATTACTTGTTTCTTCTGGAGCGTTTGCGTGGACACTGCACTGAACTATAACTATCGGATCGTGAAGCAATTCGCGATCGCGACTGTGGTGTGGGGCGTCATTGGCATGCTGGCCGGCGTATTCATCGCCGCCCAGCTGGCATGGCCAGCCCTGAACTTCGATATCCCCTGGCTGACCTATGGCCGGCTGCGCCCGCTGCATACCAATGCGGTGATCTTTGCATTCGGTATCTGCGGCCTGTTTGCCACGTCCTATTACGTCGTGCAGCGTACCTGCCAGGTAAGGCTGTTCTCGGACAAGCTGGCGGCATTCACCTTCTGGGGATGGCAACTGGTGCTGGTGTCCGCAGCCATCACGCTGCCCATGGGCCTGACCCGCGGCAAGGAATACGCCGAGCTGGAATGGCCGATCACGCTGCTGATCGCAGTGGTGTGGGTTGCCTATGCCGTGGTGTTCTTCGGCACCATCGTCAAGCGCAAGGTCGCGCATATCTATGTGGCCAACTGGTTCTTCGGCGGCTTCATCCTGGCCGTGACCCTGCTGCATGTGGTCAATGGCATGAGCATGCCGGCTTCGCTGACCAAGTCCTATTCGGCCTATTCGGGCGTGCAGGATGCAATGATCCAGTGGTGGTACGGCCATAACGCGGTGGGCTTCATCCTGACCGCGGGCTACCTGGGCATGGTCTACTACTTCATTCCCAAGCAGGCCGAGCGTCCTGTGTATTCCTATCGTCTATCCATCGTCCACTTCTGGGCGCTGATCTTCACCTACATGTGGGCCGGCCCGCACCACCTGCACTACACCGCACTGCCTGACTGGACCCAGTCGATCGGCATGGTGTTCTCGCTGATCCTGCTGGCGCCTTCCTGGGGCGGCATGATCAACGGCGTGATGACCCTGTCGGGCGCCTGGCACAAGCTGCGCTCCGATCCGATCCTGAAGTTCCTGATCGTTTCGCTGTCGTTCTACGGCATGGCCACCTTCGAAGGCCCGATGATGTCGATCAAGACCGTCAACTCGCTGTCGCACTACACCGACTGGGGCATCGCCCACGTCCATGCCGGCGCGCTGGGCTGGGTCGGCTTCATCACCATGGGCTCGCTGTACTACCTGCTGCCGCGCCTGTCGGGCAAGCAGGCGATGTGGAGCACCCGCCTGATCGACCTGCATTTCTGGGTCGCCACCATCGGCATCGTGCTGTACATCGCATCGATGTGGATCGCCGGCGTGATGCAGGGCCTGATGTGGCGCGCGGTCAATGCCGACGGCACCCTGACCTACAGCTTCGTGGAAGGCGTCAAGGCAACCTACCCGTATTACGTGATCCGCTTCACCGGCGGCACGCTGTACCTGACCGGCATGCTGCTGATGGCCTACAACACCTACATGACGGTGCGTGACGCCAAGCCGGTTGCCGCGCGTATCCCGGCTATCCATGCCGCGCACGCTTGATCAAGAAAGACGGAGCACGATATGAATTTTTCGCATGAGTCGATAGAAAAGAACCCCTGGCTGCTGATCGCTCTGGTGGTTCTGGTGGTCAGCATCGGTGGCGCGGTGGAGATCATTCCGCTGTTCTTCCAGAAATCCACCACCGAGCCGGTCGCGGGCCTGAAGCCTTACTCACCGCTGCGCCTGGTGGGACGCGACATCTATGTGCGTGAAGGCTGCTACGGCTGCCATTCGCAGATGATCCGCCCGTTCCGGGCCGAGACCGAGCGCTATGGCCACTATTCCGTGGCGGGTGAATTCGTGTACGACCGGCCTTTCCAGTGGGGTTCCAAGCGCACCGGCCCCGACCTGGCCCGCGTTGGCGGCCGCTACAGCGACGAGTGGCACCGCGCTCACCTGGACAACCCGCGCGACCTGGTGCCCGAGTCCAACATGCCCGGTTATCCGTGGCTGGCAAAGACCAGGCTGGACCCGCAGGAAGTGCAGCCCAAGATGCGCGCGCTGCGCCGCCTGTCGGTGCCCTACAGCGATGAGGAAATCGCCGCCGCGCCTGCCGAGCTGGCCGGCAAGACCGAGCAGGACGCATTGGTCGCCTACCTGCAGGGCCTGGGCACGCAGATCAAGGCCCGCAACTAGGCCAGCTTAATCCATCGACATTGTCATCATGAATATCCATACATTATTCGACCAGGCCAGCAGCGCCATGACCGTGGTGAGTTTCGTCACCTTCATCGGCATCCTGTGGTGGACCTTCATTCATCACAAGGACCAGGATTTCCACGCCGCTGCGCAGCTGCCTTTCGCTGACGAAGACGCATCCGATCAAGCACAGCAGGAGCAGGGCCATGTCTGACTTCACCAGCGGTTTCTGGAATATCTATATCGTGGTGCTGACACTGATCGGCATCGTCGGCTGCGGCCTGCTGCTGTGGTCGCAGTCCAAGCACAAGATCACGCTGCCGCCCGGCTCCAAGGTGCAGACCCAGACCACGGGCCATGTGTGGGATGAGGACCTGACCGAGCTGAACACGCCGATGCCGCGCTGGTGGATGTGGCTGTTCTATATCACCATCGTGTTCAGCCTGGCTTACCTGGTGCTGTATCCGGGCCTGGGCGAGTACGCGGGCAAGCTGGGCTGGAAGTCGACCGGCGCCTACCAGCAGGAACTCAAGCAGGCCGAGGCAGAGTATGGCCCGCTGTTTGCAAAGTATCAGCAGCAGGACCTGAAGGCAGTGGCCGCCGACCCGCAGGCCCGCGCCATCGGCGAGCGGCTGTTCCTGACTTATTGCGCGCAGTGCCACGGTTCCGACGCCCGCGGCAGCAAGGGCTTTCCCAACCTGGCTGACAATGACTGGCTGCACGGCGGCGAGCCCGATGTGATCAAGACCACCATCATGAACGGCCGCAACGGCATGATGCCGCCGATGGCCGCCGCGGTCGGCTCGGAGAAGGACGTGGAGAATGTCGCGCACTATGTGCTGAGCCTGTCGGGTTCGACCTCCGACCCGATCAAGTCGGTGCTGGGCAAGCCCAAGTTCGCCGCTGCCTGCGCCGCCTGCCATGGCGCCGATGGCCATGGCAACCAGATGCTGGGCGCGCCTAATCTGTCGGACAAGACCTGGCTGTATGGCGGCAGCGCCGACACCATCATGGAAACCATCCGCAAGGGCCGCACCAACACCATGCCGGCGTTCAAGGATTTTCTCGGCGAGGCGAAGGTGCATGTGCTGGCCGCTTATGTATGGGGCCTGTCCAATGTCAAGGGAGCGGCGCCGCAGTAAGGCCCCGGCTACAGTTAAAGAGCATTGAAATGAGTAGCAATACCACGCCCGAAGTGGCGGTCGTCAAGATGTATGCGGCGCGCGAGGAAATCTACGCGCGAGAAGTGCAGGGGCGCTATGCCAGCCTGCGCTGGGTCTGTGTGTGGCTGACGCAGATCCTGTTCTACGGTCTGCCGTGGATCAACTGGAATGGCCGCCAGGCGGTGCTGTTCGACCTGCTGGCGCGCAAGTTCTATATTTTCGGCATCGTGCTGTGGCCGCAGGACTTCATCTACCTGGCCGCGCTGCTCATCATTTCGGCCTACCTGCTGTTCCTGGCCACGGCCATCGCCGGCCGCGTCTGGTGCGGCTTCGCCTGTCCGCAGACGGTCTATACCGAGATCTTCATGTGGATAGAGCGCAAGATCGAAGGCAGCCGCAGCGCCCGCATGCGCCTGGACCGCCAGCCGGCTTCGCTGGGGAAGTTTGCCCGCAAGTCCGGCAAGCATGCCGCCTGGGGCGCGGTGGCGCTGTGGACCGGCTTTACCTTCGTCGGCTATTTCACGCCTATCCATACGCTGGCGCGCGAAGTCGTCACCCTTGGACTGGGTCCGTGGGAGTGGTTCTGGGTCCTGTTCTATTCCTTTGCAACCTATGGCAATGCCGGCTGGATGCGGGAGCAGGTCTGCAAGTACATGTGCCCGTACGCACGTTTTCAAAGCTCGATGTTCGACAAGGACACGCTGATCATCACCTACGATGAAAAGCGCGGCGAGCCGCGCGGCGCGCGCGCCAAGAGCGCCAGGGCCAGTGCCGCGCAGAAGGAAAAGCTGGGTGACTGCATCGACTGCAGCATGTGCGTGCAGGTATGCCCGACCGGCATCGACATCCGCCGCGGCCTGCAATACGAGTGCATAGGCTGCGCCGCCTGCGTCGATGCCTGCAACGGCGTGATGGACAAGGTCGGCGCGCCGCGCGGCCTGATCCGCTACAGCACCGACCATGCGATGAAGCAGGGCCTGTCCAGCGCCGACATCCGGCGCCGGGCGCTGCGGCCCAGGGTGCTGATTTATCTGGCCATCCTGCTGGCCATCGTTGTCGCGTTCGGCATGTCGCTGGCGATGCGCACGCCGCTGAAGATGGACGTGCTGCGCGACCGCGGCGCAATGGGCCGTGAAATCGAGGACGGCATGATAGAGAATGTCTACCGCCTGCAGATCATGAACACGTCCGAGAGCGCGCACCGCTACCGGATCGTGGTGGATGGCCTGCCGTCGCTGCGGCTTGCCGGCGCCGACGAGGTCACGCTCAATGGCACCGAGACCCGCTCCGTGCCGGTGCGGCTGCGCATCGATGGCGGACAGGCTGCCAAGGGGTCCAACAAGATACATATCGGCCTGCAGGCGCTGGATGAATCCGGGCTGAAGGTCAGGGAAGAAGCGGTCTTTTATGTGCCGCGCTGAAGGAGAATGCAAATGCAGTCAATGAATACGCTCGAACGTCCGTCCACCCCGTGGTACAAGCACCGCTGGCCATGGCTGATCATGCTGGGCCCTTTCCTGGTTGTGCTGGCGGGCAGCTACACGATCTGGCTCTCCTACTCGCAGCAGGATGCGCTGGTGGTGGGCGACTATTACCGGCAGGGCAAGGCCATCAACCAGGACCTCCGGCGCGATCAGGCCGCCAGCCGGCTGGGACTGTCGCTGGCCCTGCGCTACGATGCCGCCGCGGGCCGGCTGACGGGCGCGATGCGTGGCGCGCAGGGCATTCCGCAGGGCGCGATGACGCTGCGCCTGGTCCATTCGACCCGCCCGGAAAAGGATATCGTGCTGCCGGTGGTGGCGGATGCGGAAGGCCACTTCGGCGTGAGCCTGCCGATGCTGGAAATGGCGCGCTGGCAGGTGATGCTGGAAGACCAGGGCCGCACCTGGCGCATCAATGGCGTGTGGCCCTGGCCGCAGCAGGCAACGGCGACGCTGTCGGCCGACCAATCCTGAAGGAGGTTCAGATGCGGCGTCTGGCAATGGTGATACTGTGGCCGTCCTTCCTGGTGGCGGCAATGGCGGAAGGTTTCTTCTTTTCCCTGCTCGATCCGCAGGATCTGCACCTGGGCGGCGTCGAGTTCACGCTGTCGCCGCTGGCGGCTTACACGGTGGGGTTTTTCCTGTTCTGGCTGTTCTGCGCGCTGGCCGCGATGCTCAGCTATTACCTGGCCAATGTGCCGGCCGACCGCCAGCCGCCGTTATGACAGCGAGGGCATCGCGCCTAGTCGCATTTCTCGGTGCCGGCCGCCATGGCTTTCAGGCGGGGCGGATCGAGAATCACGATTTCGCGGTTGCTTACCTGCAGCACGCCCAGCTTCTTGAAGCGTGACAGCAGGCGGCTGATGCTCTCGATGGTCAGCCCAAGATAATTGCCGATTTCCTCGCGCGACATGCGCAGCTGGAAGGCGGTCGAGGAATAGCCGCGGGCAGCATAGCGCGACGTGAGATTGACCAGAAAGGCGGCGAAGCGCTGGCCGGCGCGCATATTGCCCAGCAACAGCATGACGCTTTGCTCGCGCGTGATTTCCTGGCTCATCATCCGGTGGAAATGGTGCAGCAGCGTGGGAATGTGGCCGAACAGTTCTTCCAGCCGGCTGAATGGAATGTCGCAGACTTCGCTGTCTTCGAGCGCCACCGCCGAGCAATGGTGGCGCTCGGTGCCGATGGCATCCATGCCGAGAAGCTCGCCGGCCATCTGGAAGCCGGTGATCTGCTGCTCGCCGCTGACATTGATCTGGAAGGTCTTGAAATGCCCGAGCCGGATTGCGTACAGGTTGGTGAACGGATCGCCCATGCGGTAGAGATGGGTGTCGCGCGGAACCTTGCGCCGGCGTCCGATGATGGCGTCGAGACGTGACATATCGGCATCGTCCAGGCCCATGGGCAGGCAGAGCTGGTGCATGCTGCAAGCCGCGCAACTTGCCTTCAGGGCATTGACGTTGATGGGCGTGGGCTGGCTGTTGACTGGAATGGACTGGATCATGGTCGCAAATGATATATCTCAAGCCGTTGGAAACGCGAAACGCTACGGTATGAAACGTGCCGCAACACTGATCTGCGGATTAGAACGGTCGGTACGGCGAAGTGTAGCAAACACATCGTAACGGGGATACAACAGATATTAGCTATTTGTCAAAATGTTGGGCGAAATGTCTGTTGTGTTCGCCAGCGCACAGTTCGTCGGCGGAAAAATAGGTATCTTTTTGACACGACATGGCTGTGCTGGTGTTCCCTCTTTCTTTACCCTCAACGACTGGATGCGCAAAATGAAAAAAATGTTCACGCTGTTGGCACTTCCCCTGGCTCAGGCTGCAATGGTATCGGCTTTCGCGCAAGCGCCTGCCGCCACTTCCACCGACCCATCGGCCAGCCAATCCCGCGCCGAAGTCAAGTCGGGCGCCAGCGCGGCGAATGCAGATCGTGTCAATCAGTTCAATGACCGCCCCGGCGCAGCCGTGAAGGGCAGCGGCACCAGCCGCGCCGAAGTCAAGTCCGGCGCCAGCGCCGCCGAGATCGACAAGGTCAACCAGTTCCAGGACAAGCCGACCGCGGGTATGCCTGCAGGCAACAAGAGCCGTGCGGAGGTCAAGGCTGAACGCAATGCCGGCGCCGGCCAGCTGCGCGCCAATACCGAAGTGCCGACACCGGGCACCTCGTCGCAGCCGAACCTGAATAATCCGAAGGCTCTGACGCCCGAAGAGCGTGCCGCCCGTCGCGAGGCGCGCAAGCAGCGTGCCGCGGAACGCCGTGCCAAACGCGCCGAAAGCCGCGCGGCAGCCAGCACCAAGCCGGCTGGCAGCGCAGGTACCCGCACCATGCCGGCCGATGGCGGCGCTGGCGCCGGCAATCCGGCTCCAGGCAAGTAACTCGCTCCGCCGCCGGGTTTTTCCCGGCACGGCTTGCAGAAACGATACGGCGCGCATGACGCGCCGTGTTGCATTACAGTATCGGTTTTTCTTCCGGCAGCTTGCGGACACACGATGAAACTTTCCGTCCTTGATCAGTCCACCGCCGTCAGCGGCCGGCCCCAGACCGACGCCATCGCCGAGTCGCTCGCGCTGGCCCGGCATTGCGACGGGCTGGGCTACCACCGGTACTGGGTTTCCGAACACCATCACAGCGGCAGCATCGTCGGCAGCGCGCCGGAGGTGCTGATGGCGGCAATCGCCGCGACCACGTCGCGCATCAGGGTCGGCAGCGCCGGCGTGATGCTGCCGCATTACTCGGCCCTGAAGGTGGCGGAACAGTTCCGGGTGCTGGAAGGCATCGCGCCCGGCCGCATCGACCTCGGCGTGGGCCGGGCGCCCGGTTCGGACCGGCTCACCGCCTACGCGCTCAATCCGGACGCCGGCCAGGCCGCCGAGCGCTTTCCGCAGCAGGTGCAGGATCTGCAGGCCTGGGTCAGCGGCATGCCGCTGGCGCCCGGCCATCCGTTCGGCGCGATCCGCGCCCATCCGCAGGGCCCTACCGCGCCGGAGATCTGGATTCTGGGAAGCTCGAATTATGGCGCCCAACTGGCGGCGCATTTCGGCCTGCCCTATGCCTATGCCTATTTTTTCAGCGAGGGCGAGGGCGTGGAAGAGGCGCTGGCCCTGTACCGCCGCCTGTACCAGCCCAGCGAACGGCATCCGAAGCCACAGGCCACGATCTGCGTCTGGGCGCTGGCGGCCGATACCGAGGACGAGGCGCGGCGCCTGCTCAAGACCCGCGAGCACTGGCGTATCGGCTTCGAACGCGGCCTGCGCCTGCCGCTGGTTTCCCCGGAAGAAGCGGCGGCCACCGAGTATGACGAGGCCGACCAGGCCCGTATCGCCGCGCTGCGCCGACGCGCCATCGTCGGGACGGCCGGGCAGGTGGCAGCCCGGCTGCATGCCCTGGGCGCCGAGCTGGACCTGGATGAAATTGTGGTCAATACCTGGACCCATGACCCGGCGGCGCGGCGTCACTCCTATACCCTGCTGGCGCAAGCATTCGGCCTGACAGGGCTTCCTTCCGGGCAAGCTCTCGGTTAAAGTTAGATTATTTCCTGCCGTAAATAAGTTTGGGGTTTCACCCGAAGATAGGCTTTCGGTACCGTGGATGCGCTCAGGCGCCTCCGGGGAAGGGCGGCAGCGCCGAGTAGAGCGGTTGATTGCTTTTTTGCACGGTGCGCCGTACGAACTTTGCCCTGGTGGCTTCAGGAACGAGCGTTTGGAAATTCAGCCAATAACCATCACCGAACATGTTTTCGATGCCAAATGACGTTTTGATAGAACACCTGAAAGGCCAGCTGACGCGGTTGACGGAGTCGGCTGGCGACCTGGTTTTCACGCTCACCGAGAACGGCGAGATTCTGCACGCCAGCCAGCGCGCCATCGGCATCATCGCGCCGGGCGCCGTGCTGTGCGGCAGCATGCTGTACGAGCGCGTGGATACGCCGGACCGGGCCGGCCTGGCATCGGTCATGGCCCAGGTGGTCGCCAGCGGCCTGCACGACAGGGTCAATGTGCGGGTGCATACCAGCACCGGCCTGCACTGGTTCGAACTGGAATTGTCTTCCCACCGCGATCTGGAGGGACAGACGGAAGTCCTGGTGGTGGGGCGCAATATTTCGGGCCAGCAGGAAACCAAGGAGCGGCTGCTGCACCTGGCCACCCATGATGCGCTGACCGGCCTGCCCAACCGCGCACTGTTGTCTGATCGGCTGCGCATGGCGATTTCCCACGCCCGCCGTACCGGCCGTGGCTTCACCGTGCTGGCGCTCGACCTCGACGGTTTCAAGAAAGTCAATGATGCCCTTGGCTACGGCGCCGGCGACGCTTTGCTGCGCGAGGCCGCCGGCCGCCTGCAGAAGGCGCTGCGCGACAACGATACCCTGGCCCGCATCGGCGGCGATGAATTCATGGCGGTGCTGCCGGGCGCGGCCCACGCCGATGAAATCAACCCGATCGCGCGCCGCATGATCAGCGCGGTGCAGCTGCCGTTCGAGATCGAAGGCCAGTCGCTGTATCTGTCCACCTCGATCGGCGCCGCCGTCTATCCCGAGCACGGCGACAATGAAGTGCGGCTGCTGGCCCATGCCGACACCGCGATGGCGCGCGCCAAGGAAACCGGCCGCGCCCGCTGCGTCATCTACAGCCGCGCCACCTTCAGCGCGCCCGACCATGATGTGTCGATGGAAGCGGCGCTGTTCGAGGCAGTGCGCAATGGCGAGTTCTTCCTGCACTACCAGCCCATCGTCAATGCCGTCACCCGGGAAATCGTCGGCTTCGAGGCGCTGATGCGCTGGATGCATCCGGAACTCGGGCTGATCGCGCCCAGCCAGTTCATCCAGATGGCGGAAAGCAATGGCCTGATCAACCTGCTGGGCGCCTGGGTGCTGAAGGCAGCCTGCGTCCAGCTGAAGCGCCTGCAGGAAGTCGCCGGGCGC
Source organism: Noviherbaspirillum soli (assembly GCF_015352955.1). Classification (GTDB taxonomy): domain Bacteria; phylum Pseudomonadota; class Gammaproteobacteria; order Burkholderiales; family Burkholderiaceae_D; genus Noviherbaspirillum_A; species Noviherbaspirillum_A soli. Next base: position 116,715 of record NZ_JACYOX010000002.1, read on the forward strand.
GAACTGTACGTGTCGGTCAACGTCAGCCCGCGCCAGTTCCGCAATGACCAGTTCCTCGGCCTGATGGAAGATGCGCTGAAGCTGTCGGGCCTGCATGGCCGGCAGCTGTTGCTGGAGATCACCGAGGGCATCCTGATGTCGGACCCGGCGCATGCGGAAGCGCTGCTGCTGCAGATCGCCGCGCGCGACGTGCGCATCGCCATCGACGACTTCGGCACCGGCTATTCCTCGCTGGCCTATCTGAAGCGCTTCCCGATCAGCACCCTCAAGATCGACCGCGCCTTCATCAAGGACCTGCCGCAATCGGTCAAGGACGCGGCGATCTGCAACGTGGTGCTGAGCCTGGCCCAGCACCTGAACCTGACCACGGTCGCCGAAGGCGTCGAAAACGAAGAGCAGCTGCAGTTCCTGTCCCATCAGGGCTGCAGCCTGATACAGGGCTACCACACCGGCCGCCCGATGATGTTCGACGACGCCATGAACGTGCTGGGCGCGGGCGCGGCCGAACTGGCGCTGACATGACAATCAACGAGGAATGCAGACCATGACCACCATGCCGCCTGAACTGGGCGACTCGCGCAAGACGCAGGAATTGCTGTGGAAGCAGATCAAGGAGCAGGGCCATCTGCCCGGCTTTTCCAATGTCGTCCAGCAGATCGTCGGCGCGATGCAGAGCGAGAACGAGCGCGAATTCAGCATGACGCGCACGGTGCTGTCGGACCCGGCGCTGACGCACCGGGTGCTGCGCCTGGCCAACAGCGCCATGTATGCGATGTTTGGCGAGATCAATACCGTGTCGCGCGCCGTGATGGTGCTCGGCACCGAGTCGATCGGCCATCTGGCGCTGGGCCTGAAGCTGGTCGACAGCCTGGCCACCGTATCCAGCACCTCGGTCGGCGTGCGCACCGAGATGGAAAAGGCGGTGCTGGCCGGCCATATCGCGCGCCAGGTCACGGCCCAGGCCAGCACCCGCGACGCCGAGGAAGCCGTGGTCTGCTCGCTGCTGCACGGCCTGGGCCGCATGGTGGTGGCGTTCTACCTGCCGCACTACTGGGAAGCGATCCAGACGCTCACGGCCGAAGGCAATGACGAGGCGGTGGCGGTGGTCAAGGTGCTGGGCATGACCATGGTGGACATCGGACGGCTGATCGCCCGCCGCTGGGGCCTGCCACGCGACCTGATCGAGAGCCTGCATGACGTGATGCCGCAAACCGGCGAGCCGCTCGACCATGCCGGCTGGCTGGCCGCGCTGTCGACCATGTCCTCGTCCTGCGCGCGCGTGCTGTGCGAGAAGGACGACAACGACGAGGCGCTGGCGGCCATCGTCGACGGTTATGCCGACATGCTGGGCATGGAAAGCGAGACCGTGCTGGCCGCCGTGAGCGCCGCCCGCGAAACCGCGCGCGACGACCCGGCGCTGGCCCGCGCCGCCCCGGCGCAGGCAGCCCCGGAAGCGCCGGCAAGCGACGAGCGGCGCCGCGACGCGACGCCGGCGCTGGTGCGCGGCGTAGCTGACATGCGCGATGTGATCAGCACCATCAACACCGGCCAGCTGATGACCATGGCGCTGGAAACCATCTACAAGGGGCTGCACCTGAAGCGCGCGGTGGCGTTCCTGCGCAACCGGAAGGAAGGCAAGTATCTGGCCGGGATGTGCTTTGGCGACGACATCGAGCACCTGGCGCCGCGGCTGGTGTTCAATGACGCCTATCAGCCCGACGTGTTCCATGCCGCGCTGGCCAACGACAAGATGGTCTGCGTCAAGGACGCCTGCGACCCGGCTTTCCGCGCCAAGTTGCCGCGCTGGTGGAAGGATGCCTTTCCAACCGTGCGCAGCTTCATCGTGCTGCCGCTGACGGTCAATCGCCATCCGGTGGGCTTCATTTACGGCGACTGGGACGACGCCCTGCCGGTGGCGCTTGAACAGGGGGAAATCACGGCGCTGAACGAACTGCGCGCGCTGGTGATGGGCAAGCAGGGGTCGAATTAGGGCGTCTTGATGACAGCCATGCAAGAACGTGGTTTTTGCGCTGCAAAATTCAGAGGGTGAGACGAGAAAAATCAAGAAAGTCGTCCGGAATGCCATTTTTCTATTGCGCTGCACAATTTCCCGGACTATAGTTGAACCGTCTCCTCCACCCTCCCAAGGATGGATTAACCCGCTGCCACAAGGTCAGCGGGTTTTTTTTAGCCCTGCTTTTTTGTCATCTACCTTTGTCATCCCTCCTTGCACCGCGCTGGTGCGTCAAACGGCGGAAAAGCTGGCATGGCAATTGCTCGAAGGAATATACCTCCAGTGGTTGCCCAAGCGACGACTTTTCCCCCGGCCCCGCGCCGGGTTTTTTTTCGCCCGCTACAATGCCAGCCTGATTCTTTTCGGGACAACAACATGCGAGCAGTGCAGTGCACCCGCGAACGCCATGGCGACGCCATCCTGGCCATCTTCAACGATGCCATCCTGCATTCCACCGCGCTCTACGACTACAAGCCGCGCACCGAGCGGAACATGGACGACTGGTTCGCCGCCAAGGCGCGCGGCAATTTCCCGGTTCTGGGCCTGGAAAACGAGGACGGCAGCCTGGCCGGGTTCGGCAGCTACGGCACGTTCCGCGCCTGGCCGGCCTACAAGTACACGGTCGAGCATTCGGTCTATGTGCACCCGTCGCAGCGCGGGCAGGGCATCGGGCTGGCGCTGATGCAGCAACTCATCGCCGCTGCCCGCGACCAGCAATACCATGTGCTGATCGGCGGCATCGACATGGAGAACCAGGCCAGCATCGCGCTGCACACCCGGCTGGGTTTCGTGCATGCCGGCACCATCCGCCAGGCCGGCTTCAAGTTCGGGCGCTGGCTCGACCTGGGTTTCTACCAGCTCACGCTGGACACGCCGCTGCAGCCGGTCGACGGCTGAGCCGGCGCCGCGGCGTGTCCGGCCGGCGACAGCGCAAAGCCTTGCGCCTGCGCCAAGGCTGACGGGAACCAGCGCTGGCGCCAGCCGGTCTGCTCACTTGTATAATGCGCAATCGTTCAATCAAGCCTTCCCCGCCATGACCCAGACCCATTTCGGCTATCAGACCGTCCAGGAAGAAGAAAAGGTGCACAAGGTCGCCGAGGTTTTCCACTCGGTCGCCGCCAAGTACGACGTGATGAATGACCTGATGTCGGCCGGCCTGCATCGCATCTGGAAGGCGTTCACCATTGCCCAGGCGGGCGTGCGGCCGGGCTTCAAGGTGCTCGACATCGCTGGCGGCACCGGCGACCTGGCCAAGGCATTTGCCAGGCAGGCCGGCCCGACCGGCGAAGTCTGGCTGACCGACATCAATGAATCGATGCTGCGCGTGGGCCGCGACCGGCTGATCAACAACGGCCTGACCAACCCGGTGCTGCTGTGCGACGCCGAGCGCCTGCCGTTTCCCGACAATTACTTCGATCGCGTCAGCGTCGCCTTCGGCCTGCGCAACATGACCCACAAGGACGCGGCGCTGGCCGAGATGCGGCGCGTATTGAAACCCGGCGGCAAGCTGCTGGTGCTGGAGTTTTCCAAGGTCTGGGAGCCGCTGAAGAAGCCGTACGACGTGTATTCGTTTTCCGTCCTGCCCTGGCTGGGCAAGCGCATCGCCAACGATGCCGAAAGCTACCGCTACCTGGCCGAGTCGATCCGCATGCATCCGGACCAGGACACCTTGAAAAAGATGATGCAGGACGCAGGTTTGGAACGTGTCGAGTACTACAACCTGACTGCCGGCGTGGCTGCGCTGCATACCGGCATCAAACTCTAGGAGCCTCAAATGAAAAAGTATCTGGTCATGATGATGCTGGTCGCCAGCACGCTGTCGATGGTGGCGGTCGAGGCCGATGCCAAGCGCCTCGGCGGCGGCGGTTCCTTCGGTCGGCAGTCACAGGGCGTAAGCCGTTCCGTTCCCTCTTCGCCGCAAAGCGCGCCGATGCAGCAGGCCGCGCCGCGCCCGGCCACGCCGCCGGCCGCGCCGGCTACCCGTCCGGCCAGCCCGTGGCGCGGCATGCTGGGCGGCGCATTGCTGGGCCTGGGCCTGGGCGCGCTGCTGTCGCATCTGGGCATCGGCGGCGCGCTGGCCAGCGTGATCGGCACCGTGCTGACGGTGGCGCTGCTGGCCATGGCGCTGATGTTCATCCTGCGCCTGTTCCGCCGCAAGGACAGCGTCAGCCCGGCCATGGCCGGCGGCTATGCCCGCAATACCACGCCCGAGATCGGTTCCGGCGTGCAGTCCTATCCGCAGTCGGTGCCGGCGGCCGGCGCTGCTGCCGCCACTGCCGCCAATGCGGCCGCGCCCTGGGGCGTGCCGGCCGACTTCGACGTGCCGGCCTTCCTGCGCCATGCCAAGAGCTACTTCCTGCGCCTGCAGGATGCCTGGGACAAGGGCGACGTGAACGACATCCGCGAATTCACCAACCCTGAGATGTTTGCCGAACTGCGCATGCAGATCGAGGAACGCGGCGCGGCGCTCAATGTCACCGACGTGGTGCAGCTCAATGCCGAGTTGCTGGGCATCGAGGCTTCCAGCCATGACTACCTGGCCAGCGTGAAGTTTTCCGGCCTGATCAAGGAAGCGCCGGATGCGTCGGCCGCCGAGTTCGCCGAAGTCTGGAACCTGTCCAAGCCGAAGTCGGGGCAGGGCGGCTGGGTGCTGGCCGGCATTCAGCAACTCTCCTTGTCGTGAGCAAACACGTCTCCTACAGCAACTGCTAAACTCCAAACCGCCCGTGACATTTCACGGGCGGTTTCTTTTTGACCGCTCATGATTCCCTCTCCCTTTCCCGCCATCATCAATCATCTGCTCGTGCAGGAAGCCTGGGCCGGCAAAAAACTTGCCCTGCATGCCGGCAAGGTCGCCCGCATCGATACCGGCCTGGTGGCCTTGCAGCTGCGGGTGGCCGCCGACGGCCTGGTGGAAGACGCGCCCGATGCATCGGCCAATGTCACCATCCGCATGAAGCTTTCCGACCTGCCGCTGATGATGCAAAACCGCGAGCGCGCCTTTTCCTATGTACAGGTCGAGGGAGATGCCGAGTTTGCCAACGCGGTGTCGCAGGTCGCGCAGGGCGTGCGCTGGGAAGCCGAGGACGACCTGGCGCGGCTGGTGGGCGACATCGCGGCCCGCCGCATCGTCGCCGGCGGCCGCGCCGTTTTCGGCGCCGCCCAGTCCACCCGCCGTCGCATCGAGGAAAACGTCGCCGAGTATTTTCTGGAAGAGCAGCCGCTGCTGGTGCGGCCGGAAGCCGTGGCCGGATTCAGCGCCGACGTGGCCGAGCTGCGTGACGATGTCGAGCGCCTTGCCAAGCGCATCGAGCGCCTGCGCGGAGGGCTGGCATGATCCGGCGGCTGCTGCGGGTTTTCAAGATTCTGTCGGTAGCGCTGCGCTATGGCCTGGACAATATCGCGATGTCGGGCGTCACCCCGCGCATCGCGCTCCTGACCAACCGGCTGCTGTTCTGGCGCGACATCAGCGCGCCGCGCGGCGAAAGGCTGCGGCAGGCGCTGGAGGAACTCGGCCCGATCTTCGTGAAGTTCGGCCAGGTGCTGTCGACCCGGCGCGACCTGATGCCGCCCGACATTGCCAACGAGCTGGCCCTGCTGCAGGACCGGGTGCCGCCCTTCGACTCCGACCTGGCCATCGCCCAGATCGTGCGCTCTCTGGGCGCGCATCCGGACCAGCTGTTTGCCTGGTTCGACCGCAAGCCGGTGGCCTCGGCCTCGATCGCCCAGGTGCATTTTGCGCGGCTGCGCAACGGCACCGAAGTCGCGGTCAAGGTGCTGCGCCCGAACATGAAGAAGACCATCGACGAGGACGTGGCGCTGATGCAGATCGTGGCCGGCTGGGTCGAGCGCTTCTGGGCCGATGGCCGCCGCCTCAAGCCGCGCCAGGTGGTGGCAGAGTTCGACAAATACCTGCATGACGAGCTGGACCTGATGCGCGAGGCCGCCAACGGCAGCCAGCTGCGGCGCAACTTCGCCGAATCGAAAATGCTGCTGGTGCCGGAAATGTACTGGGACTTCTGCTCGGAATCGGTGATCACGATGGAGCGCATGCGCGGCATCCCGATTTCCCAGATCGACCGGCTGCTGGCCGAGGGCGTGGACCTGAAGAAGCTCTCCAGCGACGGCGTGGAAATCTTCTTCACCCAGGTGTTCCGCGACGGCTTCTTCCATGCCGACATGCACCCCGGCAATATCCTGGTGTCGGTCGAGCCGGATACCTTCGGCAGCTATATCGCGCTGGACTTCGGCATCGTCGGCACCCTGACCGATTTCGACAAGGACTACCTGTCGCAGAATTTCCTGGCCTTCTTCCGGCGCGATTACAAGCGGGTGGCCGAGGCGCATATCGAGTCCGGCTGGGCGCCGAAGGACACCCGGGTCGACGAGCTGGAGGCCGCCGTGCGCGCCTGCTGCGAACCCATCTTCGACCGTCCGCTGCGCGACATTTCCTTTGGCCAGGTGCTGCTGCGCCTGTTCCAGACCTCGCGCCGCTTCAATGTGGAAGTGCAGCCGCAACTGGTGCTGCTGCAGAAGACCCTGCTCAATATCGAGGGCCTCGGCCGCCAGCTCGACCCCGATCTCGACCTCTGGAAAACCGCGCGTCCCTATCTGGAGCGCTGGATGAGCGAGCAGATAGGCTGGCGCGGACTGCTGGAAAAGCTGCGCGAGGAAGCGCCGCGCTATAGCCAGCTGCTGCCGCAGCTGCCGCGGCTGGCGGTGCAGGCGCTGCAGGAAAGCAAGGGCCATTCGACGCAGGAAAACGCGGAATTGCTCAAGCGGGTGCTGGCGGAACAGAGGCGCACCAATATGCTGCTGGGCGTGGCCGTGTATTTCGGTGGCGGCCTGGCGGCGGGCGTGGTGCTGGTGCAGTTCCTGATGCGCTGGTATTACCTGATCGAGTAGCGGCAGTGCGCCGCAGGCGCTTCCGCCATGCCCCGGAATTGAGGGCGTTGCCCTGAAGCTATAATTCGGGATTTTTCATTCAAAGCGTTCATGACATGACCACGCTGACTGCTTTCGTCACTCTTTACCTGGCCGTCTCGATTGCGATCGGCCTGTTCGCGGCGCGCCGGGTCAAGACATCCGGCGACTATGCGGTGGCCGGCCGCTCGCTGCCGCTGTACATCGTGATCGCAACCGTGTTCGCGACCTGGTTCGGCTCGGAAACCGTGCTCGGCATCCCGGCCAAGTTCGTCAAGGACGGCCTGCGCGGCGTGATCGAAGACCCGTTCGGCGCATCGATGTGCCTGGTGCTGGTTGGCCTGTTCTTCGCCCGCAAGCTGTACCGGATGAATCTGCTGACGATTGGCGACTATTACCGGCAGCGCTACAGCCGCACCGTCGAAGTGATGGTGTCGTTTTGCATCGTCGCGTCCTATCTGGGCTGGGTGTCGGCCCAGATCACCGCGCTCGGCCTGGTGTTCAACGTGCTGTCGCAGGGCGCCGTGTCCATGTCGGTCGGCATGTGCATCGGCGCGGCGATCGTGCTGCTGTATACCCTATTTGGCGGCATGTGGTCGGTTGCCCTGACCGATTTCTTCCAGATGACCATCATCGTGGTCGGCCTGCTTTATATCGCCTACCTGGTCTCGGGCATGGCCGGCGGCGCGCAGCAGGTGGTGGCGCATGCGGCCGCGGCCGGCAAGTTCCAGCTCGCGCCGGCGCTCACCGCCAGGGAGTTGCTGGCCTTCGCCGGCGCGCTGGTGACCATGATGTTCGGCTCGATCCCGCAGCAGGACGTCTTCCAGCGGGTGATGTCGGCGCGCTCGGAAAGCGTGGGCGCGGCCGGCTCGATCTCCGGCGGCGCGCTGTATTTCCTGTTCGCCTTCGTGCCGATGTTCCTGGCCTATTCCGCCTATGTGATCGACCCGAAGATGGTGGACGCCTTGATCGAGAGCGATGCCCAGATGATCCTGCCGACGCTGATCCTGAACAACACGCCGGTGTTTGCCCAGGTGATGTTCTTCGGCGCGCTGCTGTCGGCCATCATGTCGACTGCCAGCGGCACGCTGCTGGCGCCCAGCATCACCCTGACCGAGAACGTGCTGCGCGAGATCTTTCCGATGAATGACAGGCAGATGCTGCTGGCAACGCGGCTGGTGGTGGTCTGCTTCGCCGTGGTGGTGACGATTTTCGCGCTGGTGTCGCAGGGCACGCCGATCTACGACATGGTGGGCAATGCCTACAAGGTCACGCTGGTGACCGCCTTCGTGCCTCTGGTAATGGGGCTGTACTGGAAGGGCGCAAGCAACCAGGGCGCGCTGTGCGCCGTCATTGGCGGCCTGGCAACCTGGCTGTTGATGGAACGCTTCGGCGGCGACTCGATCTGGCCGCCGCAACTGGCGGGCCTGCTGGTCAGTTTCGCCGGCATGCTGCTGGGTTCGCTGCTGCCGCAATACACGCGCGCGACGGCCGGGGCAACCGTGCCGCGATAAACCTGCGGTGTCACTGTGAAACCCTCTATAATTCAGGGTTTTGGATGATTTTTGCAGGGAATTTTCATGCCGATTTATGCATATCGCTGTGAAGCGTGTGGTTTTGCCAAGGATGTTCTTCAGAAGATGTCCGACGCGCCGCTGACCCAATGCCCGTCATGCGGCAAGGCCGAGTTCAAGAAGCAGGTGACCGCCGCCGGTTTCCAGCTCAAGGGCTCGGGCTGGTACGTGACCGATTTCCGAGGCGGCTCGGGCGGCACGGCCGCGCCGGCCACGTCCGGGCCGGGAAAGAGCGAAGCGAAGTCCGAGCCGGCCGCCGCCGCGCCGGCGCCGGCCGCCAGCAGCGGCTCGCCGGACTGATGCGTGCCGCCTGCGCAACCGCCCGCTGAGCCGTCCTCCATGCGCAAATATTTCGTCACAGGCCTGCTGATCCTGGTGCCCCTGGCCATCACGATCTGGGTGCTCAACCTGATCATCAGCACCATGGACCAGTCGCTGCTGCTGCTGCCGGAACGCTGGCGGCCGGAAGCGGTGGTCGGGTTTCACATTCCCGGCCTCGGCACCATCCTGACGCTGCTGTTCATCTTCCTGACCGGCCTTGCCACCCGCAACTTCATCGGCAAGCGCATCGTCTGGGCGTGGGAAGGGCTGCTGACCCGGATTCCCGTGGTGCGCTCGATCTATTCCAGCGTCAAGCAGGTGTCCGACACACTGTTCTCGTCGTCGGGCAATGCGTTTCGCAAGGCGCTCCTGGTGCAGTATCCGCGCCAGGGCAGCTGGACCATCGCCTTCCTGACCGGCGTGCCGGGCGGCGACGTGCGCAATCACCTGAAGGGCGACTATGTCAGCATCTACATACCAACCACGCCCAACCCGACCTCCGGGTTTTTCCTGATGGTGCCGCGGGCCGACACCATCGAGCTCGACATGAATGTCGACGAGGCGCTGAAATACATCGTGTCCATGGGCGTGGTATCGCCCGAGCACTTCGAAAAGAAACTGATCATCGATCCGGCCAAGGTTGAAGCGACCGACCGGCATCAAGCAAAGCAAACTGAAACTGGAAACTGACTATGTCTTCTATGCGAACTCATTACTGCGGCCTCACCACCGAGGCGTTGCTGGGCCAAACCGTCAGCCTGTGCGGCTGGGTGCATCGCCGGCGCGACCACGGCGGCGTGATCTTCATCGACCTGCGCGATCGCGAGGGCCTGGTGCAGGTGGTGTGCGATCCGGACCGCGCCGAGGTCTTCAAGGCCGCCGAATCGGTGCGTAATGAGTACTGCCTGCGCATCACCGGCATCGTGCGCAGCCGCCCCGAGGGCACCGGCAACGCCAACCTGAAGTCGGGCGCGATCGAGGTGCTGTGCCACGAACTCGAAGTGCTGAATGCGTCGGTGACGCCGCCGTTCCAGCTCGACGACGACAACCTGTCGGAAACCACCCGCCTGACCCATCGCGTGCTCGACCTGCGCCGTCCGCAGATGCAGAACAACCTGCGCCTGCGCTACAAGGTCACGATGGAAGTGCGCAAATTCCTCGATGCCAACGGCTTCATCGACATCGAGACCCCGATGCTGACCAAGTCCACTCCGGAAGGCGCGCGCGACTACCTGGTGCCGTCGCGCGTGAACCCCGGCCACTTCTTCGCGCTGCCGCAGTCGCCGCAGCTGTTCAAGCAGCTGCTGATGGTGGCCAACTTCGACCGCTATTACCAGATCACCAAGTGCTTCCGCGACGAGGACCTGCGCGCCGACCGCCAGCCGGAATTCACCCAGATCGACTGCGAAACCTCGTTCATGAAGGAACAGGACATCCGTGACCTGTTCGAGAACATGATCCGCCTGGTGTTCAAGAACGCGCTGGATGTCGATTTGCCCAACCCGTTCCCGGTAATGGACTTCGCCACCGCGATGGCGCTGTACGGCTCCGACAAGCCCGACATGCGCGTCAAGCTGCAGTTCACCGACCTGACCGCGGTGATGAAGGACGTGGACTTCAAGGTCTTCTCCGGCGCGGCCAACATGGACGGCGGGCGCGTGGTCGGCCTGCGCGTGCCGGGCGGCGGCGCGATGCCGCGTTCCGAGATCGACGCCTACACCCAGTTCGTCGGCATCTACGGCGCCAAGGGCCTGGCCTACATCAAGGTCAATGAAAAGGCCAAGGGCCGCGATGGCCTGCAGTCGCCTATCGTCAAGAACCTGCATGACGCGGCGCTGGCCCAGATCATCGAGCAGACCGGCGCCGAGGACGGCGACCTGATCTTCTTCGGCGCCGACAAGGCCAAGGTGGTCAATGACGCCATCGGCGCGCTGCGCGTGAAGATCGGCCACAGCGACTTCGGCCGCAAGGCCGGCCTGTTCGAGGACACCTGGCGTCCGCTGTGGGTGGTCGACTTCCCGATGTTCGAGCACGACGAGGAGGGCGACCGCTGGGTGGCGCTGCATCACCCGTTCACCGCGCCCAAGGAAGGCCATGAGGACTTCATCGAGACCGATCCGGGCCGCGCGATCGCGCAGGCCTACGACATGGTGTTGAACGGCTGGGAACTGGGCGGCGGCTCGGTGCGTATCCACCGCGCCGACGTGCAGAGCAAGGTGTTCCGCGCGCTGAAGATCAATGCCGAGGAAGCGCAGCTTAAGTTCGGCTTCCTGCTGGACGCGCTGCAATACGGCGCGCCGCCGCACGGCGGCCTGGCGTTCGGCCTGGACCGCATCGTCACCATGATGACCGGCGCCGAATCGATCCGCGACGTGATCGCCTTCCCCAAGACCCAGCGCGCCCAGTGCCTGCTGACCCAGGCGCCGTCCGAAGTCGACGAGAAGCAGCTGCGCGAGCTGCACATCCGCCTGCGCAACGCCGAGCCGTCGGTCAAGTCCTGATGCTGCCGTCGCGTCCCGCTTTTGCGGGCGCGATGCAAAAAGCCGGTCGGCGCGAGCCGACCGGCTTTTTGTTTGGGCATGCCTGATTCCGCTACTGCTGCGCCACCGGCGTATAACCCGCTTCGCGGATCGCGTCGCTGACGGCGGCATCGTCGCCGGTCTGGTCCACCCGCACCAGGTGACGCTCCAGGTCCACTTCCACCCTGGCGCCCGGCGCGGCCTGCGTCACCGCCTCGGTGATGGCCTTGGCGCAATGCTGGCAGCTCATGTCGTTGACCGTATATTGCAGCATGGTGCTTCCTTTCGCTTTCAGTGATGTCGAGGCAGCCACTCTAAACCTTCTCGCGATGGCAGGGTCAAGCGCTGCGCAAGCCCTGCGCCGCCGGGCCGATGCGCTCGACCTCATTGCCGCAGCGCCTGGCGCCGGCCGCCGAGCAGCGCCAGCAAGCCCATGGCAAGCAGGCTCAGGCTGGCCGGCTCGGGAACGGCGCCGGCATCGGCCGCGAAAACGTCGTCCGTCGGCATGCCGGCGTCGTCGCCGGCCACATCCTTGACCAGCGCCGCCGCCGTCAGCAGCTCGTCCGCGCTGCGGGTGGTAAAGGTCGGCGTGAGCAGATAGGCATGGGTCTGGAAGTCGCTGGTCACGCCAACGGCGGCGATCTGGCCGAAGTCGTTGATGTCACTGGCCTGGTACAGCAGGAAATTCGGGTCGCTGCTCTTGACCAGGGTGTTGAGGTCGATGATCCGGCCATCCTCCCACAGGGTGGCATTCGGCCTGCCGCCAAACGGCGAGCCGCTGTAGCCAACGATCTGCCCGCGCACATTGATGCCCAGCGCGCCGCTCATGCCACCGCTGGACAGTGCGCCGAGATCGGTGATGACGCCATTGCGCCACAGCGTCGCATGCTGCGTCCGGTCGCCGGCGAGGTCGCTGCTGCCGGCCACCAGGCCGGCGTTATTCACGGCTTGCGCGCTGCTGCCGCTGCCGCCCAGTGTGCCAAGGTCGATCGCACGGCCGCGTTCCCACAGCGTTGCATGGTTTGCGGCATTGCCCGCGACGCTGCTGTAGCCGACCACGCTGCCGCGGTCATTGATATCGTAGGCGCTGCCGTAGGTGCCGCCCAGGGTGCCAAGATCCTGCGCGCGCCGGCCGTTCCATAGCGTGGCGCGGCTGGCGGCGTTGCCGGCAGTACTGCTCATGCCCACCGCCTGGTTGCGGTTGTTGATGCCATAGGCCGCGGCGTAGCTGCCGCCCAGGGTGCCAAGCGGCGTCGGCATGCCGCCCTGCCACAGCGTGGCCCGGCTGGTCGTGTCGCCCGTCAGGCCAGCCCAGCCGGCAATCACGCCGGCATTGTTGATGTCGTGGGCAACACTGTAACTGCCGCCCAGGGTGCCGAGGTCGCGCCGCGCACCGCCGCGCCAGGCGGCCGCATGCGATGCGCCGTTGGCGGTGTCGCTGCTGCCGACGACCGTTCCCGCATTGTTGAGCCCATAGCCGGTGCTGACCGGCCCGCCTAGCGTGCCGAGATCGGTCAGGACATAGGGGCCGGCGGCAATTGCGGTGTGGCTGGCCAGTCCCAGGACCAGGGAAACAAGGGCGGGCGGCATGGTTTGCTTGATGAAGGGCATGACTCCTCCGTGTGACGGTTACCGTGTTGCGCTGGCTGCGCGGTGATTGCATGGATGACTATTTCAGCCAGACCGCAGGCAACCCTGCGCTAGATCAGAGGTCGGCCATCTACACCCGCCATGGCGGCTTCGACGCAACACTGGGCGGCCTCGCGCTGTCGTGGGCGCTGCGAGAGCTTGATCGGGCTAAAGGATTGTCATGATGGCTGGAACTTCATCTTCGGATTCCGGCCACAACTGACGATCCCGCTGGATGGACGGCGCGAAAGCTCCGCCGTTTCCGCCATGAGCGGCTTTCCCACACCCATGAGCCTGGATTCGGAGTCCTTGATGGAAACACTGGCCGGCGTCGATACCACCTTGCTTGCGCGGGTGCAGTTCGCCTTCACGATCGCGTTTCACATCATCTTTCCCTCCTTTACCATCGGCCTTTCCGCCTTCATCGCCACGCTGGAGTTGCGCTGGTTCTACAGCGGCAAGCAGCATTTCCATACGCTGGCCCGGTTCTGGACCAAGATCTTCGCGGTCTCGTTCGCGATGGGCGTGGTGTCGGGCATCGTGATGGAATACCAGATCGGCACCAACTGGAGCCGCTTCGCGGAAATCATCGGCAACACGCTGGGCCCGCTGTTCAGCTATGAAGTACTGACCGCCTTCTTTCTGGAGGCCAGCTTCCTTGGCATCATGCTGTTCGGCTGGAACCGTTTCCCGCCCTGGCTGCATACGCTGGCATCGGTGATCGTGGCCTTCGGCACCATGCTCTCGGGCTTCTGGATCCTGTCGGCCAACAGCTGGATGCATACGCCGGCCGGCTTCGCCATCGAAAACGGCATTACCTATCCGGTCGACTGGTCCGACATCATCTTCAATCCCAGCTTTCCCTACCGCTTCACCCACATGATGATCGCGACCTACCTCACCACCTCGCTGGTGGTGCTGGCCGCGGGCGCGCGCTACATGGTGCAGGGCCGCTTCGAGGTCGAGGCGCGCACCATGGTCCACATGGGGCTGGGCATGCTGGCCGTCCTGGCGCCGCTGCAGGCGGTGGTGGGCGACTTCCATGGCCTCAACACCCTGAAGCACCAGCCGGCCAAGATCGCCGCCATCGAGGCGCACTGGGACGGCAGCGAGCCGGCCGCCCTGGTGCTGTTCGCCTGGCCCGACAAGGAGGCCGAGCGCAATCATGCGGAGATTGCGATCCCGAATCTGGGCAGCCTGATCATCACCCACGACTGGAATGGCCGCTTCAAGGGCCTGCGCGACTTCAAGCGGGAAGACAGGCCGCCGGTAGCGCCGGTCTTCTTCATGTTCCGGCTGATGGTCGGGCTGGGTCTGCTGATGATGGCCATCGGCTTCATCGGCGTCTTTCTCTGGTGGCGCAAACGCCTGCACCGGGCAAGCTGGTTCCTGCGGCCGCTGTCGCATGCCTGGCCGGTCGGCTTCATCGCCTTGCTGGCGGGATGGATGGTGACCGAGATCGGCCGCCAGCCCTGGATTGCCTACGGTGTGCTACGCACCGCCGATGCGGTGTCGCCGGTGACCTTCGGCTCGGTTTTGATCTCGCTGGTGCTGTTCGTGCTGGTCTATTTCGTCGTGTTCTCCATCGGCATCTGGTACATCAGCCGGCTGATCGGCAAGGGGCCGCAGCAGATTCCGGCGGACCCGGAAGCGCTGCCCAACCGGCCGCTGTCGGCCGCGCAGGAAACCACCCGGGAGGCGGCCACATGAGTGAAGTATCCGAAACCATTCCGGTCATCCTGGCGCTCCTGCTGGGCTTCACCGTGGCGATGTATGTGGTGCTGGACGGCTTCGACCTCGGCATCGGCATCCTCTTTCCCTTCTTCAGCAGGGAAGACGAGCGCGACCAGATCATGAATTCGGTGGCGCCGTTCTGGGATGGCAACGAGACCTGGCTGGTGCTGGGCGGCGTGAGCCTGTGGGCCGGTTTTCCGAAGGCCTTCGCGGTGATCCTGCCGGCGGTCTACATGCCGGTGATGTTCCTGTTGCTGGCGCTGATCTTCCGCGGCGTGGCCTTCGAATTCCGCTGGGTGGCCAAGCCGCATCACCGCAAGTGGGATGTCTCGTTCGCGGTCGGCTCCATCGTCGCCGCCTTCGCGCAGGGCCTGATCCTGGGCGCGCTGCTGCAGGAGATCCGCATCCAGGGCAACCAGTTCGCCGGCGGCCCGCTGGATTGGCTCACGCCGTTCAGCCTGATGTGCGGCGTGGCCGTGGTGGTGGGCTATGCGCTGCTGGGCGCGACCTGGCTGATGATGAAGACCGTCGACGGCGTGGAGCAGCGCTCGCGCAAGCTGGCCTTGCCGCTGCTGGCGGCTCTGATGGCCTTCATCGCCATCGTCAGCGTCTGGACCCCGCTGCAGATCGGGCGCATCGCCGAGCGCTGGTTCAGCACGCCCAACATCTTCTTCCTGAGCCAGATCCCGGTGGCCACGCTGCTGGTGGCCTGGCTCTGCTACTACGGCATTAAAAAGGGTCGTCCGATCCTGCCGTTCGCCACCTCGGTCGGCCTGTTTTTGCTGGCCTATCTCGGCCTGGTGGCATCCAATGCACCGTATATCGTGCCGCCCTCGATGACGATCTGGCAGGCGGCGTCGCATCCGTCATCGCAGGTGTTCTACCTGATTGGTGCATCGATTCTGATGCCGATGATTCTTGTTTATACGGTGCTGGTGTTCTGGCTGTTTCGGGGGAAGGTGAAGCCGGGGGAGGGGTATCACTAGGGAGCGGGGCGCTTGCTTCCGTAGGGTGCAATACCCGAAGGGCATTGTACCGGGTTGCAGACCGGGATGATATTCCCAGTCGACTTCCCCGATTGGCCATCGGTGTAATGCCCCTGCGGGCATTACACCCTACGATGCCGCACCTTGTCTGCTTCACGGAGCGC
The DNA here is from genome assembly GCF_015352955.1 of Noviherbaspirillum soli. Taxonomy (GTDB): domain Bacteria; phylum Pseudomonadota; class Gammaproteobacteria; order Burkholderiales; family Burkholderiaceae_D; genus Noviherbaspirillum_A; species Noviherbaspirillum_A soli. The sequence continues at coordinate 132,579 of NZ_JACYOX010000002.1, forward strand.
CGGCACGGCACTCTCAACGGCGAGGTGAATCGCTACCGCAAAAGCAATATCTGCCGGAAGAGAGGGGTGCCAACTGCCAGCCGCAATACAAAAAGGGCTTGCATGTTGCCATGCAAGCCCTTCGTATTTGGTAGGCCGTGCGGGATTCGAACCTGCGACCAACGGATTAAAAGTCCGCTGCTCTACCAGCTGAGCTAACGACCCAAAAACTTCTTACTGCAACTTCAGTACTGCATGCAACGATGCTGCATTCATGCTGAACCACCGCATTAAAAAAGGACTGCCTCGCGGTAGTCCTTGAATACAACATGCTGCGGTATTCGTGGTAGGCCGTGCGGGATTCGAACCTGCGACCAACGGATTAAAAGTCCGCTGCTCTACCAGCTGAGCTAACGACCCGAAAGACCGCCATTATAGGGAGCCGACCCTGGACTGTCAAATCGTTGCACTGATTTAACAGCTGGCCGGCCAAGCCCTTACAACATCTATTTCAACGCAGCCAGACGCTGACGCGCTGTTTGCGCCGCGTTCGAGTCCGGATACTGCGCAATCAGGGTTTCCAACGTCTTCCTGGCGGCCGCCTTGTCCTTCAACTCGGTGTGGCAGCTGGCGATGTTGAGCATCGCGTCAGGCGCTTTCGGGTTGTCGGCATAACGGCTTACCACCACCTGCTGCGCCGCGATCGCGCCGCGGTAGTCGCGCTCGGCATACAGCGCATTGCCCAGCCAGTACTGGGCCGAAGCCGCATAGCCGGACTGCGGATAGCTGCGCAGGAAGGTGGAGAAGGACTGGCCGGCGCCCTTGTAGTCGCCGCCCTTGAACTGGGCCAGCGCGGCGTCGTAGGACTGCTGCTCGGACTGCTGCACATCGACCTCGCGGCCATCCACCGTCATGCGCTGCGGCTCGACCTTGCGCAGCCGGCCGTCGAGGTCGGCGTAGAAATCCTTCTGCCGCCGCTGCTCGTTGGCCAGCTCGTTGGTGAGCACCTCGATCTGTCCGCGCAGCCGCGCGATCTCGCCGCGCAGCTGTTCGTTCTGGCTTGCCAGGTCGAGACTGGTGGTCTTGTCGGCCTTGCCGTCGACGCGGGCATTGACCGCGTCGATGCGGGCGCGAATGTCGAGGATGGCGCGGCGTGCTTCATCGTCGTCAAACAGGCCGGCATGCGCCCGCAGCGGCGCAGTGAGCGCAGCCGCGGTGACAGCCAGCGCCAGTGCGGATCTGATCAGGGTGCGCATGGCGATCAGTAGGCGATGTCAGCGCGGCGATTCTCAGCCCATGCGGCTTCGTCGCTGCCCAGTGCCTTCGGCTTTTCCTTGCCGAAGGAGACGGCTTCCATCTGGCTTTCCTGCACGCCCAACAGCGCCAGTGCGCGACGCACGGCTTCGGCGCGCTTCTGGCCCAGCGCCAGGTTGTACTCGCGGCCACCGCGCTCGTCGGTGTTGCCCTGGATGACGATCTGGCGCGATTTGTTGGCGTTGAGGTAGCGGGCGTGGGCATCCAGCACCGGCTTGAACTCGTCCTTGACGCTGTAGCTGTCGAGGTCGAAGTAGATGCTGCGCTTGGCCAGCACGCCTTGCGGGTCGTTCAGCGGGTCCATGCCGGAACGGGTGGCGTTGACGGTGCCGACGCTGCGCGGATCGGCGTTTTGGCCAGTGGTGCTGCCGGTGCGGTCTTCAACGGCGGCCTTGTCGTCGAGCTTGACGGGCGACGAGCAGGCTGCGACCAGCATGGCGCTGGTCAGCATGAGGGCGAGGATTTTTGGGCTGCGCATGGGTAGTTCTCCTGTTTGGGTGATCGGATTAATTCATGAAGGGGCCCCAGTTGGGCTCCCGGATATCGCCTGCCTGGGTGGTAACACGTTGCTTGATTCGGCCATCGACCGAAACCACCGCCAGCGTGCCGCGCCGTCCGCCCGATTCGGTGGCATACATGATGTATTTGCCGTTGGGCGAGAAGCTGGGCGATTCATCCTTGGTGGTATCCGACAGGCGCAGTTCCTGGTTGTTGGTCAGGTCCAGCACGTACAGCTGGAAGCGGCCGTCGCGGCGCGAGATATAGGCCAGCGACTTGCCGTCCGGCGAGATGCGCGGACTGATGTTGTAACTGCCGGTGAAGGTTACCCGCTGCGCATTGCCGCCAGTGGCAGGCATGCGGTAGATCTGCGGACCGCCGCTGCGGTCGCTGGTGAAATAGATCGACTTGCCGTCGGCCGAGAATTGCGGCTCGGTGTCGATGCCGTCGGTATTGGTCAGGCGCTGCAGGTTGCTGCCGTCGGCATTGACGGTATAGACCTGGGTCAGTCCGTTGCGCGCCAGCGCGATCGCGATCTTGCTGCCGTCCGGCGACCAGGAAGGCGCCGAGTTGCTGCCCTTGAAGTTGGCCACCACGGTGCGCTGGCGGGTCACCAGGTTCTGCACGTAGACCACCGGCTTCTTGTTCTCGAACGAGACATAGGCAACCCGGGTGCCGTCCGGCGACCAGGCCGGCGAGATGATGGGCTCGTTCGAGCGCAGCGCCACGTTCACGCCTTCGCCGTCGGCGTCGGCCACTTCGAGCCGGTATTCATTGCCGACCTTGGTCACATAGGCGACCCGGGTGGCGAAGGCGCCGCGCACGCCGACCAGCTTTTCATATATGTCGTCGGCGATCTTGTGGCCGGTCACGCGGGTGAACTGCGGCTGCGCGGCCAGGGCCAGCGCGGAGAGCTGGCTGGACTTCAGGGTGTCGAGCAGGCGATAGCGCACATCGAAGCGGCCGTCGGCCAGGCGCTGCACACTGCCCACCACCAGTGCCTCGGCGCCGCGCGACTTCCATTCGCCGTAGTTGATCTGGGCGGCATCCGACATCACGCCGGCATCCATCACCTTGAACATGCCGCTGCGTTCGAGATCGGCCTTGATGATGGCGCTGACCTGCTGCGGCGCGATGCCTTCATCGGCGAAGCCGGCCACGGCGATCGGGATCTGCTGCGCGCCGACGCCGGCGATTTCCACCCGCAACTGGGCATGCACCTGAGTCGTCGCGCCGGTAAGCAGGGCAGCCACAGCGACCGCGTGTACGAGTAATTTCTTGATCATGGCTTACTGGTCCTTCGGTTTGTGGGAGACGGTAAAGCCCGACGGTGCGCGTCCGGAACTGTCGGGCGGGAAGGGCTGCGACTTCTCGATGGCGCGCTTGACCGCCTCGTCGAAGCCGGGCACGCCCGAGCTCTTGACCTTGCGGATGCTGCGCACCGAGCCGTCCGGCAGCAGGTCGACCGAGTACTCGACAGCCGGGTTGTTGGTCAGTTCGTCCGGCACATTGAACACGGTGTTGGAGCGGATCTTGCCGCCAACCTTGGCCGCATAGCCGGCATCGGCCCGCGATGCGCCCTGCGACTTCGCCGCCTGGCCGCTGCCGCCGGAACCGGTTGCCTGCGCCGTCATGCGCGACAGGTCTTCCAGGCGGCGCTGTTCCGCCGCGGCCGCTTCCGCTGCGGCTTCGGCACGCTTCTTCTTCTCGGCTTCGGCCAGCTTGCGCTTCTTATCAGCTTCGGCCAGTTCGCGCTTCTTCTCTTCCTCGGCGGCGCGCTTCTTCTCGGCTTCGGCCTGCAGCTTGCGCTCGCGCTCGGCTTCGGCGCGGCGTTCCTTTTCCGCTTCCAGGCGTTTTTCCTTTTCGGCTTCGGCCTTGGCAAGCTCCTTCTTGCGGGCCTGTTCCTGTTCCTTTTCCTTCTTCAGTGCCAGCTTCTTCTGTTCTTCGCGTTCACGTTCGCGTTCCTCGCGCTCCTCTTCCAGACGACGCTCGCGCTCCTTCTCCAGGCGCTTCTTCTTTTCCTGTTCCAGCGCAATGTCCGGGTTGGGCACCGGTTTCTCCACCGGCTTTTCAACCACCGGCGCCGGCGGCGGCTTGGGCGCTTCCGCCACGCGCGGCGCCGGTTGCGGCGGCGGAGGTGGCGGTGGCTGCTCGGGTTCCGGCTCCGGTTGCGGCTTGGGCGCGGCCTGCTGCGCCTGCGGGTTCCAGATCTCCGCCTCGACCGCCACCGGCGTCTCGTTTTGCCAGCGCACGCCTATCCATAACAGCGCAACCAGCGCCAGATGCACCAGCACCGCCAGCGCGAATGCGCGGCCGCCGCCGGGTTCCTTGGGTATGGTGTAGGGTGTTGCCTTGTCGTTCATGGACGTGTTGACAGTGTTAGCGGGTGGCCAGGCCGACGCGCTCGAAGCCGATCTTCTTGGCCTCGGACACCATCTGGATCACTTCATCGTATTTGATGTTCTTGTCGGCGGCGATCATGATCGCCATCTGGTCGTTCTCGGCATGCATCGCCTTCAGGCGCCGCACCAGTTCGGCCCGGCTCGACACGGTCTGCTGCGAGCCCGCGCTCTTTCCTCCGGTGATGCCGATGCTGGCCGCCTCGTCCGGCTTCAGCGAGATCTGGATGTACTCCGGCGGCGGCAGCGCCGACTTGCCGGCGGTGGGCAGGTTGATGATGCTCGGGTTGACCATGGGCGCGGCGGCCATGAAGATCACCAGCAGCACCAGCATCACGTCGATATACGGCACGACGTTGATCTCGGACTTGAACTTGCGCGAACGGCCGCCGCGCATGCTTGAGTTGGCCATCAGCGCGCCTGCCTCTGCAGTATGTTGGAAAACTCTTCGATGAAGGTTTCGAAGCGGATCGCCAGGCGGTCGATGTCATGGGAATAGCGGTTGTAGGCCACCACCGCCGGAATCGCCGCGAACAGGCCGATCGCAGTCGCGATCAGCGCTTCGGCAATGCCCGGCGCCACCGTTGCCAGCGTAGCCTGCTGCACATTGCCCAGGCCGCGAAAGGCATTCATGATGCCCCACACCGTGCCGAACAGGCCAACGTAGGGCGAGACCGAACCGACCGAGGCCAGGAAGGCCAGGTGCGACTCCAGTGCATCCATCTCGCGCTGGTAGGCTGCGCGCATCGCGCGGCGGGCGCCTTCCAGCGGGCCGGCGCCCTGTGCATCGGCCCGCGAGCCGATCGCGCGCGCCTTGTTGAACTCGCTCATGCCGGATTCGAAGATGCGCTCCAGCGCGCCGCTGTCGTTCTTGTACTGCCGGCGCGACGAGGTGGCGTCCTGGTACAGCGCGTCCAGGTTGCCGCCCGACCAGAACAGCCGCTCGAATTCATCGGTCTGGGCGCGTGCGTTGCGGATCGCGAACATCTTGCGGAAGATGTAGGTCCAGCTCATTGCCGAGACGGCCAGCAGCAGCGCCATCACGAGCTGCACCAGAATCGATGCGTTGGAAATCAGGTGGAGAAAAGACAGGTCTGCGGTGGGGGTCATGGAATCGGCTTGTCGGTAAAACGAATTCAGTCTGGTTAGGCGCGGCGGCGTTCAACACGGCACATGGCGTTGAAGGCGGCACTGGCGGAGTCGGTCATGCGGCACCGTCCGTGATCCGGTCATATACTTGCGCCGGTATCGCGCCGGGGCGCAGGGTATTGGTGTCAACGCAACCGACCTTGATCCGGCCGGTGCTGAGCAGTTCGGGCCCGGCCGGCGTGGCGCGCCAGGCTTCCTGGAAAAACTGCACCGACGCGCGGCCCAGCCGCTCCACCTTCACGCTGACCGTCAATTCATCATCCAGCCGCGCCGGCGCATGGTAGTCCACCGCGGTGCTGCGCACAACAAACATCACGCCATGGGCCTGCGCCAGTTGTTGCTGTTCCACACCAGCCGCGCGCAGCCATTCGGTGCGCGCCCGTTCAAAGAACTTCAGGTAATTGGCATAGAAAACAATGCCGCCCGTGTCGGTATCTTCGTAATAGACGCGTATCGTCCAGGTGAACTGTGCTGCGGTCATCGAACGACTTTCGGAACTTTCCTTTGTGAAATGCGCCTATGTTGCGGCGCAAACATTCTACTACTGCTTGCGTTTGACGGTAAGTGCCGAAAAGCCTTGGCAAGTCGGCATCATCTCGATCACGTTGATATTGACATGCCTGGGCAGGTTTGCGATCCAGTAGGCGGTTTCAGCGATGTCGGCGGCGGTGAGCGGCTCGGTGCCTTCGTACACCTTGGCGGCGGCGGCATCGTCGCCGCGGAAACGCACATTGGAAAACTCGGTGCCGCCGCCCAGGCCGGGCGCGATATTGGTTGCGCGTACGCCGGTGCCGACCAGGTCGGCGCGCAAGTTCAGCGTGAACTGGTCGACGAAGGCCTTGGTGGCGCCGTAGACATTGCCGCCCGGGTAAGGATAGGCGCCGGCCAGCGAACCGATGTTGATGATCAGGCCGCTGCCGCGCGCCACCATCTGCGGCAGCACGCGCCGCGTCATCCTCACCAGGCCCTTGCAGTTGGTGTCTATCATGGTTTCCCACTCGTCCAGCGAGGCGTTGTGCGCCAGTTCCACGCCCAGCGCGAGGCCGGCATTGTTGACCAGTACATCGATCTCCTTCCAGTCCGCCGGCAGCGCGGCCAGCGCGGCATCGATGGAATCCTTGCTGGTCACATCCATTTCAACCGGCAGCAGAGCGGCGCCGAGTTCGCCGGCGAGCGCGTCCAGTCGTTCCCTGCGGCGGCCGGCCGCAATCACCCTGTGGCCATGTGCAACGAATTTACGCGCCATTTCCGCGCCAAAGCCGGCGGTTGCGCCAGTAACCAGAACAATCATGGAGATCCCAAATGGTGGATGAACAAGGCGAAAAGCGGAAATTGTAGCTGAAAGGTCTGGCAGCCGCAGGTGCGGCGCCGCACCAATCTTGCTCAAAATGAGCCATTAATCTACAATGCGCGGACCATTTCGTCTCACGTGACTGGCGAAAAGCCGGAACTCTGCATCCGGCGCAAGGTGGGCATCCACCGGGAAGCGTGAGATTTCAATAGCCGTGCGCCTGGGCAGCCAAGATGGTAAGTAGATTGAGGCTGCCGTCATTCCCCCTGCATTCCGGCCGGCCTTCATCCCATCGCATCGTTGCTGTCCGCCCCCATCGATTGGAGTACTCCATGTTTGCCAAAGACCACACCATCGCCAAAGTCGATCCTGAACTCTGGTCCGCCATCCAGCTCGAAAACACCCGCCAGCAGGAACACATCGAGCTGATCGCCTCCGAAAACTATACCTCGCCCGCGGTGATGGAAGCCCAGGGCAGCCAGCTCACCAACAAGTACGCGGAAGGCTATCCCGGCAAGCGCTACTACGGCGGCTGCGAGTACGTCGACGTGGCCGAGACCCTGGCCATCAACCGCCTGAAGGAACTGTTCGGCGCCGAAGCCGCCAACGTGCAGCCCAATTCCGGCTCCCAGGCCAACCAGGGCGTGTTCTTCGCGATGCTGAAGCCCGGCGACACCATCATGGGCATGTCGCTGGCCGAAGGCGGCCACCTGACCCACGGCATGGCGCTGAACATGTCCGGCAAATGGTTCAACGTCGTGTCCTACGGCCTGAACGAGAAGGAAGAGATCGATTACGAGGCGATGGAGCGGCTGGCCCGCGAGCACAAGCCGAAGATGATCATCGCCGGCGCTTCCGCCTACGCGCTGCGCATCGATTTCGAGCGCTTCGCCAAGATCGCCAGGGAAGTCGGCGCCTACTTCATGGTCGACATGGCCCACTATGCCGGCCTGATCGCCGCCGGCGTGTACCCGAACCCGGTGCCGCATGCCGACTTCGTGACCTCCACCACCCACAAGTCGCTGCGCGGCCCGCGCGGCGGCGTGATCCTGATGAAGGCCGAGCACGAGAAGGCCATCAATTCGGCGATCTTCCCCGGCATCCAGGGCGGCCCGCTGATGCATGTCATCGCCGGCAAGGCGGTGGCGTTCAAGGAAGCGCTGAGCCCGGAATTCAAGGCTTACCAGCAGCAGGTGGTGAAGAATGCCGCGGCGCTGGCCAACACGCTGATCGAGCGCGGCCTGCGCATCGTCTCCGGACGCACCGAGTCGCACGTGATGCTGGTCGACTTGCGCGCCAAGAAGATCACCGGCAAGGAAGCCGAAGCCATCCTCGGTTCGGCTCACATCACCTGCAACAAGAACGCGATTCCGAACGATCCGGAGAAGCCATTCGTCACTTCCGGCATCCGCCTGGGCAGCCCGGCGATGACCACCCGCGGTTTCGGCGAGGCCGAGGCAGTCAAGGTCGGCAACCTGATCGCCGACGTGCTCGACAATCCGCATGACGCCGCCACCATCGAGCGCGTCAAGGCCGAGGTGAAGAAGCTGACCGACGCCTTCCCGGTCTACGCGGCCTGATCGCGGGGCGCCATCGCGGCGCATTCCGCCTGCCGGTTGCACGAGCCGACAGGCGGCCCTTATACTCGTTGCCAATTCTCCAATGGCTGTCGCTTCCGGTGCCCGCTCATGAAATGTCCTTTCTGCCAGCACGAAGACACGCAAGTCCTCGACACCAGGGTGTCCGAGGAAGGCGACAGCATCCGCCGCAGGCGGCGCTGCAATTACTGCGAAAAGCGCTTCACCACCTATGAACGGGTGGAACTGGCAATGCCGGTCATCGTCAAGAAAAACGGCAGCCGTACCGATTTCGAACCCGCCAAGCTGCGCGCTTCCATGATGCTGGCCTTGCGCAAGCGGCCGGTGCCCGCCGACGCGGTGGACACGGCCATCCAGCACATTGAAGAGAAGCTGCGTTCCAGCGGCCAGCGCGAAATTCCGTCCGGCCAGGTCGGCGAACTCGTCATGGCCGAATTGCAGCGTTTGGACAAGATTGCCTACATACGCTTCGCTTCGGTGTACCGCAGTTTTCAGGATGTCGCCGAATTTCGCGATGTGATCGCGGAAATCGACCCCGACCGCAAGAAGCCCCAGAAATAGTCCGTAGCCCGGAAGTCCGTTCACAGAAGTCGCTGTTTATCCGCCTGTCTCGCTGCGCGTGCCCATCGGGTCGCAGTCCGGAACGGTGTTTGCCTGACCTTTCCAGCCTGAGCCGGACGGTCGCAAGAACACTGCCCACGCCTTTCGTCTCGCATGTCCCATCCCGCCGCCCTGCGGCTGGCGGGCTATTGCCGGAGTTTGCGACCATGGGAAATACTGCGCGCGGCTTTACCCTGATCGAAGTGCTGATCGTGCTGTGCCTGCTGTCGCTGGGTGCGTTGAGCCTGCTTGAACTGCAATGGCGCTCGCTGCACGCTACCCGGCAGTCGGCGCTGCATGGCGTGGCAATGCAGCTGGCGGTCGACATGGCTGAACGCCTGCGCGCCGGCGCAGCGCCCGATGCGGCCGAACAGGCGGCCTGGCAGGCCCAGGTTGCCGCGGCGCTTCCTGCCGGCCGGGCACTGATCTGCCAGGATGCCGCGCCCTGGGACGAGGCGGCCGGCGCCTATCGATGGGCCTGCGGCGGCGAGCCGAGCAGCCCGCAGGTGGTCAAGCTGGGCTGGCGCAGTGGAGCCGACGGCGCTGCGCCGTATCCAGGCGTGGTGATCGTCGTCGCGCCGGCGCAGCCATGAAGCGCGCGCTGCGCCGGCATGCGGCCGGCCTGTCCCTGCCTGAACTGATGGTGGCGCTGGCCATCGGCATGATGCTGGTGCTGGCTTCCATTTCCCTGTTGCTGGCCGTGCGCAGTGCCTACCTGCTGCATGACGACCGGGCCCGGCTGGAAGAGAACGGCCGCTTCGCGCTGGAACTGATCAGCCGGGCGGTGCGGCAGGCCGGCTACCGCGACTGGGGCGCGGCCGGCAGCGGTGCGACGGCGCTGCAGCCCGTCACCGGGCTGGACGCAAGGTCGCTCAGGGATGCCGCAGACGGCATAGCCGGTCCGTACGGCAGCACCGTCAATGGCAGCGACGTGCTGGCCTTGCGCTTCGAGGGCAGCGGGGAGGGCAGCGGCGATGGCGCGATCCAGAACTGCGCCGGCGCGGCCGTCGGCGCCGATGGCGGGCAAGGCGGCTGGAGCATTTTCTACATCGCCAATGACGCCGGCGGCGAACCGGAGCTGCGCTGCAAATACCGCGGTCCCGGCGGCTGGAAGTCCGACGCGCTGGTGCGCGGCATCGAGGGCTTCCAGGTGCTGTACGGCATGGAGACGCAGGCCGGCGCTGCCCCGGACCGCTTCGTCAGCGCCACCGCCGTGCAGGCGCAGGCCGGCGCCTGGCAGGCTGTGGGCGCGGTCAGGATCGCATTGCTGGCGCGTGGCACGCAGGCCGACGCGGGCGGCGCCGGCAGCTACGCGCTCTTCGGTGCGGCCTATGACGGCAGCGCCGATCCCGGCACGGTGATCCAGGTGTCCCGGCTTCCCGCCGCCAGCCGCAGATTGTTGCGCCGGATCTACGGCGCCACCGTGTACCTGCGCAATCGCGGCCAGGAGGCGCCATGAGCCGTGCTGCCGGCAGCGCGCTGCTGATGTGCCTCCTGGTGATGGTGGTGGCGCTGATGCTGGGCCTGTCTGGCGCCCGCATTGCGCTGCAGGAAGAGCGGGCGGCGCGCAACGACCGAGACCGCAAGACGGCCTTCCAGGCAGCCGAAGCCGCCTTGCTCGACGCTCAGCGCGATATCGAACAGCCAGCCGGCGCCAGTCCGCGCGCCGCGCTGCTGGCTTCGGCCGCGCCAGCCTTCCCGGCTGGCTGCGGCACCGGCGCCGCCAATCCGCTACTGGGCTTGTGCGCCGGGCAGGACATCGCGCCGGCCTGGCTTGCCGTCGACTTCCGCGATGAGGGCGAAGCCACGATGCGCAGCATTGCGTATGGACGCTTCACCGGCCAGGCCATGCCGGCCGGCGGTGGCGCACTGCCGGCCCGCCGGCCGCGCTACCTGATCGAAGCCTATCCCGACCGCCGCGCCGGCAGCAGCGCCGACCTGGCCGGCGCCGGCACGCTTTATCGCATCAGCGCCGTCGGTTTCGGCGCCCAGGAGGATACCCGGGTGCTGCTGCAGGCCTGGTACCGGCGTGCAGGGGGAGGCTGACATGCGATGCGCATTGCCGGTCATCCTGTTGCTGCTGCCCGGACTGGCGGCAGCCGCGCCCTCGCTCGACCTGGCCAATGCCGCGCAACTGGCACGGGCCGGCGCCTGCGCTGCCAGCGGCATCGATCCGGCCGCGACCGCGCTCTATCAGGCGATCGCCCGCGACTCGGGCATGGACGGCAGCCTGAAAAAATATGCGCTGGCGCGTGACCAGGCCGGACGGCCCATGGCCGCCGACGTGCCGGCATGGGATGCCGCCGCCCTGCTGGAAGGCCGCGATCCTGCGATGCGCGCGCTCTACACCGGCCAGCGTGACGGTAACCGCTTGCGCACCATTGCCCTTGACTGGACCATGCTGGACCCGGCCGGCCAGTCGCTGCTGTCAACCGGCGCCGACGGCGTGGCCGACGACGGGGGCGCCAGCCGGGTGGCCTACCTGCGCGGCGAGCGGGCACTGGAAGCCGGTTCCCGGCAAGGCCCATTCCGGCGCCGCGCGAGCCTCCTGGGCGCGACGGTGGTCGGCGCGCCGCTGTTCGTGGGGGCGCCGCCGCCGGCAGGCGCCGATCCGCGCTATCCGGCATTCCTGGCAGCGTACGCAAGCCGGCCGGCCGCGGTCTATCTGCAGGCCAACGACGGCATGCTGCACGGCTTCGACGCGGCCAGCGGCAATGAACTGTTTGCCTACCTGCCGCTGGCGCTGCGGCCGCAATGGCCGCGCTTGCCCACGTCGGCCCACGCCGCCAGTCCGTATGCCGAAGGCGGCCTGGCCGCCGGCAATGCGCTGGTGCGAGGCGCCTGGAAAACCGTGCTGGCCGGCGGCCTCGGCGGCGGTGCGCAGGGCGTGTTCGCGCTTGATGTCAGCAATCCGGCGCGCTTTGCCGGCGGCGATGGCGTGCTGTTGGAGTTCACCGACAGCGACGATCCCGATATCGGCAATGTCTTTCAGCCGCCGGCACTAGCGCGCTTTCGCACCGGCGCCGGGCAATATGGCGACTTCATCGTGGCCGCGTCCGGCTACAACAGCCAACGCGCCGACGGCGATGGGCGTTCGAATCAGGCCGGGCCGGGCGCGCTGTTCCTGCTTTCGCTCGACAAGGACCCCGTCGCGCCATGGCAGCAGAACCGCAACTACTTCAAGTTCCTGCTGCCCGCCGGCAGCGCCGCGCTGCCCAATGGCCTGGCGCAGCCGGCACTGATTCCGGACGTCGATGGCATCGTGCGGCTGGCCTATGCGGGCGATTTGCAGGGCAGGCTGTGGCGGCTCGATTTCAGCGCCGGCCAACCGCCCTGGCCACAGGCCACCGCTTCCGGCCAGCCGCTGTTCGTCGCCGCCGATGCGAGCGGCCGGCATCAGCCGATCACCAGCGCGCCGCGTGCCCTTTATCGTGGCGACGGCGGCTTGCTGCTGCTGTTCGGCACCGGCCGGTTGCTGGAAGCCGACGATGCGCGGGACAAGTCGGTGCAGTCGCTTTACGGTGTGGCGGACGCGCAGGCTCCAGCCGCATCGACCCTGACGCGTGCCGACCTGGCCGTGCGCAAGCTGGTTACGGACAAGGCAGGAGCCTACCGCCTCGATGGCGGCACCAGCACTGCTGCCGGCTGGCTGCTCGATTTTCCGGTTCCCGGCGAGCGCATGCTTGTCAGCCCCTTGATCGAAGACGGCGTGGCGACCATCGCCACCATGCTGCCCGGCGCTTCCGCGTGCGGGTCCAGCGCCAGCCTGTATCTGCTGAATGCGCAGAACGGCCTGTCGCCGCCCGGCATCCCGGCGCCCTGGCTGGCCGTGCCGATGCAGGCGGCACGGACGCTGAACGTCGTCGCCGAACGCCGGCCGGCATTGCCGGGGCAGGCGGAAGGGGGCGGCAGTGGCACCGGCACAGTGGAAACGCGCCATACGGTCATCGGAGGCAAAGCCGGCGGCCAGCCGGCGCCGTCCATCGTGCGCAGGTCGCGCGCCGGTCGCCTGGGCTGGCGCGAGGTCGTGGACTGGGAGGCCATGCGCAATGCGGCATCGCAAAGACAATAGGGCTGACGTTCACGCCCTGCTAGGCCATACGCTGCTGGAAGTGCTGGTGACGCTGGCGATTTGCGCGGCGCTCGCGGCTGTCGGCGCCGCGAGCTGGCAGAGCCTGGCGCGCAGCCAGCGCCGGGCCGAGGCCAGGGCGGCATTGCTGATGCTGATGCAGCAGCAGGAGCGCCATTTTTCGCGCCATGGCCGCTACCACGCCTTCGACGCCGCGGCGCCCGGCTCCTTCAAATTTCACTCTGGCGCCAGCCCGGCCGACAGCGCCTATACCCTCAGCGCCACTGCCTGCGAAGGCGAAAGCCTTGAGCGCTGCGTGAGCGTCGCCGCCCGTCCGGGCGGCCCCGGCGCGCGCGCCAACCATGCCGACCCCGACTGCGGCGTGCTGCGGCTCGATAGCCGTGGCCGGCGACTGGCCGATGGCAGGCTGCCCGCCTGCTGGCCATGAACCGGCGCGCCGGCCATACGCTGCTGGAGATGCTCTGCGTGCTGGCGGTCGCGGCGCTGTTGCTGGGCATGGCGGCGCCCGCGCTGCAGGCGCTGCTGCAGCGGCTAAGGCTCACGACCACCGTCAATGATTTCTTCGCCGCCGTGACGCTGACCCGCTCCGAAGCCCTGCGTCGCGGCGCTCCGGTGGTGCTGCTGGCTACGGGCACTGGCTGGGACAGCGGCTGGATGGTGCTGGTCGACCGCAATGGCAACCTGCGGCCCGATGCGGGCGAGGATATCGTCGCCAGCCACGGTCCGCCGCCGGCCGGCATTGCCATCAGCAGCAACTTCAACGACGACCGCCTGCCTTATCTGGCCTATGGCGCCAATGGCCGCAGCCGCACCAGCGCCGGCGGCACGCAGGCCGGCGCCTGGGACTTCAGCGCCGGCGATCTCCGGCGCAGGATCATTGTCAACCTGCTCGGCCGTCCGCGCGCCTGCAACCCGGAACGCGACAAGTCGAATTGCTAGAATAGCCGCCTCTTCCCTGCAAAACACACCGTCGTGCATATCACTTCCGACCTGCAAGCCATGCAGCTGGCCCTGGACTGGGCTGAAAAAGGCATGTTCATCACTTCCCCGAACCCGCGCGTGGGCTGCGTCATCGTGCGCGACGGCCTGCTGCTGGGCGCCGGCCATACCCAGGCCGCCGGCGGCCCCCATGCCGAAGTCCAGGCGCTGCGCGACGCCGCCGCCAGAGGCCACGATGTGCGCGGCGCCACCGCCTACGTCACGCTGGAGCCGTGCAGCCACCACGGCCGCACGCCGCCCTGCGCCGACGCGCTGGTGGCGGCCGGCCTGGCGCGCGTGGTGGCGGCGATGCAGGACCCCAATCCGCTGGTGGCCGGGCAGGGCATGGCAAAGCTGCGCGCCGCCGGCATCGCCACCGAAAGCGGGCTTCTGGCGCAGCAGGCGCGGGAACTGAACATCGGTTTCTTTTCGCGGATGGAGCGCGGCAGTCCCTGGGTCCGGATGAAGGCGGCGGCCAGCCTGGACGGCCGTACCGCGCTGCATAACGGCGTGAGCCAGTGGATCACCTCGCAACAGGCGCGCGACGACGGCCACTGGTGGCGGGCGCGCGCCTGCGCCGTGCTGACCGGCATCGGCACCGTGCTCGAGGACGATCCGCAGATGACGGTGCGCGCCGTCGACACGCCGCGCCAGCCGCAGCGCATCGTGATCGACAGCCGCCTGCAGGTCAGCCCGGACGCCCGCATCCTGGAAGGCGGCGGCACCTGGATCGTGGCCGCGCAGCCGGATGCCGAAAAACAGGCCCGGCTGCGCGAGCGCGGCGCCGAAGTGCTGCTGCTGCCGAATGCGCGCGGCAAGGTCGACCTGCCGCAACTGTTGAAGGAACTCGGCCGGCGCCAGATCAACGAGCTGCATGTCGAGGCTGGCTTCAGGCTCAACGGCTCGCTGCTGCGCGAGGGCTGCGTCGACGAACTGCTGCTGTACCTGGCGCCGACGCTGCTGGGCGATGCGCAGGGCATGTTCGACCTGCCAGCACTGCAGGAACTGGGCGGCCAGCCACGGCTGGCCTTTCATGAAGTCAAGCAACTCGGCCCGGATTTGCGTATCCTTGCCCGTTTTCCCTGAACTGAATCTGCTTATGTTTACCGGAATCGTCGCTGCCGTCGGCAGCATACAGACCCTGACGCCCCTGGGCAGCGCCGCCGATGCCGGCGTGCGCCTGACGATCGCTGCCGGCGGCCTGCCGCTGGCCGACGTCGCCATCGGCGATTCGATCGCCATCAACGGCGCCTGCATGACCGTGGTCGCCAAGACCGACAGCCAGTTCGACGTCGATGTCTCGCGCGAAAGCCTGAACCGCACCGCCGGGCTGGACCGGCCAGGCGAAGTCAACCTGGAAAAGGCGCTGACCCTGGCCGACCGCTTGGGCGGCCACCTGGTGTCGGGCCATGTCGACGGCCTGGGCACGGTGCGCCGTTTCGATCCGGTGGGCGAGTCCTGGGAACTGGTGGTGGAAGCGCCGCGCGAACTGGGCAAGTACCTGGCCTATAAGGGCTCCATCGTGGTCAACGGCGTGTCGCTGACCGTGAACCGGGTGGCAGATACCGCCGGCGGCTGCGAATTCTCGATCAACCTGATTCCGCACACGATACAGGTCACCACCCTGAAGCACCTGCAGGCCGGCAGCAAGGTGAACCTGGAAATCGACCTGATTGCGCGTTATGTCGAGCGGATGCTGAGCGCCAAGGGCGCGGCCTGACCCGCATCGGGGCGCGGCGCCCGGCCGTCACGCTCCTGGTGCGGCCTCGTCGCGCTGGCGCTTCCTGTGCGTTTTGCAATGCGCTTCTATAATCCGGGGACATTGCAATCCAAGGCCGTCGAGCTACATCGACGGGCACCAGACCGACAGGACACACTATGGCTGACACCCTTCCCGGCGCTTCCGCCCCGGCACACTGGAACCTCGACACGGTAGTCGCGCAGCTGCGCGATTCGCGCGAGGTCACGCACAAGATCCGGTACCAGGGCAATATCCGCGAACTGCCTTCCAAAACGGCGCTGGTGGGCATACTGCAGGGCCTGTGCGCGGCGCTGTTTCCGACGCATTACGGCCGCGCCGGGCTGACCGACGAAAGCATCGACTACTTCGTCGGCGATACCCTCAACACCACGCTGTCGCTGCTGTCGGAGCAGGTGCGCCGCGGGCTGGTGTTCGGCACCGATGCCGGCAAGCTCACCGGCGCCCAGCTCACCGAGCGGGCGCAGCAGATCACCCGTGAATTCGCCAGCCAGTTGCCAGCGATCCGGGCGCTCCTGGTCAGCGACCTGCAGGCTGCCTACCAGGGCGACCCGGCGGCGACCAGCATCTCCGAGATCCTGCTGTGCTATCCGGGCACCGTGGCCGTGATCTACTACCGCCTCGCGCACGCGCTGTACCGGCTCGACGCCAAACTGGTGGCGCGCCTGATTTCCGACATTGCCCATTCCGACACCGGCATCGACATCCATCCGGCGGCGCAGATCGGCGGCAGCTTCTTCATCGACCATGGCACCGGCGTGGTCATTGGGGAGACCGCGATCATCGGCCAGCATGTGCGCCTGTACCAGGCCGTCACCCTGGGCGCGCGCCGTTTCCCGGCCGATGCCACCGGCGCGCTGATCAAGGGCAATGCCCGTCATCCCATCGTCGAGGACGACGTGGTGATCTATGCCGGCGCCACCATCCTCGGCCGCATCACCATCGGCCGCGGCTCGACCATCGGCGGCAATGTCTGGCTGACCCATGACGTGGCGCCGGGCAGCAATGTGTCCCAGGCCGACGCCCGCAGCAATTGCCCGGAATGATCGGGAGGCAATAAGCGCCGGGCCGCAAGGCAAATCCATTAAAATAGCGGTCTGTCCCTGGAACTGTCTTATGTCTCTTTCAACTACGCAAGAAATCGTTGCCGAGCTGCGCGCCGGCCGCATGGTCATCCTGGTCGACGAGGAAGACCGCGAAAACGAGGGCGACCTGGTGCTCGCCGCCGAGTTCGTCACTCCCGAAGCCATCAACTTCATGGCCAAATACGGCCGCGGCCTGATCTGCCTGACGCTGACCGAGGAGCGCTGCGAGCAGCTCAACCTGGCGATGATGACTTCCCGTAACGGCACGTCCTACGGCACCAACTTCACCGTGTCGATCGAAGCCGCCGAGGGCGTAACCACCGGCATTTCCGCGGCCGACCGCGCCACCACCATCAAGACCGCGGTGGCGCGCAACGCCAAGCCGTCGGACATCGTGCAGCCCGGCCATATCTTTCCGCTGAAGGCGGTCAAGGGCGGCGTGCTGATGCGCGCCGGCCATACCGAAGCCGGCTGTGACTTCGCCGAACTGGCGGGCCTGACGCCGGCCGCGGTGATCTGCGAGATCATGAAGGACGACGGCAGCATGGCGCGCCTGCCCGACCTGATCGAATTCGGCCGTGAACACAATTTGAAGATCGGCACCATCGCCGACCTGATCCATTACCGCAGCCAGCACGAGAGCATCGTCGAACGGGTGGCCGAGCGCACCATGCAGACTGCGCACGGCACCTTCCGCGCGATCGCCTATCGCGACAAGCCCAGCCGCGGCGCGCACCTGGCGCTGGTGCAGGGCGAGCTGTCGCCGGAACTGGAAAGCCTGGTGCGGGTACATCAGCCGGTGTCGATCCTCGACCTGCTGGAAAACCAGGTGACCACTCACTCATGGACCATGGCCTCGGCGCTGGAAGCCATCAAGGCCGCCGAGCGCGGCGTGGTGGTGCTGCTCAACTGCGAGGAATCGGCCGACCAGATGTTTGCCCAGTTCGAGGCGCTGGCCGCGCCGCAGCAGGAGCGGGCCCCATCGCGCAGCGCGCGCATGGACCTGCGCACCTACGGCATCGGCGCCCAGATCCTGAAAGACCTGGGCGTGGGCAAGATGACGCTGCTGGCAAGCCCGCGGAAAATGCCCTCCATGACAGGCTTCAACCTGGAAGTGATGGGCTTTCGGGCCTGCCCGGAAAATTAAACAGACTACTCGGGAGGTGGCGGGCCTGCAGGCTGCCGTCTCCGCTGATCAACGAATGACGCTTAGGCGCACGAAGGAAGAAAATGACAGTTGGCATCTATGAAAGCAACCTGGACGGCCAGGGCCTGCGTATCGGTATCGTCCAGGCCCGTTTCAACGAGGATGTCTGCCATGGCCTGCTCTCCGCCTGCCTGGCCGAACTGAAGCGCCTGGGCGTGGCCGACGAGGACGTGCTGCATGTCACCGTTCCCGGCGCGCTGGAAATCCCGCTGGCGCTGCAGAAAATGGCGGAAACCCACCAGTTCGACGCGCTGGTCGCGCTCGGCGCGGTGATCCGCGGCGAGACCTATCACTTCGAACTGGTGTCCAACGAGTCCGGCGCCGGCATCACCCGCGTCGGCCTCGACTACGGCATCCCGATCGCCAATGCGGTACTCACCACCGAAAACGACGAGCAGGCGGAAGTGCGCATGGCAGAGAAGGGCGCCGATGCCGGCCGCGTCGCGGTCGAAATGGCCAATCTGGCAATGGCGCTGGAAGAGCTGGCCGAAGTCAATGAAGAAGAGTGATCCGCAAGGACGCTTTTCTGTACCTAGTTAATCCGAACGTATGTCCGCCGAGCGCGGACCAAGGCCGTTATGAACCAGAAATCCCAGCATGCCAATCCCAGCAAGAACCGCACCCCGCGCCACCGCGCGCGCGAGTTCGCGCTCCAGGGCCTCTACCAGTGGCTGCTCAACAATGAAGACTCGGGCGTGATCGATGCCCATATCCGCCAGGCGCATGGCTTCGACAAGGCCGACGCCGCCCATTTCGACACTGTGCTGCATGGCGCCATCCGCGATGTCGCCAAGCTGCGCGCCCAGATCGCGCCGCTGATCGACAGGCCGCTGGACCAGCTCTCGCCGATCGAGCATGCGGCGCTGCTGATCGGCGCCTATGAGCTGGAACACCACCTGGAGATTCCTTACAAGGTGGTGATCAACGAGGCGGTCGAGCTGACCAAGTCCTTCGGCGGCATCGACGGCCACAAGTACGTCAACGGCGTGCTCGACAAGCTGGCCGCCAGGGTGCGCACGGCGGAAACCGGCGCCGCCCGCGGCGCCTGAACGGCGCCCGGCAAGCCGGCAGCAAGCATCACACTTCCGGCCGGAGCCTGCTCCGGCCGCATTTCTTCCCATTCCACACCCGACCGTCAGGATTGCTGTTCATGGATCTGAACCATCTCGCCTCCCGCCTCGACCATATCGCACCGTTTCATGTCATGGAGTTGGCCAAGATGGCGACCCGGCTGGAACGGGAAGGGCGCAGCATCATCCACATGGGCATCGGCGAGCCGGACTTCACCGCGCCGCCGCCGGTGGTGGCGGCCGCCACCCGTGCAATGGCCGACGGCCAGCTGCAGTACACTGCCGCGACAGGGCTGCCTGCGTTGCGCGATGCGATTTCCGACCATTACCGCCAGGTGTATGGCCTGGATATCGCGCCCGGCCGCATCATCATCACCGCCGGCGCCTCGGCGGCGCTGCTGCTGGCCTGCGCCGCGCTGGTGGAGCCGGGCAGCGAAGTGCTGATGCCCGACCCGTCCTATCCCTGCAACCGGCATTTCGTCGCCGCCTTCGAGGGCCGGGCGCGCATGGTGCCCAGCGGCCCGGAGCACCGCTTCCAGCTGTCGGAGGCAATGGTGCGGGAACACTGGAACGACGCCACCCGCGGCGTGCTGCTGGCTTCGCCGTCGAATCCGACCGGCACCTCGATTGCGCATGACGAATTGGGCCGCATCGCCAACGTGGTGCGGGAGAAGGGCGGTTTCACCATCGTCGATGAAATCTACCAGGGGCTGACCTACGATGAGGCGCCGTTCTCGGCGCTGTCGCTGGGCGAGGACATCATCGTGATCAACAGCTTTTCCAAGTACTTCAACATGACGGGCTGGCGCCTGGGCTGGCTGGTGGTGCCGGAAAACATGGTCCGGGCCATCGAGAAACTGGCGCAGAACCTATTCATCTGCGCTTCCAGCATCGCCCAGCATGCGGGCGTGGCCTGCTTCACGCCGGAAGCCATTGCCATCTATGAAGAGCGCAAGGCCGAGTTCCGGCGCCGGCGCGACTATATCGTGCCGGCCTTGCGGGAACTGGGATTGAAGGTGCCCGTGACGCCCGACGGCGCGTTCTACGTGTATGCCGATTGCAGCGCGCTGTCGGACGATGCCGACCGGCTGACGCTGCAGATGCTCAACGAGGCGGGCGTGGTGATGGTGCCGGGCCTGGACTTCGGGCCGTACACCGCTCACCAGTACATCCGGGTTTCCTATGCGACGTCGATGGAAAACCTGCAGGAAGCGGTCAGCCGGCTGCGCGTATTTTTCAAGGCATGAAAAAAGCCGCCGGGCTGCCGGCGGCTTTCAGGTTGCAAGGCGATCAGGCTGGGAGGCCGCCAGGCTGTCAGAGCGCGGCGACGATGCCGTCCCGGTCCTGCACATTCTCGCTCAGCGAAGGCGTTTCGGCCTGGGTCAGCACATCCACCTTTTCTTCGGCGGCAGGCTGCGGCGCCGGCTTCGGCGGCGTCTTGGCCGCCACCGTGGCAGCGTTCGACGAGGTCCAGGGGACCGACTTGCCGCTGGCCACGTCCTTGAGCCGCTTGTACTCGGCCAGCACCTTGTAGCCATAGCCGGCATCGTTTTCGAATGCGGCTGCGCCGACGTACATCTTCAGTCCCGACTCCACCGAGCCGCCACGGCTGACGTATTCCTTCAGGATGGTGGCGCCGACCTTGATGTTGGCCACCGGATTCAGCGCCGCCTTGACGCCGCCGAGCGGCTGAAACTTTTCATGGTGGACCTTGGACATCACCTGCATCAGTCCCTGTGCGCCCACCGGGCTTTCGGCAAAGGGATTGAAGCCGGACTCGATGGCCATTACCGCCAGCACCAGGAGAGGGTCGATCTTGACTTCCCTGGCGGTGCGATAGGTTGCGCCAACCAGCATGTTGGCCGCATCGCCGGCAACGCGGTAACGCTTGGCCAGCCAGTTGGTGACGAATTTCTGTTCTTTGGAAGCAACTTCCTTGCCTTCGGTCGCCGGAATGCTGGCGGCATGCTCGACGGCATTGGCCTGCTCGGGGGCGGCTGCGGCGACTGCCGGGGTCGCCGGCAGCGTAGCTTGAACCAGTTGAGCAGGCGCCTGGGAAGGCGCAACTGCCGGCTGGATGGCCGGCATGGCTGATACGGGTGCTGCCAGTGCTGGCGCCAGCACGTTCGGACTGGACGCCGGGGAGGCCGCTGCCTGCTGCGTGCTGGACGCGGCAAACGGCGACATCGCCTTGATATGGTCGGTCAGTTCGGGCTTGACGAACATCACGCCGATTGCGCCAATCGCGCTGACACCCGCCACCAGAACGGTGCGGTGCGCCGCAACGCGAACACGCTGCATTGTGCCGGGGGCAGTCAGCAATTCCCGCAATCGGGTCCGGGCGTTCGCCCCGGGCGCTTTCTCCTCTGGCTGCGCTGGCCCTATTGAACTCGTCAACATTTGTACTCCTCTATCAGCGCGGCAAAGCTCATCCCTGCGGGTGACGCACACAGGTAAATCGTTTGCTTGGCTTGCCGCGTATCAGAACGATCGCCTGCCGTCGCTGGGAGCGCACGGGCAAGCGGCGGAGTCATCTTTCACAGACCGCGGCCAGGCCGTGGCGGGTTGGTGTCCGATAACGTTGTCGGGGGATAAGGCTGACGCCTTGCGAAAACACTCCTTAAAATGTCGTTGGGGCCCCGAACCCCGTAAGCTGAGTGCAACCGAATTAGTGTTGCTTTGTTAACAATTTCGATCGCGTTGGCCGCATTGTATAAACCCGAATATATCGAGTCAATAATATAAATACTTATTTCTATAACTTATAGATATATAGCTTGGCCGTGCGTTTCCGTAAAAATGAATAAAATCAGTGACTTAAAATCATGTTATTCATGAAAAAACCCACCTTTGAAAAATATCAATAAACATGAAATATGCTGATTTGCGCGACTTTATTGCCCAATTGCATGCAATTGGCGAACTTCGCCATGTGACGACCCCGGTTTCTCCACACCTGGAGATGACGGAAATCTGCGATCGGGTACTGCGCGCGGGTGGCCCGGCTTTACTTTTTGACCATCCCACCGGCCATGACGTTCCGGTGCTCGGAAATTTGTTCGGCACGCCGCGCCGGGTGGCGCTGGGCATGGGCGCGGACGATGTAGGCGAACTGCGCAAGATCGGCCATGTGCTGGCCACGCTGAAGGAACCCGAGCCGCCCAAGGGCCTGCGCGACATGATGGGCATGGGCTCGCTGGTCAAGGCGGTCTGGGACATGGCGCCAAAGGAAGTGCGCGGCGCCCGCTGCCAGGAAGTGGTGTGGGAAGGCAATGACGTGGACCTCGGCCGCCTGCCGATCCAGCATTGCTGGCCGGGCGATGTGGCGCCGCTGATCACCTGGGGCCTGGTGATCACGAAAGGACCGAACAAGAAACGGCAGAACCTCGGCATCTACCGCCAGCAGGTGTTGGGCCGCAACAAGGTGATCATGCGCTGGCTGGCCCATCGCGGCGGCGCGCTGGATTTTCGCGAGCATGGCATCGTCAACCGCGGCAAGCCCTACCCGGTGGCGGTGGCGCTGGGCGCCGATCCCGCTACCATCCTGGGCGCGGTGACGCCGGTGCCGGACAGCCTGTCCGAATACCAGTTCGCCGGCCTGCTGCGTGGCAGCCGCACTGAACTGACCAAGGCCATCGGCAGCGAACTGCGGGTGCCGGCATCGGCCGAGATCGTGCTGGAAGGGAATATCTATCCTGACGAAAGCCATCCGAGCGGCTACGAGCATGCGCTGGAAGGCCCGTATGGCGACCATACCGGCTATTACAACGAGCAGGACATGTTCCCGGTGTTCACGATCGACCGCATCACGATGCGGCGCAACCCGATCTATCACTCGACTTATACCGGCAAGCCGCCGGACGAGCCGGCGATCCTGGGCGTGGCGCTGAACGAGGTGTTCATCCCGCTGCTGCAGAAGCAGTTTTCCGAAATCACCGACTTCTATCTGCCGCCGGAAGGCTGCAGCTACCGGATGGCGGTGGTGCAGATGAAGAAGGCCTATGCCGGGCATGCGAAGCGGGTGATGTTCGGCGTCTGGAGCTTCCTGCGCCAGTTCATGTATACCAAGTTCATCGTGGTGGTCGACGAGGATGTGAACATCCGTGACTGGAAGGAAGTGATCTGGGCCATCACCACCCGGGTCGATCCAACCCGCGACACCACGCTGGTGGACAACACGCCAATCGATTACCTCGACTTCGCCTCGCCGGTCAGCGGCCTGGGCAGCAAGATGGGCATCGACGCGACCAATAAATGGCCGGGCGAGACCAGCCGCGAATGGGGCGTGCCGATTGAAATGAGCAAGGAAGTGAAGCGCCGGGTTGATGCACTGTGGCAGCAACTGGGGATCTGACCGGCAGGAAAAGCGGGAGTCGTAGGGTGGAATACCCCGAAGGGGCATTCCACCGATGCTCATGACGACAGGGCAATCAGCTTGCAACCCCAGGCGCAAATTGGCGCTGCACTGCAGGTGTCATGGTTTCGCTCCATCGCTTTCCAAGGGAACGGCATGTTGCCAGATGACGCAATGCGATTGCATTGAGACCGCGACGGTTTGGCGGAATGCCCCTGCGGGGTATTCCGCCCTACGGAGGCTACTGAGGCTGATGATCTGATCAGCGGAAACAGAGAGAATCAGTTCGCCAAGCAGCTGTCGCGTGCGCCTGAGTACCAAGAATCCGGCACACGGCACCGGCTTTGCTGCTAGAATGCCGGCTGGCGGGCCCCTGCGCATTGTGGCACGGCCAACCTGGTCAGGTCGGGAACGAAGCAGCCACAGCCGTTCACCATAAGTGCCGCAGACAAGGCTCGCCTCCTTCCTTCATCGTCTTCTCCCCACCGCTTCATTCCTGGTTTTCCGTCCTGTTGTCCTGCAATCCATAGAGATTGTCGCGGATGCGCGTCATCGCCTGCGAGCACTGGTCCAGCTGCTGGGTTGTCAAACCGGCCATCATGCTGCCGCGCAGTTCCTCGGAGAGCGATTCAAGCAGCCGCACCTGTTCCGCCGCCTTGGGCGTGAGCACCGAATACTTGCGTCGCCGGTCGTCGGTGGAGACGACGCGCGCGATCCAGCCTTTTTCCTCCAGCTTGTCCAGCAGCCGCACCAGCGTCGGGCCTTCTATGCCCAGGTTGCGCGCCAGCTCCGCCTGCATCAGGCCGCCAGGGTTGCGCTGCAACTGCACCAGCACCTGACGCATCGACAGGTTCAGGCCCAGCGGCCGCAGCGCGCGGTTCATTTCATAACGCCAGGCGCGCGATACTTCGCCGATCAGCCGCGCAAGCAGCTTCGGATACATTTCGGCATCAGGCAGGTTTTCCAGATCTTTTCGCATTCCCAACCACGCTTTCAAACAACGACAGGCCGTATGCTATGCTATTCAATAGCATTGCTACCATATTTCTTTTACGATACGTTTTTCGTGTCGGCCCGCCTGGCTGTCCCAATTACTTTTCGTTCATCATGCGTCCTGTCCGTTCCCTGCTGTTGACCGCCGCCGTGCTGCTGGCCGCCGGCGCCGGCTATCACTATTACCAGAGCCGCCCGGCGCCAGCCGTCCCCAGGGCTGCCCCGGCGCAAAGCATACGCAGCGCGACAGCGCAGCAGAAACCGGTGGCGATCACGGTGCGCGCCAATGGCTACGTGAGCGCCCTGAAGGTGGTGGATGTGCGGCCGCAGACCCAGAACATCGTGCGCGAGGTGCATGTGCAGGAAGGCCAGGACGTGCGCGCCGGACAACTGCTGTTTACGCTGGATCAGCGCAGCGACACCTCCAACGTCGAGCGCGCCCGCGCCCAGGTGGCGCGCGACCGGGCCGATCTGGTGGAGGCGGAAAGCGCCCTGCGCCGCAACCAGGAACTGGCGGCGAAGAATTTCGTGTCGCAGGCGGTGGTCGAAACCGCCCGCAGCAAGGTCGACGCGCTGCGCGGCACGCTGCAGGCCGACGAAGCCGCCATCCGCAGCAATGCGATCGCGCTGGGCAACAACCGCATCGTCGCCAGCATGGACGGCCGCATCGGCGCCATCAGCGTGCATCCCGGCAGCCTGGCCCAGCCCGCCGGCGCGCCGATGCTGACCATTGCCCAGCTCGACCCGATCACCGTCACCTTTGCGCTGCCGGAGCGCGAACTGGCTAACCTGCTGGCCAGCTACCCGAACGGCGAAGCGCCGGTCACGGCGGAACTGGCCGGCGAGCGGCGGGTGGAAGGCAAGCTGGTCTTCATCGACAGCGCGTCCGACCCGCAAAGCGGCACCATCAAGATGAAGGCGCTGTTTTCCAACCAGCAGCGCATGATGTGGCCGGGCACCTTCGTCAATGTCAGCATGGTGTCGCGCACGCTGCCGCAGGCGGTGGTGGTGCCGGCGCAGGCCATCGTCACCGGGCCGACCGAAAAATTCGTCTACCTGGTCAAGCCCGACAACACGGTGGCGGTGCAGAAGGTCACGGTGCTGCATATCGACGGCGGACAGGCCGCGGTCGGCGGCCTGCAGCCGGGCGCGCGCATCGTGGTCGAGGGCGCTCAGAACCTGCGGCCCGGCGCGCGGGTGAAGGAAGCGCAGAGCGGGCAGGGCCAGACGCCGCGCACCGCCGCCGACGCATGACCGGCAGGGCCGGTCGCAACCTTCCACCAGGCACCCCGTGAATATCTCCGAACTCTGCATACGCCGCCCGGTCATGACCGTGCTCCTGGCCATCGCCATCGTGGTGGCCGGCGCCTTTGCCTATACCCGGCTGCCGATCGCCGCGCTGCCCAGCTATGACACGCCGGTGATCAACGTGACCGGCGTGCTGCCGGGCGCCAGTCCCGAAATCATGGCGGCCTCGGTCGCCACGCCGCTGGAGAAGCAGTTCTCCACCATCGCCGGCCTGGCCACCATCAGTTCCACCAACACGCTGGGCAATACCTCGATCACGCTGGAATTCGCGCCCAACCGCGACATCGACGCCGCCGCGGTGGACGTGCAGGCCGCCCTGCTGCGCGCCCAGCGCAGCCTGCCGGTGGAAATGACGGCCCTGCCGGCCTACCGCAAGGTCAATCCGGCCGACGCCGCGGTGCTGCTGGTGGCGCTGACGTCGCCGTCGATCTCGCTGGCCGACCTGAACGACTACGCGGAAAACCTGATCTCGCCCTCGCTGTCGACCATCGACGGCGTGGCCCAGGTCAATGTCTACGGCCAGCGCCGCTATGCGGTGCGGATCAAGGCCCGGCCCGAACAGCTCGCCGCCCGCAACATGACCATGGACGAGCTGGCCGCCGCGGTGCGCTCGGCCAATGCCAACAGCCCGGTCGGCGTGCTGGACGGTCCGCGCCAGAGCCTGACGCTGCAGGCCAACCGCCAGCTGCCCAATGCCGCCGCCTTCAGCGACCTGGTGATCAGCAGCCGCGATGGTGTTACTACCCGCCTGAAGGACGTGGCGACGGTGGAAGACAGCGTCGAGTCCACCCGCAGCGGCAGCTGGGTCAACAAGGAGCCGTCCATCGTGCTGGCGGTGCAGCGCCAGCCAAATGCCAACACGGTGGCGGTCGTGGACGCAGTCAAGGCGACGCTGCCGCAGTTTCGCGCGCAGATGCCGGCCTCGATCGAGGTCAGGGAACTGAACGACCGCTCGCTGTCGATACGCGAAGCCATCCATGACGTGAACTTCACGCTGGCCCTGACGGTGGTGCTGGTGGTGATGGTGATCTTCCTGTTCCTGAAGCGCCTGTCGGCCACCGCGATTCCGGTGGTGTCGCTGCCGATCTCGCTGATCGGCTGCTGCGGCCTGATGTACTGGCTGGGCTACAGCCTGGACAATATCTCGCTGCTGGGCATCACCATCGCGGTCGGCCTGGTAGTGGACGACGCGATCGTGATGCTGGAAAACATCGTGCGCCATATCGAGGAGGGCATGGCGCCGATGCAGGCGGCGCTGGTCGGCTCGCGCGAAGTCGGCTTCACCATCCTGTCGATCTCGATCTCGCTGATTGCGGTCTTCATTCCGATCTTCTTCATGCCGGGTGTGATCGGCTTGATGTTCCACGAGTTCGCGGCGGTGGTGTCGCTGGCCATCATCGTCTCGGCGCTGGTGTCGCTGACCCTGGTGCCGATGCTGTGCAGCCGCTACCTGAAGCATGAAGGCCATCAGCGCGACAACTGGCTGAGCCGCGGCTTCGAGCGCGGCTTCAACGCGGTGCTCGATGCCTACCGCGCCAGCCTGGACTGGTGCCTCAAGCACAACCTGCTGGTGCTGGCGGTGGCGCTGGCGACCTTCGCATTGACCGTGCTGATGTTCGTCAGCATGCCCAAGGGTTTCTTCCCGAATGAAGACATCGGCCAGATCAGCGTGACGCTGGAAGGCCCGCAGGATGCGTCCTACCAGGCGATGTCGGCATTGACGCAGACCGCGGCCGACATCATCGGCAGCGACCCGAACGTCGACAGCGTGACCTCGCGCCTGTCGGACGGCACCGGCGCCCGCATGTTCATTGGCCTGAAGCCGCGCAGCGAGCGGGCGGCGATGGACGCGGTGGTGGAGCAGCTGCGGCGCAAGGTGCGCGACGTGCCCGGCCTGTCGGTGTACCTGACGCCGGTGCAGAACCTGCGGCTGGGCGGACGCATCAGCAAGAGCCGCTTCCAGTATGTGCTGCAGAGCGTGAAGGCCGATGAACTCAGTGCCTGGGCCGAGAAGATGCAGGCCAGGCTGCGCGCCGACCCGGTGTTCCGCGATGTCACCAGCGACTCGCAGCTGAAGGGCCTGCAGGCCATGGTCAACATCAACCGCGACCGCGCCAATGCCGCCGGCGTGCAGGTGCAGGACATCCGCACCGCGCTCTACAGCGCCTTCGGCGACCGCCAGGTGTCGACGATTTTCACCAGCAGCAACAGCTACCAGGTGATCCTGCAGGACGCCAACTGGGGCGGCCAGGATGAGGGCGACCTGAACAATATCTTCGTGCGCAGCAAGACCGGCACGCTGGTGCCGCTGCTCAGCGTGGCCAGCGTGGAGCGGGCCGCCGGCGCGATCTCGGTGAACCACCAGGGCCAGCTGCAGGCGGTCACCATCTCCTTCAACCTGGCGCCGGACGTGCCGCTGGGCGACGCCACCGCGAAGATCGACCAGTTCAAGGCCGAGTTGCGGCTGCCGGCCAACATCATCACCAGCTATGCCGGCGACGCCGCGGTGTTCCAGTCCTCGCAATCGAGCCAGGTGGTGCTGCTGGTGCTGGCGGTGGTGGTGATCTACATCCTGTTGGGCGTGCTGTATGAAAGCTATATCCACCCGGTCACCATCCTGGCCGGACTGCCGTCAGCGGTGGTGGGCGCGCTGCTGGCGCTGCGGCTGTTCAATTTCGAGCTGACCCTGATCGCCACCATCGGCATCCTGATGCTGATCGGCATCGTGAAGAAGAACGCGATCATGATGATCGACTTCGCGCTGGATGCGCAGCGCAACCAGGGCATGGCGCCGGCCGAGGCGATACGCTCGGCCTGCCTGCTGCGCTTCCGCCCGATCATGATGACCACGCTGGCCGCCTTGATGGGCGCGCTGCCGATCGCGCTGGGCCTGGGCGCCGGCGCCGAACTGCGCCAGCCGCTGGGCGTGGCCATCGTCGGCGGCCTGCTCGTGTCGCAGGTGATCACGCTGTTCATCACGCCGGTGATCTACCTGTTCCTGGACCGCTACAGCGGCAAGGGGCCGGTGACGGCGGAACTGGAGCCGCACCGGCAGCCACGGCCACAGCAGGGCTGAACGGCGGCGCTACTGCGGCATTATTGCGGCCAGGCGCGATCCAGTATCCGCTGCTGCAGCGCGGTTTCTCCCATCGTGCCGTATACCCGGCCGCCATCGGCATCCAGCCGGCTGGCCACGAAGGCTTCGGCGATGTCCTGCGGCGCATGGCGCAGCATCAGCGCCGCCTGCGCCGCCAGCACCAGCCGCTGCACGAAGCGCCGGGCCAATGCCTCCCGTTCTTCCGGCGCGGCCCGCATGTCGCGCCGCAGCGCATCAAGCAGCGCCAGCAGGGCAGGGTGCCCGGCCGTCGCTTCCCGTAGGTCGGCCAGCAGCAGCAGCGCGCCTTCCGGGTCGCGCTCCAGCGCCCGCAGCACGTCCAGGCACATCACGTTGCCCGAGCCTTCCCAGATCGAATTGACCGGCGCCTCCCGGTACATGCGCGCCATCGGGCCGGTCTCGACATAACCGTTGCCGCCCCAGACTTCCATGCATTCGCCGGTGAAGGCAATGGCCCGCTTGCAGATCCAGAACTTGGCGGCCGGCGTGACGATGCGGCGCCAGGCGCGCAGCAGCGGATCGTCGGGCGCGTCGAAGGCGCTGGCCAGCTTCAGCATCAGCAGCGTGGCCGCCTCGCTTTCCAGTGCCAGGTCGGCCAGCACATTGCGCATGATCGGCTGCTCGGCCAGCAGGCGGCCGAAGGCGCTGCGGTGGCGCGCATGGTGCGCGGCCTGCACGAAGGCCTGGCGCATCAGGCCGGCGCTGCCGATCACGCAGTCGAGCCGGGTGGTGTTGGCCATTTCGATGATGGTGGGAATGCCTCGGCCTTCCTCGCCCACCATCACGCCCAGCGCTTCCTGGAACTCGACCTCGCTGCTGGAATTGGACTGGTTGCCCAGCTTGTCCTTGAGGCGCTGGATCACGACCGGATTCTTGCTGCCGTCGTCGCGCCAGCGCGGCACGAAAAAGCACGACAGGCCGTTGCCGGTGCGGGCCAGCACCAGGTGGGCGTCGCACATCGGCGCCGAGAAGAACCATTTATGGCCGGTCAGCGCATATTCGGCGCCACGGCCTTCGCCGCGCACCGGCACGGCCACCGTGGCATTGCTGCGCACGTCCGAGCCGCCCTGCTTCTCGGTCATGCCCATGCCGATCAGGATCGATTTCTTTTGCGCCAGCGGCAGGTCGCGCGGATCGTGTTCCGGCGAAAACAGCTTGTCGCGCAGGCGGGCAAACAGCGCCGGCTCGTTGGCCAGCACCGGGATCGAGGCGAACGTCATCGTGGTCGGGCACAGCGAGCCGGATTCCACCTGCGCATGCAGGAAATAGCCGGCGGCGCGCGCCACCTGGGCGCCAGGGCGCGGCGCGCTGAAGGGCAGGGCATGCAATCCTTCCCGGCGCAGCAGGCCCAGCAGGCGGTGCCAGCTCGGATGGAATTCCACGCTGTCGATGCGGTTGCCGACCCGGTCGTGGGTATGCAGTTGCGGCGGGTGCCGGTTCGCCAGCGCGCCCAGTTGCAGGATGTCCGCGCTGCCCAGTTCGCCGCCCAGCCGGGTAAGCTGCCCGGCGTGCCAGCCGCCGCCAGCCTGCTGCAGGCCGGCGGCCAATGCGGCATCCGTGGCAAAAAGGTTGTAATCCAGCAATTCCGGCGCCTGATTGGTGACCGTGTGGGTAGGCCATGGCATGATGTCGTCTCCTCCGATTTTCCGTTCTCCCGATTCTGGGCCCGACGCCATTCCGGTTCAAGCGGCTTCAGGCGCTGATCGGCAGTCGGGTAAAATGCTGCTTCAGTCAATTTCCGCAACGCCATGTCCTATCAAGTCCTCGCCCGCAAATATCGACCGAAAAGCTTCGAAACGCTCGTCGGGCAGGAGCACGTGGTGCGGGCATTGAGCCATGCGCTGGAACAGAAGCGCCTGCACCATGCCTACCTGTTCACCGGCACCCGCGGCGTGGGCAAGACCACGCTGTCGCGCATCCTGGCCAAGTGCTTCAATTGCACCGGACCCGATGGCAATGGCGACATCACCGCCCATCCCTGCGGCGTCTGCGAAGCCTGCGTGGCGATCGACGCCGGCCGCTTCGTCGACTATATCGAGATGGACGCGGCCTCCAACCGCGGCGTCGACGACATGGCGCAGCTGCTGGAACAGGCGGTGTATGCGCCATCCAATGCCCGCTTCAAGGTCTACATGATCGACGAAGTCCACATGCTGACCAACCAGGCCTTCAACGCGATGCTGAAGACCCTGGAAGAGCCGCCCGAGCATGTGAAATTCATCCTGGCGACCACCGACCCGCAGAAGATCCCGGTCACGGTGCTGTCGCGCTGCCTGCAGTTCAACCTGAAGCAGATGCCGCCAGGCCATATCGTCGGCCACCTGGAAAACATCCTGGGCCAGGAGCAGATCGAATTCGAACTGCCGGCGCTGCGCCTTTTGGCGCAGGGCGCCCATGGTTCGATGCGCGACGCGCTCTCCCTGACCGATCAGGCCATCGCCTATGCGGCCGGCCGGGTCACGCTGGACGCGGTGCAGGGCATGCTGGGCACGCTGGACCAGTCCTTCCTGGTGCGCCTGCTCGATGCGCTGGCGGCCGACGACGGCGCCGCGCTGCTGGCAGTTGCCGATGACATGGCCGCGCGCAGCCTCTCCTATAACGCCGCCCTGCAGGATCTCGGTTCCCTGCTGCACCGGGTGGCGCTGGCGCAGTCGGTGCCGGCCGCCCTGCCGGAAGACGTGCCGGAGCGCGAGCACATCCTGCGCCTGGCGCAGCGGTTCGATGCGGAAGAAGTGCAGCTCTACTATCAGATCGCCGTACATGGCAGGAATGAGCTGGGGCTGGCGCCGGACGAATATGCCGGCTTCACGATGACGCTGCTGCGCATGCTGGCCTTCCGGCCCGGCAACCTGCCCCGGGAGGAAGCGCCGGCGCGTGCCGCGGTTTCCGCCCGGCCAGTAGCGCCAGCCGCACCTGCCGCACCTGCCGCACCTGCGCCGTCGCCGGTACGCGCCGCCGCCGCTGTGGTGGCGGAGCCGCCGGCAAGGGCGGCAGTCGCCCCGGCCGAACCGGCGGCGAAAGCGCCACCGCCACGCGGCGCGATCAGCCCGGCCCGTGCCGCGCTGGAAGCGGCGCGCAACATGAAGCGCGGCGGCGCGGCGGCCGCGACGCCGGCCGTGGCCCAGCCAGTCGCCGCTCCCGCGGTCGCCGCACCAACGCCAGCGCCGCAGCCCAAGTCGGCCACGTCGGACATGCCGCCGCCATGGGACGACATTCCGGTGTTCGACGACGACTACACGGAACCGGCTCAAAAAAAAACTGAAATCGCCTTAGCCGAGCCCGCCGCGCCCATCATTGCCGCGCCGCCGGCTTTGGAATTGCCGCCGGCGCCCCCACCTGTGCCGGTACCGGCGCTGGAATGGGATGGCGACTGGCCGGTGCTGGCGGCCGGTCTGCCGGTGCGCGGCGTGGTGCACCAGCTGGCGCAGCAGAGCGAATTGCTGGAATGCGTACAGGAAGGCAATACCTTCCTGTTCAAGCTGCGGGTGCCGATCGAAACCCTGTGCTCCACCGCCACCGTGGACAAGCTCACCGCCGCGCTGGAAGAGCGCTTCGGCAAGCCGGCCCGGGTCACCACGGAAATCGGCGCGGCGCGTCAGACCGCCAATGCGAAGGCGGTCGCGGAGCGCGAGGCGCGGCAGTTGCAGGCGGAAGAAACCATGCACAGCGATCCATTCATCCAGACGCTGAAGCGCGAGTTCGGTGCGAGCATCGTGCCGGGATCCATCAAACCAGTTTGACCATACCAGGAGCGGAACATGATGAAGAACCAGTTGGCAGGCCTGATGAAACAAGCCCAGGCAATGCAGGACAACATGAAGAAGATGCAGGACCAGCTCGCCACCATCGAGGTGGAAGGCCAGTCCGGCGCCGGCATGGTCAAGGTGGTGATGACCTGCAAGAACGACGTCAAGCGGGTGTCTATCGACCCGTCGCTGCTGGGCGATGACCGCGACATGCTGGAAGACCTGGTCGCCGCCGCCTTCAACGACGCAGTGCGCAAGGCGGAAGCCACCACCCAGGAAAAAATGGCCGGCATTTCGGCGGGACTGCCGCTGCCTCCCGGCTTCAAGATGCCGTTCTGAACCGGGCTGAAAGCTTGTGAAGACCCCGTCCAGTCTCGACTTCCTGACCGAAGCGCTGCGCCGCCTGCCCGGCATCGGCCCCAAGTCCGCGCAGCGCATTTCGTACCACCTGATGCAGCACGACCGTGAAGGCGCGGCCATGCTGGGCCGGGCGTTGACGCAGGCAGTGGAGCGGATTCATCACTGCAGGATGTGCAATACCTTCACCGAGAACGACGTCTGCGAAACCTGCCTGGACCCGGAGCGCGACCCGGCCCTGCTGTGCGTCGTGGAAACGCCGGCCGACCAGTTGATGATCGAGCAGACCCTGACCTACAAGGGCCTGTACTTCGTGCTGATGGGCCGCCTGTCGCCGCTGGACGGCATTGGTCCGCGCGACATCCACCTGGAGCGGCTGATGCAGCGCGCCAGCGATGGCGTGGTGCAGGAAGTGGTGCTGGCAACCAACTTCACCAACGAGGGCGAAGCGACCGCCCATTACATCAGCGAAACCCTGAAGGCCCGCGGCCTGAAGGTCAGCCGACTGGCGCGTGGCGTTCCGGTCGGTGGCGAACTGGAATATGTCGATGCCGGCACCATTGCCCGCGCCATGCTGGACCGCCGCGCAACCTGACGGGCAAGGCCGGTTGCCAGACGATATCCCTTGATAAGCAAGATTTTTGCCTTATCTGCAGCAATAAGCGCGTCAAATGTATTCTTCCACGGAAATTGGCATTGATGCATTGCATCAATGCCATCGATTTGGGCTAGAATTCGGCAACATTTTTTTGAGGCAAGCAATAATGGAATTCCACAAGGATCTCGACGCGCGCGGCCTGAACTGCCCGTTGCCCATCCTGAAAGCGAAAAAGGCCCTGGCCGAGATGGCAAGCGGCGAGGTGTTGCGCGTGGTGGCGACAGACTCCGGTTCGGTGCGGGATTTTCAGGCATTTGCCCGCCAGACCGGCAACCAGCTGCTGGAGCAGTCCCAGGACGGCGCCGAGTTCACTTTTTACATGCGCCGGAAATAGTTTTTTCATTATTTAGTGGCCGCACTCTACCCACTAATAGCACGAGCGTGCTAAATTTCGGCAGGTTAGCTGATTCTCTCTTATAATCCCGTTTCGGTTTACGTTAACGTCAATTCGATTTTTCAAAGGCAGACCTATGAAAGTACTGGTTCCAGTCAAGCGCGTGGTGGACTACAACGTCAAGGTGCGGGTCAAATCCGACGGCTCTGGCGTCGACATTGCCAACGTGAAGATGTCCATGAACCCCTTCGACGAGATCGCTGTGGAAGAAGCGATGCGCCTGAAGGAAGCCGGCAAGGTCACCGAAGTTGTTGCCGTATCCTGCGGCGTGACCCAATGCCAGGAAACCCTGCGCACCGCGATGGCCATCGGCGCCGACCGCGGCATTTTGGTCGAGACCGCCGAAGAACTGCAGCCGCTGGCCGTGGCCAAGCTGCTGAAGGCTCTGGCCGACAAGGAACAGCCGCAGCTGATCATCCTGGGCAAGCAGGCCATCGATGACGACAGCAACCAGACCGGCCAGATGCTGGCTGCATTGCTGGGCTGGGGCCAGGCAACCTTCGCCTCCAAGGTCGTGCTGGAAGACGGCAAGGCGACCGTGACCCGCGAAGTCGACGGCGGCCTGGAAACCGTGGCGCTGCCGCTGCCGGCTGTGGTCACCACCGACCTGCGCCTGAACGAGCCGCGCTATGTGACGCTGCCCAACATCATGAAGGCCAAGAAGAAGCCGCTGGAGAACGTCAAGCCGGCCGATCTGGGTGTCGATGTCACGCCGCGCCTGAAGACCCTGAAAGTGTCCGAGCCGCCCAAGCGCTCCGCCGGCATCATGGTGCCGGATATCCCGACGCTGGTTGCCAAGCTGCGCAACGAAGCGAAAGTCATCTAATTTCACGATAAAGAGACATCATGGCCGCACTCGTCATTGCAGAACACGATAACGCTAGCCTCAAGGGCAGCACCCTCAACACCGTAGCCGCCGCCGCCCAGTGCGACGGCGACGTCCATGTGCTGGTCGCCGGCGCCAATTGCGGCGCCGCCGCCGAAGCCGCCGCGAAGATTGCCGGCGTGTCCAAGGTGCTGGTCGCCGACGGCGCCCAGTTCGCCGACGGCCTGGCCGAGAACGTCGCCGAGCAGGTGCTGGCGCTGGCCTCGAACTACGGCCACATCCTGGCCCCGGCCACCGCCTACGGCAAGAACATCCTGCCGCGCGTGGCAGCCGTTCTCGACGTGGCGCAGATCTCGGAGATCACCAAGGTCGTGTCGCCGGATACCTTTGAGCGTCCGATCTATGCCGGCAACGCCATTGCCACCGTGCAGTCGGCCGATTCGGTCAAGGTCATCACCGTGCGTACCACCGGCTTCGATGCGCCGGCGCAGGATGGCTCGGCAGCGGTGGAGAACGTGCAGGCCGCTGGCGACGCCGGCAAGTCCGCCTTCGTCTCGCGCGAACTGGCCAAGTCGGACCGTCCTGAACTGACCGCCGCCAAGATCATCGTTTCCGGCGGCCGTGGCATGGGTTCGGGCGAAGCCTTCAAGATCCTCGAGCCGCTGGCCGACAAGCTCGGCGCGGCGATGGGCGCATCGCGCGCCGCAGTGGATGCAGGCTACGTGCCCAACGACTGGCAGGTTGGCCAGACCGGCAAGATCGTGGCGCCCCAGCTGTACATCGCCGTCGGCATCTCGGGCGCGATCCAGCATCTGGCCGGCATGAAGGACTCCAAGACCATCGTCGCCATCAACAAGGACCCGGAAGCGCCGATCTTCAGCGTGGCTGACTACGGCATCACCGGCGACCTGTTCGAACTGGTGCCGGAACTGGTCAAGGAACTGGGTTAATCACACCGGCTTGAATCCATCCGGGCAGGGCGCGCCAACCGCGTGACCTGCCCATTTTTTTGGGAGTAATCAGATGAGCTATGTCGCCCCCCTGAAGGACATGCTGTTCGTGGTCAATGAACTGGCCAACCTGCCGGCCGTCCAGTCCCTGCCCGGCTGCGAGGATGCCACACCGGAAACCGTGGAAGCGGTGCTGGAGGAAAATGCGAAGTTCTGCGGTGAGGTCGTGGCGCCGCTGAACGTGGCCGGCGACCGCGAGCCCAGCGCCTGGAAGAATGGCGAAGTCGCCACCACGCCCGGCTTCAAGGAAGCCTTTCACGCCTTTGGCCAGGCCGGCTGGCAAGGCGTGCAGCATCCGGTCGAATTCGGCGGACAGGGCCTGCCCAAGCTGCTGGCCACGCCCTGCATCGAGATGCTGAACTCGGCCAACCTGTCGTTTGCGCTGTGCCCGCTGCTGACCGATGGCGCGATCGAGGCGCTGCTGACGGCCGGCAGCGACGAGCAGAAAAATACCTACCTGGCCAACCTGATCTCGGGCAAGTGGACCGGCACCATGAACCTGACCGAGCCGCAGGCGGGATCGGACTTGGCACTGGTGCGCACCCGCGCCGTGCCGCAGGGCGACGGCACCTACAGGATTTCCGGCACCAAGATCTACATCACCTACGGCGAGCATGACATGGCCGAGAACATCATCCACCTGGTGCTGGCGCGTACGCCGGATGCGCCGGAAGGGGTGAAGGGCATCTCGCTGTTCGTGGTGCCGAAGTTCCTGGTCAATGCCGACGGCAGCCTGGGCGCGCGCAACGACGTGCATTGCGTGTCGATCGAGCACAAGCTGGGCATCAAGGCCAGCCCGACAGCGGTGCTGCAGTTCGGCGACCATGGCGGCGCGATCGGCACCCTGGTCGGCGAGGAGAATCGCGGCCTGGAATACATGTTCATCATGATGAACGCGGCCCGATTCGCCGTCGGCATGCAGGGCGTGGCGGTGGCCGAGACGGCTTACCAGAAGGCGGTGGCCTATGCCCGCGACCGCGTGCAATCGCGCGACCTGGCCGGTTCGGCCGGCCCGGTGGCGATCATCCACCATCCCGACGTGCGGCGCATGCTGATGGCGATGCGGGCGCAGACCGAGGGCGCCCGCGCGCTGTCCTATGTCACGGCCGCCGCCTACGACGCCGCCCATCACCATGCCGATGCCGCGGTGCGGCGCGACAACCAGGCCTTCTATGAATTCATGGTGCCCATCGTCAAGGGCTGGTCGACCGAGATGTCGATCGACGTCGCCTCGACCGGCGTGCAGGTGCATGGCGGCATGGGCTTCATCGAGGAAACCGGCGCGGCGCAGTTCTACCGCGACGCCCGCATCCTGACCATTTATGAAGGCACCACCGCGATCCAGGCCAACGACCTGGTCGGCCGCAAGACCGTACGCGACGGCGGCGCCACCGCCCGCGCGATCCTGGCCCAGGTGCGGCGCACCGAGGCCGAACTGGAATCGGCCGCCAGCGGCGACCTGGCGGCAATCCGCAACCAGCTGGCCGCCGGATCGAAGGCGCTGGAAGAGGTGGTGGACTACATCGTGGCCAACATGAAGTCCGACATCAAGGCGGTGTTCGCGGGCAGCGTGCCCTACCTGAAGATGGCCGGCATCGTGCTGTGCGGCTGGCAGATGGCGCGCGCGGCATTGATCGCGCAGAAAAAGCTGGATGCGGGCGAGGGCGATGCGCGCTTCTATCAGGCCAAGATCGCCACCGCGCGCTTCTTTGCCGACCACCTGCTGTCGCAGGCCTCGTCCTACCGCGCGGCCATCGTCGGCGGCAGCGCCGGCGTGCTGGCGCTGGCGGAAGACCAGTTCTGAGGTAGAGAGGCAGGAAGGCGGCGATGCGCTGGCGCGTCGTCGCCTCAGCCGTAGGAGCCGCCGGTCAGCAGAATGTCGAAGGTGCGGGCGATGGCGGCAATCAGCGCCGTCGATCCGCATGCCAGCGCCACCACCAGCATCAGCGGCACTGGCCAGCGGGTGTTGGACTGCCGTCCCGAGCCGGCATTGTGGCGCGCATCCCATTTCTCGTCCGGCGTGACGCCGATCACCAGGGTTTCCAGGAAGCCCGCCAGCACCGACAGCACCAGCGGCCCCGCGGTGAAGATCGCCGGCGCATCCGGGTTGCCCAGCACCAGCAGCGCCGATAGCGGCAGCGTCGCGAAGTGCAGCCAGCCCCAGAAATCCTTGCGGCCGTACAGGTAGAAGCGATGCAGCCCGGCGGCGCCGAACAGCAGTGCGAGCAGGGTGGCCAGGGTCTTGTTCTTGTGGCGGGACATGGAATGGGCGGTAGCAGGCGGGATTGCGGGCGTAGTGTGCATCAGCGCTGGACGCAAGGCAATCTCCGCAGGCCGGGAAAAGCGCCTTATACTGTCGCCTCGCCGCATTTCCTGCGCCGCGCTTTCCCAAAAATACCGATTAACTTAGCCGTAGCCGGAATAAACCCGCTATAATCTCTGGTTTTTTCCGTCTCCGTACACTTTTTGGAAATATTATGGTCGTGATTCGTTTATCCCGTGGTGGCGCAAAGAAGCGTCCGTTCTTCAACCTGGTTGTGACCGATTCCCGCAATCGTCGCGACGGCCGTTTCATCGAGCGCATCGGCTTCTACAATCCGATGGCTTCCGGCGCTGAAGAGTCGGTTCGCATCGCCCAGGACCGCCTGACCTACTGGCAAGGCGTTGGCGCGCAACTGTCGCCGACCGCTGCCCGTCTGGTTGAGCAGGCTGGCAAGAAGGCCGCTGCTTAATAGTCCGATACAAGGTTTTACAGATGACCGCATCGGGAATGCCGATTCCTGACGACCTGGTGCTGGTCGGATATGTGACAGGCGCATACGGCATTCAGGGCTGGGTGCGC
Organism: Noviherbaspirillum soli; assembly: GCF_015352955.1. Classification (GTDB taxonomy): domain Bacteria; phylum Pseudomonadota; class Gammaproteobacteria; order Burkholderiales; family Burkholderiaceae_D; genus Noviherbaspirillum_A; species Noviherbaspirillum_A soli. The sequence goes on from NZ_JACYOX010000002.1 coordinate 171,199, forward strand.
ATCAGGCCTTATTCGTCGGACGGCGATGCATTGCTATCTGCCAAGACCTGGTGGCTGGACAAGCCGGAACTGCATGATGTCGAAATGCTGCAGTCCAAGCTGCACAACGACGAAGTGGTGGCGCGCCTGATGGGCGTGTCCGGCCGTGACGCGGCCGAAGCGCTGAAAGGCGCGACGGTGCAGATACGCCGCAGCCACTTCCCTGCACTGGACAATGATGAATTCTACTGGGTCGACCTGATCGGCCTGGCAGTGGTCAACGAGCGCGGCGAGCATCTCGGCGTGGTCGGCGACCTGATGGACAACGGCGCGCATCCGATCCTGCGTGTGGAACAGCCGGTGGCGGAAGGCGAAAAGCCTGCGCCGGAACTGCTGATTCCCTTCGTCGACCAGTTCGTCAAGACCGTGGACCAGGCGGCGCGCCTGATCACGGTGGACTGGGAAGCGGATTATTCGTGATGCAGGCAGCCTGGCTGCGGGAAGGGCGGCGGTATGCAGTTTGATGTCGTAAGCCTGTTCCCGGAAATGTTTACCGCCATTACCCAGTCCGGCATCACGCGGCGCGCTTTCGAGCAGGGCCGCTGTGGCCTGGGCCTGTGGAATCCACGCGATTTCACCAGCGACAATTACCGCACCGTGGACGACCGGCCTTATGGCGGCGGACCGGGCATGGTGATGCTGGCCAGGCCGCTGGACTCGGCGCTGACAGCGGCCGCAGGGCGCCAGCAGCAGCTGGGCTTGCCGAAGCCGCGCGTGGTCTACCTGTCGCCGCAAGGCCGGGTGCTGGACCACCAGCGCGTGATGCAGCTGGCGGCCGAGCCGGGCCTGGTGCTGCTGTGCGGGCGGTATGAAGCGGTGGACCAGCGCCTGCTGGACCGCTGCGTCGACGAGGAAATCAGCATCGGCGACTTCGTGCTCTCGGGCGGCGAACTGCCGGCGATGGCGCTGATGGATGCTGTGATCCGGCAGCTGCCGGGCGTATTGCATGACGATGCCTCGGCGGTGGAAGACAGCTTTGTCAACGGCCTGCTGGACTATCCGCATTACACCCGGCCGGAAGTGTACGAAGGCGTGCCGGTGCCGCCGGTGCTGATGGGCGGCCACCATGCCGAAATCGTCAAGTGGCGGCGCCAGCAGGCGCTGCGGGCAACGATGGCCAAGCGGCCGTCGCTGATCGCCAGCGCCCGCGCCGCCGGTCTGCTGAGTCCGGCCGACGAAAAGTTTTTAGGCAGCCTGCAGGCTGAAAAACCTGCAGGCAGCTGAATGGAGCGCCTGGCCATGTTGGCCAGGCGATAATGTTGAACCCCATCCTCTACCGGGCTGATTCACTATCGATGCGCCGGCAAGATGGTTACAGGAGCAATAAATGGATCTGATCCAGCAACTCGAGCAAGAAGAGATTTCCCGTCTCGGCAAGAACATCCCCGACTTCGCGCCGGGCGATACCGTGGTCGTCAGCGTCAACGTGGTCGAAGGCACCCGCAAGCGCGCCCAGGCTTACGAAGGCGTCGTGATTTCCCGCCGCAACCGTGGCCTGAACTCCAACTTCATCGTTCGCAAGATGTCGTCGGGCGAAGGCGTCGAGCGTACCTTTCAGCTGTATTCCCCGCTGATCGCATCGATCGAAGTCAAGCGTCGCGGCGATGTCCGTCGCGCCAAGCTGTACTACCTGCGCGAGCGTTCGGGCAAGTCGGCACGTATCAAGGAAAAGCTGCCGCAACGCCGTGTCGCGGCAAAAGCAGCGCCAGCAGCGTAATCGGCTGCGACGTATCATGCGAGGGCACCGTTGGTGCCCTTTTTTCATGGCCGATCGCACCCATCTGGATGGGATCTCAACCACTGACAGCCAGCCTTGCGCCAGCCACAGGCTTGCAATGGCGTAACAGGCCGGGAATTCCGCTTTGAGCAAACTGCATTTCGACCCCAAAATCCTTCCGATTGAATCCCTGGCCGGCGAGGCCGCGGTGCTGGCCGAGGAACTGAGCGCCGAACGTCTGCGCGCCCGGTTCGCCAATCCGCCCGAATGGGCGGCGGAAACCATCGAGGAGCGGCTGCTGCGCGTGCGCGACGGCAATCCGACGCCGGCCTCGGTGCTGATGCCGCTGGTGCAGCGCGAAAACGGGCTGACCATGCTGCTGACCGAGCGCACCGCCCACCTGACCGACCATGCCGGCCAGGTCAGCCTGCCCGGTGGCCGCGCCGAGCCCGAGGATGCATCGGCGATCGACACCGCATTGCGCGAGACCGAAGAGGAAATCGGCCTGGCGCGCCGCCATATCGAGGTGCTGGGCACCTTGCCGGACCATTTCACGGGCACCGGCTACCGGGTGACGCCCGTGGTCGGTCTGGTGCATCCGCCGTTCGATCTGCAGGCCGATCCGTTCGAAGTGGAAGAAATCTTCGAAGTGCCGCTGGCTTTCCTGATGGATGGCATGAACCACCAGGTCAGAAGCATAGACGTACCGGGCGGGGGCGGGCGGCGCAGCTTCTACACGATGCCTTATGACCGTTTCTTCATCTGGGGCGCCACCGCGGCGATGCTGCGCAACCTGTTTCACTTCATGCGCGCCTGATCCGGGCCATGAAGGGCCGCGCCGGCCGCAGTTTGATTACTCCAGGGCACTACGTTATCGTAGCGCCTGACTGACATCCAGGGCGACCGATGACCTTTCTTTCCATTCTTTTCGCGCTTCTGATCGAGCAGTTGAAGCCGTTGCGCGCCGACAATCCGGTGTATGGCGGCATCAAGGCCTATGCGGTCCGTGTCGAGCGCTGGTTCAATGCCGGCCATGTCGACCACGGTCGCCTGGGCTGGTTCGTGGTCATGCTCACGCTGGTATTGCCCACCTTGCTGATCCACTGGCTGTGCGCGCAGATCAGCCCGCTGCTGACGCTGGGATGGAACATCGTCATCATTTATCTGACCCTGGGCTTTCGCCATTACAGCCATTACTTCACCGCCATCCAGTACGCCCTCAATGCCGGCGACACCGAAACGGCGCGCCGGCTGCTGGCGCAATGGCTGCGCCAGGACACCACGGGCATGGAAGTGCCGGAGATTTCGCGTCTGGCGGTGGAAAGAGCGCTGCTGACCACCCATCGCCATGTGTTCGGCGTGTTTTTCTGGTTCCTGATGCCGCTCGGTCCGGCCGGCGCAGTGATGTACAGGGTGGCGGAATACCTGGCGCGTGCCTGGAGCGAACCGGAGCACATGCGCAGCGAGGCATTCGGCCGTTTTGCGATCCGCGCGTATTACCTGATGGACTGGGTGCCGGCGCGCCTGACCGCTTCGGCCTTCGCAATCGTCGGCAATTTCGAGGATGCGGTCTATGCCTGGCGCAACTTTGCCCGGCGCTGGCAGAACGAGACCACCGGCATCATCCTTTCCGCCGGCGGCGGCGCAATGGGCGTGCGATTGGGCACGCCCCAGGAAAATGCCACCAGCCTGCTGCTGACCGTGGATGCGGCTACGATAGATGCGGCCACGATCGACGCTGCCGGCGTGGAAGCCGCCGCGGCCGAAACCGAAACCCTGCCGGGCGAGGAGCCGGGCGTGCGCTCGCTGCAGAGCACGGTGGGCCTGGTGTGGCGGGCGCTGCTGCTGTGGATGATGCTGTTGCTGCTGATTTCGCTTGCCGTCTGGCTGGGCTGAGGAAGGGTTGGCAATGGAGGTTCTCGCAGGAAAGCCTTTGCCGGAAAGGGCTTTCCTGGAAATTTCATAATGTGGAGGGCTGTTTCGGGGCAAGTCTTCTATAAGATATAATACCTAAGAGAGCCGCAAGTCATTCCGCCACACAATGGCGCCTTGCCTCCTTTCCCAGATTGCCTTTCCACAGAAACCGCATCCGCCATGGCCGATCCCCATCCGACAAGCAACGCGCCCGCCAATGAATTTTTCATTCAGGGGATTACCAGCAATGGACGGGTGTTCCGTCCCAGCGACTGGGCCGAGCGGCTGTGCGGTGTGATGTCGCATTTCCGGCCGGAAGGCTCGGGCGGACGCAATGCCCATCTGAAGTATTCTCCCTATGTACGGCCGACGCTGCTCAATGGCGTCAAGTCGGTGGTGGTCAACGAGGAATTGCGCAGCATCGAACCGCTGGCCTATCATTTCGTCCTCAATTTTGCCAAGGATAACGACCTGCAGGTGATCGAGGCCTGCCTGCTGCCGGAGCCGGCGGGCAAGGGCGGCTGATCCTGGGCACGGAAACCACAGCCATGGCGCATGCGCATACCGACCACCATCACGATCATCACGCCCACCACGGACACCACGGACACCACGGCCATCATCATCCGGAGCCGGGCGACCACAGCCGCGCATTCCTGATCGCCATCGTTCTCAATATCGGTTTCGTCGTCGTCGAATTCGCCTACGGCTTCATCGCCCATTCCACCGCGCTGATGGCCGACGCCGGCCATAACCTGTCCGATGTGCTGGGCCTGATGCTGGCATGGGGCGCGGCGGTGCTGACAAAGAAGCGCCCGGCCGGACGCTATACCTATGGCCTGCGCGGCAGCTCCATCCTGGCCGCGCTGGGCAATGCCATGCTGCTGCTGGTGGCATGCGGCGGCATCGCCTGGGAAGCGCTGCACCGCCTGCTGGCGCCGGCGCCGGTGGGCGGCATGACGGGGTCGGTGGTGGCGGGCGTCGGCATTGCCATCAATGCGTTTTCCGCCTGGCTGTTCATGGCCGGCAGCAAGGGCGACATCAACCTGCGCGGCGCCTATCTGCACATGGCGGCCGATGCGGTGGTGTCGCTGGCGGTGGTGGCCGGTGGCGTGGCGATGTATTACACCGGCTGGTTCTGGGTCGACCCGCTGCTGTCGCTGGGCATCGTCGCGGTGATCCTGTTGAGCAGTTTCGGCCTGCTGCGCGAAGCGCTGCGGCTGTCGCTCAATGCGGTGCCGGCGCATATCGCGCTGGAAGAGGTGGAGGCTTTCCTGGCGTCGCGCCCCGGCGTGGCGTCGGTGCAGGATCTGCATATCTGGGCGATGAGCACTACCGAAACCGCACTGACCGCCCATCTGCGCATGCCGTCCGGCCATCCGGACGATGCCTTCTTTGACGAGATCGCCGCCGAGCTGGCGCAGCGCTTCGGCATCAAGCACAGCACCCTGCAGGTCGGCCGCGACCAGCAGCCGCGCTGCGCGCTGGTCAGTTGACTGGCTTCATTGATTGCCGCTTCAGCCAAAACAATTAAATCCGCACTAACAATGCATGCGTCATCCGGCGCAATTCTGCACTCTCCGCCTTCGGGAAAAACGGTACTGCAATAGGCCTGCTGCACACCGGGTTTCCCAGTCCCGTTCGCTGTACGGACTCTTGCGCCGAAATTTAAACAAGTCCGTGCCGCATGCCTGCCACGCTAGCGGAAAACCACCATGGATCGTGTCATTCCAGCCGGATTCACGCTGATCGAATTGCTCGTCACTGTTGCCATCGTCGGCATACTCGGCAGCTTCGCCTGGCCTTCCTATGTCGACCATGTCAGGCGCAGCCGGATCGCCGAGGCGACCGGGCAGCTGGCCACGCTGCGCGTCGCCATGGAACAGTATTACCAGGACCACCGCAACTACGGCGACGCCAGCTCCGTCGCGTGCGGCACTGCGATGCCGGCCGCCGGCCAGTTTTCCTATAGCTGCGCGACCAGTAGCAAGGCACAAGCCTTCACGATCGTCGCCAGCGGCACAAGCGGCACCAGCGTGGCTGGGTTGCGTTACCAGGTCGACCATGCCGGCCTGCGCCGCACCACCGCCTTGCCTCCGGGTTGGGGCGCGGTGCCGCAGGATTGCTGGATAGCGAGCAGGGGCGGCACATGCTGAGGCCGGTGGCCCAGGGCATGACGCTGGTTGAAATGATGGTCGGCCTGGCCATCATTTCCTGCCTGCTGCTGGTTGGCATGCCATCCTTCAGCCAGTGGATACAGGATCTGCAGATCCGTGGCGCGGCCGAGTCGGTGCAGTCGGCGCTGCTGCTGGCGCGCAGCGAGGCGATACGCCGCAACCGGCCGGTCAGGCTGCGGCTGAACGATGCCGGCGGCCTGGTTGAATGGGAAGTCGGCTGCGTGACCGTCGCCGCGGACTGCCCGACCGGCATCGCCCGGCGCAGCCGCAACGAAGGCGGACGCAATGCGCGCATGGCGGCTGGCGCAATGGCGAACGCCGACAGCCTTGCCAGCCCGCTGGCCCCCGGCAGCGGCCTGCCTGCCAGCCTCGACTTCAACGGGCTTGGCGCCGTGATCGGCACAGCCCCCGGCCGCATCGAGATCAGCCATGCGGCCCTGGGCAGCGCGCGCCGGCTGGTGCTGCTGATCGGCGGCGGCGGCCTGATCCGCCTGTGCAATCCGGCGCTGGCGCGCAACGCATCGCTGCAGGGATGCGCATGAGCGGCCCGCGCCATCGCATCAGGGCATGCCAGCGCGGCATGCTGATGCTGCAAAGCCTGGTGGCGCTGGCGCTCTTCTCGGTCGGGGCGCTGTCGGTGCTGATGCTGTCGGTCAGCGCGATGCGCCAGGCTGCCGAAGCGCATTACCGTACCGCCGCCAGCGTGCTTGCGGTGCAGATGGCTTCGCAGATCAGGCTCGGCTCGCGCGATTCCGCCACGCTTGCCGCCATCACCGCAGCCAGCGGCTATGACGTCTTCCGCGAAGCGGCAGCCAGGGCCTTGCCCGGAACGACGGCTTATCCGCCGCTGGTCACGGCGGACGGCGCCGGCCGGTTCGTCATCACCGTGCGCTGGCAACAGCCGGGCGACACGTCAGTACACCAATATGCCGCGCTTACCCGCATCACGGAATAGTCGTGCCGGGTTCAGCCTGGCCGAACTGATGGTGGGCCTGGCGCTGGGCCTGCTGACCCTGCTGGCGCTGTCGCAGGCATACATCGCCTTTCACGGCAGCCGCCGCGCCACGGCCGGCACGTCGGACGCGCAGACCGCTGCCATGGGGGCGCTGTTCGCCATCGAGCGCGACCTGCAGCACGCCGGGCCGGGCCTGGGCGACGCCAGGCTGCTCGGCTGCAGCGTGGCGATCAATGCCAGCCAGTCCATCACCGCTGCGCCGGTGCGCATACAGGCGGGCCTGGATGGCGCGCCCGACACGCTGGTGGTGTTCGCCAGCGACCTGCTGGCGCCGCCGGCCCGCCTGGGCGCCGCACTGAAGGCAAGCAGCACCGGCATTGGCCTGTCCAGCACCCAGGGCATGCGCCGTGGCGACATTCTTGGCGTGCAGGAGGCCGGCAAGCCTTGCGCTCTGGTGCGTATCGACAGCGTGGACAGTGCCGTGCGTGTCAGCCACGCCGTGCTGGCGCCGCAAGCGGACATCACCGTCGACTACAGCACGATGGCAACCGCCTTCAACCTGGGCCGCCTGAGCCAGGTGTCCTATTCCATCGTCAGCGGCGAATTGCGCCGCAGCAGCGGCGACCATGCCGGTAACAGTGCGCAGGTGCAGACGCTGGGGGGCAATATCGTCAGCCTCAAGGCGCAATACGGCTTTGATACGCGAGCCATGATCGCCTCGGTGCCGCTGGTGACCCGGTGGAGCGCGTCGATGATCGATGCCGATGGCAGCGGCACGGCGGGCGACAGCGGCGACTGGCAACGCATCGCCGGCATGCGCATCGCGGTGGTGGCGCGCAGCCCCAACCGTGAGACCAGCGCCTGTGCCGCGACGGCGTCGAACCTGCCAGGCTGGCAGGCGCCGGACAATGCCGGCACGCTGGCGAGCGCCGCTATCAGCCTGGCCCATGTTCCCGACTGGCGCTGCTACCGTTACCGCAGCTATGAAACCGTAGTGCCGCTGCGTAATGTGATCTGGGGCCGTCCTTGAAGGCGTCGACGCCGCTCCGGAAGGAAGGCGCGGTCCTGCTCACGGCATTGTTCATGCTGGTGGCCCTGATGCTGGGCGCAGCTTCGCTGATGCGCATGGTCGAGAGCAGCAACCAGCTGGCCGGCAACCTGGCTTTCAAGCGTGCCGCGACACTGGCGGCCGAAAACGGCGTCGAGGCGGCGATCGACTGGCTCGAGCAGCAAAGCGCCGCCACGCTGGCAAGCGATGCCGCCGCCTCCGGCTACTATGCCTCGGCCACCGAGGCCGTCGACGCCAGCGGCAACGCCGCCGCCAGCGGCACCGCGGCAATCGACTGGAAAAACAATGGATGCGACGGCGTGGCCCGGTCGGCCTGCCTGACAACCATGGGGCTGCCGGGCGTCGACAGCGCCGGCCACAGCGTGCGCTACCTGATACAGCGGCTGTGCAGCGGCAGCGGCAGCCTTGTCACCACCGGCGAATGCGCGCTGTATCTGGAATCCGAAGCCGAAAGCGGCAGCCGCGGCGCCATTGCCTATGGCAGCGAAAAGCGCCTGACCGGCCAGCCATGGGCGTTCTATCGGATCACCGCCCGCGCGGTCGGCCCGCGCGACACCGCCGGTCTGGTGCAGGTGCTGGTGCGCTGGTGAGTCCGCCCGAACGCGGCCGGCTGGCATGCCTGGCGAGCCTTCCCTGATTTCCCCTTTCCTACAGGAGTTCTCCATGTCCCACGCCGCGCCTTGCAGACTGCTGCGCCTGTTGCTGCTGTTCGTCTGGAGCCTTGCCAGCGCGGTGGCGCAGGCGGCGCTGACTGACATTGCCAATGCGCCGCTGAAGACGGCCGGCGCCAAGCCCAACGTGATGCTGATCCTCGATGATTCCGGGTCCATGCAATGGAGCTTCCTGGATGACAGGGTCAAGACCAAGGGTTATCAGAACACGGTCGGCTACCGCAGCGCCTTGTGCAACAGGCTTTATTACAACCCGGACACCGTGTATGCGCCGCCGGCGGGCGCAGACGGCGCGGCATTGCCGGACGCCCCATTCGACGCCGCCTGGCTGGACGGCTACCAGCGCGACGCCACCAGCCTGAAGGTCGATCTCGGCACGTCCTTCCGGGCCTGGCGCTCCTCCTTGTCCGATCCCGAGCAGCGGCCATGGGACTGCTGGGACGCAACGTCGTCGTGCGAGGCGACCGGCGCCGGCATCATTCCGAACGCGCCCGAAGCGGCCTATTACTTCGTCTACAGGGGCTCGCGGCTGTCCAGCCTGGGCGACAACTCCGCATCGGACGATTGCAGGAACACCGCCTTCGACACCGCGTCCGGCGGCAGTGCGAACTGGCTGAAGGTCACCGTGAGCGCGACTTCCGGCCCGGGCGGCAGCGACGAGCGCCGCAATTTCGCCAACTGGTACAGCTATTACCGGACCCGGATACTGGCGATGAAGACGGCGCTGACGCGCGCGGTGCGCGACCTGGACAGCAATTACCGCATCGGCTACAGCACCATAGGCTATGCCGGCACCGAATCGGGCAATAACGCGTTTCTTCCGATCGGCGACTTCAATGCCGCGCAGAAGAACGCGCTCTATGCCAAGCTGGCCGTCCTGGTGCAGCCCGCGTCGGGCACGCCCTTGCGTGGCGCCCTGTCCAAGGCTGGCAGGCTGTATGGCGCAAAAATTGCCGGCGCCGGCGATCCGGTGCAGTACGCATGCCAGCAGAACTTCGCCATTCTTTCCACCGACGGCTACTGGAACAGCAATGTCGGCCTCGGCGTGGATGAAGGCACGACCTATGGGCCGCTGGATCTGTCCGGCGCGCCAGTTGGCAACCGTGACGGCACGCTGCCGCGCCCGCTGCATGACGGCACGCCAGCGGCGAATGCAGCCGGCGTGGCCGGCGGCGCTTCCGATACCCTGGCCGACGTCGCCGCCTACTACTACGACACCGACCTGCGCACCCCGGCGCTGAACAACTGCAGAGGGGCGCTGGGCCTGGATGTCTGCGCCAACCAGGTGCCGGCCACCAGCGCCGATCCGGCGACGCACCAGCACATGACCACCTTCACGCTCGGCCTGGGCGTGAGCGGCACGCTGGCCTACCGCAGCGACTATCCGACGGCCGCCTCGGGCGACTTCGCCGACATCGTCGGCGGGGTGAAAAACTGGCCGCCGCCCAATGATTTCGGCCCGTCGCGCATCGACGACCTGTGGCATGCGGCGGTGAACGGCCGCGGCCTTTACTTCAGCGCCGCCGATCCGGCCATGCTGGCATCGACATTGTCCGGCACGCTGGCCGCGCTGCGCGCCCGCCTGGGCAGCGCGGCCGCCGCCGCCAGCAGCAACCTGGAGCCGGTGCCGGGCGACAACCTGGTGTTCGCGGCCAGTTACCGCAATGTGCAGTGGGATGGCGAGCTGGAAGCCCGCACGGTGGACCCGGCCAGCGGCGCGGTGTCGCAGCAGGTCCTCTGGTCGGCCCAGGCGCAACTCAGGCGCCAGGCGCAGGACGGCAGCCGGGTGATCCATACCGACGCGCCGGCATCGCCGGGCACGCGGCTCAAGCCTTTCACCTGGCAGAACCTGAGCGATACGGAAAAAGCCCATTTCAATTCTCTCTGCGCGCCGGCTGCCAGGCTCACTCAGTGCGGCGACTTCAATGCCGCGCAACTGGCTTTGGCGACAGGCGAACGGCTGGTGAACTACCTGCGCGGCGACAGCAGCGCCGCCGGCGGCAGCGGCGCGCTGTTCCGGCCGCGCGACCGGGTGCTGGGCGACATCGTCAATGCCCAGCCGCTGTATGTCGGCGCGCCTGCGTTCAACTATGCCGACGCCGGCCATGCCGCATTCCGGGCCGCCGGGGCAAGCCGCGCGGCCAGGGTCTATGTCGGCGCCAACGACGGCATGCTGCACGCCTTTCATGTGAGCGGCGCCGATGCCGGCAAGGAAGCCTGGGCCTACGTGCCCGCCCCGATGCTGCCGCGGCTTTACCTGCTGGCCGACCGCAACTATGCGGCCATGCATCGCCCCTATGTCGACGCTTCTCCGGTGGCGGGCGACATCTGTCCGAACGCGCCCGCGGCCTGCGCGGCCGGTGACTGGCGCACCATCCTGGTCGGCGGCTATGGCGCAGGCGGGCGCGGCTACTATGCGCTCGACATCACCGACCCGGATGCGCCCAGGGCGCTGTGGCAATACACCGCCGCCGATGACAGCGACCTCGGTCTCGGTTTTGGCAATCCCGTCATCGCCAAGAATCCCGATGGCGCCTGGGTGGTGATCTTCGCCTCGGGCTACAACAATGCCGTTCCGGGCGATGGCAAAGGCTACCTCTATGTGCTGAACGCGGCCAGCGGCAGCCTGATCAGGAAAATAGGCACGGGCGAAGGCAGCGCCGGCGCCCCTTCCGGCCTGGCCCGCATCAATGCCTGGGTCGAAAGCCCATTGGACAATGCCGCCCGCCATGTCTATGGCGGCGACCTGCTGGGCAACCTGTGGCGGTTCGATATCGGCGCCGGCAGTGTGCTGAAGCTGGCCGAGCTGGGCAACGTCGGCAATGTCGGCACGCAGCCCGTGACTACCCGGCCCGAACTGGCGGTCGTGCGCAGCCGCGGCCAGCGCTACGCGGTGGTTGCGGTTGGCACCGGGCGCTATCTTGGCCTGAGCGACATCGCCGATGTGTCGCAGCAAAGCATTTATGTCGTCAAGGATGAACTGGGCAATACCGGCCTGGGCAAGGTGCGCACGGAAGGCGTGCTCAGGCCGCGTACCCTGACTGCGTCCGTCAACGGCAACACCCGGAGCATTGCCGGCGATACGCTGGACTGGGGCCGCGACAAGGGCTGGTATGTCGACCTCAACCCCGGCAACGCGTCCGCCGGCGAACGCGTCAATGTCGACATGGACCTTCAGCTGGGCATGCTGAAGGCGGTGGGCAATGTGCCGTCGAACGATGCCTGCGGGCAGGGCGGTTCGGCCTGGCTGTATGCGATGGACCTTGGCAGCGGCCTGGCATTGCCGCGTGCAGACTCGGTCAGTTCCCTCTTCACCGCGACTGCCTTGCTGACCGGCATCCGGACCTTGCGCCTGACCAGCGGCGTCAGCGGCACACTGGCGTCCGACAGCGCAGGTATCGTCAGCGGCAGGCCTGACGACGGCGGACCAGCCTCGTCGCGCCAGGCCAGGCGGAAAGGCTGGCGCGAGCTTGGCGACTAGGCGACTCCGCGCCCGGGAACTTGCGCCGCGTTCGAAGTCCAATGTCTATCTTTCAACAGGAGCGGCGCATGAGCACCAGAACCGAACGCGACACCTTTGGCCCGATCGACGTCCCCGCCGAGCGGCTGTGGGGCGCGCAGACCCAGCGTTCGCGGGAACACTTCCGCATTTCTTCCGAACGCATGCCGGCGGAGCTGGTCGATGCGCTGGCCGAGGTCAAGCGGGCGGCGGCGGTGGTCAACCGCGACCTGTCGCTATTGCCGGCCGACCGCGCGGATGCGCTGGTGCGCGCTGCCGATGAAGTCATCGCCGGCACGCATGCGCAGGAATTTCCGCTGTCGGTCTGGCAGACCGGTTCCGGCACCCAGAGCAACATGAACATGAACGAGGTGCTGGCCAACCGCGCCTCCGAACTGCTCGGCGGCGAACGCGGCCAGGCGCGGCTGGTGCATCCGAATGACGATGTGAACATGGGCCAGTCGTCCAACGATATTTTCCCGACGGCGATGCATGTGGCCGCGGCGCGGGCGGTGTCGGCGCACCTGCTGCCGGCGCTCGACCAGCTGCGCGCCACGCTGCAGCAGAAGGCGGACGCCTTTGCCGGCATCATCAAGATCGGCCGCACCCACCTGCAGGACGCCACGCCGCTGTCGCTGGGCCAGGAGTTTTCCGGCTATGTCGCCCAGCTCGACCATGCGGGCCAGATGGTGCGCGCCACCCTGACGCCGCTGCTGCGCCTGGCCGCCGGCGGCACGGCGGTGGGAACCGGCCTGAACACCCACGTCGAGTTCGGCGACCGGCTGGCGGCGCAGTTGCGCCAGCGTACCGGCCTGGACTTCGTCAGCGCGCCCAACAAATTCGCCGCGCTGGCCGCGCATGACGAGCTGGTGTCGGCGCACGGCGCATTGAAGACCCTGGCGGCGGCGCTGATGAAGATTGCCAATGACGTGCGATGGCTGGCCTCCGGCCCGCGCTCCGGCCTGGGCGAGATCACGATTCCCGAGAACGAGCCGGGCAGCTCCATCATGCCCGGCAAGGTCAACCCGACCCAGTGCGAAGCCATGACCATGCTGTGCTGCCAGGTGTTTGGCAACGATGTCGCGATCAACTTCGGGGGCGCGTCGGGCAATTTCGAACTGAATGTGTTCAAGCCGCTGCTGGCGCATAACTTCCTGCAGAGCGTGCGGCTGCTGGCCGACGGCATGCACAGCTTCGACGAGCACTGCGCGCACGGCATCGAAGCCAACCAGGAGCGCATCGCCGACCTGATGGAGCGGTCCCTGATGCTGGTGACGGCGCTGGCGCCGCACATCGGCTATGACAAGGCGGCGCAGATCGCCAAGCAGGCGCACAAGCAGGGCGGCACGCTGAAGGACACGGCGCTGGCGCTGGGGTACGTGACGGCGGAGCAGTTCGAGCAATGGGTCAGGCCGGAAGACATGATCCGGCCCGGAGGCTGAGGCCCGGGCCCGCGGACTTTCGCAAGCCGGCTGGGCCTGCAAGCCCTGCGCCGTTCCCGCAGCGCTCGCCGAAGGCGTCGGGAACGGCGCGGCCTGCCCTGTCAGTTGACCTTCAGCGTGCCGCCATTGCCCAGCCCGCCCTCGACTTCCTGCGCCTTGTAATTGCGCACCGCCCGGACCAGGCCGTTATAGGAATCCATGAACGCGGCGGCAAGCACCTTGCCCTGCGGCGTATTGGTAAAGCCGCCGGCGCCGCCCCATGCGCCGCCGCCGAACAGGCCGCCGGCAATGCCCAGATCCCAGTTCTTGGCGCTGCCCTCGGAGGCGGCCAGCTGCACGCCGGACCGGTTGTCGGTCAGCAGCAGCATGGTGGACGCTTCATTGGAACGCACCGACCCGGCCAGCGCGCCGATCGGCCCCAGCCAGCCGCCGACCGCCGCGCCGATGCCGCCGGTGCCGCGCGCGCTGAAGCTGATGCTGGGCGTGGCGGTGTAGTCCGCGGCCACCATCTGTCCCTTCTGCATCTTGCTGGTGGAACGCAGTTCGCCGCTGGCGGCAAGGTCGCGCTCCATGTTCATGTTGTGGAAGGCGCGGCCGCGCTCGACGATCACGAAGCAGTTGGACTGCTGCGCCATCAGGCGCAGCAGCGGGACCGTTGACTGGATGTTGTACTGCTGCGTCAGTTGCGCAATCCATGGCTGGCTGGCGTCCTCGACGAAGGCAATGGTGCCCAGCGACTTGTCGCAGCGTTCCAGCTGGCTGTTGGCGCTCTGCGCATTGGCGCCGCCGGCCGAGCCGGTGGCGGCGGTCTTGGCGGCCGGTGCGCCCATGCTGACCGGCATCGATTCGCAGCCGGAAAGGACGGCCATGCCCAGCATGGCGGTGAGGATCGTGCATTTCATGAAGTTTCCTTGGATGGGATGGTGCCTGCGACCGGGCTGGCGCCGATGCGGGCGGGATGGCGTGGCGCCTGCCTTCAGACAGGCATGCTCGGCGCCGGGATCGATGCGACATGGCCGCATCGGCGCTTCCGACTGCCTTGCGGCGTGCATGTCAGGCGAAAGGGCGGCCTTAAGTGGCAGCGGGCCTGGTCTGGTTCAGGCCATGGCCCATCGATGGGTTGAAAGAACCCGCCTGTGCGCCGCATCACCATGCGAAGCAGGGCCCTTGTGTAGAATGGCGACCTCGGGGCCGGCGCCCTTGCCGCGCTGCCGGCGCACCTGGATCACCACAGGAAACCGCGGAGCCCATACCCTATGACCAAGCACAAGCACACTTTCGATCCGCCAACATCCGCCGGGCAGCTCGATGCCCTGATGCGCCATATCGACATCGGCGACGGCGACCTGGCGTCGCTGTCGGACGAGCAGCGCGAGCAGTTGAAGAATGAGCTCGGCGATGCCTGGCTGGAAGACTATCTCGACGACTACCCGGTGCCGGCCGACATCCGCGCCGCCGCGGCCGAATACCAGGCCATCTTCAGCGGCGAGAAATACCCCAGCCTGCCGGACCATGTGCGCTTCGACCTGCTGCTGCAGTTCGAGGAGCACCACGGCGAAGGCGGGCCCGACCACTGGAATCTGCACGCGTGAAGAAACATCGAAAAGCCGGCGCGCCGCAAGCGCCGGAACGGCAGGACCAGCCGCATCCGCTGGCCGCCGAGATCCGTTCCGGCCAGTCGCTGGAGCTGCTCAAGGAACTGCACATCCTCACCCGCGACGGCAAGCTCAACCAGGACAGCCGCCGCAAGCTCAAGCAGGTCTACCACCTGGTGCAGTTCATCGAGCCGCTGCTGCGGCAGGTGCTGGCGGACCAGCCCGAGATCCGGCTGGTGGACCATGGCGCCGGCAAGTCCTACCTCGGCTTCATCCTGTACGACCTGTTCTTCAAGGACCAGGCGCCGGGCTCGCATATCTACGGCATCGAAACCCGCGACGAACTGGTGCAGAAGTCCGAGGAACTGGCGGCGCGCCTGGGCTTTGCCGGCATGTCCTTCCTGAACCTGTCGGTGGCCGAGTCGATCACTTCCGACCGGCTGCCGGAACAGATCGACGTGGTGACCGCGCTGCATGCCTGCAATACCGCCACCGACGACGCGATCCATTTCGCGCTGAAGAAGAAGGCCCGCTTCATCGTGCTGGTGCCATGCTGCCAGGCCGAGGTGGCGTCGGTGCTGAAGAAGAACAAGGCGCGCTCGCTGGTGCGCGACCCGCTGACCGAGATCTGGCGCCACCCGGTGCATACCCGGGAATTCGGCAGCCAGCTCACCAATGTGCTGCGCTGCCTGCAGCTGGAGGCGCATGGCTACCAGGTCACCGTGACCGAACTGGTGGGCTGGGAGCATTCGATGAAGAATGAGCTGATCGTGGCCAGCTATCAGAACCTGCCGCGCCGGCGGCCGTCCGAGCGGCTGCAGGCGGTGCTGCAGTCGCTGGGCCTGGAAGAACTGGGCGAGCGTTTCTTTACCGGGGCAGCCGAACCGAAAGATACCGAGCCCGCGGCTTCTTGACTTTCGTTATCCGGACGGAGAAGATGGACGCGCGCCGGGCTTGCCCGGCGCGCGATTATAAGAGCGTATGCAGCCGCATCACGCTTCATCTCAGGAGACAAGAACAATGGCATTTCCCACCCGCACGCTTGCGTGCGCGCTTTCCGTCGCCGCTGCCTTCACCGTCCAGACCGCCAGCGCCGAAACCGTCAAGGTTGCCGTCATCGATGCCTTCTCCGGCCCGATGTCGCCGATTTCCAGCAATATCCTGAACAGCTTCCAGCTCATCGCCGACAAGGCCAACAAGGAAAAATGGGCCGGCGAGCATACGCTGCAGTTCACCGCCTTCGACAACAAGCTCAGCCCGCAGGAGTCGCTGTCGCAGCTGAAGAGCGCGATCGACCAGGGTTATCGCTATATCGCGCAGGGCAATGGCTCGGCGGTGGCGCTGGCGCTGGTGGATGCCGTCAACAAGCACAATGAACGCAACCCGGGCAAGGAAGTCGTGTTCCTGAACTATTCGGCGATCGACCCCGACCTGACCAACAGCAAGTGCAGCTTCTGGCATTTCCGCTTCGACGCCAATTCCGACATGAAGATGGAAGGCCTGACCAGCTACATGGCCAAGGACCAGAGCATCAAGAAGGTCTACATCATCGGCCAGAACTACTCCTTCGGCCACCAGGTCACCCGCGCCGCCAAGGATTACCTGAAGCGCAAGCGTCCGGACATCCAGATCGTCGGCGACGACCTGCATCCGATCGCGCAGGTCAAGGACTTCTCGCCGTACATCGCCAAGATCAAGGCGTCCGGCGCCGACACGGTCGTGACCGGCAACTGGGGCGCGGACCTGGCGCTGCTGATCAAGGCTGCCAAGGATGCCGACCTGAAGGCCAACTTCTACACCTACTACGCCGCCACCAGCGGCGTGCCGACCGCGATGGGCGCCGCCGGCGCCGACCGCGTCAAGCAGGTTTCCTACTGGAACGTCAACAACGACACCTTCATGGGCGCCGACATCGCCGACGCCTTCAAGCAGAAGTTCAACGATGACTTCTATGTGATGGATACCTACACCGTGGTGTCCATGCTGTCCAAGGCAATCAAGGATAGCAAGTCGACCGACCCGGTGAAGGTGGCCTTTGCGATGGAGGGCATGAAGGTCAAGAGCCTGAACGGCGAGGTGGAGATGCGCAAGACCGACCACCAGGTGCAGCAGCCGCTGGTGGTGGCGACCTGGGTGAAGACCAATGGCAAGGACGTCAAGTACGACCAGGAAAACACCGGTTACGGCTGGCGCACCGACCAGAAGATCGACACCTATGTGGCGGCGCAGCCCAGCTCCTGCCAGATGAAGCGCCCGGGAGCGTAAACCGGGTCTGAAGCGGCGCGGTCCGAGTTCGGCGCCCGCTGCGGCACCTCAGTGCAGCAGCGGAACACCCTCGGACGGCGCCGCCGGCCAGCACAGCGGCTCATCCGCTTCCTGGCCAGTCTGGGCCGCATAGCGTTCCTCCGCCTTGGCCATGCGCACGATGGAGGCCAGCGCCTCCACGTACAGGTCGCGGTACTTGCGGTCGCCGAGCCGGGAAAAGGCTTCGGCAAAGGTCAGGATGGCTTCGTCAGTGCTGTTCATGGGCTTCCTCGGCTTGGTCGGTGATCTGCCGCCTGGCGGCAATATGGGCGATGCATGTACAGGCGAAATAATTAAAGCATTTCCGGCTTTGGCCGCACGTAGGAAAACGCCGGCAATTCATGTAGGAAACACCCGCGTATGTTGCATCGCATTGGATGACAAACCCCTCAGCAACAGCCCCCGAACGTTCCTATCCAGATGATCAGCAAGCCATTTTCCGCCGCCAGCGCCCGCAACCGCGAACCCATTCTTGCTGCATTGCGTGATCTGCTGCGCGGCTGCCATACCGTGCTGGAAATCGGCAGCGGCACCGGCCAGCACGCGGTGCATTTCGGCGCCGCCATGCCGCATTTGCTGTGGCAGACCAGCGACCTTGCCGCCAACCATGCCGCCATCCGGGCCTGGCTGGACGGCGCGGCCTTGCCCAACGTGCTGCCGCCGCTGCTGCTCGACGCCGGGTCGGACGACTGGCCGGCCGGCCCGTTCGACGCGGTCTATACCGCCAACACCTGCCACATCATGGCGTGGCCGGAGGTGCAATCCATGTTCCGCGGCATAGGCCGGGTGCTGGCGCCGGGCGGCATGCTGTGCATCTACGGCCCGTTCAGGCGCGACGGCCAGTTCACCACGCCCAGCAATGCCCAGTTCGACGCCAGCCTGCGGGCGCAGTCGCCGCACATGGGGCTGCGCAACCGGGAAGACATCGACGCGCTGGCGCATGCGCAAGGCCTCGCGCCGGTGGCCGACCTTGCGCTGCCGGCCAACAATGATCTGCTGGCCTGGCGCCGCGCCGGCTGACGGTTAGCGGCCGCGCAGCGATGCGGTCAGTCCCGGATCCACCGTTTCCTGGCGCTCGCCGCCGGCCACATTGGCCGGCACGGCCGCATCGTTGTTCCAGACCACATAATCGTCCACCGCATACAGCCGGCACGGCTGCTGGCTATTGGCCTGGCAGGCCTTGAGCACCCGGCCGGCTGGATCCTCGCCTTCCTCGGCCCAGCTCCATGCGCCGCTGGCCGAGACCGCGAAGGCGCGCGGCGTCGACTTGGCCAGGAAGGCCCGATAGGCTTCGCGGCCGCGCTCGCGCAGGAAGGGCACGGAATCGATATCGCCCACGGCGGCGAAGTCGCTGCGCGGAATCGGCGCATCTTCGGCGATCGCCACGGCTTCCTCGGTCGGCATGCCCAGGCGCTGCAGGAAGCCGCGCGCCTGCGGCCACCACACTGCGAAACCGTCGCGGCTGCCGACCATGCCGTGGGCATCGTGCTTGAAGGCGCCGTAAGCGACCAGCTGCGCCTGGCCGCCGGCGGCGACATAGGCCTGATGCAGCCGGCCGGCCAGTTCATGATTGAAGTAGCTGTCATTGGCGCCGTAGAACCACAGGCTGGGCAGGGTGCTGCGGCTGCCGTAGGCGGCAAAGGCCTCGACCAGCGCCGTCTTCCACTGGCAGTCGCCGCCATCGGCGCGCAGGCCGCCGGCAAAGTTGAGCAGGCCGCGCACGCCGGGCAGGGCGCCGGCGCCCGCCGCCAGCGTTGCCAGGCCGCCATAGGACTGGCCCGCCACCAGGATGCGCTCGCCATCCACCCAGCCCTGGCTGCGCGCATAGGCAATCGTGGCGCGCAGGTCCATCGCCTGCAGATAGCCGTTGCCGGTCATGTTGCAGCCGTAATCCACGTAGTCGCCGCCGGAGCGGGAAAAGCCGGTGCGCATCGGCACCATCACCGCATAGCCGCGCCGCACGAATTCCCTGCTCATGTAATAGAAGCGGTCGCGCGGCTGCAGGCGCGGGTCGCCCGGCTGCTTGCCATGGTTCATCACCAGCAAGGGAAAGGGGCCGTCGCCGGGCGGACGGAAGATCGTGGTTTCCAGCGCGGTGCCATTGGCCGTCGGCACCATGACTACCTGTTCGTTCAGCCGGGCATCGAGCGCGGTCGCATGCGCATGCATGAGCGCGCCGGCGGCAAGGCATGCGGAAAATGCGAAACGGACGAGGCGGGCAAGCATTGCAGCACTCCTGAACGGTTACCGGAAGCAAGAACCCATTCTAGAAATCAAGTTTCTGCAACTCAATACCGCAATGACAATTTCAGGAAAAAAATTCTGTGATGCAATTTCGTTAATGCGATTGCGACGAGGCAACCAGTTCGGCATTCAGCGATTTGCCTTGCATGCAACTGATGGCATGGGCTACCGCCGATTCACGGCAGGCGGATTCGCTGTCCATGCGGCGCGCAATCAGCATGCCCTGGCGCATGGGGTTGACGGTGTACCAGCCGTAGGCATCGTAGGAAGGTTGGGACTCGATCAGGCGGCTGTTGAACAGCGCCAGCGCGAGCAGGGTGAGACAGGCAACGCCACCCATTGCAAAACGGGCGCGTCGTTCCAGGCGGAAAAGAAGATTGGTCATGATAATTCCTGGTAGCAACTGGCATGATCTTGCCACGAATTGCTTGCAGGTATCAATTCTGGTGTTCGGCTTTCGGCTACTTGTTGTTTTGCGGGCAAAAAGCAGCCTGGCGGCGTATGTATCTCGACGGATCGTCACCGTGGTATCAGGCGCTCAGACGTCGTAGGGCGGAATACCCCGAAGGGGCATTCCGCCAGCGGTCGATCAAGGCCGAAAACGCAGTGGACCCGATCACCATGTCACCTGCCGGGGCGGATTTCCGATCTGCTCAGGACGACAGTGCGATCGTGTTGTGGCGACAGGGAAGGGCGTCACTGCGAAGCAGCAGATGCTGTTGAGGTTGCGGACGGAAGGGCGATTGCATTGCAGTCAGAGGATGCGGTGCGGGGTATTCCACCCTTCCATCCGCCACGGCCTTGCATGAGGCGTTACGGGCATCACGCATCCACGAACGTCACGGCCAGGCTTCCAGGAGTCTGGCTGCCGGGCCAGCGTGAATCAGGCGCTCAGTTCCTGCATCACGCTGATCAGGTTGGACTTGCCTTCAAAGCCGATGCCAGGCAGCTCAGGCATCACGATGCGGCTGTCCCTCACCTCGACGCCGTCCGGGAAGCCGCCGAAGGGCTGGAACAGGTCCGGATAGGATTCATTGCCGCCCAGGCCCAGGCCGGCAGCGATGTTGAGCGACATCTGGTGGCCGCCGTGCGGGATGCAGCGGCTGGGCGACCAGCCGTGCTCGCGCAGCATGTCCAGCGTGCGCAGGTACTCGACCAGGCCGTAGGACAGCGCGCAGTCGAACTGCAGCCAGTCGCGGTCGGCGCGCATGCCGCCATAGCGGATCAGGTTGCGCGCATCCTGCATCGAGAACAGGTTCTCGCCGGTGGCCATCGGATTCTTGTAATAGCTGCGCAGGATGGACTGCAGCTCATAGTCCAGCGGGTCGCCGGCTTCCTCGTACCAGAACAGGTTGTACTGGCCAAGCGCCTTGGCGTAGGCGATGGCGGTGTCCATGTCGAAGCGGCCGTTGGCGTCGACGCAGAGCCGCTGGCCGTCCTTCAGCACCGACAGCACCGCCTCGATGCGGCGCTGGTCTTCGGCCAGGCTGTCGCCGCCGATCTTCATCTTCACCACGCTGTAGCCGCGGTCGATATAGCTGCGCATTTCATTTTGCAGCGCTTCCAGGCCCTTGCCCGGATAGTAGTAGCCGCCGGCGGCGTAGACGAACACTTCGCGGTTCGGCTTGCCGTCGCCATAGCGCTCGGCCAGCAGCTGGAACAGCGGCTTGCCGGCGATCTTGGCGACCGCGTCCCAGATCGCCATGTCCATGGTGCCGATCGCCACCGAGCGCTCGCCATGGCCGCCCGGCTTTTCATTGGTGTACATGCAGTTCCAGATCCTGTGCGGATCGAGGTTGTCGCCCTCGTCGTTGACCAGCGAGGCCGGGTCGGCTTCCATGATGCGCGGGATGAAGCGCTCCCGCATCAGCATGCCCTGGCCGTAGCGGCCGTTGGAGTTGAAGCCATAGCCGACCACTGGCTTGCCATCGCGGATGACATCGGTGATCACTGCCACCAGCGACAGCGTCATCTTGGAAAAGTCGATATAGGCGTTGCGGATGGGCGAACTGATCGGCAGGGTTTTCTCGCGGATTTCTACGATTCTCATGATGGGTTCCGGCAGGGTTGGAAAGTGGCCACAGCATAGCCTGCCGCGGACGCACGATTATTTGCTGTGATTCATTCCATTATTTACCCTGGGTGAAAGGCGCGCCTGCTTCGCCACTCGCCGCACAAGGGGCAATGATGGGTTTATGATTCGCCTCCATGATGAAAACCGATGCCATCTCGGAAATGGCCTTCTTTGCCGCGCTGGCCAGAAAGGGCAGCCTGTCGGCGGCCGCGCGCGAACTCGGCATCACGCCGCCGGCCGCGACCAAGCGCCTGGCGCAGATGGAACAGCGGCTCGGCGTGCGGCTGCTCAACCGCACCACCCGCCGCGTCAGCCTGACCAGCGAGGGCGAACTCTATCTTGAGCAGGCGCAGCGCATCCTGGCCGACATCCGCGAGATGGAGGATGCCGTCAGCAGCCACCGGGCCGAGCCGCGCGGCCTGCTGCGGGTCAATGCCACGCTGGGTTTCGGCCGCACCACCATCGCGCCGCTGGTATCGGCGTTTGCCCGCAGCTATCCCGACATAGAGCTGCAGCTGCAGCTGACCGACCGCCCGATCGACCTGGTGGAAGAGGCATTCGACCTCGGCATCCGTTTCGGCGCGCTGCCCGACACCCGGCTGTCGGCCCGCCGCATCCTTGCCAACAAGCGCTTCCTGTGCGCATCGCCAGGCTACCTGAAGCGCGCCGGCGTGCCGGAGACGCCCGACGAACTGGCGCGGCACAGCTGCATCCTGCATCGCCAGAACAACGATCCGGGCAACCTCTGGCGCCTCGGCCGCGGTCGGCGCGAGCAGCTGGTGAAGGTGCGCGGCGCGCTGTCGAGCAACGACGGCGACGTGGTGCTGGGCTGGGCGCTCGACGGGCATGGCATCCTGCTGCGCTCCGAATGGGACCTGGCGAAATACCTGGCTTCGGGACGGCTGCGCGTGGTGCTGCCAGACCATGCGCCGGCGCCGGCGGACCTGTACGTGTTCTATCCGAGCCGGCGCCAGCTGCCGGCCAAGGTGCGGGTGTTCATCGACTTCCTGATCGCGCATTTCAAGGAAGGCGAGGGCGAAGGCGCGGCCTGATTGCCATGCGTCGGGGAAGGGTATCGACGTGCGATTGACGCGGTTCCGGCGCGCCGCACCGTCCGGGCAATTTTGACCCATGTCAATTTTTCAAACGGTACCGTTTGCTACAGTCGGCCGGTCTTCACTGTTCCAGGAATCCCGCCGTGCTGCCCACCGATCTGCCTTCCCTCGTCATTCGAAACAAGACCTTGCTGCCAGTGGTGCAGGGCGGCATGGGCGTGGGGATTTCCGCGCATCGCCTGGCGGGCGCGGTGGCCGGGCTGGGCGGGCTGGGCACGATCTCCAGCGTCGATCTGCGCCGCCATCATGCCGACCTGATGGCGCAGACCGGCCGCTCGCGCGACAAGGCGGCCATCGATGCCGCCAACCTGGTGGCGCTGGACCGCGAGATCCGCGCGGCGCTGGCGCTGGCCGGCGGACGCGGCATGATCGCGGTGAACGTGATGCGGGCCGTGGCCGAGTACGCTTCCTATGTGCGCCAGGCCTGCGAGAGCGGCGCCGAGGCCATCGTGGTGGGCGCCGGCCTGCCGCTTGACCTGCCGGAACTGACCGCCGACTTTCCCGATGCCGCGCTGATCCCCATCCTGTCGGATGCGCGCGGCATTGCGCTCCTGCTGAAGAAATGGATGCGCCGCCAGCGCCTGCCGGATGCGATCGTGATCGAGAACCCGCGCTTTGCGGCCGGCCATCTCGGCGCACCGCGCATCGCCGACATCGATGCGCCGCAGTTCGCCTTTCCCACGGTGCTGGAAGGCACCCTGGCGCTGCTGCGCGAGCTGGGCCTGGAATCGGAGCGCATCCCGCTGATCGTTGCCGGCGGCATCCACAGCCATGAGCAGGTACGCGCGCTAATCGCGATGGGCGCCAGCGGCGTGCAGCTCGGCACCCCCTTCGCCGTCAGCGAGGAGGGCGATGCCCATCCGGAATTCAAGCGCGTGCTGGCCGAGGCGAAGCCGGAAGATATCGTCACCTTCATGAGCGCGGCCGGACTGCCGGCGCGCGCGGTCAAGACGCCCTGGCTGGAAGGCTATCTGATGAAGGAGGAAAAGCTGCAGCGCCGCGCCCATGCGCGCGACTGCATCGCCGCCTTCGACTGCCTGCACCAGTGCGGGCTGCGCGACGGCAACCCCAGGGCGGGCCAGTTCTGCATCGATACGCGGCTGGCCTATGCGTTGAAAGGCGATGTGCAGCGCGGGCTGTTCTTCCGTGGATCGGAAAGCCTGCCATTCGGCGCGGCCATCAGGCCGGTGCGCCAGTTGGTCCACTATCTGTTGACCGGCGAGAAGCCGGGTGGGGAGAACGATGATGTTTTCGAAGATACTGGTGGCCAGCGACGGCTCGCCGCTGTCGGCCAGGGCGGCTGACGCGGCGCTTGCCTTTGCCCGCGAGTCGGGGGCGGAACTGGTCGTGCTGTCGGTCGCGGTGATGTATCCGCTGCTGCCCGAGGCCGGGGCCATGGTCGACCTCAATGCCTTCGAGGCAGCGGCGCGGGCGGAGGCGCAGGCACTGATCGAGCCGGTCGCGGCAGCCGCGGCGCGCGAGCATGTGCGCTGTGAACTGGTGGTGCGCTATGCACCCGACCCGTGGCGGGAAATCGTTGCGCTGGCCGAGGAGCGCGGCTGCGACTGCATCTGGATGGCGTCGCATGGCCGGCGCGGCCTTGACCGCCTGCTGCTGGGCAGCGAGACGCAGCGTGTGCTGGCCCACACGACCATCCCCGTCATGGTGTACCGATAAGGAGAGCGGCATGGCATCGACTGACAGTGCCGAGCGTATCGACCAGCATGGCCCTGCCGCCTCTTCGGCGCCGGCAGGCAGGCAGCCGCTGGCGCTGCGCATCGTTCACGAAGAGCATGAGCGGCTCGCGGCCGTGGTGCATGGCATGCGTCACCTGGCGCGGGCCATGGAAGAACAGGGCCTGCGGCCCGACCTGAAGGTGCTGCGCGCAATGCTGCTGTATATCAGCGAATACCCCGAGCGCCTGCATCATCCCAAGGAAGACCGCTTCCTGTTCGCGCCGCTGCGCAACCATACCCATCTGCATGATGCAATGCTGGTGGAACTGGAGGTGCAGCATGCGCAGGGAGAGGCGATGGTGCGCAGGCTGGCCCATGCGCTTGCCCGGCATGAATTCGGCGGGCCGGTGGAACTGGCGTATTTCGTGCAGCAGGTGAAGCGTTATGCCGATTTCTATACCCGGCATATGCGGCTGGAAGAGGAGGTGATCTTTCCGGCGCTGCGCGAGCATCTGACCGAACAGGAATGGCAGGAGGCTGGCGAGGCATTTGCCGGCAACCGCGATCCGCTGGCTGGCCTGGAACTGAAACAGGACTTCGAACGGCTCTACACCAGCATTGTCAATATCACGCCGGCGCCATGGGGATTGGGGCCGGCGCTGTGATGGATGAATGAAGCGGAAGCGCCGCGCCGCCCTTGCGGATGCGGCGCTCTGCGTGCCGCGTCAGTGCGACATCAGCACCGGCAGCGTCATCGATTCCAGCACCGTGCGGGTGGCGCCGCCCAGCAGCACTTCGCGGAACCGCGAATGCGCATAACAGCCCATCACCAGCAGGTCGGCACCGACATCGGCCGCCAGCGACAGCAGCGCATTGCCGCTGTCCTGCTCTGTGGTTTCCTGCAGCACATCCACCTTCACGCCGTGGCGCGCCAGGTAAAGCGCCAGGTCGGCGCCCGGCTGCTCGCCATGCACATTGACCTGTCGCTCGGCATTGAATACCACCACCTTCACCTCCTGCGCCTGGCGCAGCATCGGCATGGCGCCGTTGATGGCGCGGCTGGCTTCCATGCTGCCGTCCCAGGCCAGCAGGACCTTGCGGCCGAGATGCGGAAACTCGCCGGCGTAAGGCACCAGCAGCACCGGCCGGCCCGCGTTCATCACCACATATTCCGGGAAGTCGCTCATGATGCCCGGCAGCGATTCCCCGGTGTCGGTCTGGCTCATCACCACCAGGTCGGCATAGCGCGCTTCCAGGCTGAGGCCGCCGGCGGGCTCGTCGTCGATCAGGCGTTTTTCCCAGGAAAGCACGCCCATGCGGCGCACGGTCTCCTCATACTGTGCCAGCGCCTGTTCGGCCTCCTTGTGAAGATAGTCGAGATGGGTGACCAGAACCGGCTCATGCTGATTGACCACGTCGCCTTCCAGCAGATAGCGCGAGATGCCGGTCATGGCCACGCCGGTCAGGTGGGCATTGTCGCGCAGGGCGAGCTCGGCGGCGATGCGGATACGCTGCGGCGCATGCCTGGACCGGTCGACATGCACCACAATGGTCTTGTAGCTCATCACAATCTCCTCATTGGAATTTTGGAAAGGTTTGCATGTCTAGCCTAAGATTCTCTTACCCGGCAGTCCACTGTTCCGATGCTGTGCCGCGCCATGTTTCTGCGGCGTTTGACCCAGGTCAAAATGTTCCGATACCCCTCTTGTGGAGCGCTTCATGAGCACACGCAACCTGCAATACCTGTTCGAGCCGAAGTCGGTCGCGGTGATCGGCGCGTCGGCGCGGCCGCACAGCGTGGGCGCCACCGTGCTGGCCAATCTGCTGGCCGGCGGCTTCCGCGGCGAGCTGTATGCGGTCAATCCCAAGTACGATGAACTCGCCGGCCGGCCGGTCTACCGCGACGTGGCCGCGCTGCCGGCGGCGCCCGACCTGGCTGTCATCTGCACGCCGCCGCACACGGTGCCCGACCTGATCGCGCAGCTGGGCGCGCGCGGCACCCGCGCCGCCATCGTGCTGACGGCCGGCCTCGGCAGCGCCGTGGACCGGCATGGCGTGAGCCTGAAGCAGCGCATGCTGGACGCGGCGCGCACCTCGCTCTTGCGCATCCTCGGCCCCAATTGCGTGGGCATGCTGGTGCCCGGCATCGGCCTCAACGCCAGCTTCGCGCATATCGGCGCACGCCCCGGCAAGCTGGCCTTCGTGTCGCAGTCGGGCGCGCTGGTGACGGGCGTGCTGGACTGGGCCGGCAGTCGCGGCATCGGCTTCTCGCGCTTCGTGTCGCTGGGCGAAGCGGCCGACATCGACTTCGGCGACCTGCTCGACTATCTGGCCGGCGACAGCGCCACCCGCGCCATCCTGCTCTATATAGAGGACATCCGCGATGCCCGCAAATTCATGTCGGCGGCGCGGGCGGCAGCGCGCAGCAAGCCGGTGCTGGTGATCAAGGCCGGCCGCGCCGCCGAAGGCGCGCGTGCGGCGGCCTCGCATACCGGCGCCATGGCCGGCGCGGACGATGTGTACGACGCCGCGATACGCCGGGCCGGCATGCTGCGGGTGGATTCCACCGAAGACCTGTTTTCTGCGGTGGAAACGCTGGGACGGGCGCGGCCGCTGGTGGGCGAGCGGCTCTGCATTCTCACCAATGGCGGCGGCCCGGGCGTGATGGCGACCGACGCCCTGATCGCCGACGGCGGCAAGCTCGCCACGCTGGCGCCGCAAACCCTGGAAGCGCTGGACGCGGTGCTGCCGCTGACCTGGTCGCATGGCAATCCGGTCGACATCATCGGCGATGCGCCGGCCGAACGCTACCGGCAGGCGGCCGAACTCCTGCTGGCCGATCCGGGCTCGGATGCGCTGCTGTTCATCCATGCGCCGACCGCCATCGTGCCCAGCATGGACGTGGCCGAGGCAGTCGCGCCGCTCCTGGCCAGGAGCGCGCGCAATGTGCTGGCCTGCTGGCTGGGCGGCGATGGGCTGGCGGCGGCGCGCCAGGTGTTTGCCGACCAGGGCATACCCACCTACGACACGCCCGAGGAAGCGGTGCGCGGCTTCATGCAGATCGTGCAGTACCGGCGCAACCAGGAACTGCTGATGCAGGTGCCGCCGTCGCTGCCGCAGGACTTCGGCGCCGACCGCGCCGCCGCCCGCGAACTGGTGCGCGAGGTGCTCTCCAGCTGCCGCAGCATGCTGAGCGAACCCGAATCCCATCGCCTGCTGGCCGCCTATGGCATACCGGTGGTGGCCACCCGCACCGCTGCCGGCGCCGAGGAAGCGGCGGCAGCGGCCAGCGAGATCGGCTTCCCGGTGGCGCTGAAGATCCTGTCGCCGCAGATCAGCCACAAGTCCGATGTCGGCGGCGTGGTGCTGGACCTGGAGGACGCGCCGGCGGTGCTGGCCGCCGCCACCGCGATGCAGCGGCGCCTGCGCGGCCTGCTGCCCGATGCCACGCTGTCGGGCTTCACCGTGCAGGCCATGGCGCGCCGTCCGCGCGCGCACGAGCTGATCGTCGGCGTTGCCACCGACCCCGTCTTTGGTCCGGTGCTGCTGTTTGGCCAGGGCGGCATCGCCGTGGAAGTCACCGCCGACCATGCGATGGAGTTGCCGCCGCTGAACATGCCGCTGGCGCAGGCGATGGTGGCGCGCACACGGGTTGCCAAACTGCTGCGCGGCTACCGCAACCAGGCGCCGGCCGACATCGACGCCATCTGCCTGACGCTGGTCAAGCTGTCGCATCTTGTGACCGATATCCCGGAGATCGTCGAGCTCGACATCAATCCGCTATTGGCCGATGCCAACGGCGTGATCGCGCTGGATGCACGCGTCAAGCTGGCGCCGCGTCCGGTCGGCGACGGGCGGGCCAGGCTGGCGATCCGGCCCTATCCGAACGAACTGGAGGAAACGGTGCCATGGCAGGGCGGGACGCTGCTGCTGCGGCCGATCCGGCCCGAGGATGGCGAGGAACATCTGCACTTCTTCAATGCGCTCGACCCCGAGGATGTGCGCTTTCGCATCTTCTCCCGCATGCGCGAGCTGCGGCCGTCGCAACTGGCGCGCCTGACCCAGATCGACTATGACCGCGAGATGGCCTTTGTTGCGGTGCGCCGGCGTGCCGATGGCAGCCAGGAAACCCTGGGTGTGGCGCGCGCCATTGCCGACCCCGACAACATCAAGGCCGAGTTTGCCATCATCGTGCGTTCCGACATGAAGGGGCGCGGGCTGGGCATGATGCTGATGCACAAGCTGATCGCTTATTGCAGGAGCCGCGGCACCCGGGAAATCATCGGCGAGGCGCTGCTGGACAACCGGCCGCTGCTGGACATGGTCAGGAAGCTGGGCTTCGATGTGCATCCGGCGGTGGGCGAGGGCGTGGCGGTGCTGCGGCTGCCGCTGCAGCAGGCGCCGCAGCAGCCGGCATGAGGGGCGTTGCCGCCTGATCAGGCCTTGGCGCCGCCCTTTTCCTCGTCCGTCGCGGCCGTCTCGCCCGGCCGCACCAGTTCGTTCGCGTCCGGCAGCGGCGTGTCGGCGCGCGCCAGCTGGTCGGCGTCGAGCTGGTGGGAAAAGCCTTCCACCGAATCGACCCAGCGCTCGCGGTCGCTGGCGATGGTGGGGCCGCTCTGGATATACAGCGCCAGCAGCTCCGCCAGGTTGACCAGGCCCGACAGATGGGTGCGCTCATAGCCGTGCGAGGCGTCGGCGCCGAAGCACAGCAGGGCAGTGCGCACATCGTGGCCCGCATTCACCGCCGCGCTGGCGTCGGAATGGTAGAAGCGGAACACGTCGCGGTGGCTGGGGATGCCATGGTCCTCGCACAGCCGCAGCAGGCGCCGCGTCAGGTGGTAGTCGTGCGGCCCGGCCGAATCCATCAGCGGGATGGTGACGCCCAGCTCATGCGCGCCCTGGCCGGTGGCCACCGGGCCGATGTCCACGCCGATGACTTCGCTGACGTCGCTCTCGATCACGGCGCGGGCGCCCGAGCCGACTTCCTCGGTCAGCGTAAACACCAGGTGGCAGTTCATCGGCACCGTGGCCTTGCTGTCGACCACGGCCTTCAACGCGGCCAGCACGGCGGCCACGCCGGCCTTGTCGTCCAGGTGGCGCGAGACGATGTAGCCGTTTTCCAGCACTTCCGGCGCGGCGTCGAAGGCGACGAAGTCACCGATCTGGATGCCGCGCGCCCTTGCGTCCGCGGCCGACGAGATCGGCGCGTCGATGCGCAGTTCGAGCTGGTCCCAGTTGACCGGCTGGCTGTCGATCGCCTCGTTGTACACATGGCCCGAGGCCATCAGCGGCAGCACCGAGCCGCGCTCGCGGCCGGTATCGGTAAACAGCGTGACGCGGCCGCCTTCGGCCCAGCGGCTGGACCAGGTGCCCACCGGCATCAGCGACAGCCGGCCGCTGGGCTTGATCTCGCGCACCATCGCGCCCAGCGTGTCGAGATGGGCGACGATGGCGCAGGCCGGGTTGGTGCGCCGCCGCTCCGGCAGGTTGCGGCGCAGGACGGCGCGTATCGTGCCGCGCCGGGTCAGTTCATAGGCCACGCCGAGCGCTTCGAGCTTGGCGCCGGTGTAGTGGACGATTTCATCGGTCAGCCCGGTCGGGCTGGGGATGGCCAGCAGTTCCAGCAGCGTGGTCTTGAGGTAGTCGGCATCAATCGGGAGTTTCTGCATGGGGGCTCAGGCGGTATAGGGAAACAGGAGGTCGACGAAGCGCTGCGCGGTCGGCTGCGGTTCATGGTTGGCAAGGCCGGGACGCTCGTTGGCCTCGATGATCACATACTCTTCCTGGTCCGGCGCAGGCACCAGGAAGTCGAGGCCCACCACCGGGATGCGCAGCGCCCGCGCCGCGCTTTCGGCCGCGGCGCGCAGCGTCGGATGCAGCGAGGCGGTGACGTCGTGGATGGTGCCGCCGGTGTGCAGGTTCGCGGTCTTGCGCACCTGCACCCGCTGGCCGTCTTGCGGCACCGATGCCATCGTCAGGCCCTGCTCGGCCAGGCAGCGCTCGGTCTCGGCATCCATCGGAATGCGGCTTTCACCGCCGGTGGCGGCCGCGCGCCGCGCGCTGTGGCGCTCGATCAGCTGCGCCAGCGCGGACTGGCCATCGCCGGTGACTTCGGCCGGCCGGCGTACGGCCGCGGCCACGACCTTGTAGCCGATCACGACGATGCGCAGGTCCTGTCCGCTGCAGAATTGCTCCAGCACCACGTGGCCGCCTTCCTTCTGCGCCCGCTGTATCGCATCGGCCAGGTCCTCTTCGGTGCGCACGCCCATGCTGATGCCCTTGCCCTGTTCGCCCAGCGCCGGCTTGACCACGATCTCGCCATGCTCGCGCAGAAAGGCGGCGTCGGCCCCGGCGTCGCCGGCCACCCGCTGCTGCGGCACGCGCAGGCCGACCGACGCCAGGCGCCGCAGCGTCAGCACCTTGTCCTGGCACCAGGTCATGGCGACGCCGCCGGTCAGTTCGGTCAGGGATTCCCGGCACAGCATTTCATGGCCGACATGGCGCAGCTTGAAGATGCCGGCCTCGGCATCGACGATTTCCACGCCGATGCCGCGCCGCCGCGCTTCGTCGACGATGATGCGGGCATAGGGATTGAGCGCCGACACCTCGGCGGTATCGATGAACAGCCGCTCGTTGATGGAGTTCTTGTGCTTGACCGCAAAGCCGCTGGCCTGCTCGAAGCCCAGCTTCTGGTACAGGCCGATCGCATTCTGGTTGGTGTGCAGCACCGACAGGTCGAGGAAGGCGCGGCCGCGGCTGGTGAAGAGATCGATCAGCTGGTTCACCAGCGACGTGCCGACGCCGGCCATGGTGGTTTGCGGGTCGACCACCAGGCACCAGAAGCTGCTGCCGCCTTCCTGGTCGCCGAAGGCCAGCACATGGTCCACGCCCATCACCGAGCCGATCACTTCGCCCGTGCGCTCGTCCTCGGCGATCAGGTAGATCAGGGCATCCGATTCGCGCTGCCGCCACACGGTGCGCGGCTCCAGCGGCACCATGCCGCGCATGCTGTAGAGCCGGTTCATCGCGGCAATGTCGGCACGCGTGGTGAGGCGACGTATCACGACGCCCGGCGCGGTGCCGGCCGCCGGCGCATCGGCCGACAAAGGCCGCCGGAACATCAATGATGGATCGAGGAACAGGCTGGCCGGCGCTTCGGCCAGCAACAGCTGCGGCGCCTGCACGTACAGCGCGATGTCGCGCTTGCCGGCTTCTTCCTGCATCAGTTCCGAGGCCAGCAGCCTGGTGGATTCGAATGAGGGCGCGTACATCAGGCGGCCCCAGCCGCAATCGAGGATCACATTGGCGTGCGGCGCGATGCTTGTTTCAGCGTCGGTGGCCAGCGACGGCGGCAAGGTGATGCCGGCGGCGCCTTGTTGTTGCGGAGTGTTCATTTGCTTCTTTCCATATTCATCGGTGGGCGGCCGCGTCACAGGCCGTTGGTCTGCAGCCAGGCTTCCAGCAGCGCCAGCTGCCACAGGGTGGAACCGCGCAGCGGCGTGATGGCGCTGTCGGGGTCGGCCAGCATGCGTTCCACCGCGTCGCGCCGGAACAGGCCGCGTTCGCGCGCGCGCGGCGAGTCGAGCAGGCCGCGCACATACTCCAGGAAGTCGCCGCGCAGGTACTTCAGCGCCGGCACCGGGAAATAGCCCTTGGGCCGGTCGATCACCGCGGCCGGTATCACGCGGCGCGCCGCTTCCTTCAGCACATGCTTGCCGCCCTCGGCGATCTTGTGGCGCGCCGGGATGCGCGCCGCCAGCTCCACCAGTTCATGGTCGAGGAAGGGCACCCGCGCTTCCAGGCCGAAGGCCATGGTCATGTTGTCGACCCGCTTGACCGGGTCGTCGACCAGCATCACCGTGGTGTCGAGGCGCAGCGCGCGGTCGATCGCGCTGTTCGCGCCGGGCATCGCGAAATGGCCGCGCAGGAAGTCGCCGCTCCAGTCGGGCATGTCCTTGCCGGCCTGAAGCAGTCCCAGCAGGTCCTGGTGGCCGCGGTCGAAGAACACCTTGCGATAGGCCGCCACGCCGGCTTCGTCGTCATGGATGTCGGCCAGCGGCGGATACCAGTGATAGCCGCCGAACACCTCGTCGGCGCCCTGGCCGCTCTGCACCACGCGGCTATGCTTCGACACCGCCTGCGACAGCAGGTAGAAAGCCACGCAGTCGTGGCTGACCATGGGCTCGGACATCGCGGCGATCGCATCCGGCAGCGAGGCCAGCAGATGGTCGGCGGGAATGTGCAGCTTCTCATGCACCGTGCCGTAGTGCTTCGCAATCAGGTCCGAGTAGTAGTACTCGTCGCCGGCCTCCTGGTCCACCGCCTCGAAGCCGATCGAGTAGGTGCGCAGGTCCTTCGTGCCGGCTTCGGCCAGCAGGCCGGTGATCAGGCTGGAATCCAGCCCGCCCGAGAGCAGCACCCCGACCGGCACGTCGGCCACCAGGCGCCGCTTGACCGACAGGCGCAGCGATTCCAGCACCATGTCGCGCCATTCCCCGAAGCTGCGTTCCTGGTCTTCGGCCTTGCCGGGGAAGTCGAGCCGCCACCAGGTGGTGGTTTCGCTGCGGCCGTCGGGATGCACTGTCATGCAGGTCGCGGGCGCGAGCTTCCTCACGCCGCGCAGCATCGTCAGCGGCGCCGGCACCACCGCATGCCAGCTCAGGTAATGATGCAGTGCCTGCGTATCCAGCGTGGTGTCGATGCCGCCGCCCTTGAGCAGGGCCGGCAGCGTGGAGGCGAAGCGCAGCCGCTCCTTGTCCTGCGCGTAGTACAGCGGCTTGATGCCGAGCCGGTCGCGGGCCAGGTAGGTGATGCCGCTATCGCGTTCCCACAGGGCAAACGCAAACATGCCGTACAGCCGGTCCAGGGCGGCCGGTCCCCATGCATGCCAGGCCTTGATGATGACTTCGGTGTCGCCGGTGGAGGCGAACTGATAGCCTTGCGCCTGCAGCTCGGCGCGCAGCTCGTGATGGTTGTAGATGGCGCCGTTGAAGACGATGCCCAGGCCGAGCAGATTGTCGATGAAGGGCTGGTGGGCGCGCTGGCTCAGGTCCATGATGGACAGGCGCCGGTGGCCGAAGCAGCGGCTGCCGAGGCTGAAGATGCCCTCGCCGTCGGGACCGCGCCGCGCCTGCGACTCCGCCATCCGGACGACCGCAGCGACGTCCGCAAATTGTTGATCGAACCGCAGTTCTCCTGCTATGCCGCACATGACTGTTTCCAATAACTGTGATGATTGACTACGCCGGCGCGTGGCCGCGCCGGCACCTGTTGGATAGAAGGCGCTCGGCCGTGTGGGTTCCGCCGGCTGGCCGGATTTCTGGCCTGTATAACGAATGCCTCAAACAGAGGTGACAAAGACCGGCGAGCAAGGCCCGGCAGGCGTCGGCAAGCGGTGCCTGCCATGCCGGAGCTTTGAGCAGGCCGACTCGGGTGTGCGTTTTTGCAAACACTAGATATGGCGTTTTTTACTCTTCAGGCCCTATCTGTAGTGGTCATTTTTGCGGACTGGTGTAAAATACGCCCACCATTTCGGAGCCGCGATCGCGTGCTTTCCAGCAGTGCAGCATGCAGGGAAAGCGCCGCCGGATGACGGTCTCCGAGGCGGTTGCCAGCGCTCCACGAGGCCCCGAAGAATGCCGCCCGATGCAGCATGGCGGCTGCAAATCAAAGACATGTAAAGGACACGACGATGCTTTCCTGGGACGATGAAGTTACCTCCACACCCGCGCCGCGCGCACCCGAGCCGCAAGCCCGCCTGCAGGCCGCGGTGCCTGCCAGCCCGTTGAATCAGGACGTGGCATACAACCCTGCGGTGATGGCCCAGCCCGATGCCGCGCCGGTCGCCGAGCGCCGCGTCAATGCCGCCGACAAGCGCATCATCAACGGCCAGACCGATGTCAACCAGCTGGTGCCGTTCAAGTACAAATGGGCCTGGGACAAATACCTCGCCGGCTGCGCCAATCACTGGATGCCGCAGGAAATCAACATGCAGCGCGATATCGAGCTGTGGAAGAACCCGAACGGCCTGACCGACGACGAGCGTCGCCTGGTCAAGCGCAACCTCGGCTTCTTCGTCACCGCCGATTCGCTGGCCGCCAACAACATCGTGCTGGGCACCTACCGCCACATTACGGCGCCCGAATGCCGCCAGTACCTGCTGCGCCAGGCATTCGAGGAAGCGATCCACACCCATGCCTACCAGTACATCGTCGAGTCGCTTGGCCTGGATGAAGGCGAGATCTTCAACGCTTATCACGAAGTCGCATCGATCCGCGACAAGGATGAGTTCCTGATCCCCTTCATCGACGTGCTGACCGATCCCGCCTTCACGACCGGCACCACCGAAGCGGACCAGAAACTGCTCAAGTCGCTGATCGTGTTTGCGTGCCTGATGGAAGGCCTGTTCTTCTATGTCGGCTTCACGCAGATCCTTGCGCTGGGCCGGCAGAACAAGATGATGGGCGCGGCCGAGCAGTACCAGTACATCCTGCGCGACGAGTCCATGCACTGCAACTTCGGCATCGACCTGATCAACACGATCAAGATGGAGAATCCGCACCTCTGGACACCCGAGTTCAAGGATGAAATCAAAGCGTTGTTTTTGCAGGCCGTAGAGTTGGAATATCGCTACGCA
Source organism: Noviherbaspirillum soli (assembly GCF_015352955.1). Classification (GTDB taxonomy): domain Bacteria; phylum Pseudomonadota; class Gammaproteobacteria; order Burkholderiales; family Burkholderiaceae_D; genus Noviherbaspirillum_A; species Noviherbaspirillum_A soli. The sequence goes on from NZ_JACYOX010000002.1 coordinate 206,326, forward strand.
GAGGATACAATGCCGCGTGGTGTGCTAGGGCTGAATGCACCCATGTTCAAGGGCTACCTCCGCTTCATCGCAAATCGTCGCGCGCAGCAAATTGGTCTGGACGCGATGTTCGCGCAAGAAGAAAATCCGTTCCCCTGGATGAGCGAGATGATCGACCTGAAGAAAGAGCGAAACTTTTTCGAAACAAGGGTCATCGAATACCAGACGGGTGGAGCGCTTAACTGGGATTAAGTTAAAGCGACAGATGACAGCGGTTGGCTTCATTAGCATCAGGACGGCATCGCAGTTGATCCGTCCCCGAGTATCGATATCGGTGGCATGGATGAAAGCGTGAGCCGCTGCCCAAGATGAACTGGAACCAGAAAGACGGTGGGCCAAGAAAGGGTAAAACCGAATTGAATGGACAGTAGAAAATCTGAACGCTCTGACCTGCAAACGCCGCTGCGCCCGATCCTGTCGGGCAAGGCGGCGTTTTCTTCGAAAAACGGTTTGTCCTTTTTGAAACAGTATTCCGACGCCGGCTTTGTGGCCGGCGTTTTTTTTGGCGGTCGCCGCGCGCTTGCGCGCCGCAACAGCCAATGATGGCTGAAGTGCTGCATGAACGAGGAGATGCAGCAGTTCAGCTGGTGCCGAATTCATTAGCGCAAGCGCAGCCTGCTTGTGCCGATGAATAACCCGCCCGGGGCAGCGCGATGCCACGGGCGGGTTCGATCTTTAGCTTGATTTCCTATCACGTGAAGGAGAAACAAATGGCAACAGCAGCAAAGAAAACCGCGGCGAAGAAAACCGCCGCGAAAAAAGCTGCTACCGGCAAGCCGGTAGCAAAGAAGGCCGCCGCTCCGGCCAAGAAAGCGGTCGCTAAAAAGGCCGTAGCCAAGAAGGCAGTCGCCAAGAAAGCGGTCGCCAAGAAGGCCGTAGCGAAGAAGGCGGTTGCCAAGAAGGCCGTAGCCAAGAAGGCAGTCGCGAAGAAGGCGGTCGCCAAGAAGGCGGTCGCCAAGAAGGCCGTAGCCAAGAAGGCGGTCGCGAAGAAGGCGGTCGCCAAGAAGGCCGTAGCCAAGAAGGCGGTCGCCAAGAAGGCGGTCGCCAAGAAGGCCGTAGCCAAGAAGGCGGTCGCCAAGAAGGCGGTCGCCAAGAAGGCCGTAGCCAAGAAGGCAGTCGCCAAGAAGGCAGTCGCCAAGAAGGCCGTAGCCAAGACAGCGGTAGCCAAGAAAGCGGTAGCCAAGAAAGCGGTCGCCAAAAAGGCCGCTGCCAAGAAAGCGCCAGCCAAGACGGCGGTAGCGAAGAAGGCACCGCAGGCTGCGCCAGCGAAGAAGGCCGCAGCGCCGGCCAAGACCGCAGCGCCCAAGAAAGCGGCAGCCAGGAAGAGTGCGGCCACCACGGCCGCCAAGGCCGCGGCACCAGCCACGCCAGCAGCAGCGCCCGCCGCACCGGCAACGCCCGCTGTGAAGACCGTCATCAACCCGGCTGCAGCCTGGCCGTTCCCGACCGGCACCAACCGTCCTTAAGACGCTGGCTGCTTGGTCGCCCGCTTAAGTTCGGGCACAATGCCCGCTGCATGACCGAACGTCATGCAGCGGGTTTTTTATCAGGGGGAACAACGCCGTGCTGTACAGTATTTTTGGTCTGATCGTCGATACCGTTACCGGCATCCTGGGTGCGCTTTTCCTGCTGCGTTTCTGGATGCAGGCAGTGCGGGTGCGCCCACCGATGGCCTTCGCGCATTTCATGTTCCAGGCAACCGACTGGCTGGTCAAGCCGCTGCGCCGGCTGCTACCGGGCGTGGGCGGCTATGACTGGGCCTCACTGATCGGCGCCTTTCTGATGATCATGGTATCGGTCGCGCTGGACCTGCTGATCGCCGCCAGCGTCACGCCGCAAGCGCTGATCGTGCTGTCGCTGTTGCGGCTGGTGCAGTGGATGCTGTACGGCCTGATGGGCCTGCTGCTCATTGAAGTGATCTTCAGCTGGGTCAATCCGCATGCGCCGCTGGCGCCGCTGGTCAGGGCCATGAACGAGCCCATGATGCGCCCGCTGCGGCGCATCATACCGCTGATGGGCGGCATTGACTTGAGCCCCATCGTGGCCTTCCTGCTGCTGCGCATTGCGCTGTCGGTCAGCAGCGCGCTGCTGCTGCCGCTGGCCTTCTGACGGGCTGCTGGCTTACTCCAGCCGCTCGATGCGCGCGGTGCCGCGGCTGTGGGTGACCCTGACCTTGTCGCCCACCTTGAACACTTCCGTCGTCATCACTTCTTCGGTGGCAACGCTGCCGTTGTCGTAGCGCAGCTGCAGGCGGGCGATCGCATCCGCCGAGGCCGGCATCTCCACCCCGATCACCATGGCGTTGCGCACCACCGTGGTTCCCTGCGTGGATGACGTGAAAGGCAGGCCGGGGTCGCCGGCGCAGCCCGACATTGCGGCCAGGGCCAGGCTGATGCCCAGTATCTTGCGCATGCTGTTCTCCCTTTCTGTGCGTGGTCAGAAGCGGTAACCGAAAGCCTGCTCGAAGCGCTCTTCGATTTCGGCCAGCGACGGCGCATGATTCTGGCCGCCCTGATGGGTGATCTTGATCGCGCCCATCAGGCTGGCGATGCGGCCGGTGGTTTCCCAATCGTAGCCACGAGCCAGGCCATGCATCATGCCGGCGCGGAAAGCGTCGCCGCAGCCAGTGGGGTCCACCACTTTCTCTACCGGCACACAAGGTATGTCGATGCGCCTGCCGCCGGTATGGATTTCCGAACCGTGCTCGCCGCGCGTCACTACCAGCGCATCCACCTTGCCGGCGATGTCGGCGAGGGACAAGCCGGTGCGTTCCATCAGCAGTTCAGCCTCGTAGTCGTTGACTGCAACCCAGGTGGCAAGTTCAATGAAGCGGGTCAGCGCGGCGCCGTCGAACATCGGCAGGCCCTGGCCGGGGTCGAAGATGAAGGGTACCTTCAGGTCGGCGCATTGCTGCGCATGCTGCAGCATGCCGTCGCGGCCATCGGGGGCAATGATGGCCAGCTTGACGGCGCCGGCGTCGGCCACCTTGTTCTCGAACGACACCGACATCGCGCCCGGATGGAATGCGGTGATCTGGTTGCTGCCGGCATCGGTGGTGATGAAGGCCTGCGCGGTATAGGCGTCGTCTATCGTGCGTATGCAGCGCCGCGAGATTTCCAGCTGGTCCAGCCGTTCATGATAGGCGCCGCCGTCCTGGCCTATGGTGGCCATGATCAGCGGATCGCCGCCCAGAAGCTTCAGGTTATAGGCAATGTTCCCGGCGCAGCCGCCAAACTCGCGGCGCATGCTGGGCACCAGGAAGGCCACATTGATCTTGTGCAGCTGATCAGCCAGCAGGGCTTCGGAAAAGCGGCCGCCGAAGGACATGATGGTATCGAAAGCAAGCGAACCGCAGATGAGGGCAGTCATGGAAAGTCCGTTCAGGAAAGAGGATGAGGATCAGGGATAGAACAGGTAGACGCGAAAACCGGCGGCCTTGACCTGCGTGAGATTGAACACCAGCCGTGCCGGTTGCTCGGAATTGGGCGCAAAGCCTTCGGCCGGATCCTGGCCTGCGGGCAGGTAGTCGCGCGGCGCGATCACCCGGCGCGCCACCGCGGCTTCGTTGGCGTCGTTCAGGGTCAGCTCGATGTGCGGCCATTGCTGGCGGGTGGCGCTGCGGTTGCGCAGCAGGGCCAGCAGCGTGAAGGTGTCGGTGTTGCCGGGCAGGGCCTGCAGCTCGCTCGACTCGATGGTCACCATCTCGATATGGGCCGGCAGGCCAACCGTGCAGCCGGCCAGGCGGCACACCCCGGCCAGCATGGTGGAGGCGGCGGGCGAAGCGGCCGCCAGCTGCACCCTGAAGTGATACACGACCTGAAAGGCCAGCAGCAGCGACAGGACTGCCGATCCGGCCAGCAGGCCCAGCCTGGTGCCGCGCGCCAGGCGCTGCTGGCGGCGCGCCTGCATCACGAAGTCCGGTTCCGCCGAGTCGAGGGCGTCGATCGCATCCTCGTCGGGCCGGGCCCGCTTGCCGCTCATGCCGCGCCATGGCTTGCTCTTCAAGTCGTCGATCACGCGTCCGAGTTCGTCGCTGCTGTCGGCGGCGCGTGCGCTGGCGGCGGTCTGCTCCGCGGCCGGCGCGGCGGCCATGCGCGGCAATGAGAACGCGGGTTGGGCAGGTGGCTGTGCTGTTGCGGGCGGCGGCGTGTCGGGCTTCTCGGGCTCCTCATCGAAGTGGGAGAAGTCCATCAGGGTCATGCGCAGCAGCGGATCGGGCGACGGCTGGTCGGCCGCCGGGGTAGCAGCCGCCGGTGGCGTCAATGAAATGGCCGGCGTCGTGGGCGCATCTGCCGGTGGCTGTGCCGGCGCAGCCGATGGCGTGGCCGGAGCAGCCGGCGCGTCCACTTCAGGCTGCGGCGCGGCAGCAGGGGCCGACGGCTCCAGTGGCCGCAGCAGGTGGTCGGTGCCGTTGAAGATTTCCTTGCAGGCGCCGCAGCGCACCAGGCCGCCACGCAGCTTGAGCTGGTCCTGGACGACCCGGAACGTGGTCCGGCAGTGCGGGCAGCGGGTCGCCAGCACCGTGGCCATTACCGGCCGCCGTCGGTCTTGGCGGCCCCTGCCAGCGCCACCCAGCCTTCACGCTCGGCCCAGACGCAGAGGGCGATGTAGGGCGCATAGGCATCGATGACTTCCTGCGCCTGGCGCGCCAGCACGCCCGACAGCACCAGGGCGCCGCCCTGCTTGACCCGGCCGGCCAGCATCGGCGCCATCAGCTTCAAGGGACTCGACAGGATGTTGGCCACCACCACGTCGTAGCGGGTGTGCGCTTCGGTGGCGCCGAACTGGTCCGGCAGGTAATAGGCAATGTCGCAATGGTTGCGCTGGGCATTGAAGTCGGCCGATTCGATTGCCTGCGGGTCGATGTCGACGCCGGCCACCGGCGCTGCGCCCAGCTTCGCGGCCACCATGGCCAGGATGCCGGAGCCGCAGCCATAGTCGAGCACCGACAGGCCATGCGGCGGATGGGATTCCAGCCACTCCATGCACAGCCGGGTGGTGGGGTGGCTGCCCGTGCCGAAGGCCAGGCCAGGGTCCAGCTCCAGCACCAGCGCACCTGGATCGGGCGCGTCATGCCAGCTCGGCACCACCCAGATGTTCCTGCCGATATGGATGGGCTCGAACTGCGATTGCGTCAGCCGCACCCAGTCCTGGTCCGCCACCGCGCGCAGTTGATGCCGTACCTCGCCGGCCGACAGGCCCAGCGCCGCCAGCGCATCGGTGATGATGGCGTCGTGGTCGGCGTCGGCATCGGCCAGCGCCACCACGCGGCTGCGTTCCCAGCCGGGCTGGGTCGGCTCCATGCCAGGTTCGCCAAACACCGGCTGCTCGGCATCGGTGCCGGCATCGGCATCTTCCACCGACACCGACAGTGCGCCGGCTTCCATCAGCGCGTCCGACAGCAGTTCAGCCTGATGCAGGGGTACTTCGATCACGATTTCAGTCCAGCTCATGAGTATTCCGTCGGGTTGGATGGATGGTGTCCGGCCTGGCCGCTATATATAACAGCTTTGTTCAGGATGGGAAGCGCAATCGTAGCGCGCAATCGGCAATCGGCAATGGGCAATACGCAATGGGCAATCACGAATGCAAGCGGGCGGCATGCCGCCCGCTTGCAAAAGCCCGGTAGCCGGCGCCTGCCGGCCCTGCACCATCCGATCAGGCCGCTTCCTTGGGCAAGTCCGGCTTGGTCGCCAGCTTGTGCTCCAGGTAATGGATATTGGTGCCACCTTCGATGAAGCGCGCATCCACCATCAGTTCGCGGTGCAGCGGGATATTGGTCAGGATGCCTTCCACCACCATTTCCGACAGCGCGATCTGCATGCGGCGGATCGCCTGCTCGCGGGTGGCGCCGTAGGCGATCACCTTGCCCACCATGGAGTCGTAATGCGGCGGCACGTAATAGCCGGCATACGCATGGGAGTCGACCCGGATGCCGGGGCCGCCGGGCGGATGCCAGGATGTGATGCGCCCTGGCGATGGCGTGAACTTGAACGGGTCCTCGGCATTGATGCGGCACTCGATCGCATGGCCCTTGAGCTCGACATCGCGCTGGCGGAAACGCAGCTTCTCGCCGGCGGCGATGCGGATCTGTTCCTGCACCAGGTCGATGCCGGTGATCATCTCGGTCACCGGATGCTCGACCTGGATGCGGGTGTTCATCTCGATGAAGTAGAACTCGCCGTTCTCGTACAGGAACTCGAAGGTGCCGGCGCCGCGATAGCCGATGCGGCGGCAGGCTTCGGCGCAGCGGTCGCCGATCTTCTCGATCAGCTTCCTGGGAATGCCGACCGCCGGCGCTTCCTCGATCACCTTCTGGTGGCGGCGCTGCATCGAGCAGTCGCGCTCGCCCAGCCAGACCGCGTTCTTGAATTCATCGGCCAGCACCTGGATTTCCACGTGGCGCGGATTTTCCAGGTACTTCTCCATATAGACTTCCGGGTTGCCGAATGCGGTGCCGGCCTCGGTGCGGGTCATCGTCACCGCCGACAGCAGCGCCGCCTCGGTATGCACCACGCGCATGCCGCGTCCGCCGCCGCCGCCGGCCGCCTTGATGATGACCGGATAACCGACCTTCCGGGCGATGCGGACGATTTCCTTCGGGTCCTCCGGCAAGGCGCCGTCCGAGCCGGGCACGCAGGGCACGCCGGCCTTGATCATGGCCTGCTTGGCGGACACCTTGTCGCCCATCAGGCGGATCGCGTCCGAGCGGGGGCCGATGAAGACGAAGCCGGATTGCTCCACGCGCTCGGCGAAATCGGCATTCTCGGACAGGAAGCCGTAGCCGGGATGGATGGCCTCGGCATCGGTCACTTCAGCAGCGCTGATAATGGCCGGCATGCTCAGGTAGCTCAGGGAAGAGGCGGCCGGGCCGATGCAGACCGATTCATCGGCCAGTTTCACGTACTTGGCTTCGCGGTCCGCTTCCGAGTGGACGACCACGGTCTTGATGCCCATCTCGCGGCAGGCGCGCTGTATGCGCAGCGCAATTTCACCGCGGTTGGCAATGAGGATTTTTTCAAACATGGTTGGGGAGTGTCAGGGTGTCGGCGTTAAGGGGAGGAACAGGACAGGCATGACCGCGGCGGCCGGGCCGCCGCAGGCCGCTTCCTGTTAGCCGATGATGAACAGCGGCTGGCCGAACTCGACTGGCTGGCCGTTCTCGACCAGGATTTGCTGGATCACGCCGGAGGCATCGGCATCGATCTCGTTCAACAGCTTCATTGCCTCGATGATGCACAGGGTGTCGCCTTCCTTGACGGTGGCGCCGACATCGACGAACGGCGCCGATCCGGGCGAGGCGGCGCGATAGAAGGTGCCAACCATCGGCGACTTCACCACATGGCCCGTGGGGGCGGCATCGATGGCCGCGGAAGCAGCCGGCGCCGGCGCGGCGCTCTGGGCCGGCTGCTGCGCCATGGCCTGCGGCTGCATCATCACCAGCTGGTTGTGCGGAGTGGCCGAGGATTTGACGATGCGGACCTTGCTTTCGCCTTCAGTCACTTCAAGCTCGGCGATGTCTGATTCTGCGACCAGGTCGATCAAGGTCTTCAGTTTACGTAAATCCATGGGAACCCCTCAAAATATTCGTAGTAGTAATCGGCAGGAAACTTGCCGATCGATTGCAATTATTGTGATTTACAGCTTTTTGAGCGCGAAATCGATCGCAGCACGGTAACCTTCGACCCCCAGGCCGCAGATCACGCCGACGGCGATATCGGAGAGAAACGATTTGTGGCGGAATGGTTCACGCTTGTGGATGTTGGAGATATGAATTTCCACGAACGGAATGGCGACGCCCGCCAGCGCATCGCGCAAGGCAACGCTGGTATGCGTCAGTCCACCGGGATTGATGATGATGGCGTCGACCTTTTCCAGGCGTGCCGCCTGGATCCGGTCGATCAATGCACCTTCGTGATTGCTCTGGAATGTCGCGATGACGGCATCGGCGGCGCCTGCCTGTGCCTTTGCTGCCTGTTCAACGTCCGCCAAGGTGGTCGATCCATACACTTCCGGCTCACGGGTTCCCAGCAGATTCAGGTTGGGACCGTTGAGCAAGAGTAGATTTTTTGCCATCGAGGTGGATTCCAATTGACGAAGTTGGCGGCATTTTGCCGGTAAATCCTGAAGATTGGCAAGGAAAATGCGCCAAACCTGCTTACAAGGCGTTCAGATCGCGTCGCAGCTCATCCATTTTCAGCCGCCCGAGATAGGTCTTTTTGACCTTGCCCGATGCATCCAGCAGTACGGTAAACGGCAGGCCGCCGGCCTGATTGCCCAACTGTCGCGACAGTTCGGAGCCGTCGATGCCGGCAACATAAAGCGGGTAGGCAATCTGGTATTTCTCGGCAAATGCATTGATGCTGGCTGGATTATCGATGCCGATGCCGAGAATCTGGATGTTTTTGGGCTCAATCTCCTTTTGCAGCGCGGTCAGCTCCGGCATTTCCTCGACACAGGGCGCGCACCAGGTTGCCCAGAAATTCAGCACCAGCGGCTGGCCTCTCCACTTGGCCATCGCCACGTTGTCGCCCCTGGCGTCAGGCAGCGTGCGGCTGTAAAAGCTGGCGCTGGCTTCGGGCTGCGCCGGCTGGGCGGCGAAACGCTTGCTGCCGAACCAGGCGCCGGCCAGGCTAAACACGAGTGCAACGATCAGAAACGGCAGGACGCCCCGCCTCATTTGGCTTCTTTCTCGATCAACGCGCGAACGGCGTCGATATTGGCCCGTTCCGGGCGTTCCGGGTCTGCCGGCTTGCGCGCGGCGCGCAGGTCGTTGTAGTCATACAGCGCCAGGTGAACGCCGTCATTGCCGCGCAGGAAGGACAATGTTTCGACCGGGTCGCCGCGCTTGTGGAAATGCGGCGATTCCGACACGTCGAACTGGATGTTACGGTTCATCAGGAACACGGCGACATCCTTGGTGTTTTCCACGAACAGCTGGAGGTGGATATCCGACTGGTCGCCGGCAGTTCCGTTCAGCACCGCGCCGGTCAGGTAAGGGGAAAACTCGGCAAGTTCGGTCATCAATTGCAAGGCCAGCTTGCGCAGGTGCAGCAGACGAGCAGGCTGGGTGGCGGAAAAAAACAAGTCGTTATAAATCCGCACTTCATCCTCTATTTGTGCATTGTCGGGCAGAATATCGCCCCTGACCTTGACGTCGCCCAGGATCTGCCGGGCGGCGCGCCGCTTGGCGGTGCCATAGTCAGCGCCGTCTTCCGCGATCATGCGGGCCGCCGCTGCCGCGATTTCGGCGCGCAATAATTCGGTTTCCGTGGGGTGGCTACTCATGGTTTTCGGTATGTGGCGAGACGGGCCTGGTGCGGCGGGTCGGGTAGAATCCCGGTTAATTCAATCCGAAATTGTACAATGCATATACATATCCTTGGCATTTGCGGCACGTTCATGGGCGGCCTGGCCGTGCTGGCACGCCAGGCGGGCCACAAGGTCACCGGCTGCGACGCCAATGTCTATCCGCCGATGAGCACCCAGCTGGAACAGCAGGGCATTGCGCTGATCGAAGGCTTCGGCGCCGAGCAGATCGCGCTGCAGCCCGACCTGTACGTGATCGGCAACGTGGTGTCGCGCGGCAATCCGCTGATGGAAGAGATCCTGAACCGCGGCCTGCCCTACACCTCCGGCCCGCAGTGGATAGGCGAGCATATCCTGCGCCATCGCTGGGTACTGGCTGTGGCCGGCACCCACGGCAAGACCACCACGTCCTCGATGCTGGCCTGGATACTGGAAGACGCCGGCTATGCGCCGGGTTTCCTGATCGGCGGCGTGCCGATGAACTTCGGCATCTCGGCGCGGCTGGGCGGCGAGGGCAGGGACGGGGAGTCCGCCTTCTTCGTCATCGAAGCCGATGAATACGACACCGCCTTCTTCGACAAGCGCAGCAAGTTCGTGCACTACCATGCGCGCACCGCGATATTGAACAACCTGGAATACGATCACGCCGACATCTTCCCCGACCTGGCCGCCATCGAGACCCAGTTCCATCACCTGGTGCGCATCGTGCCGGGCGTGGGCCGGCTGGTGGTCAATGCGCGCGAACCGGCGCTGCAGCGGGTGCTGGCGCGCGGCTGCTGGAGCGACAGGGAGCTGTTCGGCGCGCGCGACGCTTCCGGCTGGAGCCTGCATGAGCATCATGACGGCAGCTTTGACGTCTTCCTCGACGGCGAGCCGCAGGGCACGGTGCAATGGAAGCTGTCGGGCGAGCACAACCGCCTGAACGCGCTGGCGGCGATTGCCGCGGCGCGCCATGTCGGCGTGCCGCCCGCGCAGGCGATCGCCGCGCTCGGCAACTTCGAGAGCGTGCGGCGGCGCATGGAAGTGCGCGGCGTGGCCAACGAGGTCACCGTCTACGACGACTTCGCCCATCATCCGACCGCGATCGCCACCACCGTGGCCGGCCTTCGCAAGCAGGCCGGCGGCAATGCCCGCATCCTGGCGGTGCTGGAGCCGCGTTCCAACACCATGAAGCTGGGCGCGATGAAGGATGCGCTGCCCGACAGCCTGGCCGAAGCCGACCTGGTGTATGGCTATGGCGCTGCCAGCGGCAAGGATGCGCTGGGCTGGAGCCTGGCGGATGCGCTGGCGCCGCTGGGCGCGCGGGCGCAAGCGTTCAACGACATCGACGCGCTGGTGACCGCGGTCGCGCGCGACGCCCGTCCGGGCGACCAGGTGCTCGCAATGAGCAATGGCGGCTTCGGCGGCGTTCACCAGAAGCTGCTCGACGCGCTGGCGCGGCGCTGAGAAGTACATCATTCCATGATCGTCTACCTGCACGGATTCCGCTCCTCGCCGCAGTCCTTCAAGGCGCGCCTGCTGGACCGGAAGCTGCACGCGCTGGGCCGCGGCACGGAATATATGTGCCCGCAATTGCCCGCGTCTCCGACTGGGGCGATTGCGCTGGTGCAGTCGCTGATTGCCGGCCAGGCGCCGCATGATCTGACCCTGATCGGCTCGTCGCTGGGCGGCTACTACGCGACCTGGCTGGCCGAGCAGACCGGCTGCCGCGCGGTGCTGCTGAACCCGGCGGTGTCGGCGCCGGGCGACCTGGAAAAGTATGTTGGCGTCACCACCGGCTGGCATGACGGCCAGCCTTTCGAGTTCAAGCGGGAATACATCGCCGAGCTGCAGGCGCTGGCGGTGCCGCAAATCAGCCAGCCGGAGCGCTACTTCCTGGTCGCCGCCACCGGCGACGAAGTGCTGGACTGGCGCGACATGACCCGTCACTATGCCGGCGCGCGGCAGCTGGTGATACAGGGCAGCGACCACGGCCTGTCGGGCTTTGCCGACCAGATCGACGCGGTGCTGGCATTCTGCGATGGCGCGGAGCCGTCGGCGTGAACCGCTGGCTCGCCCATCTGCCGCCGGGCAGCGCGCCGCCGTCGCTGCGGCCCTGGCTGCTCGAACCCGGCTCCCTGACCGCCAGGCTGCAAGCGCATTGCATGCAGTTTGAAGTCAGGCTGCTGCGGCAGTCGCATGGCGTATGCCAGCCCGACCAGGCCGGCATGATCGGGCTGGCGCGCACGGCCCGGGTGCGCGAGCGTGAAGTGCTGCTGTGCTGCGATGGCGAACCGGTGGTGTATGCCCATACCGTGACGCCGCTGTCGTGCGCTGCCGACTGGCCCTTCTTCCAGCGACTGGGCCATCGTTCGCTCGGCACGGCGCTGTTTTCCGATCCCCTGATTGCGCGCGGCTGCCTGCAGCATGCGCGCCTCTCTGCGCGCCACGCACTGGCGCGCCGTGCCGCCGCCGCGGCGCCCGCGTGCAGGGACCAGCGGGTGCTCCATGCCCGCCGCTGTCTCTACCGACGGCACCGCGGGCTGCTGCTCGTGACTGAATTATTTCTGCCGACACTGGCACGACTGGCGCCGCGGCGCTGATTCCCTTACCCGATACAAAACAGGCAGTGACTGATGAACTTATTTTTTGAAGAGTCCGGCGATTTCAAGGCCGGCGCGGTGTTATCCCAGCAGGGCGAGGCCTATCAGGTCGAACTGCCGACGGGCAAGCGGACCAAGGTCAGGGCGCGCGACGTGCTGCTGCAGTTCGCCGCGCCGGAACCGGCCGCCATGCTGGCCGACGCCCAGCGCATCGCCGATGAAGTCGACCTCGACTTCCTGTGGGAAGTGGCGGGCCAGGAAGAATTCGGTTTCGCCGAGCTGGGAGAGGAATATTTCGGTCACGCGCCGCAGGCGCATGAGGCGGCCGGCCTGGTGCTGAAGCTGCATTCGGCGCCGATCTACTTTCATCGCAAGGGCCGCGGCCGTTACAAGGCGGCGCCAGAGGCGACCCTGAAGGCGGCGTTGGCCGGCCTGGAAAAGAAGCGCCAGCAGCAGCTGGTGCAGGCGGGTTATGTCGAGGAACTGAAGGCCGGCCGCTTGCCGGAGGCGATGAGGCCGATCACCACCCAGCTCCTGTTCAAGCCGGACAAGAACAGCATCGAATACAAGGCGCTGGACGCCGCCGCGGCCGAGCTGCAGACCACGCCGCAGCGGCTGATGCTGTCGGTCGGCGCGATCGCCTCGCCCAAGGAACTGCATTTCACCCGCTTCCTGCTGGAGAATTTCCCCAAGGGCACCGGCTTTCCGCCAGTGTCGATTCCGTCGCGGCCATCGCTGCCGGTGGCGGACGTGCAGGCATTTTCGATCGACGATGTCACGACCACCGAAATCGACGATGCCATTTCCGTCACCCGCCTGGACGGCGGCAAGGTTCGCATCGGCATCCATATCGCGGCGCCGGGCCTGGGCATTTCCCGCAACGACGCCATCGATGCCATCGCCCGCCAGCGCATGTCCACCGTCTATATGCCGGGTGACAAGATCACGATGCTGCCGGACGAGCTGGTGGAATCCTTCACGCTGGCCGAAGGCCAGACCTGCCCGGCGCTGTCGCTCTACCTGACGCTCGACACTGCTGACTGGAGCGTGGTCGCCAGCGAGACCCGCAGCGAGGCGGTGCCGATCGCTGCCAACCTGCGCCACAACGACCTCGATGAACTGGTCACCGAGGACAACCTGGCACAGGGCGCCGGCGACTATCCCTACAAGGAAGAGATCGCCCTGCTGTGGCAATGGGCGCAGGTGCTGGAACAGGGCCGGCAGGTCAAGCGCGAGTCGTTCGGCCTCAAGCCCGAGCAGAACAACCGCGTCGACTTCAATTTCTATGTCGAGGACGACATCGTCACCATCAGCCGCAGGAAGCGCGGCGCGCCGCTCGACAAGATCGTCGCCGAGCTGATGATCCTGGCCAACAGCACCTGGGGCAAGCTGATGCACGACCATGGCGTTCCCGGCATCTACCGGGCGCAGGGCGGCGGCAGCGGCGGCTGGGCCGCGCGCATGCAGGTGCGCATGGTCACCCACGCGGCGCCGCACCAGGGCCTGGGCGTGGACCAGTATGCATGGAGCACCTCGCCGCTGCGCCGCTATACCGACCTGGTCAACCAGTGGCAGATCATGGCCTGCGTGCAGCACGGCGTGACCGCGCCGCTGGCCGCGCCGTTCAAGCCCAAGGATGCCGACCTGTTCGCCATCGTCTCCGCCTTCGACGCCGCCTATGCCGCCTATGCCGAGTTCCAGTCCTCGATGGAACGCTACTGGTGCCTGCGCTGGCTGGCGCAGGAGCAGGCGCGCCAGGTGGAAGCCGTGGTGCTGAAGGACGAGATCGTGCGCCTGATCGACATTCCGCTGGTGCTGAAGCTGTCCGGCATGGCGCAGCTGGCGCGCGGCACCCAGGTCAAGCTGGACCTGCTGCGCTGGGACGAGGTCGACCTGTCGGTCGAGGCGCGTCTGCTGGAGGTCGAAGCCGGGCCGGGCGACGACACCCTGGCTGAAGTCGAGGATGCGCTGGCCGACGAGGCGGAACTGGCGGCCGGCATGCCGCCGCTGGAAGCCGATCCGGCGCAGCAGACCGAGGCCGCGGAATCGGTGGAAGCGGGCGCGAGCGCCGGCGCCGATGAGGCGCCGCCTGTTGCGTGAAACCGGCGGCAACGTGGCCGGCCGGCAAATCCCGGCCGCCCGTTTTGCCCTTTGGCGTAAAATCGACGTCCCGATGAAATCTGACTAAGCTGCGCGTGAAGCATTTTCTACAAGACCGCACCCTGGTGATCGCGGTCGTCATTTCCCTGCTGGTGCATGCCCTGCTGCTGGCCGTGCGCTTCGCCGCGCCCGAGCCGGTGCGCTTCAAGCCGGTCGACCCCGGCCTCGAAGTCATCCTGGTCAATGCCCGGCACGAGAAGAAGCCCGTGAAGGCCGAGGCGCTGGCCCAGGCCAATCTGGACGGCGGCGGCAATGCCGATGCCGGCCGCGCCAAGTCGCCGCTGCCCAACCTGAAGAAGAGCGAGGACGGCGACAACATCAAGGCGGCGCGGCGGCGCGTGGCCGAGCTGGAAGAGCAGCAGAAGATCCTGGCGCAGAACGCGAAACAGACCCGCACCAAGGCGCCCAAGACCACGCCGCAGGACACGCCCAGCGCGGCGCCGCCGACGCCGGCCGCGCCCGACGACAATGAAAATGCCCGTGCGCTGGCACGGGCCGAGGCCGAGATCAACCGCCAGATCGAGGACTACAACAAGCGGCCGCGCAAGACCCAGATCACGCCGAGCACCCGCGAGGTGGGCTATGCGATGTATTACAGCCAGCTGCAAAAACGCATCGAGAACATCGGCACCCTGAACTTTCCGCAGCAGAACGGCAAGAAACTGTACGGCGAACTGGTGGTGTACATACCGGTGTTCCAGGACGGCACCATCTATGACAGGGAAGGCGGCCCGCGCGTGGAGCGCTCCTCCGGCAATCCGGCGCTGGACGAGGCGGCCTTGCGCATCGTGCGCCGCGCCGCGCCCTTCGGCCGATTCCCCGACAATATGCGCACCAGCGGCAAGGACGATGTGTGGGAAATCATCACCCGCTTCAAGTTCACCCGCGACGATGCGGTGCAGACCGAACTGCGTGGAGGAAGCAGCTGATGACTGACAGATACGCCGTGATCGGCAACCCGATCGCCCACAGCAAGTCGCCCGAGATCCATGCGCGCTTTGCGCAGCAGACCGGCGAGGACATCCGCTACGAGCGGCTGCTGGCGCCGCTGGAAGGCTTCGCGCAGACCGTGGCCGACTTCATGCAGGCCGGCGGGCTGGGCGCCAACGTCACCGTGCCCTTCAAGCTGGAAGCCTATGCGCTGGCCACCGAGCTGAGCGTGCGGGCGCAGGCCGCCGGCGCGGTCAACACGCTGCGCTTTTCCGGCGACGTGATCTACGGCGACAACACCGATGGCGTCGGCCTGGTGACCGACATCGTCCGCAATGCCGGCGTGGCGTTGCAGGGCAGGCGCCTGCTGCTGCTGGGTGCCGGCGGCGCCGCCCGCGGCGTGCTGCTGCCGCTTCTGGACCAGCAGCCGACGGAAATCGTGATAGCCAACCGCACGCCGGAGAAGGCGCACCTGCTGGTGCAGGAATTCTCGGCGCCGCATGGCGTGCTGCGGGCCAGCGCCTTCGATGCGCTCGACGGCATGTTCGACGTGGTCATCAATGCCACCTCGGCCAGCCTGGAACAGGCGCTGCCGCCGGTGCCCGCTGCCTGCTTCGGCGGGGCCACGCTGGCCTACGACATGATGTATGGCCGTGACGCCACGCCGTTCATGCGCCTGGCCGCCAGCCATGGCGCCACCGCGCGCGATGGCCTGGGCATGCTGGTCGAGCAGGCCGCCGAATCCTTCTTTGTCTGGCGCGGCGTGCGGCCCGACACCGCGCCGGTGCACCAGGCGCTGCGCGCGCTGCTGTAGTTCATGCTGCGAAAGGTGCTGTTCTGGCTGGTGCTGCTCCCAGTGGTCCTGGTGCTGGCGCTGCAGCTGTATTTTTTCGCGCAGATCTGGTGGTGGGTGGAACACAATCCGTCATCCACCAGCTTCATGCGCCAGCAGCTGGCGGCGCTGCAGCAAAAGAACCCGAACGCCAGGCTGCAGTTCCAGTGGGTGGACTATGAGCGCATCTCGGGCAACCTGAAGCGCGCCATCATCGCCTCCGAGGATGCCAACTTCTCCGGCCATGAAGGCATAGACTGGGACGCGCTGCAGAAGGCTTATGAAAAGAACAGCAAGCGCGGCAAGGTCGTCCTGGGCGGTTCCACCATCACCCAGCAGCTCGCCAAGAACCTGTTCCTGTCCGGCGAACGCAGCTATCTGCGCAAGGGCCAGGAAGTGGTGATTGCCTACATGATCGAATACTGGATGGACAAGGAACGCATCTTCGAGATCTATCTGAACGTGGTGGAGTGGGGCAATGGCGTGTTCGGCGCCGAAGCCGCCTCGCGGCATTATTACGGCACATCGGCGGCCAGGCTGTCGGCCAGCCAGGCCGCGCGACTGGCGGTGATGCTGCCCAACCCGCGCTACTACGACCTGCACCGCGATTCGAGCTATCTGGCGCGCCGTACCGGCCTGATCCTGCGCCGCATGGGTTCGGCCGAACTGCCCTGAAAGCCGCATCTGACGCTGCATGCAACAGGCCTTGCGCGGGTCTGCATAGGCTTCCGGTTATGACTTGCCTAGGCATGGCCTTGTCAGTACACTTGCGCTGTTTTTGTTCCTGGAGACCCGACTTGGGTAGTCCTTATTCAGACATGCGGCCATCTTTGCATGGCCGGTTGGCGAGATAGCGCGCTGCATTCCCCAGTCGCCTCTCGCCAGTTTTGGTGGGCGGGCGCATCCAAAAGGCCGTATCGGCCGCGTTCCCTGATTTGTTATACACCCCTGGCGCATGCCGGGGGGCGCTGCGCTTGCGCGAGCGCTGCGGGCGGGAGGTCAGATGATCAATGTATTTGTGCTGCAAAACGGCCGGCTGAACCAGGTCAATATCAACAGCCGCGACGACCTGGTGCAGGCCGTGCCGGTCTGGGTGGACCTGACCGACCCCAATGATGAAGAGCGCAACTGGGTCCGCAGCATCTATGGCGTGACGCTGCCGGGCGAGGATGAGGTCAAGGACATCGAGGCATCGGCCCGCTATTACGAAGCCGAGAATGGCGACCTGCACCTGCGCACCGACTTCCTGCTGGAGGACGACGACGGCCCGGCGCGGGTGGTGACGGTGGCGTTCATCCTGGCGCGCAACATGCTGTTCTCGGTGCATACCGACGACCTGCCGGTGTTTCGCCTGGTGCGCATGCGCGCCCGCTCCCGGCCCGGCTCGATCGACGACTACAAGGATGTGCTGCTGGACCTGTACGCCACCGATGCCGAGTACTCGGCCGACGCGCTGGAAGGCATCTACCAGAGCCTGGAGGAAGTCAGCCGCAGCGTGCTGCAGAAGGACTTCACCGACCAGGACGCGGCCGAGTCGCTCAACGCGATCGCCCAGGAAGAGGACTTGAACGGCCGCATCCGCCGCAACATGATGGACACCCGGCGCGCGGTCAGCTTCCTGATGCGCGGCCGCCTGCTCAATGCCGACCAGTTCGAGGAAGCGCGCCAGATCCTGCGCGACATCGAATCGCTGGATGGCCACACCGCCTTCCTGTTTGACAAGATCAACTTCCTGATGGATGCCACCGTCGGCTTCATCAACATCAACCAGAACAAGATCATCAAGATCTTCTCGGTGGCATCGGTCGCCTTCCTGCCGCCGACGCTGATCGCCAGCATTTACGGCATGAACTTCCGGCTGCTGCCGGAACTGAACTGGGATTTCGGTTATCCCTTTGCGCTGGTGCTGATGGTGGCAAGCGCGATCACGCCGTTCTGGTATTTCAGGAAGCGGGGATGGCTGAAGTAAGGCGGTAAGGTCGTTCCCGCCGCGACCGGTTGGCCGCGGCGTTTCCTCGTTCATGAAGCAGCCGGACATGCAGTCTCGAACCTTGTGGAAGATAAGACGGCCAGGTCGTTGACTGTCTCCGCAATGCGGGACGCTCACTGATGATGCGCCGGCATGAACATTCATGTCCGGCATTGCCCGGCGCGCATGCGCGAGCCAACTATCGGGCGCCGCACTGCGGGGGCTACTTCCGCATCGATCGCAATTTCCTTTTCCGCCTGTGCGGTAGCTAAGCTCCGCCTGTTCCAATCCCGTTCCAATCCCGTTCCCATCCCAAGTCCATCCATTCATCGGCTTCCGTTTTCCAGCGCGTCCCCGCAGCCACGCCGTCGCATCTCCACGGTATGCCGTACCACGTCCCGCATCGCTTCGGTTAGACGGCCAGCCCAGCGTCCACAGGCATACGTTGATGCATTTTTGCAATGTTAAAAAAGGTTTGACACGGGCTTCACAGTCTATATACTCCATTTGGATGGTATATGGATTCCATTTAGATTCCATTTAGATGCCGCGCAGATCCCAAGCAATGGAGGAGCCAACTTAAATGACACAGCCGACCGTACAGCCATCCCTGCCAGTCAAGGCGAACGACACCGAAAAGGTGACCATCAACCTGGGCCTGGTGGATCTCGGCCAGATCGACCTGCTGGTCCAGGAAGGCTTTTATTCCAACCGCACCGACCTGATACGCACGGCCATACGCAACCAACTGGTCGCCCATGCCGACGTGATACGCCAGACCGTCACGCGCAAGAGCCTGGTGCTGGGTCTTCAGCATTTTTCCCGCGCCGACCTGGAAGCCCTGCAGGCCGCCGGTCAGACGCTGCGCATCCAGGTGCTGGGTTTGGCCACGATAGCGCACGACGTGACGCCGGAACTGGCGCTGGCCACCATCACCGACATTTCCGTACTGGGCGCGCTGCATGCCAGCCCAGCCGTCAAGGCCGCATTGGCCGGGCGGATACATTAAACGAACTCAGGAAAGCACCACATGAACATCAACCAGCAATTTCTGGCGCAAATGCAGGAAGCCGCGCAGCTGCTGCAAACGGAAGGCCCGATGGCCGCCACCGCCGCCATCCAGCGCGCGCTCAACGGCGGCGCGACGCCTGCCGCACCGTCTGCCACGCCATCGGGGCAGGGACAGCCCGAGGTCCTGATCGACATCAATCCGGTCAGCGCCGCCGGAGAGCCGCCCCAGCCGCCGCGCGCCGGGTTCTCGGGCCTGGCGCAGCGGCTGCGCGCAAGGATGGCCAATGCAGGAGTGCAGGATGTGCAGGACGTGCAGCCGGGGGGCGGCGAGGGGCAGGGTCCGCTCAAGGGCAAGTTCCTGAATCTGACTGCCAGCACGCCGGCAGGCAGCCGCACCTACAAGCTGTACATACCGACGAGCTATGCGCCGGGCGGCGCACTGGTGGTCATGCTGCACGGCTGCAAGCAGCATCCGGACGACTTCGCCGCCGGCACCGGCATGAATGCGCTGGCGGAGGAGCATGGCTGCCTGGTCGCCTACCCGGCGCAGTCGAAGAATGCAAACGGCTCCAATTGCTGGAACTGGTTCCAGGCCGGCGACCAGCGGCGCGAGCGCGGCGAGCCGGCCATCATCGCCGCCATTGCCCGCGACATCCTGCGCAACCACCAGGCCGATCCGGCGCGGGTCTATGTCGCCGGGCTATCGGCTGGCGGCGCCATGGCGGCCATCCTGGCAACCGAATATCCCGACCTGTTCGCAGCCGCCGGCATCCATTCCGGATTGCCGACCGGCGCGGCGCACGATGTGCCTTCAGCCTTCGCTGCGATGAAGAACGGTACCGTGAAGTCGGCACGCGCCGCCGGCATTCCGCTGATCGTGTTCCATGGCGACGCCGACAAGACCGTCCATCCGCGCAACGGCCAGGCCGTGCTGGCGCAACGCACCGCAGGGCGTGCCAGCGGTGCTTCCGTAGAGAAGGGCAAGGCGACGAACGGGCGCGGCTATACCAGGGCAATACACCGCGACAGCACGGGCAAGCTGCTGGCCGAGCACTGGACAGTCCATGGCAGCGGCCATGCCTGGTCAGGCGGCAGCCGGCGCGGCTCCTACACCGATCCGCAGGGGCCGGATGCATCGCGCGAAATGCTGCGCTTTTTCCTGGAGCACCGCAGGAACGCCTGAGGGCAATCCATTGCGGCAGTGGCTCGCAGAGGAGTGACTCAAGGCACAGAGTGCGTATCAGCCGGGCAGCAAAGCCCACGTGTGGCAGCCGGCTGATTTTCCTCCAACGCGAGCGCCTGTTGCATCACATGCCGATCGCTGCCTTAATGAGCACTCTTTAAAACCAGAGGAGACACAACAATGCACGATGCACCGCCCATCATCCGCAATGTCGTGGCGCGTGCCGTGGTCGCGCCGATCGGCCGCCCGGTGCGCACCGCCATGGGCACGATACCCGCTGCGCCGCTGGTGCTGCTGGACGTGCATACCGAGCAGGGCGTCACAGGAAACGCCTATCTGTTTGGCTACACCCCGCTTACGCTGGTTCCTCTTGTGAAGCTGGCTGAAAGCCTGGGCGAGCTGCTGAAAGGCAAACAGGTCGTTCCTTTCGAAAGAATGAAGGAACTCGACCTGCAATTCCGGCTGCTGGGAACACAGGGCCTGCTTGGCATGGTGCTGTCCGGCCTGGACATGGCTTTCTGGGACATCCTGGGCAAGGCAGCGGGCAAGCCGGTCGTCTCGCTGCTGGGCGGCGAGCCAAGGCCGATACGGGCCTATGACAGCTATGGATTCGTCGACCCGGTTGCCGACGCCGCACAGATACAGCGCTCCCTGGACCAGGGCTTCCGCGGCATCAAGATCAAGGTGGGCGCCGAGACGCTGGCGCAGGATATCGCCTCCGTCGCCGCGGTGCGGCAAATGATCGGACCCGACATTGCCCTGATGCTCGACTTCAACCAGAGCCTCGGTCCGATGGAAGCCTGCCATCGCATCGCAAGACTTGCCGAGTTCGATCCCTACTGGATTGAAGAGCCGGTGTCGGCGCAGGATCTGCAAGGACATGCCAGGGTAAAGGCATCGGCCAGCGTGCCGATCCAGACCGGTGAAAACTGGTGGTTCCCCCGTGACATGCAACGCGCCATCAGCGCCGGCGCCTCCGACTTCGTGATGGTGGACATGATGAAGATCGGTGGCATCACCGGCTGGATGGCCGCCGCCGCGCAGGCGGATGCCGCATCCCTGCCGCTTTCAAGCCATATCTTCGTCGAAGCCAGCTCCCATACGCTGCCGGTGACGCCCACCTGCGACTGGCTGGAATACCTTGATTTTGCCGGGGCGATCCTGGAAAGGCCTTATCAGGTAACGAACGGCACCGTCTGCGCGAGGGGAGACGGACTTGGCCTCGCCTGGAATGAGGATGCGGTTTCCCGTTATGCAGTGCAATGAGCCACGCTGGAAAACCACTGGACTTGCCGGTGCTGCAAACTGCACAGCCCGGCGGGAAAAGCCGGATCAACCGCTCTTGCTGCATCTAATACCAAACCCAAGCCATAACGTCCGATGAAACCGCATCTTGTTCCGCCTGGCTGCGCTGGGATCGTCGTCAATAGCTCGGCTGTTGACTCCCCACTCGTCTTGCCAGACGAAAAAATCCATCGGTTTCGTCCGGGACGTTATGGATTGGGATTGGTATGACTGATTACCTTCAGCGCAAAGTCAGGGCAACCTGGAATGGCTGCCCGCGAACCGTCTTCAAACCACCGAACCCAGCTTGAAGATAGGCAGATACATCGCCACCACAAGGCCGCCGATCAGCACGCCCAGGATCACCATGATCAGCGGTTCCATCAGGCTGGACAGGGATTCCACTGCCTGGTCGACTTCATCCTCATAGAAATCGGCAACCTTGCCCAGCATCTGGTCCAGCGCGCCCGATTCCTCGCCGATGGCGACCATCTGCGTGACCATATTCGGAAACACGTCGGCATTCTGCATCGCAATCGTCAGGCTGGTGCCGGTGCTGACTTCGGTCTGTATCTTGCGGGTGGCATCCTGGTAGACAGCATTGCCGGACGCGCCGCCGACCGAGTCGAGCGATTCGACCAGCGGCACGCCGGCGGCGAACATCGTGGCCAGGGTGCGTGTCCAGCGCGCGATGGTGGCCTTGCGCACCACCGGACCGAAGATGGGCGCCTTCAGCAGCAGCGCATCCATCCTGCGCTGCATGGCAGGCGATCGGCGCCAGGCCTGAAAGAACAGGTAGAGGCTGCCGAACAGGCCGCCGAAGATGAAGTACCAGTTGGCCACGAAAAAGTCGGACATGGCCATGACCATCAGCGTCGGCGCCGGCAGGTCGGCGCCAAAGCTGGTGAATACTTCCTTGAAGGCAGGCACCACCCAGATCATGATCACGGCGGTGACGATGAAGGCCACCGCCAGGATGGAGACGGGGTAGAACATCGCCGACTTGATCTTGCCCTTGATGGCCAGGGTTTTTTCCTTGTAGATCGCCAGCCTGGTCAGCAGGTCTTCCAGGATGCCGGCCTGTTCGCCGGCGGCAACCAGATTGCAGAACAGCGGATCGAAATAGAGCGGAAACTTGCGGAATGCCTGGTTCAGGCTGGTGCCGGTTTCCACATCGCCGCGAATGTCCTGAACCAGCTTGGACACTGAAGGATTGGAATGGCCCTTGGCGACGATGTCGAAGGACTGCAGCAGCGGCACGCCAGCCTTCATCATGGTCGCCAGCTGCCGGGTGAAGAGCGTGATGTCCTTTTCGGTTACCTTTCGGCCGCTGCGCAGCGTGCGCTTCTTGACCTTGTGCACCAGAATACCCTGGCGCCGCAGCGTGGCGCTGACCACGTTCTCGCCGCTGGCGCGCAGTTCGCCGCGTACCTGCTTGCCGCTGCGGTCGCGGCCTTCCCAGGCGTAGATCGATTCCTTGATGTTGTGAACGCTTGCGCCACTGGCCATGGGATTTTCCTTTAGATGTTGGTGCAGCCCAGCACTTCTTCGAGGCTGGTCAGGCCGCTTCTGACTTTGGCCAGTCCCGCCTCGCGCAGCGTCTTGACGCCGTCGAGCCTGGCTTGCGCTTCGATTTCCAGCGCGGTGCCATGCGCCAGGATGATTTTTTCAATGGCTTCCGAAATCGGCATGATCTGGTAAATGCCGACTCGTCCCTTGTAGCCGCTGCCGTTGCAGCGTTCGCAGCCGACTGCCTTGTAAGGCGTCCAGGTGCCGTCCAGTTCGTCTTCGGTGTAACCGGCCTCGAGCAGGGATTCATCGGGAATCACGGTTGGCTGCTTGCAGGAGCAGAGCCGGCGCGCCAGGCGCTGCGCGGTGATCATGATCACCGATGAGGCGATGTTGAACGGCGCCACGCCCATGTTCATCAATCGGGTCAGGGTCGACGGCGCATCATTGGTATGCAGCGTCGAAAACACCATGTGGCCGGTTTGCGCCGCCTTGATCGCAATGTCGGCTGTTTCGAGGTCGCGAATCTCGCCGACCATGATGATGTCAGGGTCCTGCCGCAGAAACGCCTTCAGTGCCACAGGAAAGGTCAGGCCGGCGCGGTCGTTCACATTGACCTGGTTGACGCCAGGCAGGTTGATTTCGGCCGGATCTTCTGCGGTCGAGATGTTGATGCCGGGCTGGTTCAGGATGTTGAGGCATGTGTAGAGCGAGACGGTCTTGCCGGATCCGGTCGGCCCCGTCACCAGTACCATGCCGTAGGGACGCTGGATCGCATCCATCAGCAGGTCCTTCTGGTACGGTTCATAGCCCAGCGACTCGATGCCCATCTGTGCCTGCGTCGCATCCAGGATGCGCATCACGATCTTTTCGCCGAACAGCGTTGGCAGGGTGCTGACGCGAAAGTCGATGGCGCGCGTCTTTGACAGCACCAGCTTCATGCGCCCGTCCTGCGGAACCCGTTTTTCGGAAATGTCGAGCTTGGAAATGACCTTGATGCGCGAAGCCAGCTTTTCCTTGATCGCCAGCGGCGGCTGCGCCACCTCGCGCAATACGCCATCCACCCGGAAACGGATCTGGTAATACTTTTCAAAAGGCTCGAAATGCAGGTCGGACGCGCCCATGTTGATCGCGTCGATCAGGATCTTCTGCAAAAAGCGCACCACCGGAGCATCGTCGATATCGGTCGACAGCCCATCCGCGGCGGTATTCGCGGCGGCATCGTCGTCGGCGAAGTCGATGTTGTCGAGATCGTCGCCAATCAGTTCGTTGAGATTCTGCTCCGCGCTCTGGTTCAGCTTCTCGATGGCCCGCACCAGTTGCTGGTGATCGACGATGACCGGTTCGACCGTCATCTCGGTCTGGAACTTGATCTGTTCCAGCGCCTGGGTATTGGTGGGGTCGGAAAGCGCCACTGACAGTCGGTTGCCACGCTTGGCCAGCGCCATTACCCGTTGGCTTTGCATCAGCTTGGGGTCAATCGCCTTTTCCGGCAGGTTGCCGAGGTTGAAGGCGGATAACTCCAGCAAGGGATAGCCGAACGTCTCGGCGCAGAAAATAGCCAGCGACCTGGAGTCGATTGCCTTTTCCTCGAGCAGCGCATCAATCAGCGATATCTTTTCGCTTGCTGCCTTCCTGCTGCAGGCCTCCGCCTGCGTCATGCTCAGGCGCCCGGCCTGGGACAGTGAACGGGCAAGACCGGACAGAGGCATGCTGGACACGGTATTCGGAGGATTTGCCGCCATGTTGGGATGTGTAGAAAGTTACGCCGGCAGGATAAAAATGCTCAGATGATGCCTATAAGGTATTGATCTGTAAAGAAATTTAGTCTGATTTCGTCATGCTGTTCGTATGGCTGAACTGCAAGACGATAAACGCACATTAGTTTACCAGAAGAAACTTATTTCTTTCCCGGCTGTACCAGTTTTACCACTTTGATCGCCTGATTTTGTACCTGGACGATTTCAATCACGCAGCCCGCCAGCTTCAATGCCACATGGGGTTCGGGAATATCCTGCAGCCATTCCAACAGCAGGCCATTCATGGTTTTCGGCCCGTCGAGCGGAAAATGAAGCCCCAGCCGCTTGTTAATTTCACGCAGCGTGGCCGAGCCTTCGATCAGGCACTCGCCGTGAGCGTCCCAGCCGTGGCTGTCTGAACGCGATCCGCCCGGCGCGGAAGTGGTGAATTCACCGACGATTTCCTCGATCAGGTCATCCAGTGTCACCAAGCCCTGCACCTCGCCGTATTCATCCACGATCAGCCCCAGCCGCTCATGGTTTTCCTGAAAATACTGCATCTGGGCAAACACATCGGTGTCTTGCGGAATGAAATAGGGCGGCGTCAGAAGGCGGCGAAAATCGTCCGCTGTCAGTGCTTCCTCCTGGTTCAGCAGAGCCACCGCCTTGCGCACATGCAGAATGCCAAGCACCTGGTTAATGCCGCCCTGGTGAACCGGCAGCTTGTTGTGGTAGCAGGTAGTGAGCTGATGCCTGATCTCCTCCACCGGCGCGGACAGGTCCAGGGACTCGATCTGGGCGCGCGGCGTCATCACGTCTTCCACCGAAATCTTTTCCAGGTCGAACAGGTTGAGCAGGATGGCCCGGTGCTTCTTCGGCATCACATTGCCGCCTTCCATGACGATCGCCCGCAACTCGTCTGCCGACAGCCGCTGCTCGTTGGCCCCGGCGCCAACCCGAATGTGCATGAGCCGCAACAGGCCGCTGATGAGCAGATGCACCAGCCAGATCATGGGGCTGGCCAGGACCAGCAGCGGACGCAGCGCGCGGCTGGCAGGCAAGGCAATGCGTTCCGGATGGCTTGCGCCGAGGATCTTCGGCAGGATCTGCGCAAAAATGATCAGCAGCAGCGATACCAGCACGATCGCAACGACAAGCACGGTTTCCTGGTTGCCAAACATGGTCACGGCGATTAGCGTCACCAGCGCGGTGGCGACGGCATTGATCAGCGTGCTGGCAATCAGCACAACAGTCAGCATGCGGTCGGTGCGTTCCAGCAGCCAGATCGCCGATGCCGCCCCCTTGTTGCCTCCTTGCGCGAGATGACGCAGGCGATGCCGGTTGGCCGCCATCAGGGCCGTCTCGGTCATTGCAAAGAATGCGGAAATGCAGATCAGTACAGTCAGCGCAAGAATTTGCGCCCACAGGGGGACGGCGTCCAATCAGTGATCCTGGAAATCTGGCCGCTGCTGCGCATGCCGTCTCGGGCACAGTGCGACGGTAATGGAAAGAAAAGTCGGCGCCAACAATGTAATGCAGGTCGGCTCGGCGCTACAAGCCGTTCGGGCATGGCCGCATGCTCAACTGCCCTTGGCGGCTTCGACCAGGCATTTTGACAGCTTGTCAAAATGCATCAACGCGGCCTGTGTCAGTTCGATCTGCTTGCGCCGGCTGTCTTCCGTGTCGCTCAGCATGATCCACCCTTTCTCGCGCATCGATTTAAGCCGGTTGTGAACCGTTGCGGGGGAACCCAGCTCTTCCTTCGCCATCATGTCGCGCACGCAGAGCCGCTGCTGTTCCTTGCCGGCACGGGCAACCATCGCCAGAATGCGCTCCTCGAGCGGATCCAGCGATGGCAACGATGGAAGCCCTCGGATTGCATCGGCCAGTTGCAGAAAACGCAGATAGATGTCGGCTGGGCGGGTCTGTCTTTTCATTGGCGTTCGTATGCGTGGATTCGCGGACGGTATCAGGCGGTTTATCATGCGCATGAAACCGGGCCAGATTCTATCCTATTAATAATTCGTTTCCCGAATGTCACAATTTCGACTGCAATTTACCATGGTGCTTGCTACCATTTTTCTCTTTATTTTAATGCTTTGCATTAATGAATGGCTGTTCAGTTACGCCGAACTCGTTCCCGGCATCAACTGGATCTATCTGCCGGCCGGCGTGCGTTTGCTGTCGACGCTGCTGTTCGGGGGGGCGGGGGCGCTCGGCTTGCTGATCGTTTCATGGCTGGTGTCTTTCTTTTATTTTTTCCCGAATGACTTCATGCGGGCATTTGCCGGCGGCATCGTGGCGACCGTCGCTCCCTATGGCGTCTACCTGGTGGCGCAGCAGGCCTATGGCCTGCGCTCCTCCCTCGCCAACCTGACTTCAGCGCGTTTACTCATCTGTATTATCGCCTGCTCGCTGGCAAGCCCCTTGTTGCATCACATCTGGTTTGCAATCTATGAGCCGCCGCGTCCGCTGCTGAAGAGTTTTCTGGTGATGGCGGCGGGCGACCTGAACGGCACCCTGCTGGTTGTCTATGCCGCCAAGATGATGCTGGGCCTGCTTCCACGACAGCGTACGGGCTGAGCAAGGCCGACCCCGGCTCGCATTCGTCGCAACCGCCTGCGCCCTCTATAATGGCGATCATTTTTGCAAACCATCTTGCAGACAGGAGCGGACATGGCGACCACGTTCAAGAAAGGCGACAAGGTGCAGTGGCATTCGGCGCAGGGCATTATTACCGGCACTGTCAAGAAAAAACTGACGGCGCCCATCGATATCAAGGGTCACCATGTGACAGCTTCTCCGGAGGAGCCGCAATACCTGGTTGAAAGCGACAAGACCGGCGCTGAAGCGGCGCACAAGCCGGACGCGCTGACCAAGGTGCATTGACGGTCCCGCGATGCGCGGCCAGGACAAACACAAGCATGACTTCAGCTTCCCCGAAGATTTCCGCCGATCTTTTACGCAAGAGCGACAAGATACTTTTCATCGCGCACCTCGCACTCGGCGATTTTACCTATTTGCAAAACTTCTTCCAGCGTTTTTCGCAGGCCTACCCGCATCTAAGGGTACACCTGTGGGTGGACGAGGTCAGGCGCACCAGCAAGTCCGCAGAGTGGAAATTTCTGAAAAAGTATTCGCTCTACGATTGGGTAGCACAATGCCCGTTTTTTGAAAAAATCTACGACCGTACCTATAGCCCGCAATTGTTGCGCGAGTCCATCGTTGAAGCGCAGTCCGAGCATTACCCGCTCGTGGTGTCGCTCGCCACATTGCGTCCGCATTTTTATGCGGGCCTTGCTCGGGAGATCAGTCCCCATGGTTTCGTTGCCGGCATCAAGCCGCCACTGAAGCTTTTTGAACTGCACCATCAGCCTGCCTATCGCAAGCTTGATGTCGCAATCCCGCCGAAAGAGGCAGGCGCAGCGCAAATGCATATTACGGATACCTATGCCGGCTGGTTTCAACAGTTGTTCGGGCTTGATGTGCCGGAGTCGGCGCGCCATCCCTTTGTCGACATACCGGAGCAGTGGCTGGATGCGGCGCAGCGACAGCTCGCACTCTGGGGGTTTTATCCAGGTAATGGAAAGATTGTTTTCATCAATCCGTTTGCCAAGACGAAGAAGCGTTGCTGGCCGCTGGACAAGGTGGCCGAGCTGATCAAGGCGATGCAGGCACAGGAAGCGTGGCGCGATGCCTGCTTCATCGTCAATGCCGTGCCCCAGGAACTGGAGCGCGCCAGGGTCATGATAGGCAAACACAATTTGGCGCGGACCGAATTGTTCAGCGCGGAAGAGAACTTCTTTCAACTGCCTGCAATGCTGCGGCTATGTGATCTCATCATTTCCGTTGAAACCGCAGTGATGCATCTGGCAAATGCAGTTGGTGTTCCCGTGCTGGCCCTGATGCGCCAGAAAAATCCCGAGTGGGCGCCGATCGACGAGAAAAACAGCGCGGTGATTACGACAGCAACTCGCAGGGAATGGGTCGATGCCATCCCGGTCAACCGGGTGATGGGTCAACTGCAGTCTAGCCTGACAGTGGTTGCTGACAGATGCGTTAAATGACTGGAGGCGACATGGTTAGCGAGAGGCAGCGCTTGTCCACGCCCCCGGTGCCGCTAAAGCGTTTTCATGTTTGCGCCTGATGATGCTGGCGAGCAGCAGCGCAGTGCACAGCGTATAAAAACTGCCTATACCGGTCCAGAAGAACATCAGATCCGTCAGGCCAAAGAGGAAATAGCAGACACACACCATGATGCCCATCAGGGCGCTGGTCCGGATCTGGCGATCGGGATGCCTCCGGTCATGGAAAAAGTAAAAGGCTGGCGCGAAGTAGATCGCCAGGGTCGCCAGGAATCCAACGATGCCGTTGATGGTCAAATTGAACAGCAGCTCATTGTGGGAATGCGCATAGTGCGCCGCTGCCTCGCTAACGATGCCTGCCTTTGCGAGGCGCTCCATGCCGAGGCTATAGTTATCCTTCCCAATGCCAAACAGGGGGCGCTCCTGAAACAGCAGCCAGGCGCCGTGCCACATCTGCAGCCGCATGCCCACCGAGGTGTCCATGTCGATGCCCCTCTGGTAATTGCTGACTTCCGCAACCGCTTCATTGAGCCGGTGCGGCCCGCTGCTGGTCGAGAAAATGGCGCCGACCAGCAGCAGGCCGCTGAAGGCGATCAGAAGCTTGCGACGGAGGGAAACGCTGTCGCTGTTAAAGAAGATGATCGCAATTGCGGCCAGGATGGCAAGCCAACTGCCGCGCGTGGCGGTCAGTGCAGTGGTGTATATGCCGGCAAGGAGGGCGGCGCTTTTCAACACGGTCATCGAAGGCCGGCGCCGCTGCTCCCATCCCAGTGAAAGAAACACCAGTATCCCGAGCAGAAGGGCAATGTCGGAATAGGCGATGGTCGAAAGGAAGCCGATGTCGGTGGGGCGTTCGGCGCCGCCGCTGGTGGCGATGTAAGCCTTGACCGTCGCGCTGATCAGTCCGGCCATCGCGGTCCATTGCAGGCTTTTCAGGTAACTAAACGGCAGCAGCAGCAGGATCCACATGACTGGAGCGAAGACCGCGATCCGCAGTGCGCGATCGTAATGCTTGACTGCGAAACTGCCGAGCGACGCCTGGTTCAGGAATACGCTGATCAACCATGCTGCCATGGCCAGATGCAAGGGCCAGTAACGCCGTAGAAACGTCGAAAGGCTGATGTCGAGCGGCTTCATGCCAAAGCCGGCCGCCACCATGGCGCATGCAAGCAGGAGAAACAGGCAAGCATTTGCCGCGCTGTGTACCACAATCGCCAGTGCCGGGAAAGTAATCACCAGCGACAGGACGACCCACTTCATGTAATTCAAATTCTTCTCCGGTGCTGCGGGCAAGCATTGCCATCGTAGTTGATCAAGTACTGCAGGCCTCGTTCCTGGCGTGCTTCTCGCGCCCCGCTTCCTCTGTCCATTGCAGCACGATCTCGCTGACAGCTTCCGGTGTGATGTTCTCCATGCATTCACAGCTCGGTGCCGTCTTTTTGCGGCAATTGGGGCATGACGTGGGCATGAACAGGCTTTGCGCGCGCGGTCCCACTGGCGCCCATCTGCCCGGATGCATGGGCCTGGTCGGCGGAAACAGGCCCAGCGTGCGCTGCCCTAGCGCCGCGGAGAGATGCAGCGGGCCGGTGCCGCTCGCAATCAGTCCGTCGGCCAGACTGATCATCACGCCAAGTTGTGCCAGCGTCAGCTTGCCGCATACATTGCTCACATTCTGCGACTCCAGCAGGGCGGTGGCATGTTCCTCCAGCCAGCGGCCTTCAACCGCGCTTCCGGTCGCCCATAGATGGATGTCCGGCTGCGTCTTCAGGATGTCAGCCAGCCTGGCGAAATGGCCGATCGGCCATTCGCGTCCGTGTCCGTTCGACTTGGTATGGATGATCAGATTGAAGCGGTGCGGCGCCAGCAATGCGCTGATCTGCGCATCCGTCTCCGGTTTGAATTGGTAAAGCCCGGCGATCGTTTCCAGATCCGGGATGCTGCCGAGCCCGAACGGACGAAGGAACTCGAAATTGATCTGGGCTTCATGAAGATCGGTGGTGCGCTTGGAAAAACGTACGCGCCGATTGCAGAAAAGAAGCTGGTAAACCTTCTGCCGCGCATTGCCGATCCGGTGTTTGATGCCTGCCTTGAAGGCCGCAATGGCAAATCGCCGGTCCGGCTGGGCAAAAATGACGGTATCGATATCGGACTGCCTGAAATAGCGTACGGGATCGTCTATCACGCTCTCGCATTCCACCACATCGTCGACCGTACTGCAGCGCCGCACTACCGCAGCGGCATAGCCGCGGCACATGACGCTGATTTTCACGGACGGGAAATGCTCCTTCAGCCAGGCGGTGATAGGCAGTGTGAGTACGACATCCCCGATGTTGTCGTTGCGGCATATCAGGATATGCGAGCTCTTTATTGCCATTGCTGCTGCTTTCGATGAAATGAAACCGGATTGTAGCTCAAGCCGTGTTGCACGAGCCAATGCGGCGCACGGCCATGATGGAGGGCAGCGGCAGAACAGTCAGGGAAGAGCTTGCTGAGGGGAGGAAAATCCGAAAAGTAGACAGGATGCCAGAAGATGCCGGCTGCCAGGTGATCGCATTGCAATGCCGGATTGACTGTCGACATGTATTGCAATGTCTGGTCGGGGTGAGAGGATTCGAACCTCCGGCCTCTACGTCCCGAACGTAGCGCTCTACCAGGCTAAGCTACACCCCGATGACCAATGCAATGCTTGCTGTTCAACCGCTGTTAGTGATTGCGGTCAACTGCGAAGGCGCATAAGTGTAGCAAAGAATTTTTGAAATCGCTAGAAGGCAGGCCAACAATCGTTGCCCTTGCTGCATCGGCTGCCAAAGTCGCCTTCTCACGGGTATATTGCAGCGCGCCGGACTCTGTCACTGCTGCCAGCACGGCATCGAAATGCTGCTCATCGCCGGTTTCTATGCAAGTGCGCACCAGTTCTTTTTGTTCTGGCGTGCCATGTTGCATCAGATAGATCAGTGGCAGCGTGGGTTTGCCTTCGCGCAGATCGTCGCCGACATTCTTGCCGATATCGTCGGCATTGCCTGAATAGTCCAGGACATCGTCGATCAGCTGGAACGCGGTCCCCAGGGAGCGGCCATATTCGGCTGCCGCTTCGATTTGCTCATCGGGAGCGCCGGCAATCAATGCGCCCAGCTGGGCAGCGGCTTCGAACAGCTTTGCGGTCTTGGAGCGGATTACCTGCAAATAACGCGCCTCGGACACATCGGGATCATGCATGTTCAGCAGTTGCAGTACCTCGCCTTCGGCAATCACATTGGTTGCGTCCGCCAGGATCTGCATGACCCGCATATTGCGGAGCGCCACCATCATCTGGAACGAGCGGGAATAAAGAAAGTCGCCAACCAGAACAGAGGCGGCATTCCCAAACAACGCATTGGCAGTCTTGCGCCCGCGCCGCATCGAAGACTCATCGACGACATCGTCATGCAGCAGGGTGGCTGTGTGGATGAACTCGACAATCGCCGCTAGCGCATGATGTTCCATGCCGCGGTATCCCCAGGCATTCGCAAACAGCAATACCAGTGTGGGCCTGATCCGTTTCCCGCCAGCGCTGATGATGTAGTCCGCAATCTGGTTGACCAGAGGAACTTCAGAATGCAGCTCGCGGCGTATGACGCGATTGACCGCGTCGGTATCAGCGGCGATGGCATCGCTTAACAGGCGGGACGAGACGGTAGTTGGCGTGGCGGACAAGGTAAACCTGCTAGTAATCTTCGAGTGAGCGAATTATACGATGAGCAGGCGGACACGCCATGAGCCCCCTCTATGCGAGGGCCGGGCTATGGATTGACGCGCAATTCTCAGCGACTTTGCCGCGCGGCGAAAATTTATGTATAATCCGCGGTTTTCCTGATTTCGCAGGGTTCAAGCCCCGCGGGCAGTCCAAGGGAAAAGTCCTTTAATCAATTGATGAGGTTTCACATGTACGCGGTCATAAAAACCGGTGGCAAGCAATACAAGGTTGTCGCTGGCGAAAAATTCAAAGTAGAACAGATACCGGCAGACATTGGTTCCGAAGTCACGTTAGATCAAGTCCTCGCAGTGGGCGCAGGCGACACCATCAAGTTTGGTGCGCCGTTGGTCGAAGGTGCTACGGTCCTGGCTACGGTTGTGGCGCACGGTCGCCACGATAAGGTGAAGATTTTCAAGATGCGTCGTCGTAAGCATTACCAGAAGCATCAGGGCCATCGCCAAAACTACACCGAACTGCAAATCGTCTCGATCAACGGCTAATCGTTGACCTGACCAACCCGATACCAAGGAGTCTGAAATGGCACACAAAAAAGGCGGCGGCACTACGCGCAACGGTCGCGATTCCGAGTCAAAACGACTGGGCGTGAAAGTCTACGGCGGCCAGGCGATCAACGCCGGCGGCATCATCATCCGTCAGCGCGGCACCAAGGTGCACGCTGGTGAAAACGTCGGCATGGGCAAGGACCACACCCTGTTCGCGCTGATCGACGGCAAGGTGCAGTTTGCAACCAAAGGCGCCCTGCAGCGTCATACGGTTACCGTGGTACCTGCGTAATCGACAGAATACGCATCAAATGAGGCGCAAGCCTTCATCGAAAAGGCTCTGCCTCCGGTAGGGCCTTTTTAGTTTTTGGGCGGCACAAATCATGAAGTTCATAGACGAAGCAAAAATCGAGGTCATTGCGGGCGACGGCGGCAACGGCGTGGCTTCCTTTTGCCGTGAAAAATTCCGTCCCTTCGGCGGTCCCGATGGCGGCGACGGCGGCAAGGGCGGCAGTATCTGGGCCGTGGCCGACCGGAATATCAATACGCTGGTGGATTACCGCTTCTCCAAGCTGCACAAGGCCAGGAACGGCGAAAACGGCCGCGGTTCGGACTGTTACGGCAAGGGCGCTGACGACATCATGCTGCGCATGCCCGTGGGCACCCTGATCATCGACCAGAACGATGGCGAGATCGTGGCGGACCTGACCGAGCATGGCCAGCAGGTGCTGCTTGCCAAGGGCGGCGAGGGCGGCTGGGGCAATATCCACTTCAAGACTTCGACCAATCGTGCGCCGCGCCAGAAGACTGAAGGCAAGGAAGGCGAGCGCCGCGAGCTGCGGCTGGAGCTGAAGGTGCTGGCCGATGTGGGCCTGCTGGGCATGCCGAATGCCGGCAAGTCGACCTTCATCACCGCCGTGTCGAATGCACGTCCGAAGATTGCCGACTATCCGTTCACGACGCTGCATCCCAATCTGGGCATGGTGCGGGTAAGCCATGAAAAAAGCTTCGTGATTGCCGACATCCCCGGCCTGATCGAAGGCGCCGCCGAAGGCGCCGGCCTGGGCATCCAGTTCCTGCGTCATCTGCAGCGCACGCGCCTGCTGCTGCATATCGTCGACCTGGCGCCATTCGATAATGTCGACCCGGTCAAGGAAGCCAAGGCGATCGTGAAGGAACTGCAGAAGTACGACGAGTCGCTGTATGAAAAACCGCGCTGGCTGGTGTTGAACAAGCTCGACATGGTGCCTGAAGATGAGCGCAAGAAGCGCGTCAAGGACTTCATCAAGCGTTTCGGATGGAAGGGGCCGGTGTATGAAATTTCGGCACTGACCCGCGACGGCTGTGAAGAGCTGGTCCAGGATATCTATCACTACCTGGCCGAGCAAAAGCAGCTGGAGCAGCGCGTCGAGGCATCGCCGCAGATGGAAGAAGCGGCGCGTGGCATCAACTCCATCGATCCGGACGATCCGCGCTTCAAGATTCTCGATTAAGCCGCAAGGCATGTTGTTTCGCAGGGCGCCTCGGGCGCCCTTTATAATTGCCGGGCTATCACTCCTCCATGCTTCCATGAATTCCGTCATCCACAATGCAAAGCGCCTGATCATCAAGGTAGGTTCATCCCTGGTCACCAATGATGGCAAGGGCCTGGACCATGTCGCCATCGCGAAATGGGCGGAGCAGATTGCGCAACTGCGCGCACTGGGCAAGGAAGTGGTGCTGGTAAGCTCCGGCGCGATTGCGGAAGGCATGCAGCGCCTGGGATTCGAGAAGCGGCCTACCGGCATCCATGAGCTGCAGGCGTGCGCTGCCGTTGGCCAGATGGGGCTGGCGCAGATCTACGAAACCAGTTTTCGCGCCCACCGGTTGGGTACGGCGCAGGTTTTGCTGACACATGCCGATCTGGCCGATCGAGAGCGCTACCTGAATGCGCGTTCGACCTTGTTTACGCTGCTGAAATTCGGAGTGATTCCGATCATCAACGAGAACGATACGGTGGTCACCGACGAGATCAAGTTTGGCGACAACGATACCCTTGGCGCGCTGGTGGCCAACCTGATCGAAGGCGATGCCTTGATCATCCTCACCGACCAGCGCGGCTTGTACACTGCGGATCCACGGCGCGATCCACAGGCCCGTTTTGTTGACGAGGCCAAGGCGGGCGACCCGGCGCTCGAGGCAATGGCAGGCGGCGCCGGCACCGGCATCGGACGAGGCGGCATGCTGACCAAGATCCTGGCAGCCAAGCGCGCCGCGACATCGGGTGCGCACACCGTGATTGCCTGGGGCAGGGAAGACCGGGTGCTGTCGCGCCTGGCCAGCGGCGAGATGATAGGGACCCAACTGACTGCGCAGACCGCACAGCTTACTGCGCGCAAGCAGTGGATGGCGGATCACCTTCAGACCGCGGGCAGCGTGATTCTCGACGAGGGCGCGGTACAGGTACTGACCGCGCATGGCAAATCGCTGCTGCCCATCGGCGTAGTGGAAGTCAGCGGCGATTTCGGCCGTGGCGACGTGATCACCTGTCTGGACGGGCAGGGCCGGGCGCTGGCGCGTGGCATCACGAATTATTCCAGTTCGGAAGCGCGTCGGATCCTGCGCCGTCCGTCATCCGAAATCGAGTCCATCCTGGGTTTTGTGGAAGAACCTGAGCTGATTCATCGCGACAACATGGTCTTGCTGTAGCCCCTGGCCTCGGCGCATCGCGAGGCGGAAGGCTTGCTCCCTGCCGTAGCGCTGCGTCGCTGTTGCGCAGCCTTGTCAGCCGCCTGTTTTCGGATTGATCGGTTGATTGTTGCGAAGTCTTTTCAGCAGGGTTTCACGATTGCCCGCAACCCCCTTGCTTTCGCAGAAAAAATCTACTGCCAAAACGCCGTGCTGGCGATTAGCCGAATTCCGGACGATCGGTTCCCATTGGTCGCGGCGGGAGCGTGACCAGGTGCCGTCGTCGCGGCCATAGGCGTAAGACTTCTTTTCGAAGCTCGCGCAGCGGATACCTTCATAACTGATATTTTTTGCGCCACTGACGCTGGTCGACACCAGCGTGAACCGGATGACGCCATCCTTGCCAAGGCTGAGTGATTTCTCATCGATAGCAAAGGTTTGCGTGGCCGTTGCGCTGACGTAGAAGGGAATCAGATTTTCAGGTGTTGGCGGCGCCGGGAGTTGCACGGCAATTTCCTGCCATGTCTTTCCCGAGTCGTCGAAGTCTTCTTCAAACTCGGATTGCGAAAACGCTGGCGGAATGCAGAAGAAAGCCGCCAGCGCAGCCGCAGCCAGAATGGCCGGGCTACGATGGTTCAGGAACATGTAAAACTCACTTGTTGTTGGTTTCGGTGATGATCAGCGTCACCTTTTCCCGCGTTTCGCAAAGTTCGGGCAGCTTGTGCTGCTCGCGCGCCTGCATGCCTGCGTCAGCCGGCTGACGCAGGTAACGTGCCGGATGCCGGTGGCCGCCGTGACCGGAGCGATGAAGAAAACGTGACAATTCCTGCAATGCCCGCTGGTAGACCTCGCGCTTGAATTCAATCACCACGTCGAGCGGCACCCAATAGTTGTGCCACCGCCATGCGTCAAATTCTGGGTGATCGGTCATGCGCAGGTTGACGTCACAGTCGCGTCCGGTCATGCGCAGCAGAAACCAGATCTGCTTTTGTCCACGGTAGTGGCCGCGGATTTCACGCTTGATGAAATGGTCGGGCACTTCATAGCGCAGCCAGTCGCGGGTGCGGCCGATGATCTTTACGTGCGACGCCTTCAGGCCGACTTCTTCTTCGAGCTCGCGATACATTGCCTGCTCGGGTGTTTCTCCAAATTTGATTCCGCCTTGCGGAAATTGCCACGAATGTTCGCGCACTCGCTTTCCCCACCACACTTCGTTATGTGTGTTGAGAAGAATGATGCCGACGTTCGGGCGAAAGCCTTCACGGTCCAGCATGTTGCACCTCAGTTTTTCTGCGGCTACCTGTGCTGCATTTGCATGTCAATTGTCATGACTGTCGCTTTCTGCTGCGACAGGGTGTTACTGCAACGAGCAATCGGGCAAAGAGTAGGCACAGGCAACCAGCTAATCCTTTAAAATTGAGTTGATTATAACCCTCTCTTTTTAAAAAGAATTCACCGTTATGCGCGCCTCACGTTTTTTTGTATCAACCCTCAAGGAAGCCCCGTCGGACGCCGAGATCGTCAGTCACAAGCTGATGATGCGCGCCGGTATGATCAAGCGCCTGGGGTCAGGCATCTATACCTACATGCCCATGGGCCTGCGGGTAATACGCAAGGTGGAAGCGATTGTCCGGGAGGAAATGAACCGTGCGGGCGCGGTGGAACTGCTGATGCCGGTGGTGCAGCCTGCGGAACTCTGGCAGGAAACCGGGCGCTGGGACAAGATGGGCCCGGAGTTGATGCGGGTGAAAGACCGCCATGGCCGCGACTACGCGATCCAGCCGACATCGGAAGAAGTCATCACCGACGTGGCGCGCACCGAGATTCGTTCCTATCGCCAACTGCCTGTCAATTTCTATCATATCCAGACCAAGTTCCGTGACGAGCGCCGTCCACGCTTCGGCCTGATGCGCGGACGTGAGTTCACGATGAAGGACGCCTATTCCTTCGACCGCGACGTTGAGGGCATGCAGCGCTCCTATCAGCAGATGTATGACGCGTATGTCAGCATCTTCAACCGTTTCGGGCTGCAGTTCCGTGCGGTGGCGGCCGACAATGGCGCGATTGGCGGTTCCGGCTCGCATGAATTCCATGTGATTGCCGATACCGGAGAAGATGCACTGGTCTACTGCCCGAGTTCGGATTACGCCGCCAACATTGAGGCGGCGGAAGCGCCGGCGCTGCTGGACGAGCGCAATGCGCCTGCCCAGTCCCTGGCCAGGACCGCGACGCCGGGCAAGGCCCGCTGCGAAGACGTGGCCGAACTGCTTGGCCTGCCTCTGGCGCAGACCGTGAAATCGATCGTGCTGGCGCGCGATGCCGAGCAAGAGGGCGGCGAAAAGGAAATTTGGCTGCTCCTGCTGCGCGGCGACCATGAACTGAATGAAGTGAAGGCATCCAAGGTGCCGGGGCTGGGCGCTTACCGCTTTGCCTCCGAATCGGAAATCATCGAGTGGTTTGGCACCAAGCCCGGCTACCTTGGTCCGATCGGCACCGTCAAGCCGGTCAAGGTCGTGGCGGATAGCACGGTTGCCAAGATGAGCGACTTCGTCTGTGGCGCCAACGAGGAAGGTTTTCACTACACCGGCGCCAACTGGGGGCGCGATATTGCCGAGCCCGTTGTTTGCGACCTGCGCAATGTGGTGGAGGGCGACGCGTCGCCGGACGGCAAGGGCGTGCTGGCGATACAGCGCGGCATCGAAGTCGGCCATGTGTTCCAGCTCGGCACCCGCTATTCGGAAGACATGAAGGCGACCTTCCTTGACGTCAATGGCAAGCCGGCGCTAATGCAGATGGGATGCTACGGCATCGGTATCACGCGCATCCTGGGCGCTGCCATCGAGCAGAATTTCGACGACAAGGGCATCATCTGGCCGGTGTCGATCGCGCCGTTTGAAGTCGTTCTGTGCCCTATGGGCTACGACCGCAGCGAGACGGTCAAGGCCGAGACCGACCGGCTGTATGCGGCATTGCAGGCTGCCGGCGTGGATGTGATCGTTGATGACCGCGGCGAGCGTCCGGGCGTGATGTTCGCCGACTGGGAACTGATCGGCGTGCCGCATCGCGTGGTGATCGGCGAGCGCGGACTCAAGGAAAGCAGCCTGGAATACCAGGGGCGACGCGATAGCGCCGCCACGCCGGTTGCGCTGGCCGACATGACCGCCTTCATCCAGGACAAGCTGCGGGCGTGAACCAGGCGGCGCAAAGCCGAAGACTGCTGTTGCGGCTGCTTCTGACGTCGGGTTTCAGCGCCGGACTCGGCCTTGCGGCCGACGGTCATGCCGGCAATCAGAAGGAAGAAGCGCTTGCGGATGCGGTCCGTGTGGCGCTGTCGCGCGCCATCACCGATTCAGCGCCGCCCAAGGTCCGTATCGAGGATATCGATCAGCGCATCAGGTACCTGAACTGGCTGGCCGAGATGTCCGAGCGACTCAAGCGGCGGCTGCCGGACCGCCAGGTCCGCATCGAATTTCTGGAAACCTTGTGGTATGAATCCACCCGTGCCGGGCTGGCGCCAGACTTGGTGCTGGGCCTGGTGCAGGTGGAATCGGCATTCCGCAAATATGCGGTGTCTCATGCCGGCGCACGCGGCTATATGCAGGTGATGCCCTTTTGGACCCGGGTCATTGGCGACGGCGATCCCGCCAAGCTGTTTCACATGCAGACCAATCTGCGTTATGGCTGCTCGATACTGCGGCTGTACATCGATATGGAGCGCGGCGACCTTTTCCTTGCGCTGGGCAGGTACAACGGCAGCCGGGGCAGGCCGGAGTACCCGAACGCCGTGCAAAGCGCGTGGAAGCTATGGGAACTGAAGGAGCTAAAGGAATCGAAACGCTAGGGCGCCTTCGGATGGTCAGTCACTGATGCATAAACAAAAACGCCCGCGCTAGCGGGCGTTTTTGTTTAGCTCCTGAAAGATCATTTCAGGTGGCCGGAAATGAGTTTCGTCATCTCGAACATCGATACCTGCTTCTTGCCGCCAAAGACTGCCTTCAATTTGTCATCTGCATTGATGTTGCGCTTGTTGGCTTCATCCTGCAGCTTGTTCTTCTTGATGTAGTCCCAGACCTTCTTGGTGACTTCAGTGCGCGGCAACGGGGCATTGCCAACAACGGCGGCCAGCGTATCGGACGGCGTCAGAGGCTTCATGAATGCTGCATTGGGCGTGCGCGGGCTGGCGGATTTAGCTGCCTTGGCGGCGGTCTTGCCAGCGGCTTTTTTCGCTACCGGAGCGCTGGAAGATTTTTTTGCGGGTGCTGCTTTTGCTGCCGGGCTCTTGCTGGAAGCTGCGGTTTTTGCAGCTGACTTCTTGGCGGCCGGTTTAGTGGCTGCTGATTTTTTGGCTGTTGCCATCTTCAAACCTCCTCACTATAGCGTTAAAAAATTGCGCCATGTCACGCATCGCTAATAGTGGGTGGCTTTTGCAAGGTACGCAAGTGTTTTTTACAACTATATGGCCGCAAAATCGCATTGCGGCCACAGCCGGTTCTTCATAGGGAAAACGGGGCTTGCGAACGGCTGTTTGGCCGGTCTTGCGACCGGCTTCTGCGCGGCCTTTCAGCGCATGCCGGGCATCATGCCTTTCATGCTGCGCATCATCTTCATCATGCCGCCGCCCTTGAGCTTCTTCATCATCGATTGCATCTGGTCGAACTGCGACAGCATGCGGTTGACTTCCTGAACCGGCACCCCGGCGCCGGCGGCGATGCGGCGCTTGCGCGATGCCTTGATGAGCTCGGGCTTGCTGCGCTCCTGGGCCGTCATCGAATTGATGATGCCTTCCATGCGCCGCACCTGCTTTTCTGCCTGGTCCATGTTGGCGCCGCTGGCGGCCTGCTGGAACTGGGCCGGCAGCTTGTCCATCAGGTTGGACAGGCCGCCCATTTTCTTCATCTGGCCCAGCTGCGCCTTGAAGTCGTTGAGGTCGAACTTGCCGCCGCCCTTGATCTTTTCTGCCAGCCCCTGCGCGGCGGCGACGTCGACGCCCTTGCGGGCCTCTTCCACCAGCGCCAGGATGTCGCCCATGCCAAGAATCCGGTTGGCCATGCGCTGCGCGTCGAATGCTTCCAGGCCATCGAGCTTCTCGGCCACGCCGGCGAACTTGATCGGCTTGCCGGTGATGTGCCGCACCGACAATGCCGCGCCGCCGCGGGCATCGCCGTCGAGCTTGGTCAGGACGATGCCGGTCAGCGGCAACGCTTCGTTGAAGGCGCGCGCGGTATTGATCGCGTCCTGGCCCAGCATGGCGTCGACCACGAACAGGGTTTCGATCGGCTTGACGGCGGCGTGCAACCCGCTGATTTCCTGCATCATCGCTTCATCGATGCCAAGGCGGCCCGCGGTATCGATGATCAGCACGTCATGGAAATGGCGTCTTGCATGGTCCAGCGCGGCGCGGGCGATGTCGACCGGCTTGTCGGTCGGCTGCGAAGGGAAGAAATCGGCGCCGACCTGGGCAGTGACGGTTTGCAGCTGCCCGATGGCGGCCGGACGATAGACGTCGGTCGAGACGGTCAGCACCTTTTTCTTCTTCTGCTCGCGCAGGTATTTGGCCAGCTTGCCGACGGTGGTGGTCTTGCCGGCGCCCTGCAGGCCGGCCATCAGGATGATGGCCGGCGGCTGGGTGGCGAAATTGAGCTGGCTGGCTTCGGGGCCGAGATCGGCGCCCATCAATTTGGCCAGCTGGTCCTGGACCACGCCTACCAGGGCCTGGCCGGGCGTGAGCGAGCCGATCACTTCCTCGCCCAGCGCTTTTTCCTTCACGCGAGCGATGAATTCGCGTACCGCCGGCAGCGCGACGTCGGCTTCCAGCAGCGCCAGCCGCACTTCGCGCAGCATGTCTGCGGTATTGGCTTCGGTCAGGCGGGCTTCGCCGCGCATTGTCTTGACCACTTTGGCAAGACGTTGAGTCAGGTTGTCAAGCATGGGAACGATTCTGTATAGGAAAGAGGAGGGCGAACATCTAAAGAGAGTCGCATTTTACCCGATGCGGCGGCCGGAAAATCAGGCGGCACGGCAGTAAAGCGGCAGGCAGCCGCCGCGGCACATGGTGTAAACTTGCGCGATGCAAAATTCCCTTTTCTTCCTGGCTGCCCTGATCTACCTGGTTTGCGCCGTATTGCCGGCGCAGCAGCGCACTGCAATTGCCGCCGGTACGCTTCTGGCCTGGCTGGTCCATGGCGGCGCGCTGTGGACCGATATGGTGGTGCCGGGCTCGTTGCGGTTGGGTTTTGCGGTAATACTATCGGCCACATTGTGGATATCGGTCGCGGCCTATTGGCTGGAAAACCGCAACTTTTCACTCGACAGCCTGCGCGTGCTGGTATTGCCGAGCGCAGCGGTGGCCGTGGTGCTGCCGGCGCTGTTTCCAGGCAGCCTGGTGCCGTTGCAGGACAAGCCCGTTCTGTATGGCTGGCATATCGCCATCGCCATCATGGCCTACAGCTCGCTGACGCTGGCGGCGTTTCATGCAGTGCTGATGGCGGTGCAGGAAGCCAGCCTGCATACCCGTCCCGGCGGCCGGCTCGGCTGGTTCGCGGCCATGGTGGAACGCCTGCCGGCGCTGCTGACGATGGAGCGGCTGCTGTTCCGGATGATCGGTTTCGGCTTTGCATTGCTGACCCTGACCGTGCTGTCGGGCATTGTCTTTTCCGAGGAATTGTTTGGCCAGGCGATGCGCTGGGATCATAAAACCATCTTCACCCTGCTTTCCTGGCTGCTGTTCGGGCTGCTTCTCGCCGGGCGCCACTGGCGCGGATGGCGCGGCAAGACAGCGCTCAGCTTTACCCTTTCCGGCTTCGCCACGCTGCTGCTGGCCTACGTCGGCAGCCGCTTCGTGCTGGAAGTGGTGCTGCACCGGGGACTGGCATGAAGTTCCTGATCTGGGGCGTGATCCTTGCGCTTGTAATGTTCTGGCTGCTCAGGCCAAAGGCGAAGCCGGTGGCGCAGCGCAAGCCGCGGGCCGCCGTGGATGCGCCCGAGGCGATGCTGCAGTGCGCTGAATGCGGCATGCATTTCCCTTCTTCGGAAGCGCTGCCCGCGGCAACCGGCGAAGTGTTCTGCTGCGAAGAGCACCGGCGTCATCATGCGTCGCGCTGAAGGATGAGTGCTGTTGCCGGCAGCCTGCGGCCAGGCAATCGGGAAACCATCTGGCGCACGCTGCAAACCTTCAATGTCACCCGGATCGCCATTGCGGTGGTGCTGCTGGCCTATCTCAGCATCAATGCCCGGCAGGGTTTCTGGATGGTGGAGGGCT
The DNA here is from genome assembly GCF_015352955.1 of Noviherbaspirillum soli. GTDB lineage: Bacteria > Pseudomonadota > Gammaproteobacteria > Burkholderiales > Burkholderiaceae_D > Noviherbaspirillum_A > Noviherbaspirillum_A soli. The sequence continues at coordinate 249,119 of NZ_JACYOX010000002.1, forward strand.
TTCTCTACCGGCAGATCTGTGGCGTCTATCTTGCGCTCGCCGTGGGTTTAGGCGTTGTCACGGTATGGCGCCGTCAGCGCCTGCTGCTGCAGCTCACCGCGGGCGTACTGGCCGATATCGTTTTCATCAGCACGCTGTATGTCGCCGCTGGCGGTGCCCGGAGCGGCCTTGCCATCCTCTACCTGTTCCCGCTGGCCGGCAGCGCGGTGCTGGCGCCGATGGTGCTGGCGCTGTTCTTCACGGCGCTGGCGGCGCTGGCCATGCTGCTGGAAAGCGCCTATCAGCTGCTCAATTCCACGGCCGAGTCGACCATCTCCCAGGCCGGGCTGTATGGCGCCGCATTCTTCTCCGCCGTCTATGTGCTGAACCGGCTGGCGGGAAGGCTGATACGGCAGGAGCAGCTGGCGATGCAACACCACCAGGGCTTGCAGACGCAGCAGGCGATCAACCAGCTGGTCATTGCCGATATGGGCGATGGCGTGCTGGTGATGGGCACGGATACCACCATCTTCATCGTCAATCCGGCCGCCGAGCGCATGCTGGGCCTGTCCAGTGCTGCCGCGCGGGGCCGGCTGGTTGACATTGCCTGGCTCGCGCCCGTGGCCGACGCCTACCTTGCCTGGGCCGGCAACAGCGCCGCTGCGCTGGCATTCGTGATGCTGAAGCCGGCGGAAGAGCGGATGACGCATCTGCGGCTGCGCTTTGCCAGCACCGGCGCCACCGGCAACGAGCGCATCGTGGTGTTCCTGCAGGATGTGGGCGAAATTGAAAACCGGGCCCAGGAGTTGAAGCTGGCGTCGATGGGGCGCCTGACCGCCAGCATTGCCCATGAAGTGCGCAACCCGCTGTCGGCGATTTCCCATGCCAATTCCCTGATCGCCGAGGACGCGGTCGACCCGGTGCAGCTGCGCCTGGTCAATATCATCAATGACAATGTCAGCCGCCTGAACCGGATGATCGAGGACATTTTGCGGCTCTCGCGCAAGGCCCAGCCAGGCAATGAGCCGGTGCGGCTGGCGGCGCTGGTGCCGCAGATGGTGGAGGAATTCCGTGATGCGCAGGCGCTGCGGCCCGGCCTGATCCATGTCGGCATGCTGGATGACTGCAAGGTCCTGTTCGATCCGCTGCATCTGCGTGAAGTGATTGTCAACCTGCTTTCCAATGCGCTGCGCTACGCCAGCGGCCAGGATGCGTCGATCCGGCTGTTCATGGTGACCGGCTCGGCGCAGCGGCGCGAATTGCATGTGCAGGACGACGGCGCCGCCATCACGCCACAGGTGCGGGCGCATCTGTTCGAGCCTTTCTACACTACCTCGAGCAAGGGGACCGGCCTGGGCCTGTACGTGGCGCGCGAACTCTGCATGAACAATGGCGCCATGCTCGACTATGAATACCGCAGCGATGCCTGGAACCAGGCGCTGGCCCAGGCCAGCGGCCGCTTTGTGATCACCCTAGCCACTCCCGACGCCTGAACGCCATGCCACCACCCCGCATATTGATCGTCGACGATGAAGCAGACCTGCGCGAACTGCTGGACATCACTTTCCTGAAAATGGGGCTGGACAGCGACTGCGCCGCCACATTGGCGGAAGCCAGAACCTATCTGACGCGCCATGCCTATTCAATGGTGCTGACCGACATGCGCCTGCCCGATGGCCTGGGCATCGAGCTGGTGCGCGACGTCGCGGCCAACTACCGCAATACGCCGATCGCCGTGATCACTGCCTTCGGCAGCGCAGACAATGCGGTGGCGGCCCTGAAGGCGGGCGCCTTCGATTACCTGTCCAAGCCGGTTGCGCTGGACCAGTTGCGGGTCATGGTGCAGTCAGCCCTGAAACTGACGCCGGCACCGAGCCTGACCCCGGCTGCCGCGCCATCTGCCGCTTTGGGGACGGCATTGCGGCTCCTGGGCGAGTCGGAGGCGCTGCGCAACGTGCGCGCCCAGATCGTGCGGCTGGCGCGCAGCATGGCGCCGGTGGCCATTACCGGCGAATCCGGGTCGGGCAAGGAACTGGCGGCCCGCGACATCCATGCGCAGAGCGCGAGGGCCGACAAGCCGTTCGTCGCGGTCAACTGCGGCGCCATTCCGGAAGCACTGATGGAAGCCGAGTTCTTCGGCTACCGCAAGGGCGCGTTCACGGGCGCCGCCGAGGATCGCGACGGCTTCTTCCAGGCAGCCAATGGCGGCACGCTGATGCTCGACGAGGTGGCTGACCTGCCGCTGCCGATGCAGGTCAAGCTGCTGCGCGCCATCCAGGAGCGCCGGGTGCGCAAGGTCGGCTCGACGGTGGAGGAGCCGGTTGATGTGCGCCTGATCAGCGCAACCCATCAGAACCTGGCCGCCTGCGTCGAGGCCGGCAAGTTCCGGCAGGATCTGTATTACCGGCTCAACGTGATTGAACTGAGCCTGCCGCCGCTGCGCGAGCGCAAGGACGATATCGGCCTGTTGGCCGGGGCAGTGCTGCAGCGCCTGACCGGTTCCACGCAGACCAGGCTGTCCGCGGCCGCGCTGGATGCGCTGCTGGCACACAGTTTTCCCGGCAATGTGCGCGAACTGGAAAATGTGCTGGAACGTGCGCTTGCCTTTGCCGGCGGCGATACGATAGAGCCGCAGGATTTGGCCCTGAAGCCGGCGACGCCTGCAGCCGCTCCGCTTGCTGCCGTGGCGCCGCGGGTAGAGGCATCGCCTGCAGAAGCAGCCGCGGCGGCGCAGGTGGTGCTCGCCGAAAGCTGGCCGCCGCCTGCGCCGCTGGCCGGCTCCCTGCCCGATCACCTCGACAAGGTGGAGCGCGCGCTGATTCAGGAGACGCTGATGCGCACGGCGAATGATCCGGCGCAGGCCGCCAGCCTGCTCGGGCTGACGCTGCGCCAGTTAAGGTATCGCATGCAGCGACTGGAGATCGGCGGCGATGAATGAGTCCGCGCCATCCGAGGGCATGAAGCAGTTGTCCAAGCTATCCATCGACCCGGACGGCTGGTGCCCGCAGGCGCGGCGCCTGCCGTCACCGAACTTCGATGCACGTTCGCCGGGCGTGGTGCCGGAGTTGCTCGTGATTCATAACATCAGCCTGCCGCCTGAGCAGTTTGGCGGTCCGTATATCGACGGCCTGTTTACCAACACCCTGGACCATGCGGTCCATCCGTATTTCGACCAGTTGCGGCCCTTGCGGGTCTCTGCCCATTTCCTGATCGACCGGCATGGACTGGTGACGCAATTCGTCGCGGCCAATGCGCGCGCCTGGCATGCCGGCTTATCCAGCTTCGAAGGGCGGGAGAAGTGCAATGATTTTTCGATCGGCATCGAGCTCGAAGGCAGCGACTTCGTGCCGTTCGAAGCGGCGCAGTATGACAGCCTGGCGGCGCTGACCCTGGCGCTGCGGCAGCGCTATGGGTTGCGGGCCGTAGCGGGGCATGAGCATATCGCCCCGGGTCGAAAGACTGACCCGGGGCCGTTTTTCGACTGGCCGCGTTACTGGCAGGCATGTGCTGGGGCAAGCGATGTGCCGGCTTTGCGCTTCGCGATGCTGGCCTGAAAGTCAAATTTTTTTACGCAGGAACGTTGGGAAAACGCTATTGCATGTGTGCGCCCAACGCACTAGAATTAGTGCCTACTGCGTCAACCATCACTATATATAGTGTTTCATCTTTGGTGCAGATGGTGCGCCGCCATGGTGCCGATCCCAATGCGAGATCGTGCGTCTGAAGCCGGCGGTGGCCCTTCCGGCAGCGACGTCATCTTCCGGAAACCGTGCGACAGAGGTATGCCGCGCACGACAGACAGATCACCAAAACGCCCAGTCAACAATATCGATTCAGGAGGCCTCGTGTACTCATCCCAGGAAATTTCCAGCAAGACAGGCGCAGAAACGCCCGTCAATCCATCCCTGTCCGCCGTCGCAGGCGTGATGCCTGCCAGCAATGCGTCGGCGGATTACCGGATCCTGCGCCGCAACGGTGCGGTCGTTGGCTTTGAGCCTTCCAAAATCTCTATCGCCATGACCAAGGCGTTTCTAGCGGTCAATGGCGGCCATGGCGCCGCGTCCGCCCGCGTGCGTGAACTTGTCGAGCAGCTGACCGACAGCGTCGTGGCTGCCCTGATGCGCCGCCAGCCGGCCGGCGGCACCTTCCATATCGAAGATGTGCAGGACCAGGTGGAACTGGCGCTGATGCGTTCCGGCGAGCATGACGTCGCCCGCGCCTACGTGCTGTACCGCGCCAAGCGCATGGAAGAGCGCGCGCAGCAGCAGGCCGCCCGGGCCGCCGTGCCTGGCGTGCCGCAATTGCATGTGATCGAAAACGGCCAGCGCCGCCTGCTGGACATGGAACAGGTCCGCACCCTGATCACCGCCGCCTGCATCGGCCTGGAAAAGCATGTCGATGCCGAAGCCATCCTGGCCGAGACGGTAAAGAACCTGTACGACGGCGTGCCGGTCGAAGAACTGCACAAGTCGGCCATACTGGCGGCCCGCGCGCTGATGGAAACGGATCCGGCCTATAGCCTGGTTACCGCGCGCCTGCTGATGCACACCATCCGCAAGGAAGTGTTTGGCCAGGAAGTTGCCCAGGCCGACGCTGCGGCCCACTACCTGCATTACTTCCCGCGCTTCATCCAGAAGGGCATCGAAGCCGAACTGCTCGACACCAAGCTGGCCGAGTTCGACCTCGACCGTCTGGCCAAGGCCATCAAGCCCGAGCGCGACCTGCAATTCGGCTACATCGGCCTGCAAACCCTGTATGACCGCTATTTCCTGCACATCCGCGACGTGCGCATCGAAATGCCGCAGGCGTTCTACATGCGCGTTGCCATGGGCCTGTCGCTGAACGAAGCCAGGCGCGAAGAGCGCGCCATCGAGTTCTACAACCTGCTGTCGTCGTTCGACTTCATGAGCTCGACCCCGACCCTGTTCAACTCCGGCACGCTGCGCTCGCAGCTGTCTTCCTGCTACCTGACCACGGTGTCGGACGATCTCGAAGGCATTTACGACGCGATCAAGGACAATGCGCTCTTGGCCAAGTTCGCCGGCGGCCTGGGCAATGACTGGACCCCGGTGCGCGCGCTGGGCGCCCACATCAAGGGCACCAATGGCAAGAGCCAGGGCGTGGTGCCGTTCCTGAAGGTGGTCAACGACACCGCCGTGGCAGTGAACCAGGGCGGCAAGCGCAAGGGCGCGGTCTGCGCCTATCTGGAAACCTGGCACATGGACATCGAGGAATTCCTCGACCTGCGCAAGAACACCGGCGACGACCGCCGCCGCACCCACGACATGAACACCGCGAACTGGATTCCCGACCTGTTCATGAAGCGCGTGATGGAAAAGGGCGAATGGACGCTGTTCTCGCCGAGCGACGTGCCGGACCTGCACGACAAGGTCGGCCGCGCTTTCGAACAGGCTTACCTCGGCTACGAAGCCAAGGCCGCCAGCGGCGAACTGCGCCTGTTCAAGAAAGTGCAGGCGCTGGACCTGTGGCGCAAGATGCTGTCGATGCTGTTTGAAACCGGCCATCCATGGATCACCTTCAAGGATCCATGCAACATCCGCTCGCCGCAGCAGCACGTGGGCGTGGTGCACAGCTCGAACCTCTGCACCGAGATCACCCTGAACACCAACGATTCCGAGATCGCGGTCTGCAACCTGGGCTCGGTCAACCTGCCGGCGCACATGAAGAACGGCCAGCTCGACCATGCCAAGCTGCAGCAGACCATCCGCACCGCGATGCGCATGCTGGACAACGTGATCGACATCAACTACTACGCGGTGAACAAGGCGCGCGACTCCAACATGCGCCATCGTCCGGTGGGCCTGGGCATCATGGGCTTCCAGGACTGCCTGCACATGATGCGGGTGCCGTATGCCTCCAACGCGGCGGTGGATTTCGCCGACCGTTCGATGGAAGCGGTCTGCTACTACGCCTACTATGCATCGACCGAACTGGCCGAGGAGCGCGGCCGCTACAGCTCTTACCAGGGCTCGCTGTGGGACCGCGGCATCCTGCCGCAGGATTCGCTGAAGCTGCTGGCGGAAGAGCGCGGCGGCTACCTGGAAGTCGACGGCAGCTCCACCATGGACTGGAGCGCGCTGCGCGGCCGCATCGCCCAGCACGGCATGCGCAATTCCAACTGCGTGGCGATCGCGCCGACGGCGACGATTTCCAACATCATCGGCGTGTCGGCATGCATCGAGCCGACGTACCAGAACCTGTATGTGAAGTCCAACCTGTCGGGCGAGTTCACCGAGATCAACGAGCACCTGGTGCGCGACCTGAAGGCACGCGGCCTGTGGGATGAAGTGATGGTCTCCGACCTGAAATACTTCGACGGCAGCCTGGCCCGCATCGACCGCATTCCGCAGGACCTGCGCGAGCTGTATGCCACCGCGTTCGAGGTCGAGCCGAAGTGGCTGGTGGAAGCGGCATCGCGTCGCCAGAAGTGGATCGACCAGGCGCAGTCGCTCAATATCTACATGGCAGGCGCCTCGGGCAAGAAGCTGGATGAGACCTACAAGCTGGCATGGCTGCGTGGCCTGAAAACCACCTACTATCTGCGCACCATCGGCGCGACGCACACCGAGAAGTCGACCACCCGCACCGGCGCGCTGAATGCGGTCAACAGCGACGGCGGCGCCAGCGGCGGCCTGATGTCGCATGCGGCAGCAGCAGCGGCCATGGCAACGCAGGAACCGGAAGGCCCGGCCTGCATGCTGCGCCCCGGCGACGATGGTTTCGAGGAATGCGAAGCCTGCCAGTAAGACTTGCAGCGAAGGCCTGACATGGGCCTTCGTCCTGCCTGCCACGCCCCCTGTTTCACCGAGGCATAGCCTGGATGAAATAGGGGGCGTTTTCTTTTTGTAGGTTTGTGGACATGGGGTATGAACGCAGTTGCAGTTGCAGTTGCAGTTGCAGTTGCAGTTAGGACCCCCGTCTGTGTACCGCCGTGACGGCGATGTCCGGAGCGGGAAAAGGTGCGGCGTCTGTCTGAGCCCCGCGCAGCGGAGCGAGTTTAGCCGCGCCCCGCTCCGGGTATCGACGGCACGGGAACCCCGCGCAGCGGGGCGGCACAGTCGGGGTCGCCTTTTTTGGTTACTTTTTTGGCGAAGAAAAAAAGTGACTCGCCCGCCGGGGCGAACACCCGGCCTGGTCATGACGACAGTGCAGTCGGCTTGTTTCACCCGCGTAAAGACGTCACTGCGAAGCAGCAGTTGCTGTTGACGTTAAGCCATGTTCAACGAACACGTCAACGACAACACCGACAGTGCTGCCCGTGCCTTGCCGGATGACGCAAGGCGGCTGCACTGCCGTGGAGACAAGCCGGGAATCCGTCCCGGCGGCCGGGTCACTTTTTTTGCGTCGCCAAAAAAAGTAACCAAAAAAAGGCGACCCGGTGATCGCGCCCCGCTGCGCGGGGTGCCCGTGCCAGCGATGCCCGGAGCGGGGCGCGGCTAAACTCGCCAAGCTGCGCTTGGCTCAGACAGACGCCGCACCTTTTCCCGCTCCGGGCACCGCTGACACGGCGCGCTCAACGGGATTTCACTGCAACGGCAACGGCAACCGCAACCGCAACCGCAACCGTCGCTGCGCGGACGTCAAAGACAATAGCTACGACTACTGCAGAAGCAACGGCTTCAACCCGTTCAACAACGCCCGGATACCCTGATCGTCAGTCTATCCTTCCGATCCGCAAGGCGCCTTGCAGCAGCCGGCTCTTACTTCTTGTGCAATCCCGACGACGCCTCCGGCCGTTCGATCAGTTCCACCTTGTAGCCATCCGGATCCGTCAGGAAGGCGATTACGGTCGAGCCGCCCTTGACCGGGCCGGGCTCGCGGGTCACGTTGCCGCCGGCAGTGCGGGCCGCGTCGCAGGCTTTCTTCGCATCGTCCACGCCGATGGCGATGTGGCCGTAAGCGGTGCCCATCTCGTAGCTCTCGACGCCGTAGTTGTAGGTCAGTTCCAGCTCGGCATGTTCCGGATTGGTGCCATAGCCCATGAAGGCCAGCTTGTATTTGTATTCCGGATTGTCGCTGGTGCGCAGCAGTTTCATGCCCAGCACGTTGGTATAGAAATCGATGGAGCGTTGCAGGTCGCCGACCCGCAGCATGGTATGCAGCAAGCGCATGGTTGTCCTTTGCATAAAACAGGGAAAGCCGGATTGTAACCGGGTGACGTCCGCTTCGCTGGCGGTGGATCAAAACACCGGCAACAGCTCCGGGCCGCGCTCCCGCAGCACCTTCCTGGCCGCCGCATAGTCCGGGAACACCGAGGCCACGATGGCCCAGAAGCGCGGGCTATGGTTCATCTCGCGCAGGTGCGCCAGTTCATGCGCCACGACGTAGTCGATCTGCTCGTGGGCGAAATGCATCAGGCGCCAGTTCAGCCGGATCATGCCGGCCGCGGTGCAGGAGCCCCATTGGGTACGGGCCGAGGTCAGGGTGAAGGCACGGTATTGCACGCCCAGGCGCTCGGCATACAGCGGCAGGCGCTCGGCGAACAGGCGGTGCGCCTGCTGCTGGAGCCAGTACTTCACGATGTCCTTCAATGCTTGTTCCGGCGCATCGTCCGGCAGATGCACCGCCAGCTCGTTGCTGGCCGCATGGTGGTGGATGGCGGCCACCGGGGCCGCATGCAGGCGCAGCGTCAGCGCGCCGCCCAGGTAGGGCAGGGCGGCGCCGTCGCGCCATTCCATGCGGCATGCGCTGCGCTGGCTGGCGCGTTCCTGGCGCAGCCGCAGCTTGGACACGATCCAGCTTTCCTTGCCGAGAATGGCCGCTTCGATGTCGCGCAGCGTGACCCAGCGCGGCGCAGTGACCCGCAGGCCGCTGTCGCTGATCAGGAAGCCGATGGTGCGGCGCTTCGAGCGCAGCAGCACATAGTCCAGCATGCCGGCGGCCAGCTTCAGACGGCGCAGGCTGGCGCCGGGCGGGAGCGCCGCCGGGCTGGACGCCAATGCCAGTGGCGGCTGTTCCGCCGTGGCCGGCTTGCGCGCCGCCTTCATTGCATGGATCTCACTTTGCCGGCGCAGCCTGCGGGACGGGCTGCTTTTCGCCTGCATACACCGCCGGCGAAATCACCCGCATTTCCGATTCGATCCAGGTTTCGACCTGCTGCAGCAGTTCGCCCGGTGTCAGGCCTTCCGGCGAAATCGGCTTGCCGATCGATACGGTGATCAGGCCCGGCTTCTTGATGAAGGCGTTGCGCGGCCAGCATTCGCCGGAATTCATCGCGATCGGCACCACCGGCGTATTGGTTTCCACCGCCAGCCTGGCGCCGCCGCCCTTGTACTTGCCCTGCCTGCCGACCGCGCTGCGGGTGCCTTCGGGGAACATGATGATCCACTGGCCATCGGCCAGTCGCTGGCGGCCGATCGAGATCACCCTGGCCATCGCATCCTTGCCCTTGCTGCGGTCGATCGGGATCATGCGCAGCAGCGCGATGCCCCAGCCGAAGAAGGGAATGTAGGTGATCTCCTTCTTGAACACATACACCAGCGGATGCGGCATCGCGCACAGGTAGAAGATGGTTTCCCAGGCCGACTGGTGCTTCGACAGCAGCACCGCCGGGCCGTCCGGCAGGTTTTCATAACCGCGAATCTCGTAGCGGATGCCGCATACGACCTTGGCGGCCCAGATCACGAATACATTCCAGCGCGAAGTCCAGTAGTAGCGGTTGGGGTAGGACATGGGCGCGAACAGGAAGCACATCGGCGCCCAGACCACGGTGGCCAGGGTAATCAGCAACGCAAACAGCAGCGAACGCAGAAACAGGATCGTGCGTGACATTCAATCTCCAATCGGGTGGCGGCAGGATGCTGCAGGGGCTCAGGCGAGCCGCCGCTTACCGTCCTTTTGCGGGGTCAGTTCTTCCAGCGGCGCCGGCGCGCTGTCCTTGAGCAGGCTGTCGACCACGCTGGCGAGGTCGGGAAAGATCAGCGTGCCGGGCGGCAGGCCGCCCTTTTCCAGCGTGCGTCCGCCCTTGCCGGTCATGACCAGATACGGCACGCAGCCCACGCCATAGCCAGCCTGCAGATCGCGCAGCGAGTCGCCGACGTTGGGCACGCCCTTCAGGCTGGTATTGAAGCGGGTGGCGATGGTGTGCAGCATGCCGGGCTTGGGCTTGCGGCAGTCGCAGTTCTCGTCGGCCGCATGCGGGCAGTAGAAGATGGCGTCGACGTCGGCGCCGACCTGCTGCGCCGCGGCGTGCAGCTTCTGATGGATCGCGTTCAGCGTGGAAACGTCGAACAGGCCGCGCGCCACGCCGGACTGGTTGGTGGCAACCACCACCCGGTAGCCGGCCTGGTTGAGCCGGGCGATCGCTTCCAGCGAGCCCGGAATCGGTATCCACTCGGCCGGCGACTTGATGAACTCGTCCGAGTCGTAGTTGATGACGCCGTCACGGTCGAGAATGATGAGCTTCATGCCAGTTCCCGTCAGGCGGCCAGCTTGGAGATGTCGGCCACGCGGTTCATCATGCCGTGCAGCTCCGACAGCAGCGCGACGCGGTTGTTGCGCAGGCCGATGTCCTCGGCCATCACCATCACATCGTTGAAGAAGGCGTCGACATCGGTGCGCAGATGCGCCAGGCCCTTCAACGTCGTGGCGAAGTCGCCCTGCGCATAGGCCTGCTCGACGGTGGGCTTCAGGCTGGTCATGGCCGCATACAGGCCCTGTTCCGCGCTTTCCTGCAGCAGGCCGCTCTGCACCGCGGCGCCTGCCGTATCGGCCTTCTTCAGGATGTTGGTGATGCGCTTGTTGGCCGCGGCCAGCGCCTCGGCTTCAGGCAGCGCGGCAAAGGCCTGCACCGCTTCCAGCCGCTCGACGATGTTGTCCAGCACGTCCGGCTGCTGGGCGATCACTGCCTCGACTTCGTTCTGGGTGAAGCCGCGCTCGCGCAGCAGGCCGCGCAGGCGGTCGTACAGGAAGGCGGTGACTTCGGCCACGGGGTCCTTGAAGTTGGCGTTGCCGGCAAACAGCGCGGCAGTCGCCTGCAGCAGGGCCGAGATCGCCAGCGGCAGCCGCTTTTCCACCAGCATGCGCAGGATGCCCAGCGCATGGCGGCGCAGCGCGAACGGGTCCTTGTCGCCGGTCGGCGCCAGGCCGATGCCCCAGATGCCGACCAGGGTTTCGAGCTTGTCGGCCAGGGCCACCACGGTGCCGGTGACGGTGGCGGGCAGGGCGTCGCCGGCATAGCGTGGCTGGTAATGCTCGGAAATCGATTGCGCCACTTCCTCCGGCTCGCCGTCATGGCGGGCGTAATAGGTGCCCATGATGCCCTGCAGTTCGGGAAACTCGCCGACCATGTCGGTCAGCAAATCGGTCTTGGCCAGCTGCGCGGCGCGCGCGGCGAGGTTGGCGTCGGCTTTGAGCATGCCGGCGATTTCCACCGCCAGCGCGGTGACGCGGCCGGTGCGCTCGCCCTGGCTGCCCAGCTTGTTGTGATAGACCACGTTGGCCAGGCCCGGCACGCGCTCGGCCAGCTTTTTCTTCTTGTCCTGCTCGAAGAAGAACTTGGCGTCCGACAGGCGCGGCCGCACCACGCGCTCATTGCCGCCGATGATGTGGCGCGGGTCGTCGGTTTCCAGGTTGGAGACGATCAGGAAGCGCGAGCGCAGCTTGCCGGCGGCGTCGGTCAGCGCGAAGTATTTCTGGTTGGTCTGCATGGTGAGGATCAGGCATTCCTGCGGCACCGTCAGGAATTCGCTCTCGAAGTTGCAGGCATAGACCACCGGCCATTCGACCAGCGCATTGACTTCGTCGAGCAGCGACTCGGGCATCAGGATCTGGTCGCCGCCGGCGGCAGCCTGGAGGGCGTCGCGGATGCGCTCCTTGCGCGCCTCGATGCCGGGAATCACGCGGCCCTGGTTTTCCAGCGTGGCGGCATAGCTGTCGGCGCTGGCGATGACGATCTCGCCGGGCGCCAGGAAGCGATGGCCGAGGGTGACGTTGGATGCCTGCAGGCCCAGCAGCGACACCGGCACGATGTCGGCGCCGAGCAGCGCGGTCAGGCGGTGCACCGGACGCACGAACTGCACGGTGGCGCCGTCCGGACGCTGGTAGCTCATCACTTTCGGGATCGGCAGCTTGGCGACCGCTTCTTCCAGGCTGGCCTGCAGGCCGGTCTGCAGCGGCGCGCCGGGCGCGGTGTAGGTGAAGAAAAAGCTTTCGGCCTTGCCATCCTGCGCGCGTTCGAGCTGCTCCAGGCTGATCTGCGGCACGCCGGCGGTCTGCGCCAGCGCGGCCAGTTTCTTGGCCAGCGGCGCGCTGGGCTTGCCTTCGGCGTCCAGCGCGACCGTTACCGGCAGCACCTTTTCGCGGATCGACTTGTCCGGCGAGCCGGCGCGCACGCCGCTGATGGTGACGGCCAGGCGGCGCGGCGTGGCATAGGCGGTGCAGGCGGCGTCGGCTTCGAGGAAGGCGCGCGCTTTCAATCCGTTGAAGAGGCCGGCGGCAAAGGCCGCGCCCAGCTTGGCCAGCGCTTTCGGCGGCAGTTCTTCGGTAAGCAGTTCGACGAGTAAGGTCTGATTCATGTTGTGATTTCTTGGACGGTGCTGATATCAGGCGGCCTGGCGGCTGTCGCCGCACATCGGGAAGCCCAGCTTTTCGCGCGATTCGTAAAAGGCCTGGGCCACTGCGCGCGACAGGTTGCGGATGCGGCCGATATAGGCGGCGCGCTCCGTGACCGAAATGGCGCCGCGGGCGTCGAGCAGGTTGAAGGTATGGGCTGCCTTCAGGATCATTTCATAGGCCGGCAGCGTCAGCGGCACCGCCAGCAGGCGCTTGGCTTCGCTCTCGTAATTGGAGAACAGGGAAAACAGGAATTCCGTGTTGGAGTGCTCGAAGTTGTAGGTGGACTGTTCGACCTCGTTCTGGTGGAACACGTCGCCGTAGGTCAGCTTCTTGGTCACGCCGTTTTCTTCCCAGGTGGTCCACACCAGGTCATAGACGTTTTCCACGCCCTGCAGGTACATCGCCAGGCGCTCGATGCCATAGGTGATCTCGCCCAGCACCGGCTTGCAGTCGAGGCCGCCGACCTGCTGGAAATAGGTGAACTGGGTCACTTCCATGCCGTTCAACCAGACTTCCCAGCCCAGTCCCCAGGCGCCCAAGGTCGGGTTTTCCCAGTCATCCTCGACGAAGCGCACATCGTTCTGCTTCAGGTCCAGGCCCAGCGCCTGCAGCGAGCCGAGGTACAGGTCGAGAATGTTTTCCGGCGCCGGCTTCAACACTACCTGGTACTGGTAATAGTGCTGCATGCGGTTCGGGTTCTCGCCATAGCGGCCATCCTTGGGGCGGCGCGACGGCTGCACATAGGCAGCCCGCCACGGCTCGGGGCCTATCGCCCGCAGGAAGGTCGCGGTATGCGAGGTGCCGGCGCCGACTTCCATGTCGTAGGGTTGCAGCAGCGCGCAGCCTTGCGCGTCCCAGTACTCTTGCAGCGTGAGGATGACTTGTTGAAATGTAAGCATGTTGTTTTTCTGCTGGGGGAGCAGGCGATGGTGAGAGGCGCGGTGACGCGGAACAAACCGTGGATTCTAGCGGGTTTTGGGGGGAGGTAGGGGTGAGCGGGTGCAATTGACGGGCTGCCGCGGGTGCAGCGGCGGTTGCTGTTGCAGCGGCCTTTGCCGTTGCCGTTGCTTCTGCCGTTGCGGTGAAATCCCGCTGACACGGGCACTCACCGGGATTTCACCGCACCCGCACCCGCACCCGCACCCGCACCCGCACCCGCACCCGCAACCGCAACCGCAACCGCAACCGTAGGGTGCAATACCCGAAGGGCATTGCACCGCCGTTCGCAAATCGGGATAGCATTGTCAGCCGATTTCCTTGATCGACACAATGGTGTAATGCCCCTGCGGGGTATTACACCCTACAAAAGCGGCACCTTGTCCGCTTCAGGTAGCGCCGCAGCCCTACCGTATCCTCAGCGGCGCAGGCTTGCGTCCCTTCAGCCAATGCCCGGCCAGCGCCAGCCCTGCGATCAGGTAGGCCAGCGCACCCGGAATCCACATGATCAACCCGCCCAGCTGCTGGTCTTCCAGCGCATCGAAGCCGTACTGCCCGGCAGTGGCGATATAGCTCGGATACCAGACCACCGCCGACCAGGTCAGCAGCGCGCCCAGCGCGCCGGTGTGCAGCATGGTGGTAAACAGGTACAGCATCGCGCCGCCGCGCTGCGGACGGTCGCGGCCGTCGCCCAGCACGGCCCACCAGAACAGGAGGGCCGAGGCAAGGAAGCTGGTGTGCTGCCAGCCGTGCATGGCGCTGTCGGCCAGCGCGCCTTCGAACAGCAATGGCGCATGCCAGGCCCACAGCGCCACCGCATGCAGCAGCCATGACACCAGCGGCAGCGTCAGCCATTGCCATGGCAGGCGCACCGCCGGATGATGCAGCGCCGCGCCAACGGCATCGCGACAGGGCAGGGCCCATATCCATACCGCCAGCGGCCGGCCCATCACCAGCAGCGGTGCGGCGACGATCATCAGCAACTCATGCTGCAGCATGTGGGCCGAGAACAGCTGCACGCCCAGTCCGTCCAGCGGCGATGCAAGTGCTGCCACCAGCGTCAGCCAGCCAGCAGCGAAGAGGCCAGCCTGGCGCAGCAGCCGCGGGCGGCCGGCACGGGCGCGCAGCCACACCCGGCCGCCGCCCACGAGGTAAAGCGCCGCAGACAGGGCCAGCAGTACCAGCACCCAGGGTTCGGCACCCCAGCCGGGCGACGCGTCGGGCGCCTGCGCCACATGCGCCTGCGCGCCGGGCGCGGCCAGCAGCAGGGCGGCAATCAGAAGAGTCAGGAAACGCATGGCGAAACGATCCACTGCGGTATCCACATCGCAAACAGCACCAGCGACGACAGCAGCCCCACCATGACCGCCACCTGCGCCAGGAAATGCGGACGCACCGCTGCCGCATCCCCCGGCAAGGACACAGCCAGCCGGCGCTGGTTGCGCCATGCCATCAGCGTGAAGAGCAGCGACAGCAGCAGCGATGCCGCGCTCAGCCATTGCATCGCGCCGGTGCTCTGGCGGCTGCAGGAGGGCGTCACCAGCGCATACACTGCCGTCAGGTTGCCCAGCGCCAGCAGGGGGGAAACGATCAGTGCGGGCCAGTTCGGCATCATTTTCGACCTCTCAGTAGCGCGGCGCCCAGTAGATCACGGCGTAGATCGGCAGCCAGCTCAGCACCACGAAGTACCAGTACATCGCGTTCTCGCTGACATCGACAAAGCGCTTTCCCTCCAGCGGCCCGGTGAACATCAGCACCGTCAGCACTGCGCTGTCATAGGCGTCGGTGACCAGGTGGGTGGTGTGCAAGGCCATCAGCATCCAGACCACCGAGCCATAGGCCTGGCTGTCCCATCGGGTGTTCAGGCTGGTGAATTCCAGTACGCGTATGCCCAGGAATGCCAGCGAGAACAGCAGGCACACCACCATCCAGAGGCGCACCTTTTTCAGGTCCATCTTCTCGGCAGCCTTCTTGGCAAGCTGGTTGGGCAGCATGCTGGCCAGCAGGACCGCAGTGTTCAATGTTCCCCACAACAGCTCAGGCGGCGCCGCGTTCATCGGCCAGGTGGCCGAGTGGCTGCGCAGGTAGAAATAAGCGGCGATGGTCAGCGCGAAGATCATGCCCTCGATCAGCATCAGCCCGAAGGTGCCCCACCACATCAGGCTGCGGTGCCCAAAGCCGAAGGTGGGCAGGGCGCTTACGTCCAGCTCGCCCGGTTCATGCATGCCCGGCTTCATGGATGCACCTCGCTTTCGACATTCTTTCCGGTTTCCCCCTTCCGTGGCCAGAACCAGAACGTCAAGCCGATGGCCACCGGCACCGCGCCCCAGACCACGGCCCATGGCGTGAAGATGCTGCCGACGAACAGGATCGTCACCGCGATCGCGCTCAGGAACGGCCAGATGCTGGGCGATGGCATGGTGGGCCGCAGGTCGGGCACCGCGTCCAGCACCGTGGTGACGAGGATCTCGCGCCTGTCGTCAGCCAGGCCGGTGACATGCGCGGGCACGCCGTCCGGCTCCCACAGCGGATAGCGGCCGCCGCACACCGGCGGCGCGACGAAGTTGCCGGCCGGCGGCGGCGAGTCGGTGCCCCATTCCAGCGTGCCGGCGCCCCATGGATTGGGGCCGGCCGGCACACCGTGGCGGCGGCTCTTGCTCACATTGATGATGAACAGCAGCACGCTTGCGGCAATCATCACGCCGCCGACGGTGGCAGCCAGGTTCATCCGGTCCCAGCCCATGCCGGCCGGATAGGTCCAGACCCGGCGCGGCATGCCGGCCAGGCCCAGCAGGTGCATCGGAAAGAAGCTGACATTGAAGCCGATGAAGAATAGCCAGAAATTCCATTTGCCCAGCGTCTCGCCCAAGAGCCTGCCGGTGAATTTGGGAAACCAGTAATAGAAGGCGCCAAACAGCGGAAATACCGCGCCGCCGATGAGTACGTAATGCAGGTGCGCCACCACGAAATAGGTGTCATGCACCTGCAGATCCAGCGCCACCGAGGCCAGGATGATGCCGGTCAGGCCGCCCAGGGTCAGGATGAAGAAGAAGCCAAGGGCAAACAGCAGCGGTGTCCTGAAGTTGAGCTTGCCGGTCCACAGCGTGGAGATCCAGCAGAAGATCTGGATCGCGGTCGGTATCGCGATCATTGCGCTGGAAGCGGTGAAGAAGCTCTTGCCCAGTTCCGGGATGTTGGTGGCATACATGTGATGCACCCACAGGCCGAAGGCGAGGAAGGCGGTGGCGATCACGGCCAGCACCATCGCCGGATAGCCATAGACGGGCCGGCGCGAGAAGGTGGCGATGATGGACGACATGAAGCCCAGCGGCGGGATGAAGATCAGGTAGACCTCGGGATGGCCGAAGAACCAGAACAGGTGCTGCCACAGCAGCGCGTCGCCGCCCTCGGCCGGATTGTAGAAATGCGTGCTGACCAGGCGGTCGGTGATGAGCGCGGTGCTGGCCAGCATCACCGAGGGCATCGCGAACAGCACCATGAAGGAGGTCACCAGCATGGTCCAGACATACAGCGGCATGCGGTTCAGGGTCATGCCGGGCGCGCGCATCTTGAAGATGGTGGTGATCAGGATCACTGCTTCCAGCAGGGCTGACAGCTCGGTGAAAGTCACCAGCTGGGCCCAGAAGTCGACCCGCTTGCCGGGCGAGTAGTCCGGCCCGGCCAGCGGCACATAGGCGAACCAGCCGGCGTCGGGGCCGATGTCGAGCAGGAAGGCGGCATACAGCATCAGGCCGCCGAACAGGAAGATCCAGTAGGCGAAGGCATTCATGCGCGGGAAGGCCAGGCTGCGCGCGCCCAGCATCAGCGGCACCAGGTAGGAGCCGACCGCCTGCATCACCGGCACCGCGAACAGGAACATCATCGTGGTGCCGTGCATCGTGAAGAGCTGGTTGTAGAAGTCGGGGCCGACCAGGGTGTTTTCCGGGCGCGCCAGCTGCAGCCGCATGATCAGGGCCAGCACGCCGCCGGCGACGAAGAAGCCGAAGGTGGTGAGCATGAAGCGCACCGCGATGGTCTTGTGGTTGATGGCGGCGAACCAGCCGTACAGGCCGGGCGGGTCGCGCCATGTCTCCTCCAGCCGCTGCGCGCTGTCGCGCTGGCCGGTCTGCGCCGGTGTGGTGATGGTGGTCGTCATTTCAGTGTGCCCAGGTAGTCCAGCAGTGCATCCAGTTCCTCGCCCGACAGGGCTGTGGCCGGCATGTTGGTGCCGGGCTTGAGCTTCTGCGGCTGGGTGATCCAGGCGGCCATCTGCTGCCGGTTGTTCGGCAGCACGCCCGAGGCCAGGGTCTGGCGGCTGGCCACATGGGTCAGGTCGGGGCCGAACACGGCATTGGCGCCGCTGCCCTGTATCGCGTGGCACATCACGCAGCTGCGCTCCATGAACACCTGGCGGCCGCGGCTTTCCCGCGCGCTCAGCACAGTGGGGGCTTCGCGGCGCTGGGCATCGGCCCAGGCTTCATAGCGGTCGTTGGGCTCGGCGGTGACGAGGAAGGCCATCATCGCGTGCTCCAGGCCGCAGAACTCGGCGCACTGGCCGCGATAGGTGCCGGCCTGGTCGGCGCGCAGCCGGATCAGCGAGGTGCGCCCGGGGATCATGTCCTTCTTGCCATGCAGGTTGGGCAGCCAGAAGGTATGGATCACGTCGCTGCTCTTCAACGTCATGATCACCGGCCGGCCGACCGGGATATGCAGCTCGTTGGCGGTGCTGAAGATCCTGCCGGGCTCGGGATCGTTGTAGCGGGCTTCCCACCACCACTGATGCGCGGTGACCTCGATGTGCACCGCGTCGGCCAGCGGCATGCGGCCGAGCAGGCGGTCGGTCTGGAAGTCGGCGACGATCAGCACGAACAGCAGCGCAATCGAGGCGCCGACCGCCAGCAGCACATTGCGCTTCAGCTTCGGCTCGGGCGCGGCCAGTACGGCCACATCGGCCGGGGTCGCGGCGTCGCTGCGGCCTGAACGCCATAGCGCCGCCAGCAGCGCCAACAGCACGGCGACGAACACCAGCGAGCAGATGGCCACCGTCAGCAGCCACAAATCGTGGATGCGCTCGGCCTGGATGCCGGCCGGCCGCAGCGCGTTCTGCGACGGCGCCGCCGCGACCGTGGCCGCAGGCAGCAGGAAGGGGAGGAAGAGGAGGGCTCTCATGGTCATTGCGCCTGCTGCGGCTGCCCTCCCTCCCTGGGCTCTTCCTTCTGCCGCTGCTGCTCGGCCTTGCCGGGGCTGAGGCTGTCACTGCGCGCCGGGGCAACGGCCGAACCGAGTTGCCCGCTGAGCGAGCGCACATAGGCAACCAGCTGCCATAGTTGCTCTTCCGGTATGTGGCCGCCGAATGACGGCATGCCGTTTGGCCGGCCCTGGACGATGGTGGCGTAGATGTTGGCCGGATCGGCGCCATAGATCCACTTGTCGTCCATCAGGGCCGGGCCCATGCCGCCACCGCCGCCGTTGCCGTGACAGCCGGCGCAGTTGTACTGCTTGAACAGGCGCTTGCCCTGCGAAGTTGCGTAGGCATTCTCTTCAAACGGGTTGCTTGCCGTGGCGCTGGCCTTGGGCTGGCCCGGCTGCAGTCCGCTCAGGCGCAAGGGATCGGTCGGTGAAGCGGTTGCCGGCGCGCCCGGCAGCGGCCGCTGTTCCCGGTAGCAGCCCGGCAGCAGGGCCAGCAGCACGACGCAGGCGCACAGGCGGCGGACGAAGGGCGGATTCATCGTGGATTCTCCTGGCCGGGGTCGGTGCGGGGGACTGCATATTGCGCCAGCACCGCGTCGATGTCGTTGCGGCGGCGCCGCAGCACGGCGTCGAGTTCGTCACGCATCGCGGCATTGCCACGGGCCACGCCCATCGCGATGGCGAACTCGAAAGGCGCCTGCAGGCCGGCTGGCGCATCGGCTACCGCAATCTCCATCGGGACCGCGGCGCGCCTGGCGAAATAGCCTGCCTGCGGCCCCCACAGCAGCGCGCTGTCGATGGCATGGCTGGCCAGCGCATCGACCATGCGCCGGGCGGCCGGCCCGTCACCATAGACCGGGTAGCCGACCACATTGGCCAGCGCGCCCGCGCGGGCCAGCGCATGGCCCGGCGGGGTGGCTGCCATGTCGTTGCCCACCAGTTGCACGCCGATGGGCCGCGTTGCAATGCCTGGGTCGGCAAAGCTGTGCGGCGCATCGTCGCCGCGGCGCCAGACGAATACATAGGAGGAACGGTAATAGGGCTGCGTGGTCAGCACCCGCTCGAAGCCGGCCGGGACGCCGATGAAGACATCGCAGCGGCCCGTGCCCATGGTCTTCCTGACGAAGCCGCGGCGCAGCGGCTGCCATTCATACTGCAGCGATGCGCCGAGCTCGTCGGCCACGATGGCAGCGATGCGGTTCTCGAAGCCGCTTTCATCCTGGTGCGAATAGGGCAGGTTGTCCGGGTCGGCGCATACCCGCAGCACGCGTTCCGCATCGGCCGCATCGGCGGTCGACATGGCGGCCAGGGCCAGGGCCAGTGCCAGCCAGCGGGCAAGCGCCCGCGGGTCAGGGGAGCGCGAAGACATAGAGCATGCCGCCCATGCCGGTTTGCTGCGGAAGATCCGCCGTCGCATTGACCATGCCGTTGGCGGCCGTGCCGTCACGCGCATCCAGGCCGCCGGCGACGATGGCGCCGGCCCAGCCGCCCACGCCCGACAGCACGGCGATGTACTGTTTGCCATCCGGGCCGCGGTAGCTGATCGGCTGGCCGATGATGCCGGAGCCGGTCTTGAACTGCCACAGCAGCTTGCCGTCCTTCGCGTCCACCGCCTTGAACCAGCCTTCCAGCGTGCCGTAGAACACCACGTCGCCCGCGGTTGCCAGCGCGCCGCTCCAGACCGGGAAATTTTCCTGGATGCTCCAGGCCTTGGTGTTGCGCACCGGGTCCCAGGCGCTGAACTCGCCGCGGTGGCCGCCCGGGCCGGGGTGCATCTTGATCTCCGCGCCGACGTAGGGCGTGCCGGCGATGTAGCTGGCCTGGGACGTGGCCGCGTCCTGGCACAGGTTCTGGTGCGGCAGGTACAGCAATTGCGTGCGCGGCGACCAGGCCGATGGCTGCCAGTCCTTGCCGCCGGGCGAGGCGGGGCAGATGTTGCGCACCACCTCGCCGGCCCGCGGCTCGGTTTTCGCGTCGTACTTCAGGGCGCCGGTCTGCAGGTCCACGCCTTCGCTGGTGGTGATGTGCACGTAGGGCGTGGCGGACAGCACCTGGCCAGTGCGCCGGTCCATCACGTACACGTAGCCATTGCGGTCCGGATGCAGCAGCACCTTGCGCTGGGCGCCGTCGATGCTCAGGTCCACCAGCACGTTCTCGTTCACGCCGTCGTAGTCATGCAGGTCATGCGGGCTCAGCTGGTAGAACCAGGCAGCCTCGCCGCTATCGGGCTTGCGGGCGAAGATGCCGGAGGTGAACTTGTTGGCGCCGGGCCGCTGCTCCGGGTTCCACGGGCCGGGATTGCCGGTGCCGTAATAGATCAGGTCGGTCTCCGCATCGTAGGAGACGAAGCCCCAGGCATTGCCGCCGCCGATCTTCCAGGCGCCGCCAGGCCAAGTGGAGACGCCCAGGTCCTTGCCGCGGTCCTGCGCGTAATACGGCTTGTAGCTCTCGCCGATCAGCACGTCGCGGTCGGGGCCGGTGCTGTAGGCGCGCCAGACCTGCTTGCCGGTGGCTGCGTCGAGCGCCGTCAGCCAGCCGCGCACGCCCAGTTCGCCGCCGCTGTTGCCGACCAGGACACGGCCCTTCACCACCAGCGGCGCCATGGTGATGGTTTCGCCGGCATTGATGTCGCCCAGTCTGGCGCGCCAGACTTCCTTGCCGCTCTTCGCGTCGACCGCGATGGTCTGGTTGTCCAGCGTGTTGAAAAAGATGCGGCCGTCGGCATAGGCGGCGCCGCGATTGACCACGTCGCAGCAGGCCACGCCCTGGGAACTCGCATTGGGCTTGGGCTCGAAGCGCCATTTCATCGGCGCGCCCGGCTGCTTCAGGTCCAGCGCATACAGGTAGTTGGGGTAGGGCGCGACGATGTACATCGTGTCGCCCACCACCAGGGGCGCGCCTTCATGGCCGCGCAGCACGCCGGTGGAAAAGGTGAAGGCCGGCTTCAGGTCCTTCACATTGGCGGCGGTGATCTGGTTCAGGCCGCTGTAGCGGGTGTTGGCATGGTCCCTTGCCGCCATGGGCCAGTTGCCGTCATCGGCGGCCGGGTCGGCGGCAGCGGCGCCAAGGGGCATCAGCGCGAGTGCCAGGATGCTGGCGGAAAGCAGGGCGGTGGTTCTGCGCAGAGTCATGTGGTGGTCAACCTATTGTTATATGAACAACAACCTGGTGAGACCTCTATCTGCAAAACCTGTGCCCGCCGATGCCCGACGGCATCAGCCCGATAAATCCTCCACGTTGTAAAAGCTGCATGTAAAAGTCCTGTTTGCTACTCGACAGTTTGCTGCCGCAGTCCCATGCAGCGGCTGAAACGTCTCGCGCCGGCATGGCGGGTGGCATTGCCGGCGCCTGCCGCCATCCCGTTTCAGCCCGCCACCGCCGCGATCAGCTTGTCGCGCAGCCAGCGGTTGGCCGGATCGTCCTCGACATTCGCATGCCAGTACATATACACGTCCCATGCCGGCATGCCGATCGGCAGCGGCAGCAGCTGGTTGTCGAACTGCTGGTTGGCCACGCGGGCATAGCGCTCCGGCATGGTCAGGATCAGGTCGGTCTGGCTGACCACGCGGCAGGCGGCGAAATAATGCTGGCAGCGCAGCCGGATATTGCGCTGCATGCCGAGCCGGCTCAGTTCGAAGTCCTCGATGCCCGGCCCCTTGCGGCGCGAACTGGCCAGCACATGGTCTTCTGCCAGGTACTGCTCCAGCGTGATCCCGCCCTGCAGCCGCGGATGGCCGCGCCGCGCCACCACCAGCGTGCGGTCGGCCAGGATGCGGGTATGGCGGATGTCGTCGCCCAGCGGCAGCAGCACGTCGATCGCGCAGTCCAGGGTGCCGGCCTGCAGCTCGCTTTCCAGTTCGCGCCGGTCGACCTGCACCGCGGCCACCCTGGCCCTGGGCGCGTCGCGGTCCATCGCCGTCATCAGCGGCGGCAGCACGGTGGCTTCCAGCACGTCGCGCAGCGCCAGCGTGAACTGCTTCTCGGTGGTGGCCGCGTCGAAGCGGTTGAGCTTGTTCAGCGTCACCTCGAAGCCGCGCAGGGACTGCCGCACCGGCTCGATGATGCTGCGCGCCAGAGGCGTCGACACCATCAGGTGCCCCTTGCGCACGAAAAGGGGGTCGCCGAACATCGTGCGCAGCCGGCCCAGCGCATGGCTGATCGCCGGCTGGGTCAGGTTCAGCTTGGCGCTGGCGCGGGTCACGCTGCCTTCGGTGTAGATCGCGTCGAAGACGATGAAGAGGTTCAGGTCGACCCTGGATATATGCATCATATTGATGGAAGTTGATTACCCGTATTCATTTGATCGATTGTAAGCGACTCTGTACCATGGTTTGCATCGCAACATGAGCAGAGGCAGTGATGGGACAGATTTATCTGGTACGGCACGGTCAGGCTTCCTTCGGCAAGGAAAACTATGACCAGCTGTCCGAACTCGGCATGGAACAGGGCAGGCTGCTGGGCAAATGGTTCGCCGACTGCGGCGTGCAGTTCGACCAGGTGGTCACGGGCGACATGGAGCGCCACCGCCAGACAGCGGAGGCTTGCCTGGCGCAACTGCCGCAGCCTTATCCCGCCACCGGCTGGCTGACCGACGCCGGTTTCAATGAATATGACCACCGCGAGGTGCTGCAGCGCCACCGCCCCGACTTCGTCGACCCGATCGCGGTCAAGCAGTTCTTCCTGGAAACCGACAATGCCAAGGAGGTCTACCAGCGCCTGTTCGAGGAGTCGATGTCTCGCTGGATGGACGGCAGCCACGACCATGAATACGCCGAGACCTGGCCGATGTTCCGCCAGCGGGTACTGGCCGCGCTGCAGCGCCTGCTGGAAGGCGCCGGCGCCTCGCAGCGCATCGTGGTGTTCACCTCCGGCGGCACCATTGCCACGCTGTGCCAGCATCTGCTGGGCCTGTCCGACGAGCGCATGGCCAAGCTGAACTGGACCCTGGTCAACGCCGCCGTCACCCGCCTGCTGTACCGCCCCGGCCATGTGACGCTGAGCACGATGAACAGCTATGCCCACCTGGAGCTGCTGGGCGAGAAGAAGTCCATCACCTACCGATAAGACAGACACCACGAGGAGACAAGCATGAACCCAGGCAATCCATTCGACCTGACCGGCAAGATCGCGCTGGTCACCGGCGCGTCGCGCGGCATCGGCGAGGGCATCGCCCGCCTGCTGGCGGCGCAGGGCGCGCATGTGATCGTGTCGAGCCGCAAGCAGGATGCCTGCGAGGCGGTGGCGGCATCGATCCGCGAGGACGGCGGCAAGGCCGAGGCCTATGCCTGCCACATCGGCGAGATGGCCCAGATCGACAAGCTGTTCGCCGACCTGGAGGCGAAACATGGCCGCATCGACATCCTGATCAACAATGCCGCCACCAACCCGCATTTCGGCCACATCACCGAGACCGATGTCGGCGCCTTCCAGAAGACCGTGGACGTGAACATCCGCGGCTACTTCTTCATGTCGTCGGCGGCGGCGAAGCTGATGGCCAGGAATGGCGGCGGCAGCATCGTCAACGTGGCCTCGGTCAATGGCGTCACGCCCGGCGCGCAGCAGGGCATCTATTCCATCACCAAGGCGGCCGTGATCTCGATGACCAAGGCCTTCGCCCGCGAATGCGCGCCGCAGAAGGTGCGGGTCAATGCGCTGCTGCCGGGCGCGACCGACACCAAGTTCGCCTCGGCCCTGTTCCACAACCCGGTGATCCTGGAACAGGCGCTGTCGCACATCCCGATGCGGCGCGTCGCCGAGCCTTCCGAAATGGCCGGCGCGGTGCTGTACCTGGCCTCCGACGCGGCCAGCTATACCACCGGCGCGGCGCTGAACGTCGACGGCGGCTATCTCTGCAGTTAAACCAGTCAGACCAGTCAAACCAGTCAGACCAGTCAAACCCCCAATCACGCAAGGGAGCACCAGATGGATTTCCAGTACAGCGACAAGGTGAAGGACCTGCAGTCACGTCTTTTGGCCTTCATGGACGAGCATGTGTTTCCGAATGAGCAGCGGTATTTCGACGAGGTGGAAACCAACCGCCGCAACGGCAATGCCTGGCAGCCGACCCGCGTGATCGAGGAACTGAAGCACAAGGCGCGCGACGCCGGCCTGTGGAACCTGTTCCTGCCGGAGTCGCGCCACGGCGCCGGCCTGACCAACCTGGAATATGCGCCGCTGTGCGAGATCATGGGCCGCGCGATCTGGTCGCCCGAAGTCTTCAACTGCAGCGCGCCCGATACCGGCAACATGGAAGTGCTGGCCCGCTACGGCACCGAGGAACACCAGAAGCAATGGCTGGCGCCGCTGCTGGCTGGCGAGATCCGCTCCTGCTTCGCCATGACCGAGCCGGCGGTGGCATCGTCGGACGCGACCAACATCGAAGCCCGCATCGAGCGCGACGGCGACGAATATGTGATCAACGGCCGCAAGTGGTGGTCGTCCGGCGCCAACGACCCGCGCTGCAAGGTCTTCATCTTCATGGGCAAGACCGACCCCGACAATCCCGACCGCCACAAGCAGCAGTCGATGATCATCGTGCCGCGCGACACGCCGGGCGTGACCATTGCCCGCCATCTGCCGGTGTTCGGCTTCGACGATGCGCCGCATGGCCATGCCGAGACCGTGTTCGAGAATGTCCGGGTGCCGGTCTCCAACATACTGCTGGGCGAGGGGCGGGGCTTCGAGATCGCCCAGGGCCGCCTCGGGCCGGGCCGCATCCACCACTGCATGCGCCTGATCGGCCTGGCCGAGCGCGCGCTGGACCAGATGTGCAAGCGCACACTGTCGCGGGTGGCCTTCGGCCGTCCGGTGGCGGAGCAGGGCGTGACGCTGGAGCGCATCGCCGAGGCCCGCATCGACATCGACCAGGCCCGCTTCCTGGTGCTGAACGCGGCGCAGATGATGGACACGGTGGGCAACAAGGCCGCCGCCAAGGAGATCGCGATGATCAAGGTGGCCGCGCCGAACATGGCATGCCGGGTGATCGACTGGGCGATCCAGGCGCAGGGCGGCGGCGGCATGACCGATCCCTTCCTGGCCCCGGCCTATGCCGGCGCGCGCGCGCTGCGCATCGCCGACGGCCCGGACGAGGTGCATCGCAACCAGATCGGCCGGCTGGAACTGGCCCGGCACAAGGCGGCGATGAAGGCGCATTGAAACACGCTGTCGATGACGCATGAGGCATGAACGATGCCCTGTGCGCCAGGCCTGCCGCGGCAGGTTCTGGCGCACAGGGCATTCTGCCTTTCTGCATCCGGCCGGCTTGATATAAGCTTGCCACTGGCGCAACGGCATCGGAAAGAATGCCGCTATCCATGAAAACATACGGAGACTCAAGAATGCATCAACACCCCTGGATCAAGTCCTATCCCCCCGGCGTGCAGTGGGATGCGCCGCTGACGGCAATGCCGGTGCAGCAGATCCTCGACGACGCCGCCGCGCGCTGGCCGGAGCAGACCGCGCTGGAATTCATGGGCAAGAAGACCAGCTACCGCGAACTGCAGGACCTGACCAACCGGGCCGCTGCCGGCTTCCAGAAGCTGGGCGTTGCGCCCGGCGTGCATGTCGGCCTGTTCCTGCCCAACACGCCGCATTACGTGATCGGCTTCTTCGGCGTGCTCAAGGCCGGCGGCACCGTGGTCAACTACTCGCCGCTGGATGCGGCCAAGGTGCTGGAGCACAAGGTCGAGGACAGCCGCAGCGACATCATGGTGACGCTGGACCTGGCCGCGCTGTATCCGCAGATGCGCGGCCTGATGGGCAGGAGCCGCCTGAAGAAGCTGGTGGTCGGCAGCCTGGATGAAATGAGCGGCCATCCGCAGGCGGTGCGCGCCCACCTGCAGGGCGCCGGCATGCTGGCCGAGGTAGAGGCCGACGACATGCAGATGCCGTTTTCAGCCCTGCTCGACAATGACGGCCGCTATGAGCGCCATGCGCTGCCGGCCAGCCTGCATGACGCGGTCGCCGTGCTGCAGTACACCGGCGGCACCACCGGCCTGCCCAAGGGCGCGATGCTGACCCATGCCAACCTGAGCTCGGCGGTCGCCCAGATCATGGCCATCGTCAGCGGCGAGCCGCGTGTGCTGGAAGAGGGCAAGGAAAGGGTGCTGGCGGTGCTGCCGCTGTTCCATATCTATGCGCTGACGGTGGACATGCTGTTCGGCCTGCGCCTGGGCGCCGAGATCGTGCTGCATACCCGCTTCGATGCCGACGCGGTGCTGAAGGACCTGGCGGCCAAGAAGATCACCGTGTTCCCGGGCGTGCCCACCATGTACACCGCCATCCTCAACCATCCCGACGCCGGCAAGTACGACCTGAGCGCGCTGAAGTTCTGCGGCTCGGGCGGCGCGCCGCTGCCGGTGGAAGTCAACCAGCGCTTCCAGCAGGCCACCGGCTGCAGCCTGCTGGAAGGCTGGGGCATGACCGAGACCTCGCCCACCGGCACTTTCACCCCGTCCCACGTGCCGCAGCGGGCCGGTTCCTGCGGCCTGCCGACGGTGGGCGTGACGATGAAGTTCATCAGCGTCGACGATCCCGCGGTCACCGTGCCGCAAGGCGAGCGCGGCGAATTGTGCATCAAGGGGCCGAACGTGATGAAGGGCTACTGGAACAAGCCGGAAGCGACCGCCGAGTCGATGACTGAAGACGGTTTCTTCCGTACCGGCGACGTCGGCTACATGGACCAGGACGGCTATGTCTACATCGTCGACCGCACCAAGGACATGATTCTGTGCAGCGGCTACAACGTCTATCCGCGCGTGGTGGAGGAAGCCATCTACGAGCATCCGTCGGTATCGGAGGTCAGCGTGATCGGCGTGCCCGACGCCTACCGCGGCCAGTCGCCCAAGGCTTTCGTCACCTTGAAACAGGGGGCTGCCGGCTTCACCCTGGAAGAATTGCAGGCTTTCCTGAAGTCCCGCCTGGGCAAGCATGAAATGGTGCAGGCGCTGGAGATCAGGCAGGCCCTGCCGAAGACGCCGGTGGGCAAGCTGTCGAAGAAGGAGCTGTATGCGGAGGAAGCGCAGAAGCGCAGCGCGGGCTAGTGCATGTTTGGCGGCTGGGAGGGTGTAATACCCCAAAGGGGCATTACACCTTTCGTCGATCAAGGGAAGCCGCCGACTTTCTCTGTCGGTGTCCTTCGTAGCCTTCAGCAGGGTGGAGTACCCCGAAGAGGCATTCCACCACATCGACATCACGACAGTGCAATAGCATTGCAGGAACCGGCGACGCAGGACGGTCCTGTCGCGTGTGTCATTAAAACCAAGCGCCGGCGGTACAGCAGAGGGCATATGCGGACTCTCGCTGCGTTCGACGGCCTGGTGTAATGCCCCTTCGGGGTATTACACCCTACGGCAGGTTGCTGAAATACTGATGGGAAGTTGCCGGAAAGGCATTGTAGGGCGAGGGGGCGCGGTACGCGCTAGACAGCGGAGAGGAAGTAAAAGGAAACGGCAGGCTGGCTTGCTGCTCATTCGGAAGGGGTAACCCATCGGCGGTCCAGCCAGCCGATGGGTATTCTTCCGAAGATCAACGATTCCTCCGTACTTAGCGTGGGCTGCCGCGGCGGAACAGGTTGACGATGGCCAGCAAGATCACGGCGCCGAGCAGCGAAACCAGCAGCGAGCTAATGGAGAAGTCGTTCTGGTTAATGGTGCCAGTGCCAAACAGAGGGGCGAGCAACCAGCCGCCCAGCAACGCGCCGATGATGCCAACAACAACGTTCAGGAACATACCTTGTTGTGCGTCGGTACGCATGATCATGCTTGCTACCCAGCCGAGAAGGCCGCCTACCACTATCCAGATAATAAAGTTCATTTTGATCTCCAAAAAGTACATCAAGAAAAACGTCTCCGGCCAGACGCGGCGTTTGACGACTTAAAAATCCGGGATGGAAAGTCTTTCCTTGAAACACTGTCCAGCCCGCATTCGACCTTGGTCATGAACGATATAGCAATCTGTGGGCCAGCTCTTGCCTCCTTTAAAAATCAATGAGTTACATAAATTCTGTTATATCTCTGTAAATGTTCCATGCTGGCTTGAAAACAATACAGTGCTTGCCTTGAAAAGTTTTCAGACGCCCGAATTCACGTTCACGCTCATGCCGCGGCCCTGCACGTCCGGCTCGCCCGTAAACACCTTGGACTGGTATTCATTGAGCCGGTTGTAGAGGGTTTTCAGGCTCACGCCCAGCACTTCCGCGGTTTGCGTCTTGTTGCCGCCGCAATACCCTAGCGTGGCGAAGATCAGGCGCTGCTCGGCATCGGCCAGCCTGCTGCCCAGCGGGAAGGTGACGCAATCGCTCTCCACGCCAGACACTACCGGCTTGGCGGCGCCGATCGCCGCCGCGAGGTCCACGTCCTGGTCAGCCAGGATGAAGGCGCGATGCACCATGTTCTTCAGTTCTCGCACATTGCCCGGCCAGTGGTATTCATTCATGAAGCGGCGCGACGACTTGGAAAACATCTTGCGGGTGCCGTCCTCCTCGTTGAGCCTGGCCAGGAACACCTTGGCCAGCAATTCGATGTCCTGTTCGCGCTCGCGCAGGGTCGGCACCGAGATCGGAAATACCGAGAGCCGGTAGAACAGGTCGCTGCGCAGGATGCCGGTGTCGACCGCCTGCTGCGGGTCGCGGTTGGTGGCCGCGATCACCCTGACCTTCACCTGGATTTCATCGTCGGCGCCGACACGGGAGAAGCGGCCGGTTTCCAGGACGCGCAGCAGCTTGACCTGCATTTCCATCGACATCTCGGTCAGCTCATCGAGAAACAGGGTGCCGCCGGCGGCACGCTCGAAACAGCCCTTGTGCATGCGGACCGCGCCGGTGAAGCTGCCACGCTCATGGCCAAACAGTTCTGCCTCGATCAGCTGCGGGGAGATGGCGCCGCAGTTCAAGGCGACGAAAGGCTTGTCGCTTTCCCTGCTGAGCCGGTGTATCTCGCTGGCTACCAGTTCCTTGCCGGTGCCGCTTTCCCCGGAAATCAGCACATTGGCGCGCGTGGGCGCGACCTTGGTAATCAGCTTGTACAAGTGCTGCATGGAATCGGAACTGCCGTACAGTTCGCCGCAGCGCATCATGGCATCGGACGCAGCGGTATGGCGCATGCAGTCCTGCTCATCGTTCTGCGCCTGGAATGGGGTGACGTTTTGATGTTCTCTGTCTGGCACGCCCAGTACTGCACCGCATACGTTCAGTCCATTGTTCATGGGATTCTCCCGTCGTAATCGGTTTTGCAAATTTTGCGTATCCCATCATCTCTGAAATGCAAAATTTTCAATACCCGTGTTTCTCCGATTCTCGTGTAGGAGCTTACCGACAGTTCTGGAATGGCCGCCATTGCATCGTCGACGCTGCGCCTACTGCTTCCTGTTTATCCCACGATGGTTAGCCATGGCCTTGCGCCAGCTTAATGCTGCGCAGGGCAGGCCGATGCGTCCTGACTGCAGCGTGCTATCAACGAAATTTGGTGCGCAGAATGAATATGAGAGGCTTGATGCCCATGACTCGATCCGCTCGACCCGGTAATTCAACATCTGACACCGACATCCCCAGCTTCATGATTGGCGCATGGGAGGTGTTGCAGGAAAATGCCGGCGCTGCCGGCGGCCAGCTTCCGCGTCGATGCGCCAGTTCGCGAATCGGGAAACTATTGCATTTTTCGAATAGGGATTTTTTCGGGCTTGGCTTAGAATGGCGTCCGTTTGTTAAATGATTGCAACTTGCCGAAAGATCAGTTATGAAACCTTTGAAACTTGTACTCGCTTGCGCCATGGCTTTCGCCGCCAGCGCCCACGCCGATAGCAACTACCCGAACAAGCCTGTGACGCTGATCGTGCCGTTCGCCCCGGGCGGCACTACCGATATCGTGGCCCGCATCGTTGCCGACAAGCTGACCAAGGAACTGGGCCAGACAGTCGTGGTGGAAAACCGCGCCGGCGCCGGCGGCGCGCTGGGCGCCACGGCGGTTGCCCGCGCCGCGCCGGATGGCTACACCCTGGGCATTTCCACGATTTCCACCCATGCGGTCAATGCCGCCTGCAATCCGAACCTGCAATACGACCCGGTCACCAGCTTCGCGCCGGTGTCCAACCTGGCCCGCACGCCCAACGTGCTGACCGTGACCAACAAGTTTCCAGCGCAGGACTACAAGCAGTTCATCGACCTGGTGAAAAAGAATCCGGGCAAATTCAACTACGCTTCTTCCGGCGTGTGCAGCGTGCTGCACATGATGGGCGAGCAGTTCAAGATCTCGACCGGCACCTTCATCACCCACATGCCGTATCGCGGCTCGGGCCCGGCGCTGATCGACCTGCTCGGCGGCCAGGTGGAAATGATGTTCGACAACCTGCCTTCGTCGATGGGCCATATTCAGAGCGGCAAGATCCGTCCGATCGCGGTGGCCGCGCCCAAGCGGCTGGAAGTCTTGCCGAATGTGCCGACCTTTGCCGAGCTGGGCTTGAAGGAAGTGAACGACCCGGCATGGTATGGCCTGGTGGCGCCGGCCAAGACGCCGGAAGCCATCATCACCCGCCTCAACGCCGCGGCCAACAAGGTCCTGGCCCTGCCGGACGTGCGCGACAAGCTCAAGCAGAACGGCGCCGAATCGGCCGCCAATACGCCGGCCCAGCATGCCGCCGAGATCAAGTACGAGCTGGAGAAGGCAAAATCGGTGGTCAAGAAGCAGAACATCAAGTTCGAGAACTCTTGATCAGCAACGGCCGTGGCGGCCTGGCCGCCACGGTCTCTCATCACTGAAAAGCCGGCGCTTTCACACCGCCGGCATTGCACCTTCCGCGCGCCATGCCAGTCGTAGGGTGGAATACCCCGAAGGGGCATTCCGCCGCGTCGCACACGCCGCCGCACCCGTTCCGCTTCAGGCGCCGCTGTCCGGCGCGAGCAAGTGGACTTCAAAAGCAAGGGCAAAGGCCGGCTGATCAAGCAGAACCGCTATGCCTCTTTGCGCTGCCGTCGGCGGTGCAATGCCCTTCGGGTATTGCACCCTACCAAGCCCGGTTCATCCAGGTCAGGACACGCTGTCCTGTGCGGGGCACCATTCAGGCGTAGGGCGGAATACCCCGAAGGGGCATTCCGCCGCGTCGCACACGCCGCCGCACCCGTTCTTCAAAAGCAAGGGCAAAGGCCGGCTGATCAAGCAGAACCGGATGCCTCTTTGCGCTGCCGTCGGCGGTGCAATGCCCTTCGGGTATTGCACCCTACCAAGCCCGGTTCATCCAGGTCAGGACACGCTGTCCTTTGCCGGGCATCATCCAGCGACCTTCAGTTTCACGCCACGGGCTCTACACTTTCCCTGCGGCGCTTCCGCGCGCCATACCAGACCCCTCCCAGCACCAGCAGCGCCGCGGTCAGCACCAGCGTGTTGCCGAACAGGATGTAGGGCGTCCAGCCGCGCATGCCCTGCACCTGCGCGCTCAGCACGCCGAAGGTGAAGGGCGCCAGTTGCGCCTGCACCCGGCCGCGCGCATCCACCACGGCGGTGGCGCCGGTATTGGTGGCGCGCAGCATGGGCCGGCGCATTTCCAGCGCGCGCATCTGCGAGATCTGCAGATGCTGCGGCAGCGCGATGGAATCGCCGAACCAGGCGATGTTGGACACGTTGAGCATCATGGTGGCCTGCGGCTGGCCGGAAAAATAACTGGCCGCGATCTGGTCGGCAATCTCTTCGCCAAACAGGTCTTCATAGCAGATGTTGGGCAATACCCACTGGCCGGCGGCCTCGAACGGCGCCTGCACCGGCGCGCCGCGGGTGAAGTCGCCCAGCGGGATGTTCATCAGTTCGACGAACCAGCGGAATCCCGGCGGGATGAATTCGCCGAACGGCACCAGGTGGTGCTTGTCGTAACGGTAGGGCTGGGGCGCGCCGGCGGCGCTGAAGCCGA
Source organism: Noviherbaspirillum soli (assembly GCF_015352955.1). GTDB lineage: Bacteria > Pseudomonadota > Gammaproteobacteria > Burkholderiales > Burkholderiaceae_D > Noviherbaspirillum_A > Noviherbaspirillum_A soli. The sequence goes on from NZ_JACYOX010000002.1 coordinate 281,693, forward strand.
GCAGGCTGTTGGCATAGGCGCCGGGATGGTCGCTGACCGGCACGCCGACCAGCAGATTGCTTTTCGACTGGCGGGCAAAGGACGACAGCAGTTCCAGGTAGTCGGGCGGCAGCGCATGCGCCATCAGCGGCAGCGCGGTCTCGGGCGTGGCGATCAGGTCGGCGCGCGCCTCGGTCAGCATCTCGTGGTACAGCGCCAGGGTGTCATTGGTGCGTTCCGGGTTGAACTTCATTTCCTGCGGCACGTTGCCCTGCAGCAGGCGCACCGAGATCGGCCCGCCATTGTTCTCTGTCCAGGCCAGCTGGTTCAGGCCGATGCCGAGCGCCATCACCGCCGCGCCCAGCGTCAATGCCAGCTTGCGGCGCGGGCCGAACGCCAGCACCAGGCAGGCGGCCAGCAGCACCGCCAGCCAGCCGATGCCGTAGACGCCCAGCACCGGCGCATAGCCGGCCAGCGGGCTGCTGACATGGGCATAGCCGGACACGATCCACGGAAAGCCGGTGGCTACCCAGTTGCGCAGCCATTCGCCCAGCGCCCACAGCGGCGGATAGACCAGCAGCAGGGTGGTTGCCGGCGACAGCGAGCAGCGCAGCCGCAGCCAGGTTCCGGTTGCCATGGCGAGGGCCGCATACAGCGCCATCGCCGCTGACAGCAGCAGCACGGCCGCGGCCGCGATCGGCGCCGGCATGCCGCCATAGTCGTGCATGCTGATGTACAGCCAGTGTGTGCCGGCCACCATCCAGCCGAGGCTGAAGCACCAGCCGATGAGGGCGCTGCGGCGCGGGCGGTTCTGGCCGAGCGCCAGCCACAGCAGCAGCGCCAGACTGACGATCTGCAGCGGCCACCATGACAGTGGCGCAAAGGAAAATACGGCAAAGGCGCCGGCCAGCAGCGCCCACAGCGGCGCCCAGCGTGAAAGTGCGGGGGAAAGGGAATCGGAAGGCATCCGCGTCTTGTTTCTTGTTATTGATTGATGTCAGGCAGTCCGGCGCCGCCGCCCTGGGAAGGCGGGTGGCGCCGGGATGAGGCGGCTTGCGGCTGCTTCGGTTCAGAGATTGTCTTCGTCCCTGGAAGGCAGTGCGGGCGGGAGTTTTTCCACCAGCAGCACATGCACCTGGCGGGCGTCTGCCCGCAGGACCTCGAAGCGCAGTCCGGCCAGGTCGAAGGCTTCGCCCTTGCGCGGCATGCGGCCCAGGTGGCCGGCCACCAGGCCGCCTATGGTGTCGACGCCGTCGTCGTTGAAATGGGTGCCGATGCCGTCATTGAACTGCTCGATCTCGGTCAGCGCCTTGACCCGCCAGCGCGGGCCCAGCGGGCCGTCCTTCAGCGCGAGGATGTTGTCCTCTTCCTCGTCGAAATCGTATTCGTCCTCGATATCGCCGACGATCTGCTCCAGCACGTCCTCGATGGTGATCAGGCCAGCCACGCCGCCGTATTCGTCGACCACCACCGCCATGTGGTTGCGGTTGGCGCGGAAGTCGCGCAGCAGCACGTTCAGGCGCTTGGATTCGGGGATGAACACCGCCGGACGCAGCATGCCGCGCACATCGAACGATTCTTCCGCGTAATAGCGCAGCAGGTCCTTGGCCAGCAGGATGCCGATCACCTTGTCGCGTTCGCCATCCACGGCCGGAAAGCGGGAGTGCGCGGTTTCCAGCACCAGCGGCATCCATTCCTCGATCGGCTTGCTGATGTCGACCATGTCGACCTGCGAGCGCGGCACCATGATGTCGCGGGCGGACAGGTCGGAAACCTGGAACACGCCTTCGATCATCGACAGCGCATCGGCGTCGATCAGGTTGCGCTCATGGGCGTCGTGCAGAATTTCCAGCAGTTCTGCGCGGTTTTCTGGTTCGGGGGAAATCAGGGCGGTCAGGCGTTCCAGCAGTGACCGGTGGGGTTTGGCGTCAGGATGCTTAACGCTACTGGGATAGTCTTGCATAGTGGCGTAATGCCGTCGTTTTAAAGGGAGATAGGATACAACAGTTGGCAGGAAGGCCACGAAAAACGGATGCGGCCTTGCGCCACGGCAGTTCGGCGTTCAGCGTTCGGCATAGGGATTGGCAATGCCCAGCGTGGCCAGGATCTCGGTTTCCAGGGCTTCCATTTCGGCCGCTTCCACCTCGTCCTCATGGTCGTAGCCCTGGGCATGCAGCACGCCGTGAACGATCAGATGGGCGGCATGGGCGCCGATTTCAAGGCCCTGTTCGGCCGCTTCCCGTTCCAGCACGTCGGTGCAGAGAATGATGTCGGCCTCGGTGACCGGCGCGCTTTCATCCTCGGTATAGGCGAAGGTCAGCACGTTGGTGGCGTAGTCCTTGCCGCGGTAGTCGCGATTCAGGGTGCGGCCTTCCTCGGCGTCGACGAAACGGATGGTGAGTTCGGCCGGCGCGAACAGCGCGGCCTGTGCCCAGCGCCGCACGTCGGAGCGATTCAGCTGATCGCGGGCGCGCGGGTCGGCGAACTGCAGGGACAGCGTCAGCTTATTTTTTGATGGCATCTTTGAAGCTGGCTGTGGCCGCGCTGACTTCGCTGGCCGATTCATAGGCGTCCACGATGCGCGCCACCAGCGGATGGCGCACCACGTCGGCGCTGGTGAAGTGGGTGAAGGCAATGCCGCGCACGTCCTTCAGCACATTCATCGCGTCGATCAGGCCGGATTTCTGGTTGCGCTGCAGGTCGATCTGCGTCACGTCGCCGGTCACCACCGACTTGCTGCCGAAGCCGATGCGGGTGAGGAACATCTTCATCTGCTCGGGCGTGGTGTTCTGCGCCTCGTCCAGGATGATGAAGGCGTGGTTCAGCGTGCGGCCGCGCATGTAGGCCAGCGGCGCGATCTCGATGGCCTGCTTCTCGAACATCTTCTGCACCCGGTCGAAGCCCATCAGGTCGTACAGCGCGTCGTACAGCGGGCGCAGGTAGGGGTCGACCTTCTGCGCCAGGTCGCCGGGCAGGAAACCCAGGCGCTCGCCGGCTTCCACCGCCGGGCGGGTCAGCACGATGCGCTTGACCGCGTCGCGCTCCAGCGCATCCACCGCGCAGGCCACCGCCAGGTAGGTCTTGCCGGTGCCGGCCGGGCCGATGCCGAAGGTGACGTCGTGCTCCAGGATGGCCTTCAGGTAATGATTCTGGTGCGGCGTGCGGCCGCGCAGGTCGTTGCGCCGGGTTTTCAGCACCGGCATGTCCACCGGCGGCTGCTGTTCATCGATCTCGGTCTTTTTGGCCAGGATCGCCGGCTTCTCGACCGCCTGCGCCAGGGTGGCGCGCTGTTCCACCAGCGCCAGCTGCACGTCTTCCACCGACACCGGCCGGTCGGCCAGGGCATAGAACTTTTGCAGGATGTCGACCGCGCGCTCGGCATTGGCGCCGGAGACGATGAATTTTTCGCCGCGCCGGAACAGCGTGACGTCCAGCGCCGCGGAGATCTGGCGCAGGTTTTCATCCATCGGACCGCAGAGGTGGGCCAGCCGGTTGTTGTCTACCGGCTGGGGCTCGAAATGCATGGGTTGCAGGGGCTTGTTCTTCAAGTCGGGGGTTTGCTTCTTGTCTGTGAGAAAGGGTTTCAATCGGGTATCAGTTCGCCGCGCAGCGAATAGGCAAAGGACTCGGTAATACGAAGATCGATCATCTGGCCGATCAGTTCCGCATCGCCTTCAAAATTGACAACACGGTTGTTTTCCGTGCGTCCCTGCAGCTGCTGCGGGTCCTTCTTGGAAGGACCTTCGACCAGGATGCGCTGCACGCTGCCCACCATGCGGTCGCTGTAGCGCCTGGTGTTGTCGGCAATCGCCGCCTGCAGGCGCTGCAGGCGGGCCAGCTTGACTTCATGCGGCGTGTCGTCGGCCAGGTTGGCGGCCGGCGTGCCGGGGCGCGGGCTGAAGATGAAGGAAAAGCTGTTGTCGTAGCCGATGTCGCCGATGAGTTTCATCATGGCCTCGAAGTCGGCATCGGTCTCGCCCGGAAAGCCGACGATGAAGTCGGAGGAGATCGCAATGTCGGGCCGCACTTCGCGCAGGCGGCGGATGATGGACTTGTATTCCAGCGCGGTATAGCCGCGCTTCATTGCCGCCAGGATCTTGTCGGCGCCGTGCTGGGCCGGCAGGTAGAGATGATTGACCAGCTTGGGCACGCGGGCATAGGCGTCGATCAGGCGCTGGGTGAATTCCTTGGGGTGGCTGGTGACGTAGCGGATGCGTTCGATGCCGTCGAGTTCGGCGATGTATTCGATCAGCAGCGCGAAGTCGGCGATCTCGCCGTCGGCCATTTCGCCGCGATAGGCATTGACGTTCTGTCCGAGCAGCGTGATTTCCTTCACGCCCTGGGCTTCCAGGCCGGCCACTTCGGCCAGCACGTCGTCGAAGCGGCGCGACACTTCCTCGCCGCGGGTATAGGGCACCACGCAATAGCTGCAGTACTTGCTGCAGCCTTCCATGATGGAGACGAAGGCGGTCGGGCCTTCCACCCGCGCCGGCGGCAGGTGGTCGAACTTCTCGATCTCCGGGAAGCTGATGTCCACCTGCGAGCGGCCGCTGTCGCGCCGCTTGTGCAGCATGTCGGGCAGGCGGTGCAGGGTCTGCGGGCCGAACACCAGGTCGACATAGGGCGCGCGCTTGATGATGGCCTCGCCTTCCTGCGAGGCCACGCAGCCGCCCACGCCGATCACGAGATCCGGGTTTGCCCGCTTGAGCTCGCGCACCCGGCCAAGGTCGGAAAACACCTTTTCCTGCGCCTTTTCACGCACGGAGCAGGTATTGAAGAGAATGATGTCGGCATCGTCCGGCGTGTCGGTCTTGACATAGCCGTCGGCGGCGTTGAGCACATCGGCCATCTTGTCCGAGTCGTACTCGTTCATCTGGCAGCCGAAGGTCTTGATGAATACTTTCTTTTGCATGGAATGTTATTGCTGAGACGGTTTGGGCAGCGGCGCGCTGGCTTCGGCCGGAGTCAGGATCCAGACCCGGTCGATGTCGCCCTGCGGGTTTTCGGTGTAGTTCACGGTGAACTCGCGGCCACGCAGCGTTACCGGCATATCGATCATGTTGTTTTCGTTCCTGATCCATGCGCCCGGCGCCAGCCTGCGCTGGCTGCCATTCACGCTGACGCTGGGAAAGTCGACATTGGACATCGTGCCGCGCTTGATGTTGGGCGGAAACAGCCGTTCCAGCGCCTGCGCGGGCAGGCTGGCGGCCAGCACCGCGCCGATTGCCAGGGTCGAAAGGATGCGTTTAGCGCCCATGAACAGGATCCGAAATCATGAAAAATCAGGAGTTTATCGTAATCGGGGAGGCTGCGCCGCCGGAACGGGTGCAATTTCCACGGGTCGCTTTGTGCCTTTAATAACAACAGGGAGTGCATATGGGTAAGCGCAGTCGGCTGTGTGGCCTGGCCTTGCTGGCCTGGGCCGTGCTGGCTCAGGCAGGAAGCATCAGCCAGTTTTCGCCGCAGGGCACGGTCAGCAAGGCGCGCCAGGTGCGGGCCACGTTTTCCGAACCGGCGGTGAAGGCCGGCGATCCGCGCGCGCCGGCGCCGTTCGACATCCAGTGCAGCGAAGCCGGCAGCGGCCGCTGGGCCGACGAGCGCAACTGGGTGTATGACTTCGAGCGCGACCTGCCGGCCGGCGTCAGTTGCCGTTTTCTATTAAAGAAGGACTTCAGGCTGCTGTCCGGCACGCCGGTGCAGGGCGCGACCGGTTTCCAGTTCAGCACCGGCGGCCCGGTGGTGCAGCGCATCGCTCCGGAGGAGTGGATGCCGGTGGAAGAGGAGCAGGTCTTTCTGGCCATCCAGAACGGCCAGGCCACCGAGGCCAGCCTGCTTGCCCATGTCCATTGCGAGGCGGAGGGCATACAGGAACGCATCCCGGTGAAACTGGTGACGGGGCCGGCGCGCGAGGCGCTGGTCAAGCGGTTCGCGCAGAAAACGCCGCCCGAGCGCATCACCACGCTGCAATGCGCGCAGCGCCTGCCCAACGACGCGGCGGTGCGTCTGGTCTGGGACAAGGGCGTCGCCACGCCCAGCGGCATGGCCACCACCGGGCCGCAGCGCTTCGACTACAAGGTGCGCCGCGCATTCACCGCCAGCTTTTCCTGCGAACGGGAAAACGCCCGCGCCGGCTGCATGCCGCTGTCGCCGCTGACCCTGTCCTTCAGCGCCCCGATCAAGCGCGAGATGGCGCGGAAAATCGTGCTGGGCGGCAGCAGCAGGAAATACACACCGATCATCGAAGGCGATGAAGGCGACGACATGGTGACGATGCTGACCTTCAAGCCCAATTTCCCGGAAAACGCCCGGCTGGTGCTGGAACTGCCGCACCGGCTGGCCGACGATGCCGGCCGGCCGCTTGCCAACGCCAGCCTGTTTCCGATGCACCTGACCATGGCGGCCTATCCGCCGCTGGCCAAGTTCGCCACCGCGCCGTTCGGCATCGTCGAGCTTGACGATGCGCCGGCGGTGCCGGTCACGGTGCGCGGCATCGAGGCCGCGGCCGCGCCCATGCTGGCCAGCCTGCGGGTGGAGGGCGACGCCGCCATCATGGCCTGGATGAAGCGCCTGAACCGCTACCATGAAAGCACGGTGGAGATTGACGGCAAGGATGTGCAGACACGCAGCCTGGCCTTGCTGGACAAGGAGCCGAACGCCCGCAGGACCGCGCTGCCCGGGCCGCATGTCGATGGCGGCGCCAGACGCCCGTTCGAGGTGCTCGGCATCCCGATGCCGGGCGCGGGTTTCTATGTGATGGAACTGGCCTCGACCCGGCTGGGCACGGCGCTGCTGGACAAGCCGGCGCCGATGTATGTGCGCACCAGTGCGCTGGTGACCAACCTGGCGGTGCATGTGAAGGTGGGCCGCGAGAATGGCGCGGTCTGGGTCACCACGCTGGATGCGGGCAAGCCGGTGCCCGACGCCGATGTGCGCATTTCCGATTGCGTCGGCAAGGAGCTGTGGCGCGGCAGGACCGGCGCCGACGGCGTGGCGCCGGTGCCGCGCCAGATGGATGCGCAGTGCAACAACGCGCGCTGGGACAACCGGCTGGTCGACGGCCTGTTCGTCAGCGCCCGCGCGCCCGATGCCCGCGGCAAGCCCGACATGGCCTTTGCGCTGACTTCCTGGAATGACGGCATCGAGCCGTTCCGCTTCAATCTGCCGGTCGACACCGATGCGGCAGCCACCAGGCGCGCCCATACCATGTTCGACCGCACCCTGTTCCGCGCCGGACAGACGGTGTCGATGAAGCATCTGATGCGGGTGGAAACCGGCAAGGGCCTGTCGCTGCCGCCGGCCGGCGACCTGCCCAACCGGGTCCGCATCATGCACCAGGGCAGCGGCCAGGAATTCCGTTTTCCGCTGGCCTGGCGCGGCGAAGGCAGCGCCGAGACCAGTTTCGCCATTCCGGCGCAGGCCAGGCTGGGCCGCTACGACGTGATGCTCGACAGCGGGCCGGTCAAGGCTGGCGGCGACAATGCCGATGGCGATGGCGACGACGGACACGGCCGCCGCTACCCGAGCGGCAGCTTCCGGGTCGAGGAATTCCGGCTGCCGGTGCTGCAGGGCCGCATCGCGCCGCCGAAGTCGCCGCAGGTGGCGCCGAAGGAAGTGCCGCTCACGGTGCAGCTGAACTACCTCAACGGCGGCGGCGCGGCCGGCCTGCCGGTGCAGCTGACGGCGCTGATGCGCAATCGCACGCCATCCTTTCCCGGCTATGAAGCGTTTCGCTTCTCCGGCAGGAACGCCGAGAACGAGGAGGAGCAGAAGATCGTCGCCGACAAGCTCGCCATCCGGCTCGACCGCAACGGCATCGCCAGCACCGCGGTGCGCGAATTCCCGGCCGTCACCGGCGCGGCCGAACTGCTGGCGGAGATGCGCTTTGCCGACCCCAACGGCGAAATCCAGACGGTGTCGCAGATCGTGCCGCTGTGGCCGGCGGCGGTGGTGGCCGGCATCAGGAAGGAAGACTGGGTCTCGGCCGGCAGGCGCAGCCGGCTGACCGCGCTCGCGCTGGACCTGGAAGGCCGGCCGCGCGCCAATGCGGCGATGGAAATCAGCGGCGTGCGCCACAGCCGCAATGCCCATCGCAAGCGCATGGTCGGCGGTTTCTACGCCTATGAAAACGAGACCGTCAGCAATGAACTCGGCCGGCTGTGCAGCGGCAAGTCGGATGAGCGCGGCCTGTTCGTCTGCGAGGCGGACCTGGGCGAGGCCGGCGAGGTCGAGCTGACCGCGCAGGCCAGCGATGACAAGGGCCGGCATTCGCGGGCATCGACCACGGTCTGGGTCAGCGGCGCCGACGATGTCTGGTTCGGCGCCGGCAACCAGGACCGGATGGACCTGCTGCCCGAGCGCAAGCAGTACCAGCCCGGCGAAACCGCCGTGTTCCAGGCGCGCATGCCGTTCCGCCAGGCCACCGCGCTGGTGGCGATCGAGCGCGAGGGCGTGCTGGAAACCCGGGTGGTGCAGCTGAACGGCCGCGACCCGGTGATCCGGGTGCCGGTGACGGCGGCCCATGCGCCGAATGTCTATGTGTCGGTGCTGGCGGTGCGCGGCCGGCTGCGCGAGGTGCCGTGGTATTCCTTCTTCACCTGGGGCTGGCGCGAGCCGCGCAGCTGGCTGGCGGACTTCCGCACCTGGAAGGCGCCGGGGCCGATGGTGGACCTGGCCAAGCCGGCCTTCCGCTTCGGCATTGCCGAGATCGCGGTGGGCACCGCCGGCCACAAGCTGGAGGTGAAGGTCGATGCGGCGCAGTCGGCCTATCCGGTGCGCGGCAAGGCGCAGGTGACGATCAGGGCCACGCTGCCGGATGGCCGGCCGGCGGCTGGCGCCGATGTGGCCGTGGCCGCGGTGGACGAGGCGCTGCTGGAACTGCAGTCCAACGACAGCTGGGACCTGCTGCCGGCCATGCTGCAGCGGCGCGGCTATGGCGTGCAGACGGCGACTGCCCAGATGCAGGTGGTGGGCAAGCGCCATTTCGGCCGCAAGGCCATGCCGGCCGGCGGCGGCGGCGGCCGCGCCGCCACCCGCGAGCTGACCGACACCCTGCTGCTGTGGCGCCCGGCGCTACGGCTGGACGGGCAGGGCAGCGCCGTGGTCGAGGTGCCGCTCAACGATGCGCTTTCCTCGTTTCGCATCGTCGCGGTGGCCACCAGCGGCGCCGCGCTGTTCGGCTACGGCCAGACCAGCATCCGCAGCACCCAGGACGTGCAGCTCATCGCCGGCCTGCCGCCGCTGGTGCGCCAGGGCGACCGCTACAGCGCCATGGCCACGGTGCGCAACGGCGCCGAGCGCAGCATGGAATTGTCGGTCAGTGCGCTGGTCGACGGCCTGGCGCTCGATGCCGCGCCGCGCAAGCTGACGCTGGCGGCCGGCCAGGCCCAGGAACTGCGCTGGGAGGTAACGGCGCCGGCGGACGGCGAGCGGGTGACATGGGAACTGAAGGCGCAGGAAAGCGGCGGCGTGCGCGCCGCCGACGCGCTGAAGGTCGAGCAAAAGCTGGTGCCGGCGGTGCCGGTCACGGTGCAGCAGGCCAGCCTGTTCCAGCTGGACGGCAGCCGCACCATCGCGCTGGCCCAGGCCGCCGACGCGCTGCCGGGGCGCGGCGGCATCGCGGTGTCGCTCTCGCCCAGCCTGGCCGGCGCGGCCGATGGCCTGCGGCGCTATTTCCGCGCGTATCCCTATTCCTGCCTGGAGCAGAAGACCTCGCGCGCGATCGGCCTGGACGACCAGGCGGCCTGGCAGCGCCTGATGGCCGAACTGCCGCTGTACCTCGATACCGACGGCCTGGCCCGCTATTACCCCTCCTCCAGCGCCGATGCCCATGGCAGCACCGTGCTGACCAGCTACCTGCTGGCGATCAGCCATGAAGCCGGCCTGGCGCTGCCGGAGCAGAGCCGGGAGCGCATGCTGCTGGGCCTGCAGGCCTATGTCGAAGGCCGCATCGACAGCCGCGACTGGACGCCGCGCAAGGATGGCGACGTGCGGCGGCTGGCGGCGCTGGAAGCGATGTCGCGCTACGGCCGCATGCCGACGCGCGGGCTGGATGCGATCCAGGTCCAGCCCGGCCTCTGGCCGACCTCGGCGCTGCTGGACTGGATCGCCATCCTGCGCCGCACGCCCGGCCTGCCCAACCATGCGCGCCGGCTGCAGGACGCCGGGCAGGAACTGCGCGCACGCCTGAACTTCCAGGGCAGCCGCATGGGCTTTTCCACCGAGGCCAGCGACTACTGGTGGTGGCAGATGGCCGGCGCCGACGCCAACGCGGTGCGCATGGTGCTGGCGTCGCTGGACGATGCCGCCTGGCGCGAAGACCTGCCGCGCTTCTTGACCGGCGCCATCGGCCGCCAGCAGCGCGGCCACTGGAACACCACCACCGCCAATGCCTGGGGCACATTGGCGCTGCGCAAGTTCTCGGCCCGGTTCGAGGCGCAGGCGCCGGCCGGCGTCACCCGCGCGCTGCTGCGCCAGGGCGGCGCCGAACGGACGGCCAGCCATGCCTGGAGCGGCGGCGCCGGAAAGATCGAACTGCCGTGGAAGGCGGCGGCGCCGAGGTCCGACGACGCTGTCACCCTGACCCAGCAGGGCGCTGGCAAGCCCTGGGTCACGCTGCAGAGCCTGGCCGCGGTGCCGCTGAAGGCGCCGTTCTCCAGCGGTTACCGGATCACGCGCAGGACCGAGATGGTGGAGCGGCAGACGGAGGGCGTCATCAGCCGCGGCGACGTGATGCGCATCACGGTGGAAGTCGATGCCCAGGCCGACATGAGCCAGGTGGTGCTGGCCGACCCGGTGCCGGCCGGCGCCACCATCCTGGGCTCGGGCCTGGGGCGCGACTCGGCCATCGCCAGCGCCGGCAATGCCCCATCCGCCGGCAACGGCTGGCTGGCCTTCGAGGAGCGCAGCTTCGACAGCTTCCGCGCCTACTACAGCTACCTGCCCAAGGGCGTCAGCACCATCAGCTACACGGTGCGCCTGAACAACCCCGGCCGCTTCCAGTTGCCGCCGACCCGGGTGGAAGCGATGTATGCGCCGGAAATGCATGGCATGGCGCCGAATGCGCCGCTGGAGGTGAAGTGATGCGGCGCTGGCTGCCCCTGCTGCTGCTGTGCGCGGCATCCGCCGTCCAGGCAATGCAAACCTATGACGACGTGCGCGCCGCCTTCCAGCCGTCGGACGCGCTGCTGCTCGACCGGCACGGCGCGCCGCTGCAGCAGGTGCGCATCGATGCCAGCGCGCGCCGCCTGGCCTGGGTGTCGCTGGCCGACATCTCGCCGGCGATGCGCAACGCCCTGATCGCTTCCGAGGACAAGCGCTTCTACCAGCATGCCGGGATCGACTGGAACGCGGTGGCCGCCGCGGCCTGGGGCAGCGTGTGGCACAGCCGTACCCGGGGCGCCTCCACCATCACGATGCAGCTGGCCGGCCTGCTCGACGACGGCCTGCGGCGCGGCGCGGCGCCCCGCAGCGGCAGCCAGAAGCTGGAACAGGCCCTGACCGCGAAGGCGCTGGAGCGTACCTGGCGCAAGGACCAGATCCTGGAAGCCTATCTGAACCTGGTCAATTTCCGCGGCGAACTGGTCGGCGTGCATGCGCTGGCACGGGTCATGTTCGGCAAGCATCCGGAAGGGCTGGACCAGGTCGAGTCGGCGCTGGCGGTGGCGCTGATCCGCGGCCCCAATGCCAGTGCGGCCGTGGTGGCGCGCCGCGCCTGCGCCATCGTCACCGAGCAGGGCGCGCCGGCGCTGTGCCAGGGGCTGGAAGGGATCACGCAACTGCGGCTGGCGCGCCTGGCCGGACCCGACCGCGCAGTCGCCAGCGCGCCGCAGCTGGCGCCGCATCTCGGCCGGCGCCTGGTGAAGGCGGCCGGCGGCCAGGTCGCCAGCACGCTGGACGCCGGCCTGCAGCGCCATGCGCGCGACGCGCTGCAGCGGCACCTGGCCGCGCTCGACGGCCGCAATATCGAGGATGGCGCCGTGCTGGTGCTGGACAATGCCAGTGGCGAGGTGCTGGCCTGGGTGGGTTCCAGCGGCGCGCTGTCGGACGCGCGCGAGGTCGACGCCGTGCTGGCGGCGCGCCAGGCCGGCTCTACCCTGAAACCCTTCCTGTACGGCCTGGCGCTGGAAGAGCGCTGGCTGACGGCGGCCTCATTGCTGGACGACAGCCCGCTGAACCTCGCCACCGCGTCCGGCCTGTACATGCCGCAGAACTATGACCAGCAATACAAGGGCGCGGTCAGCCTGCGCACCGCGCTGGCGTCCTCGCTCAACATCCCGGCCGTGCGCACGCTGGTGCTGGTCACGCCCGAGCGCCTGTTCCAGCGGCTGCAGGCGCTGGGCGTGAAGCTGCCGGAATCGGGCGACTTCTATGGCTACAGCCTGGCGCTGGGCAGCGCCGACGTCAGCCTGCTGGCGCTGACCAATGCCTACCGGGCACTGGCCGCGGGCGGGCGCAGCCAGCCGGTGCGCACCGTGCCGGGCGCGCCGGTGGCGCCGCCGATGCAGGTCATGGACGGCAGCGCCGCCTGGATCATCGGCGACATCCTGTCCGACAACAGCGCCCGTGCCCGCACCTTTGGCCTGGACAGCCCGCTGTCCACCCGTTTCTGGAGCGCGGTCAAGACCGGCACCTCCAAGGACATGCGCGACAACTGGTGCATCGGCTATTCGGCCCGCTACACGGTGGGCGTCTGGGTCGGCAATGCCTCGGGCGAGCCGATGTGGAATGTCTCCGGCGTGACCGGCGCGGCCCCGGTCTGGCAGGACATCATGCATTACCTGCATGCCGGCGCGCCGTCCGCCGCGCCGGCCCGGCCAGCCGGCGTTTCAGCGCGCGAGATCCGCTACGGCCACGGCGAGGAGGCGTCCCGCACCGAGTATTTCCTGCCCGGCACCGGCCAGGCGCTGGTCGTCGCCGTCGAACAGGAGGCGCTGGCGCCGGCGATCCGCTATCCGACGCCTGGCATGGTGGTGGCGCTCGATCCGGACATTCCACCGGCGCGCCAGCGCATCCGGCTCTCGGCGCAGGGCGTGGCGCAGCCGCGCTGGCGCATGGACGGCAAGCCGCTTGCCGATGGGCGCGACGGCCATGCATGGGCGCCGTGGCCAGGCCGGCATCGCCTGGAACTGCTCGACCGGCAGGGCAGGGTGCTGGACAAGGTGGAATTCGAGGTGCGCGGTGCGCTTGCTAAAATTTCTATGAAGAAATAATTTTGTGCAGGTGCATCAAGTTTCCCGGCTGGCGGCCGTGATTGACTTGGTGTCTCCTCCAATGTTGTTTTCAGCCCGCCCATTCTGGCGGGCATTTTTTTCTGCGCGTTTCAAGCGGTTTCCATGTCCCTGTATCGATCCCGGTTTTGCTACACTGCGACAGAAAAAACCGATCACCGCCCGACATGCATGCACTTTCACTGGCAAACCTCCGCGCTCACCTGATGTGCTGGTCCATCACGCTGACCATGATGGTGGTGGACGATGCCGCCATGCTGGCGCTGATGTTCTGCTGACCTGAAAAGGAAATTCCTCATGACCATGCCCGACCTGTCCGGCAAGCGGGTGCTGATCACCCAGGCCGACGCCTTCATGGGGCCGACGCTGTGCGAAGTGTTCGCCGAACTCGGTGCGCAGGTGGTGGCGGACACGCGGTCGCTCTGGCTGCCCGAGGCCTCGGCGGCGGCGCTGGCCGAGGCTGGCGATATCGATGTGCTGCTGCTGAACCTTGCAGTGCCGGCGCCGACTTCCAGCGTCACCGACGCCACCGACGAGGAATGGGCGCACGTATTCGGCCACATGGTGGACCCGATGGCGCGGCTGGTGCGCGGCGCGCTGCCGGCGATGATTGCCCGCCGCGCCGGCAAGGTCCTGCTGATGGGCAGCGCCTCGGCCCTGCGCGGCATGAAGCGCACCTCCAGCTACAGCGCTGCCCGTGGCGCGCAACTGTCCTATATACAGGCGGTGGGCGTGGAAGTCGCGCCGCACAATGTGCAGGTCAATGCGATCGCCCAGAACTTCGTCGACAACCCGACTTACTTTCCGCCCGAGGTGCAGGCGCTGGCGGCATTCCAGGAACGATTGCGCCGGGAAGTGCCGCTGGGCAGGCTGGTATCGCCGCGCGAGGATGCGCTGTTCGCCGCCTTCCTGTGCAGCGACGCGGCCGCGTGTTTCGTGGGGCAGGTGTTTCCTGTGTGCGGCGGCTGGGTGGCGCGGTAGCGCCCGTCATGAACATCGGCATGGGGCTGGAGCGCCCGGCCGGCGCTTGCGCCAGGCGGAGCCCGATCTAATGCGGCTCGCCCCATAACTCCCTGAGCCGTGCATCGCGGCCGCAGTTGTAGCGGTAGAACTTGTAGCGCACCGGATTCTTCTTGTAGTAGTCCTGGTGGTATTGCTCGGCCGGGTAAAACGCCCCGGCTGCCGTGACTTCCGTCTCGATCCGTGCGAAGCGTTTTTCCTTTTCCAGCGCCGCCTTGCTGGCCAGCGCCGCTTCGCGCTGCGCCTGGTCCTGGTAGTAGATGGCGGTGCGGTACTGTGCGCCGCTGTCGCAGAACTGCCTGTTCTTCACGGTCGGGTCGATATTGCGCCAGAAGTGCGTCAGCAGTTGCCCGTAACTGATCTGCGCCGGATCGTAACGGACCCGCACCGCCTCGGCATGGCCGGTACGGCCGGCGCTGACCTGCTGGTAGGTCGGGTTCTTTTCCGCGCCGCCGGTGTAGCCGGATTCGGCGTCGATCACGCCGGGCAGTTTTTCAAAGTCCGCTTCGACGCACCAGAAGCAGCCGCCGGCGAAAATCGCCGTCGCGCTTTGGCCCGCCGGCGGCGCAGGGCTGTCGGCGGCGGCCATCGTGTGGCTCGCTACGAGCAGAATGCTGGCGATCATGTGCTTCATCGCATGCCTCCTTGTCCGGAAAGGTATAGGGAATGGCGGCGCCGGGTGCCGGCTGCCGCCTCAGGCCACGGCCTGCCAGCCGCGGGTGCCCATCGGCACCGGCTTCTGCACGCCGTAACCCTGCGCATAATCTACGCCAATCGAGCGCAGCGCATCGAGCACCGCGTCGTTCTCGACGAACTCGGCCACGGTCTTGAGCTTCATCACATGGCCGATATGGTTGATCGATTCCACCATCGCGCGGTCGACCGGATCGTCCAGCATGTCCTTGACGAAGCTGCCGTCAATCTTCAGGTAATCCACCGGCAGGTGCTTCAGGTACGCGAAGGACGACATGCCGCTGCCGAAATCGTCCAGCGAAAACCGGCAGCCCATGACCTTGAGTTCCCGGATCAGCGCAGTGGCCTGGCGCAAATTGGCGATCGCCGCCGTCTCGGTGATCTCGAAGCAGATCCGCGTGGGATCGGCGCCGTGCTCGCGCAGGCTTTGCTGCACGAAGGCCAGGAAGGTGTCGTCGCAGACAGTGGCGCCGGACAGGTTGATCGCATAGGTCGCGGATCCGGCAGCGGCATGCGCCAGCACGGTGCCGACGATCCAGCGGTCGATCTGCGGCATCAGGCCGTAGCGCTCGGCCGCTGGAATGAAGGCGCCCGGCGCGATCAGTCCGCCGCCCTGGTCCAGCATGCGCACCAGCACTTCATGATGGTCGTCCGCGCCATTGTCCGGTCCCAGGCCCTGCAGACGCTGGGTGTAGAGCACGAAGCGCTGTTCGCGCAGCGCCTCGTGGATCCGGCTGACCCAGTTCATCTCGCCTTCGCGCTGCTGGATTGCATGGTCGTCCACCGCTGACAGGTGAACCCGGTTGCGGCCTCTTTCCTTGGCGATGTAGCAGGCCCCATCGGCCACCCGCAGCGCGTCGGTGATCGACATCCGCCCCGGCGCAAGCAGCACCGCGCCGATGCTCACGCCGATGGGAAACACCTTGTCGGACCAGACGAAATGAAAGTCGGACACGGTTTCACGCAACCGCTGCGCCACCGTCATTCCCTGTTCGGGCGTGGCGCGGCGCAGGATCAGGCCGAACTCGTCGCCGCCCAGCCGGGCCAGCGTGTCGTTGTCGCGCAGGTCGCCCTGCATGATGGTGGCCACCTGGCGCAACAGTTCGTCGCCCGCGGCATGGCCACAGGTGTCGTTGACGATCTTGAACTGGTCGAGGTCAAGATAGAGGAGCATGTCGCAGCCCCTGGCTGGCGCCTCCAGCAGCGTTGTCAGCCTGCGCTCGAACTCGCTGCGGTTGGTCAGGCCTGTCAGTGCGTCATGGGTGGCCTGGAAATGCAGCCGGGCCTGCAATTCCTGCGCTTCGGTGACGTCACGGATCGCAATCACGGCGCCCACCAGCTTGCCCGCCGCATCGTGCATCGACTGCGCCGACAGCGTTACATGGGCGGTTCCGCCAGCCGGACGATGCAGCTGGGCCATGCTGTAGTCCAGTTGGCCTTGCGCCCGCCTGTTGGCCGACGCCAGCAGTGCCGCTGCCTGCGCCTCGCCGATCGGCAAGACTTCGGCCAGCAGCTTGCCCTTGGCCTCGTTGCGGCGCCTCCCGGTGATGGCTTCGGCCACCGGGTTGAGATAGGTGACCTGGCCGGCCACGTTGGTGGCAATCACGCCGTCGGTGATGGAATTGAGGATGACCCGCAGCCTTTCGCCCTGCGCATGCAGCGCGGCGTTGGTATCCATGAGCTGCTGGTTCAGCGTCTCGAGCTGCCGGCTGGACTGTTCGGAGGTCTGGCGCGCCATGAGCAGTTCCTGCTCGTAGCGCCAGCGGTCGGCGGCGGTGAAGACAGTAATGCGCCGCACCACCGCGCATCCATGATCATCATTTTTTTGACGGATATTGACCAGCGTCGGCAGCCGTTCGCCGTTGCGGGTGACGATCTGGTAAGCCACTTCGTCGATGCGGCCCTGCAGATGCAGCAACGGCCAGGACTGGCTCTGGAAAAAGATGCGCGCCGCGGGTGTCAGGAAGTCCTCGAAGCGCTTCTTGCCCAGGACTTCGTCGCGGGCATAGCCGGTGCTGTCGAGGAAGGTCTGGTTGACCTTGATGATCCTGCCATCCGGGCCGGTGGACAGGTAGCCGCATGAGGCATGCTCGTAGATTTCTTCGACGCTTTCTTCCAGCAAGGCGGGACCGAGCTGGCGCTTGCCTGCTTGATCGGGGGCGTCGGCGGATTTCATATGAAGGAACGGATCGCGGCGATGGTTTCCTGCGGCGCGGACATGTGCGGGCAATGGCCCGCCGCCTCCATCCGCATCAGCGTGCTTTGCGGCATCTGGCGATGCATGTAATTGCCTACTGCAACCGGCGCGATCGCATCGTCGGAACATTGCAGTATCAGCGCAGGCCGGGTCAGCAGCCGCAGGTCGGCCCGGTTGTCGCCGAGGAAGGTGACCCGCGCGAACTGCCTGGCGATTTGCGGGTCGGTGCGGCAGAAGCTGTTGTAAAGCTCGTCCGCCAGTTCCGGCTGCCCGGGCTGGTTCATGATCAACGGCGCCATGCTGGACGACCAGCCAAGGTAATTTGCGCTGAGCACCTCCAGCAGTTCGTCGATGTCTGCCCGCGTGAAGCCGCCGGTGTAGTCGCCGTCATTGATGTAGCAGGGCGAGGGGCCGACCAGCACCAGTCGGTCGAACCGTTCCGGCGCGCGGATCGCGGCGAGGATGCCGATCATGGCGCTTACCGAATGCCCGATGTAGATGGCCAACTCGATCCCGAGTTCTTCGAGAATTTCAAGCAGGTCGCTGGCATAGGCCTGCAGCGAACTGTATTGCCGGGTGCTGTATTGCACCAGGTCGGAATTGCCGGCGCCTACATGGTCGAACAGCACGATGCGGTATTGCGAGGAAAAGGCGGGCGTGATGAAACGCCACACATTCTGGTCGCATCCGTAACCGTGGGCGAAGACCATGGTTTTCGGCCCGTCGCCGAGAATGCGGACATTGTTTTTCTTCAGGACCGACACGATTTTCGCTGCCTTTTACACTGATGCGGCCTTGCTGCCGCCGCTGCCGCCTGGAAGCGCGGCGCCCGCATTGATTTGCTATCACCTGTGTTGCACGAGATGCAAGATCGATTGCCGGCCAGGGGGACCGCTATCCCATGTCAACTACAAGGTGATACATGGTAACTACTTTCGGTTGCGGGTGGTAAATATTTTTCTTCAAGGAAATTGTCTATGCGCTTCGCAAATAATCTCGCACAAAAGCGGATTATCGAAGGGTAATGCGGCGGGAGGCAGGCGAAATACCGGCGCCGACCAAAGGTGCACTCTGGTCGGCCAGTGTTGTGAAAGGCTCAGTTTTTTGCTGACGGGAAGAAAAGCTGCTGGCCATCCACCTTGAAGCTGGCGATTCTGGCCTGTCCTTCGGCGGAAGTGATCCATTCGATCAGCTCCATTGCGCCCTTGTAGTTCACCGCCGGATGGCGCGCCGGGTTGACCGCGATGATCCCGTACGGATTGAACATCTTCGGGTCGCCTTCTACCTCGACGGCGAGACCGGTCTTGGCCTTGTAGGCGCCATAGGTGGCGCGGTCGGTCAGGGTATAGGCCTGCATTTCCGCCGCCATGTTCAGCACTTCGCCCATGCCGAGCCCGGCAGACACATAGGCGCTGCCTTCGGGCTTGGCGCCGGCTTGCTTCCAGTACGCCTTTTCCATCTGGTCGGTGCCGGAATTGTCGCCGCGGGAAATGAATTTTGCCTTGCTGTCGGCGATCTTCTGCATCGCCTTGAGCACATCCTTGCTGCCCTTGATGCCGGCCGGGTCGGCTGGCGGGCCAACCAGGATGAAGTCGTTGTACATCACGTCGCGGCGGTTGACGCCGTGGCCTTCGGCGACGAACTTGTCTTCGGACGGGCGGGCATGCACCAGCGTCACGTCCACATCGCCGTTCTTGGCCATTTCCAGCGCCTTGCCGGTGCCAACCGATATCACATGCACCCGCTTGCCGGTCTTGCCCTCAAAGACTGGCAGCAGGTATTGCAGCAGGCCGGAATTCTCGGTGCTGGTGGTGGTGGAGAGCCGGATCACTTCCTGGCCCATCGCCGGCAGCGCCGCCGCTGCCACCGTTGCCGTCATTGCAAAAACCAGCACGCGTCGTTTCATGTTCTGCATGTTTTCTCCCTGGGATGATCGCCGCTTTCGGGCACCGTGCTATGTTACGCATCGAAAATTAAGCTCTCAATATGAACGGGTTTTCCTATGTTACGCATAAAAATGGCCTACACCCTGGTGCAGGAAACCAGCACCCAGACCCAGCTCGACAACCCGCTGTTCGACATGCTGGCCGCCATACACCAGACCGGCTCGGTGGCGCAGGCCGCGCAGCGGCTAAAGCTGTCGTACCGGCATGTCTGGGGAGCATTGCGCAAATGGGAGGGCCAGCTCGGTTCCGAACTGGTGGTGTGGAACCAGGGCAGAGGCGCGCGCCTGTCCGGCTTTGGCGAAAAGCTGCTGTTTGCCGAACAGCGGGCCAAGGCGCGGGCGCTGCCGGAACTGGAGAACCTGCGCGCCGGCATGGAGCGGGAATTCGCGCTGGCCTTCGACCCGGAAGTGCATGTGCTGTCGCTGCATGCCAGCCATGACCTGGCGCTGTCGAGGCTGAAGCAGTACACCGAGCGCGAAGCCAGGCTGCATCTGAACCTGCACTTTTGCCCGAGCATGGCGTCGATCGAGGCAATGTCGCGCGGCGAATGCCTGCTGGCCGGTTTTCACGTCAGCGAGGACCGCGCGCCCGGCAGCCTGACCCAGAAGGCGTTCAAGAAACTGCTCAAGCCCGGCAAGCACAAGCTGATCAATTTCCTGACCCGCCAGCAGGGCATGATGGTGGCCGCCGGAAATCCCGGGCGCATTGCCGGGCTGGCCGACCTGAAGCGCGCCGGCGTGCGCTTCATCAACCGCCAGCCCGGATCGGGCACCCGGCTGGAAATCGACCAGATGCTGGCGCGAGAAGGCATAGACAGCGGCTCGGTCATCGGCTACGACAACACCGAGACTACCCATCTTGCCGTCGCCGCCGCGGTGGCCAGCGGCGCGGCCGATGTCGGCATCGGCATCGAGGCCGCCGCCGCGCAGTTCGGGCTGGATTTCATTCCGCTCGGCCGCGAACAGTACTATTTCGCCTGCCTGAAGGAGACGCTGGACACGCCGGCCGTGATCCGCCTGCGCGAACTGCTGCGGCAGCAGCAGTGGCTGGAAGCGATCGCCAACATGCCGGGATACAATGCGCAGTCCAGCGGGGAGGTGGCGGCTCTCAGGAAGGCATTGCCCTGGTATGCATTCCGCAAGCCGAGGGGAAAAACCGCCGCCGGCGCTGGCGGCCAGGCCCCGGCGGATGCATACGGCCCGGCCATGCAGTGACATGCGCCAGCCTCGTGCCGGATGAAGAAGAATCACGAACAGCCCGGCATGGCGTTTGCCGATGGGGCAGGAGCGCAGTGCGGACATGAATCGGCGGAAATTTTGTGAGCAACATCGTGGCGGGACGCCTGCGACACGCAAACGGCACCTGGTCAGGGCCGTCGCCGCCCTGGCATTGAGCTTCGGCGCCTGCGCCGTCCACGCTCAGCAAGCGGATCAGAAACCGGACCAGCAAGCGGACCAGGACAAGCGCTGGGATGCCCGGTTCCAGGCCACCTATGTCTGGCAGCAGAAGCCCTCGTTCAGGGCGGCCTACAGCGGTCCGAACAGCCTGCTGCCCGGCAGGGAAAAAGCCTATACCTTCAGCAGCACTGCCTATCTTGGCTGGCGCCCGGCATCCGACCTGGAAATCTGGTTCAACCCCGAGCTGGTGCAGGGCGTGGCGTTTTCCGGCCTGCACGGCTTTGGCGGCTTTCCCAATGGCGAGCAGCAGAAGGTCAGCGGCCCGAATCCGACCCTGTACCGGTCGCGACTGTTCCTGCGCAAGACCTGGGCATTGGGCGGCGAGGATCTTCCGGTGGAAGGCGAGGCGAACCAGTTCTCCATGACAACGAAGCAGGAACGCCTGGTGCTCACCGCCGGCAACCTGGCCGTCACCGACGTGTTCGACCCCAGCAGCTATGCGCACGACGCCCGCACCCAGTTCATGAACTGGGCCTTCCTGACCCATGGCGCCTACGATTTCGCCGCCGATGCGCGCGGTTATTCCTGGGGCGCGGCGCTGGAGTACTACCGGGACGACTGGGCATTCCGGGCCGGCCGTTTCATGCAGCCCGCCCAGTCCAACGGCCTGGCGCTGGACAGGCGCATCGGACGCCGCTACGGCGACCAGATCGAAATCGAGCATGCCCACCAGCTGGCCGGCCGGCCGGGGCAAACGCGCTTGCTGCTGTTTCGCAATCATGTCCGGATGGGCGCATTCGACGACGCAATCGCCAGCGCCGCCGGCGCCATCCCCGACCTGTCCGCGGTGCGGCGCGAGCAGTCCAAGCGCGGCGTGGCATTGGCGTTCGAGCAGGAAGTGCGGGACGACATCGGCATCTTCGCCCGCGCAAGCAGGCATGACGGCCGCACCGAAACCTATGCCTTTACCGAGATCGACCAGTCGGTGTCGACCGGCGTATCGATCAAGGGACGCGCATGGTCGCGGGCGGAAGACACGCTGGGAATGGCGGTGGCCTTCAATGGCCTGAGTTCGGCCCACCAGCGCTACCTGGCCGCCGGCGGCCTCGGCGCCTTCCTGGGCGACGGCGCGCTGAACTATGGCCGCGAGCGTATCGGCGAGATCTACTACAGCCTGCGCCTGGCCAGAAGCGCCTGGCTCAGCCTGGATTACCAGCGCATCATCAACCCCGGCTACAACCGGGACAGGGGGCCGGTATCGGTGGCCTCGGCGAGGGTGCACCTGGAGTTCTGAAAGGCTGTAGAAGCCCGCCGCGGCCGTCAGGCCCGGCCCGGCCCGGCCTTTAACTCTGCCGAAAACAGAAAGGCCGCTGATCCTTGCGAATCAGCGGCCTTGGTATTTCTGGTGGTGATAGGTGGACTTGAACCACCGACCCCAGCATTATGAGTGCTGTGCTCTAACCAACTGAGCTATATCACCAAACGAGCACGAGATTCTGACCGGTTCGGCTGGAACTGTCAAGCCATAAGTTGCACCAGGGATGCAAAATCAGGACTGTGCCGCGTCGATCTGTTCCAATATCCGTTCCGCAGGCGCCGCCTGCAGGCAATCCACCACGATGCGATCGGGCATGGAGCGCAGCCAGGTCAGCTGCCGCTTGGCCAACTGGCGGGTGGCGGCGATGCCCTTGTCGCGCAGCGCTGCCTGGTCGATCTCGCCATCCAGGTATTCCCAGGCCTGGCGGTAGCCGACGCAGCGCATGGACGGTAGCTCGGGATGCAGGTCGCCCCGGGCGCGCAGGCGGCGCACTTCTTCCAGCAGGCCACCGCCCGGCGCCTGCAGCATCGCATCGAAACGCGCGGCGATGCGCGCATGCAGCTGGGCGCGGTCGGAAGGTTCCAGCGCAATCGGCAGCAGGCGGAAGGGCAGGGCGGCGGGCGGCGCCTTGGCCAGCAGGGCCGACATCGGCTGGCCGGTCAGGCGGATGACTTCCAGCGCACGCTGGATACGCTGGCTGTCATTGGGCTTCAGGCGGGCCGCGGTTGGCGGATCGAGCTCGGCCAGGCGGGCGTGCAGCGCCGGCATGCCGAGTTCAGCGGCGTCGCGGTCGAGTTCGGCGCGCAGCGCCGGGTCGGCGCGCGGCAGGTCATCCAGGCCGTCGCGCAGCGCCTTGAAGTAGAGCATGGTGCCGCCGACCAGCAGCGGCAGCGCGCCGCGGCCCTGGATTTCCCGCACCAGGCGCAGCGCGTCATCGCGGAACTGCATCACCGAATAGCTCTGGGCCGGGTCGATGATGTCGATCAGGTGATGCGGCGCGGCCGCCAGTTCCCCGGGCGTGGGCTTGGCGGTGCCAATGTCCATGCCGCGATAGACCAGCGCCGAATCGACCGAGATGATTTCGCAGGGCCGCCGGCGCGCGATCTCCAGCGCCGCGCCGGTCTTGCCGGACGCGGTCGGACCCATGATGGCCACCGCCAGCGGCAGCGCCTGGCTTGTCGGGGCGCTCATGCTATTGGCCGCGCAGGAACAGGCGGTCGAGCTCGGACAGGCCGAGCTGCACCCAGGTTGGCCGGCCGTGGTTGCACTGGTCAGCGCGCTCGGTGGCTTCCATCTGGCGCAGCAGCGCATTCATTTCCGGCACCGTCAGCGCCCGGTTGGCGCGCACCGCGGTATGGCAGGCCAGCGTGCCCAGCAGTTCGTTGCGGCGCTCGACCAGCACCCGCGAGCCGCCGTATTCGCGCAGATCGCGCAGCACGTCGCGCGCCAGGCCCTGGGCGTCGGCATTCTTCAGCAATACCGGAATCGCCCGCACCGCCAGCGTGGTGGGCGACATCACCGCGATGTCGAAGCCGAGCGCTTCCAGCGTCTCGCGGTTTTCCTCGACGGCGCCGACCTCGACCGGGTCGGCGAAGAAGGTCACCGGGATCAGGAGCGGCTGCACCTGCACCGCGTCCGCGTCCAGCGAGCGCTTGAATTCCTCGTACAGGATGCGCTCATGGGCCGCATGCATGTCCACCAGCACCAGGCCGGCCGCATTCTGCGCCAGCACGAAGATGCCGTGCAGCTGGGCCAGCGCGAAGCCCAGCGGGAATTCCTCGGCATCCGCATTCCCGGCCTGGGACTGGGCATGGGCGGCAGGCGCGGCGAAGGCCGCCGGCGCGATGGCGGCCAGGTCGCCGGCGTCGAACAGGCTGGCTGGCCTGGCGTCGCCGGCCGGCTTCAGGTCCGCGAACAGCGCGCCGTAACTGGCGGTGGACTGGGCCACGCCGCCGCCGCTGCCGGTATCGCCGAAGCGCGGCGTGAACTGCGACGCGAACGTGGCCTGCTGCTGCGGCTGCGGCCGCCAGGGCGCCGTGCCCGCCAGCGTGGCGGCCGGCTGCGGCGCCGGCGCGGCGCCGGCGGCGGTGGCCGAGGTCTGGGCCAGCGCCCGGCTCACGGCGTGGAACACGAACTGGTGCACCGCCCGGCCGTCGCGGAAGCGCACCTCGATCTTGGACGGATGGACGTTCACGTCGACCAGGGTCGGGTCCAGGTCCAGCCGCAGGACATAAGACGGATAGCGGTCGCCATGCAGCACGTCCTGGTAGGCGGCTCGCACCGCGTGCGTCAACAGCTTGTCGCGCACGAAGCGGCCGTTGACATAAAAGTATTGGGCGTCGGCGCGCAGCCGGGCAGCGGTGGGCAGGCCGGCAAAGCCGTGGATGCGCAGCACGCCGCTGGCTTCCTCCAGCGGCAGCCTGGCGCGGGCGAAGTCGTCGCCCAGCAGCTGGGCGCTGCGCTTGTCCATCTCGCAGGCGGTCCAGTGCTCGGCGGTGCGGCCGTTGTGGCTCAGGGTGAAGGCCACGTCCGGCCGCGCCAGCGCGATGCGGCGCACCACTTCCACGCAGTGGCCGTATTCGGTCTGTTCCGACTTCAGGAACTTGCGCCGCGCCGGCGTATTGAAATACAGGTCCTGCACATCGATCGTGGTGCCGATCGCGCCGGATGCCGGCGCCGGCTCGCGGGCGCCGGGCGCGATTTCCCAGGCATGCGCCGCGTCGGGCGTGCGCGAGGTCAGCGTGACCTGGGCCACCGAGGCGATGGAGGCCAGCGCCTCGCCGCGAAAGCCCAGCGACAGCACGCTTTCCAGGTCGGACAGCGAGGCGATCTTGGAGGTGGCATGGCGCGCCAGGGCCAGCGGCATTTCCTCGGGCGGAATGCCGCGGCCGTCGTCGCAGATGGCAATGCGCTTGACGCCGCCCTGGTCGAGCTTGATCGTGATCTGGGTGGCGCCGGCGTCGAGCGCGTTTTCCAGCAGCTCCTTGACCACCGCGGCGGGGCGCTCGATGACTTCACCGGCGGCGATCTGGGAAATGAGCTGGTCGGAAAGCGGCTGGATGGCGCGTCGCGCCTGCTGTATCTGTGCATTCATACAGCGATTATAGCCTTCCACGAACACCGGGCTTGCGCGCGGTCGAGCGTTTAACGCCCCGGGAGGATGGTCGGTCCGGCAAGTCGTAGTGTATGATTTTGCGGCCTTTCTTTAACATTTTTACAAGGAAAACAATGGATTTCATGCAACTCGTCGACATGATCCTGCATGTCGACAAGTCTCTCGGCAAGGTCATCGCCGAATATGGCCAGATGGTCTATGGCGTGCTTTCCGCCATCGTGTTTGCCGAAACCGGCCTGGTCGTGTTTCCCTTCCTGCCCGGCGACACGCTGCTGTTCATCGGCGGCGCCTTTGCCGCCACCGGCGAACTGAATGTCTGGCTGCTGATGGGCCTGCTGCTGTTTGCCGCGATTGCCGGCAATACCGTGAACTACCTGATCGGCAACGCCATCGGCCAGAAGGTGTTTACCCATGACTACCGCTGGCTGGACCGCGCGGCGCTGGAAAAAACCCATGCCTTCTACGAGAACCACGGCGGCAAGACCATCATCCTGGCGCGCTTCGTGCCTGTGGTGCGCACCTTCGCGCCGTTCGTGGCCGGCGTGTCGAACATGAGCTTTGCGAAGTTCCAGCTCTATAACGTGACCGGCGCGCTGCTCTGGGTGGTGGGGCTGGTGGCGGCCGGCTACTTCTTTGGCAATATCCCCATCATCCGCGACCACCTGACCACGATCGTGCTGATCGGCGTCGGCGCCGCGGTGATTCCGGTGGCGCTGGGCGTGATGCTGAAGTTCTACCGCCGGTTTGCCCGCGGTTGATGCATGCAGTTAATGCGCACAGTTAATGCGCGCAGTTAATCCATTAGCGCGCCGACCCGCCCGGCGCGCTCGCCGCTCAGGTCAGCTTGTTCCTGGCCAGCGGCGGATTCTTCGAGAAGTACTTGCGGATGCCGGTCATCAGCGCCTCCGCCATCTGGTCCTGGTAGCCGTTGTCGGTCAGGCGCGCTTCTTCCTCCGGGTTGGAGATGAAGGCGGTTTCGACCAGGATGCTGGGAATGTCCGGCGCTTTCAGTACCGCAAAGCCGGCCTGTTCCACCGAACGCTTGTGCAGCCGGTTGATGCCGCCGATTTCATTGAGCACCGCGCGCGCCAGCTTCATGCTGTCATTGATCTGGGCGGTGGTGGACAGGTCCAGCAGTACGCTGGCGAGCTGCCTGTCCTGGCCGCGCAGGTTGACGCCGCCGATCAGGTCGGCCGCGTTTTCCTTGTTGGCCAGCCAGCGCGCGGCAGTCGAACTGGCGCCTTTTTCCGATAGCGCGAACACCGATGAGCCACGGGCGGTCGGCTCGACGAAGGCATCGGCATGGATGGACACGAACAGGTCGGCCTGCACCTTGCGCGCCTTCTGCACCCGCACCTGGAGCGGCACGAAATAGTCGGCGTCGCGGGTCAGCATCACCCGCATGTTGGGCTGCTGCTCGATCTTGGCCTTGAGCCGCTTGGCGATGGCCAGCACCACGTCCTTCTCGAAGCTGCCGGAAGCGCCGACCGCGCCCGGGTCCTCGCCGCCATGGCCGGGGTCGAGCGCGATGGTGATCATGCGGTTCAGGTTGGACGGGGCGTCTTCCTGCGGCTCTTTCCTCGCGATCTGCGGCTCGGACGGCTGCGGTTTTGGCAGCGGCCGGTTTTCCAGCGCGGGCGCGCCGAATTCCGGCGGCAGTTCCCGGGATGACCCCTTGGGCAACTCCTTCATCCAGTCGCCCTTTTCGATCAGCGCGGCGATCAGGTCGGGCGGATTGACCGGGTACAGGTCGAAGATCAGCCGGTGCTGATAGCTGCCCACCGGCGGCAGCACGAACACCTGCGGCCGCACTTCTTCCTTCAGGTCGAACACCAGGCGCACCACGCCGGGCCGGTTCTGCCCGACCCGCACCTGGCGGATATAAGGGTCGTTGGACTGGATCTTGGCCACCAGGCTCTTCAAGGCCGGGCTCAGGTCCAGGCCCTCGATGTCGACCACCATGCGCTCCGGGTCCTTCACCAGGAAGTGGGTGGTCTTCAGGTCGCTGTCGTTTTCCAGCGTGACGCGGGTATATTCCTCGGCCGGCCAGACACGCACGCCGACGATCTGCGCGGCGCACGCCGGCGCCGGGCCCATCATCGACAGCAGCAGGGTGCCGCCGGCCTTGAGCAACACGCGGCGGTTGCGCGACGTTACAGGTTGGGCGCGAAGTGCAGGCGTTCGAGACATTGGGAACCGTGGGGAGACAGGGCCTGTAATTCTACCTTACGGCCTGTGCCGTGCATGGTGAGGAAGACGTTGATGTCGGGCGGGGGCAACACGCCCTCCGCCTTTTCCGGCCACTCGATGATGCAGACGGTGCGGTGGTTGAAGTAGTCGCGGAAGCCGGCGTCGAGAAACTCGTCCGGGCCGGCCATGCGGTACAGGTCAAAATGCACCACGTCCACCGGCTGCCCGGCCAGCTCCACCGTGTAGGGCTCGGCCAGGGTATAGGTCGGGCTCTTTACATGGCCGGGATGGCCGGCCGCATGCAGCAGCGCGCGCGTCAGCGCGGTCTTGCCGGCGCCGAGGTCGCCGTGCAGGTAGATCGTCAGGCCCGGCGCCAGCGCGCGCGACAGCGCCGCGCCCAGAGCCAGGGTGCCGGCTTCATCCTTCAGTTCTGCTTCGAAATGCTGCATCTTTTAAAATGGCTGGCTCAGAGAAAACGGGATTGAACATTGTGCAACACGAAAGCGCTATCGACCTTGACGCGCTGGCCGCGGCCATCAAGGCCTGGGGCCGCGAGCTTGGCTTTGCCGATGTGCGCATCGCCGATGCCGACCTGTCGGCCAGCGAGCCGGGTTTCGAGGCCTGGCTGGCGGCCGGCTTCCATGGCGAGATGGATTATATGGCAGCCCACGGCAGCAAGCGTACCCGCCCGGCGGAACTGGTGCCCGGCACCCGGCGCGTGATCGCTGCGCGCATGGACTATCTGCCGCGCGACGCCGGTCCCGGCTGGCGCGAGGAGGAAGCGGCGCGCCTGGCCGATCCGCGGGCTGCGGTGGTGTCGGTGTATGCCCGCGGCCGCGACTATCACAAGGTGCTGCGCAGCCGGCTGCAGCAACTGGCGCAGCGGGTGGAGACGGAAGCCGGCGCCTTTGGCTATCGGGTCTTCACCGATTCGGCGCCGGTGCTGGAAGTGGCGCTGGCCGACAAGTCCGGCCTCGGATGGCGCGGCAAGCACACGCTGCTGCTCAACCGCGACGCCGGCTCGATGTATTTCCTGGGCGAGATCTATACCGACCTGGCGCTGCCGGTCGATGCGCCGGTCAGCGCCCATTGCGGCAGCTGCCAGGCCTGCATCACGGCCTGCCCGACGCAGGCCATCCTCGGCCCGCAGCGCATGGATGCGCGACGCTGCATTTCCTATCTCACGATCGAGCTGAAAGGCAGCATACCGCTCGACTTGCGGCCGCTGATCGGCAACCGGGTATTGGGTTGCGACGACTGCCAACTGGTCTGCCCGTGGAACAAGTTCGCGCAGCGCGCCAGCCTGCCGGATTTCGACGTGCGCAACGGCCTGGACCAGGCAACGCTTGCGGAACTGTTCGCCTGGACCGAGCAGGAATTCGACCAGCGCCTGCAGGGCAGCGCGATTCGCCGCATCGGCCATGAGCGCTGGCTGCGCAACATCGCCGTCGGCCTGGGCAATGCAGCCGATGCAGGGCTGGCCGGCGATGCCGGCATCGTCGCCGCGCTGCAGTCGCGCGCGGCGGATGATTCGCCCCTGGTGCGGGAGCATGTGGCCTGGGCGCTGGCGCGCCATGCGTTAGCGCGACAGGTATAGCCAGAGCGGCAGGGTGGCGATCGACACCAGCGTGCCGGCAGAGATGATGAAGGCCACCAGCGGCGCATTGCCGCCCAGCCGCGCCGCCAGCACATAGGCGCTGGACGCGGTGGGCAGGGCGCCGAACATCACCAGGATCTGCAGCTGCAGCCAGGGCAGCCCAAACAGGCGGCCCAGCAGCATCGCCAGGGCCGGCATCGCCAGCAGCTTGACCGCGATGAAATAGGTCGACATCGCCTTTCCTTCCGACAGCCCCGACAGCCGCAGGCCGGCGCCGACCAGGATCAGGCCCAGCGCGATCGACGCATTGCCCATGCGCGACAGCAGCACGCCGGCCACCTCCGGCATCGGCAGGCCCGACAGGTTGAACAGCACGCCGCTGGCGGTGGCCAAAAGCAGCGGATTCTTCGCCAGTTCCTTCGCCAGGCCGCCGCTCTTGTGGACCAGCGCATGGACCGCCGCCATATTGCACAGCGGGACGGCGAAACCGATGATCAGCGCCATCATCGAAGTGCCGTTTTCGCCGCCCAGGCGGTAGGCAATCGCCAGCGCCATATAGGAATTGAAGCGAAAGGCAGTCTGCAGCGCCGACTCGAAGCTCATCGGCCCGACCTTGAACAGCGGCTTGGCCAGCCAGCCCATCGCCACGCCGCCCAGCACCAGCAGCAGCGCCGCCTGGATCAGCCTGCCGGTGGCGGAAAAGTCCAGCGGCGTGCGCGAGGTGGAATAGAACAGCAGCGCCGGGAACAGCACGTAATACACCATCTTTTCCAGCCCGGCCCAGAATTCGCTGCCCCATCGTGTGATGCGCATCAGGATCACGCCAAGCAGGATCAGGGAAAAATCGGGCAGAAGAATGGATGCGATGGACATGGAGGGGCGCTGTCTTGCCGTGCGGCGAAAGGCCACATGTTACCGGATGAAAAGCCTGTGCCGGATGCGGCAGTCGATGTCAGGCCAGTTCCAGGTAGTCGCGCAGCTGCGCCACCGTGTGCGCCAGCGTGTCCGGCCGGTGCGCCGCCAGCGCATCCGGCAGGGTATAGCCCCAGCCGACCGCGGCCGCTGCCGCCCGCACGCCGCGGGCGGCCTCGATATCGCGAATCTCGTCGCCTATGCACACGGTCTGGCCCGGCGAAAAGCCGGTGCGGGCCAGCAGCGCGCGCAGCTTGCGCTTCTTGCCCAGCAGCGACACGCCGCAATCGAGATGGCGGATCAGCCCGCTCAGTGCGGGGCCGAGCACGCCCTGCACGTTGTCCCGCGAATTCGAACTCAGCACCGCCAGCTCGACGCCGGCGTCGGCCAGGTCGCGCAGCAGGGCGGGCATGCCGTCAAACAGGGGGATCTGCGCCGTCCTGGCCGCCATCAGGCGCCGGAAATCCATTGCCACCAGCGGCGCCTTCCATGGCGGCAGGCCGACATGGCGCATCAGTTGCCTGGCGTCGAGCCGGCGCAACTCGTCGAGGCTGCCGCGGTCCAGCGGGCGAAATCCGTGGACACGGGCCAGTTCGCCGAAGCTGGCGAGGAAGAAGGGAAACGAGTCGGCCAGCGTGCCGTCGAAGTCGAATACCGCAAGCCTGTGCTTCACGCGCCGTTCCTGCCTTTCATGCTGCGCGGCTTACTTCAGCAACCGAGCCAGTTCGACGGCGGTCTTGACGTTCATCTTGTCGAAGATGTGCGCCCGGTGCACTTCCACCGTGCGCATCGAGATGCCCAGGCAGTCGGCGATCACCTTGTTCATCTTGCCTTCCAGGATCAGGTCCAGCACTTCGCGCTCTCGCACCGACAGCGCCGCCAGACGGTCATGGATGGCGGCGGAGGCGCCCGCGCTGCGCGAGGCGGCCAGCGCCTCTTCCACCCGGTCCATCAGGCTGTTGTCGTTGAACGGTTTCTCGAAGAAATCGAAGGCGCCGCGCTTCAGGGCGCTGACCGCCATCGGCACGTCGCCGTGGCCGGTCAGGAAGATCACCGGCAGCCGTGCCGTCAGGCCGCGCGCGTCCAGCGTCTCGAACAGCGCGATGCCGCTGGTGCCGGGCATGCGGATGTCCAGCAGCAGGCATTCTCCGCCTTCGTCGAAACCGGGCCGGGTATCCAGCGCGGCGAGGAAGGCGTCGGCGCCGTCGTAGGCAGTCGCGGCAATGCCGCGCGACTGCGCCAGCCAGGACAGCGCGTCCTGGATCACTTCCTCGTCATCGACAATGTGCAGCATCGGTGTTCCTGTGGTAGATGGCGGGCGGCAGAGGCGCCGGCTCTGGCAAGGCAGTGTATCGGAAATTCCCGATGCGCATTCTGCGCCGCCTCATTGCGCCGGCAGCGCCGCATCCGCGGCGCGGGTCATGACCGGCAAGGTGAAGCGGAACACCGTGCCGCCTTGCGGATTATGGCTATGGCTCAGGGTGCCGCCATGGAATTCCACGACGGTGCGGCAGATATTCAGGCCCATGCCCATGCCCTCGGACTTGGTCGAAAAGAAGGGCGAGAATAGCCGTTCGGCCACGTCGTCCGGTATGCCGTGGCCCTGGTCGGTGACGGAGATGGCAATCATCGGCGTGGCCGCGCTCCGGTCCAGGGCGGCATGGATGCGCAGGATGCGGCGCGCCGGCTGCGCCGTCTGCATCGACTCGATGCCGTTGCGGGTCAGGTTCAGCAGCACCTGCTCCAGCATCACGCCGTCGCCCAGCACCCTGGGCAGGCCGGGCGCGCTGTTGATGTGGATGGCCACGAAGAACTGGCGCGCCTGCAGCTCCACCAGCGGCAGCAGGCCTTCGAGCAGCTGGCCGACATCGATCGGCAGCCGCGCCGGGTCGCGCTTCCTGACGAAGGCATGGACGCTGCGGATGATCTGGCCGGCACGCTGCGCCTGGGCGCTGGCCTTTTCCAGCGCGCTCCTCAGCATGCCGTGGTCGACGCCGGATGCCGGCGCCCGCTCCAGCATGTTCAGCGCGCCGGTGGCATAGCTGGAGATCGCCGCCAGCGGCTGGTTGAGTTCATGCGCCAGGGTGGACGCGATCTCGCCCATGCTGGCCAGGCGGGCGCTGGCCTGCAGCTTTTCCTGCTGCTGGCGGTTGATGTTCTCGGCGCGCCGCAGGTCGGAAACGTCGAGGATCGAGCCCATCCAGCCGGTCTGGCGGCCGGCATCGTCCAGCAGCGGCGCTTCGAACACCAGCACCGGGAAGCGCTCGCCGTCGGCGCGCTGGAACACCGTTTCGAAGCGCGGCGTCACGCTGCCGGCCAGCACCCGGGAAAACCGGTCCTGGTATTCATCCATCGCTTCCGGCGCCCAGTAGGGCATGGGAGGCAGGCGGCCGATGATGTCCGACGCCGGCAGCCCGACCATCTGGCAGAACGCCGGATTGACATAGGTGACCCGTCCTTCCAGGTCGCGCGCCCGCAGGCCGGTCACCAGCGAGTTTTCCATCGCGGCGCGGAACGAGACCTGCTGGCGCAGCGCGCCCTCGGCCGCCAGCCGGCGGTTGATGTCGCGCCACAGCGCCGCCAGGCTCCATAGCAGGCCCAGCGAGAGCAGGATCACCGATCCGACCAGCAGGTTGGGCAGCAGCCGCGGCGCGCTCTTGATGCTGTTGGTGCGCAGGTTCAATACCACGCCCGGCAGGTCGAGCGCGCGGGTATGGGTGTACACATTGCGGCCGGGGCCGCCGGAGGCGCGCCGGTCCAGCACGGTGTCGTCGCTGTCGGTGAGCAGGATCTCGTTATCCTGCGCAAACCACCATGGCACCAGCTGGTCCAGGATGCTGGCGGTGGAGTAGGTCGCCACCAGGGTGCCGCGGTACTCGCTGCCGCGCAAGAGCGGTACGTAATAGTCCAGCGTCATCGCGCCGCTGGCCGAGCGCACCGGCTGGCCGTATTGCGGCGTGCGGGTTTCGCGGGCCTTTTCCAGCGCCTGGCGCGAGACCGGCGGCAGCTCGGCCAGCTTCAGCACGCTGCCATCATCGGTGCCATTGAGCTGGTTGCCATCGGCATCCAGCCAGGCGACCCGCGCCAGCTCCCGGCTGTTGCGCAGCAGGGCGTCCAGCCTGTCATTCCATTTGCGGCCTTCCAGGTAGCCCGCCAGCATGTCGGAGGCTACCAGGCGCAGGCTCTCCTCGTTGCGCCCGAGCTGGAACCGCACCGTCTGCTCCACCCACAGGGTGTCGGCGATCAGCTGCTCCTGGCGCTCGGTCGATTCCATGTGCTGCGCCTGCCAGGGAAGCCACAGCAGCGCAAACAGGAACAGCAGCAGCAGGAACACCGGCAGCAGCCAGCGCCAGGCATGCTTTCTACTTGGAAAGCCCGGCAGCGGAAAGAAAAGGGGAGCATGCATGGCAAAGGTTGTATCTTTTAGGAAACATTAAGTCCGGCTTTGGCTATTGTGGTTATCCACAGTTGTGGCAATGGAACCACTTGCACAGAATGTGCTGCCTGTTAATTAACAGCAAGAAAAACAAGAAACATTCTTATCCACCTGGAGAAATCATGAAATTCAAGTCCCTCTATCTGGCGCTGGCTGGCGCCGCCATCGTGGCCGGACCGGCCTTTGCCCAGGCGCCCATCGTGATCAAATTCAGCCATGTGGTGGCGAACGACACGCCCAAGGGCAAGGCGGCGGAGCGTTTCAAGGAGCTGGCGGAGAAGGGCACCAAGGGCCGGGTGAAGGTCGAAGTGTACCCGAACAGCACGCTGTACAAGGACAAGGAAGAGATGGAAGCCCTGCAGCTGGGCGCGGTGCAGATGCTGGCGCCGTCGCTGGCCAAGTTCGGCCCGCTGGGCGTGAAGGAATTTGAAGTCTTTGACCTGCCTTACATCTTCCCGTCCAAGGACGTGCTGTACCGCGTCACCGAAGGCCCGGTCGGCAAGGAACTGTTCAAGAAGCTCGAACCCAAGGGCATTACCGGCCTGGCTTACTGGGACAATGGTTTCAAGATCATGTCGTCCAACAAGCCGATGCATGTGCCGGCCGACTTCAAGGGCATGAAGATGCGCATCCAGTCGTCCAAGGTGCTCGATGCGCAGATGCGCGCGCTGGGCGCGAACCCGCAGGTGATGGCTTTCTCCGAGGTCTACCAGGCGCTGCAGACCGGCGTGGTGGACGGCACCGAGAATCCGCCGTCCAACCTCTACACCCAGAAGATGCATGAAGTGCAGAAGCATGTGACCGTGTCCGACCATGGCTACCTGGGCTATGCGGTCATCGTCAACAAGAAGTTCTGGGACGGCCTGCCGGCGGATGTGCGCACCCAGCTGGAAGTGGCGATGAAGGATGCGACCAAGTACGCCAACGCGATCGCCCAGCAGGAGAACGAGAAGGCCATGGCAGCGGTCAAGGCATCCGGCAAGACCGAAATCTATGCTCTGAACGACAAGGAAAAGGCCGAGTGGCGCAAGGCGCTGGCGCCGGTGCAGAAGGACATGGAAAGCCGCATCGGCAAGGCCACCATCGACGCCGTCAACAAGGAAGCGGCCGCGCTCGGCGGCAGGTAATTACAAGCGGTCCGTTGCAACAGGCTCCTGTGGCCTGCCAGCATTGCGCTGGCAGGCTGCGTTGCGTCGGGCGGGCCAACCATGCGTCTGTAGGAGACACCCATGAAAATTCTGGACCATCTCGAGGAATGGCTGATCGCCAGCCTGATGGCGGCGGCGACCATCGTCGTCTTTGTGGCGGTGGTGCACCGCTATATGTCCGGCTGGCCGATACCGGGCCTGCAGGACTGGCTGATACAACTCAACACCAGCTGGGCGCAGGAACTGACCATCTACATGTTCGTCTGGATGGCCAAGTTCGGCGCCGCCTACGGCGTGCGCACCGGCATCCACGTCGGCGTCGACGTGCTGATCAACCGCATGAGCGGCGCCTGGTACCGCCGCTTCGTGGTGCTGGGCCTCCTGGCCGGCGCGCTGTTCACCGGCATCGTCGGCACGCTGGGCGCGACCTTCGTCTACGAGCTCAGCCATACCAGCAGCACCTCCGAAGTGCTGGAAATCCCGATGTGGATGGTCTACCTGGCCGTGCCGCTCGGATCCTACCTGATGTGCTTCCGCTTCCTGCAGGTGGCCTGGAGCTT
Source organism: Noviherbaspirillum soli (assembly GCF_015352955.1). GTDB lineage: Bacteria > Pseudomonadota > Gammaproteobacteria > Burkholderiales > Burkholderiaceae_D > Noviherbaspirillum_A > Noviherbaspirillum_A soli. The sequence goes on from NZ_JACYOX010000002.1 coordinate 316,427, forward strand.
CATCCGCACGGGCGAGCTGCCCAAGCATGACCATGCCCATGTCGAAGGCATCGATCCCAATGAAGAAGACATCGCGGGAGCCAAGGTATGAATGCGCTGATCATCTTTGTATTGCTGCTGGCGCTGATGCTGACCGGCATGCCGATCTCGATTTCGCTCGGCCTCACGGTGCTGACCTTCCTGTTCACGATGACCCAGGTGCCGATCGAGTCGGTGGCGCTGAAGCTGTTCACCGGCATCGAGAAGTTCGAGATCATGGCGATCCCGTTCTTCATTTTGGCCGGCAACTTCCTGACCCATGGCGGCGTGGCGCGGCGCATGATCAACTTCGCCACTGCGATGGTGGGGCACTGGCACGGCGGCCTGGCGCTGGGCGGCGTGGTCGCCTGCGCGCTGTTTGCCGCGGTGTCCGGCTCCAGCCCGGCGACCGTCGTGGCGATCGGCTCGATCATCATGCCGGCCATGGTGCGCCAGGGTTATCCCAAGGGCTTCGGCGCCGGCGTGATCACCACCTCGGGCGCGCTGGGCATCCTGATCCCGCCGTCGATCGTGATGGTGATGTACTCGGTCTCCACCAACACCTCGGTCGGCAAGCTGTTCATGGCCGGCGTGGTGCCGGGCCTGATGCTGGCCACGCTGCTGGGCCTGACCACCTGGTACCTGGCGAAGAAGCACAACTATCCGCGCATGCCCAAGGCGAGCTGGGCCGAACGCATCACCGCGTTCCGCAAGAGCGCATGGGGCCTGCTGCTGATCGTCATCGTCATGGGCGGCATCTATACCGGCGTGTTCACGCCGACCGAGGCGGCTGCGATGTCGGCGGTGTATGCCTTCATCGTCGCGGTCTTCGTCTACAAGGACATGGGCATGAAGCAGGTGCCCAAGGTGCTGCTGGACTCCGCGTCGATGTCGGCCATGCTGCTCTACATCATCACCAACGCGGTGCTGTTCTCCTTCCTGATGACCTCGGAAAACATCCCGCAGGCCATGGCCGGCTGGATCATGGACAAGGGCTTTGGCGTGGTCAGCTTCCTGCTGGTGGTCAATGTGCTGCTGCTGTTGGCGGGCAACGTGATGGAGCCGTCATCCATCGTGCTGATCATGGCGCCGATCCTGTTCCCGGTGGCGATGAAGCTGGGTATCGACCCGGTGCACTTCGGCATCATGATGGTGGTGAACATGGAGGTCGGCATGTGCCATCCGCCGGTGGGCCTGAACCTGTATGTAGCCTCCGGCATTACCAAGATGGGCATCAGCGAGCTGACGGTGGCAGTGATGCCGTGGCTGCTGACCATGCTGGGTTTCCTGCTGCTGGTGACTTATGTGCCTCAGATCTCGCTGTGGCTGCCTAATCTGCTGTATGGGAACTGAGTTGCGTTGAGACGCTCAGGCAAGAACCGTCGCTCCTGTGAGCGGCGGTTTTTTTATTGGGCTTGAGCAGGGGCTGGATGAACGATGCCTGTAGAGGAAGAAGGCCGCGGTTGCGGTTGCGGTTGCGGTTGCCGTGGCAGTTGCTTTTGAAGTGGCCGTTGCCGTTGGAGTGAAGTCCCGTAGATTACGCCGTGCCGGCGATGCCTGAAGCGGATAAGGTGCGGCGTCTGTTTAAGCGTAGCGAGTTTATCCGCGCCCCGCTCTGGGTACTGCTCAATACTGTCCGGCACACTGTTTGCCCGGGCCCTGAAGGTTGCCTGTTGTTCTCGTTGAGGTGCCGTTGCAGTTCCTCCTCCTTCGCCCATCCGGCCATGTAATGGCACACCATTTCAAAGGTGCGCCTGGTCGGCTTCTGATTGGCCCGGATGGATAGCAGCAGGCTGGCGATCAGGCCCGCATAGACTTGAATGCTCAGGGCATTGAGCGACTCGCCGAGCAGATGACGGCAACCTGGAGTGCACTTGAACCAGCGGAAGAACAACTCGATGCTCCGTCGAGATCGGTACGCCAGCGCGATCAGATCGGCGGGCATTTCCAGTTGGTCCGTCAGCAACACCAGGCGACTGGTATCGGTTTGTATCTCCACAAGTCGCACGGGCTCGAAGGGCGTGCGCTTGTGATGGTTACTGTCCAGGCGGTCCACCAGCACGTCACGCACGACACCGGCTGCGCTCGCCCTGGCAGGAAGGGGGAATTGGCGCGCTGTCGTAAAGGCGGTGCATTCCTTGGTGCGCACAATGTACGAGGCACGCGCGGCCTGGATGTCGACCAGCAGGTCCTGGCAGGCGTAGCCGCGGTCGAGCACATGCAGTCGCCCGGCGTGGAAATGCTGACGCAGTTGACGCACTTCCGAACCTTGTCCGGTGGTGATGCTGGCATCGGCCGGGATGCCGCGTGCCACTTCGAAATGCAAATGCAGCCTCGCCGCATGGTGATGCTCGTTGAGCCACAATCCCCACGTCATGCGCGGCAAGGCCGGCAACAAGCTGCCTTCGACGGCAGTCAGCGTGCGCAAGGCGTTGTGCTGGTTGGACATGGGCGCTGCCGGCATTTGCGCGCTCAACTCCCTGAAAATCTCGCGCACTGGCTCGGCATCGAAGGCTGATCCCGCTTCCGACAGCGAGCTGAGCGAAACGCGATGACATTCCAGCCGGCGCTGCACGGACTCCAGGTCGGTGAGCTTGCGCATGCCGCGCAGTGTTCTTACGGTCGGGTTGAAGAAATACAGAAGCAACAAGCCGACGTACTGATCGCAGAAGAATTGCCGGTTGTCAGCCTTGTCGTGTGCGGTTCCCGCCTTGTGCAGCCTGCCAGGCAGGCTGCCATCTGCACCAGGTACCTGGTGCCGCGCAATGGGAAGCCATCGAGAATGATTTGATCCTGATACATCATGCCTGCTCGCGGCCAGCACGCGGTTATCGCTGCCAAGCGACACAATTTACGCCTACATGAGCCGCAAAGCATTTGTTGTACCGGACACTATTGGGTATTCCGCCCTACGAGCAACCGATGTGCCGTCATGCTCGCAGTTCATTCATGCTGCTTCCTTCGCCTCTTTCTTTACAACCGCATAGCGTTGCAGCGTCAGTTCGCGCGCTTCCTCATGCCGCACAAGCGGCATCGGATAATGCTCGCCTAGGGTAACGCCAGCCCTCTTGAGTGCCTCGGGCGCTGCCTTCCAGGGCGCATGAATGTCCCTTGCGCTCAGCTTGGCCAGTTGCGGCAGCCAGCGGCGGATGAAGACGCCATCGGCATCGAATTTTTCCGACTGGGTGACGGGGTTGAAAATCCGGAACCATGGCTGCGCATCGCAGCCGGAAGACGCTGCCCATTGCCAGCCGCCATTGTTGGCGGAAAGATCAAAGTCGTTGAGCTTCTCGGCGAAATACCGTTCGCCGCGACGGTAATCGATGCCCAGGTCCTTGATCAGGAAACAGGCGGCCACCATGCGCAGGCGATTATGCATGAAGCCAGTGCGGTTGAGCTGCAGCATGGCCGCATCCACCAGGGGGTAGCCGGTGCGGCCCTCGCACCATGCCTGGTAAGCCTGGTCGGCATGCGGCCCGGTCTCCCAGGAAATGCGGTCGTATTCCGGCTTGAAGGCCTGCGTTGCCACATGCGGGAAATGGTGCAGGATGCTGAAGTAGAAATCGCGCCAGATCAGTTCCGACAGCCACACCGCCGCGCCCTGGCCGCCTTCGCCACTGTGCATCGCCTGCAGCGCGCGCCGCGCCAGCGCCCTGACCGACACGGTGCCGAAGCGCAGGTGCACCGACAGGTGCGAGGTACCGCGCATGGCCGGAAAATTGCGGGCTGTGTCGTAGTCGCGGATGCGGTCCATGAATTCGTCGACCAGGTCTTGCCCGCCGCTCATGCCTGCGGCAATGCCAAGGCTGGCCAGGTCGCTGGTTTCAAAGCCGAGGTCGGCCAGCGATGGCATGCCCGCCGGCGCAGCGGCCAGGCGGCGATAATCCGGCGCCGTTGCATATTTGTGCAGCAAGGGATGGTCCGCATGCGGATCGGCCGCCGCCATCAGGGTTTTCATCCAGGCATTCTTGTAGGGCGTGAAGACCGAGAACGGCCGGCCGGCCTGGGTCAGTACTTCCGATTTCTCGAAGATGACCTGGTCCTTGCAGAGAACCAGGCGGCGGGCATCGGCCATCAGCGCGCCGGCGACCTCTGCATCCCGCGCCACCGCGGCCGGCTCATAGTCTTCGTTGATAAAAACGGCTTCCACGCCCAGTTGCGCCGCCAGCTTCGGGATCTCGGTCGACGCATGGGCATGGCGCACGATCAGCCCGCCGCCGTGCATGCGCAGTTCGGCATCCAGTTCGGCCAGGCTCTGGTGGATGAAATCGACCCGGCGGTCGGCTTTGTTGGCCCGCGCCTGCAACGGATCGAGAATTTCACGGTCGAAAATGAAGACGCAGTGCACGGTGGCCGACAGGCTCAGCGCCTCGTGCAGCGCGGCCTGATCGAACGTGCGCAGGTCGCGCCGGAACCAGACGAGTGATGTGTTGAATAAGCTCATGACGGGGAAAATTGCGGAGAATGGAGCAGGGCGGCCAGGTCGCCTCGCAAAGAGTTGCCATGATGCCAGATCGGGCATCCGGCTGGGCAAAACTGATAAAATGCGCGGATTATGGCCAAGCAAAGCGATACTCCAGACCCTTCTTCCAGATCGCGCGGCACGGCACAGGCGCGCAGCGATGCGGCTTTCGCGGCCGAGCCCGGCCTGCATCTGGCCAATCACTTCCTGATCGCGATGCCCTCCATGCTCGACCCGATCTTCGGCGGCGCTGTGGTCTACATGTGCGAGCACAATGAAGACGGCGCGCTGGGCGTGATCATCAACAAGCCGACCGACATGATGATGCCGACGCTGTTCGAGCGCATCGACCTTTCCCTGGACATCGACGCCAGCCAGATGGCTGACAAGCCGGTGCTGTTCGGCGGCCCGGTGCAGGTCGAGCGCGGCTTCGTGCTGCATGCGCCGTTCGGCGACTTTTCCTCGATGATGAAAGTCACCGACGACATCGTGCTGACCACCTCCAAGGATGTGCTGGAAACCGTGGCCGCCACCGGCGGGCCGCGCCACCTGCTGGTCACGCTGGGCTGCGCCGGCTGGGGCGCCGGCCAGCTCGAAGAGGAAATCACCCGCAACGGCTGGCTGACGGTAAAGGCCGACCCGGCCGTCATCTTCGACCTGCCGGTGGAGGAGCGCTTTTCCGCCGCGCTGAAACTGCTGGGCATCGACCCGATGATGCTCAGCGGCGAGGCCGGGCATGCATAAACCGCCGGGTACGGCGCCGCTGAGCACGGCGGCCGCGTGAAGACGGTGCTCGGCTTTGACTTCGGACTCAGGCGAATCGGCGTGGCGGTAGGCAATACCGGCCTGCGCCAGGCCCAGCCGCTGTCGATCATCGATGCGCCCACCAATGACGGCAAGTTCGCCGCGCTGGGCGCATTGATCGCCGAATGGCAGCCGGCGCTTTGCGTGGTCGGACTGCCCAGCCATCCGGACGGCGCCGAGCATGAAATGACGGTGCGCTGCCGCCGCTTCGCCAACCAGCTGCACGGCCGCTACGGCGTCGACACCGTGCTGGTCGACGAGCGCTACTCGTCGGCGGTGCTGTCGCAGCGCCGCGGCGAACGCATCGACGACCAGTCCGCCGCAATCATCCTGCAACAATACTTTGACGAATATGCCCCATCATGAACTCGACGCCGAGGCGCTGTACGCCGCGCTCGCCCGGCAGGTAAAAGACGCGCTGGCCAATGTGGACAAGGTCGCGCTGGTCGGCATCTACTCCGGCGGCGCCTGGCTGGCCGACCGGCTGGCCACGGAACTCGATGTCGATGGCCGCCTGGGCTACATCGACGTCTCCTTCTACCGCGACGACTATGCGGAAAAAGGCCTGCCGACGGATGTGAAGCCCAGCCAGATCCCGTTCGACGTGGACGGCGCGACCATCCTGCTGGTCGACGACGTGCTCTACACCGGCCGCACCACGCGGGCGGCCATCAACGAGCTGTTCGACTATGGCCGCCCGGCGCGCATCATGCTGGCCGCGCTGGTGGACCGCGGCGAGCGCGAGCTGCCGATCGCCGCCGACTTTGTCGCCCACACCCTTGCGCTGGCCCCCGGCGAGCGCCTCGTACTGCAACGCGCCGACGACGGCAAACTTTCCTTCACCGTAGACCATGCATAATCCGCAACTGAACAAGAATGGCGAACTGCAGCACCTCTTGACCATCGAAGGCCTGCCCAGGGCCATCGTCAACCAGATCCTCGACACCGCCTCCTCCTTCGTCGGCATCAGCGACCGCGAAGTCAAGAAGGTGCCGCTGATGCGGGGCAAGAGCGTCTTCAACCTGTTCTTCGAAAACTCGACCCGCACCCGCACCACCTTCGAGATTGCCGCCAAGCGCTTGTCGGCCGACGTGATCAACCTGAACATTTCCGCCTCCAGCGCCAGCAAGGGCGAGTCGCTGCTCGACACCATCGACAACCTGGCGGCGATGCATGCCGACATGTTCGTGGTGCGCCACGCGCAGTCGGGCGCGCCCTACCTGATCGCCAAGCACCTGACCGACACCGGCCGCTCGCATGTGCACGTGGTCAATGCCGGCGACGGCCGCCATGCGCATCCGACCCAGGGCCTGCTGGACATGTACACCATCCGGCACTACAAGAAGGACTTCACCAACCTCACGGTCGCCATCGTCGGCGACATCCTGCACAGCCGGGTGGCGCGCTCGGACATCCATGCGCTGACCACGCTGGGCGTGCCGGAAGTGCGGGCCATCGGCCCGCGCACCCTGCTGCCCAGCGGGCTGGAGCAACTGGGCGTGCGGGTCTTCACCGACATGCGCGAAGGCCTGAAGGATGTCGACGTGATCATCATGCTGCGCCTGCAGAACGAGCGCATGAGCGGCGCGCTGCTGCCGTCGGCCCAGGAATACTTCAAGAGCTACGGCCTGACCACCGAACGGCTGGCGATGGCCAAGCCGGATGCGATCGTGATGCATCCCGGCCCGATGAACCGCGGCGTGGAAATCGAGTCCGCGGTGGCCGACGGCGCCCAGGCGGTGATCCTGCCGCAGGTCACTTTCGGCATCGCGGTGCGGATGGCGGTGATGAGCATCCTCGCCGGCAATTGATGCCCGCATCAACGCCGAAGAACAGCAGAGCAAAAGAAAAGAGATCGCCAGGCCATGCCTGGCCGCAGAACTAGGAACTTATGAAACTCCATATCAAGAATGGCCGGCTGATCGATCCGGCCAATGGGATAGACGCCAGCCGCGACCTCTACCTGGCCGATGGCAGGATCGCCGCGGTCGGCGCCGCGCCGGCCGGCTTCCAGGCCGACCAGACCATCGATGCGCAGGGCCTGGTGGTGGCGCCCGGCCTGGTCGATTTGTCGGCGCGGCTGCGCGAACCCGGCTACGAGTACAAGGCCACGCTGGAATCCGAACTGCAGGCAGCGATCCAGGGCGGCGTGACCAGCCTGGTTTGCCCGCCCGACACCGACCCGGTGCTGGACGAGCCCGGCCTGGTCGAAATGCTGCGCCACCGCGCCCGCAGCATGAACCAGGCCCATGTCTATCCGTTGGGCGCGCTGACCGTCGGCCTGAAGGGCCAGTCGCTGACCGAGATGGCCGAACTCACCGATGCCGGCTGCGTCGGCTTTTCCCAGGCTGATGAGCCGGTCCTGGACACCACGGTGCTGATGCGCGCAATGCAATATGCGCAGACCTTCGGCTACACCGTCTGGCTGCGCGCCCAGGATGCGCACCTTGGCCGCAACGGCATCGCCCACAGCGGCCCGATCGCCTCGCGCCTGGGCTTGTCCGGCGTGCCGGTGATGGCGGAAACCATTGCGCTGTACACGATATTCGAACTGATGCGCTCGACAGGCGCCCGGGTCCACCTGTGCCGCATTTCCTCCGCCGCCGGCGTTGCGCTGGTGCGCGCGGCGAAGAAGGAAGGCCTGCGGCTAACCTGCGACGTTTCCGCCCATCATGTGCACCTGACCGATGCCGACATCGGCTTTTTCGACTCGAACGCCCGCCTGACGCCGCCGCTGCGCTCGCAGCGCGACCGCGATGCGCTGCGCCAGGGGCTGATGGACGGCACCGTCGACGCGATCTGCTCCGACCATACGCCGGTGGACGACGACGAGAAGCTGCTGCCGTTCGGCGAGGCCTCGCCTGGCGCCACCGGGCTGGAACTGCTGCTGTCGCTGGCCCTGAAGTGGGCCGAGGAAGACGGCAAGGGCGACGGCCTGTCGCAGGCCATCGCCAAGATCAGCCCGGCGCCGGCGCAGCTGGCCGGGCTGGCCGGCGGCCGGCTGGAAGAGGGCGCGCCGGCCGATCTCTGCATCTTCGATCCGGAAGCGCGCTGGACCGTGAAGGCCGCAGCGCTGGCCAGCCAGGGCAAGCACACGCCTTTCCTCGGCTATGAACTGCGTGGCCAGGTTAGGCATACCATCGTCGCCGGCCAGGTCGTATTCAGCCGCTCATGATCAAAGGCGGCTGGCCGGGAAAGGGCAGGGCATGAAGACGCTGCACTTGGTGCGGGTGGTGCTGCACCTGCTGCAGGGGCTGGCAACCTGTGCGCTGGTGTTCCCGCTGGCCGGCCCGGCACTGCGCGAGCGCTGCATACGCAGCTGGTCGGCGAAGCTGCTGGGAATCTGTGGCGTGCGGCTTTCCGTCAGCGGCGTGCTGTCGGACACACCGGCGCTGATCGTCTGCAACCATGTTTCCTGGCTGGACATCTTTGCCATCAACAGCCTGCGGCCCTGCCGCTTCGTTGCAAAATCTGACATCCGTGACTGGCCGCTGGTCGGCTGGCTGTGCGAGCGTTCAGGTACGATTTTCATTGCCCGCGGCCGCCAGCGCGACGTGCGGCGGATTTTCCAGGGCCTGGTCAACAGCATCCATGCCGGCGAACGGGTGGCCTTCTTCCCGGAAGGCACGGTGTCCCTGCAGGGCACGGTGCTGCCATTCCATGCAAACCTGTTCGAAGCCGCAATCGATGCCGACGTGCCGGTGCAGCCCTACGCGCTACGCTACCTGGACCGCCACGGCCGGCCGCATCCGGCGGTGGAGTACGTCGGCGACACCACCTTCGTGCAAAGCATGCTGACCATCCTGCGCCACCGCGACATCCGCGCCGAACTGTTGCTGCTGCCGACGCTGCCAAGCGCCGGTGCCCATCGCCGCGAACTGGCTGCGGCGGCGCACGATGCGATTGCCGGCTCTCTGGGCGCCGAAAAGGCGACCGCGTAATGCATGTTCGGCTTGGCATGGTCGGCTGGCCGACGATGCGCTAACCCGGCTGCTGGTACTGCGGGCAATCGACCTGTACGATTTCCCGGTCATCCAGGCACACCGCAGTCAGCTTGCCGCCCCAGACGCAGCCGGTATCGAGCGCGATGAAGTCGGGGCGGACCACTAGTCCCAGCGTCGACCAGTGCCCGGCCACGACGGTCACGTCGGAGGAGCGCCGGCTCGGCACGTCGAACCATGGCATGAAGCCGGCCGGCGCTTCGCCAGTGCCATCCTTGGTATGGAAATCCATGGTGCCGTCGGCGCTGCAGAAGCGGATGCGCGTCAGCGCGTTGACGATGCAGCGCAGGCGGTCGGCGCCCTGCAACTGATCGTCCCAGCGCGCCGGCTCATTGCCGTACATGCCGCGCAGGAAATCCTTCCAGTCTGGGCCGCGCAACGCTGCTTCCACCTCCTGAGCCAGGGCCAATGCCTGGTCGGCTGTCCATTGCGGCAACAGGCCGGCATGCACCATCAGATAATTATCCTCGCGCAGCGCGAGCGGCCGGTGCCGCAGCCAGTCGAGCAGTTCGGCGCAGTCGGGTGCTGCCAGGATATCGTCCAGCGTATCGCCGCGCCCGGGCTTGCGGATACCGATAGATACGGCCAGCAGGTGCAGGTCGTGGTTGCCCAGCACCATTTCGGCCCGGTCGCCGAGTTCGCGCACCAGGCGCAGCATGGCAAGGGATTGCGGCCCACGGTTGACGGCGTCGCCGACGAAGACGAGGCGGGCGTTGGGAGTACGGGATTGAATCCTGTGGATCAGATCGATGGCGCGCACGTGGCAGCCTTGAATGTCGCCGATGGCGTAGGTGGTCATGGAGTTGTATTAATTTGATCTAAGCAAAGGTGACGATGGTTACGATGGTTATTACTCAAAAACATCAATGCAAAAGATAAACATTTTTTACGGATTTAAATTCTATGGAGGCGGGCATTGCGGCAACTGGTCACTGCAATTCACGTAAAATACGGCCCTCACAGGATATTGTTATATTGTATAGGGGCAATAGTATGATTTTGGTAACGGGAGGTGCTGGGTTCATTGGGTCCAACTTTGTCCTGGAGTGGTTGGCCACCGGAGACGAAAGCGTTCTGAATCTCGACAAGCTGACCTATGCGGGTAATCTCAACAATCTTGCTTCGTTACGCGGCGACGGGCGGCATATGTTTGTACAGGGCGATATTTGCGATCGTCAACTGATTGACCGCCTTTTAAATGAACACAGGCCGCGTGCAATTGTACATTTCGCTGCTGAAAGCCATGTCGACCGTTCAATTCATGGACCTGCCGCCTTTGTTCAGACTAACATCAATGGTACTTTCAACTTGCTTGATGCCGGACGTGCCTATTGGTCCACTCTTGTCGGCCAAGCGCGCGATGCGTTTCGTTTCCTGCACGTTTCGACCGACGAAGTATATGGCTCACTCGGCCCTTCCGATCCGCCGTTCAGCGAAACCAACCCTTACCAGCCCAATAGTCCCTACTCGGCTTCCAAGGCGGCATCCGACCATTTGGTTCGTGCGTACTACCATACGTATGGCTTCCCTGTATTGACCACAAATTGCTCGAATAATTATGGCCCGTATCATTTTCCGGAAAAATTGATTCCGCTGGTGATCGCCAATGCGCGTGCTGGCAAACCGTTGCCTATTTATGGCGACGGCCAGCAAATTCGCGATTGGCTGTATGTCAAGGACCATTGCGCGGCCATTCGCCGGGTACTATCGGACGGTCGCTTCGGTGAAACTTATAACGTTGGTGGCTGGAACGAAAAAGCCAATCTTGATGTTGTTCATGCCCTTTGCGATATCCTCGACGAAATGGATCCCCGTCCTGCCGGTGGTAGCTACCGTCAACAGATCACCTATGTGGCTGATCGTCCTGGGCACGACCGCAGGTATGCGATCGATGCACGGAAGATCGAACGGGAACTGAACTGGAAACCTCTCGAAACCTTCGAGACCGGCCTGCGCAAGACCGTACAGTGGTATCTCGACAATGATGCCTGGGTGAGGAGTGTGCAATCTGGCGATTACATGAAATGGATGGAGCGCAACTATAGTCAGCGCGACAATGTCGAGGAGCAAGCATGACAGAACAGAACGGAACGAGTCGAAAAGGTATTATCTTGGCGGGCGGCTCCGGCACACGGCTCTACCCCGTGACAACATCAGTTTCGAAACAATTACTGCCGGTGTATGACAAGCCCATGATTTACTATCCCCTGTCAACACTCATGCTGTCAGGCATCAGAGATATCCTGATTATTTCGACGCCGCAGGATACGCCACGTTTCGCCGAATTGCTCGGAGACGGTAGCCAGTGGGGACTCAATCTTCAATATGCTCAGCAACCCAGTCCAGACGGCTTGGCCCAAGCATTTATTATCGGTCGCGAATTCCTGAACAATTCGCCTTCAGCGCTCATTCTCGGCGACAATATTTTTTATGGCCATGATTTTGAGGGACAATTGCGGGAAGCGTCTGTCAAGGAAAACGGATCGACTGTATTTGCCTATCACGTAACGGATCCCGAAAGATATGGTGTCGTTGAATTCAATGATGACAAGCGAGCGGTAAGCATTGAAGAGAAGCCGATAAATCCAAAATCCAATTACGCAGTGACAGGTTTGTATTTTTATGACAACCAAGTCTGCGACATCGCTGCTTCAATCCGTCCATCGCCGCGTGGCGAACTCGAAATCACTGATGTTAATCGTATCTACCTTGAACGTAACGAGCTTACTGTCGAATTGATGGGACGCGGCATGGCTTGGCTCGATACCGGAACCCATGATTCCCTTCTGGATGCCTCGCATTTCATTGCCACTATCGAAAAGCGTCAAGGCTTGAAGGTTGCCTGTCCGGAAGAAATTGCTTTCCGGCGCAATTATATCAATGCCGAACAACTGGACCGCTTGGCGCAAACATACAAGAAAAATGGTTATGGAAAATATTTGTTACGCTTACTGCAAGATAACGTTTTCTAAGCCATATAAAATCTCGAAATATCCGTAAGCGATTTTTAAAAAATCATGCACCTACAAAAAACATCCATTCCCGACGTACTGATTTTCGAACCCAAGGTATTTGGTGACGAGCGTGGTTTTTTTTACGAAAGCTTTAACCAGAAAAAGTTCTCCGAATTGAGTGGTGTGGCAACTTCCTTTGTGCAGGACAACCACTCCCGATCGGCCAAAAATGTATTACGGGGCCTTCATTACCAGATTCGCCAACCGCAGGGAAAGCTCGTCAGGGTAGTTCAGGGAGAAGTCTTCGACGTCGCCGTGGACATCAGGAGGAGTTCGCCTACTTTCGGCAAAGCAGTCGGAGTACACCTATCGGCTGACAATCACCGCCAATTATGGATTCCGGTCGGATTCGCGCACGGTTTCGTGGTTTTGAGCGACTATGCTGAATTTCTATACAAAACTACCGATTATTGGGCACCTGAACATGAGCGGTCCATTGCTTGGGACGACCCCGAGATTGCTATCGAATGGCCACTGACCGATGCTCCCATCCTGTCTATAAAAGACAAAAATGCTTTATTGCTGAAAGATGCAGAGATTTTTTTATGAAGATTCTGATTACTGGAAAAACGGGGCAAGTCGGGTACGAACTGGAGCGTAGCCTGCAAAGCCTAGGAACGGTGGCCAGTGTCGATCGCAAGCAGATGGACTTGTCTGATTTAAGTCGGATTCGCCAAGTTATTCGGGACATCAAGCCTGATCTTATTGTAAATCCTGCCGCTTACACTGCAGTCGATAAGGCAGAGGAAGAGCCGGACGTGGCGATGCGAATCAATGGAGAAGCTGTAGGAGTGATGGCGGAAGAGGCAAAATTACTCAATGCAAAATTTATTCATTATTCGACAGACTATGTTTTTGACGGAACAAAGATTGGTTCCTATGTCGAGGAGGACATCCCAAACCCCATTAATATATATGGCAAAACAAAACTGGCTGGTGAAAGGGCTCTGCAGGACAGTGGTGTGCCCCATCTAATCTTTCGAACGAGTTGGGTATACGGTACGCGGGGAAAAAACTTTTTACTGACAATGTTGAGGTTGGGTAAGGAAAAAAAAGAACTGCGTATTGTAAGTGATCAGATAGGTGGCCCGACATGGTGCCGGACTATTTCGGATACCACTGCAAATGTACTGGTTCACGCTTATGCGAGTAAAACTCCTGAAGAATGGTGGGAAAAGAACAGTGGCATCTACCACCTTGCAGCTCAGGGCCAAACAAGTTGGGCGGGATTTGCAGATGCAATATTTTCTCGCATGAATTCTGAAACCAGTCCGATTGTGCATCCAATTTTTACCAAAGAGTACCCGTTACCAGCCCAGCGTCCGGCGAATTCCCTTCTCGACTGTCAGCGAATCAAGACGAAGTTCTGCGCTCTTCCGAAATGGGATGATGCCCTGGATTTATGCATGATGTAATGCCTTGAAGAAAAGATTTTCTCCTTTATCAAATTAGCGGCTATGTTTGTCTAATGCAGATTCGCAAAGTCGCGCGCGGATCCGTTGTCATCTAAATACTCCCGCTCCGGTTCGCGTGTTCGCTAGCGCGGTTGACATGCGCTGTTTTTAAATAACACACATGTCACTTTGGAAAATTAAATGAACCCCTATCAAAACATCGGCACCTCGCCACACAGCATGTTTCTTTCATTCTGGAGAAACAAAGGCTTGATTCTAGCCTTGATAAGGAGGGAAGTCTTGGGTCGTTATCGCGGCTCTATCATGGGTATGGCTTGGTCTTTTTTTAATCCATTGTTCATGCTCTTCATCTACACGTTCGTGTTTTCAGTCGTATTCAAATCCCGCTGGGGCGGAACGGTAGAGGAAACAAAAGGAAACTTTACTGTTATTCTTTTTGCGGGTCTATTTGTTCACGGGTTGTTTGCTGAGTGCGTGAATCGTGCCCCTAGCCTCATTTTGTCGAATGTCAATTATGTGAAGAAAGTGGTTTTTCCACTCGAAATTTTACCGATTGTAGCTTTTGGATCCGCGCTTTTTCACAGTTTGATCAGTTTGTTTGTCTTATTGGCTGCGCAACTTCTGATCATGAAAAGTATTCCTTGGACAGCAATATTTTTTCCACTTGTGATGTTGCCTCTGGTATTCGCTACACTAGGCATTGCATGGTTTCTCGCTGCTTTAGGAGTATATTTGCGGGATGTAGGCCAAGTGACGGGGATATTCACTACTGCGCTGCTATTTTTATCGCCTGTTTTTTATCCCATTTCCGCTTTGCCGCCGCAGTACCAAACATGGCTGAAAATCAACCCGCTAACAATCATTATCGAAGAGGGAAGAAATACCCTGATTTTTGGTAAGGTGGTTAACTTTGATCACTTGGGTGTTTTGCTCGCTGCAAGCGTTGTCCTTGCATATCTCGGCTACGCTTGGTTCCAGAAAACAAGAAAGGGGTTTTCGGATGTCATCTAACGATGTTGTTATTTCGGTGACGGGGCTGGGAAAATGTTACCAGATATATAAAAAACCCCATGACAGACTGAAGCAGTTTTTCTTTCCCAAGCTGAAAAGAATAGCTGGCGGCCAAACCACTAATTATTATGATGAATTCTGGGCGCTGAAAGATATATCGTTTCAGGTAAAAAAAGGCGAAACATTAGGAATTATAGGTCGGAACGGGTCTGGAAAATCAACGTTGTTACAGGTCTTATGCGGAACGCTGACGCCAACTCTTGGGGAAGTGAATATCAATGGAAGGATAGCTGCTCTTCTTGAATTAGGCGCAGGATTTAACCCTGAATTTTCTGGCATTGAGAATGTGTACATGCAGGGAACTTTGCTGGGGTTGACAAAATCTGAAATAGACGAGCGTCTGGAAAGTATTGCCGCATTTGCTGAGATTGGCCAATTCATTGAGCAGCCTGTCAAGACATATTCAAGCGGCATGTATGTACGTTTGGCATTTGCCGTAGCGGCACATGTAGATGCCGATATACTAGTTATCGACGAAGCTTTGGCGGTAGGTGACGCGCTGTTCACCCAAAAATGCATGCGTTTCCTGCGACGTTTCAAAGAAAACGGGACATTGCTTTTTGTGAGCCATGATTCTGGAGCAGTAACGGGTTTATGTGACAATGCCCTGTGGCTTGATAGAGGGGTGCCCCGCGCGTATGGCCCATCAAAAGAGGTTTCTGAAGCTTATCTGGCGTCACTTTATGACAATTCGACTGAGGGAAGCCCAAAATCAGAAAAGAAAATAACGGAAATGGTGCCGGCGCGTGCTTCAAAAGAAAAAACAGCGCGCAAAGCTGATTTCCGATTGGAAGAAATATTGGCTTCCAATCTTCGCAACGATATCGAGGTATTTGAATTCGATCCGAATAGCAGTTCGAGTTTTGGTGCCGGCGCTGCCCAGATCAGAAAAGTCGACGTCATCCAAGTTGGTGAAAACCAGCAATTGTCCTATGTTATTGGTGGCGAAGACGTTATTGTACGCATTAACGTGCTGGCCTTAGCGGACATTGCTAACCCTATTGTCGGATTTTCCGTAAAAGATAGATTAGGGCAGGTTTTGTTTGGAGATAATACTTATATTAGCACTCGAACCAGTCCCATACCTGTAGCGGCCGGTAAAGTGTTCAATGCTGAATTCAGTTTTCAAATGCCTATCTTGCCGCCCGGTGATTACACAATATCCGCAGCAGTTGCCGATGGAACACAAGAAGATCATGTTCAGCACCACTGGATTCACGATGCTGTTGTGCTTAGGTCGATTTCTTCATCGGTAAGTACGGGACTGGTTGGTATTCCAATGGAAAATATTGTCGTTGCAGTAGAGGAAAATGAATTGCCTCAATCAGTTCAACATGGTTGATTGGGAAGGTTTTCAATGTTGAGGTTTTGGTGCAGATGTTGTTTAAGGACTTTTTGCCTTAATGGTAGTGATAACGTCGAATCGCATTTCAAGTTTAATTCATAGTAAAATTATGGCACATGTCCAGCAGGCAGAGTTCTGCCTATCCGTAAGAAAAACCTTTCCGACTTATTTTTCCGAGCGTATTGTCATCGACATTGGTTCGCTTGATATTAACGGTAATAACCAGTATCTGTTCGCCAACTGCCTTTATCTTGGCGTTGATGTAGCGCCAGGCCGTAATGTGGATTTTGTTTCGCCAGGACATGCGCTAGCATTACCAGACGAAAGTATCGACACAATTGTGTCTACCGAATGTTTTGAACATGATCAGTATTACGAACGAACACTAAAAAACATTATTCGTCTGCTTAAGCCGGGTGGCATGTTTTTATTCAGTTGTGCAACCACCGGCCGTCCGGAACACGGGACTCGACGTACCACGCCACATGATGCGCCTTTGATCCAAGGCTTCGGTGAATGGTCAGACTATTACAAAAATCTTGAAGAAAGCGATATTCGGGAAATTATCGACATCGATTCGGTTTTTTCAAAATATGCTTTTTCTATCAATAATGAAACGCATGATCTCTATTTCTGGGGCATAAAGGCTGGGCAGTCGCCCGCTAGGACTGATTACTCTTTTCAGATACAGCGCGCTGCACTGCAGTCAAAGTTGGAAAAAATGGAAATCCACGTTGTTTCCATGCAGGAAACTATTACAGAGCGCGATCGGACAATAAACGCACTTAATCAAGTGGTTTTAGCGCGTGATGAATATATAGGGTGCCTAAATCACCGTGTGAGGGAAGTTGAGGAGAAGTTGCATGCACAGTCGCGTGATTTTGAGTCGGCTATAAAAGACTTGCAGCATCAGGCATCACTCGCCAGGGAATATGGCGCGGCGATGGCTGGAAATGCTGCCGGCGCACAAGCTGAACTTTCGCGAATTTATCAGTCGCGATCTTGGCGCGTTACCAAGCCTATACGTCTAACGGGAAGAATCGCACGAGGTGAATTCGGCCTCGTGAAGGCTGCTGTGCTCAACCACTTAGGAAAGCCGTCGGCGCACGAGTTAACGCAGACGTCTGTTGAAAGCGCCCAAGTTCAACGTTCGGCAAAATTGTATGCGGTCGGTCGCCGCATTTATCATGCGCTTCCGCTAACTGCAGCCAACAAAATGAAACTCCGGCGGATGGTTAGCCCATTTCTGCGTGCCGCGATGGATGTTAGTGACGGCCGGCCTGTTTCTTCAGTCGTAGCCGCGCTAAAGGAAAGCCGAAACCAACTAGGATGGGGCGGTCGAAGGGAGGCAGCGCTGGATGCTGCCCTGCGTGAACTCAGCGTCAATATTAAAGATTCCGGACCAGTCTGCCATGTGATCGTTTTGCCTTTTCTTGCCACTGGCGGAGCTGAGCGGGTCGCACTCAACTATGCCCAGGCAGCTAGAAATGCCAATCCGGGGTCGACTGTCCTGATCGTTATAGCAGACCGGGGTCTGGTAAGCGATAGAGTCATATTGCCCTTCGGCGCTCAATTGCTGGTTCTTGACGCCTTTTTCGAAGGAGAGAGTAGTTATACAGAGAAACAGCAGCTTCTCGAAGACTTGTTAACTGCTTTGCGTCCAAAAGTCACCCACAATATCAATAGCGAAGTCGCTTGGAATTTGTATTTATCCAAAGGTGAACGTCTTGCAAAAATAACGAAGTTGTTTGCCAGCATCTTTGCATTTCAATTCTCTCCAGACGGAAAAAGCAAGATCGGATACGCTGCATACTTTCTGCAGCCCGGGATTCGCCATTTAACTGGCCTCCTAAGTGATAACAAGCGATTTATTCATGATGCATCGGACGAATATTCCCTTCCCGACGCAGATCGGGCGAAAATGCATGCAATATATAATCCGGTCAGGGTGGAACGCTCCCGTCTGTCTCCCGATGTTCATGCGCGACTTGCTGAAATCTCCACAAGGCAAAGCTCTAGACGGCTTAAAATCCTTTGGGCTGGAAGGTTAGATGAGGAAAAGCGCATTGACCTGCTTTTTGAGTTGATCGGGAATTGTGATTTCGCGGACTTTGACGTGTACGGTGACCGTGTAATGACGCGCGATTCGGCGCTTCCTGAATTTCCGAACGCTCAATACAAAGGCGCTTTCAGTACGCCCGAAGAACTTGTCGACAATACTATTTACGATGCTTTTATTTTTACCTCACGCTGGGAAGGAATGCCAAATATCCTTCTGGAAGTTGGCGCACTTGCGATCCCTGTAGTCGCTACTACCGTAGGCGGAGTAGGCGAACTCATTACCGACGAGACTGGATATCCTCTGCCGGAGCGACCTGCGATAGCAGACTATCTGGATGCATTGCGAAAAGTCCAGGCAGATCCTGTTGCTGCTTCAATCAAGGCAAGAAATCTTCTTGCCTTGATTGAAGAGCGGCATTCCTGGTCGGCCTTCGAAGAAGCCGCTAAGCAGATTCCCGAATATTTTAATAAAAACGGCAGCGAATATGCGTGATATGGCGAACTTTCCTCTTCCAAAAGTTTCGGTAATTATTCCGTGCTTTAATCAGGGAAGCTATCTTGCAGAGGCCGTTATATCTGCCAAGCTCGCCTATTCAGGCCCGCTTGAGGTGATCATCATCGATGATGGCAGTACGGAACCGAAAATTGAGCGCTGGTTGAAAGAGGCGCAAAATTTGGGGGATTTCGTCAAGGTCGTTCGCCAGAAAAATCTCGGTTTATCCGGTGCTCGTAACACAGGAATTTCTCTGGCAACCGGAGAGTTTATACAGTTACTTGACAGCGACGATATTCTGGTTCCCCAAAAGATTGACAGTCAGGTTGCACACTTTCTCGTTGCGGAAAATCTAGATGTCTCAGTCGGAAATTTTTTGCTATGTGATGATAGGCGTGATGTTTTCTCCAAGCCAGACGAAGCAATCGCAAATTTTTCCCTGAAAATTGAAGATTTTCTTTATTGCTGGGAGCGTGGATTTGTCATTCCTATACACTGCGCATTATTCAGACGTGACCTCCTTGCAAATAATCCCTTCGATGAAAGTGCTAGAGCGAAAGAAGACTGGCTTTTCTGGTGTAGGATCGTTTCCGGCGGAGCACGGCTCTCTTATATAAACAGGCATTTTGCAATTTACCGACAGCATGCATCCAGCATGAGGAGGTCATATGTTTCAATGGGAAAAACATGGCTTTTTGCTGCATTGAAAATTGATCAGATAATCGGCAAGCAACACCCTGATTTTTTCGAGTCAGCCTTGTCCTGGTTCCAGCAGTGTTATCGCAGCAATCCCCTGTACAACGAAGAGCTTCGTAATTTTGGTGCCCGGCACGAGCAATCCGGGGGCATAAATAAGCCCATACCATTGCCGGTTTCTTTCAGCGACGATGCCGATTCAGTTATAAAATCTCTTGTCAACATTGGCGCAGAGGAAAGGCTTCCGTCCATTTCAGTCGTCATTCCTGTATATAACCATTACGAGCATTTTCTGCAGTGTCTCACAAGCCTAGGCAAACAAGGAATTAATAACTTAGAAATCGTCTGTGTCAATGATGCATCTACTGACCAAAGAATTTCTCCGCTGCTGCGAAAAATTGCTGAAAGCGTCAAGAATTTTGTCGTGATTGATCATTCCGTCAATACTGGGATTTCGGAAACTCAAAACGAGGCGGTAAATGCCGCGAAAGGGGAATACATCGCCTTTCTCGACTGTGATGACGCTCTTGTGCCCAATGCTCTCAAACAAGTCGCTGATAAGCTTGAATTGGATGGGACGATCGACTATCTGTTCACCGATCGCTACGACATCGACCACGCCGGAAATGTAATCCGATTAGCCAAGTATGGTGGTTATCATAATATAAGCCACAATGCGGCCAGGCCAGTACGGGCCGATCTGCTCGACGGAATGATCGCATCGCATCTGAAAGTAATTCGTCGTCGGATTTATCAGGAAGCTGGTGGAACTGGTGCTCAATTTACCGGTTGTCAAGATTGGGAACTGGCGCTGAAAATTGCCGAGTTCGGCAATTTTTTCTATCTTCCTGAAGCATTATATCGGCATCGAATACATGAAAACTCCGTGACCTCGTCGGAGCATGTATCTCAGTTTAGAAAGACCAATGAATTACGTCGAATTTTTGCAAAAAAATGGTTGTGGACGAGCGGAGGGAAATCCTGGCAACGACCTTCTTCGAATGAAGAAAATGGCGCAGAATCGACTCGTTGGTTTGATTCTTCCAGTGTCCCGTCTCTGGACGATTTAAAGGAATCTTGGAGGCAGGGAAAGAGATGCTGTTTTGACTTTATGCAATCCCATGACCTGCCAGCGGTGAATTTTATACGCGAATTTAATTCTTATTTCGACGCGATTCGTTGGTGCGATCCGGCGGTGCCAAGTGCACTTATTGGTTACCTCTGGTCGCATGAAATATTGAAGGAAAAAAGTTAATCAGTGGTTGCATGTTGCCCGGCAATAGTGGCTGGGCATTGCTGCCATTTTTTAGGATTTTAAAAGTATTTATCTGCGCCGCCCAAAAATGTGAAGCATTAGCTCGTTTTTCTGAATGCTGACTGGCTAGTAGGATAAAAGTATTATATTTTTGAATGGCAACGGAGGTCAGATAAAATAATCTGCACGAAGTTGAAAGCGCTATAGCCAAGTGAGTCTACCTGAATTTTCCATTTCGATCGTTAGTCACGGCCATCTAAGGCATGTCTTGTCTTTGCTGCAGGATTTGAACGCGTTTGAAAGAAATGACTTTGAAGTAATTCTCACATTTAATGTGCGGGAAGAATGGAATATTGATTTAAAAATTTATGCGTTCCCACTGACGATAATTTACAATGATAAGCCAAAAGGGTTTGCGGAAAATCATAATGCGGCGTTTAGAGCGTCTAAAGGCAGTTTTTTTGTTTTTTTGAACCCAGACATCAGGCTGCCGCATGATCCTTTTGATTCGCTTATTGCGGTTTTGGAAAAATATGGGCGATCCATTTGCGCGCCTAAAATTCTCAATCCAAAAGGCGAAATTGAAGATAGTGCTCGCGGCTTTCCATCGCCTTGGTTTCTAATGAAAAAGCTTTTTAGAAAGGTTTTTGGTTTTACGCTTGCGATTGAACGGGTGAAATCTGTGGGGCCCATGTTGCTCAACCCGGATTGGGTTGCCGGCATGTTCATCATGGTACCTTCGACGCTTTATTCCGAACTCGGTGGCTTGAACGAAAATTATTTTCTTTACTATGAAGATGTTGATTTTTGCGCTCGCGCCCGCCGCAAGGGAGTTTCAGTTTTTCTTGTCAGTAATGTCGCGGCGGTTCATATGGCACAGCGCGATAGTCATCGCAGGCTCCGCTATACGTTTTGGCATCTGCGAAGTGCGTTGAGGTTTTTTATATCACCAGCTTACCTTTACATTGCTGCGCGAAGAGTATTTGGCCTTCGATGAAATTCTGCCAAATAATGGAGCTAATGAGTCAGAAGAAATCGAGATGAATAGGCCAAAGAAAATATTGGTTACTGGAGCAGCCGGCTTTGTCGGCCGCGCTGTCTGCCAAGAACTACGTAAAAGAAATCTGGCTTTCATAGGTTCGGCTCGTCGCCCCGATGGCGAAGCTGTGTCTCATATTGCCGAGATATCTACGGTAACGAACTGGAGCAGCGCGCTTAACGGGTGCGACACTGTAATCCATCTTGCCGCACGCGTGCATGTTATGAATGAAAACGGTATTGCAGGGATTTGCGCTTACAGGAAAACGAATCTTGATGCAACCCTGCACTTTGCAAAAGAGGCTTTGAAGCATGGCGTTGCAAGATTCATTTTCGTCAGCACGATCAAGGTGAATGGCGAATCAAGCGGGATAATCCCTTTCTCGCCAGACGACGTACCGAAACCGCATGGCAGTTACAGTATTTCCAAATTCGAGGCCGAACAGGCCTTGATCTCCCTATGTCAGTCGTCATCAATGGAGCTGGTCATTGTCCGCCCGCCATTAGTGTATGGTCCTGGCGTGAGGGCCAATTTCCTGCGTTTAATGAAATTGGTGTGCCTTGGGATGCCGCTGCCATTCGGATCAATTACCGCTGAGAGAAGCATGATAGCGGTAGAAAATCTGGCCGACTTCCTCGTTCTGATCTGCTCGCATCCAAAAGCTGCGAATCGCATCTGGCTAGTTTCGGATGGATGCGACTTGAAAATAGGCGACCTGATCAAACTTATTTCCTCGGCAATGTGTAGGCCCGCTTTACTGTTTCCCTTGCCTGTCCCTGTATTGCGGTTTTTCGCCACACTGGCGGGAAAAGGCGAACAGCTTGATCGGTTCGTGAATCCCTTACGCGTTGATATTTCCGGCGCCGTAAATGAGCTCGGCTGGACACCCGTCATATCTACTAAGGAAGCAATTAATAATACGGTCAGGCAATTCTTGAATACGAAAACGACCCCGAAATGAAAAGGGTATTAGATTGGTGGCTGGCAGCGTTACTTTCCATTTTCCTTTTTGTACCTATCTTATTAATCGCTGCCGTCGTCAAACTCACTTCCCCCGGCCCAGCCCTCTACTGGTCCGACCGCGTCGGCCGCAGGAACGCCATCTTCCGCATGCCCAAGTTCCGCACCATGCGCATCGACACGCCCGCCGTCGCCACCCACCTGCTCGGCAACCCTGACCAGTTCCTGACCCCCATCGGCTCCTTCCTGCGCAAGACCAGCCTGGACGAGTTGCCCCAGCTGTGGAGCATCCTGAAGGGCGACATGAGCTTCGTCGGGCCGCGGCCGGCGCTGTTCAACCAGTATGACTTGATCGAACTGCGCACCCGCCACCACGTGGACGAATTGTTGCCCGGACTGACAGGCTGGGCGCAGATCAATGGCCGGGATGAACTGGCGATTCCCGACAAGGTGAAACTCGATGTCGAGTACCTGCAACGGCAATCCTTGCTGTTCGATCTCAATATCCTCGTCCTTACCTTCCTCAAAGTAGTGCGTCGCGAGGGCGTCACGCATTAGCAGGGTGGCTTGATTCAAGCTGGACAATTCGGCAAGCCTTTGCAGACAAGCAAAAGGCGGCCTGTCGATGAATGCTATCTTGTGCTGCCCGGCCAGTCCGGGATCTTCAAGGCAGTTAGCCGGCTTCGGTGACCTGTTCCGTGGTGTCGCTCGCGGCGTAAAGAAGCCGGTTCAGCATCTTGCATTGAACGCAGGAAAGGGCGTGTGCAGCGCATTTGCCCCGGCGAATGTACTGAATGCGCAGCACTCATCATGACCAACAATACAACTTCGTTTTTTACCGATTCCAGGCCAGGGGTTTGTGAATTTCCCCAGGAGCAGGAAATGCCTGCGCGCCGCATCGCGGTCGTCATTCCGAGCTACAAGGTAACCCGCCATATTCTCGGCGTCATTGACTCCATCGGCCAGGAAGTTTCGGCTATTTATGTAGTCGACGATAAATGTCCCGACGGCAGCGGCGACCTGGTGACGGCGCAATGTCGCGACCATCGCGTGGTCGTGCTGCGGCATGAGGTCAACCAGGGCGTCGGCGGCGCGGTGATGACGGGTTACCGGGCGGCGGTGGCAGATGGCGCCGAAGTGATCGTCAAGATCGATGGCGATGGCCAGATGGACCCGAACATGATCTCATCCTTCGTTCAGCCCATCCTGGATGGCGAGGCCGACTACACCAAGGGCAACCGCTTCTTCAATCTGGACGAGATCGGCAACATGCCGCCGGTGCGGATGTTCGGCAATGCGCTGCTGTCGCTGATGACCAAGCTGTCGTCCGGCTACTGGGATGTCTTTGATCCTACCAACGGTTATACCGCCATCCATGCCAACATCGCCGGGCAATTGCCCTATGCAAAGATCAGCAAGCGCTATTTTTTCGAGACCGATATCCTGTTTCGCCTGAATACCCTGCGTGCCGTGGTGCAGGACGTGCCGATGGATGCCACCTATGGCGACGAGGTGAGCAACCTGAAGATCTCGAAGATCGTCGGGGAATTCATGGGCAAGCACATCCGGAATTTCGGCAAGCGGATTTTCTACAATTATTATCTGCGCGACATGTCGCTTGCCTCGCTGGAGTTGCCGCTGGGCGTGATTTCGCTGCTGTTCGGCCTGATCTACGGCGGGCTGCGCTGGGCCGGATCGAGCGAGGCGGGCGTTGCCACGCCGGCCGGCACCGTGATGCTGTCGGCGCTGCCGGTCATCATGGGAATACAACTGATTCTTGCCTTTTTCTCCTATGACATTGCGTCCGTGCCGTCGCGGGCTGTGCATCGCAGCGCCAGGTTTGCCAGGAGACGGTCGCGTGGTGCTTGATCAGCGGTTTCTGATTTATCTGGCTGGCGGTGTGCTAAGCGCGGCGATCGATGTCGGCATCTTCCAGGGGCTGCTGGCCTACGGCGCCAGCCTCGTTGTTGCCACGTCAACCGGCTTCTTCATTTCCCTGGTGGTGAATTATCTGTTTCATGCAAAGTTCACCTTTACCTCCGCCGCGCGCACCGCGTCATTCGGCAAATATCTGATTGTTGTAGCGTTCAATTACGGAATTGCGCTGGGCATGGTGTCGCTTGCGGCGTCCTTGCTGGATAGTCCGCTGACAGGGAAGATTCTTTCCTTGCCTGTGATTGCCATTATTGGATTCTTTGCGGGGAAGCACTGGATTTTCAAATGAAAACTTCCGCAATGAAAGAAAAATTTGCGGGCTGAAAATTTTGCAAATTACTCAACGAAGGCTGCGGCCGATCAATTAATTCGAAAACCGACCAGCGTTGCAATGCTGCAAAGCGGCATCGCCGGGTAAAATGCTGTTTTTATTGCATAAAACCGGCGTCGATGAGAGCCATTCTGGAATTATCCCGTTTCAAAAAGCAACTTCTGGCAGCCAGTGTCGACGCCGTCATGCTGCCGCTCACGCTTTTCTTCGCCATCTGGCTGCGCTACGACCATGTCGACCTGTTGCTGATCAAGCAATATGCCTGGCTGATGCTGGCCGCACCGCTGGTGTCGATCCCGGTCTTCATCCGCATCGGCCTGTACCGGGCCATGATCCGCTTCATCGATCCGAAGATCGTCTATGTGGTCGTGCTCGGCGTGTCGCTGTCGCTGGTAGTGCTGGTCACCATGTCCGCCATCGTCACCCGCCTGGAAGGCCTGTCGCGCGGCGTGTTCGGCATCTACTGGGTCAGCGCCATCCTGTACATGGTGGCCGGACGCTTTATCGCCCGCGGGTACTTCATCCGGGCAATGGGTCCGCTGGACGGCACCCGGGTGGCAATCTACGGCGCCGGCAACGCCGGCGTGCAGCTGGCAAGCGCACTGCGCATGGTGCCCGACTATACCCCGGTGGCCTTCATCGATGACAACCGCGACCTGCAGGGCGCCACCATTGCTGGCATCCGGGTCCATGGCTCGGACAATCTGGAACGACTGATTACCCGCCGCAGCATCAAGGAAATCCTTGTCGCCATGCCCAGCCTGAGCCGCGCTCAGCAGAAGGACATCCTGAACCGGCTGGAACCGCTGAAGGTCAAGGTCAAGATCACGCCGCCGGTGGGCAGCTTGCTGTCGGGCCAGTTGCGTCTGCAGGATGTACGCGACATCGAGATCGAGGACTTGCTGGGGCGCGACCCCGTGGTGCCGGACATGGGGCTGCTGTCCTCCTGCATTACCGGCAAGTCGGTGCTGGTGACGGGCGCTGGCGGCTCGATTGGCTCCGAATTGTGCCGGCAGATCCTGCGCCTGAAACCCAGCCGCATGCTGCTGCTGGAGAGCGCGGAATTCAACCTCTACAGCATCGAGCAGGAACTGCAGGGCATGCGCCAGTCGCTGGGCATCGAACTGGAACTGATTCCTTTCCTGGGATCGGTGCTGGACCAGCAGAAATGCACCCGCATGCTGCAGACCTTCAATGTCGATACCATCTATCACGCCGCGGCCTACAAGCATGTGCCGCTGGTGGAGCACAATCCGGTCGAGGGCATACGCAACAATGTGTTCGGCACGCTGTCCATCGCCCGTGCCGCGGTCGATGCCCGGGTCGGCCGCTTCGTGCTTATTTCCACCGACAAGGCAGTGCGGCCCACCAATGTGATGGGCTGCACCAAGCGCATGGCCGAACTGATCCTGCAAGCCTTTGCCCGCGAGCAAAAACATACCCGCTTCTGCATGGTACGGTTCGGCAACGTGCTTGGTTCCTCGGGTTCGGTGGTGCCGCTCTTCCATAGCCAGATCATGGCAGGCGGCCCGATCACCGTGACCCATCCTGAAATCACCCGCTACTTCATGACCATTTCGGAAGCCGCGCAGCTGGTGCTGCAGGCCGGCGCGATGGGCGAGGGCGGCGATGTGTTTGTTCTGGACATGGGCGAACCAGTTAAAATCATCGACCTTGCCAAGCGCATGATCCATTTGAGCGGCCACGAGGTCAAAAGCGATGCCACGCCGGAAGGCACGATAGAGATCCGGCAGATCGGCCTGCGTCCCGGCGAAAAGCTGTATGAGGAACTGCTGATCGGCGCCAATGCCCAGGGCACCGGTCATCCGCTGATCATGCGGGCGCAGGAGGCGGAGCTGGCATGGCCGGCGTTGCAGCGCATCCTGGACCGGCTCAACGACGCATGCAACCGCTTCGACGTGGAGACCGTGCGCGAGCTGCTGCTTGAAGCGGTGTCGGAATATGCGCCGCAGTGCGGGATCGAGGATTTTATCTGGACCGCGCGCACCGCGCGCATCAAGCCAGAGACGGCACGCATCCATGCCGTGAAATAAGCATTGCGCAATGGCCCTGCGCTGATTGCCATTGCTCCTGACCAGAGCGGCGCCGGCCGAACGCCGGCGCCTTTGCCAACCGAGACAACGAAACGACAAGACAACCATGCTCAATCTCTCTCCCTCCATTTTCAAGGCCTACGACATCCGCGGCATCATCGGCAAGACGCTGGACGAATCCGTGGCGCGCCGCATCGGCCAGGCCTTTGGCACCGCCGTGCGCGCCAAGGGTGAAACCACGGTTGTCATCGGCCGCGACGGCCGCTTGTCCGGCCCGGGGCTGGCCGCGGCGCTGGCCGAAGGCCTGCAGGCCGCCGGCGTGGACGTGATCGACATCGGCGTGGTGGCCACACCCATGGTCTACTTCGCCACCAGCACGCTGGACGCGCGCTCCGGCATTATGGTGACCGGCAGCCACAATCCGCCGGACTACAACGGTTTCAAGATGGTGCTGTCGGGCGAGGCGATCTATGGCGACGCCATCACCGCGCTGTACCGCACCATCGACAGCAATGGCTATGCAAGCGGGCAGGGCAGCTACCGGCAGCAGGACATCCGCAACGACTACCTGCAGCGCATCATCGGCGATATCAAGCTGGCGCGGCCGATGAAGATCGTGATCGATGCCGGCAACGGCGTGGCCGGCGCCTTCGCGGGCGACCTGTACCGCGGCCTGGGCTGCGAAGTCACCGAGCTGTTCTGCGAGGTCGACGGCAACTTCCCGAACCATCATCCGGACCCGGCGCACCTGGAAAACCTGGAAGACCTGATCCATGCGCTGAAGACCTCCGACGCCGAGCTGGGCCTGGCCTTCGACGGCGACGGCGACCGCCTGGGCGTGGTCACCAAGGATGGCCAGGTGATCTTTCCCGACCGCCAGCTGATGCTGTTCGCCAAGGATGTGCTGTCCCGCAATCCCGGCGAAAAGATTCTCTATGACGTCAAGTGCACCCGCCACCTGGCGAGCTGGGTCACGCAGAACGGCGGCGAGCCGCTGATGTGGAAGACCGGCCATTCGCTGGTTAAGGCCAAGATGCGCGAGACTGGCGCGCCGCTGGGCGGCGAGATGAGCGGCCACATCTTCTTCAAGGACCGCTGGTATGGCTTCGACGACGGCATGTATGCCGGCGCGCGCCTGCTGGAACTGATGAGCCGCGAGAGCGACCCATCGGCGGTGCTCAACGCGCTGCCGCAATCGACCAGCACGCCCGAGCTGCAGCTGAAGCTCAACGAGGGCGAGAACTTCGCGCTGATCGAGAAGCTGCAGAAGGAAGCGCAGTTCCCCGGGTCCGACCAGGTCATCACCATCGATGGCCTGCGCGTCGAATATCCGGACGGCTTTGGCCTGGCGCGTTCTTCCAACACCACGCCGGTGGTGGTGATGCGCTTCGAGGCCGAGAACGACGCGGCGCTCGCGCGCATCCAGTCCGAGTTCAAGCGGGTGATCCAGGCTGCCAAGCCGGACGCCGCGCTGCCTTACTGACGCATCGAGATGCATCCAGGAGCCCGGCGCGGAGCCGGCATGAAGATATTGATCGTGCGGGTTTCTTCGCTGGGCGACGTGGTGCATAACATGCCCATGGTGGCCGACCTGCGCCGCCATGCGCCCGATGCGCAGATCGACTGGGTAGTGGAAGAGGCGTATGTGAGCCTGGTGCGCCTGAACGACGGCGTGCGCAATGTGATCCCGGTGGCGCTGCGGCGCTGGCGCAAGAGCCTGGCCTCGGCCGCCACGCGCGCCGAGATCCGCGCCTTTCGCGCGGCGCTGCGCGCAACCGACTATGACCTGGTGTTCGACACCCAGGGCCTGTTCAAGACCGGCCTGCTGATGCGCATGGCACGGCTGGCGCCGGGCGGGCGCCGCATCGGCCTGGCCAATGCCACCGAAGGTTCGGGCTACGAGGCGGTGTCTCGCGTTTTTCATACAAGCAGCATCGCGGTAGGCAGGCGTACCCATGCGGTGCAGCGTGCGCGCGAGGTGGCGGCCGGCGCCCTGGGCTACCAGGTCAGCGGGCCGGCCGATTTCAATCTTCAACCGCCGACGCTGCAACCCGACTGGCTGCCGCGGGAGCGGTATGCGGTGTTCTTCCACGGCACCGCGCGCCCGGCCAAGCAGTGGCCGCAGCAGAGCTGGATTGCGCTCGGCAATCGCCTTGCCGCGCAGGGACTGGCCGTGCTGCTGCCATGGGGGAGCGCCGCGGAACGCGAGGCGGCGCAGCAGATTGCGGCCGGCATTCCCGGCGCCCGGGTGCTGCCGGCGCTGCCGCTGATGGAGGCAGTCACACTGGCCCAGCGCGCGACGCTGGCGGTGGGCGTCGACACCGGCCTGACCCATATCGCCGCGGCCTTCTGCCGGCCCACGGTGGAGCTGTATTGCGATTCGCCGCGCTGGAAGACCGAGGGCAACTGGTCGCCGCGCATCATCAATCTCGGCGACCAGGGCATGCCGCCTGACGTGGCCCAAGTGGAAGCGGCCGCGCTGTCCCTGCTGGAACGCCAGGCCATTCGTTAGCCTGATACCGACCCGACACGGCATAATACGGCTGATGGAACAGCAAATCATTGATATCGACCGGCGCGACTGGGACGCCGGCTCCGAACCAGCCAACCCCGAATGGATCGCCGCGCTGGAAGCCGGCAAGGTGCTGCACTTTCCGCGGCTGCCGTTTGCATTACAGCCGGGCGAGGAAGCCTATCTGACGCCCGATGTGCGCGACCCCAAGGTGCGCAACATCAGCCTCGACGCGAACGGCGGCCTGAAGGGCACGGTGCTGGACGCTGCCGGTCAGGCTGCACTCGCGCGCATGGTCGGCCGCTTTCGCCAGCAGGCGCAGACCCTGGTGGCCCAGCTGCTGCCGGCCTATACCGGCAAGCTGCGCAGTGCGCCCACGAGCTTCCGCCCGTCGCAGGTCGAGACGCGCGCGCAGTCCTGGCGCGCCGACGACCGCCGGCTGCATGTCGACGCCTTTCCGTCCCGGCCCAACTATGGCGAGCGCATTTTGCGCGTGTTCACCAACGTCAACCCCGAAGGCCAGCCGCGCGTCTGGCGCGTGGGCGAGCCGTTCGAGGACGTTGCCCGGCACTTCCTCCCGCGCATGAAAAAGTATTCGCCCGTGCAGGCGCGCCTGCTCCGCGCGCTGCATGTGACCAAGTCGCTGCGCAGCGAATATGACCACCTGATGCTGCAACTGCATGATGCGATGAAATCGGACCAGGACTACCAGCGCGATGCGCGGCAGGTCACGATGCCGTTCGCGCCCGGCGCGGTCTGGGTCTGCTTTTCCGACCAGACCTCGCATGCGGTCATGTCCGGCCAGTACATGCTGGAGCAGACCTTTCATCTTCCCGCGGATGCCCAGTACGACCCGGCATCCAGTCCCCTTGCCATCCTGACGCGGCTGACCGGCCGCACCCTTATCTGATGCGTCTGCTTTATTCGTTGTTGTGGTGGGTTGGCCTGCCGCTGGTATTGATGCGCCTGTGGTGGCGCGGCCGCAAGGAGCCGGGCTATCGCCGGCACATCGGCGAGCGGCTGGGCTTTTACCGGGACGCCGCGCCGGCGCCGGGCAATCAGCTGATCTGGCTGCATGCCGTATCGGTCGGCGAGACCCGCGCCGCCGAGCCGCTGATTGCTGCGCTGCTGGATGTCTATCCCGACCGCAGCCTGCTGATGACCCATATGACGCCCACCGGCCGCGCCACCGGGCGCGAACTGTATGGCCACTATGGCGACCGCTTCCACCAGGTCTATCTGCCGTACGACACCGGCTGGATGGTCAAGCGCTTCCTGACGCATTTCGCGCCGCGCCTGTGCATCCTGATGGAGACCGAGGTCTGGCCCAACCTGATCGCCCAGTGCAATGCCCGCCACGTGCCGGTGGCGCTGGTCAATGCGCGGCTGTCGGCGCGCTCGCTGGCGCGCGCCGGCCGCTTCGGCGGCCTGCTGCAGAAGGCCGCGCAGGGCATTGCCTGCATCGCCGCCCAGACCGAGGCCGATGCCCAGCGCCTGCGCCAGGCCGGCGCCAACAGCGTGGAAGTCACCGGCAACATCAAGTTCGACGTCAGCCCGACGCCGGCCATGCTGGATGCGGGCGCGGCCATGCATGGCCGCTTCGGCAAGCGTCCGGTGCTCTTGTGCGCCAGCACGCGGGAAGGCGAGGAGGCGATGATCCTCGATGCGCTGGTGCAGACGGAAGCGCCGCTGGGCGAGGCGCTGCTGGTGATCGTGCCGCGCCATCCGCAGCGCTTCGACGACGTGGCGCGCGAGATCGAGGCGCGCGGCCTGGCCTACCGGCGCCGCTCGTCTTTGGGATACGAGGTGCCGCCCGAAGTGCAGGTGGTGCTGGGCGACTCGATGGGCGAGATGTTTGCCTACTACGTCGCGGCCGACCTGGCCTTCATTGGCGGCAGCCTGACGCCGCTGGGCGGGCAGAACCTGATCGAGGCCTGCGCGGTCGGCACGCCGGTGCTGATCGGCCCGCATACTTTCAACTTCAGCGCCGTCAGCGAGGATGCCATCACCGATGGCGCGGCCATTCGCGTCGACAGCGCCGCCGCCATGCTGCAGCAGTCGGCCGCGCTGCTGGCCGATGGCGACGCGCGCAAGGCCATGGGCATGCGCGCCCGTGAATACGCGCTGCAGCACCGCGGCGCCACCGCCCGCACGGTATGGCTGCTGGCGCCCCTGCTTGGATGACGACGATGGCCACCCGCATCTCTCACGACCCCCGCCCGCAGCCGCCCGAGCAGCCGGGCGACGATGAATGCTGCCGCAGCGGCTGCGATCCCTGCATCTTCGATCTCTACCAGCAGGAGCTGCAGCGGTACCGGGAAAGCCTGGCGCAGTGGGAAGCGCGGCAGGCGGCGAGGCAAGGCGGCGAGGATGCTGCGCAATAGACGGTAGCTGCGGCCCGCTACATGCCCTGCACGGTCCGCCGCAAGCCCCTGGCGAGCAGCATCAGGATGACGCTCGCCGCAAGCGAGAGCGCAATCATCAGCCCGAAGAAACGCTCGCTGCCGATGCGTTCGTAGTAGCTGCCCAGGTAACCGGCCATGTAGTTGCCGAAGAAGCTGGAGAGCAGCCAGATGCCCATCATCATCGCGATGATCCTGCGCGGCGCGATCTTGCTGACGAAGGACAGTCCGATCGGGGACAGATAGATTTCACCGACCGTGAAGAAGAACACGCAGGCAAGGAGCCATAGCCAGTGCAGTTTGCGGCCCGTGGGCAGATCATGCATCAGGGCCAGCAGCAGAATGAAGCCCAGCCCCATGATCAGGCAACCCATGCCCATCTTGACGATGCTGCCGGGTTCGCTGGCGCGGCGCGATTGCCAGCCCCAGAACCGGTTCAGGAACGGCGTCAGCACGAAGATCAGCAGAGGATTGAAGGACTGAAACCAGCTCGACGGCATCTCCCAGCCGAGGACATGCCAGTCGGCCTGCCGGTCCGCCAGCAGTTGCAGCGTATTGCCCTGCTGTTCATAGATGCCCCAGAAGATCACGGTCACGGTGCACACTGCGATGAGCGCAACCACGCGCTGCCATTCTTCGGCAGTCAGTCGCTCCGGCTTCGCTGCACCGGCATGGCTGCGATGCGGGCGCAGCGGCAGGCCGGCGGGCGGCAGCCGATGCTGGCCGAAGTGGTACACCGCCAGCCCGATGCACATGCCGACGCCGGCCGCGCCAAAACCCCAGTGCCATCCCACCTTCTGGCCCAGGGTGCCGCAGACCAGCGGCGCGAGGAATGCGCCCAGGTTCACGCCCATGTAGAAGATCATGTAGGCGCGGTCGCGCCGCATGTCGCCCGGGGCATAGAGATAGCCGACCTGGGTGGAGATGTTGGGCTTGAAGAAGCCGTTGCCCACGATGAGGAACAACAGGGCCAGCAGGAAAAACCGTTCGCTAGCCATCAGGAAGTGCCCGATGCCCATCAGCACCGCGCCGTAATAGATCGATCTTTTCTGGCCGATGTACTGGTCGGCAAGCAGGCCGCCGAACACCGGCGTCAGGTACACCAGCCCGGTATAGAGGCCATAGATCTGGCTTGAAAGCGCCTGGTGACTCAGCGGGCCGAACAGGGTTTCGATACCGGACCTGAGCGCGGCAAAGCCAAGCACTTCCGCGCCCTGCTCGATTTGCGCAAGCAGGTGCTTGGTCATGTACAGCACCAGCAGCGCCCGCATGCCGTAGTAGGAAAACCGCTCCCACATTTCTGTGAAGAACAGCACGAACAGGCCTTTGGGATGGCCCAGAAAATCCTTCTCCAGGCTGACTGCCGTACTCGGCGATGTGGCGAAATCCAAGATATCTCCTTGCCTGAGGAAGTCAGGATAGTACCTGCTGTTTGCGGTAAAAAAGTTCGCGTACATGCCGGCCGCCAGAACGAACGACGGATCACGATCCTGCCAGATGTGCTTCGAACAGGATTGGTTGCTTA
Source organism: Noviherbaspirillum soli (assembly GCF_015352955.1). Lineage (GTDB taxonomy): Bacteria > Pseudomonadota > Gammaproteobacteria > Burkholderiales > Burkholderiaceae_D > Noviherbaspirillum_A > Noviherbaspirillum_A soli. The sequence continues at coordinate 349,820 of NZ_JACYOX010000002.1, forward strand.
GTCAGCGAGCTTGTTCCTGATACTGGTCTCTGACAGCACAGCACAGCACAGCGAAAGGACTTGGCGCTTGTGGAGTTGGCTGCAGACTATTCATTCGCCCTGTTGGCATCGGTCTGGCTCGTTGCCTTTAAAGGAACCGGTCTTCTTTTTGCGTTAATTAATCTAAACCATTGAATTTCATGCAACTGAAAATTTGGATTAATTGCAGTCTTTTCAAAAAAATGGTCTTGTAATTAATCCATGATGAAGTTCCGTATCTGGCTATCAATATTAAATAAAAGGAGAAATATCAATGAATGAATTGCTAAATTCCGTGCGCAGCTTTCTTCCTGAGAGCCCGTTTTCCACGGCAACGGCTGGCCCGGAAAGTGACATGGATATCGATTCCATCAGGAAGGCGAAAGTGCCGCCATTGCGGAAGAATTTTTTTGAATACAATTTCGTCGAACTAGGGAGTTTCCTGAAATTTTGTTCCGGAAAAGTTGCGCCCAATCACCATGAAAAGGAAGAAATTTTCAAGTGGTGTATGAAAAATAATGAGAAAAATGCGTTAGTCTGGTGGCTGGAAAAAAATCAGGAAGAAACACTTTCTGCTTATAATCCTAATCCTGAAGAAATTTCCATGATGGCATACGTCCTTTGCAGAAATTCTTCAATCCAACGTTTTGAGTTGTCTAAAGCGCATTGTACGATTGAGTTGGCGAAAGAATTGGGTAATGCATTCAAGGTAAATAAGGATTTAAAGCGCATTTTTCTACATGACCTCGAATTTGCTCCCGACACCTTGCCCTGCCTGGCGGAAGGCCTGAGCCACCAAGTCGGCACGAAAGACTTCAATATCTCTGGTCCAGGCTTGAACGACCAAAATTTCGCCTGCCTGATCCAAGCTCTGCAAAACTGCGACAGGGTGTCCCTTACGCTTTCCGGCATTCGACTGAATTCCGACAGTGCCAGGGAAATTTTCGGAGCAATCAAGAAAAGTACGAAAATTCAGAGTTTGACTTTATCCCGTCAGAAAATTGATAAGGCAAGCATGAGTGAAATTGCAAGCTGCCTCCAAGCCAGTTCTGGTTTGAAGCAATTTAATTTTTTTCAAAACCAGTGTGAGCCTGGGACAGCTTTGCTGCTGGAAGAGGCGCTGATCGAAAGCAGCCTGAAGAGCATGCGTTTTAGCCAGATTGATTTTGATTCCGGTCCTGCTGTCAGCTTCGATAGAATCATCAAGAAAAGTCGCGGTCTTTCCGAAATTAGTCTGGATGGTAAAGATTTGAACGATGACGATATTGCAAAAATTGCTAGCGAACTGATTGATCATCGCCGAATGCAGCGTTTTTCCCTGGAAAATGGGAATTTCAATGAGGAAAGCACACGCGCTTTGGTGGTTGCTTTGCAGGGAAATGAAAATTTGTACGAGTTGGATCTTTATGGCTGTATTTTCCGAGGGGATGCAGCTGAGGATTTATGCGCGTCAATCGAGAAAAATACCGTGCTGGAAAAGATAAATGTGTGGAAAAGCAATTTAAGCGATGACCATAAGACAAAGATAAACAATCTATGCAAGCGCAATCATGACGCCAAGCGTTTCCTGCAGCAGGACGCTTTGCTGTACAGCCGTATGGCCAATCATATAGCCCTGCCGACGGAACTTGGCACCTTACTGGCCAACCAGATGTTGATGCTTTCTGAAAGCACTGCCGCCTATGAGTCGGCGACGATAGAGATTGCGCTGTCAATCCAGGCGCTTGCGGCCAATGCCCAAAATGGGCCGCAACAAGCGGCTGCTCACAGTGGGGAAGCGCTCCAAGAGCTGCCTCCTGGCTGCACGCTGGTGTAGAGGAGCAGGTCGTCCGCTGGCGCATGAAAGGCCGAGTGGCAATGCAACATATGCCAGGTTGTCATGCGGACGGCCCGGTTTCCCAAACTATTTGTTGACGCGTCAACGCCATCAGGCTTGATGGAGAAGCTTTCCCCCATGCCACGCATGTTTTCCCGCACCCACCAGAACATGGCTCTAGGAAGCGTTACCCAACGCCGTCTTTTTGCTGATCGTGCAGATAGTACCCGGACGACGCCTGCCAGGGCGCGGAGAAGAGCGCAATCACGCAACCGGCATCACCATTTCTATTGCCTTCATTCCACTCGTGTTGAAAGGGGAACTCATGCAACCTGCTTTTTCGCGCTCTTGTAGTCATGGCCGGAACGGACCCGGTTACATTGCTGTACGCAACGATGGCCCGCAAACTACCGGCGAACAGGGCGGTGCGGCTTTTGAATTGGCCAGGCCATGCCCAAGCTGTCCCGACAACATCGGCCATCAGGTATTCGGAGCCTTTATCGAACAGGGCAAGGTGCCGGACGATCTGGCAGACGTCGTGAAACTCGGCATCTGGTGCATGCGCAACGGCGAACCCAAGGCATTGGCGCATCTGTTCGAGCATGGTCATATCAGCACAGCAAGCTTCAAGTTTGGACAGTGGAGCGATGCGGAAATCTGCGTGGTCATCGATGCGCTTCGAACCACGGTTTGCCTCACCAGGCTCAGTCTGGCTGGGAACAAGCTATCCTCGGCAAACATCGGGGAGTTGTGTGATGCATTGCAGTCCGGCATCCGGCTCAATTCCCTTGACCTGGGCTACAACCACCTTGGCGAAGAAGCCGTAGCAACCCTCTCCAGCATGCTGGCTGCCAACACGAGCCTGAACGAACTTGATCTATCGAGTTGCGACCTCGACGGCGCAAGTGGCGTTATGCTGGGGCACGCCTTGAGCACCAACAGCACGTTGACCGCACTGAACCTGTTCTGCAATTCTTTGGGTACGGGCGGCGCGCAGGAAATATTGCTTGCCTTGAACACCAACAAGGCGGTGCTTACCCTGAATCTCAGCGGCAATCAGATTGACCACGGCATTGCGGAAACGATAAGCCAGTTGCTGAAGCAAAACAGCACCCTGACCGCACTTCACCTGACCAGCAACAAGATCGGCATGACGGACACGTTTCGTCGCTCCCGAACGGTCGAGCACATAGTTGACGGATTCCAGTGCAATCCTGTGCTGATACATCTGAGTCTTATAAATAACAACCTGGACCAGTTCATCGAACCCTCAATACCTTACCTGTTGGGCGGGCGGCTCGATGACCTCCAGCAGAGAAACCGTACGCTGGCTTCTCTTTCGATGCAGGACGGTGAGATGTTTGCACAGCCATCCCTGCCGGTTGCCCTGCCCCTGGAAGTGGGACAACTGCTATCCCGATACCTGATTCTCGTTTCCAAAAGCACAGAGCACTATGAGGACATCATCGTGGATGTGCATGCTGCACTGAATGCATGCGCCCGGGAAGCAGAGGCAGAGCGAGCCAGGCAAAACACGGCGCGTTGCCATAGGCTGCATGGAACGTTGGACTGGCATGCAGCCAGCTTCCCCTATTCGTCCAGTTCCGCGTATGCGCCGGGCTTGCCGTACGCGCAGATACCGGCGCCGTCGTTGCAGCAGCAGGGCACAGGCGGTAATTCCTCTGCGGCGCAAAACGCAGCGAGCACCGCATCTGCGCCTGTCCCTGATTGCTGCAGGCTGGTTTGACTGGCAACCTTGCAGAGACCTGCTAGCCATCCTGTTCGAATGCTTGCGTGGTCTGTACAGCATGCAGAGTGACCATGCACGAACCGGCAGGCAAAGCCGCCCGCTCATCCCGCCCATAAAAAAGCGCGCACCGGCCAGGCCAGGTGCACGCTGCATGAATCGTTGCCAGCCGAAGCCGGCAAGGTTTCATTCCGCCTTCAACCCGCCCCCCAGCGTGCGATACACATCCACCGCATTGGTCAGCCGCAGCAGCCTGGTCTGCACCAGGTTCTGCTCCGCGGTGAACAGCTCACGCTGCGCATCCAGCACGTCGAGCGAACTCGACACGCCAGCGCGGAAGCGCTGGTCGGCCAGCTTCAGGCGGTCGGCCTGGGCTTCGCGCACCAGGCGCTGGGCTTCCACCTGTTCCTCCAGTGTGCCGCGGGCGACCAGCGCGTCGGCCGCTTCGCGGAACGCGCCCTGTATCGTGCGCTCGTAGTCGGTGACGGCGAGGTCGCGGCGCACCACGGCCAGGTCCAGGTTGCCGCGGTTGCGGCCGGCATCGAAGATCGGCAGCGTCAGCTGCGGCGCGAACGACCATGACATCGTGCCCGAATCGAACAGCCCGGACAATTCTCTGCTGGCCGTGCCCAGCGCGGCGGTCAGCGAGATGCGCGGGAAGAAAGCGGCGCGGGCGGCGCCGATGTTGGCATTGGCCGCCACCAGGCGCGACTCGGCGGCGCGGATGTCGGGCCGGTTGGCCAGCAGGTCTGACGGCAGGCCGGCGGGGATCGCGGTGATCACGTTCTGCGACGACAGGTCGGCGCCGGCCGGCAGATTCTGCAGCGGCGCGCCGACCAGAAGCGTCAGCGCATTGCGGGCCTGGGCCTGCTGGCGCTGCAGCGTCAGCACCGATACCCGCGCCGACTGCACCAGGGTTTCCTGCAGCCGCAAATCCAGCGCGGACGAGGCGCCGACGTCGAAGCGCTGTTTGGCCAGCTTGTAGCCTTCCTCGCGCGACTGCAGGGTGCGCTGCGCCAGCACCAGCTGCTCGCCGGCGCCCAGCTCGCTGAGATAAGCCTTGGCGGTTTCGGCCACCAGGCTGATCTGCGCGGCGCGCTGGGCTTCCTCGGTGGCGAGGTAGGCGGCGAGCGCGGCTTCGTTCAGGCTGCGCACGCGGCCGAAGAAGTCCAGCTCGAACGACGCCAGGCTCAGGCCGACCTGGTACACCGTGGTGTCGATGGCGCGGCCCAGCGGCGAGGCGCCCGCCGGCGTGCGGGTGCGGGTGCCGCTGCCGACGCCGTTCAGGTTGGGCAGCAGGTCGGCCGACTGCACGTTGTACTGGGCGCGCGCTTCCTCGATGCGCAGCGCGGCGGTGCGCAGGTCGCGGTTGTTTTCCAGCGCGGACGCTATCAGCGACTGCAGGCGCGCATCGGTGAAGAATTCGCGCCAGCCGATGTCGACGGCGGCGCGCGCCGGCGTGAGGCCAGGCGCTGCCGCGGCATGCGGCGGAAAGGCCGGCGCCACCGGCGCCTGCGGCCGCACCAGTTCCGGCGTCAGCGAGCAGCCGGCCAGCACCGCCGCGGCGATGGCTGTGACAGCCAGGCGGGCAGGGGTCGGGATCATAGTTGTTCCTCATGGGTGTGGATGCGGTGGGAGGCGTAGAACTCGCGCTGGCGCTTGCTGCCCTTGAACAGGCTGCGCACCACCACGAAGAACACCGGCACCAGGAAGACCGCCAGCACGGTGGCGGTGATCATGCCGCCCATCACGCCGGTGCCGATCGCGCGCTGGCTGGCCGAGCCGGCGCCGCTTGCCACCACCAGCGGCAGCACGCCCAGGATGAAGGCGAGCGAGGTCATGATGATGGGGCGGAAGCGCAGGTGCACCGCTTCCAGCGTGGCGTCGATCAGGCTCATGCCTTCTGCCTGCAGGTCCTTGGCGAACTCGATGATCAGGATCGCGTTCTTGGCCGACAGGCCGATGATGGCGATCAGGCCCACCTTGAAGTACACGTCGTTGGGCATGTCGCGCATGGTCGCGCCCAGCAGCGCGCCCAGGAGGCCCAGCGGCACCACCAGGATCACCGCCAGCGGAATGCTGGTGCTTTCATACAGCGCCGCCAGCACCAGGAACACTGCCAGCAGCGACAGCGCAAACAGCGCCGGCGCCTGCGAGCCGGAGGTCTTTTCCTCCAGCGACTGGCCGGTCCATTCATAGCCGAAGCCGGTCGGCAGCTGCGAGGCCAGGCGCTCCATCTCGGCCAGCGCGTCGCCGGTGCTGCGGCCGGGCGCGGCATTGCCGGCCAGCTTCATCGCCGGATAGCCGTTGTAGCGATTCAGCTGCACCGGGCCGGTGTTCCAGGAGGTGCTGGAGAACGCCGAGAACGGCACCATGTCGCCGGCGCTGTTCTTCGCGTACAGCTGGCCGATGTCTTCCGGCTGCAAACGATCTTCGGCATCGGCCTGGACGATTACCCGCTGCAGGCGGCCCGCATTCGGGAAGTCGTTGATGTAGGACGAGCCGAAGGCGGTGGTCAGCGTGGCGTTGATGTCGGCGAACGACACGCCCAGCGCATTGGCCTTGTCGCGGTCGACATTGACCCGCAGCTGCGGCGTGTCTTCCAGTCCTTCCGGACGCACGCCCGCCAGCACCTTGCTCTGCGCGGCCATGCCCAGCAGCTGGTTGCGCGCGGCCAGCAGCGCGTCATGGCCCAGGCCGGCGCGGTCCTGCAGGCGGAAGGTGAAGCCGGTCGCATTGCCCAGCTCGGGAATCGGCGGCGGATTGACCGGGAAGATGATCGCGTCCTTGATCTGCGACAGCGCGCCGAAGGCGCGGCCGACGAAGGCATTGACCGAATGTTCCTCGCCCTTGCGCTCGTCCCAGTGCTTCAGCGGCGTGAAGGCAAGGCCGGCGTTCTGGCCGCTGCCGGAGAACGAGAAGCCGCGCACCGCGACGATATGGGCCAGGTCCTTCTGCTTCATGTAGTAGTCCTCGACCTGCGTGATCACCTGCTCGGTGCGGGCGGCGGAAGCGCCCGGCGGCAGCTGGATGTTGGTCACCGCATATCCCTGGTCCTCGGCCGGCAGGAAGGACGTCGGCAGGCGCGCATACAGCAGCCCCACGCACAGCAGGATCGCGCCGTACACCAGCATGTAGCGGCCGGCCTTGGTCAGCATGCGGCCGACGAAGCCCTGGTAGCGGGTGGCGGTGCGGCCGAAGCCGCGGTTGAACCAGCCGAAGAAGCCGCGCTTCTCGACATGATGGCCTTTCTCCACCGGCTTCAGGATCGTCGCGCACAGCGCCGGCGTGAGCGTCAGCGCCAAGAGCGCCGAGAACATCATCGACGACACCATCGACACCGTGAACTGGCGATAGATCGCGCCGACCGCGCCGCCGAAGAAGGCCATCGGGATGAACACCGCCACCAGCACCAGCGTGATGCCGATGATGGCGCCGGTGATCTGGCCCATGGCCTTGCGGGTGGCGTCGCGCGGCGACAGGCCCTCTTCGCTCATGATGCGCTCGACGTTCTCCACCACAACGATGGCGTCGTCGACCAGGATGCCGATGGCCAGCACCATGCCGAACATGGTCAGCACGTTGATGGAATAGCCAAAGGCGGCCATGGTGGCGAAGGTGCCCAGCAGCGCCACCGGCACCACGATGGTGGGAATCAGGGTGTAGCGGAAGTTCTGCAGGAACAGGTACATCACCAGGAACACCAGGATCACCGCCTCGACCAGGGTCTTGACCACTTCCTCGATCGAGATCTTGACGAAGGTCGAGGTGTCATAGGGGATCTCGTACTTCACGCCCGGCGGGAAGAACTTCGACAGCTCGGCCATCTTGGCCTTGACCAGATCGGCGGTCTGCAGCGCATTGGCGGTGGGCGACAGCTGCACGCCGATGGCGGCGGTGGGCTTGCCGTCGAGACGGGCGGCGGTGGCATAGGCCTGGCCGCCGATCTCGATGGTGGCGACGTCGCGCAGGCGCACGGTAGAGCCGTCCGGATTGGCGCGCAGCACGATCTCGCCGAACTGTTCGGGCGAGGTCAGCTGGCCGCTGACCACCACCTGCGCGGCGATCTGCTGCCGGTTCGGCGCGGGCAGGTCGCCCAGCGTGCCGGAGGCCACCTGCGCGTTCTGGGCGCGGATCGCGTTGGAGACGTCGGCGGTGCTCAGCTTGTAGCCGACCAGCTTGGCGGGGTCGATCCAGATGCGCATCGCGCGCTCGGTGCCGAACAGCTGGGCCTGGCCCACGCCGGGCACGCGCCGGATTTCATTGAGCACATTGCGCGAGAGATAGTCGCCCAGCGCGATCGGATCGAGCCGGCCGTCGGTGGAGGCGAGGGTGGTGAAGAGCAGGAAGTTGGCGCGCGACTTGGTTACCTGCACGCCCTGCTGCTTCACCGACTCCGGCAGGCGCGGCTCGACCCGCTTCATGCGGTTCTGCACGTCCACCGCCGCCAGGTCCGGGTTGGTGCCGGGCAGGAAGGTGGCGGTGACCTGGGTCTGGCCGTTGGACTGGCTCTGCGACTCGATGTACTGCAGGCCGTCGGCGCCGTTCAGCTCCTGCTCGATCAGGCTGGTCACGCTTTCGTCCAGCGTCGAGGCCGATGCGCCGGGATAGGTGGCGGTGATCACGATCTGCGGCGGCGCGATCGTCGGGTACTGGGAGATCGGCAGCGTGCGCATCGACAGCAGACCTGCCAGCATGATGAACAGCGCGATCACCCAGGCAAAGACCGGGCGGTCAATAAAAAACTTGGCCATGTGGCGGCTTCCTTATTTCTGGTTGGCTGCGGCTGCCGGGCCGGCTGGGGCAGCACTGGCAGCGGCAACGGGCGTGCCGGCCACGCCGGCGGGCTTCCAGGGAACGCCCTTGGCCGGCGCGCCGGGCTTGACCTTCTGCAGGCCTTCGACGATGACGACATCGCCTTCCTTCAGGCCTTCGGTGACGATCCACTTGTTGCCCTGCACGCTGCCGGTCTTGATCGGACGCGGCGCCACCTTGCCGTCGGCGGCTATGGTCATCACCGACGCGCCGTTGTTGTCGCGCTGGACCGCCTGCTGCGGCACCGTGATGGCCGACTCGGCAACCGCCTGCTCCAGCCGCGCCCGCACATACATGCCGGGCAGCAGGAAGCGTTCGGGATTGGGCACCAGCGCGCGCAACGTGATGGCGCCCGAGCTCTGGTCCACCGCCAGGTCCGAGAACAGCAGCTTGCCGGTGCGCGGGTAGGGCGTGCCATCTTCCATCACCAGCGACACGCTGGCCTCGTCCTTGCCGACGGTTTTCAGCTTGCCGGCCGCCAGCGCCTGGCGCAGCCGCATCAGTTCGCTGGAAGACTGGGTCAGATTGACGTAGATCGGATCGAGCTGCTGGATGGTGGCCAGCGGCGTGGCTTCGCCCTGTCCGACCAGTGCGCCTTCGGTCACCTGGGCGCGGCCAATGCGGCCGGAAATCGGCGCGGTGACGGTGGCGTAACCGAGATTGAGGCTGGCGGTCTGCTGGGTGGCGCGGGCGGCTTCCAGATCGGCCTGGGCCTGCTTCTGCGCGGCCAGCGCATCGTCATATTCCTGGCGGCTGATCGCATTGGTTTCCACCAGCGGCCGGTAGCGCTGCACCTTCAGGTTGGCCTGCGCCAGGTTGGCTTCCACGCGGGCGCGGGCGGCCTGGGCATTGGCCAGCGAGGCCTGCAGCGAGGCCGGGTCGATGCGGAACAGCACATCGCCGGCCTTGACATCGCTGCCCTCGGTGAACAGGCGCTTCTGCACGATGCCGGGCACCCGGGCGCGCACTTGCGCGGTGCGGGTGGCTTCCAGCCGGCCCGGCAATTCATTGGTGATGGCGATGCGCTCGGGGGCGACGGTGACGACCGACACCTCGGGCGGCGGCATGGCCGCCGGCTGGGCCTGGGCATCGGCCTTCTTGTCACCGCAGGCGCCCAGCGCCAGCAGCGCCAGGGAGGCGGCTGCCCAGGAGGAACGTTGGAAAGCTGTCATGGAAATCTCACACAAAAGGACCGCGCTGGCACACGGCGGGTTGTCATTGGAAACAGTGGATAAGGAATACGGGTAACGGTGCGATGAACAGTGCTTGGTAACGAAAACCGTCAATGTGGCCGTCAAAGTCTGCTAGTATATATACATTCATGAATGTATGTATGACGCGCCGGTGAAGTTTTTTTATCCTGCAATGGAAATTCATCAACGGTACGTCTCCCACCGGACCATCATGGCCAGATCAACCAAGGAAGAAGCCCTCGAAACCCGCAACCGCATCCTCGATGCGGCCGAGGAAGTATTCCATGCCAATGGCGTGTCGCGCACCTCGCTGGCGGACGTGGCGCAGGCAGCCAACGTTACCCGCGGCGCGATCTACTGGCACTTCAAGAACAAGGGCGACCTGTTCGACGCAATGTGCGAGCGGGTGCGGCTGCCGATGGAGGAAATGGCAGCCGCCGGCCTGGATGACCGGGAAGCCGATCCGCTGGGACAGTTGCGCAAGACCATCCTGTTCGTGTTCAACGACGTGCGGCACAATCCGCATTCGCGCAAGGTGCTGGGCATCGTGTTTCACAAATGCGAGTTCGTGGAGGCAGCCGGACCCATCATCGAGCGCCAGCAGGATGTGTTCCTGAAAGGCCGCAGCGACCTGCGCCGCATCCTCGACAATGCAGTGGCCAGGGCACAGCTTCCCGCCGACCTCGACACCGAACTGGCCAGCATCATGATGCAGGCGCAGATCGACGGCCTGATCAATATCAGTCTTTTCACGCCGGACAGCGCCGACTTCGACGCCCATGCCGAACGCATGGTGGATGCCGCCATCGAGATGCTGCGCTGCGCGCCATCGCTGCGCGCAAGCCGCGGCGCATAAGCGCCCCGGTTCCGCCGTCCCTTTTTCCATGCAGTGCATGCGCTGCCCTCTCGGGGCCGGTGACGCGCGGGCGCGCGTGGTTCGATACAGCCGCTTGAGCGGTCCCAAGGCAGCGCCGGCGGCCAGGCTTTACTGTCGCTTTCCTCATCTATCCGGAAGCAGGAAAGGCCGCCATGCATCAAGCAACCGCATTTTATTCCGATGGGCTGGATGCCATTGCCGAGTTTCTCGCATGCTCCAGGCCGGCCGCCGACGGCATGGCCGCCGTCTATCAGGAGCAAGGCCAATGGCACAGTGCCATGCATCAGTTGGCACGCTGGAGCCCGGAACACGGCACGGTCAGCGGCGATGAAGCGGCACTGTGCATCAGTGTCAGCGAAACTACATGGAACAGGCTATACGCCGCCGCGCTCAGCATCGGCCGCGCTGCCGCGCCAGATGCAATCGGTATGGCGGCACGGGGCGTTGGCGGCATGCTGGCCGAGCTCTCTGCCGTGCCGCTGCTGGCCGATGCCCTGGAGCCTTGCGCCATGCATCCCTTGCCACGCAGTGATGATGTGGACGCAGCGCGGCAAGAGGGGCCGTGGCTGCAACTGGCCTGGCCGCCACTGGAGAAGCTGCTGCTGCGGGACCGCTTGCTGGAACCGGATGCCAGGCGATCGAGGCTGACGGTCCGGACGATGCCGCAAAGCTGCGCGCAGCTCGATGCCGAGACGCTGGTCGATGGCTTCATCCTGGATGCGCCGGGGCAGCCGCCGCAGCTCGTTTGCGCGCCCGCCTGGCACCGCCGCATTTCGGAAGAGCTGGGCCGCCATTTCAATGCATCGGCGCTCCTGCTGTTCCGGCTTATGTTTCACAGCGCCAGCCAGGGCTGGGGATGGGATGCCGATTCGGCGCAGTGCCGCGGCCTGGCGGAACTGATGGCGCAGGCGGAAGAGGTGGGCCTGACCGAATTCCATGGCTTGAGCGAAACCTGCATGCTGCTCGGCAGCGCGGTCGACAAGGCCGCTGGCGGCGACGTTCCGGAAGGCGAGCCGTTGGCTGCCGCGCTATTGGCGTACGCAGTGAACAGGGTGGCCGCATTGTGGCCGCCGGCCTTCCTGCATCCGCGCCATCCTTCTGCCCGGCTGATGGCGGGATGGATGGCACAGGTGGACGACATGGCGCAGGTTGCGCCGGATGCCCTGCTGGGGCCAGGAGTCAGGATAGGCAGGGGCAGCGTGATCGAAAGCGGCGCGATCATTCATGGCGGCGCTGACGTCGGCGCCGGCGTGGTCATCCCGGAGGGTGTCGTGGTGGCTGTCGGCGCCCGGGTCGCGCGCCTGGCGCTGGAGGAGGTTGCGCTTCCGCCGGGCACCCTGCTGTGCGGCAGCGCACGCCTGCAGCGCGGAGCGCGCCTGGGCAGGCAGGTCACGCTGGGCGCCGATGTGGAGATCGGGACCGGCGTGCACTTGCCTGACGGCATTGTAGTTGCCGAACAGGCACGGGTGCGGCGGCTATACCTGGGCCGCGGCGTCGCTCTGCCGCTGGGCACCCGGATCGAGGGCAGCCTGTCCCTGGGAAGCCGCAGCAGCATCGGGGCAGGGGTCTGTTTCGGCGCCGGCGTGGAAGTCGGTGCCGAGGCAGAGATAGGCGACGGGCTTTATTTGCCGCGCGGCGTCGTGGTCGCCGCCGGCGCCCGGGTAGATTGCTGCGACATCGCCTCCAGCGCCAGCATGCCGCCCGGCACCGTGCTGCATGGCGACCTCACGTTGCGCAGGAACGCCGTGGTCGGCATCGCCGTGGTATTCGGCGGCGGCGCCGATGTCGGCCCAGACGTGGTCGTTCCGGCTGGCGTAACGGTGATGGAGGGGGCGCGGATCGAGCGGCTGCACCTGAATGGATGCCGGCTGCCCCAGCAGACGATGATAGGCGGCAGCCTGACATTGGGGCGCCGCTGCGAGGTCGGGCGCAACGTGGTGTTTGAAGGCGACAACCGCATCGGGCCGGGGGTACAGCTGCCAGCCGGCCTGCATGTCGCCGAAGCCGCCCGGATCGACCACCTGCGGCTCAATGCGCCCCTGCCGGCGGGTACTGTCGTCCGCGGCAATCTCGTCCTCGGACCGAATGCAAAAGTGGGACGCGGCGTGGCGCTGGGTGCAGATGTCACTCTTCGCGCCAGCATTCCGGATGGCTTCTCGGTCGGTGCCGGCGCTATCGTGCGTCAGTGCGATGTGGCCGGCGCGCGGCTGGGACGGGGCACGCGCATCGATGGCGACCTTTACCTTGCCAGTGGCGTGGAGCTCGGCGATGGCACGCTGTTCGAACACGGGGTTCACATCGAAGCTGCCTGCCGGATTCCCGATGGACTGGTATTCCGGGCCGGGGCCCGGGTGCGCTGCTTCGAGCTGGCGCCAGGCGTGACACTGCCTGCCGGGACCCGGATTGGCGGAAGCCTGCGCCTGAGGCAGGGCGTGCATGTCGGTCCGGGCGTCGAGTTTGGCGATGATGTGGAAGTCGGGCCGGGAGTGTGGATCCCGGCCGGTGCGCGCATCGCCGACCAGGCACGCATCACCCAGTTCGATATCGCGCCGGATGTGCGCCTGCCGGCATGCCTGCATCTGCACGGCAATGCCGTCATCGGCGCCGGCGCCTGCATAGGCGAGCACGCGATGCTGGGGCGTGACGTGGTGATTGGCCCGGGCGTGAGGCTGCCTGCGGGCGTGATCCTGTGCGACGGCGCTTGCCTGACTGATCTGCGCCTGGGCGAAGGCGTAGTGCTGCCACAGGGAAGCCGTGTCGGCGGCAACCTGGTCGTCCGGCGTGGCGCCATGCTTGGCAGTGATATCGAATTTGGTCACGGCGTGGAAATCGGGCCGTACGTATGTCTCCCGGACAGCCTGCAAGTGGCGCCTGGCGCCAACGTGCGCGAGGTCCACATTTCCGGCGATGTGCAGCTGCCGCCCGGCACCCGCATATATGGCGACCTGCGGATTTCCCGCGGCGTGACGGTAGGTCGGCAGGTGGCATTCGGCCCCGACGCCCGGCTGGGGCCGGGCGTTGTCATACCGGATGGCGCCATCATCGGCAGCGGCGCCCGCATCGACCGCCTGCAGGTTGCCGGCAATGCCGCTCTGGGCCGCGAGATTGTCTTCACCGGGAATGCCGTGATCCGGTCGAGCGCCTTGATCGGCGATGGGGTGCTGCTGGGTAAGGACGTCGTGATCGGACCGCGTGTGCGTCTTCCCGATGGCGTTGCGGTGGCGGACGGCGCCCGCGTGCGCCGCTTCTGCGTCGGTCCGCGCGTGAGTCTGCCGGCAATGTTCATTGTCGGAGGCGACCTGTGCCTGGGCCAGGGGGCCGTGGTCGGCTACGGTGCGCGCCTTGGCGCCGGTGTCCGGGTGGCGCCAGGCGCAGTGATCTACGACCATGCTGAACTGCCGGCGGGCACGCAAGTGGCGACAGTGACATCCGTGCAGCACGGCGTTCCGGTCGCACCGCCGCCTGATGCTAGCTTGCCCGTCTGGCAGGCCTACATGGCGCAATTGTCGCTCAACACACGACATGAGGCGCCGTTACTGGACGCACAAGCGCCTGACCTTTCCATGGCCCCGGCCCAGCTCATCCCATCCCGGCAGGCTGATGCCGAGCTGGCGCAGGCCTCCCAGCCGCGGCCGGCGTCTGCCCCCATCGCGATACCCGCCGCTGGCCCAGCCTATCCGGCGCACGCGCCCGGTTTTCGGCCACTTTCGCCATTTGGATGATCATGCGGCGGGAACAGGTGCCAACGGGTTGCCGTGTTGACTCCTGTGTACGCTGGATTCAATAGCAGAACGGTCTGCAGGACGGCTTTGCCGGCCGTCGCCGTTTTTCTGCCATTGCGCCAGGAGCGCTTGCCTTTGCCCGCCAAGCGCAGCAGCATCGCAATCCTGTTTTGCCACACCGTTTCCGTAGCGCCCGGGCGCATGCCCGCGCCGGCACCTGCCGGCACTGCACCGGCCTTTGTCTCACCCGTCCTACCCGTCCTACCCGTCTTGCCCCGTATTGCCCCGTATTGCCTTCCTTCCCCGCCTGCGACGCAGCGCGGCAGCCCGTGGCCGGCAAGCAGCCCGCCGCGTCGATTGCCTTGATTGTTTGCCGATCGCTTCGTCATGCGTGCATGCCTTTGCCGGATTCTTCCGATTGCGTTGCTGCTGCTTGCCTGCGTCATTGCCCGCCACGGTTGGGCTGCCGAGCCGTCCGCCTGCGGGCCGGATGTCGCCGGCTCTCCCTGCGGCGAGGAGCAGGTCGCCGGACTGCCCGCCACCGGCGGCGCGCCGCAGGGCGTGGGCAATCCGGTCAATCTCATCACCGGCAACAAGCACCAGCGCGAAACCGACATGGCGGCGCTGCCCGGCGCACTGGGCCTGGAACTGGTCCGCCACTACAACAGCGAACTGGCGCGGCCCGGCATGCCGCTCCATGGCATCGGCCGCGGCTGGCAGTTTTCCTATGACACCCGGCTGCATGCAGAGGGCCGCGCGCTGCGGATCGTGCAGGCCGACGGCGCACGGCGCGTCTTCACGAAAAGCGCCTTGAGCGCGACGCTGTTTGCCAGCGCCAACCCGGCCGAGGGCATGGTGCGCATCGCGCGCGACGACAGCGTGCTGCATTACCGCTGGCGCTGGCCGGATGGCCGGGAGCTTGGCTTCGACCGCAACGGCCGGCTGCGGCGCATCATGCTGCCCAGCGGCGAGGCGCTGGCAATCGCGCGCCTGGCCGACGGCCGCCTTGCCACCGTCACCGATCCACAGGGCCGCAGCCTTACCTTCCACTACCTGGCGCAGGCAGGCCTGCGGCCGGGCAGGCTGAGCGCGATCCGCCATGTGGATACCCCGGTCGGCCGTATCCTCTACGACTATGGCGACGCCACGCCGGGCGGCTTGCGCCAGCAGGCGGAAAACCTGATTGCGGTCCATCTGCCGACGCATCACGAGCCGGGCAGGCTGCGCTCGCTCGACGGCCGCGGCGATCGTCCCTCGGACTACAGCCGCAGCAGCCTGCGCCGGCGCTATCACTACGAAGACCCGCGCTTTCCCGCGTTCCTGACCGGTATTTCCGTCACCGGCGCCGGCGGCGACGATCGCCAGATCGACCAGCGTATTGCTCGCTGGGCCTACGACCGCAACGGCCTGGCGGTGCTGTCGGCCAGCGGCAAGGCGGCGCAGGACGCGGCACCGGGCAGTCAGCCGCATGCCGGCGCCGGCCTGATCATGCTGGACCGGTGCACGCCCGGCCGCACCACGCTCACCGATGGCGACGGCCGCGTCACCATCTACCGCCATGCCATCGTCAACGGCGCCTTCCGCCTGCTGGAAGCGCGCGGCGACGGTTGCGAGGGCTGCGGTCCGGTGAATCTCCGCTACGGCTATGACAGGCTGGGACGGCTGCAGGAAGTCACGCGGCTGGATGCGCACGGCAAGCCGGTCGAAGGCCGGCGCGAGGAGCGCGACGCTTGGGGCCGGACGTATGCCAGCAAGACCGTGCAGTATGCCCACGGCCGCGAGACCAGCCGCACCCTGGTGCTGCGCCAGCTGTACCGGCCAGCCGGCATCGCGGCTGTCGCGCCCGGGACATCGCCTGCAACATCGCTGCCGGCTAGCCAGCATGGTCCGAAGCAGGTCGCCATGCCCAGCGTGCTGGCCGGGCACGATCACAGGACCGTCATCGAGTATAACCAGCGGCAGCAAGCGCTGGCAGTGACCGAAACCGGCTACCACCCGGCGGACGGCAGCATGCAGGCGCGCACCACGCGTTACCGTTATGCAGAGATCGCAGGGCGCAGCCTGCTGTCGGAAATCGACGGCCCGCTGCCCAACGGCCCGGCCGGCTCGCCGGCCGACTCCGACATCACCCGCTATGAATGGGACGCGCGGGGCGCCCATGTGCGCCGAGTCCGCCACCCGATGGGCGCCATCAGCGAGATGGACTACGACCCGCACACCGGCCGCCTCGCCGTGCTGACGCTGCGCTGGGAGCGCACGGTGCGGCAACTGCGCTATGCCTACGATCCGCTGGGGCAGGTGGAGCAGGTGCGGGAACGGGCGCTGGATGCGGACGGCGTCACGGTGCTGGCCGAACGCGAACTGGGCCTGCGCTGGAATGCGCTGGGCCGGCCGAGCGCCCTGGTGGAAGCCGATGGCACGGTGCGCGAGCTGGAGGAAGGGGAGGTGGCTGGGACGCAGGCTTTCATGGCATCCGCAACTTCCGCGATTTCCACGATCTCCACGATCTCCACGATCTCTGCACCCTCTGCGACCTCCACAACCTCCAAAACTTCCATGACGTCAGCAGCAATGCCTGCCATAGCCGCCGCCAGGGCGCGTGCGCCATCGCTGGCAGGCGCGGCGGCCAGCCCAGCCCTTGCCGTGCCTGGCATGTTGCCTCCGGCAGGCCAGACCAACGCTTCTGTTGCCGCCCCCAACGCGCTCTGGCCGACCCAGTACGGCGATCCACTGACCGCAGCAGCCCATGAAGCGCTGCGTTTCGACGCCAATGGCCGCTCGGCCGAACGCCGCATCGACGATTTCGGCCAGGTAGTGGCAATACGCAATCCTGGCCAAGGCTGGCAGCATGCCCGCTATGACGAAGCCGGCCGCCTGGTCGAGATCCGCGATGCGCGCGCTGCCATCACGCTGGCCCGCTACGATGCCGCTGGCCGCCTGCTGCGCGTGGAGCGGACCATGCCGGGCGAGTTGCCCGAGCAAGTGGACATTACCTGGCGCGGTCCGGAGCGTCTGACTGAAACCGTGAACATCGCCGGACATCAGACACACGCCACCCATTACCGCCACGCGCCCTGGGGCCAGGTCAGCCAGATGCAGGTGGACATCGCCGGCAGCGAGGGCGGCGCGCCGGTGCGGATGAGCCTGCAGTCACGCTACGACAGTGCCGGCCGCCTGATCTCGCGCACCCTGCCGGGCGGCGAGCGCCTGGCCTGGCGCTATTACGCCGGCGCACCATATCGCGGCCAGCAGGCAGGGATTGAGCAGATCCACTGGCCAGTCTGGCTGGATGCGCTGATGACCCGACTGCCCGAAACCTGGCTGGACCGCTGGCGCTGGAAAACCCGCATTGCGGTGTTCGCGCCGCGGGAAGCGGACCAGGCGTTGACGGCGGCATCGGGCGCGGCGGCATTGCCTGCCATGACGGCAGGAGGGGCAGGAGGGGCAGGACCAACCGCCTGGGCTGGCAGGGCGCCGCAGGTCGAACCCGGTTTGAGCACCCAAGTCCCGGGCGCCGACCATGACGCAGCCGGCTTGCCACATCGTCTGTCCGCACCCAGGGGAGAACTGCTGCTACGCTGGAATGCCGCCAGCCAGCTGAGCGAGGTGGGTACAGCGCTCAATGCCGGCCAGTCAGAATCGCAACCCGTCGCCCGCTACCGCTACGACGCCCGCGGCCGTCGCGCCAGCAAGCACACCACCGCCGGAGATGAGTACTATCTGTACGAGGGCACGCAGCTGATCGCTGCGGTAAATATCGATCCAAAGGGCCGGCGCAGCCTGAACCAGTACCTGTACGAAGGATATCGGGCGGTGGCATGGCTGCGCGAGGGCGTCGCGCATGCGCTGCAGACCGACAGCCGCGGTGCGCTGAGTGAAGTGCGCTCCCTGGCGGACGACGGCAAGCCGGCGCAAACCCTGTGGCGTGCCGAGCTCGACGCCTGGGGCAATCGCCCCAAAAGCGCGCCGTCCAGCCCGCACGACCCCGGGCTGCGCCTGGTAAACCAGTACGCCGACGGTGAAACCGGCCTGTCCTACCACATCGCCCGCTACTACGACCCATCGCAAGGCCGTTTCCTGAGCCCCGACCCGGCCGGCATCGCCGACACCCTGTCCGCCAACGTCCCGCCCGCGCTGCGCCTGGACCTGACCGCGTACGTCGCCGGCCAGCCCTGGCATTACATCGACCCCGACGGCGCCGCCCGCCTGATCTATTACGCCCTAACCACCGACGCCAAGGGGAAGCAGCTAGGCGTGAGCCAGGGCTTCACCCGCGCCCGCTGGGCCTTCAGCATCGACGGCATCGAAGCCAGCGGCGACGGTGGCAGCGATGCGATCAACCAGTTAATGGAAAAGTACGCGAAAAACCAGACGGGGCTGCTGTTCGATGGAGGCGGGGATTATTTGACGGGCGGGAAGAAGGCTGTTTCCTGGAATGGGGCTGCGGATGAAACGGTCGATGGGTTCAGGAAGCATTACGGGAAGAATTTGATTGGGTTGCCGAATTTTACGATTGGGAATTTTAGTAATCGGGATGCGGCGTTGTTGGTGGCGGGATTCTCCAATAATTCCGATGAATCCAAACTGTGCGTAAGCAAGAACTTGCTTTTGCCGCCCATAAAATTTTCTCCAGAAGATATACCGATAACGCCAACCGATGCTTCTTTGCCGCAACGTTTGCTTAATTGCGGGGATGCTGAGGTATCGACATCAACTGTTGAAGATTTAAGAAAAAGAAAATTTGTCAAGCTAAATCAAGCAATCTCAATAAACGAAGTATCTCAAATTTATAAAGATTGCAGTGTCAAAGGTTGTCCATCTAATGCGGGAATTTTTATTGATGGAGCTAGAAATTTTGTGGATAGAGTGCCAGCTGCATATAGCCATCTCCAATTTGCTCCGGAAACACTTGCCGAACTTCTTGTAAAGAATTTATTAAACAAGAAATTTGTCGAAAAAAATAAAATAGATCAGAAGGATCTGGATTCTATATTTGGTAGGGAAATCAATAAGCAAGATATTATAGAGGCCTCTAGCCGCGCAAAATGGATTTATGTTTATGGAAGGTGTATGAAGGAAGAAAAAAATCCTTATGAAGGTGAAGGTATGCGCTGTCCTTCTAAAGAAATTTTATCTACTGCATGGGACGACCTAAAGGATTTGAATAAAAGCTATTTTTCTGAAAGAACTGGTCTTTCTAAGAGCATGTGGGAGTTTCTAAAAAAGAATGCGTCAGGAGATTTGGTTTCTAATACAGATTATGTAAGAGGTACAAATGAAACTGAAATAATTGATGCAGCTGCATGGGCGGCTTGGGATACTGTCGAATCTTCATCTCAATGGTTTAAAGCGCTTGTACGCGACAATGCCCCAGGAGGATTGATGGAAAAACTGGCAGTTATTTATTTTCGTATTAGAGAAAGTCAATTGATAAGTTATCCTGATTTTGGGTTGAAGTATGATGAGGAAAAGCTTTATCCCCTCGCTTATAAAAAATCCAGCGAGGATCAAAATAAAATAGATTTGGAAATGGCAATGCGTTTGGCGCGAAGGCATAATGGAGGAACGTGGTGGCTTTCGCTATCCCGCCTAAAGTCAAATGATCCAAAAGATTACGTAAAAAAAATTTCGGGGGATTTTAAGCCCGAAGTCTACGGTAATTTTCCATCGCTGCGATGCGTATCGAAAAATGAGATTCAAGAGAGCGGAGTTTTAATGATTCGATTGAATTTGGATTAAAAAATGAATAATTTTTTTCATTCGTTTGCATGTATTTTGATTGTATTTAACGTTTATTCATGTTATGCGAGTTCGTCGCAAAAACTTGAATCATTTCTTGCTGATTTTGTTTGGATAGATTTAAAAAACTGCAAAATTCCAAAAGCGAGAGCACCTCAAAAGATAATGATACATGGTATTGATTTTAATCATTATTCAGAAAAAAAATCATACCGGCGTTGGGTAGATGCTGATGGCGACGGAGTGTGCGAATTGTATGACGTTGCTGAGTTAGAGTCATCGAAATTCACCGGGAAAATTTATGGATTTCCGACAAGAGTAGTCAAATTCCAAAGAAAAAATTGGAAAAAATTTGGCGGAGGGTTAAATGCCTGGATCCCAATGATTTTGTTTGATAAAGAACGCAATCAAAGAGTCGTTGTTGATTACGTTTATGGTAATGCAGGGTATAGTCCGTCTCTAAAAAGCGTGCCCGCAACTTGTGACGATTTGCGCCAATACTTGGCTGTTGGTGCAATGCTATATTTTAAATTTCCAATGATGGCGCGGCGAGATGAGTTAACAAATCCCGACGGGGAATGGAATGACATTAAGTCGGCTTGGTTTTATTCTTTTTATATGGAAAAGGAGGAAATTTTGAGCAGTGATTTGCCCTCTAGTTGTAAGGACAAATATAGATTTGTAATTGACGCGTTATCGGAAAGGCTGGAGAGATGATATTTTACAATAGCTATGACCCCGGGGTTTGGCTGAAAAAATTGAGCGCAGATATAATGAGTATTCGAAAAAAGTTTTCTAAGTTTAAGTATTGCTGCAACCATGTAATAAGAAAAAAATCAATATATTTTTTGGGATATATAATGCTGACGTCTTTTTCTCACGCTAAAGAATTGACTGATGCAGAAATAAAAAACAGGTTTCATGTCGTTCCGGAGCCTACCTGTAAAAAGGTAAAAGCCCGGGAGCCTGCGCTCCCTGTGAACTCTTTCTGGTATGGTAGATATTATCTTAGCATTGACGGGAAGGCTGATTGTCAAATTCTAGATGTAAAAATAGATTGGATGACCAATCGACCAACTGAATTTAGAAAGTATCTTAATAGTGTTCTCTATAGGTTTAATGGAAAAAATTGGTCAGAAAATCGAGGATTAAGTTATCCGCCAAAATATAGAATTTTTGATAAAGATCGAAAGATAGTCTATATGGTTGTCAAAAATGACGAATACGATTTTCCTGTAAATGAAATTGCATTCTATACTGGTAAGTGGGATGAGGAAGGAAATGGTATTGGTGCAATCCAAAATTTATGGGATTGTGGAAAAAGTCAAGCTTGCTACGAAGAATGCATAAATGTTAAGCGAGCTGCATCTTTATATGGTTCGGAAAAATAATTCAAGGGTTTAAATAATTAAAGAGGGAATTTGTAGGTTGAAGTGAAAATTTCTTGCCAAAAAAATTTTGAGTCGTCATCTTAGGGTCACACCACCAGCAAAAACTGCAAATAACTTGAAAAGCCATGGTCCAATACCGTCGCAATTTCCTCTCCGGTGCCAGTTACTTCTTTACTATCGCCTTGCTGAACCGTACTTCTTCTTTGCTGATTGACCAAATTGCAATCCTGTGCAACGCATTTCAACCAGTGCAGGCGCAGCGATCCTTCCCCCTCGATGCCGTAGTCGTCATGCCTGACCACTTGCATTCCCTATGGACGCTACCAAGCGGCGAAGCAGATTACCCAGGCCGCTGGCGTGCAATCAAGACCCGGTTTTCCTGCCAGATTCCCCGTGGCGAATGGCGTAGTGCAAGTCGCGCAAGGAAGGGGGAACGTGGAACCTGGCAAAGTCAGTGCCGGGAGCGCGCCTTGTGTGATGAGCGCGATAAGACGCGGCACGTCGACTACATTCCTTTCAATCCGGTGAAGCATGGCCAGATATCGCACGTGGTGCAGTGGACTTCTTCCTCATTTCACCGGTTTGTACGTCAGGGGATTTATCCGGTTGATGGGGGTGGCGGGGAGGCTGGGAGCGGAGGTTCTGGTGAATGAGGCAGGGATGGCCCGGGTTTCACCGCGCTCAACCCAGGCTACGGGTGCTGACATCACAACCGGTCTGTATACCTGCTCTGGCTTCAAGCCGTTGAATGTCCGGACCGCCGACAACTTCTGGCACCGCCTGCGCGGGCTGATGTTCGCACACCCTCTGGAGCCAATGAGCGCCTTGCTTCTGACCCGTTGCGCCAGCATCCATACCGCCTTCATGCGGCAAACCATCGATGTTCTCTATCTCGACACTCACGGCGTGGTCCTGCGCTGCGTCGCCGACATCCCCCCGTGGCGCGCCAGTGCCAGGCCGGGTGCAAAGCATGTGCTGGAAATGGCCGCCGGCAGCATCACGCGGTTGGGCATCGCGCCTGGGCACCGTCTGGCCCATCCCTTTTTCAACAAGCAAGCCGCGATACCCTCCCACCCCCAGCGCGGTGCCTCGATGACCGAGTTCATCATCGTCGCCCCGGTGTTGCTGCTGGTCGGCCTGGCGCTACTTCAATACGCACTGCTGTTCTTCACCAAGAACCAGGTCAACCATGCCGGCTTCATGGCGGTGCGGGCCGGCAGCATGCACAATGCGACCGCCGAGTCCATCAGCGCCGCCTACCTGCGCCATCTGGCGCCGCTGTACGGCGGCGGCAGCAATGCCGAGGAAGTGGCGCAGGCGGCGGCGCGGGCGGCGGTCGACATGCAGGGTAACTTCCGCCTCGAGCTGATCAATCCCGCCAAGGCCAGCTTTGATGACTTCAGCGAGCTGGAACTGAAGGAAAAGCACAATACCAATGCCCGCGTGCTGCCCAATTCGTCGCTGGCGCTGCGCAATCCCGCCATCATCAAGGCCAGTTCGGGCCAGAACATCTTCGACGCCAATCTGCTCAAGGTGCGCATCACTCATGGCTACCGGCCGGGCGTGCCGCTGGTGGCCAAGGTGTTCGCCGGCGGCTTGCAGGTAGCCGACGATGGCAAGGACAGCTTTGTCAGCGCCTTGCTGGCCAAGGGCAGGGTGCCGGTGGTCACCGATATCACGCTGCACATGAACAGCGATGCCTTCGAGTGGTCGAACCCGGTCTGGGTTTCGCCGGAGGGCGCCAGGTCTGCCGATCCCGCCGGACCAGGCGGTTCGTCGAATCCGCCTGCTTCGCAGCCTCCCACCTCGTCCGACCCGGCCGGTAACCAAGGCAGCGGCGATCCGCCAGCGCCACCCACCAATGGCAACGATCAACCCGCGCCCGGCAATGACGACGCCAATACGCCAGCCAACGCCACTTCCGACAGCGGCACCGCCTGTGGCGGAGCGCCGTGCCCGGTTTGCAAGGCGGATGTGCCCGCGTCGGACGATCTGGACTTGCCGTCCGATGTGCTGTTCGACTTCGACCAGGCAACGCTGAAATTGGAGGGAAAGGAAGAACTGGACAGTTTGATAGAGGAAGCAAAAGCGTCGGTGCAAGATGGCGAGCAGGTTGCCGGCCTGACACTGACAATCAGCGGCTATACCGATCAGCTCGGCAGCGATGCGGTCAACCTGAAGCTGTCGCAGGCGCGGGCGGAAGCGGTGCGGGATTACCTGAAGGCCAACGGTTTGCCGGACGTGCCGATCACGGTGCGCGGCATGGGCGCGGCCGATCCCAAGGTGCCGCTGTCAAGTTGCGCGGGCAGCGGTCAGGAGCAGCAGGACTGCCTGGCGCCAAACAGGCGGGTAGTGATAAGTGTGAGGCGGGCAGGGCAGGCCTGACGCCGGATTCGATCCAAGACGGGGCCTGACACTGCAGATTTACTGCATCGCGGTTTCTGCCCTTTCGCCTACGGCATGGCCGGTAATGAAACGGCCCAAGCACAAGAAGCGCTGATCGCGCTGATCGCGCTGATCGTGCCGATCGCGTCGGCTCGTGGCCGCTGCACTATGAAGTGCCCGCGCGCTGACCTAGCGCTCAGAACGACTGCAGCAGCGCATTCACCTGCGTCAGGTCTTCCTCGCGCAGCACGCCGGCCGCCGATTTCAGGCGCAGGCTGTTGACCAGGGTGTCGTAGCGGGCGCGCGCCAGGTCGCGCCGGGTGGCGTAGAGCTGCTGCTGCGCATTGAGCACGTCGATATTGATGCGCACGCCCACCTGGTAGCCAAGCCGGTTCGATTCCAGCGCAGACTGGCTCGACACTTCCGCCGCCTGCAGCGCCCGCACCTGGGCCAGGCCGCTGTTGATGCCCAGGAAAGCCTGGCGTGCGCCCTGGGTGGCGACACGGCGGGCGTTTTCCAGGTCGGCCCGGCTGCGCTCCTCCAGCGCGATCGATTCCCGTACCCGGCTGGTCACTGCGAAGCCCGAGAACAGCGGGATATTCCACTGCACGCCGATGTTGCTGGTGTTGGAGACGATGCCGGATGCCTGGTTCACTGCAGTGGGCAGCACGCCGCTCTGGTTCGAATGGGTGCGGCTGGCCACCAGGTCCAGCGTCGGATAATGGCCAGCCCGGTTCTTGCTGATTTCGCGCCGCGCCACTTCCAGCGACAACTGCTGCGCCATCACGCCGTAGTTACGGGTCTCGGCGCTGTCTATCCACGGCTCGATGCGTTCCGGGTCCGGCCGGGGCAGCAGCAGGCCGGGTTTCAGCGTCGCGAGGTCGCCGGCCGGGCGGCCGATGATCTGCTGCAGCGCGCTGCGCTTGACTTCCAGGTCATTCATGGCCGCCGACTCCTGCGCTTCGGCCAGGTCGTAGCGCGCCTGGGCTTCCTGGCTGTCGGTGATGGTGGCGGTGCCGACCTCGAAATTGCGCTTGGCCGAGGCCAGCTGCTCGGTGATCGCAACCTTCTGCGCCTGCACCGTGGCCAGCACATCCTGTGCCGCCAGCACGTCGAAATAGGCCTGCGCCACCCGCACGATCAGGTCCTGCTGGGCCTGCGCGAACTGGGCTTCGCTGACCGCGGTCAGCAGCTTGCCCTGCTGGTAGGTTTCCCAGTTCGCCCAGCGCAGCAGCGGCTGCGCCAGCGACACCGTGTAGCTGTTGACGGTGGCGCCGCTGTCGCGTCGCACATTCAGGCTGGAGATATCCACCGTGCCGTCGGTGCGCACATAGCTGCCGGTGACGCCGACGTTGGGCAGCAGTCCGGCCAGGCCCTGCGGCGCGCGTTCCGCGCCGGCCGTCAGCGCCGCCCGGGCGCCGGCAAACACCGCGTCATTCGCCAGCGCCTCCCGGTAAACCTGCAACAGGTCGGCGGCCTGCGTCTGGCAGGCGAAGAAGGTGGTGGCAAACAGGGCGGCAAGGCGGGATAGGCGCATAAAGTCTCCGGCGTGGATTTCAGTAAGTGGGCATGTTGTTGTCGACCTGCAGCGCCCAGGCATGGATGCCGCCGGTCAGGTTGGACACTTCGGAAAAGCCGTGCTGCTCCAGGAAATTGGCCACCTGCATGCTGCGCGCGCCATGGTGGCAGATGCAGACCACCGGCGCATCCTGCGGCAGTTCGGCCAGCCGCGCCGGCACCGTGCGCATCGGCATCTCGGTCGAGCCGGCGATCTGGCAGGTCTGGAATTCCCAGGGCTCGCGCACGTCCAAGAGCAGCGGCTTGTCGCGGGCCGGGTCGGCCAGCCATTGCGCCAGTTCAGGCGCGCTCAGATGTTGCATCGCTGGTCCTCAGAACTTGAAGTGGGAAGGATGAACCGCCTGGCGCAGCGGCGTCACGCTGGTTTCGAACAGGTTGCGGGTGTGGTAGCCGGTTTCCGAGGTGCGGTTGATCAGCCGCGCTTCCATCACCGGACGCTCGCCGATCACGCACAGCAGGCGGCCGCCGACTTTCAGCTGGCGCAGGAAGGCGTCCGGCAGCACCGGCAGGGAGCCGGAAATGACGATCACGTCATACGGCGCGGTGAACTGGCCGCTGCCTTCCCAGCCGAAGGCGCCATTGCCCAGCACCACGTCGACATTGCCCACGCCGTAGTCGGCCAGGTTCTTTTCCGCCATCGCCTTCAGTTCAGGCGAGATTTCCACGGTCGTCACATGCAGCGCCCGGTGCGCCAGCAGCGCCGCCATGTAGCCGGTGCCCGCGCCGATTTCCAGCACGGTTTCATGCTTCCTGGGCGCGACTTCCTGCAGCACGCGCGCTTCGAACTTCGGCGGCAGCATGTTTTCGCCGCCCGGCAGTGGAATCTCGGTGTCGACGAAAGCCAGGCTGCGGACGGCTTCCGGTACGAAGGCTTCGCGCCTGACCACATGCAGCAGGTCCAGTATCTCCGTATCCAGGACGTCCCAGGTGCGGATCTGCTGTTCGATCATGTTGAAGCGGGCTTGCTCAATGTTCATGGAGAGGCTCAGTGTCAGGAATGGAAAAATGGCGCAATTTTATCAAAGCCCGTCGTCGCGATGACCGGCCTGTGGCGCGATAACCGGCGCCGCGCCCTGGCCGATCGCTTCGGCGGGGCGACGCCGCCGCCTCGCCCAGGCGGCGAAATCGTCGAGATAGGTATAAATCACCGGCACCACCACCAGCGTCAGGATGGAGGAAGTGATGATGCCGCCGATTACCGCCTGGCCCATCGGCGCGCGCTGCTCCGAGCCTTCGGAGAGGCCGAAGGCCAGCGGCACCATGCCGAACACCATCGCCAGCGTGGTCATCAGGATGGGGCGCAGCCGTACATGCGCTGCTTCCAGCAGCGCCGCGCCGCGCTCCATGCCGGCCTGGCGCGACTGGTTGGCGAAGTCCACCAGCAGGATTGCGTTCTTGGTCACCAGTCCCATCAGCATGATGAAGCCGATGATGGAGAACATGTTGAGCGTGGAGCGGAAGGACATCAGCGCCAGGAACACGCCGATCAGCGTCAGCGGCAGCGCCGACATGATGGCCACCGGCTGCAGGAAGCTGGCGAACTGCGATGCCAGGATCATGTAGATGAAGATGATCGCCAGCGCCAGCGCCGACAGCGCGTAGCCGAACGACTCCTTCATGTTCTTGGCGGCGCCGCCGATCTCGTAGCGGTAGCCGGGCGGCCAGTGCATCTCGTCCAGCGCCTGCTTGATCTCGGCATTGACCTGGCCGGCCGAGCGGCCGACCGCGTTGGCCGAGATCTCGACTTCGCGGTTCAGGTTGCGCCGGTTGATCTGGTTCGCGCCCAGCGAGGGCGCGACGGTGGCGACCTGGCGCAGCGGCACCATGCGTGGCGAGCCGTCGGGATTGAGCTGGGAGCTGGTCAGCATCAGGCGCGACAGGTCTTCGCTGCTGCCGCGGTCGGACGGCGCCAGGCGCACGGTGACGTCGTAGTTCTCGTCGTCGGGCCCGCGCCAGCTGCTGGCTGCTTCGCCCGCCAGGAGCGGCCGCAGCGCATTGCCGATCTGCGCCACGCCCACGCCGAGGTCGGCGCCGATGTCGCGCCGCGGCTGGATGGAAATGGTTGGCTTCTGCGCCTTCATGCTGGAATCGAGGTCGACCACGCCGGGTATCCTGCGCAGCCGTTCCTGCACTTCGTCGGAGATGCGCGCCAGCTGCGTCAGGTCGTTGCCCAGGATGGAGAAGCGCACCTGCTTGTTGTCGCCGCCGACGTCGTCCAGGCTGCCCACCAGGGTGACGGTAATGCCGGGAATGCCGGCCAGGCGCTGCCGCAGCGGCGTGGTCAGCTGGGCCGCGCTGCGGCTGCGTTCGGCGCGCGGCTTCAGGCGCACGAAGGTGGTGGCGAAATTCTTGCCGGCGGCGTTGCCGGTATTGATGGTGGTGTACAGGTCCAGCACTTCCGGAAACTCCCGCAGCACCGCTTCCACCTGCCTCGCCTTGGCTTCCGTCAGTTCCAGCGAGGAGCCCACCGGCGTATAGAAGGCCACGCCGGTTTCGGAATAATCCGCCTGCGGCACGAATTCGCTGCCGATCAGGCCGGAGGCCGGCAGCGCCAGGCCGGCGAAGAAGGTGGCGATGGCCAGCACCAAAGTGGCGACACGGTGCCGCAGTGACCATTTCAGCAGCACCTGGTAGCCGCGCGACAGGGATTGCACCCATTCCTCGAACTTGCCGGTGACGCGGCCGATGGTGCGGTCATACAGCGTGCGCTTGCCGGCGCGGCCATGGGCATCGGGGTCGGGCCAGACCGAGGACAGCATCGGGTCCAGCGTGAAGGAGACGAACATCGAGATCAGCACCGCCGCCACCACCGTGATGCCGAATTGGTGGAAGAAGCGGCCGATGATGCCGCCCATGAAGCCCACCGGCAGGAACACCGCCACGATGGAGAAGGTGGTCGCCAGCACCGCCAGGCCGATCTCGGCCGTGCCTTCCAGCGCCGCCTGGCGATGGGTCTTGTAGCGGCCGTTGATGCGCATGCCGGCATGCCGCACGATGTTTTCCCGCACCACGATGGCGTCGTCGATCAACAAGCCCACGCACAGCGACAGCGCCATCAGCGTGATCATGTTGATGGTGAAGCCGAATGCGTACATGAACAGGAAGGTGCCGATCAGCGCCACCGGCAGCGTCAGGCCGGTAATGACCGTCGAGCGCCAGGAATTAAGGAACAGGAACACGATCAGGATGGTCAGCACCGCGCCCTCGATCAGGGTCTTGCGCACGTTTTCCACGCCGACCCGGATCTGGCGCGATCCGTCCTTGATCACTTCCAGCCGCACGCCGGGGTAGAGCGCACGCATGGTCGGCGCCATCTCGGCCAGGGCCTGGCGCAGGCCGTCCACCACCTCGATGGTGTTCTGGCCCTGCGCCTTCAGGATGTCGATGGCCAGGGTGCGGCGGCCGTTGTACAGCGCCAGCGTCTCCTGTTCCTGCTGGCTGTCCACCACCGTGGCCACCTGCGACAGCAGCACCGGCTGGCCGCCGCGGCGGGCCACGATGATGCGCCTGAATTCCGCCGGGTCGCCGATGCGGCCCTGCACCTGCACCACCTTTTCATTGTCCGCCGCCCGGATCGCGCCGGTTGGCAGTTCCTGGTTCTCGTTGCGCACCGCGGCGATCACCTGGTCCACGCCCACGCCCAGCGCTTCCATGTCGCCGGGCCGCACATAGATCTGGATCTCGCGCTTGACGCCGCCCACCAGCGTCACCGAGCCGACGCCGCGCACATTCTCCAGCCGCTTCCGTACCACCTGGTCGGCGATCGTGGTCAGCTCGCGCAGATTGCGCTGGCTGCCTTCCTCGGCCGAGACCGAGATCGAGAAGATGGCGCGGTCGGCCGGGTCGTAGCGCATGATGCGCGGCTCCTTGACCTCCTTGCGGAAGGCCGGCTTGACCAGCGCCACCTTCTCGCGCACGTCCTGCGCCGCCTGCGCCGCGTCGACAGTGAGCAGGAAGCGGATGATCACCACCGAGTTGCCCTCGTAGGAGCGGGAGGTCAGGCTGTCGATGCCGTTGATGGTGTTGACCGCTTCCTCGATCTTGCGGGTGACGTCCGACTCAACCGATTCCGGCGACGCGCCCGGATATTCGGTCTGCACCACCACGATGGGGAAGGTAATGTCCGGAAACTGGTCCACCTGCAGCCGTTGATAGGAAAACAGGCCGAGCACGACGAAGGCCACCATCATCATGGTGGCCAGCACGGGATTGCCTATGCTGATGCGGGTAAACCACATGGCGGCCTCCTGTTAGCGGGCCGACGCGTCGATCGGGCCGGCGGCGGTCTGCAGCACCTTCACCTTCGCGCCGGTGGGCAGGTTGCCGAGATTGCGGCGCACCACCCGTGCGCCTGGCGCCAGGCCGCCGGTGATTTCCACCAGCACCGCGTCGCCGTCGCTGCCGGTGATGCCGGTCTGCACCGTCTTGCGTTCCAGCTTGTCGCTTTCGATCGCATAGATAAAGAAGCTGTCGCCATTGCCCTGCAATGCCGCCTGCGGCACGGCCAGCACGCCGGATTTTTTCGACAGCGTCAGCCGCGCCTCGCCGAACATGCCTGCCCGCAGCAGGCTTTGCGGATTATCCAGCTGCAGATAGGCCATGATGGAACGCGAGCCGGCCTGCGTCGCCGGGTTGATCCGCGCCACCCGCGCCGGCATCGGCTTGTCCAAACCTTCCACCCTGACCGCCACTTCCTGGCCGGGCGCGATGCTGAGAATGTCGCTGGTCGGCACCGCCACTTCCATTTCCATCTTCGACAGGTCGACCACGTCGAGCAGCTTGCCATCCACCGCAACCTTTTCGCCCGGCTGCACGCTGCGGCTGGCGACCAGGCCCGAGATCGGTGCGCGGATCACCGTGTCGCCCAGCGCCTTCTTGGTGACAGCCAGCGCGCCCGCCGCGGCATCGACATTGGCCAGCGCGATGCCGTACTGGCTGGCGGTGGTGTCGAAGGCGTTCTTGGAGATGAAGCCGCGCTCCAGCAGGGCGCGGTTGTTGTCGCGCGCCTTGACGGCGATATCGAGCTGGCCGCGCGCCGCCACCAGCGCCGCTTCCGACTGTGCCTGCCGCGCCCGGTAGTCGCTTTCGTCCATGCGCACCAGCACCTGGCCGGCAGTCACCGCCTCGCCCTCGCGCACCAGCACTTCCCGCACTTCCCCCGCTACCCGGGCCTTCACCGCAGCCTGGTTGATGGCCCGCAGCGAACCCGTTACCGATAGCGTCTGCCGCAGGTCGCGCGGCGTCACCGTCAACAGGTCGGAGGCCAGGAACTGCAGCGGCGGCGCTTCGGTTGGCGCATTGGCCTGCGTGCTGGCGGCTGCCTGGCGCGACTTGACGAAGCCGCGGCCGCCGACCGCGGCGAGCAGCACTACGATGGCAATGATCCAGAATGACCGGCGTCTGAACATGACTATTCCGTCGGAGAGAGAGTAGGGGGGGAGGAGGGGAGTAGGCCGTGCATCATCAGGTCGATAACCGTATCTAGGTAATTCGATACCGAAATCGGTTCCGGCCGGCAGAGATCGAACGAATGCTGCCACAGCATCAGCATCAGTATGGGCGACACGATCACCAACCGCGCCTGCGCCGCATCCACCTGCCGGAACTCGCCGCGCGCCATGCCGCGTTCCAGCATGCGCACGATCAGCGCGTCGCTGCGGGAAATGATTTCATCGTGGTAGAACTTGGCGACTTCCGGAAAATTGCCCGACTCGGCCATCATCAGCTTGGTCAGGCCGGACAGCGGCGTATCGCCGATGCGCTGCCACCAGCCGAGAATGAATTCACGCAGCAGGCTGGCGCTGTCACCGGCATAGCCATCGATGATCTGTTCCGCCTCGTCCAGCACCGGCACCAGGTTTTCCCGGACCACCGCCCGGAACAGCTCTTCCTTGCCAGCGAAATAGAGGTAAAGCGTGCCTTTGGATACCCCCGCGCGGGCGGCTACGTCATCCAGGCGGGTCGCTGCATAACCGCGTTCAACGAACAGCGCCAGCGCAGCGGCCAGCAATTCCTGAGGCCGGGCATCCTTGCGGCGGGTCCAGCGGGGTTTGTTTTTGAACGGGCATTGCATCTAGGCACTTCTTATAACTTACTGACGAGTCAGTAATGTAAGTGCCGTCTAGGTCAGCGTCAAGCGAAACTGTCGGTAACCGCCAGGGCGGCCGATTCCGCGACTGCTGCGAACTGCATCCCGGTGGCGAATATCTTTACCGGCGCAATTGAAAATGCCAGCGTTGGGGAAAACAGCAGCGCTCCACTGAAGTGAATGCTGGCCTGGGCAACAGGGCTGGCCTCATGTTCGTCATACGGTTTGCGCCCTACCAGCATGGCCTTGCTGAGGTTTTCGTCGATTGCCACATACGTTGCCGAGATACGGCCATCCTGCTTGTGTTCGAGTGCGAACCTCGTGCGCAGCTCAGGCATCGGCTCCACGCGGCGCTCGCCGATATGCGCGAACAGGGACAATAACTGGTTGTACAGGTAAGTCTGGCAAAGGAAGTTCTGCAACTGTGGCCCGGCGACATGCAATATCAGTTCAGGAAGCAGGGGGGCGCCGACGCCGGCGAACTGGGTGAATTCACTATAGGAGGTACAGCGGCTGATTTCGCCATCGGGGTGTTTCAGTACGTAGTTGCCTTGCTCGAGCTGCTGCTGGTGATGGAGCGGGAGGCGGCTGGCCCAGGGCGCCATGAAATACACGCCGACATTCTTCCTGTGCTCGGCGGCGATCCGCATGTCGCCGGGCGCTTCGTTAAATAACACGGCCTGCCCGGACGGGGTGGTGGTTTTCCGGAGCGTCTGCCAGATGTCCGGTTGAGCGATACGCGGCAGCGTCGGTGCCCGGTCGTGACTGATCCCGTTGGGCGTGGCGCCTTGCAGCAAGGAATCTGTGTCCATCACGACCTTGATGCACTCCGAAGCGGTCGATGCGGAAAAATCCTCGAATGGCAACCAGCTGATTTCCGGCGGATCGCCGGCCGGTAGCGGCATCCCGCTTTTTCCGGGTTTTTCGACCTGCATGAGCTTCGCAGCGTCCGCGGTTCGTGTGACCAGTTTAGGGGTGGCGAATATTTCTCGTTGGCTTGAAGCACTGCTGGCTTCATTAAAACCAACTGGCGCTTCGGGAAAAGTTTTTCCATTGATTTTCATGGCGGCGCCTTTTCAAGAAGAAGAGTGGCCCGTTGGGTACCGCACAAGTTTGCAAGGTTCCATACGCTCCGATGTCCACGGGCGCGTGCAGTCGCGTTTGTCGCGCCTACTGCGCTGACATCACCCTTTAAATCGATGGCAAGTTCAGCGAAAAGATGGGGCGAATCCTCGCTCCGCAGATATCAAAAATTCTTTACTATAAGAAACATTTTGAGCAACGGGTTAAATTGACCGTAGACAGTAATCACTTCGTTGCTATGTGGATTGCCGCAGGCTTTTTCCCCTCGTGCGGGGTAGTGAAAAGCAGTTCAAGGCTTGTAACTACAATGTTTCAATAAGGAATCAATATTAGATCCTCCTTATGGGAACAATCTGTAAAGGGGAACACTAACGCAACACAAAATTTTTGCTATAAAAAATAGACTCATTGCAACGTTTCTAAACTATAATATTGCGCTCAATCAACATCATCAACAATGTCGGCGCGCAGTCTGATTTTCAGGGCTAACCGAGGAATTACGAGTTCAAAGGGTTATGGTCAAACATTCCAGCCAGCAAGAGCTATGCAAGCGTTTGCTCGATGCAAGCATTGTGGTATTTGCCGGACACGTTGTCAGTCTTGCGTACTTCGGGCTTTCGCTGGAGAAGCTGTCATCGATTTATCTGCTGGTCACTTACCTTGGCGCGGCCCTGGCATTTCAGCTTTTTCCGAAATTTCAGCTGTATACCTCCTGGCGTGGCCGGTCTCTCTACGTTTTGTTCGGCCAGATTCTGCTGGCCTGGAGCGCAGTCCTGGTTATTGCCGTGCTCTTCATTTATGTCATTCATGTTGCGTCAGTATTGTCTCGTTTGTGGCTTGCCTACTGGTTCTCTGCGGGCGCGATACTGCTGACTGTGCATCGCATGGTTGTCTACAATGCGCTGCGCTGGATGCGGCGCAAGGGCATGAATGGCAAGCGCGTCGTTCTGGTCGGGTATGGCCCAGCAGGGCGGGAAATGCATCAGCGGGCGCTGCAGCAGGATTGGTTTGGTTACGACATTGCCGCTATTCATTGCAGCCTCGAGGAGCGGCATCACATTCAGGATGCCAGCATCGCCCGGATCGATGACGTGGAAGGCATAGCGAAGTTCGTGGCCGAGCACCAGGTCCATGAAATCTGGCTGACCCTGCCGCTGAGCGAATATGACAAGCTGCAGCAACTGCAATACCTGCTGCGCAATGCGCTCTGCGACATACGCTGGATGCCAGACGCGCTCGGCATTTCCTTCACCAGCCGTCGCTCCATGAATTTCCTCGGCATGCTGACGGTAGACCTGAACCGTCCGGAGTCACATGGCCTGCGTGGCTTGATAAAGGACATATCCGACAAGGTAATTGCCTTTCTTGTGCTGGTCGCTCTGGCGCTGCCGTTCCTCGTCATAGCCGCCTGCATCAAGAAGTCTTCGCCAGGCCCTGTATTTTTCAAGCAGACTCGTCATGGCCTCAACGGAAAGAAGTTCCTGATCTATAAATTCCGCACGATGAAGCTGCATGCCGAACACAACGCTTTGACGCAGGCGACGCAAAACGATCCCCGTGTCACCTGGATAGGCAACTTCCTGCGCCGTACCAGCATTGATGAGCTGCCGCAGTTCATCAATGTACTGAAAGGTGACATGTCCATCGTTGGACCGCGGCCACATGCGCTGGCCCACAACGATTTCTACAAGAATGAACTGGACGTCTACATGCTGCGGCACAGGGTGAAGCCCGGCATTACCGGCTGGGCCCAGATCAATGGCCTGAGGGGGGAAACCGACACCCTCGACAAAATGGCAAAACGCGTCCAGTTCGACATGCACTACATAACGAACTGGTCGCTGTTGCTGGATCTGAAAATCATCTTCTGGACCGCATTGAAAGGTTGGACAGGCAAGAACGTGTACTGACCATTTCATCATGCAATACCTGTAACAGGCATGCTGTTGAATCGCAAAACAGCATGCCTACCGGAACGACAGCCAAAGCAAATTTCCAGGCAACATCGTGGAACAGTGAGCCGTCTGGCATCACACAGAGCGAATAATTATGTGCTCCTGCGTTTCCAGGCAAGCGTTTGCAACAGCCTATGATCATTCGGTCACAAGCGAAGTCAGCCATTAGGCGCATGCAGGTGATCGTCGCGTCGGGCATTGCCCAGTTTGTTTCAATGCGAGTACTGACATCCAAAAAGCAAGCGCTAGCCGTTGTGATTGTTTAACAAAAGAAACATATCAGCGTACAGCATAGTGCTATATGGATAAATTTATTCAATAAATACAAGTATTTATGCTTCTTTTAAAACGTATTGAAGCTAGGCTGGTACAGCAGAGAGTCGTCGAAAAACGAACCAGCCACGCAACACTTTTGAATAAATGATTCAAGCTTCGGATGTTGCCTTGTATAATCGAATATTATCTCGTGGCAATATTTTTGATTGGTAACGCTCTCGTCAAGTTTCTACAACGATCCACCTCGCGTAAGCAAAACCCTCCAAGTTACACGCTATCCACATTCCATCGTGCATGCGGGCTTGAACTACCGACTGAATCACTGCAATGTTTTTTTCGAACAAAAACCCAGGAATCATGCATGTTGCGTTCAAGCGCCTAAGTGCAGTAGCGCTTCTGTCTGTCGTGGCTGCCTGCGCAAACATGGAGTCGGGCATGCGCATCAGCCCGGCGCAGGTGCCCAGCACAACTGCCGAAGCGCCGCCGACGCCGAACATCAAGCTGATCACGCCAGACCTGCTGAAAGCGGAAAAGGAAGCAAGGACAAGGCAGTCGAGGCAGAACATCAGCAATCTGTTCGGCGAGCCCCGGCCTTATGTCATCGGCAACGGCGACATGCTTTCCATCCTGGTTTGGGATCACCCTGAACTGAATATTGCCGCGGCTGGTGCGCAAGCCCTCTCGGCGTCGGCCGGCGCGCAAACGCCCGCCGCCTTTGTCGTCGACCAGGAAGGCATCGTGCAATTCCCCTATGTGGGCGCCATCAAGCTGGCCGGCCTGACCGAACTGCAGGCGCGTGATGCGCTGGCCCAGAAGCTGATCAAGTCCATCAAGAAGCCCGATATCACCTTGCGGGTGCTGTCGTTTCGCAGCAAGAGGGTCTATGTCGATGGCGAAGTGAAGGCGCCAGGCAACCAGCCCATCGACGATATGCCGATGACCCTGCTCGAAAGCCTGACCCGCGCCGGCGGCCTGCTTCCCTCTGCCGACCAGAGCCAGATCATCGTTACCCGCAACGGCGAGTCCCACCTGATCAACATTCCCCTGCTGGTGCGGCAGGGCATCAACCCGTCCAGCATCATGCTGGCTCATGGCGACGTCGTGCGCGTGCGCAGCCGTGACGAGAACAAGGTCTATGTGCTGGGCGAAGTCTCGGTGCCCAAGGCACTGCCCATGGTCAATGGCTATATGACCCTGACCCAGGCGCTGGGCGAAGCCGGTGGCCTGAACCAGCTGAGCGCGTCTTCCCGCCAGGTCTATGTGGTGCGCAATGCAGACCAGCCCGACCCGGTCATCTATAACCTCGATGCGCAGTCGCCCGTCGCGCTGGCGCTCGCCGAAAACTTTGAACTCAGCCCGCGCGACGTGGTGTTCGTGGATGCGTCCGGCCTGGCCCGCTTCAGCCGCATCGTCAGCCTGATCATTCCGACGGCGCAGACCACTGTCAGCTCCGTGGGGCAGTTGCGGTAATGGAGAACATTCTCGTCCTCTGCATAGGCAACATTTGCCGCAGCCCAATGGCCGAAGGCCTGCTGAAGCAGGCCATGCCGGGCAAGACAATACGCTCGGCCGGCCTCGGCGCCCTGATCGGCAAGCCGGCCGATCCGTTCTCGGTGCAAATCATGCAAGCGCACGGCATCGACATATCGGCCCACCGGGCACAACAGATCACGTCGCGCATGGTCAGCGAAGCCGACCTCATCCTGGTGATGGACCAGGAGCAGAAGCAGCATGTCGAATCCCACTACGTGGGCACGCGCGGGAAAGTATTCCGGCTCGGCGAATTTGCCAAGGCGGACATTGCCGATCCTTATCGTGAGGGTATCGAAAGTTTTCAGGCTGCTTTCCGCCTGATTGATGCCGGCGTGAAGGTCTTTGCGGAGCGAATTGCCCAGATCAGCTGAACCCGGCAATGCCCGGGGCTGCGCGGCGTGCCATCCGCATGCGATGGCCGCGCCACTTGAGCGTTTAACGAAAATTACCGAAGCAATTTGATGAATCAGCCTCTACCACCAATGGCGCAACCGATTGCGCAGTCCTATGAGCAGGACGACGATACGCTGGACCTCGCCAGCTACCTTGATGTGCTGCTGGACAGCCGCTGGCTCATCGCCTCCATTGCGCTGGTGATCACACTGCTGGGCGCTGGCTATGCCTTCCTGGCCACGCCGATCTACCAGGCCAACATCCTGATCCAGGTGGAAGACAGCGCCTCGTCGTCCAAGAACATCCTGGGCGACATGGCAAGCATGTTCGACCTCAAGACCGCCGCCACCGCGGAAATGGAAATCCTGCGTTCGCGCTTCGTGGTGACGCGTGCGGTCAACAATACCCGCCAGTACATCAGCGTCCAGCCCAAATACTTTCCGCTGCTCGGCGCCTGGAATGCGAGGCGCTCGAAGCAGTTGTCCGAGCCGGGTCTGTTCGGGTTTGCGGCCGGTTATGTCTGGGGCGCTGAACAGGCCGAAGTCCCACTGTTCAACGTGCCCGACAGCCTGCAAAACGAGCCGTTTCTGATCACCGCAGACGGCAAGGGCGGTTTTCGCCTTACCCAGGAAGACGCCAACATCGACCTGACGGGCCGCACCGGCGAAACGCTGAAACAGCGTACCGAGCAGGGCGACATCGAGTTGCGTGTGGACGTGCTGGAAGCCAAGGAGGGCGCGCAATTCAAACTGGTGCGCGCCCCGATCACCGACACCGTGGAAAAGCTTCAGGCCGAACTTGCAATCGCTGAAAAAGGCAAGCAGTCAGGCATCATTTCCGTCTCGCTCGAAGGCGCTGACAGGGCGAAGACTGTCAACATGCTGAATGAAATCGCCCGCGAGTATGTTCGCCAGAACGTTGACCGCAAATCCGAGGAAGCCGAAAAGTCGCTGCTGTTCCTGGAAAAGCAGTTGCCCGAACTGAAGGCCAGCCTGGAGCAGGCGGAAGTCAGGTACAACAACCTGCGCAACAGCCGCGGCACCGTGGACCTGAGTGAGGAAGCCAAGTCCGTGCTGCAGCAGTCGGTACTGGCACAGACCCGCCTGGTGGAACTGAAGCAGAAGCGCGATGAACTGCAAACCCGCTTCCAGAATGAAAACCCGCTGGTCGTCTCGGTGAACCAGCAGATCCGTACCCTGGAACAGGAACTCGGCTCGGTCAATACCAAGATCAAGACCCTGCCGTCGATCGAACAGGACGTGCTACGCCTGACCCGCGACGTCAAGGTCAACACCGACCTGTACACCTCGCTGCTCAACAGCGCCCAGCAGCTGCGCCTGCTCAAGGCAAGCAAGGTCGGCAATGCCCGCCTGCTCGACTCCGCGGTACGGCCGATGAAACCACTGCGCCCCAACAAGCCCGTGGTGGTTGCGCTGGCCGTATTGATTGGCCTGTTCCTGGGCGTGATCGGCGCCTTCGTTCGCAAAAGCCTGTTTGGTGGAATCGACGATCCGCATGAAATCGAGCAGATGCTGGGTTTGACCGTCAGCGCCGCCATTCCACACAGCAAGACCCAAACCAGCCTCTACATGCACGTGCAGAACAAGGAAAAACGCGTCTCCGTACTGGCACAGGAAGATCCGAGCGACGCCGCCGTGGAAAGCCTGCGCAGCTTCCGGACCTCGCTGCAGTTTTCGATGCTGGACGCGAAGAATCGCATCGTCATGGTGACCGGACCGACGCCCGGCATTGGCAAGTCCTTCATTGCCGTGAATTTCGCCGCAGTGCTGGGCTCCACCGGGAAGAAAGTGCTGCTGATCGACGCCGATTTGCGCAAGGGCTATCTGCAACGCTACTTCGGCCTGGAACGCAAGAATGGACTTTCAGAGCTGATTGCGTCTCAGCTGACCCTAGAGCAGGCAACGCACCGCAACATCGTGGAAAACGTGGATTTCATTTCAACCGGCGAGCTCCCGCCGCGTCCCGCAGAACTGCTTTCCCATGGCAATTTCGCGGCATTCATGCACGCAGTGGCAGCGCAATATGACTTCGTCGTGATCGACACCGCGCCTGTCCTGGCGGTATCGGACGCGCTGGTCGTGGCGCCGCATGTCGGGACCATTTTCAATGTGGTACGCGGAGGCATCAGCACCATGGGCGAGATAGAGGAAGCCGTGAAGCGCTTCCGGCAGGCCGGCACGGCCGTTACCGGTGTGGTCTTTAATGACCTGAAGCCACGGGCCGGGCGTTACGGGTATGGATCGAAGTATGGGAAGTATCGGTATGCGCAGTACAAGTATTAAAGGACAAAGAAAAGAAGACAACCGGGAAAAACTTGGCGGGCACTTTTATTTACCTTAGCTCTAAAAGTAGATTGTTCTTGATTGCACTGTGTTCGTAAATGGTGCAAACAATCTTGAACCGTCCGTTTAGACAGCATTTTTGCTCCGCGCATACTTATATTGTTGCGAATTTAAAGTAAAAAATCTCTAATCTCTGGCTTGCCATGCTATCGCAGAGCAGGCAATGAATAGAACTAAAAAAATTTCTCAGAAAACAATAACGCTTAATTGTTAAGAGCTTAGGAATTTTAAAATAGCAAGTGCGATTAGAGCAGCCCATTAGTTCTTATTGATACCAACGCAAAGACCGGGCCTGTTTGCTGCTTGCGCAGGTGCCATGTCCTTAATTATTCTGAATATTGCAGGCGTACTATTTGTATTAGGTAATTGATCAAGCTTCTCAAAATTTTTTAAACGGACTTATTCTTCAAGTGCACTATTGATTTGACGAAAGTGGAAAAGGTCCTTGTTCGTAAGTAAGCACAGTTTTAAAAATTTTATATGAAAAAAACCTTAAAAATTTTGGGAATTAGAGGAATTCCTGCCAATCACGGTGGGTTTGAAACATTTGCTGAACATCTGTCGATTTATCTAGCCCGCCATGGTTGGGAAATTATAGTTTATTGCCAAGATGATAATGGAGGCGGCATTTACGAAGATGATTGGAATGGTATAAAAAGAATACATATCCCGGTCAAACAAAAAGGCACATTTGGTACTATCGTATTTGATTATATTTCCACTATTCACGCGGTTAAAGAGCCGACCTTGGTCTTAACTTTAGGATATAACACCGCCGTGTTTAATGTCTGGTATCTGTTCAAAGGTGTCACAAACATTATCAACATGGATGGCATCGAGTGGCGTCGAAAAAAATGGCCATGGGCCGCAAAGATATGGTTTTATATTAATGAAAAAATAGCTGTTTGGTGTGGAAATCATTTGGTCGCTGATCATCCTGAGATAAATAAACATCTGTTGTCACGTACTACCGAAAAAAAAATTACTACTATTGCTTATGGCGCGCATCGAATTGATAGCGCCGATGTTTCTTGTCTCATGCAATATGGGTTAATTCCAAACATGTATGCAATTATTATTGCGCGCGCTGAGCCAGAAAATTCAATCCTTGAAATGGTGCGCGCTTGGTCTCGGAAGCCGCGAGGGCGAAAGCTAGTAGTGCTTGGAAAATATACCGAGGACAATTCTTATCATCGGTTAGTCTTGAATTGCTGTTCAGAGGAAGTTTTATTCCTCGGCGCAATCTACGATACGAATGTCGTTAATGCATTGCGTTTTTATTCGTATTTTTATCTCCATGGGCACCAAGTAGGTGGCACAAACCCTTCTTTAGTTGAAGCACTAGGAGCAGGAAATGCAGTACTTGCACACGATAATCGTTTTAATCGCTGGGTTGCAGGGACCGGGGCGCGCTACTTCAGTGATGAGAATGAATTCTCCGATAATCTTGAAGAAATTCTCAATGACGAAAAGGTAGTTTCGAGTATGCGGAGTTCAAGCCTTCAGCGGCACTCGGAGGCGTTTACATGGACAAAAATTCTTGAATCGTATGAGGTATTACTTGATGCTCACTTGCCAGCGTCGACTAATCTGGAAAATATGAGGAGAGCATAAGTGACTGCCATTTTTATGAATATAAGAATCTAAATAAAAGATTATTTATAAAAATTAAGCAAAGGGTAAAAATCCGATATTTACACACTTAGACATTTTTCTATGACGTAAATCAAATATCTGATTAGCGAAAAATAAATAATTAGCGTTTACCTTAACAGATCGCAAGTCTTAAGTCTAACTCAGTCACTGCTATGTTAAAAAACTACTTTCTAGATAAGTTAACTTGATAAGTCGCCAATACATGAAAACGACGTCGCTAAAAATCAATGGCTTGATGTATACGTTGAAAACTGTGATCGCGCTTTTGTTCCCGCTGATTACGTTTCCATACATGTCTAGAACACTGGGTCCGGATGGAATAGGACTCATTAATTTTGCGACTGCATTCTCTGGATATTTCATTCTTATAGCGGGAATAGGTATACCCTATTGTGGAATACGCGAAATTGCCAAAATAAGAAACGAACAAACTGAATTATCGGCGACGGCACAAGAACTTCTTCTGATGCATATTGCCGCATCTTTTCTCTCCTTGATTTCCTATATTGTTTTAGTTAGCTTTCAAGAAGATTTGATGCGTCATCATTTACTTTTCATGGTCGTAGCCACCGCAATACCACTTGCCGCATTAAGCTTGGATTGGTTATACCAAGGGATGGAGAGATACGTCTATATTACGATTCGTAGCTTCGTTTTTTCCTTAGTCTCATTAATTGCGCTATTTACATTCGTGCATAACCCCGAACAATATGTTGAATGTGCAGCAATTGGAATTGCGTCTTCATTAGGTTCTTCGGTACTAAATTTTTGGAATGCAAGAAAAATCATTTTTGTGGTTCGCAATCGTCCTTTTATGTTTCGGCGTCATTTCAAATCTTTAGGCAAATCGTACGCCATTTTGTTGTTAAGCAACCTTTACCTCAACATAGATGTCCTATTTCTTGGATTTCTGGGAAACACTGAGAATCTCGGATACTACACAGCAGCGTCTCGCTTTTTAACTGCGGTATGGGCGCTTATATCGTCATTTGGGGCTACTTTACTTCCTCGGCTTTCATACTATAGCGAAAGCGGACAGGCTGAAGAATTTCAGCTGGTTATAAAAAAATCTATAGAAATTACAGTTTTGCTTTGTATCCCTGCTATAGCAGCTACGTTCTATTTGCGAAACGATATTATCCAAATTTTTGCAGGAGAGAAATTTTTCCCGGCAGTCGCATGTTTAAGTATTACGTTGCCTGGGCTATTATTTGCTTCTTTGTCCAATATATTTGCATGGCAAATTTTGTTTCCAAAAAACAAAGATAATAAGGTAATTACCTCTCTTGCGGCGGCCGCTATTGTTTCGCTGATCTCAAATTATTTTTTAATCGCTCATTTTTACCACGTGGGCGCTGCAATTTCCAAGCTCTTTGCCGAGGTAGTTGTTTTTATCATGTTATATATTCACGCAAAG
This sequence comes from Noviherbaspirillum soli, assembly GCF_015352955.1. Classification (GTDB taxonomy): domain Bacteria; phylum Pseudomonadota; class Gammaproteobacteria; order Burkholderiales; family Burkholderiaceae_D; genus Noviherbaspirillum_A; species Noviherbaspirillum_A soli. The sequence goes on from NZ_JACYOX010000002.1 coordinate 391,865, forward strand.
AAGTGCTGTACTTTTTCCCTGTTTCCTTGGCATACGACAAAATTCTATATTCTGGCAACTTTCGTTATGCTTTGTAGCTTAGCATTTGTAAGAATGTATTTTCCCTCCGCTCATGCCCGACTTCTAATTTCAATCCCACTTGCAGTATTGATATTTTTCTCCGTTTTAATCGTTGCAAAAGTCGAAGTAGTTGATATTGCGTTTCAATCTGTTCTGCAAAAATTAAAAATTTTAAAAAAAGGAACTGCGTAAATATGGACCTTGTAAGGTTTTTTTTAAAAGTCGCAAGAAAAGCATATCGGAAAATATTCTTAGCTAAAAATGGCAAAATTTATACGACTCCGCTATTTGAAGAACGCGTTGAGTTTTTTGACCAAGCAGCTAACGACTTGTTGACGACTATGCTGTCGCAAGGCGCTCCGTTGATGGTGTCTAAATTTGGCACTATCGAGCTTTTCGCCATTGCAAATTTTCGGAGTATGAACCAGTCGAAATACGATTTTAGAGACTACTATGAGTACGTATTAGGCAAGCGGTGCGCCCTCTGGTGGAATGATGGCGTGCAAGCGCTTGGAACGAATGCGGGGTTTTTTCCAATCGACAACACACTGCTTCCCTACTTTCACGATGTTTATGTTGATGCAATGCAGAAGATCGACGTGCTTGGATCGTACCTAATAGCGGAAAAATTTTTTGATAAAGAATTGGCCGCCGCGAAAAGAATTAACATTGACGGATACTATGCGCCATTCTTTTATGATAACCCTTGGACCAAGATTCTTGCTGGTAAGAAAGTCCTCGTCATTCATCCATTTGAAGATAGCATTCGTTCTCAGTACAGGAAAAGGCGACTCATATGGGAAAACCCTGACCTTTTGCCAGAATTTGAACTTTTAACGATTAAGGCTGTGCAGACTATTGCAGGTGAAGAAAGTAGTTTTATAAACTGGTTTGAAGCTCTTGAATCAATGAAAAATAAAGTTTCACAGACTGAATTCGATATCGCCTTAATTGGTTGTGGAGCGTACGGTATGCCGCTCGCCGCGCATGTGAAGAAAATGGGTAAACAGGCTGTCCATTTGGCTGGATGGCTCCAAGTACTTTTTGGAATAAAAGGTAAGCGCTGGACCGACGACCCTAGGGTGGCAAAGTTAATGAACGACAGTTGGGAATTTCCACTTCCATCGGAGGTACCAAAAAAGTTTAGAAAAGTTGAAGATGGTTGTTATTGGTAAAAATAGAAAACTTATGCAGTCGCAAGGCGGCTTCTATTGATGACCGGTAAAAAATATCCTTCGTACCGCTAATAAACTATCCAGCGGGAAAGATGATTTATTTTGTCATCTAATCCTTTAAACCTTTTCGATAAACATATGGAAGGTCCTAAATTCTGAAACAAGGAAAACAGGATCAAAAAAATTGGAAAATATTTTTAACAAGGTACACGAGTATTTTGGAAAATATTCCCTGTCGGAATGCTTCACTTGAACAGCAAGATACATTCCTATAAAACTGATAAATGCCTTTTTTAGCGAAACTGATCGGGTTTTTTGAAATATGTTTATGTTTGTCTGATCTCTCTATGAAATTGTCATCAATTCATTTCCGCCCGGTAAATTCGAAAAAATCGAGATTTTCTATATTTTTTCTTTCTGTTTTTTTTCTATTTTCTTTTTCGGTAACAAAATATTTTCCTGGAATGTTGGTTGTCCAAGATGCCTATACTCTATTAATTTTCTTGTATTTTGGCGCTATTCTTTTTTTTGCAGTTTTGCAAAACAAACTGAGGTTTGGGTCTCTCGAGAAATATGGCATGGTAGTTTTATTGGCCGCCCCTGTTATGGCTGCATATGCGTCTTATGTCGAGTTTGGTCAACCGTTTATTTACGGTTATTTGAGTCAACGTCAGTTCGCTCTAATTTCTGCTACATTCGTATTTTTGCATTTATTTCGAACTAAGAAATTTTCCCTATTTGAAGTTGAGTCGGCATTATTGTTTTTGGCGTGGATTAGTTTAATCGCGAATACTTTAGGCAATATGATGATAGATCCAAACTTATTGGAAGAGCAGGCCGGTTTTAGCTCAGTAGGGATGGGGGAGGGTGATGGAAAGTTAAAGCTCGATACGGCTTTTATTATCTTTGGTTTCTTTTATTACGCTTTTTCAAACCTTCAAGTGACGAGTCGCACGAGACTGGGTTGCGCTATGTTGTTCCTTTCTTATTTGATCTTTATTTCGGGAGGTCGTTTTGCGTTAATAAGTGTGATGGCCGCGTTCTTTTTCCTACTTTTTAAGTGGAGTAAAAAATCAAGATTAATAGCTATATATGGGAGGTTAATCTTAGCGGGCTTTTTATTTATTTTGGTATTATTTTTATTCCCTTCGAACAAGGTTGATAATCTTCAAGAGAAGTTTGGTGATGCCATACACGTCGTAATGACAGGCCAGGAGTCCGAAGATGTATCAGCAAACGCTAGGATATCGGAAGTTGCGACGGCCGAGCCATACGTTAGAAAGAACTGGCTTTGGGGAAATGGATTTATAAGTAATCAATGGTCAGGTGGGTTTTATAATGTAATTGGTTATTTTCATCCCTCTGATATCGGATTTTACGGAATCATTTTCGTATTTGGCGTTTTCGGATTTTTATTATTATCTTTTCAGTTTTATTTTATATGGCATTACATCCGAGCGCTTTCTGCCAAGCGAGGCTTGCATAGCCGGTTGACGGACGCAATAAGTGGTTATTTGGTTTTCTTGGCATTTAACTCGATCACAACGGGGCGTTTTGCGTTTTCGTTCGAACAAGGCTTCTTGTTCACTGGAGTGTTGTATTGCGCAGTTAAAAAATTTAAAGTCGATATTATGGCTGATGAAAGGCGGGCGCGGTGAGTAGAACTGCAGTGGTTTTGGTGAATTATAAAGGGGCAAAAGATACAGATATGTGTCTCCTGTCGTTACATGAATGTGACCCGGTACCACTTGTCGTTTTAGTAGATAACACGCCTTATGATCCTGATCTTGCGGACGTTTTGGCCTGCTACCCTAAAGTGCATCTAATTTACTCGCCGAAAAATGCGGGTTTCGGTGCTGGAAACAATTTAGGCATTAAATGGGTACTTTCACAAACTGATTGCGAATTCATATTTATACTGAACAATGACGCTAAAGTCGAACCGGACACAATAGCGAAGCTAGAAGCCACACTAGATGTTTTTCCAAAAGCTGGAATTGCAACCCCAAGAATCGTATTTATGGATACGCCAGATAGACTTTGGTATGGTGGAGGTGAGGTAAGTTGGATTCGTGGTGCAGCCGTCGCTCCTGGTTATCTAGGCCCAAGTGATGCACCGTTAGCAATGCAACCTAGGGAAGTATCTTTCGCGAGTGGCTGCGCTTTGTTAGTGCGACGTAATCTCATGGAAAATTTACGTGGTTTCGATGAGCGCTTCTTTATGTACGAAGAAGATTTGGAGCTTTGTTTACGAGCACAGGAACTCGGTTGGCAAATTCGTTATGAGCCATCTGCACTCGTGCTGCACGTAGTGCAATCGTCCTCCCGCGGTCAACAAGGATTTGTCGGCATGTTATCGCCTCTTAACCATAATCTTTCTTTTTATACCTACCATCTTGTGCGTAACAGGTTAATAAATATGCATCTTCATGCACGAGGATTCAATTATTTACTTTTTTTAGCAGGATTTTCATCCTTGTTGCTAAAGAAAACGTTGCACTTTTTATGCTATCAGCGGTGGGATGGCATAGCAGCGATTTATAAAGGCTGGCGATCGTTTCAGAGAATGTCTTGGTCTACTTTTAGTAAAGGCAAGCTATGACGGCGCCCCGCTTGGGATGGGTAAACACTGTAAAAGAAGACATTAGAGTGTTTCAAATGGTTTACCCTCAACATGGGCTACTTAAATATTTTTATCAGCCCGGGTTAAGAGCATTGATTATATTTCGACTCTCTCAACTGTTTTACCGCTCAATAATCACTCGACCGATCTCCTATATATTAGTCACATTGAACGATATTCTATGTGGAGTATGGATTGGGCCAAAAGTGGAGGCAGGACCAGGGTTATTCTTAGGCCACCCACGCGGATTGGTCGTAAATCCAGACACAAAAATTGGAAGTTATTGCTCAATTATTCAGCGAGTTACCTTAGGCGGGCCAAGTATTACAATTGGGGATTTTGTAGAAATTAATGCAGGTGCTCAGTTGATCAGTAATGATCGCGGTCGACGATCGTTGAAAGTTGGTAACAATGTCATTATCGGTGCTGGAGCAGTGGTATTAAAAGATGTCCCAGATTGCACATTAGTCGTTGGCGTACCTGCTAAGGTTGTGAAAGAAATTTCACACGAAGATAATTGGTTTAACTATCGCCATCGTCTGAATAAGGAGCTAGGGAATTATGATAGTGGAAAGGACTGACAAGCAACCTTAAAAAGGCAGACTTTAAGACCATTCTTTTTCGACATGTAAAGATAACTTGAATATGGAGTTTGTATAGTGACCGTCAATATTGCAATGATTGAGCCCGTAGGCGGGCACGGTGGAATGGATTATTATGACTTTGGGCTTTGTAATGGAATTTCTTCGGCTAACGCAAACGTTGTTTTGTACACCAGTGATAAGACGTCTGACTATCCTAATGCAAAATTTCTAATTAAAAAATGGTATGTTGGAATATACGGAGCCACTCCAAAAACGCTGCGTGGGATTCTTTTTCTTTTATGCACTTTACGTATATTTTTCGATATTCTCAGACGAAGGATATCAATAGTTCATTTTCATTTTTTTGATGTCGGTTTTTTGCAATTGATATTATTGGTTTTGGCTAAAACTTTGCGGAAACAGGTCATTGTGACTGTCCATGATGTTGAAGGTTTTGTAGAAGGTAAAGGAAGCTTGATTCTGGCGAAAATAGCCTACAGGCTGCCTAACCATATTATCGTTCACAATGATTTTACAAAAAATGAATTAATGTCTCTTGTTAAGCGACGTGAAAGATCGGTGCATGTTATTGCTCACGGAAATTACGAGCATATCTACTCAAGGACAGTTGATAAATTTTCTGCGCGTGATGACTTAGGACTGCCTCACAACAGCAAAATTATATTGTTTTTTGGTCAAATTAAAAATGTGAAACGTTTGGATTTGTTACTTGAAGCTTTTGCTAAAGTCGTTATGTCCACCCCTAACGTATTGTTGGTGGTAGCTGGTAAAGTTGTTGATGTACCGTTTGCGGTATATGAAGAAAAAATACAACGACTAAAAATCGAAAAAAACTTGGTGTTAAAGATTCGTTATATCGAAAATTATGAGGTTCCCAATTTTTACTCCTCGGCAGATCTAGTTGTCTTGCCGTACGAACGAATTTATCAGAGTGGGGTTCTGCTGATGGCAATGACTTTCAGGAGAGCTGTAGTCGTGTCTGATATTCCAGGCATGTTGGATATTGTAAAGAGTAATCAAACCGGATATGTATTTAAGTCGGGAAGTGTAGAAAGCTTGTCACAAGTCCTTCTCAAGGCATTATCGGAGGAGGAAGAGCGCAAACTTATTGCTGTTAACGGCTCAGAATATGTGAAGAAGGAACATTCGTGGGAATCTATTGGTAGAGCGACACTGCACGTATATATGTCACTTAGTAAAAATAGAGTTGTAGATCCACGTTTTACCTAAAATTTTCGTTATGAATTTTTGGGTTTGGCTTTTAATTAGAATAACGTGCCGAGTAGAGATAAGTATAATAAATATGGAAGTTTCATAAAACCAGCAAAGTTGACCGGGTATGCGGTCCCTAGCTGTATTGCGGAGCACTTTACGAGTTTATGAGTCACTAGTTGGTACTATATCAATAAAATCTATTTATAAAATATTGATAACGAAAATTTGTTGAGAGACTTATCGTTTTGGCGGCACTGTCATATTTGAGTTGGGTTAATGCCCTGACTTGGTATTAAATACATAAGAACAAGCCTAAATATGGATGGTTTGTGTCCGAGCTCATTAAAGGAAATAAAATTTACTTATATTTTTAGGGTAATTAGAATATAGTTAATTGGGGTAAAGATTATTTTTTATAGGACAACACGATTTATGTGGAAGCTTTTTAATTCAATTCAAAAATCTGTGATATTTCCAGGGCGAATTAGAGCTCTTCTTCTTCGTATCGGTGGATGCGAAATTGCGGGTAGTGCGAGAGTCGCATCCGGTGTGTTTATAGGATCAAATAAGTTGCATATGCATTCGAACACATTTGTGAATGTAAATTGTTTTTTAGATGGATGCGCTCGCATAACATTAGAGGAATGGGTACGATTAGGTCCGCATGTAAAGATATTGACTGGTACGCACTCGTATGAAAATTCCGTATTGCGCCGCTCTCCTAGAAGTAAGAATATAAACTTACCGGTCGTTATAAAGCGAGGATCCTGGGTCGGAATGGGCGCGATGTTGCTGCCTGGTGTAACAATTGGAGAGGGTTGTATTATTGCTGCTGGGGCTGTAGTTATAAAGTCGACGTTACCAAACGGCTTATATGCTGGAAATCCCGCAAAGCGCTTGAAAGATCTGCCAACTTAAACAAACACCGAAGCATTTAGTGAAATCTCTTTTTGCAAATTATGTTGTTGATAGTAAGCTAATATGAATTATATTTTTCAATATGCCAAGTATTGGTTTGAAGAAAAATGTAATTAACGGCAATAATTTGTCATGCCGGCTTTTATTTTAGAAGATCTAAGGGGCGTCTTAATAGATAAACAACTTATAAGTCTGAAAAGTCGCTCCTCAGCAATGATCTTTATTGCAAATGAAAGTCTTATGTTGGATTGCGACACTCGCCACCGATGTTTATGACAATAATTTTGCGCTGTCTGATCGGAAGTTTAAGGACTTGGTTTTTTAAATATTAATATTTTATTGAGGATATGTCAGCGATATGGCGAGTTAGAAAAACCTCGATTACTACTGTCTTGATAAACAGCAATATCTTTAATGGGCAACCTGGATTTCCAGAGGCTTAGTGAATGGCGTCATTAGCAAAGCTAAATAAAAAATAGTCACGTAAACCCCTGCGAAGTGCTACCGGTCGATCGGGTCAAGGCTGAACCCTCAAAAACTCACCACCACCCCCGCACTCACAAACCCATACTTCTTATCAAACCGGCTAGCCGTCAAGCTGTTGTACGCAAACGGAATCTCCCCCGTAAATTGCTTGGCCATCACCTGGCCGCGTCCGAACAGGGACACATTGTCGGTCACGCGGTACATGATCTCGCCGACCAGCGTGTGGTTGTTTTCCACCGGCTTGCCGCCACGCTGGCTGATGATGTCGTCGACGTTGTTGCGCTTGACGTGCTGGTAGTCATATCCGGCGCGGAATTGCCAGTTGCCGGTCAGCCATTTGGCGGAGACGCCGGCGTGCAGGTAACGGGCGCGGTATTCGGCTTCGTTGTAGACGTTGACGCCCAGGCTGCTGTTGGCCAGGGTGAAGCGGTCCACCACCGCGCTGGCATTGCAAAACTGGGCCAGCGTACCGGTCACGCTCGTGCGGCCAAAGGCCAGGTTGTAGTTGCAGCCGTTCTGCGTCGCCGTGCCGGCGACGGAACCCAGTTGCACGCGGCTGGTGCCGACGCCGGCGAAGGCTGACACTTCGCCCTGCTGCAGCACCGGCCAGGAGGCAATCAGGTCAGCCTGGAACTGCCGGTCGCTCGGATCCTTTACGGTCACCGAGTTGAGCGTGGTGCCGGATACGGTGGTCGGCGTTGTCTTGTCCAGCCGGTCGGCATAGTTACCCCACGCGCCGACACGCGCCGCCAGTGCAGGCACCAATGCCTGCCCGTCCAGGAACTTGTACTGCGTGGCGATCTGCCAGCTGTTGATCTTGGCTTCGTCGTTGCGGTATTCAAGCCTGCGCTGCCATAGGCCGCCGTCAAGCCAGAGCGCTGGCGTGACCGCAACGCCGGCGCGCACGTGCGCTCCCTTGTAGTCGCCTACATTCGTGCCTGCATAATTGCTGTCGCGATCACGGACCTTGAACAGGTCCACCGTGTCGTTGACAACGTCGTAGGCGGCTTCAATCTCTACCTTGCCAGGCAGAGTGCCCTTGTTCGCCGACAGCAGTGCATCGAGCGGCGCCGCATGGGCGGTGGAGGCGCCTTGCGTGGCGGCGATTGCTGACAGGAGCAGCAGAGAAAACTTCTTCATACAACCTTTTGCTTGGAATCGGAAAATTAAAGGGCAGGGCATTAAGGGCGGCCGAGAGTGGCCGGCGCTTCCGCCAGACTGTGGCCATGACGCATAAAAAAGAGCGGCCACATTGTGTGTCCGCTCTTGCCGGATCGTCTGACCGCTGCCGCGTAAATGGCTTACTGGATGTTGACCAGGCCCTCGGTGCCGGGGCCGGTGACGCTATGCGTCGTGTTGGTAACGCCCACGCTCAGCACCGGCAGCAGCGTGCCGTCCTGGTAGCGCACATTCATATTGTTCGACACCACGAACTTGACCTTGAAGCTGCCCTTGATGTTGGCAAACTGGCTGGGAACGAAGCTGCTGGTGTTGTAGCTTGTATTGCCAACCACCTTCTCGACCAGCGTGCTGTAGTTCACGGTGGCGGTGTTGTTGACGATGGTAATCGGGTTGAACGACGGCTGCGCCACGGTGACATTGAACTCGTTGCCGCTGTTGTCCTTGGCGTAGACGTACACATTGGTTTGCGGCGTCAGCGAAAGGGCGACCGTGCCGCTGGTGGCGTTGCGTTGGATATGGACTTTTTCAACATCGACCTGCAGCTTGCGGCCCTGGCCGCCGACTTCTTCCAGTGCCAGGCCGACGTCGGCGACGAGGTCAACCTGGGTCCCTTCGGTCGCCGTGTATTCAAAGCCGATGGTGTTCAGGCCTGCCAGCGTGATGCCGGGGTTGCTGAACTGGCTCAGGGTGTAGGCGGTGCCGTTAAGGGTTACCGAATTGTTCTTCGGTGCGATGTAATAGGCTTTTGCCGATGGAATATCGATCGGTGCAGCCAGCGGATTCTGCAGCTGCTTGGCCAGGTCCGTCAGTTGCGAAGCATCGTTCGCATTATTCAAGGCCGTTGCCTGCTTGCCCAGATCGGTGGCGATGCTGGTGATGTCCGCGCTGGTCAATGCCACGGGTTTCAGAGTGCTGTCCTGATTGACTGTGGCCAGCGTCTTGTTGATGGCATTGGTCAGCACGGCCGAATTGGCATTGCCATTGCCGTCAAACAAGGCGGCTTCGGTCGATGCCAACAGCGTGCTGGCAAGGGAAGTAGCGGCAATGGTGTAGAGCCTGCTAGCCTGGCTGGCATCGTTTTGCGTGGCCATCACATTGGCCAGCTGTTGCACGATCTGTTGCACGGCAAGGGTTTTCTTCAGGATCGCTGTATTGCCTGGCGCAGCCGGGTCGACCTTGGTCAGGTCGGTTCCGGCAGGCAGTCCTAGTGCACTTGCCAGTTGCGCATTGGTCAGGCCCGAATCGGCCAGCAGCGTGGTCAGCGGGGAAAGAATCGCCGCGCCCGCCGGTGTTTTCAGGGCGCCCTTGAAGGCGTAACCAGTGCTGATATCGGTGCCGCCGACGCTGACCAGCGTGGCGCTGCACGCCGCGCTCAGGGTGAAGTCACCTTGGCCACTCGTCGTCGCAGTTACTTCGCCCGCATCCTGGATGCCATTTTTATTGGTGTCGCAAAAGACCGTGGCGCCATTGATATAACCGTCAACTACTTTGCCGGAGACGGCCATCGTTTGGGTGTTGCCGGTGTCAGATCCGCCGCCGCCGCCGCCGCATCCGGCCAAAGCCAAAACGAGTGCCAGATAAACGGTTTTCTTATTAAGGTTACACATCGAGTTTCCTTGAATTTACAGTTTTGAGCTTTGAAAATGCCAGTTTTTCCTAATGATAACATTTATCTTAGGAAACTTAAATCTGTGGAGTGCGTTTATGCGACGGATGACGCAATACCAAAATACGGGCGTTCTTTACGGAAAAATGTCTTTGCAGGATTAAATCTCACTGGGAAATAGATCGAGGAGTTATATGTTGAGTAAATTTGCGGTGGCTTCGGAAGGAATACGCAGGTTTGATGTCTTTCATTTTTTTGATGAAAAAAGCAAGATGTTTTAGTTTGTTGCCAAGGAATTTCATTGCAAAATGCAAGAGAGCAGGGACCTCGTGAAGAAAAATTTCGCAAAGGCTGCCTTGTTTCTCGATCGCAGGACCAGCAGACCGGGCAGATTGGTAAACCGGAACACCGGGTGCCAGCATATCCATCCTGTTTCTTGTCCCCTGTCAACTGAGAAATGATTCCTCGAAGTATGATTGCCAGACAAATAGAGGGGACGTATGGACTACTTGATATTTGCAGTTGGCTATGTCGCTCTGGTGTTGGTTGCCATCCCACTTTATGCGTTGACGGATTAAGGAGACGGTGCATCTCATTCCGGAGCGCGCGGACCATGCACGCGGGTAGAACCGCGTGGCGCCGGGCGAGCAGGCCGATCCGCTTTTCTTCTGCCAATCAGCGTGTTCGTTGCAAGCCTTGTATCGCGGAAGGTTTGCCGGCATTCCATGCTGGCCAGATCGTCCGCAAGATTCATTAAACATCCCGGTTCTTGCTTGTAATCGTCAACGTAGTCGATCAATTTTTGAAATTGAGCAGCGCCTGGGCGCTCGGGTTTCCGGGAGCGGCATTCCTCACTGTATGTCGTTTTTCTTCTGCGCCATCTCCTGCAGCCTGGACCGCAGTGTTGTTTACGTCCTGGTAATTCAGACGTAGGTAATTCAACAAGAAATTAAAATTAAAAGGCCGATAACGGCAAAGCTGCTCGGCAGGGTAGTCAGTCGGTGTTTTAACAGGGTCCAAGATGGTTCTTGATAAAACGCCATGGCTTGAGTGGCAAATAATTCAATCCCTCTTTTTCCGGCAGATGGGCGGTCGGCTCCAAAACGCAACCGTCCAATGTTTGACTTGCCCGCGCACCGGCTGGGGTCGACATCGGGATAGCCGATTTTCCTTGGCGCATGCGAAAAATGCAGGTTGATATTGGTTCCACGCCAAAACCAACACTAGCGCATTTCCAGCCTGACTGGCATCCACCGGCCAAGCAGGATTGCCTTTGGCAGAGTCGCCCGAGGGTTAGTAGATACTGTTATGCCCGTCAAGCTCCATGTAACGTTGGATCAAAGGCCTTGCGTGACTTAAGCACGCCAAAGGCCACATGGATGAGCTTGCGCATCATGGCGCCGATGATGAGCATGGGCGGCTTTCCCGCCGTAGCCAGGCGCTGGCGGAACACGGCGCCCCATGCTGTCCTGTGCAAGGCCACCATGGCAGGCATGTAG
>NZ_JACYOX010000032.1 GCF_015352955.1 Noviherbaspirillum soli
AGGACGCCGGCCTGGTTGAAGTCGCCGATCTGGGACAGGTTGGCATTGAAGCCGCCGCTGATGGCAGCCATTTGTTGCGCGTCGAGGGAAGTGGCGACAGCCAGGTCTTTGATGTTCAGCATGATGAGACTCCTTGAAGGTGGTTGGTTTGGGTTGGTGAGCTTTTGTCTGGGCTCGCTATCCCTATTGCATAGCCCGTGCCAGGTCGCTCAATCGCGGGAAAATCCCTGCTGGCGGGGTAAAACGATGATGGGCTGACATCAAAAGCGGCGTAAAGGCGGGCTGAAGACCCGCTGCCGGTCGTTGTCTGGTCTGGTCCGGACAGACACTTTCATGAGCACTGTCGTGCAGAGCCTTACAGAATGCCTTCCTTCTTGCCAGCCTGACAGCGCTATTTCGGCATTTATTGAAAGCCTGAAAACGCACTGGCCTGGCGGCAGTCGGTTTTCTGCATACAGTGCATGCGGAGTCCCGAACGAGGCCATGCCGTGGAGGTTGACTCGCCAGTTCAACAGGCATGACCAAAGCAGCTTGCAAGACCGTTGCGTTTGCCAGACAAGGCGGTGCCGGCCTTCCGCGAGACTGATCTTGCGCAAACGGTTCCGCATTTGCCAGGCCGATATTGAACGCACTGGAACGCAGGTCCAGCATCGGCAAGGAGTTCGCCATGTACCAGTCAGGCAAGCCAGACAGGGAACAGGTCCGCCAGTGGCTCAGGCATGAAATCGCATTGCACAGGCCGCCGCCGGATCCGCGTGAAATCCGCAGGCAGCTCGGCTGGCGCCAGGCCAGTCGGGATGAAGAGAATGGCAAGCACAGCAGAAGGTAGACATTGCTGATCATTGCTGATGGGTCGCGGCTGCGGGTTGCGCCTGCAGCGCTCGCTACAAGCGGCTTCACGGCACATGGGGTGATCGGCGCGCCCTGACGTCTGGTCAGGAGCCGCCTGGTTCATGGCTGACCAGGTGGATAGATGCGCAGGCTGCACGCTGTCGACACTGCCTTGTCGACACGGTGAGATCGCCACGGGCCTTTTGCGCATGTTTGCGCAAGGCTGCGTGCTCAAAGGCAAGTCCCGAGTCCTTGCACATTCGCCGAGGCCACAAGCACGCCATCATCGCGGCAATGCCGCTCGAATTCCCGCTGGGCTCTTGCCAGACAAAGAAATCCATTGGTTTCGACCTGGACATGATGGATTGAGATCGGGGGCTGATATGACTTATCACCCGCTTGCCGCCGCAAGGTCAGAAATGTGTCGCGTGCTTCATTACCTACTTCATTGCCGGGCGCTACAGCTGATGCAAATTATGCATAACAAGGAAATAACTTCATGTTACCGTCGCTTGTCCCTCAAGGAGGACAGCACATTAAGCGCTAATAGGAGAGGAAATGAACCGGGTGCGAAGCGGGTGGTGGGACGGCATGTTGGGAGTGATCATTTTTAGTGGTTCACTCCCCGCGACGCGTGCTGCGGTAGCGGACTTTGATCCGATTTTTCTCACTGTCGCACGCGCTACCATCGCCGGCCTGCTTGCAGCATGCCTGCTATTTTTCAGAAACGAAAAGCGCCCCAGTCGCAAGCAGTTGTTTTCTTTGGCAATCGTCGCGGGCGGCGTCGTCGTTGGATTCCCACTCTTTACCGCGCTCGCACTAAGACATATAACCGCTGCGCATTCCATCGTTTTTATTGGATTGCTCCCGTTAGCCACCGCGATCTTCGCGGTACTTCGTGGAGGTGAGCGCCCGTCCCTTGGCTTTTGGCTATTTTCTTTTCTGGGCAGTTCTTTGGTGGTGGGATTTGCGCTGGCCCACGGCGTGTCTGCTTCTGCAGTCGGCGATACCCTTATGTTGGCCGCAATTATTATCTGCGGACTGGGCTACGCCGAAGGCGCAGCGTTATCCCGCGCGCTTGGTGGATGGCAAGTCATTTCCTGGGCTTTGGTCATTTCGCTACCCGTCATGTTCCCACTGACGCTGATCGAGATGCCGGTTTCAATGGCAGAGGTAAGCCCGTACGGTTGGATAGGGCTCGCTTATGTTTCGCTGTTCAGCATGTTGATCGGTTTTGTGTTCTGGTACCGCGGGCTGGCACTAGGCGGGACGGCTGCAGTGGGACAACTTCAGTTGCTTCAGCCGTTTTTTGGCCTCGTGCTGGCGGGTACGTTCCTTCATGAACAGATATCAGGCCTCATGATTGCGGTCACAGCGGGGATTGTTCTGTGTGTCGCCGGGGCGAGGAAATTCTCTCGCTAGCTGTACCAGGGAGAACCAGTTCACTCTCGGGCAGGGTAGCGAAAAACGCCCCTTCTTTTCTAGCGGCATCGACAAACCGGCATCGGGGCGCGCAGCAGACTTATTTGCTTTTCTGCAGGCAGTGCTGACGCCTGCTTCGAATTGGCTCTCGTCAGTGCGGCCTCAGCCGCTATTTCGGATCGATAGAGGTTGAGCCGATGCGATAGCTCTGTGAAGGACTGCTGCATGCTATGAGAACGGAAGCGAGGAGAAGTGAAATGGCTAAGCGGTGAATCATGGTGATCTGCCCATGGGACTTGACGTTTGACATGAGCGCCGAGTGAAATGTGATCAGCCACGCCATTCAATTCAGCATGACCGCGATAGTCTCCGGGCAGCTGCTTTCGTTTGCATTCTTTAAGCTAGGGCCTAATATTTCCCCATGCAACCCCGTAGTCGCGTTTCGCTCCGCCGTCGGTCACGTCGACGATTAGAGCGTGGTATTTTTTTTCATCGTGCCGGTAGTGCAATTCATATTTGTGCCCTTTTTTGAAATCATGAAAAATTTTGATCGGCTTCAAGGTGAACACAGATCTGTAAGTCGTTGTGACAATGGTTCCTTTAGGAGGCACCCCTACATTGTCAGATGACGAAGTGGTCGAACTCAATGAGAAAACGACTTGTTGCGGACCCGGCTGTACTTCAAACTCTGTTCCCTTCATCGAGATGTCATTGCCTGTGAGCTTGATGTCTGGTTTATAGCCGGCGATGCTATAAATAGTAGTCTGTCTGTCCACCATCAGGACGGAGACGTCCTCGACGGGAAGTTGTTGTCCCTCATAGGTCTTGATCGGAATGGGGGCAGCGCAGCCCGCTAACACTGAAACGGTGGCTGTGGCGAGAACGAATTTAAGTAACCGGGCTTTCATAGTTTGACTTCATTGAATTAACGAAGGGTGCCAGGCAAAAAATCACGCCGGCGGTAAGTGCAGCAGCTTTTTCTGAGCGGATCAATCCAACTCGATAATTCTTAAAAGAAACATTTTTATTATTGCAGCTTCCTCTGGGCAACGCCAGCAGGAAATGCAAGCCGCAGAAAAATAAAGAAGGCCGACAGAGAACCCGCCGCTTGCGCGCAGCTGCCAATACTTCAGAAAGTCATTTTCGACGATCCCGGCATATGCCTAGCTCGACGGCCCGGCTGCTTATGGCCGACTATCGCGGTTGCTGCAACCGAAAAGGGAGAAACGATTCTACGGCCGGCGGTCAATTCCGCATCGCGAGCGTTCTCTTTGAGACGAGAGACAGATTGCCTGGCATAGGCAGGCCGCAATGTTCCCAGCAATTTGATATGCGGCGTTTTGTGCCATTGATGTTTGAGTTTCGGTCAGCCGCCTCATATCGACTGGCCGAATACTCCGCAGGGAAGCAGCAGGACAATGGCAGGCCGCTGGCGACGTGCCATCAGAAGCATTTTTAACGGCTTATTGATGAAGATTATCCGCTCGAGAGGTATTTCCCTCTTTCATCACGGCATCGCCCATCCCTTCGCCGAGTCTGTAAATGCGTACCCTGAATTCCCCTGCGTTATCCCCCAACGGGTTGTTGATATCGTTCACGGCAAGAAATAGGTAACGGTATTCTCCTGTAGAAGGCGCTCTCGCAATGCCCTTGTCGTTGATTAAGACAAAGCCGTAGGGGAAATCACTGAATGATGTAGGGTAAGCTGAGGCCGAAAAGCCTGCTACAAGTGCGCCATTAGGAGCACCGGGCAAATGCCCACGCAGTTGTTCGCCGAGGGGAAGCAGCGATTTGCGTGAACCGGCAACCGGATCGCTATATATTGGGCCAGCTCGATCGCGAAAATATTGGAATGCGCCGGAATCAGGTGGCGGCGTGACAACTATTGTTCCGTCAGCGAATGTTTTATAGCCTCCGTTAAGTGTAGAAAGGTCGACCACGTCATGAGGCTTGGCTCGAATCAGGAATGATTCGCCTGGAGCAGCGAGTATTCCCGTGGCGTTGAAAAACTGATCGGCTCGTACAGAAAAAAATGGACGATTGGATTCTGATGGCGAAGGCAGGGAATCTGGAGAAGCCGATGCAGTTAAAGGCAACAGCGAGAAAGGGATGACAGCCAGTCCGAGAATTGCCAAAGTCTTGAACTTGCGCATGATGATGCTCCTTTAAAAACACAACCAGATGAGTGCATTCATTGCTTGCGGGTATAAAGGATTCCCTCAGCGGTTACATTGAGGCGCACCGACGGTGCCGATATGCTGTTTGTTATTTGACCAACTGAGGGTGACGATAGTACGCCGCCTTATTGGGTGAGTGAGGTACATCAATCCGCCAGCCATATGCATTGATATGCGTGGCGATCGCGCCTCGCATATTCCGTGGAGGTTGGGGACACCAAGGCGATCAAGCGCCCTGTTCAAGGCGAACAGCGTCGGCTAGGCCTGGTCTGAGGTCAACGTGGACGAGGGCGGTTCAAGTTCATTCGGCGACTTTAAAATGAAGATGAAGAACCGATGCATCTGTGCTGGATGATGATCGCTCCAGACCGACGTGCCTTCCTGATGCGACATCTGCCAAACACAGGCGGGCCAGATCACAGTCGCACAGCCTGCTTCCGATCCTAAGAAAACGGCCCGACACCGTCGGGCCGTGTGCCGCTTCAGCCGACGCAGTCAGCCGAAGTAGATATCCTTCACGTCGCCGGGATGGCGTTGCCGCGCCGCTTCCCTCGCTTCCATGCGAACCTCCTGCCGGGTGCGCTCTCCTTTTGCATAGACCGGGTCCTGGCCGGTGTGCTGCTGCATCACCATCTGGTGCTTGGCATAGGCCTGCGCCATCTGCTGACGCACCTCGGCACGGGTCATCGACGGCCTGAAGCCGGCGTCGGGTGCGACAAACTCGGTCTGGTCTGCATAAGAGGAAGCAGCTGCGGCCAGGAGGGCGGCAGCAGCGATCATGTGTTTGACAGTCATCATCGTCTCCTAAGGTAAGGAACAAGGCTTGTTGACCGGCGTAATGCCCGTGTTGACAACGGCTGCGGCGCTCGAGGCCTGCACAGACACGGATGCCGGGAATCCGAGCCACGCTGTCCCAGCCGGGCTCACGACAGTCATTGCATACCGCGTGCCAGCGCCGCCTGACTGGCAAAACACAGCAGAAAACCCTGAAATCCGACAGTTTTACAATCGGCGCCGGCGCTGTCTTGCATGGTTGTCAAATCTTTGGCAGCTCGGCTGTCTGCCTCGGCCATACAAATCGTTGACGGCTGTTCGCACGGACCGTACTACCGGCCGGCAGGAAAAGAAATAGCTGTTTTATCGATAGCGCAATTGCGGCCTTGATTGCGCTTTCCATTTCGTCATTTCAGGAATGGCATGGGCCACCATCGCATCATATTCATTCTGATGATAATGGGTAACACAATCCGGAATTGGAAAGCCGCGGCATGAACACTTATATTGGAACCATCGAAACAAATCACAAAGTCGAGGCAGAAAATGACCAGTTCCATGATGACCTATTCCGGCGCCGCCATTCCTTCCTTTTTCGCGAAACAAGGCGCTTCCCGCCCCGGCCTGTCGCTGCGTGGATGGCTGAGCATTGCAGCAGGCGCACTGGCGATGGCTTCCTCCGTGCCGTCCACCGGCCGCATCAGCAGCAAGCAGGTTGACCAGCTCCGCAAAGTCGCTGCATCCGTCTGATTGAATGCCAATCAATCCGCTGCGGCGGATTTGATAACCGAGATAATAATGCCAGCCAATCGCTGGCATTTTTTTCGGGCGCCAGATTGCCAATCCCGATAACCGGGCAATGCACGAATGGCGCAAATGGCAATCGGGAATGAAAATCGTCGCTGCTTATTCGGCAAGGCGATTTACGAAAGCATTACCCTGACCTTATTGCGCAGTTGCTTTTAGCTTTTAGCTTTCAGGCCGGTGCTGATAATGTCCGTTTTTTCATGACTACCATCCAGCGCGCACCCGCCTTGCCGCGTAAATGCACGAATTGCATGGTCCGGCGACATCAGCGGACCGGGAAGATGCTCGAGTTCTTCACTTCCTCGATCACGGCATAGGTATGGGTTTCCCGGACGCCCTTGAGCTGCAACAGCGATTTGCCGAGAAAGGTCCGGTAAGCCGCCATGTCCTTCACCCTTACCTTGATCAGGTAATCGAAGCCGCCTGCCACCATGTGGCACTCCAGCACCTCGGGTACCTTGTGGACCGCGCGCTTGAACTCGTCGAACACATCCGGCGTGGTGCGGTCCAGCACCACCTCGATGAAGACCAGCAGCGCCACATCCAGCAGTTCCGGGTTCAGCCTGGCCGTGTAGCCCAGGATATAACCGGCTTCCTGCAGCTTGCGCACCCGCTCCAGGCAGGCCGCGGCGGACAGGTTCACCCGCGATGCCAGTTCGAGGTTGGAGATGCGGCCGTCCTGCTGTAGTTCGGCCAGGATTTTCTTGTTGGTCTTGTCGAGCATGGCATTATCTTGGGTAAATTTAATTTGGCTTTACAATTTTAAGGCAAATTTTCTTAATAATATCTAGCCAAATGCCGGAATTAATATTGGTTTCTTTCTCCTAGAATGACAGGACATGCAGGCGACCCGGCCCGCACCCTGACACCAGGACGATCCCAATGAACAAGCCCGATGCCGTTGCATTCACCCCCGCTGACGCCCTGCCGCCATTTGCCGCGCTGGCAGCGGAGGCGGGGCCCGAGCCGGACGCGCTGCGCCAGGCGCTGCGCGCAGCCTGCCGTCGCGACGAAAGGCATGCGGTGCAGGCCCTGCTGGCCGAAGCGGCGCGGGACGCGGACGTCGCAAGCCAGGCGCAGGCGCTGGCCGCAACACTGGTGCGGAACGTGCGCAGCCGCCGTGCCCGCGCCTCCGGCGTGGATGCGCTGATGCATGAGTTTTCCCTGTCGTCGCAGGAAGGCATCGCGCTGATGTGCCTGGCCGAGGCCCTGCTGCGCATTCCCGACCGGGAAACCGCGGACCGCCTCATTGCCGAGAAGATCAGCCGCGGCGACTGGCAGCGCCACCTGGGCGGCTCGCCCTCCCTGTTCGTCAATGCCGCCACCTGGGCGCTGGTGGTGACCGGCAGGCTGGTGGCGCCGCAGGACGCCAGCCATCGTGGGCTTGGCACGGCGCTGGGCAGGCTGATTGCGCGCGGCGGCGAGCCGCTGATCCGGCGCGGCGTGGACCTTGCGATCCGCATGCTGGGACGCCAGTTCGTCACCGGCCAGACCATAGACGAAGCCCTGGCGCATGGCCGCGCCAACGAGGAACGCGGCTACCGCTATTCCTTTGACATGCTGGGCGAGGCGGCCCTGACGATGGAGGATGCCGACACCTATTACCGCCTGTATGAACAGGCGATCGATGCAATCGGCCGCGCCGGCGCCGGACGGGGCATCCGGCAGGGTCCGGGCATCTCGGTCAAGCTGTCGGCGCTCCATCCGCGCTACAGCGTGGCGCAGCGTGACCGGGTGATGGCCGAGCTGCTGCCGCGCCTGAAGAAGCTGGCGATGCTGGCCAGGCACCATGACATCGGCATCAATATCGATGCCGAGGAAGCCGACCGGCTGGAGCTGTCGCTGGACCTGCTGGAAGCACTGGCCCTCGATCCCGATACCGCCGGCTTCGACGGCATCGGCTTCGTGGTCCAGGCCTACCAGAAGCGTTCCCCCGCGCTGATTGCCTGCATCGTCGACCTGGCCCGGCGCGCCGGCCGCCGGCTGATGGTGCGGCTGGTCAAGGGCGCCTACTGGGACGCGGAAATCAAGCGCGCCCAGGTCGATGGCATGCCCGACTATCCGGTCTATACCCGCAAGGCGCATACCGACCTGTGCTACCTGGTCTGCGCGCAACGGCTGCTGGCGGCAAGCGACGTGATCTATCCGCAGTTCGCAACCCACAATGCGCTGACGCTGGCCACGGTCCATGCGCATGCGCAGCGGCTGGGCGTAACGGACTATGAATTCCAGTGCCTGCACGGCATGGGCGAAACCCTGTATGACCAGGTGGTGGGCATGGACGGCCTGGGCCGCGCCTGCCGCATCTACGCGCCGGTCGGCTCGCACCAGACGCTGCTGGCCTACCTTGTGCGGCGGCTGCTGGAAAACGGCGCGAACACCTCCTTCGTCAACCAGATCGTGGACGAACAGGTGCCGCTCGAGCGGCTGCTGGCCGATCCGGTGCAGGCCGCGGCGCAGTCCGGCGGTACGCCCCATCCGGCGATTTCGCTGCCGGCGGCGCTGTATGGCCCCCGCCGGCGCAATTCCACCGGCATGGACTTCAATGACCGCAACGCGCTGCGCGAGATCGCGCCGGCGCTGCAGGCACTGGGCCAGCGCTTCTGGCACGCCGCGCCGCTGCTGGCGCAGGAGGACCTGGCCGCGGGGGATGCCGGCCTGCCCGTCACCAACCCGGCTGACCGCTCGGACCAGGTTGGCCTGGTGCACGAAACGTCCGAGGCGCAGAGGCAAGCCGCGCTGGCAGCGGCGGCGGAAGAAGCGCCACGCTGGCAGGCAATGACGCCGGCATCCCGCGCTGCGCTGCTGCTGCGCGCGGCCGACTTGCTGGAAGGGGAACGGCTGCCCCTGATGTCGCTGGCGGTGCGCGAAGCCGGCAAGTCGCTGCCGAATGCGCTGGCCGAAATGCGCGAGGCGGTCGATTTCCTGCGTTATTACGCTGTCCAGGCCAGCCAGGCGCCGGCCGCGCCCGCGCTCGGGCCGGTGCTGTGCATCAGCCCGTGGAATTTCCCGCTGGCGATCTTCATCGGCCAGGTCAGCGCCGCGCTGGCCGCAGGCAACGTGGTGCTGGCCAAGCCGGCGGAACAGACGCCGCTGATGGCGCATCTGGCCACCACGCTGCTGCATCAGGCAGGCATACCGCGCGCCGCGCTGCAACTGCTACCCGGCCCCGGCGACACCGTGGGCGCGGCCCTGGTGGCCGATGCGCGCATCCGCGGCGTGCTCTTTACCGGCTCCACCGAGGTGGCTGCGCTGATCAACCGCCAGCTTGCCGGGCGCGGCGCGGCGCAAGGCTGTGCGCCGGCGCTAGTCGCCGAAACCGGCGGCCAGAACGCGATGATCGTCGACTCGTCCGCGCTGCCGGAACAGGTGGTGCAGGACGTGCTGGCATCGGCTTTCGACAGCGCCGGCCAGCGCTGCTCGGCGCTGCGGGTGCTATGCCTGCAGGACGATGTCGCCGACCATGTGCTGGGCATGCTCAGGGGCGCGCTGCGCGAGCTGCGCATCGGCGTGCCGGACCGGCTCGCCACCGACATCGGCCCGGTCATCGATGAGGATGCGCGCCGCGCGCTTACAGACTACATCGACCGCGCCGCCAGCCATGCGCTGGAGATGTTCCAGCTGCCGCTGCCCGACGCCTGCCGGCGCGGCAGCTTCGTTGCGCCCACGGTCATCGTGATCGACGATTTCTCCCGCCTGCAGCATGAGGTCTTCGGGCCGGTGCTGCATGTGCTGCGCTACCGCCGCGACCACCTGCCGCAGTTGCTGGCGCAGATCAATGCCAGCGGCTATGGCCTGACGCTGGGCATCCACTCGCGCATCGATGAAACGGTGGAAGGCATCGCGGGGCGGGCGCATGTGGGCAACATCTATGTGAACCGCAACATGGTTGGCGCGGTGGTCGGCGTGCAGCCCTTCGGTGGCGAAGGCAAGTCCGGCACTGGCCCGAAGGCGGGCGGCCCGCTGTATCTGCGCCGTCTGCAGCACGCGGCCGACAGCGGCATCGCGGCTTCCGACCTGGCCGCGCAGCCGCCCGCGCAAGATGCCGGACTGCAAGCCTTGCAGGATTGGGCGCGAGCCAATGGCGACACGATGCTGATCGCCCTGACCCAGCGCTATGCGCGGGACAGCCTGCTCGGCCGCGCGCTGCACCTGCCGGGCCCGACCGGCGAAAGCAATATCCTGCGCTTCGCCGCCCGCGGATCAGTGCTGTGCGCGGCGCCCGATCGTGCGGCGCTGTTCAACCAATTGGCGGCTGTGCTGGCGACCGGCAATCACGCCTTGATGAGCGCTGCGGCCTGCGCCTTGCTGCCAGCCGGGTTGCCGCAGGCGGTCAGCGCAAGAATCATTATCGTGGCCAATGTCGCCAGCCATCCCGCGATATCGCTGGCCCTGTGCGACCAGGCTTGCTGCGCGGCTCTCTTGCCGGTGCTGGCGGCCCGCGAAGGCGCGCTGACGCCGGTGGCGCAAACCCATGGCAGCGAACCGATTGCCCTGTGGCGGCTGGTGGCCGAGCGCACCGTGTCCGTCAACACCACCGCGGCCGGCGGCAATACCGGCCTGATGACGCTGGAGGGCGCCTGAATTACCCGTCCGTGAAGGCGAAGTAACGGCTCCCGATGTAGGCAACGCCCGTATATACGACTGCTCCCAATATATGCGGCAGAAAACCATCATGGCTGACCAAATCGCGTGTCATGAAAAGAGCAGCAAGGTTTGCCAGGTAGGCCGCCCCGCATACCTGGGCATATCGCCACATGCTCCTCGATACCTTGGCTTCAGAAAGGAAAGTCCACCTTCTGTTCGCGAAAAAACTCCACATGAAACCAACAAGGTAACCGGTGAGATTCGAAGCGAGATCATTGAGTCCTAAAACAGACCAGCAGAAATAAATGATACTAATCCCGAGCAACGTATTGCTGGCGCCAACCAATGCGAACTTGATCAGAGATATTGATAACAAATTCATATATTTCGCGCCACGATAAAGTATTGCGCGCCAAGAGGTAATTTGCGCATGAACTTTTCCAGTGGGCGGGCAAATGACAAGAAACTGGGAAAGAACATTCGGTATACAGCTTCGGCATTTTTCCAGCCGGCCTTGGCTATCCGTTGTTCAAGCGCGCTTGCATGCATTAGCACTGCATGTTCATCGAAAGGGCAGTTGCGAACCGCCGACACGGTAAGCGGATTAACCGGATTATGTTCAAAGATTACCAGCATGCCATTCCTCCTGGTAACGCGCCTGAGCTCAGCAAGCCAGTGCTCATGCTCGGCATGAGAGATATGATGGAACACGCATGCGGAAAAGCAGAGGTCGAAGCTTCCGGCTTCGAACGGCAGTTTGAATTCGTCAATCTCGGCATAGCAGGCAGGAATATTCCTATAGCGCGAGCGGCTGATATCCAGGCTACGGCGGGATACGTCGGCACATGTAATTCTGGCTGAAGGAAAGAAATCGTTGAAATGAGGCAGTGAGTTTCCGATTCCAGAACCGAAGTCGAGGATGGCTTCTGCTTTGATTCCTGCTTTGGCTGTCTCGTGTCTTACGTCCTCTATTTTGTAGCGTGCAAAAAACTCGGGGGATTCTCCAGAAGCTTTTATATTCTTGCTGTGCAGGGCTAGGTACTCATCCGCGATTTGGTCAAATTCGGCTTTATCCATGGATTGATCCGTTATTTCATTGCTAGTTGGTCGATGCTTAATAATTCAACTCGTCAATAAAATGAGGCAATTAAGATGGAAGGATCTGCGCTTGTTAACGATTCGCAGTTGGTAAAAACATCCATGTTTCCCCTTCCCGCAGGTCCAATGCTGATCTATATCAGCCAGGGCCGTTCCGGGATTGAATTTTCGGGACTTTAGAACCGGCTTGCCAACCATGGCGGATAACACTCCGCCTCTACAGCCAGAGCCCCATGGCGAGTCTTGTTGACTCCATGACAAAACACCTTCCTTTTGTACAGTCACGCGAACAAGGCATTTTTGGTCGATATCAACTTAGGGGGCATAACGCGTCACGCTGGTGAGCAAGTTATTCCACGTCCGGAGAAACAGGACCGCATCGGGCACTTTTTGCAGCAGGCAACGTCAAACGAAGCTTGCCAATTAATCAACCCAGAGGAGGAAACCGATGAGCCATGCCCTGACCACTGTCCAGAATGATGAAGCTGACCGTGTGCGCCGCTCCACCGCGCTCGATGTGAACCGCCAGATCGACCGCCAGACCGAAGCCAACATCATGCATTACCTCAACGCCACGCCGGAGGTGATCCGCGAGCGCGTCGAGGAGTTGGACCATGAATGGGACATCGAGCGCATGCTGGAGGTCAACGCATCCACCCTCGCGCTGACCGGCCTGGTGCTGGGCGCCACCGTGAACAAGAAGTGGCTGATCCTGCCCGGCATCGTGCTGCCCTTCCTGCTGCAGCATGGCCTGCGCGGCTGGTGTCCGCCGCTGCCGGTGCTGCGCCACCTCGGCGTGCGCACCCGCGGCGAGATAGACCGTGAGAAATATGCGCTGCTGGCCTCGATCAAGGACCAGCCCGCCACCTGAGCGCGTTCCTGATAGACGGTGCTTCCCGCAGGAACCACCGTCCCCAACGATCCTCTATCTTTAACTGGAACGCACAAGTGAATCGACAAAACATTAGCGCTATTGACTTTTAGATTGGCTATACTCCCCGGACTTCAGCCAACCAAGTCCATCAGCCATGACAGTGCGGGCCATTCTTTTCGACGCATACGGAACCCTGTTCGACGTCTATTCCATCGGCGCGCTGGCTGAGCGCTTCTATCCCGGCAAGGGCGCGCTGCTCGCTGAGCTGTGGCGCGACAAGCAGATCCAGTACAGCCAGCTGCGCACCCTGTGCAGCACCTACAAGCCCTTCTGGGAAATCACGCAGGATGCGCTGGTCTTTGCCTGCCGCAAGCTGGGCCTTGAACTGGACCTGGAAGCGCAGAACACCATGATGGGCCAGTACGCAAAGCTGCAGGCCTTCCCTGAAAACCTGGCCTCGCTGCGGCAGTTGAAGGAAGGCGGCATGAAGATGGCCATCCTTTCCAACGGCAATCCCGAAATGCTGGCAGCCGCCGTGCAGAATGCCGGCATGGACGGCCTGTTCAGCCATGTGCTTTCCGCCGACGCGGTGCGCAAGTTCAAGACTGCGCCGGAAGCCTACCAGCTCGGCACCGACATGCTGGGCATGGCAGCGCGCGACATCCTGTTTGTCTCCAGCAATGGCTGGGACATCTGCGGCGCGAGCTGGTTTGGCTACAAGACATTCTGGGTCAACCGCGCCGGTGCGCCGATGGAAGAGCTGGGCGTCACGCCCAGCGGCCAGGCGCGGCTGCTGTCGGACCTGCCGGCCTTTATCGACGCCGAGGCGCGCCGCGGCGCCAGCCGATGATTTTTCTTTCCCGATTTTAAATAACGACAACACGAGGCTTAACCATGACTGACCGCACTACCTGCCACGGACTGCAGATCGCCACCCCGCTCTACCGCTTCATCGAAGACCGCGTGCTGCCCGGCACCGGCGTCGACAGCGCCGCCTTCTGGCAAGGCTTCGACGCCATCGTGCGCGACCTGGCGCCCAAGAACATCGCGCTGCTGGCCGAACGCGACCGCCTGCAGACCGAGCTGGACAACTGGCACCGCGCCAATCCCGGCCCGCTGAAGGATACCGCTGCCTACCGCGCCTTCCTGGAAAAGATCGGCTACATGAATCCGCAGCCGGACGACTTCACGATCACCACCTCGAACGTCGACGCCGAACTGGCAGTGCAGGCCGGCCCGCAACTGGTGGTGCCCATCCTCAACGCACGCTATGCGCTTAACGCCGCCAATGCGCGCTGGGGCTCGCTGTACGACGCTCTGTATGGCACCGATGCCATCGCCGAGACCGGCGGCGCCACCCGCAGCGGCCCCAACGGCGAAGGCTACAACCCGGTGCGCGGCGCCAAGGTGATCGGCTTTGCGCGCGACTTCCTCGACCGCATCGCGCCGCTGGCCCAGGGCAGCCATCACGACGCCGCCGGCTACACCGTCGATGGCGGCAAGCTGGTCGTGGCGCTGAAAAACGGCGCTGCCACCGGCCTGGCCGACGCATCGAAATTCGTCGGCTATCGCGGCGACGCCGGCGCGCCGACCTCGGTGCTGCTGAAGAACAATGGCCTGCATGTCGACATCATCATCGACCGCAGCACCCCGATCGGCAGCAATGACGCCGCCGGCGTGGCCGACCTCGTGATCGAGGCGGCGCTGTCGACCATCCTCGACCTGGAAGACTCGGTCGCCGCGGTCGATGCCGAGGACAAGGTGCTGGCCTATTCCAACTGGCTGGGCATCCTGCAGGCCAGCCTGTCGGAAACCATCACCAAGGGCGGCAATGCCTTCACCCGCAGCCTGAACCCGGACCGCGAATACACCGCCGGCGCCGGCGCCACCGATGCGAAGGACGGCGTGGTCACGCTGCATGGCCGCTCGCTGCTGTTCCTGCGCAATGTCGGCCACCTGATGACCAACCCGGCCATCCTGTATGACGGCGACAAGGAAATCCCGGAAGGCATCATGGATGCGGTGGTCACCGTGGCGATCGCGCTGCATGACCTGAAGCGCAAGCCCGACCAGAAGATCGGCAACTCGCGCACCGGCTCGGTCTACATCGTCAAGCCCAAGATGCATGGCCCGGCCGAAGTGGCCTTTGCCAGCGAACTGTTCGGCCGCGTCGAGGCGCTGCTGGGCCTGCCGGCCGAGACGGTCAAGCTGGGCATCATGGACGAGGAACGCCGCACCAGCGTCAACCTCAAGGCCTGCATCCGCGAGGCCACCGGCCGCGTGGCCTTCATCAACACCGGCTTCCTGGACCGCACCGGCGACGAGATGCACACCGCCATGCAGGCCGGCCCGATGATGCGCAAGGGCGACATGAAGACCAGCACCTGGCTCACCGCCTACGAGAAGAGCAACGTGCTGATCGGCCTGTCCTGCGGCCTGCGCGGCCGTGCCCAGATCGGCAAGGGCATGTGGGCCATGCCGGACATGATGGCAGCGATGCTGGAGCAGAAGATCAATCATCCCAAGGCCGGCGCCAACACCGCCTGGGTGCCTTCCCCAACCGGCGCCACGCTGCATGCGCTGCATTACCACCAGGTGAACGTGGCCGAGATCCAGCAGCAGCTGGAAAAGACCGCCAATGCCGGCGAGATCGACAGTCTGCGCAATGCGCTGCTGCAGATCCCGGTGGTGGCGGAAGCGAAATGGTCGGCCGAGGAAATCCAGCAGGAGCTGGACAACAATGCACAGGGCATCCTCGGCTATGTGGTGCGCTGGATCGACCAGGGCGTGGGCTGCTCCAAGGTGCCCGACATCCACAACGTCGGCCTGATGGAAGACCGCGCCACGCTGCGCATCTCCAGCCAGCACATTGCGAACTGGCTGCTGCACGGCGTGGTCAACGAGGCGCAGGTCACGGAAACCCTGCAGCGCATGGCGCGCGTGGTGGACGCACAGAACGAGAACGACCCGTTCTACACGCCGATGGCGCCGGACTTCGAGGCTTCCTATGCCTACCGCGCCGCGCGCGACCTGGTGTTCCAGGGCCTGACGCAGCCGAGCGGCTACACCGAGCCGCTGCTGCATGCATGGCGCCTGAAGGTCAAGGCGGCGCGTCGCTAAGGCGCTGCCGACCAGGCCTCATGCAGCGTGCTGCGGCACGCTGCAGACCTGACCCGCTTGCCAGGCTACCCGCCTGCAAGCGGGTTTTTTGTCGAGGATGGCGCGCAGCGTCATCCCCATTGCGTTCCCTTGCCAGATCGCATCAAGCCGTATAATCAATTCCCGGCGCCGTTCCACCCACCCAAAGCTTGTACGCCCCCCACGAATCCCGCGGAGAATGCATGGCAAACTGGCTTAGCGAAATTTCCGAAAAAAGCAGCGCATTCATGCCCCACGGGCATTGTTATCTCTGGATACCCAGCCTGCTGTGGATGCATGTGGTGTCGGATGCGCTGATCGGCATTGCCTATCTCGGCATCTCCTTTGTCCTCTACCTGCTGGTGCGGAAAATCAGGCTGCCCTTCAGCCCGGTGTTCATAGCCTTCGGCCTGTTCATCGGCCTGTGCGGCATCACCCACTTCATGAAGATATGGACGGTATGGCATCCGGACTACCTGCTGGACGGCCTGGTAAAGCTTGCCACCGCGGCCGCATCGGTTGCCACCGCCATCGGCCTGCTGTATATCCGGCCGCAAATCGAGCAAACCGTGGCGGCGGCCCGTCTCTCCGAAGAGCGCCGCGTGGAGCTGGAACGTGCCCACACCGAACTGGAAGCCCTGTACCGCAAGGTGAAGGAGCTCGATGAACTCAAGACCCAGTTCTTTGCCAATGTCTCGCATGAACTGCGCACGCCCCTGACCCTGATGCTGGGTCCGGCCGAGCGCATGCGCGAAGATGCCGGCCTGAACCAGCAGCAGCGCCATGAACTTGACCTGATCACCCGCAATGGCCGCAGCCTGCTGCGCCATGTCAACGACCTGCTGGACATCACCAAGCTGGAATCGCGTGAAATGCAACCGCATCGGACAAGGGTAGAACTGCAGCCATGGATCGAACAACTCGCGGCGCAGTTCGAGCCGATTGCCAGGCAGCGGCAATTGCGCTTCGATGTGGTGGCCGATGAAGCCATGCTGATCGAAGCCGATGCCGACATGATCGAGCGCGTCGTCATCAACCTGTTGTCGAATGCATTCAAGTTCACGCCAATAGGCGGCGAAGTGATCCTGCGGCTCGCGCGCGACGCCGGCCATCTGCTGCTCACCGTGGACGACAGCGGCCCCGGCATCGCCGAAGAAGCGCGCGAACTGGTCTTTGAACGCTTCCGCCAGGCCGATGGCAGCATCACCCGGCAATACGGCGGCACCGGGCTCGGCCTGGCCATCGTGAAAGACCTGGTCGGGCTGCATGGCGGCTCGGTGAAGGTTGATGCCAGTCCTGCCGGCGGCGCCCGCCTTACGGTGCAACTGCCGCTGAGCGCCAATGCCAATGCCGCCGTGCGGAATGCCCCACCCGCAGCCAGCCCCGCCACCCGGCTGGCGCTGTCGGCCATGCTGGAGGAGCTGGAGGAGCTGGGCCCGGCCGCAGCGGTCGAGCAGCCCGACGCGCCGCGTCCGCAGCGGCCATCGGTGCTGGTGGTGGAAGACAACCAGGACATGCGCCGCTTCCTGGCCGACACGCTGGCGCAGCACTACAACGTGGTCACCGCCGCGGACGGCCAGGAAGGCTATGAGCGCTTCCGGAAGCTGCAGCCCGATCTGGTCGTCAGCGACATCATGATGCCCCTGATGAGCGGCGAGCAGCTGGTGAAGGCCATACGCGGCAGCGGCGACACGCCCGCCGCCACGCCCATCCTGCTGCTCAGCGCCAAGGCCGGTGATGACCTGCGGGTAAGGCTGCTGCGCGGTGGCGCGCAGGACTACCTGACCAAGCCCTTCCTGCCGCAGGAACTGCTGGCGCGCGCAGCAAACCTGGTAGCAACCAAGCGTGCAGGCGACCAGCTGCGCGGCGCGCTGGCCAGCGCCTCGCTGGACATCGAGGCGCTGGCATCGGAGCTGGTGACGCGGCACAGGCAACTCGAAGCCACGCGCGATGCGGCCGAGGTGGCGCGTGAACAGGCTGAACGCGCAAACCGGGTCAAGGGACTGTTTCTCGGCATGGTCTCGCACGAATTGCGTACGCCGATCGCCACCATCGACATGAATGTGCAGTTGCTGGAACGCAGCGGCGGCCTGCCCGACCCTGCCGCCACCCGCCTGCAACGCATGGCGCGCGCGACGCGCCAACTGGCCGGGCTGGTGGAAAGCCTGCTTGAACACACCCGCCTGGAAAGCGGGAAAATCGAGGCGCGTCCGGAGTCGCTCGATGTCGCGGCGATCGTGCATGAAGTGCTGGCCGCGCATGCCGACCAGGTTTCCGGCGCAGTGACGCTGTCGCTTGAGCCGCAGCAGACAGACCTGCCGCCCCTTGTCAGCGATGCCCGACTGCTGCGCATCGTCCTGGCCAACCTGATATCCAATGCCCTGAAATTCACCAGCCAAGGTGCTGTAACGGTCCGATTGATGATGGAACGTGACGCACACGTGTTTGAAGTGACTGATACCGGGCAGGGCATTGACGAAGCTGATACAGCGCGGATCTTCCAGCCGTTCGAACGGCTCGAGCCGGTGCAGCACAAGAGTCTGCCCGGCGTTGGCCTGGGCCTGGCCCTGGTGGACCAGATCGTGCGGGCTCTGGGAGGCAGCATCACGGTGAGTTCCCGCCTGGGACTGGGCAGCCGCTTCCGCGTGCGCCTGCCCAGCCACGGCGTCCGTGAAACATTAACGCAACCGACATGAAACGGAGAGACGGATGCCATGCAAGCACATCGTTGTGATTGAAGATGACACCGACTTGCGCGAGACGATGAAGGATCTTCTCGAGATGGAGGGTTTCCGCGTCTTTACCGCCAGCAATGGCAGGGAAGGCTTGCGCCAGATCGAGCAGAATGGCCAGCCCTGCCTCATTCTGCTGGATCTGATGATGCCGGTGATGAACGGCTGGGAGTTCCTGGAAACCTTGCGCCGAAAGCACACAGCGCCGCTGGCGCAAACGCCGGTGGCGGTGGTGTCGGCCGCGGCCGATATCGCCGATGTCGAGCGCGATTACGGCTGCAGCGTGTTGAAGAAGCCGGTCAGCCTGGAAAGCCTGTTCGCCCTTGCGCATGCGCATTGCGATCTGTGCTAGATCACCTTCGGATAAGCGACCGGGAATTCGCTCTTCAACAGCCTGCTAGCCGCCGCCAGCATCCCGCCGCACCGGCGGATAACGCCACCATGCCAGCGTGACCAGCGCGCCGAAGACGCTGTAGGCCAGCACGAAAATCCAGGCAGGCAGCCGATAGTAAAGGAGCCTGCCGAGCCAGTAGGCGATGAAGCCGTCTGCATGGCTGCCCGTTTCACCCGGGCCGCGCAGCCAGACTTCCAGCGTGGTCAATGGACAGTCCAGGCCCAGCCAGGCTTGCCCGACCACGATGCCGATCCCCGCAAGATGCGCCAGCCGGAACCACCAGCCATTGACCCAGCGCCAGCCCGCCTGGTTGCCGGCGAAAATCAGCACCAGCCCGCCGACGATGAACAGTACCACCGCGGCATGCAGGGTCAGCACGATGTCGGCAAGAAGGGAATGAGACATGGACGCCAAGCACCATCAGGCCGGCGCGGCGAGACTGTCGTACCAGTCGCGGTAAGGAGAATTTTTGACCAGGTGCCGGTTGTAATCGGGCGCGTCATCGGTCCACCAGACGGGGCCGCGCTCGCCCAGCGCTATTTTGGCCGCATCGACCTGCGCTCTCGCAGCATGTAACGCGTCCGCGTCGTCGGCACGCAGCGCCACACCCACGGCCCGGCGCGCGCGCATGAGCTCACGGGTGAGAGCGCTGCGGCGCTCTGGCGGCAATGCCGGATTGCTGGTACGCCAGAGCCTGCCGCGCACCACGAAGTAACGCCCATCGGGCGTGACGGGATATTTCATGCAGCCTCTTGTGAAGGCCGGGCCGCCTGCCGCGCGGAGCGCGGCACAGCGGCGGCAGTGCCTCAGGCCTTCAGATGTGCCGAGATCAGCTTGGTCATTTCAAACATGGAGACCTGCTTCTTGCCTTCGAAGACAGCTTCCAGCTTGGCGTCGGCATTGATCATGCGACGGTTGGCCGCATCCTGCAGATCATGCTTCTTGATGTAGTCCCACACTTTCTTGGTGACTTCGGTGCGCGGCATCGGCTCGGCGCCGACCACTTCAGCCAACACCTTCGAAGGCGTCACGGGCTTCATGAACGCCGCGTTTGGCTTGCTCTCTTTTTTTGCTGCTGTTGCCATGAATTACTCCAAAGTTCAGTCATATAAAAGCGCAAAACCCCGCATGCAATGGATCAGGCGGGGTTTTGCGCTTCAAGCGCCGGAAAAGCCGGAACGTCGCGAATTCTATCCTACTTCCTCCGGGCTGCATAACCGCCAGGGAGTGGCCCACCTTTGAAGGATATCAACACCGCTGCGGCATGGCCGCTACACTGGCGTCCAAGTTCACGAATGAGGGAAAAGCGATGACATCCATCGATGCATTTGTCAGAAAGCAGAAACCGGGCGCGCAGTTCGTTGTCAGCGCGCAGATGCTGCGCATGAAACCGCAGGAATTCGACACGCTGGCACAACAATGGCTGGATGATGGAGGGCCGGGCTTCAATGTCACCGGCGTGCCGCACCGCGTCGTGGTGGACGGGCAATTCCTGATCAGCCGCGTCACCGTGATCCGTACCAGCGCCGTAGTCTGAACGCATTCCACAGCGACTTGCTTGCTCTCGTTCAGTCGGCCTTCAGCATCGCCAGGAAGGCCGCGGCGGCGATCGAATCCTGCCGGCCGCGCTGGCGCACGATGCAGATGTGACGCCGGAACGCCGGGTCGGACAGCGGGATCTTCACCACGTCCGCGTTCTGGAAATGAAACATCGCCACCGCCGGCACAATCGCAATGCCGACGCCGCTGGCAACCAGCCCGGCAGCGGTTGCCATGGTCGATACTTCCATCGCCGTTTTCAGCCGCTGCGGGAACATCACCGCGTCGATCTGCTGCCGGATGCTGCTGTACCGGTCCTGCTGCACCAGCGGGTAATCCAGCAGATCGGTGCCATGGACCGCCGGCCTGCCCGCCAGCGGATGGCCCGGCGGGCACACCACGAAAAAGCAATCCGGCCATGCCGGCTCGGCCTCGAACTCGGTCGACGGCAACGCGGCCGTCAGCGCGAAGTCGACCTGGCCGCGCCGCAGCAGGTCCAGGCAGTCATCGGCAGTCACGTCCCGCAGCGCCAGTTCCAGCTGTGGATGGCGCGCTCTGAACCGGGCAATCACCGGCGGCAGCCGCCAGGCTGCGATCGAAGGCAGCGCTGCAACCGCGACCCGGCCGGTGCGCAATGCGGTGTAGTCGCGCATCTCGGCCAGCGCGCTATCGAACTCTGCCAGCAGCCGCGTGGCGGACCTGGCGAAGGCGCCGCCTTCCACCGTCAGTTCGACGCGCCGGGTACCGCGGTCGAACAGCCGCACGCCCAGGTTTTGTTCGAGGCTGCGGATCAGCATGCTGAACGCGGGCTGCGACAGATGGGCAGCTTCCGCGGCGCGTGTGAAATTCTTCTTTTCGGCAAGCGCCAGAAACGCCTTGAGGTGGCGGGTTGAAATGTCCATGGCTTGTCAGGTCGGCGACTGATTGATTTGGCATTCGAATAGGTTCATCAGAATTATCAATTTTTATTTCGGATCGTGCTGGCAAATAATCGGCATCGCGGCCAGCGGATATCCGCATGGCCATGCCTGACCCGGAGAGAAAGATGATAGAAACCTCGCAAAAGCAATTCCTCGGCCCCGTGATCCGCCTGCATCCGGGCGACAACGTCGTGGTCGCGCGTACCGACATCGGCATAGGCATGGAAGTGCCGGCGGAGCGTTTCGTCAGCCGCAGCCAGGTGCCGGCCGGCTACAAGATCGCCTCGCGCCCGATCCGCAAGGATGAGCCGATACGCAAGTACAACGTGGTGGTGGGCTTTGCGGCCATCGACATCCCGGCCGGCACGCTGGTCCATGGCCACAACACCGAGTTCCGCGAATTCCAGCGCGATTATGCGCATGCATCCGAGTTCGCGCCCGTCGACTACCTTCCCGAAGGCCAGCGCGCGACTTTCCAGGGCATCGTGCGCGCCGATGGCCGCGTCGCCACGCGCAACTACATCGGCATCCTGTCCACCGTCAATTGCTCGGCCACCGCGGTGCGCCGCATTGCCGACTGGTTCACGCCGGAGCGGCTGGCCGACTATTCGAATGTCGATGGCGTGGTGGCCTTCAGCCACTCACTGGGTTGCGGCATGGAAATGACGGGCGAGCCGATGGCGCTGCTGCGGCGGACCATGGCCGGCTATGCGCGCCACGCCAACCTGGCGGCAGTGCTGGTGGTGGGCCTGGGCTGCGAGCGCAACCAGTTGAACGGCCTGCTGGCGGACGAGCGGCTGGAAGCCGGCCCGCTGCTGCGCACCTTCGTCATGCAGGACACCGGCGGCACCAGGAAGACCATCGAAGCCGGCGTGGCGGCGGTCCGGGAACTGCTGCCGGCAGCCAACCGGGTACAGCGCCAGACCGTCTCGGCCAGCCACCTGTGCGTGGGCCTGCAGTGCGGCGGCTCGGACGGCTTTTCCTCGATCACGGCGAATCCGGCGCTGGGTTCGGCGGTGGATCTTCTGGCGCGCCATGGCGGCACCGCCATCCTGTCCGAAACGCCCGAGATCTATGGCGTGGAACACACCCTGACCCGGCGTTCGGCCAACCGCGAGGTTGGCGAACAGCTGCTTGAGCGCATCCGCTGGTGGAAGGATGTCTATTCGGTCGGGCGCGACGTGCAGATCAACGGCCAGGTCAGCCCCGGCAACCAGGCCGGCGGGCTGGCGAACATCTTCGAAAAGTCGCTGGGCTCATCGATGAAGGGCGGCACCGGCCCGCTGATGGCGGTCTATCGTTATGCCGAGCCGGTAACGGCCAAGGGCCTGGTATTCATGGACACGCCGGGTTATGACCCGGTATCGGCCACGGGCCAGATCGCCGGCGGCGCCAACCTGATCGCCTTCACCACCGGCCGCGGCTCGATGTTTGGCGCCAAGCCGGTGCCTTCGATCAAGCTGGCGACGAACACGCCGATGTATCAGCGGCTGGAGGAAGACATGGACATCAACTGCGGCGAGATCCTGGACGGTTCGATGTCGATCGAGGCGATGGGGGAAAGGATCTTTGAACTGATGCTGCGCACGGCGTCCGGCGAGGCCAGCAAGAGTGAATTGCTGGGCCTGGGGGACAACGAGTTCGTGCCCTGGCAGATCGGGATCATGAGTTAGGGGGTGGAGGCCAGGGCGTAGCGCACGCCGGGGCCTTGGCTGCGGGCATTGCTGGTCACAACCTTGTTGAACGGGGAAGCCTGGATTACGCGCGGCGGGCTAGCGCATTTCCAGCCTGACTGGCATCCACCGGCCAAGCAGGATTGCCTTTGGAAGAGTCGCCCGAGGCTTAGTAGGGTGCAATACCCGAAGGGCATTGCACGCGGCCGCATACCGCAAAGACCATCTCAAGGACCTTCGCTGGTCCACGTATGGTGGAATGCCCCTTCGGGGTATTCCACCCTACAGCATCAGGGGTATGTGCAGGATGCAGGGTGCGCCGCGCCTAAACCTGCGGCATGAGGCTAGTCTGGCCAAATTCGCTCTAATGGATAACGGCTGGAGCCATTGCGGTTGCGGTTGACGTACGCGCATCGACAGTGCCGTCGATGCCTGAAGCGGGGTGCGGCTAAACTTGCTACGCTGCGCGGCGCTCTGACAGACGCCGCACCTTATCCGCTTCAGGCATCGCCGTCATGGCGCGATCAACGGGACTTAACAGCAACGGCAACTTCAAAAGCAACTGCAACTGCTCCCGCTCCTGCTCCTGCTCCTGCCCGTTCAACTTCCCCAAGCCCCTGCGCCAACCACGCACCAGCCCGCCGGCAAGGCCAAAACCCCCATACTATTCCAGGTCATCCCTGGTCTCGTCCGCCACTGTCTCATGCCGCATCGCCGCTGCAGCCAGCGCATGCGCCGTCACCGGCATGGCTTCCTTGCGTTCGCTGTATCTGCTGGTCAGGTAAT
This sequence comes from Noviherbaspirillum soli, assembly GCF_015352955.1. Taxonomy (GTDB): domain Bacteria; phylum Pseudomonadota; class Gammaproteobacteria; order Burkholderiales; family Burkholderiaceae_D; genus Noviherbaspirillum_A; species Noviherbaspirillum_A soli. Next base: position 23,753 of record NZ_JACYOX010000032.1, read on the forward strand.
CCGAACGGTCGCGTACCAGCAACGTAAATTTGTACAGCTCTTCCATCACGTCCACCAGCCGGTCATAGTAGGCCGAAGGCTTCATCCGGCCGCTGTCATCGAATTCCTGATAGGCCTTGGCCACCGAGGACTGATTCGGGATCGTGACCATCCGCATCCAGCGGCCGAGCACCCGCAATTGGTTCACCGCATTGAACGATTGGGAACCGCCGCATACCTGCATCAGCGCAAGCGCGCGGCCCTGGGTCGGCCGGATGCTGCCGATCTCCAGCGGCAGCCAGTCGATCTGCGACTTGAAGATCCCGGTCATCGCTCCATGGCGCTCCGGGCTGCACCAGACCTGGCCTTCGGACCACGCCGACAGCGTGCGCAGCTCCTGCACTTTCGGATGGTCGGGCGTGACGCTGTCCACCATGGGCAGGCCGTGCGGATCGAATACCCTGGTCTCGGCGCCGAAATGCCGCAGCAGCCGTTCTGCTTCCAGGGTCAGCAGGCGGCTGTAGGACTGCGGCCTGAGCGAGCCGTACAGCAGCAGGATGCGCGGCGGGTGGCTGAAGGCTGGCGCCGGCGCCGGCGCTAGCTTGTCCAGGGTGGGCAGATCCAGATGCGGGCCACTGATGTTGGGCAGGTTCGACAGGTCGCTATTCATGTTGATGTCCGGGGGTGACTGGCTGCCCCTGCGCGGAAAACAGCCATTTGAAGGTGATGACCGCCGCGGCGGCGCCCAGCAATTGCGCCGCGATGAAACCCGGCGTGTCCTGCGCACGGATGCCGGCAAAGGTATCCGAGGCGGCGCGCGCCAGGGTGACGGCGGGATTGGCGAAGGAAGTCGAGGCAGTGAACCAGTAGGCCGCCGTGATATACGCAGCCACGGCGAACGGCGTGACCGCCGGCCTGGTGCGCGAGCAGCTGATGATCACGGCAAGCAGCCCGAAGGTGGCGATGAATTCGCTCCACCACTGCGCCGGCCCGGTGCGGGCATGCTGTGAAGCGAAGAACAGGGCCTCCCCGAACATGCCGTGGGCGGCCGCCACGCCGGCAAAGGCGCCGCCAATCTGCGCGGCGACATACAGCAGCGCATGCGGCCAGTGGATATGGCCGAAGTACACATCGCCCAGGGTCACGGCGGGGTTGAAATGGGCGCCTGAAACAGGGCCGAAGGTCAGGATCAGCGCAATCAGTCCGGCACCCGTTGCCAGCGTATTGCCCATCAACGCCACGGCGACATTGCCGCCTGCAAGGCGCTCGCCCATGATGCCCGAGCCGATGACGACCGCCAGCAGAAACGCCGTGCCGAGGAATTCGCCAACCAGCCTGCGCGACAACGTCATACCGGGCTCGCGCCTATCCTGGCGAGTTTCTGCCTGATGGCCGGCGTGTCCAGCAGATCTGGTGGCAGGGAGAGGAATGCCTCCATCCTCTGCCGGATCTGCCCATATACCTTGGCGAAGGCAGCACGCTTCTCCGCATCGCTGCCTTCCACCGCCGCCGGGTCTTCGAAGCCCCAGTGCGCGGTCGCCGGATGGCCCGGCCAGTACGGACAGGCCTCGCCGGCGGCGTTGTCGCATACCGTGATGATGAAGTCCATGTGCGGCGCATCCGGCCCGGCAAACTCGTCCCAGCTCTTGCTGCGTAGCCTGTCGACTGGATAACCGGCTTTCTCCACCAGTTCCATCGCATGCGGATTGACCTTGCCGCCGGGCCGGCTGCCGGCGCTATAGCCCTGGAAGCGGCCCCGGCCCAGGGTCGTGACCAGCGCTTCGGCCATGATGCTGCGGGCTGAATTGCCGGTGCACAGGAAAAGGACGTTATGGATTTTTTCAGACATGATGGCGCCAGTGGATGAAGGGATCGAGTGTGGTTCAGGATGCGGTGCCGGCATCGGCCGCACAGGCAGGCGCGCAGTCCGGCAGGCACGGATCGCCGCCGCAGCAGTTCTCCGTCAGGTATTGCACCAGGCCGTTCATGGTTTCGAAGCGGGCCGAATAGAAGATCTGCCGGCCTTCATGGCGCGGCTGTATCAGCCCGGCACGGACCAGGTCCTTCAGGTGGAAGGATGTGGCGGCGGGCGACATGCCCAACCCGGCAGCGATGGTGCCGGCATTGAGCCCTTCGGGTCCGGCCTGCACCAGCAGGCGGAATGCCGCGAGACGATGCTCATGCGCCAGCGCGTTCAGCGCGGCAATGATGGCGGTGGAATTCATGGCCGCGATTATATAAGTTTTATTGAAATATTAAAGAGGTATTTAAATTTTTGACGGATCTCCTTCGTGTTGCGAGACTCAGCCACACCGCTGTCCTTGCATTTCTCGTAAGGCAGCCAGCCAAGGCCAGTCAGCTGCGGCTCCCGCTCGACGCGGTACCGCCCCGCCGCGTGATCGAATGCGCAATCGCTGCCTGCAGCTCCCCCATGGTGTAGGGCTTGGCCAGAAACACCGCGCCTGCATGCTCCAGCCGCTCGGGCGCAATCATGTAGCCGCTGCAGAGCAGCACCGGCAGGCCGGGATGTCGCCTTGCCAGCAAGGTCGCCAGGTCGATGCCGTCGATGCGGCCCGGCATCGACACATCGGAAAACACCAGGTCGAACCGCGCAAGGTCCTGTACCAGCGCCTCTTCGGCGCAGGCCGCCCGCTCCACCTGGCAGCCAAGCTGCTGCAGCACGGTGGTGGTTGCTTCGGCCAGGGCATCGTTGTCTTCCACGCACAGCACGCGCAGTCCGGACCAGGCCGGCGATGGCGGCGGCGATGCCGCATCGGTATCCGTGGTCGAGGTGGCCGACAGGCTGCGTGGCAGCGCCAGCGATATTGCGGCGCCGGCCGTGGTCGCCCCGATCCACACGGCGCCTCCTGACTGCGTGGCGAAGCCATAGACCTGGCTCAGGCCCAGCCCGGCCTGGCCGCTGTCCTTCCTGGTGGTGAAGAAAGGCTCGAACGCCTGGCTGGCGATCTCGGGGGGCATGCCGGGTCCCGTGTCGCTGACCGAGATGATGACGAATTCGCCCTCCAGGGAGGACGCTTTGGGAAATGCCGGCGACGGCAGGTGTGCATTCTGCGCGCGGATGTCCAGCGCGCCGCCTTCCTGCATCGCCTCCCTGGCGTTGATGGCCAGGTTCAGGATGGCCGCTTCCAGCTGGGTCGGATCGGCGCGCACGTTCCATAGCTCGCCGGGCAGGTCGAGCGACAGCCTGATCCGCTCCTCCAGCGCCTGCTGAAGATCGTCGCGCATGCCAAGCAGCTTGCGCCGCACGCTGATGTCCTGCGGCTGCAGCGGCTGGCGGCGCGCGAAGGCAAGCAGCTGGTGGGTCAGCTTGGCGCCGCGCCGGGCTGCCCTCTGGATGGCCTGCACCGCGCGTTCGCGCCGCGCCGCATCCAGCGCCGGCGTCTGGCCCAGCAGGGTGGACGACAGGGAGATCACCTGCAGGATGTTGTTGAAGTCATGCGCCACGCCGCCGGTCAGCCGGCCGATCGCTTCCAGCCGCCTGGCTTCGGCCAGGGCCTGTTCCAGGTGCTCCCTTTCCTCGATGGCCGCATACAGGGCGTCGGTGCGTTCCCTTACGCGCTGTTCCAGCTCCTCGGCAGCCGCCCGCAGTTCCGCCATCTGGCCGCGCACGACCCGCTGCCATGCACGGCCGCGCAGCGCGGCGCGGATGGCGATCAGAAGGCTTTGCTGGTGCAGCGGACGCTCCAGCACGGTGGCATTGCCAAGCTCATTGAACAGCGACCAGCGGGCGCTGCTGCCCGCCCTGCCGCGGCTGCCGCTGAGCAGCACGATCGGTATGTCCGACCACGGCGGCTGGCTGCGCAGGCAGGCCATCAGCGCCGGCAGATCCGCTTCCAGCGCCTCCTCGACCAGCACCATGGCGCAGATGTCGTCGCCAAAGTGCGCACACAGCGTCGCCACGCTGTCGCAGACCAGCGCCTGCGCGCCGGCGCCTTCGATGACGCCGGTGATCACCTGCGCATCCTGGCCAAACGGCGCCAGCACCTGCACCAGCGGCACGGCTTGCGGCGCATCCGGCGGCAACGGCGGCGAGCTCATTGTCAGGGCGTCCGTGCAGCGGTCGCTGCACGGGCACGATGCGCAGCGCCGGCATGGGCATCGACAAAGGGCGTCTGCTGCTGCACCCGCTCGCCCAGCCCGATGCCGGTGGCAGAGAGCAGATATTCCCGGATCGCGCATTCATGCTGGCCGGGGCGCTTCTTGACCACGGTGATGCCTTTCCTCACGACGCCGTCGCGCACGAAGAAATGCAGCAGGATCACCGCATCGCTGATCAGCGTCACGCCCAGCGGGTCGGTGCCCTTGTCCGCTCCGGACGCATGGCCCAGCACCAGGATGCACAGCACGCCCTGGTGATTGAGATAGGTGAACAGCTCATGCAGCTGCGGCAGCAGCGCGTCCTGTTCCTCGATGGTTTCCAGATAGGAGTTCAGGCTGTCGATCACCACGATCCTGGCATGCCGGTGCTCCACTTCCTGCCGCACCTTCCAGATGAATTCGCCGGGAGAAATGCGCGACGGGTTGATGCGTTCCCACTGGATCACCCGGCTCTCGATCGGCGCATGCACATCGAGGTTGAGCCCGCGGGCGCGGTCGTACAGGGTCTCCAGTGTTTCGTCGAACGAGAAGTAGGCGACATGCTCGCCGCGCCCGGCGCCGGCGATGGCATACTGCAGCGCCAGCGAGGACTTGCCGACGCCAGTCGGACCCTGCAGGACCGTGGTGGTGCCGCGCATCAGGCCGCCGCCGAGCAGCACGTCGAGCTCGCCGATGCCGGACGACACGCTGCCGCGTTCGTAGTCGCGATGGTGCTCGTCGGCGATCAGGCTGGGAAACACCAGCACCTCGCTGCGCACGATGGCGAAGTCATGCCAGCCGCTCTGGAAATCGCCGCCGCGCATCTTGACCACCCGCAGCCGGCGCCGCGCCGAGCCAAAGGCGCGCTCGCGCTGCTCCAGCGAGATCACGCCATGCACCGAGCCCTGCAGGTCATGCTCCCTGTGCTCCGAGGTAAGGTCGTCGAGCAGGAGCGCGGTGCAGTGCTGCTGCAGCAGGAACTGGCGCAAGGCGATGATCTGGCGCCGGTAGCCCGCCGCCTCGGTCGCAAGCAGCCGCAATTCGGTCATCGAATCGATCACGACCCGGTGCGGCCTGTGCTCCAGGATTTTTTTCGAGATCGATTCAATGGTGGCATTGAGTTCCACTTCGCTGGGAAACAGCACGCTCTGTTCCTGCCCCAGCCTGGCTTCGGCGGGAATCAGCTCGCAGATCTCGATGCCGTCGGTCGACCAGCCATGGCTATCGGCGCAGGCCAGCAATTCCTTTCTGGTTTCGGACAGCGTGATGTAGAGGCAGGCCTCGCCGCTCTGCACGCCGCTGAGCAGAAAGCGCAGGCCGAAGGTGGTCTTGCCGGTGCCCGGCAGGCCCTCGATCAGGTGAATCCGGTCCGCCAGCAGGCCGCCGCGCAGCACCACGTCGAATTCGGGAATGCCGGTGAGTATTCTTTTTTGGTCCATTGCAATTCCCGGCGCGGTGCTCTGTCCCACAGGCAAAGCCAGAGGCAACGGCCATAACAGTCGAGTTAAAGTGCTGCCAATGTAGGGCAATCGGGATGGCGACTCGTTATATACGCGCAAGGGAGACGCCGATTCAGCCGGCTGTCTCGGCTCGCCGTTGCCGCAACGCTCACCTGCATGGATGCTGCGCAAGCCGAAGGCAGCCATGCCGCATCCGGACTATGATGCCCCGAACCGACACGCCCATCCGGCCGCGGAGAACAGGAGAACCCATGAAAAGAGTTGAAGTCGATGTTGCCGTCATCGGCGCCGGCAGCGCCGGCATGACGGCTTACCGTGCCGCGCTGGCTTATACCCAGAAGGTGGTCGTGATCGAGTCCGGCCCGTATGGCACGACCTGCGCCCGGGTCGGCTGCATGCCCAGCAAGCTGCTCATTGCCGCCGCCGAAGCGGCACATGCGGTGGCGCGCGCACCGCTTTTCGGCGTGGCCGCCAGCGGCTGCCATGTCGACGGCCGCGCCGTGATGCGGCGGGTGCGCGAGGAACGCGACCGCTTCGCCGGTTTCGTGGTCGATTCGGTCGAAACCTGGCCGCAAGAGCACAGGCTGCGCGGTCCGGCGCGCTTCGTTGCGCCCCACCTGCTGCGGGTGGGCGAGGAGATCGAAGTGGAGGCCGGCCGCATCGTGATTGCCACCGGCTCCAGCCCGGTCGTGCCGCCCGGCTGGCGCGAGACGCTGGGCGACAGGCTGGTCGTCAGCGACGACGTGTTCTACTGGGACGACCTGCCGCGCTCGGTGGCCGTGGCCGGCGCCGGCGTGATCGGCCTGGAACTGGCGCAGGCGCTGTCGAGGCTGGGCGTGCGGGTGCGCCTCTTCGGGCGCAATGGCAGCGTCGGCCCCCTCTCCGATCCGGCGGTGGTGGCTGTGGCACGCAGCATCTTCACCAGCGACATGCCCTTTTCTGCGTATGCCGAGCACCTGCAGCCGACATTGCAGGATGGCCAGGTGAAGATGGCGTTTTCGGAACAGGGCGTTCTCAGGGAGGAATCGTTCGAACGCCTGCTGGTGGCGGTGGGCCGCCGCGCCAATCTGCACGATCTGGACCTGCAGCACGCGGGCCTCGGGCTGGAGGAATTCGGCGTGCCGAAGTCCGATCCCAACACCGGCCAGATCGATGGCAGCCACGTCTTCATGGCCGGCGACGCCAGCGCGAACATGCCGCTGCTGCATGAAGCCACCGACGAGGGCGTGATTGCCGGCGCCAACGCCGGCCGCTATCCGCATGTGCAGAGCCGCCTGCGCCGCGCGCCGCTGGGCATTGTCTTCACCGATCCGCAGATGGCCATCGTCGGCGGCGGCCATGCGGCGCTGACCAAGCGCGGGACCCGCTTCGAGACCGGCGAGGCCAGCTTCGAAGACCAGGGACGCAGCCGGGTGATGGCGGAAAACCGCGGCCTGGTACGGGTCTACGGCGAGCCCGGCAGCGGCCGCTTCCTGGGCGCGGAAATGGTGGGCCCGGCTGCCGAGCACATCGGCCACCTGCTGGCGTGGGCGCTGCAGCAGCAGCAGACCGTGCAGCAGATGGTGGACAGCCCGTTCTACCATCCCACCGTGGAGGAAGGCCTGCGCAGCGCGCTGCGCCAGCTGGCGCGCAAGCTCAAGCCGGTGGCGCTGGATCTGGAAAAATGCCGCGACTGCACGCCGGGCACATGAGCCTGCCTGGCAGGCCCGGCCGGACATCATGGGCCGACAGGCCGATGATGTCCGTCGATATGGGGCAGGCGCATGCGCCATGCACGGCCAGCATGGCGTGCATGCCTGCAGCGCCGACCCGCCCTCAGGGCGCCTTGACCGTGACGGCGATGCCGCTGAAGTAGGCCGCCACCAGCGCGATGTCCTGGTCGGACAGGTTCTTGGCCATCGTGTTCATCATTTCATTCTCGCGCTTGCCCGACTTGTAATCCTTCAGCGCCTTGACCAGATAGCCTTCATTCTGCCCTGCAAGATTGGGCGCATCCGGCACCTTGGCCAGGCCGTCGGCGCCATGGCAGACGAAGCACTGGCCAGCCTTTGCCTTGGCGGCCGCCATGTCCGCCGCCATCGACTGGCCGCTGACGGCAGCGGCCAGCGCCGCGAGCAGCAGCGCGGCGGCCCGCTTATTGCCCGGCATAGGACACCCGGTAGATCGCGCCGGCATAGTCATCCGACACCAGGAGCGAACCGTCCGGCAGCATTGCCACATCCACCGGGCGTCCGAGGTATTCCTTGTTTGGCGTCAGCCAGCCTTCGGCAAACACTTCGGTCTTGTCGGCGGTGCCGTCGGCCTTCAGCGAGGTGTACAGCACCCTGGCGCCGACCGGCGTAGTGCGGTTCCATGAGCCATGCTGCGCGCTGAAGATGCCGCCCTGGTACTTGGCCGGGAACATGGAGCCGCGGTAGAACGTCATGCCAAGGTCGGCTGCATGCGCGGCCGTTTCGACCTGCGGGAAGACGACGTTGGCCGGCGGGTTGTCATCCTTGTATTCCACGGTTCGGACCTTGCCGCCGCCATACCAGGGGAAACCGAAATGCTGCCCGGCCTTGGTGGCGCGATTGATCTCTCCCGGCGGCGTGTCGTCGCCCATGCCGTCGACCTGGTTGTCAGTGAACCAGAGGGTCTTGTCCTTGGGATTGAAATCGAGGCCGACGGAATTGCGCACGCCCTGGGCAAATACCTCGCGGTTCTTGGCATCCCGGTCCATGCGCAGGATGCCCATCATGCCCGTCTTCGCATAGATCGGCAGCTTTTCCTTGGCCGGCACATTGAACGGATTGCCCATGGTGATGTAGAGCTTGTTATCCGGGCCGATGCGGCAGGCGCGCGCGCCGTGGTTGAAGCTCTCCTCCTCCACCGGGATCAGCTGCCCCTGCGGCACCACGGTGGCCGCGGCGACATCCGGTCCTTCATAAAAGAATTCGGCAGCCGGGAAAGCCAGCACCCGGTTATGCTCGACCACGTACAGGATGCCGTCCGGCGAGAAGCACACGCCGTTCGGCACCTTCATGCTGATGGAAGGCGAGAACGGCTTGACCTCGTCCGCCACGCGGGTCTTGGCCCGATCGGTGACTGCCCAGACCTGGGTCTTGCGGGTGCCGACGAAAAGGATGCCGGTCGACGGTCCGACCGCCATGTGGCGCGCATCGGGCACGATGGCATACAGGTCGATCTTGAAGCCGGGCGGCAGCTTGACGTTCTTCAGGTTGTTCCGGATTGCCTCGGCCTTGGCGCCCGTCTGGGGAATGGTCTCCATGTTCAGGTTGGCGCCGGTGGACTGGAAGTTCTCCAGCTTTTTCATGTTGTCCTGCGACATGGCAGCCAGCGGTATGGAAAAAGCAACGACCGATGCGACTACATGAGCCTTGATGTCCATCTTGTCTCCGTCTAAGTATTTGAGTGTTTGTGCAGATGTCATGGTTGACCGCAAGTCAGCCTAATCTGTGTCTTGTGTTCAAGGTTTGAAGAAAATCAACTACTCCCGCTTGTTCTTGCAGATAGCGCAGTTCAGCCACAAAACTTCCCTGGTAGTTGAACGTCTTACAAGAGCCGCGGTATGTCGTTTCGCTGTGCCGCTCCAAAATGCCCATATGGATAGCGGCAGCCCGGCAGACAATCACTCTTCTTTCCAGGAGGCTCGCATGAATGCTTCACATCCTCTCACCGCGGTGGCAGCCTTGCTGCTGCTGGGATCGCTTGCCGGCACCGCAGCGGCGCAGCAATCGCCGTCGACCACCGGGCAGACCCCAAACACCCTGACCGGCGGCGCCGAAGCGGCCCCGACCGACAAGGCAACACCAGGCAGCCCCGACGCCGCCGCCGGAAGGAGCATGCCACAGCAAACGTCGGGTTCCAGCGCTGGCGGCAGTACGCTGACGGGCGGCGCTGAAGGCACGACGACGGACCGGGGCACGCCGCAGGGGCCGGCCACGAGCGGCAGCGCCGCCGCGCCAGCCGGCAGCGGCGCGGGCGGCATGCAGCAGCAGGAAGGCATGGGCACGCAGCGGAAATAGCCCATGCAAAGCGCGCCGCGGATGCGCCGCTGCCGCGCAGGCTCCTAGAGCACGGTCACGACCACGCGCCTTCGCTGCGCTCCGCTGCGGTGCTCCCAGAGATAAATGCCCTGCCACGTTCCCAGCAGCAGGCGCCCGGCGCCGACTGGCACCATCAGGCCCGCGTCGGTCAGTACGCTTCGGGCATGCGCGGCCATGTCGTCGGGCCCTTCGGCATCATGCCGGTAGGCGGGATCGCCGTCGGGCGCCAGCCGCGCCATCACCGTGTCCAGATCGCGCAGCACGTCGGGATCGGCATTCTCGGTAATGGTCAGGGAACAGCTCGTATGCTGGACAAAGACATGTGCCAGCCCCGACTGCACGCGGGAATCCGCGACGACACCCGCCACCGCGTCGGTAATGTCCCGCAGGCCACGCCCGGAAGTGGAAAACGTAAGGATGGACTGATGTGCCATGGAAGGATGCTCCTGTCGATGTATTCCGCCAGCCTGCTTCATACCCGAATACTGGCGGGATGGCGAGGGCTGCTGCCTTCCATGGCATGCCCCGAACGCACCTGGCATGAAGGCTGCGCGTTGACGCGCTGAAACGGCTCGCATCGAAAAGGCGCGGATTCCCGCACACTGTCGCTTGATACCTAACCCTATCCATAACGTCCCGGATGAAACCGATGGTTTCTTCGTCTGGCAGGACGGGCGAGGACCCAATAGCCCAGCTATCGACGACGATCCCAACGCAGCCAGGCGGAAAAAGACGCGGTTTCATGGGACGTTATGGATTGGGTTTGGTATAAGTTGAACCGCTACAATCCGGAATCGATGCCAGGCCTCTTCGCCCCGCATGCCAGGGCCATGCGGTCCATTGAAAAGCAAGGACGGCCCGGGCGCGCGCCGCGTCGGGCCGGACATGATGCGGACAGGGTGCAGCCAAACCCCGATCGCGCTGCCTGCCCTGCACATCCCTGGCCTGGCCGGAACCGGCTGCCAATGTTTTCCACTCTCTTCAACCTTTTTCGAAAGCCGCCATTGAAACTGAGCGCCACCCTGCCTGCATGGTCCATCGCCGCGCCGGCGCTTGCCTGGGTCCTCCTTGCCGCATCCTATTTCGGGCTGGGTCAACGACTCGGCGTTTTCTTCACGCTCCTGCTGGTGCTTGGCCTCTTTGCCGGCGTGCTTGCCGCGGTGTTCCATGCCGAGGTGGTGGCGCACCGGGTCGGCGAGCCGTATGGCACGCTGGTGCTGGCCATCGCCGTCACGGCAATCGAAGTCGCGCTGATCGTCTCATTGATGATTGCCGGCGGCCCGGAAACGACGGGCCTGGCGCGCGACACGGTGTTCGCCGCGGTGATGATCATCCTTAACGGCATGGTCGGCCTGTGCCTGCTTGCAGGCGGGCGCAAGCATGGCGAGCAGACCTTCGGCCTGTATGGCGTCTCCGCCGCGCTGGCCACCCTTACCGCGATCTCGGTGCTGACCATGGTGCTGCCTAACTATACGACCACGACGGCGGGGCCGGTCTACAGCAACAGCCAGCTTGCCTTCATCGCCATCGTGTCGCTGGTGCTGTACGGCACATTCGTGCTGGTGCAGACCGTGCGCCACCGCGACTACTTCCTCCCGGAAGCAGCGGCCGACGAGGGAATCCACGCCGCGCCGCCGACGGGAAAGATGGCGGCCACCAGTGCGGCACTGCTGTTTGCCTGCCTGGTGAGCGTGGTGCTGCTGGCGAAGTCCCTGTCGCCGGCCGTGGAGGCGGCGGTGGCGGCCGCGGGCGCGCCCAAGGCGCTGGTAGGGATCATCATCGCCGCCGTGGTGCTGCTGCCGGAAAGCATTGCCGCCTATCAGGCCGCACGCGCCAACCGGCTGCAGACCAGCCTCAATCTGGCCCTCGGCTCGGCGCTGGCCAGCATCGGGCTGACCATACCCGCCGTTGCCATCGTGTCGCTCGTGACAGGCTGGACGCTGTCGCTCGGGATCGACATCAAGTCCACCGTGCTGCTGGTGCTGTCCATCGTCGTGGCCACGCTGTCGCTGGGCACCGGCCGCACGACGGTAATGCAGGGCACGGTGCATCTGGTGATTTTCGCGGTCTATTTGTTTACCACCATCGTGCCGTGAGCCGGAAGGCGCAACCCTGGCCACAACGTCCTGGAAGTACGGCTGCGGCAGGCGCTCCGGGTACAACCGGAAGGCCGGGCGGCCAGGCGCATGAAGCTTCGCGACCGCGGCCGGCCGCCCGGCGTGGACTATTTGCCGCGATAGATGGCGCAGAGCTTGTGGCCGTCCGGGTCACGCACATAGGCCAGGTGCAGCGGCCCCATGCTGCCATCGCGCAGGCCCGGCGGGTCCTCGATCGACTTGCCGCCGTGGGCAACGGCAACGTCGTGGAATGTCTTGACCTGCTCCGGCGAGCTGCACTTGAAGCCGATGGTGCCGCCGTTGGCGGGCGTGGCCTCCTCGCCGTTGATGGGCTCGCTGATGGAAAAGGTGCTGCCGTCATGCCGGTAAAACAGGCGGGTATGGCCGGAGTCGGCCTTGTGTCGCATCGGTTCGCCGGCTCCCAGCACGCCGAGCACCGCGTCGTAGAAACGCTTTGAGCGTTCAATATCGTTCGATCCAATCATGATGTGATTGAGCATTGCTTGTCTCCTCTGACGCACCGGCAGGCAGCCGGGCTGGTTTATGAACATTCATCGCAACTTGCCGGGACTGGCAGGACGTAAACACTTCTCCTCGCCAGACTGCGCGACAGGCGCTGTCCGCGGCAAGCGGCCCAGTGTAAGGAACAACGTGCCAGCTTGCAATGTTGGAATCGCTACCCGGACTGTCCGGCAAAGCCGCGCAGCGGCCTCTGGCCAGGCGTGCCGGCGCGGACCGTACGGGCATGCCTGGGGATTTCTAGAACAGATAGCGCACGAACAGGGTGGCGGCATGGCGTGCATGCTCTGGCTGGGCCAGCGTGCCGCGCGGCTCTCCATGACGGTAGGCCGTCACTTCCTCGCTGCGCGGCACCTTGATCGATTCCAGGCGCATGCCCACCGAAAGCGGGATTGCCGTCCACGGTTGGTAGAGCAGGTCCGCGGCAAGGCCGGTTGCGCCATGGGTGCGCAGCGATGCGTCGTCGAGCAGTCCGGAAAAGCCCACCTTCAGGCGTTCCGGCCCGGCGCGCACGATCGCAAGGCTCGCTTCGACGCGACCGCCGCTGCCCGTCTGCCAGCGCTGCTCCAGCCCCAGCGCCAGCCGCGGCGACCAGTTCCTTTCGCGCAGGCCCACGGCATTGCCGCCGCCCTCGATATCGCGCCGCCAGTGATCAATCTCGGCATAGCCCACGAGGCGTGTCGACCCATGCAGCCGGTAGCGTGCGCCCAGGCGTGCCTGGGCCAGTGTAGTGCGCGTCTGGCTCCGGTAGGATCGACCATTCTGCAGTTGACCGTCATAGTCCAGATCGGCATCGAAGACGCTGGCTGCGGTAAACAGGTCAACGTCCTCGCCGCGATAGTCCAGGGCCGCGCCCAGGCCGGGGAGCCAGCCATGTTCGGCAACGACGCGCCGGCCGCGCTGGTTGTACTCGGCAACGCTCGCATGCCGCATGCCGAGGTCAAGCGCCGTCTGCCACTGCGCCGCCGCGGTCAGCGGCAGCATGGCGGCAAGCATGGCCGCCGCAGCTGAAATGAATGTATGCATAAGGAAAGGCGCCACCTGGCGGTGACGCCTGCCACGCGGTGCGTGAATGGATTGATGCAGGATTATTTCAGCGTATCGAACTCGGTCCACGCCAGGGTACGGGTCGTGCTTACCGTGCCATCGCCGTTCTCGCTGTAATCGAGGCGGACGGAACTGCTGTTGAGGGCAGTGACAGTCACTGTCGCCGGCGCACCCCGGACAATCAGCGCACCGGAAGACGGATGGTCGCTGGAGCTGTTCACGACGATCGGCTGCAGCGTATCCACCGAGAAGGCGTAGGGACCGCCGAGCTTGGGCGAGGTGCCGGTCAAGCTGTACTTGACGGACAGCGAGATAGTGCCGTTCGTGTCGGTGCCGATGAAGCTGTAGCCTTTCAGCTGGTAGCTGCCGGTGGTTGCGCCGCTTTGGACAACCGAAAATCCAAGCGCGCTGCCGGAAATACCCACGTTGACCGTGCTCGAACCGTTCTGGCTTGCCGAGATTGCGATATCTCCATTGATGGCGACGCTTTCCGTGCCATTGATGAAAGTGAAGTTATCGTAGGCGCCCGCCAACGTCATGCTGTAGCGGGTGGAGTTGACCGGATCGCCCGACACGGCGGTGACCTTCAGGCTCAACTTGCCGTTAAATGCGGGCAAGCCCGATTCCTTGCAGTTTGCCGCGGTTATCGAGGCGCTGTCGCCGACAGTCACGCTCTGGTCGCTTGCGATGGATTCGTTGACCGTAATGGACCCGCCGCCGCTGCAACTCTCGGTATAGACAGCGCCGGTGACCAATGCCGCGTTCCTGGCGCGGAAGCGCTTGTAGATATCAAGCGTGGCGTCGCCAAGGCTGAGCGATGTGCCGTTGACTTCGACACCGCTCGTCAGCGAGCCAGCTAATTGATCCAGGTTCAGCACTTGGCCGACCGGGCTGACCGCCGCCGATGCAACTTCCGAATAGTTGGCCTTCGTGATGGTGGCAGCGGTTGTTGTCGTGCTTGTGGCCGCGCCGGCATCGCTTGTGCCGGCATTGCTTGTACCGGCATTGCCGGCGTCATTGCCGCCGCCGCCTCCGCCGCCGCAGGCGGAAAGGATCAGGGAAAGCATCAGTGCAGCCGGGGTGGCAGCGGCCCAGTGTTTAGGTCTCATGGAATATGGTCAGATGAACATGCATTATTTTTTTCCGGGCAGGTGACCTCCGTCCCCAGCGCCGGCTCCCTTAGCGATTTTTTCGCTATAGAAATTATAATTGTATGATGCAAATTTCACTAGAACAATATTTCCAAAAGCAAACCTGATTGCCTCTACAGCCAACGCGCCACCGCCTGTGCGCTCAACCGGCAGCCAAACCCGCGATGCCGTCCCTTTCCCGCCTAACGCCCGGCCAGCCGGCTCTCATACAGCGCAGCCACCAGGTCCGACTGGGTGACGATGCCGGCGAAGCGGCCGTCCTCGTCCACCACCGGCATGTGATGCAGGCCGAGGTCTGCCATCAGCGGCACCAGGTCGACGATGGGCAGGTCGGCCGGCGCGGTCTTCACTGGCCGCGCCATGATCTGCCCTGCCACTTCCGGCTTTTCCGAATGCAGCATCGGCACCGGACGCAGCAGGCTGCGCAGGCTGTCGCGCAGGCGGTGGAAGTCGGCCGGGTCGCTGTGGCGCAGGAAATCGGAATGGGTGACGATGCCGATCACCCGGCGCGCCCGGTCCAGCACCGGCAGCGCATGCACCCGGTGCGCCTGCATCAGGTGCCAGGCCTCGGCCAGCGGCGTGCCGAACTCCACCGTGATGCCGTCGCGCGACATGATGTCGGCGCAGCGGATGATGCCGAAGCGCCGGCTGTAGGCCTGCATCTCGGTCTGCACGAACAGCGCTTCGAGGTCGTCGCGGCTGACGTCCAGCACCTGGTTGTAGTTGCGCAGCACGGTGTCGAGGTCTTCGGCGGTGAAGCCTAGGCGCTGGGTCGGCGCGATGTCGGCGGTCTTGTGCGGATGCGCCGGCGCGGCGGTCTGGCGATGCGGATAGCGCCTGCCGGTGGCATTGTTGTAGAACAGCGCGGTGACCAGCATCAGCGCAGAGTTCAGCGCCACCGGCGTCAGCGCGAACTGGTAACCCATCGCATGGACGGCCGGGCCGCCGAGCACGGCGGTCAGCGCCACCGCGCCGGCCGGCGGATGCAGGCAGCGCAGGATGAACATGGCCGAGATCGCCAGACAGCCGGCAATGGCGGCGGCCAGCGCGATGTCATCCACCAGCTTGACGCAGGTGATGCCGATCAGGGCCGAGATCAGGTTGCCGCCGATGACGGACCAGGGCTGGGCCAGCGGGCTGGCCGGCACGCAGAACAGCAGCACGGCCGAAGCGCCCATGGGCGCGATCATGAAGGCCGCGCCGCTCTTGCCCAGCAAACCGTAGCTGACGATGGCTGTCAGCACCAGGCCGAACAATGCGCCGAGCGCGGCGCGCATCTGCTCGAAACGGTTGCCGGCATTGGGCGCGGGCAGGAAGTGGGCCAGATAGGAAAGCAGGCGGCTGATCATAGATATTGACGGTGAGGCCCGTGACTGGGCGCGCCATTAGATCATGCCCGGCGTTGACTTTCAGTTAGCTGGCCGGGCGCCGGGGCCATCCGGCTCAGTCGATCGCGCGGTGCCAGTAGGTGCGGTAGCGGCGGTTCAGGCCGGGCGAAGGCGGCGTGATCACCTTGGTGCCGCTGATGGCCGCCTGGTAGCTCTTGCCGCCTATCCTGACCGAGATCGGGATCGGCGTCGGCGGATAGCCGCCGCCGGCGCGCACCTGGTAACGGTCCACCAGGGTCATGGTGCCGCTCTGGTTGACGTCGAAGGTGGCGGAGCCGTCGAGGTAGCTCAGCATGTAGAGCCGGGCTTCGCCGAGGCTGGAAGTGCAGCTGTTGTTGTTGGCCGAAGCCGGCGTGTTGGTGCCGAAAATCACCGAGCCGGACAGCGTGGTAGAGCCGCTGACGACCTTCTCCCCGCTTGCCAGCTTGATGTACCAGCCGCTTGCCACCTGCAGCGCGGCCTTGGCGGCGCTGGCCTGGGCGGCGGTGCCGACCTGCACCAGGTCGGCGCTGGCGTCATAGAGCTTGCCGGTCTCGCCGGTGGTGGCGCCGGCGGTGCCTTCCACGATCGGCGTGGCGCGCACCGCGTTAAGCGCATGGTCGTCCTTGATCATGTAATAGCGGTTCTGGACCGTGGTCTCGAACGGATGCTCGCGGTCGCCGGAACCAAGCAGCAGGGTGTCGAACGCATTGCTGCTGGAGGCCGGGATGATGTCCGGCGCATACAGGAACTTGCGGGCATTGACGCCGGTGCCGCCGAGCGCGGCCACCTTGGTGACGGTCCAGTTCGATGGCGTCGGGTCGTCGACATTGATGCGCCAGACATTGGCGCCGGTGTCGGCGGCGTAGATGCGGTCTGTCTTGCCGTCGCCGTTGGAGTCGTACAGCGAGACATTGGCCGGGATGGCATAGCTCATGCCGGAAACCGTGTTGTTGTACAGCGCGCCCGCGGGCGCCGGGCCGGCCTGCCAGATCGGATTGCCGGTCAGCGCGTCGGCCACCATCACGCCACGGCCCATGGTGGCCGTGGCCTGCAGCGTCGGGTCGTTGGCGGCGGCATCGTAGCCCAGGCCGAATACCAGCACCGGGTTGGCCTGATAGCGCAGCTTGGCGATCTTGAGATCGGACCAGCTGTCGCCCATTTCCTGGTAGCCGCTGCTGGCCGACGTGCGCTTCCACAGAAAGCGCGGCGCGGCCGGGTTGCTGACGTCGAGCGCATAGATCAGGCGGCCGCCGCGGCGCATGGTGACGAACAGATAGGCCTTGTCGCCGCGGGTGTAGTCGATGATGCCGTCGCCGGCGGTGGACTGGGTGTAGACCGTGGTCGATCCGTCGACGAAATACGGCTTGGGACTGGTGGTGGAAATGATGGGCGTGTGGTCGCGCATGCGCTTGAAGCGGTCGAAATGCTCGGGCGCGATGAAGCTCCACAATTCACTCCCGGAGCCGGTGGCGGTGTCCTGGCCTCCCTTGACCGCATGCAGCATGCCGTCGTTGGCGCCATAGAACACCACGATGTCGTTGTCGGTCCTGCCATAGTTCACCACGGCCGGCCGTGAATGCAGCACGTCGCCATGGGCGAAGCCGCGGATGGCGGTGGTGCTGATCGGCGTCACCGGGCTGTCATCCGACTTGGTATTGCCGCCACGGACCCAGTTGATGATGTTGTCGCGCTCGGTGCTGTCTGCAGCGCCCAGCAGCGCGGTGGTAATGGCGGTGTTGGCGGTGCTGAACGGTGTCGTGGACAGCGTGCTGCCGCTGCTGCTGGCGCAGGTGCCGGTGCAGGTATAGACGTTGCGGGTGGACTGGCTGGTCGGGAAGGCGGTGCGCAAGTACTGGGCGGCGCCGCCCTTTTCCACCAGCTGCCCGTCCGGCGAATCGGAGGTGCCGCCCGCCGCCTGCGAGCCCGGATAGTAGACCGAGTCCCAGAATGACGAGGCGGCGGTCCAGAAGCTGACGGCGGTGGGCAGCACGAAGCCGTTGTCGGGGTTTTCCGCCGCATTGCCGAGGGCATCGGCCAGGAACAGGCTGGCCGGCGTGGTGGAAGTGTTAACGCCCAGCTTGTACTGCTTCATGTTGCCGGCCCAGTTCGGCTTGCCTTCCGAATGCGGGCGGAACAGGCCGAGGTAGACCTGGTTCAGATAGGTGCCGCGCACGCTGACCGATACCGGCAGCGAGGCCGAGGCGAACACCGAGTTGACCGCCTCCACCCGCTTCAGGATGTCGTTCAGCGCATCGTCCAGCGCCACGTCGCTGCCGGCCTGGTAGTACTTGCCGTTGCCCTGCGCCGCCATGTTCATCATCATGGTCGAGAAGTCGCGGTTCTGCTGGGCGTTGTAGGCATCGATGGCGAAGGTGGTGACGGTGCCGTTGATCGCGGCGGCGCTGCCCGGGCCCAGGTCCGGCCGGTTGGCCAGAAAGCGGGCCCAGGCCGACTGCACGTCCGGCACCGACTTGTAGTTGTAGGTCTGCAGCGTGGTCGCGGCCGGATCGGTCGGCAGCGGCACCGGCGGCAGTTGGCCCTGGCGGTTGTTGCCGATGAAGATGATGTAGGTCTTGCCGCAGCCGCCGGAGATGTTGGGCGGGTTGTAGCGCGACCGGTTGGCCGAGCCCTGGTAGGCATAGCCGCTGCTGAGATATCTTGCCGTCGTCAGCACGCGCGGGTTGCCGGCATAGTCGGCATTGCCCGCCATGCCGGCCCAGCTCTGCGCGCCGGTTATGTAGAGCCAGGCTTCATAAAGGGTGTTGGCATAGTTGCCCGCGGACTGCTCGATCTTTTCGCTGGATGCATTGACGTCGATGCCGCCAAGGATGGACTGCAGCGCGGTATTGTTCTCTGCAATGCTGACATCGCGCATGCCATAGCGCACATAACCGCCATCCTTGGTGCTGGTGTCGAACATCATCAGCGCGACGTTGGTCGGCTTGGTCAGGTTGGCCACGAATTTCTTGATCGACTTCAGCTCGGCCTCGCCCTGCGTGGGCGAGCCCGACCACTGCTGCGACGCCTTGGACCAGTTGGAGGTGTTGTCCAGGATGAAGATGATGTTGGGCGCCTGGCCCGAGGTGGCGCCGGCCGCGCCGAAGATATCGGTATCGTCCGCCGCGCTGGTCAGCGAGAGCGTGGCCAGAACGGCGAAGGCCAGCAGGTGGAACAGTTGGTTCAGTTTCATCGTGACTCCGAAATGCACTACGCAGACTTGACTTGAATGCCATGGCGGCGGCGCCCGGCGGCCGCCAGGATCATGCCGTCACCCCGGACAATTGGCGGTGGAATCGAG
This sequence comes from Noviherbaspirillum soli, assembly GCF_015352955.1. Taxonomy (GTDB): domain Bacteria; phylum Pseudomonadota; class Gammaproteobacteria; order Burkholderiales; family Burkholderiaceae_D; genus Noviherbaspirillum_A; species Noviherbaspirillum_A soli. Next base: position 42,838 of record NZ_JACYOX010000032.1, read on the forward strand.
CCGCACCTTGGCGCCCTGGTGCGCGGTGGCGGTGGCGCCGGTCCGGGTGTCGGTGACCTGCACCGCGATATCCCAGTAGGAATCCTTGGGCGCGGAATCGGCGAAGTCGACGCTGTAGCCGTCCACCGTCACCAGCTTCAGGCATACCGGCGCCGACACCACCACGGTGTACTCGGCGCTGCCGTCGCCGTCGGCATCGACGGACAGGCTTCTTTGCACCGGCGTATAGAAATTGTTGACGTCGCTGAGCACGTCTTCGAGCGCCTGCTGGGCCTGGGCAGCCGCCTCGTCCCGGGCCTGGACATTGCCGACGATCTTCAGGTTGGCGTTGCTGGTGCGTATGCCCGACACCACCAGCAGCGTGAGCACCACCAGCATGATCAGGCCCACCAGCAGGGTGGCGCCCTGCTGCCGGCGCGCGGTGTCGGGTCGGATTGACGGCGCCATCATTCCCTCCGGCTGCTCGGGTTCACCACGCGCGCCATCGCGGTGTAGACATGGCGCTTGTAGGCATCGGAAAACGGGCCGACCGAGCCGGCCGCGCCCATGCCATAGGTCTTGGCGTCGACCTTGCCGGCGCTGGGTTCGCTGGAACGGGCCAGCAGGTTGATCTGCACCGCCATCACATTGGGCCAGTCGGCCACCGCCGGCGCGGTCACATAGGTGTCGCCCGGCACCGCGCTGGTGGCGCTGGCCACGCCATAGTCCAGCTGCATGTTCTGGATGCCGTCGACCAGCGGCGTCTCGGTGGCGGCCACCACGCCGCCCGATACGCCAAGGTCCATGCGCTTCAGGGTGGGCACCGGACGGCCATTGTCGGCGCCCGCGGTGCAGGCAGTGGCGCCGGCAGCATAGACATTGCACGGGCTGATGTAGAAGATGCGGGCGACGTAGCGGCGCAGCTCGGCCGGCGTGGTGTTGTTCTTCTGGACCAGGGTGTAGACCGTGGGCGTGGCCGGCGTGGGGTCGGGGCCGACGCCGCTCTTCAAGGCATCAGGCGTGGTCTGCAGATAGAGTTGCCCCGCCTGCGCGTTGAGCACCGTGGCCGGCACGTTGGTCGCTTCGGCGCGGCGCACCACCAGGATGTCGGTGCCGGCCACGAAATTGGCGGCCGGCAGGCAGTTGGCGAGCTCGGTCGGCACCGTGGCCGGCGCGTTATAGCCCTGCAGCGGCATGGCCAGCGACGATTCCAGCAACGCCAGGGTGGCGGCATTGGCGGCGCTGTTGCAGGGCAGCGCGGGCAACGCCGACAGCGCCGTCATCGCGCCGGAGAACTGGCCGAAGTAACCGGCGTGCTGGATCTCGTCCTGCAGCAGGGTCAGTGCATAGCGCCCGTTCTCGATCTGCCGGGCCGACTTCTCGAGTTCGCCGCGGGCGCCGCTCTGCGCCGCGATCAGCGAGCTGATGCCGGCCAGCAGCAGGAGGCCGATCACGATGGAGATCATCAGCTCCACCAGCGACAGGCCGTGCTGGCGGCGGGCCAGGGTAAGTCGGGTCTCGGTGAGGATGGCGGTCATGGCGGCGTGCGCTTAATTGAGGTTGGCGATCTTCAGCGACGCGCTGACCACGCGCCGCTTGGCTTCGCTGCCATACAGGCCGGCGCCGCACTTGAGGCTGGCCGCCGGCGCCGCGCTGTCGACCAGGCCCTGCCAGGCCACGCTGACCAGGTAGACGCCGGTGGCGGCGGTATAGGTGACGCAGCCGCGGGCGCCGATCATGGCGCCGACCAGGTTGCCGCTGCTGGTTTCGGCCGCGCCCTTGAGCAGGCTGTCCCAGGCGGCTAGGTCGCTGTTGGCGGTGGTGTAGGCCTGCACCGTGCTGAGAGAACAGGCCGGCAGCGCCGACGAGCCGGTGCCGATATAGGGCGTACCGGCGGCGGCGTCGGTGATGGCATAGCAGCCGGCGGCGGTGCGGTTGGCATTGATGCGGCCCACCATGTCCTGCAGCAGCACCAGCGCCTGGCCGCGCTGGTAGGACTCCATCTCGCCGCGCTGGCTGTGGGCCATCAGCTTGACCAGGCCGAGCAGGCCGGTCAGCAGGATGAACATCGTGACCAGCACTTCGATCATGCCAAAGCCGCGTATCCGGCGTGGAAGGCGCGGCAGCCTGCGCGGCGCGCTCATGAACAGGCTCCGCTGCGACTGGCCGGCAGGCCGCCGAGGCTGACCGTGATGCAGCGGCTGGCCGCGGCGGCAGCGCCGCTGGCGCTCAGGGAAAATGACACCGCGCTGGTGCCCGGGCGGCCGTTGCCGCGATAGACCAGGCTGTCGGCCGCCGCGGTGACGGCGAGGCCGGGAAATGCCTCGTGGCTGCTGACCACCGTGGCGCCGACGGTCATGGTCCAGCCGTTCTGCCAGCCGCCGGTGGCGGCGCTGACGGTGACGTCGGCATTGCGCTTCAAAGCCTCGCTGCGCGCGTGGTACAGCACGGCGGTGAGGTCGAAGGCCGCGGTCTTGATGCGCTGGGCGGAGACGAAACTGCGATAGGAAGGCAGGGCCACCGCCGCCAGGATGCCGGCGATCACGATAGTGATCATCAGTTCGATCAGCGTGAAGCCGCCGTCCGCATGGCGCGGCACGGGCTTGCTCTGGCCGGGGGGGATGGCAGCCGTCATGGTTGCGCCTACCAGCAGCTCGCCACCGAACCGGTGCCGCTCTTGCCCTTGACGCCGGCCTGGGTGTAGGTCAGCGTGCCGCATTTGCCGTCCTGGCTCAGCTGGCTGCCGATGGGGGTGGCGGTGACGACATGGGTCGGCGGGGTCTGCGCATTGTCGGCGGTCACGGCCACGGTGTAATAGGAAGCGACCTCGGTTGGCGTGCTCACGCCGAGCGCGGTATTGCTGTCGGCATAGCGCCGGGCATCGAGCAGGTACTGCTCCTGCCGGCTTGCCAGCTCCAGCATGAAGCTCTCGACGGCGGCGCGCCGGGCCTTGACCGTGTACTGGATGTAGGACGGGTAGGCGACGGCGGCGAGGATGCCGGCGATCACCATGGCAATCAGCAGCTCGATCAGCGTGAAGCCCGCCTGCGGCATGCGGGCGCGGAGGGCTGGTCGGCGGCAAGGGAGCTGGGCCATGATGAATGTTTCTCTACGTCATTGTTTATTTGCGGAAATATACACCAGTTAAAGGCAAAGCGCGCAATAGTTGCGAACTCTTCAACGTGAAATGTCGGGAAAAGTGTCGGAAAGCGGTGAAAGTCGGCCTGCCGGCGGTCAGCCTTCCACCCTGGCCGCAAGGTAGTCGAGCATGCGCAGCGCTGCCGGCTGCAGCAATGCCTGGTCGCGAAAGCAGACCGCGAAGCGCCGGCTGGCCCAGTCGTCCGTCAGCGGCACCAGCTTCACGTTGGCGAAGGCCGCATAGACCGAGCCGACCTGCATCGGGATCACGCTCACGCCCAGCCCGGCCGCCACGGCGCGGAAGGCGGCGTCGAAATTGGACACGATCACCCGGTAATCGAGGTTGCCGCCGGCCTGGGCCGCGGCGCGCTGCAGCATCCGGTGCACCGCGGAATTGGCCTGCAGGCCCACATGCTCCAGGTCCAGGGTCTCGCGCAGGGCGATGCTGTTTCGGCCAGCCAGCGGGTGGCCGGCCTGTACCGCCAGGGCCAGCTGGTCGCGGCGGTAGGGACGCCGCTGCAGGCCGTCGAAGTCGGCGGTATCCCACAGCACGCCGAGCGCGGCCCGGCCGTCGCGCACCGCCAGCACGATATCGCGCGACAGCGCCTCCTCGATGTCCACCTTGACGTTGCGGTTGGACTCCTCGCGCATGAAGGCGGCGACGTCGTCCAGCAGCGCTTCGGCGATCGCCGAGGCGCTGGCCACCAGCCGCACGTGGCCGCGCACGCCGCCGCTGAAGGCGGCAATGTCGCTCTCCATGCGCTCCATCGTGAAGAGCACCGTGCGCGCATGTTCCAGCAGCGCCACGCCGGCCGGCGTGGGCTGCACGCCGCGGCGGCTCCGCACCAGGAGCGGCGTGCCGAGCGCGGCCTCGAGCTGGGCGATGCGCTTGCTGATGGCCGAGGGCTCGATATGCTCCTGGACGGCGGCGCGCTTGATGTTCTGCAGGTCGCATACCGCCACCAGCAGGCGCAGCGTCTTGATGTCGATATCGCGCATGGCGATCTCCAGTACCCCGGATGAGATTCCGAAATGGAATCTGAAGGCTGGCAATATACCACTTGTGATCCCAATGCGAATCTCTAGAATCCAGTCATCCGGAGGCCGCGCCATGCAGCCCCTCAGCCAAGGAAAACCCATGAGCCAGTTACCCCAGCGCGTCGCCGTGCGCGAAGTCGGCCTGCGCGACGGCCTGCAGAGCATTCCCGTCGTCCTGCCCACCGAACGCAAGATCGAATGGATACGCCGCGAATACGAAGCAGGCGTGCGTGAGATCGAGGTCGGCTCCTTCGTGCCGGCGCGGCTGTTGCCGCAGCTGGCCGACACCGCCGACCTTCTGGCCTATGCCCGCACCCTGCCCGGCCTGTCGGCCTCGGTGCTGGTGCCCAACTTCAAGGGCGCCGAGCGCGCCATCGAAGGCTGCGCCGACCTGATGATCGTGCCGCTGTCGGCCAGCCATGCGCACAGCCTGGCCAACCTGCGCAGGACGCCGGACGAGGTGGTGGCCGAAGTGGCGAAGATCCGCGCCGCGCGCGACGCCGCCGGCGCAAAGACCCTCATCGAGGGCGGCGTCGGCACGGCGTTTGGCTGCACCCTGCAGGGCGAGGTCAGGGTCGAGGAAGTGCTGCGCCTGATGCAGGCCCTGCTCGACGCCGGCGCCGACCGCGTCAGCCTGGCCGACACCGTCGGCCAGGCCGACCCGCGCATGGTGCGCGATCTGTTCAGCCGGGCAGTGGCGATCGCCGGCGAGCGCCTCTGGTGCGGCCATTTCCACGATACCCGCGGCATGGCGCTGGCCAATGTGTATGCCGCGCTGGAAGCCGGCGTGAACCGCTTCGATGCCTCGCTGGCCGGCATCGGCGGCTGCCCGCATGCGCCGGGCGCGTCCGGCAACGCCGCCACCGAAGACCTGGCCTACATGCTGGCCAGCATGGGGCTGGACACCGGCATCGACCTGCCCGCGCTGCTGGCGCTGCGCGCCGACGTGGCCGGCTGGCTGGAAGGCCAGTCGCTGCACGGCACCTTGTGGCGCGCCGGCCTGCCGCAGACATTCACCAACCATCAGGCTGCACGCGCCGCACAAGGACAAGGAAGCCAGCAATGAACGAACCCGATACCGCCGGCGCCACCCTGCCCCTGGCCGGGCTGCGCGTGATCGAATTCACCCACATGGTGATGGGCCCCACCTGCGGCATGATCCTGGCCGACCTGGGCGCCGAAGTCATCAAGATCGAGCCGCCGGAAGGCGACAAGACCCGCAAGCTGCCGGGCCTGGGCATCGGCTTCTTCCGCAGCTTCAACCGCAACAAGAAGAGCGTGGTGCTGGACATCAGCCAGCCCGATGGCCTGGCCGCCGCGGTCGAGCTGATCGGCGGCTGCGACGTGATGCTGGAGAACTTCCGGCCCGGCATGATGGCTTCCCTGGGCCTGGACTATGCCACGCTGTCGGCGAAGTATCCGCACCTGATCTACGTTTCGCACAAGGGCTTCCTGCCCGGCCCGTATGAAAAGCGGCTGGCGCTGGATGAAGTGGTGCAGATGATGGGCGGCCTGTCCTACATGACCGGGCCGGAAGGCCGTCCGCTGCGCGCCGGCACCTCGGTCAACGACATCATGGGCGGCATGTTCGGCGCCATCGGCGTGCTGGCGGCGCTGCGCGAGCGCGACCGCACTGGCCGCGGCCAGGAAATCCAGAGCGCGCTGTTCGAGAACTGCGTGTTCCTGGCGTCCCAGCACATGCAGCAGTACTCGATGACGGGCGAAGCGCCGCCGCCGATGCCTTCGCGCATATCGGCCTGGAGCGTCTACGACGTGTTCACGCTGGCCGGCGGCGACCAGCTGTTCATCGGCGCCGTCAGCGACAAGCAGTTCCGTACCCTGTGCCAGCTGCTGGAGCGAACCGACCTGCTGGATGTGCCGGAATATGCGACCAATGCGCAGCGGGTGGCGGTGCGGCCGGAACTGCTGGCGCAGCTCAGTGGGATCGTCGCCAGCCATCGCATCGACGAACTGTCGGCCAGGCTGGAGGCGGCCGGCCTGCCCTACGCGCCCATCGTGCGTCCGGACCAGCTGCTGCAGGACCCGCACCTGAAGGCCAGCGGCGGCCTGGCGCCGATGCAGACCGACGAGGGCGGCAGCACCGATGTCGTGCTGCTGCCGCTCCTGATGGGCGGCCGCCGTCCCGGCGTGCGCCATGCCTTGCCCAAGATCGGCGAACACACCGGGGAAGTGCTGGCCACCATCGGCCGTGGCAACCGGGGCGAACGGAAATGATCGCATGGCGGCAAGCGGCATAGTCGAGTACGCCGCAGGCGGGACTGCATCCCGGACACGCTATAGTGAATTTGGCCAGACCAGCCTCATGCCGCGAACTCAAGTACGGCGCATCTTGCATCCTGCGCTTCTGGCATGCCCCTGATGCCGCATGGTGGAATACCCCAAAGGGGCATTCCACCATGCGTGGACCAGCGAAGGTCGTTGACATGATCTTTGCGGTATGCGACCGCGGTGCAATGCCCTTCGGGTATTGCACCCTACATCCCTGTGCGACTCTTCCAAAGGCAACCTTGCTTGGCCGGTTGATGCCAGTCAGGCTGGGAATGCGCTAACGATTGCGCTGCGCGCGTCGGTCACGCGCCACAGCTGGCCGCAAGGCCGAGCGCCTATCCCGCGTGGTGCGGGCCGTCCCGGTCGTTCGCCTCGTCGAGCGTGAAGGTGGCGACCGTTCCCGCCAGCACCACCGCCTGCGCGCGCAGGTCGCTGGCCGCGGCCGCCGCCTGTTCCACCCGGGCCGCATTGCGCTGGGTCGCCTGGTCGATCTGGCTGATTGCGGCATTGGCCTGGCCGACCCCGGCGCTCTGCTCGCGGCTGGCCGCGCTGATGCGGGCCATGATGCAGCTCAGCTGTTCCACGTCCTGCGCGATCTCCCGGATGCCGGCGCCTGCCTGGCGCACCAGCGCACCACCCTCTTCCACCTGCTGCGCCGATGCGCCGATGAGTCCCTTGATCTCGCGCGCCGCCGCCGCCGAACGGCCCGCCAGGCCGCGCACCTCGGTGGCCACCACCGCGAAGCCGCGTCCCTGTTCGCCCGCCCGGGCTGCTTCCACCGCCGCGTTCAGCGCCAGGATGTTGGTCTGAAAGGCAATCGCGTCGATCAGGTTGACGATTTCCGCGACGTCGCGCGACGACTGGCCAACCCGCGCCATGCTCTCGACCGCCTGCGCCATCAGGCCGGCGCCGCGGCTGGCCGACAGCGCCGCGCCGGTGGCAAGCGCGCCGGCTTCGGCCGCGCCGTCGGCATTCTGCTGTACCGTCTGCGCCAGCTGCGCCATCGATGCCGCGGTTTCCTGCAGCGATGCCGCCTGCGACTCGGTATGTCCGGCCAGCGCGGCGTTGCCTTCGGCAATCCGGCGCGACGCCGCCGCGATCGCCTCGGCGCCTCCCCGCACCTGGTGAACGATCTGCGCCAGGCTGGCATGCATCGCCTGTTGCGCGCCCAGCAGCTGGCCGACCTCGTCGGCACCGGCCGCCGTGATGTCGAACGCACGCAGGTCTCCCTGCGACACCCTGAGAGCGATATCGCGCGCCTGCCGCAGCGGCGGCACCAGGCTGCGCGACAGGCGCCAGGCAAGCGCCATGCCCAGCGCCAGCGACAGTGCGCCAAGTCCGCCCAGCATCACGATGCTGGCGCGGTAGGCACGGGCGGCCGATCGCGACATCGCACCGGCCGCCTCGGTCTGGTAGGCCAGCAGCGCGGCAATGCCCTGCCGGTATTGCTGGAACAGGGGCGTCATCTTTTCCGCGAAAAGCCGCTCCGCTTCCGGGATGCGGCCGCCTTCCTTGAACCGGAACACCTCGGTCCGGCTTTGCAGATAGCCGCTGCGGCGCCTGGCAACGTCCGCCGCCAGTGCACTTTCGCGCGCATCCAGCGCTTGGGCGCGCATGCGCCCGTCCAGGGTTTCGGCCATGGCATCGCCATGCGACAGCAGCGCCTCGAAATACTGCGCCAGCTCCATGCTGTCGCTCCTTGCAATGGACACCGCGTAGGCGCCATTGAGATCGACCGCGTTGAGCCAGTCCGATGCCAGCTGCTGCCGCGCCAGCCTGTCGTCCACCAGAAGCCGCGCGGTCTCGTGGGTGGCGCGCAACTGGGCCAACGCGATCACGGTCATGCAGGCCATCAGCAGCAGCAGGAAGGCGAAACAGGCGAGCAGGCGCGCGCCTATGGTCTTGAGGGATATACGGAACATCGCACCAACTTTTTATTTTGTTGGCGCGATGGTAATAAGGGAATGTGACGGCAGCATTACCTACCGGAAATGTTTTCGCGGAATCACGGGATGCGGTCTGTGCCGCCTCACTCCATCGTGGCGCCCGATTCCTTGACGATCTTCGCGTAGCGCGCCACCTCCTGCTGGAAGAACTGCGCGGTGGCCTCGGGCGTTGTGCCGCGCGGCGTGATGCCCTGCTGCGCCATTGCTTCCTGCACTTCCCTGTTCTGCAGCGCGCTGCGGACGTCGGCATACAGCTTGTCGACCACCTGCTGCGGCACGCCGGCGGGCGCGATCAGCGCGATCCAGCCTTCCATGTCGTAGCCGGGCAAGCCCTGCTCGGCCAGCGTCGGCACGTCGGGCAGGATGGACGAGCGGGTTTTGGTCGTTACGCCGATGGCGCGCAGCTTGCCGGCCTTGATGTGCTGCGCCACGCCGGTCACGCCCAGCACCGCCAGCTGCACCTGGCCGCCGAGCAGGTCGGTGGTCAGCTGGCCGGTGCCCTTGTAGGGCACATGCCTGATATCCAGGCCGCCGGCTTCGCTCTTGAAGGCTTCCGCCGCCAGGTGCAGGATGGTGCCATTGCCCGACGAGCCGTAATTGAGTTCGCCGGGTTTCTTCCTGGCCAGCGCGATCAGTTCCTTCATGTCCTTCGCCGCCACCGAGGGATGCGCCACCAGCACGAACGGCGAGCCGCCGATCACCGAGACCGGCTTGATGTCCTTGAGCGTATCGAACGGCATGGACTTGTAGATGCTGGGATTGACGGCATGGTTGTTCGACACCATGCCGATCACGCTGCCGTCCCTGGCGCCGCGCACGATCTGGCTGGTGCCGGTCACGCCGCCCGCGCCTGGCAGGTTCTCGATGACCACCGGCTGGCCCAGCAGCCTGGACAGCGGATTGCCTATGGTACGCGCCAGCGCGTCCACGCTGGAGCCGGGCGCATTGGGCACGATCATCCTGACCGGCTTGCCATCGGCCATGGCCGGCAGGGCCGGAACAATTAGGGAAAGGACCAGCGCGGCCGCCGTGGCCCGCCGCTTCCGATTGCAAGTGCTCATGTCGTGTCTCCGTGAGGGATGGACCCTGCCTGTGCGCCTGGTGCAGCGCTGCGCACGGCATCCTGCGCCGGGTCGTTTTTATCGATGGAGGCGATTTTTCAACATTCCCCAAACGCAGGCAAGTGATATCTCGGCAGCCTTTCGGTTCCTGCCCGGAACTCCTGATCCGTGGACAGGCTGGCCGGAACGCTGTTGGCGTCCGGGCCATCGTCCATGGACATGACATCGACATTGCTCCCCGTGAGAAACTTCTCGCTCGATGCAAGCGCAGGGAAGGTCCTGCGTGCGCTGCAGGACAACTGCCGGATCCGCTGGCGGAACGGGCCGGCAAGCTCGGCATGCCCACCACGCCATGCTGGCGGCGCCGGAAGGCGCTGGAGGAACAGGGCTATATCAAGCGGCATGCGGCCATCGTCGACCGGCGCAAGGGGGACTGGATGTCTGCCGCCATGCCGGCATCTCGCTGGCGCGGCATGCGGAAGGCGTGGCCGCCAGCTTCGAGGCGACGATGAAGATGCGGTCCGAGGTCGTGGACTGCTACGGGACGACCGGCACGTCGGATTGCCTGGTCAGGATCGTTGTGGCCGACATGGATGCGCATCACGACGTCCTGCACAACCTGCTGTCCCGGCTCGATGGCGCGGCGCAGGCCAGCACCGGGGTGGCGCTGCGTTAGGTCAAGAGCGATACGGCGCTGCCGTTTCGATACTTCCGCACCCGGACCCGTCATGGATCAGGACTGCCTTCAGGTCCATGACGGGCTTCAGCGGCGCGCTGCCATGCCAGGGCAGCGCGCCGCGTTTTTACTGCTTCTTCCTATCGGTTCTGACGGCCCCTGGCTCCGCGGTCCGGCGTGGCCGAACGGTTCTCGGAACTCTGCTGTTTATTGAGGCTTCTGGTGGTCATGCCGTTGGGCATCGACTCATCTTCCATTTCAGCGCGGTAGCTGCTGCCATACAGCTCATCATCCTTGCTTGCAGCCGCAGCCGCCACTTTGTAGCCTCGGTGTCCAGCACTATGGGTCATGTCTTTCTCCTTGATGGTTATGCAAAGGTGTAGGCATGCAGAGCAACGGGCGCACCCTTGCGGACACCCGCTGATTCTTCGATGGAAAAACGGCGCAGACCGCCACGCCACGGCAAAGGTGACTGGTTTGACCCGTACGGAATCATCAGTTGCAAACGACTGCTCGGCAGTACGCAGCAGGCTTGATCCGGATCAAAGAGATCGCGCCTGGAGGGAGCAGCCGTTGTAAGAAACCTAACGATAAATGATCTGCCACAAGCCGCTGCTCTGCTTGCTGCTTTCAAAAGAGTCAAGGCCGGGCGGAGGGCTGCGCGAGCCCGGATGCGTCATCCTGCATCGGCTCGTGCCAGGGCCGAGCGCAGCATGTCCATCAATGCGAGCGCAACCGGGTGCAACTGGCTGCCCTTGCGCCTGATCAGCCCCATTGTCCGGCTGATGCGCGGACCATGCAGCGCGACTCCCACCAGGTCGGGATGGGTGTCCCCGGCGAAGGCCAGGCCGGGCACCGCGGCCACGCCCAGGCCGGCCCTGACCATGGCCATCGCGCCGGCGATGTGGCTGGCCTCATAGAAAATCGCCGGTCGCTTGGAGGCCTTTGCCAGCGCATTGTCGATCAGGGCCCGGTTGCCGCTGGTGCCGGCGACGGCGATGAAGCTCTCCGTCGCCAGGTCATCCCAACTGACGGCGGACCGGGTCGCCAGGCGGTGGCCGCGCGGCATCGCCAGCAGGAAATGCTCGCTGCGTATGCCTTCGAACTCGATATCGGCTTCCTGTGCGCCCGTGAAGCTGACGCCGAAATCTGCAATGCCCGACACCACGCTGTCGAGCACCTGCGCGGCGCCCTCGTCGATCATTTTCACCCTGGCATTGGGATAGACCGACGAGAAGGATTTCAGCACCGAAGGCAGCAGGTGTGACGCCACGGTGGGCACGCAGGCCACCGTCACCAGCGCGCCGCGCTGGACCGTGGTTTCCGACACGCTGCGCATGGCCAGTTCCAGCGCTTCCAGCGCCGCCTGCGCATGCGGCAGAAACTGTTCCCCTGCCCTGGTCAGCGAGACGCGCCGCGTGGTGCGTTCCAGAAGCTGGGTGCCAATGGCGGTTTCCAGCCGTTCGATGCGGCGGCTCAACGCCGGCTGCGAAACGAACAGTTCCTCGGCTGCCGCCTTGAAGCTGGACTTCTCGGCAATGCGGAGAAAGGCAATGATTTCATCAATCTGGAGAGCGATGCGCATCGTGCATGAATTTATGAGAATTAATCAATTTACTTATTAATGCACATTGTGCATGATGCGCCCTCGTTCCGCCTGTACAACGCATATGCCCTCATGCCGGGCACGGATATGGCCATCGGCATGTGCAATGCGGCTACGGCAGGCAGGCAAAACCGCCCACGTCAAATTTTCCAGGCTCATCATGAATCCAAGCAAGCGACTCACTCTTTGCGCCGGCCTCCTTGCCGTCGTTGCAGCCATTGGCGCCATGCCGTCCGCGCACGCCGACCAATGGCCGGGCAAGCAGCCGATCAGGCTGGTGGTGCCCTATGCGGCGGGCGGCTTCGCCGACCTGCGCGCGCGCCAGATAGCGATCAGGCTCGGACACGCGCTCGGCGCGAATGTGATCGTCGACAACAAGCCGGGCGCCGGCGGCGTGATCGGCACCGACTTCGTGGCCAAGGCGGCGCCGGACGGCAATACGATAGGCATGGGCAATCTGGCGCCGCTGGCAGTCAATCCGACGCTGATGAAGACGGTGCCCTACAACGTGGCGAAGAGCCTGCAGCCGGTGGTGCTGATCGAGAAGGCGCCGCTGTTCCTGACGACCCAGCCCGATTCGGGCTTTTCCAGCGTGGCCGACGTGATCGCCAAGGCCCGCGCCACTCCCGGCAAGCTGACCTTCGCCTCGTCCGGCGTCGGCGGCGCGCACCACCTGTCGGGCGAGATGTTCAACATGCTGGCCGGCATCCAGCTCACCCATGTTCCCTACAAGGGCGGCGCGCCAGCCACCACAGACCTGCTGGCTGGCCATGTGCCGCTGATGTTCGAAATGGGTTATTCGGCGCTGCCCAACCTGCGCTCGGGCAAACTGAAGGCGCTGGCTGTGAGCAGCAACAAGCGCCTGGCGGTGGCGCCGGACGTGATGACCATGCAGGAAGCCGGCGTCAAGAACTTCGTCTCCTATAACTGGCAGGGCCTGGTCGTGCCCGCAGGCACGCCGGCCGCCATCGTCAGCCGGCTCAACAAGGAGGTCAATGCCATCCTGGCTGCGCCTGACGTGAAGAAAAGCATCGAGGACACCGGCGCCGAAGTGGGCGGCGGCAGCCCGGAAGACTTCGCCAAGCTGATCCAGCAGGAAACCGTGACCTGGGCCAATGTGATCAAGGCCGCCAAGATCGAACCGCAATAAATCCGGGCACCCTGCTCGATACGAACGATAACGGGAGACAGACAAATGATCCGTACCATGGTGAAGGGCCTGCGCCAGGCAGTGGCGTTTTCCCTGCTGGCCTCGACGCTGGCCGCGGCGCCGGCCCATGCCCAGGCGGCGCAGGAAGTGAAGGTGATGATTTCGGGCGGCTTCAGCGCCGCCTATGACGCGCTGGTGCCGCAGTTCGAAGCCGGCCACGGCTACAAGGTCGTCACCGTGCACGGGCCGTCGATGGGCGCCACGCCGCAGGCCATTCCCAACCGCCTGGCGCGCGGCGAAGCGGCGGATGTGGTCATCCTTGCCGACTCGGCCCTGGGCCAGCTGATCGAGCAGAACCGGGTGCTGCCCGCCTCCCGCACCGAGCTGGTTCGCTCCGTCATTGCAATGGCCGTCAGGGAAGGCGCGCCGGTGCCGCCGTTGCGGACCAGGGACGATCTGATCAAGGCGGTGCTGAACGCGAAATCCATCGCGGTGTCGGATAGCGCCAGCGGCGTCTACATCTCCACCCAGATGTACAGGAAGCTGGGCGTGGAGGAACAGGTCAGGGACAAGAGCCGCATGATCCCCGCCGAGCCGGTCGGCAAGGTCGTGGCGCGCGGCGATGCCGAGATCGGCTTCCAGCAGCTGAGCGAACTGAAGCCGATCAGGGGCATCACCATCGTGGGCCCGATCCCGGCGGAAGCGCAGAAGGTGACGGTGTTTTCCGCCGGCATCGTCAAGGGCGCGCAGAACGAGAAAGGCGCGCAGGAACTGATCCGTTTCCTCGCTTCCGGCGAGGCGCATCCGACCATGCGCGACAGCGGGCTGGAACCGGCTGCGGCGGCCAGGTAGGCCGTTTTTCCCGGCCCCTTGCCAGGCCCGTGTCGAAGACCTTCGCCGTAGGCCGATACTGCTGACCTACCCCCTCCCCACCACAGGGATCGCCGCGCCATTGATGGCGCGGGCGCCCTCCGACGCCAGAAAGGCGATCACCTCAGCAAGCGCATCCGGGCTTACCCAGCGTCCCGGGTCCGCATCGGGCATGGCGGCGCGATTTTCCGGCGTGTCGATCACGCTTGGCAGCACGCAGTTCACATTGATCCGCTTGTCCTTCAGTTCGGCTGCCATGGCTTCGGTGATGCGGATCACCGCATCCTTGGACGCGCAGTAGGCGGCCATGCCCGGCACGCCCTTCAGCGCGGAATTGGCGGCGACGCTGACGATCCTGCCGCCGCCGGAGGCAATCATCCCCGGCACCACCGCGCGCACTGCATGCACCACGCTCCTCGTGTTCAGGCCGAACAGGAAGTCCCAATCCTCGTCCGGCGTTTCATGCACCGGCGGACCCATGCGGAAACCGCCGGCGATATTGCACAGCACGTCGATGCCGCCAAACCGTTCCTGCGCGGCCCTGACCGCGGCATCGACCTGGCCTTGCACCAGCAGGTCGGCTGCCAGCAGCAGCTGGCGCTCATTGTCGTCGCCATACACGCGGCGCAGATGCGCGCCGTCGCGCTCGAGCAATACCAGCCTGGCGCCGCGCCGGGCAAACAGTTGTGCCAGCGCGCGGCCGAGATTGCCGCCCGCGCCTGTCACCAGCACGGTCTGATTACTGTGGTCCATGGGGTCTCCTCGATGAATGATGGGGATGCATGCCGCAGGCGTCACGCGCCTGCGGCACGCCTGGCGCGATGGTAGGCGCCGGTGCCCCGGGTCAGCACGCGATCGCTGGGCAGCACGGTGCCCGGCTCCAGTTCGTCCTGGCCGCGCACGGCCTCATACAGCGGAGCGAAATCGATTTTCGCGAGATCCAGCAGCGCATCGAAGCTGGGAATGACGAAATAAGTTTCCTGGAAATCGTCGATGCGATAGCGGGTGCGCATCACCCGTTCCAGGTCGAAGCCGATGCGGTTGGGGGAAGGATCCTCCACCGCAAACAGCGACTCCGAATGGGAAGAGGCAATGCCGGCGCCGTAGATGCGCAGGCCTTCGTCCTGCTGCACCAGCCCGAACTCGACGGTGTACCAGTAAACCCGCGCCAGCTGATCCAGCACGCCAAGCTTCTTTGCCTTCAGTCCGCCCTCGCCATAGGCCTGGATGTAGTCGGCGATGACCGGGTTCATCAGCATCGGCACGTGGCCGAACACATCATGGAAGATGTCCGGTTCCTGCAGGTAATCAAGCTGCTCGGCGCGGCGTATGAACTGACCCGCGGGAAAGCGCCGATTGGCCAGATGCGCGAAGAACACTTCATCCGGCACCAGGCCGGGCACCGCCACCACCTGCCAGCCGGTATGCCGTATCAGCACCTCGCTCAGTGCGCGGAAATCCGGAATCTGGTCCGCGCCTATCGGAAGGGCGCGCATGCCGGCGACGAACTCATCGCAGGCCCGCTCGGGCAGCAATGCGGTCTGCCGCTCGAACAGGGTCTTCCAGACGGCGTGTTCCTGCGCGGTGTAGTGTTCCCAGCCCTGGTCTATCACCCAGTCGGCGCGCTGCGGCTGTGCGATGGCATGATCCATCGTTTCCATTGTCGTGGTCTCCTCGGTCAGCCAGCGATCAGGCGCCCTCGGCCAGCTGCGGCTGCGCGGCAAAGCCCGCATAGACCGCATCGGCATAGCCTGCAAGGTCGATGTCCTTCTGCGTCAGGCCATTGGCGTCATGGGTGGTATAGGTAATGGTCACCCGGTTGTAGACATTGGACCACTCGGGATGATGGTTGCGCTTTTCCGCCATGAGCGCCAGCTGCGTCATGAAGGCAAAGGCCTGCGGGAAATCCCGGAATTGGAAAGTGCGGCTGATGGCGTCGCGCTGGCTGTCGTGCGCCCAGTCGGGCAATGTCGCCAGCAGGGCCGCTGCGCGGGTCGAATCGAGTTTTTCCATGGTGCCTCCTTGTCGGGCAAAACGGCGGCGCCGGTATTGGCGCCGCGCGCATGCATTGGGATCAGTCGTCAGATCCGTTTTCCGGCCCGGCGTTGCAGGCCGGGCGGCAAGCAAAATCATATGCCAGGCATTCGGAAATAGTATTCCCGCTTTATAAGCAAACCTAAGCAAACCCTCCAAGAAAGTACGACGCATTCCTGCGGGTTATGACCTTGTCTTTGTCGTTACATGCCAGGCCGGCAGCGAGCCGGGCTATTGCACTTCCAGCACGCCGCGACGGATCTGGTCGCGTTCCAGCGATTCGAACAGCGCCTTGAAGTTGCCTTCGCCGAATCCCTCGTCGCCCTTGCGCTGGATGAACTCGAAGAACACCGGGCCAAGCACCGGCTGAGAAAAAATCTGCAACAGAAGGCGCTTCTCGCCGCCCGCGGTGCTGCCGTCGAGCAGGATGCCGCGTGTCTGCAACTCCGATACCTGCTCGCCATGGCCCGGCAGACGGCTCTCGAGCATCTCGTAATAGGTCGCCGGCGGCGCGGTATTGAGCGGCACGCCGGCCATCTTCAGTTGGTCCAGCGTCGACACCAGGTCGTCGGTGATCAGGGCGATATGCTGTATGCCTTCGCCGTTGAACTGCATCAGGAATTCCTCGATCTGGCCGCCGCCCTGCTTCGATTCCTCGTTCAGCGGAATGCGGATCTTGCCGTCAGGCGCGGTCATCGCCTTGGATGTCAGGCCGGTATATTCGCCGGAAATGTCGAAGTAGCGGATCTCGCGGAAATTGAACAGCTTCTCGTAAAAGCCGGCCCAGTAGGACATGCGGCCGCGATACACGTTATGCGTCAGGTGATCGATCAGCTTCAGCCCATGGCCGCACGGATGGCGGTCCACGCCTTCCAGGAATTCGAAATCGATGTCATAGATCGACTTGCCTTCCTCGAAGCGGTCGATCAGGTAAAGCGGCGCGCCGCCGATGCCCTTGACCGCAGGCAGCCGCAACTCCATCGGCCCGGTCGGAATGTCCACCGGCTGGGCGCCGAGCGCCAGCGCCGCCTTGTAGGCCTTGTGCGCATCCTTCACGCGGAATGCCATGCCGCAGGCGGACGGACCATGCTCCGCGGCGAAATAGGAGGCAATGCTGTTGGGCTCATTGTTGATGATGAAGTTGATGTCGCCCTGCCGGTACAGCACCACATCCTTGGAACGATGCCTGGCAACCCTGGTGAAGCCCATCATCTCGAATACCGGTTCCAGCACGTTCGGGGTGGGCGAGGCGAACTCGACGAATTCGAAGCCCATGAGGCCCATGGGATTGTCAAACAGATCGGACATGGCGGTTTCCTGAAAGGAGGGTTGTACGGTCGGGCACGGGCGGTTTTCCCGCACGCCCGGCGGCGATTCATCCTTTAAGTGTAAGTTGTATCTCGCGCATTTTTTGCGCAAATTTGCTGCTATATTGGCCTTCTGATGCACAAATTTCGCACCATTTTTGATATTCAGGAGAAATTTTGACGACAATTACCGTAGACCGATTCGATGTCGAGTTACTGGCCAGCCTGCAGCGGGACGGCAAGGCCACCAACAGCGCTCTGGGGGAGAAGGTTCATCTGTCGACATCGCAGGTCAGCCGCCGCATACAGCGCCTTGAAGAATCCGGCGTGATCAGCCAGTTCGCCGCCATACTCGACCCGGACATCCTCGGCCTCGGCGTGATCGCCTTCACCTCGGTGACCCTGGAGCGGCATGGCGAAGCGCGCAGCGAGGCATTCGAAAGCGCAGTGGCGGACATGCCCGAAGTGCTGGAATGCCTTTCGGTGACGGGCGAGGCGGACTATGTGCTGCGGGTGCTGGCGCCCGACCTGGCCTCGTTTTCCAGCTTCATGATGAAGCGCCTGCTGCGCCTGCCGGGGGTGGCGAACGTGAAATCCAACATCGCGCTCAAGAAGATCAAGCAGACGCATGTGCTGCCGCTGGACCATATCAAGCAGCCGGAACAGGCCAGCCCGAAGCTGGTTTATTCAAGCCAGATCTAGCCGCAAAACCGCGACGTTGCCAGAACATAAGCAAGCCCAAGCAGGGGCCATTCCGGTAAAACTACGCTTTTTCCGCAGAAACCTCTCGAAAAAACTGATGTTGTCTAGTGCTATAGTCGGCCCCACTGGCTCCTGGCTATACAGGAGCGGCGCTTTTGCGCGGCGACGCCCTCCGGCGCCGTGCCATCTCTCCTCCAACCCTTAACAGTCAGGCTAGCAAACATGGACTTCACCAATCCCGCATTCTGGATGGCGGTGCTGCAGATCGTCGCCATCGATATCGTTCTCGGCGGCGACAACGCCGTGGTCATCGGACTGGCATGCCGCCGTCTCCCGGAACGCCAGCGCAAGCTCGGCATCATCTGGGGCATGGCCGGCGCCATTGGCCTGCGCGTCGTGCTGATCCTGTTCGCAGTCACCCTGCTCGCCGTGCCTTATCTGAAGCTGGTCGGCGCTGCCCTGCTGCTCTGGATCGGCATCAAGCTGCTGCTGCCGGAGCAGGAGGAAGGCCATAACATCGAAGCCGGCACCACGCTTGCCGCGGCCATCAAGACCATCATCGTGGCCGACGCCGTGATGAGCCTGGACAACGTGATCGCCATTGCGGGCGCCGCCGGCGACAGCAAATTCCTGATCATCTTCGGCCTGCTGCTGAGCATCCCGATCATCATGCTGGGCAGCCAGCTGGTGATCAAGCTGATGGACCGCTTTCCCATCGTCATCGTGCTGGGCGGCGCCCTGCTGGGCTGGATCGCCGGCGGCATGGTGGTCACCGACGTCGCCACCAAGGACTGGGTTGCCGCCAACCTGCCGGCCGCCACTTGGATCGGACCGGTAGTGGGTGCGATACTGGTGGTCGTTGTCGGCAAGATGCTGGCGGCGCGCGCCCAGGCCCGCGTCCCGGCGATGGAAGACCTGGCTGCGTCGCATGACAAGCCTTCCGCCAGTTCCGGCAACAAATAAAACAAGCGTCAATACATGACAAGGCGTGCGCTAGCACGCCTTTCCTTGCTCATAACTACTGCGGAGAAGATCAATGCTGAAAATACTGTTGGCCATAGACGGATCGGAAAATGCCCTGCGCGCCGTTTCCTACCTTATCAAGCGCGCCTCCGCGACCAAGGACCAGTACCAGGTGTCGCTGGTCAACGTCCAGTATCCGCTGCATGGTACAGTTGCCACCTTCATCAGCGGAGCGCAGGTCAAGCAGTATCACCATGACGAAGGCGTGAAGGCGCTGGCGCCGGCGCAGGCCCTGCTGGATGGCGCCGGCATCGCGCATAGCGAGCACCTGTTCGTGGGCGAGCCGGCGGAAGTGATTTCCCGCTTTGCCCGCGAGAACGGATGCGACGAAATCATGATCGGCAATCGCGGCCTGGGCAATATCGGCAGCCTGCTGGTCGGCTCGGTGGCAAGCAAGATCATTCACCTGTCGGAAGTGCCGGTCGTGCTGGTGAAGTAAAATTCCGCCGCAGCGGCCGGTTTCCCGGCCGCATCACCGGAGATTGCCATGCAAGCCAGCCCGCCCGAACCCGCTCGTCTCATCGTAGGCATCAGCGGCGCTTCCGGCGTCATCTATGGCGTGCGCATGTTGCAGATGCTGCGCACTCTGGGCGTGGAAACCCACCTGGTCATGAGCAAGTCCGCCCAGCTCACCCTCACCCATGAAACCGATATGAGCGTTGCCGAGGTCAAGGCCCTGGCGGAAGTCACCTATTCCAACGCCGACATCGGCGCCGCCATTGCCAGCGGCTCATTCCGGGTAAGCGGCATGGTCATCGCGCCGTGCTCGATCAAAAGCCTGTCGGAAATCGCCAGCGGCATCACCGGCAGCCTGCTCTCCCGCGCGGCCGACGTAACACTCAAGGAACGACGCCGCCTGGTGCTGATGCTGAGGGAAACGCCGCTGCACCTTGGCCACCTGCGCAGCATGGTGGCAGTCACCGAAGCCGGCGCCATTATCAGCCCGCCGGTGCCGGCCTTCTATGCCAAGCCGGCATCGATCGACGAGATGGTCGACCATAGCGTGGGACGGGTGCTCGACCTGTTCGGCATCGAGTCGGGCGCGGTGCGGCGCTGGAATCCGGGCAGCGACACCGTTGCCTGATCACGCAGGAAAACACCCATGAAAAAACCCCGCCTCCTGTAAGGAAGGCGGGGTTTCTTGTTGTGCTGCTTGGGCTTGCCTGGCTCAGACGGTGGCAGGCGCGCTCGGTGCGATCGGGCCGGAACTGGACTGCCGCTTCTCCGGCACGCCGTATTTCGGCGGACGCGGCTCGCCGCCGGACATGATGTCCTTCACCTGGTCGGAATCCAGGGTTTCCCATTCCAGCAGCGCGTTGGTCATCACTTCCACCTTCTCGCGATTGGCTTCCAGCAGACTGCGGGCCAGGGCGTACTGACGGTCCAGTATGCTGCGGATTTCCTCGTCCACCTTCTGCTGGGTTTCCTCGGAAATGGTGGGCGCGGACATACCGCCCATGCCCTGGTCGTCATCCACATACACCATGGTGCCCAGCGCTTCGGACATGCCGTAGCGAGTCACCATCGCGCGCGCCAGCTTGGTTGCGCGCTCGAAGTCGTTGGAAGCGCCGGTCGACATCTGGTGCATGAACAGCTCTTCCGCGATCCGTCCGCCGAACAGGATGGCGATGTCTTCCAGCATCTTGTCCTTGTACATGTTGACGCGATCATGCTCGGGCAGCTGCCAGGTCAGGCCCAGCGCGAAGCCGCGCGGCATGATGGTGACCTTGTGGACCGGGTCCGCCTTGGGCAGCAGGGCGGCAATCACGGCATGGCCGGACTCGTGGTAGGCAGTATTGCGGCGCTCTTCCTCCCGCATCACGGCCGACTTGCGCTCCGGACCCATGATGATCTTGTCCTTGGCATCCTCGAAGTCCTGCATGTCAACGATCTGCTTGTTGCGGCGTGCCGCGAACAAGGCTGCCTCGTTCACCAGGTTAGCCAGCTCGGCGCCCGAAAAGCCCGGCGTGCCGCGGGCCAGCACATGGGCCTGCACGTCCTTGGAAATCGGCACCTTGCGCATATGCACGTTCAGCACCTGCTCGCGACCGCGTATGTCCGGCAAGCCGACCATCACCTGACGGTCGAAACGACCCGGACGCAGCAGCGCCTTGTCCAGCACGTCCGCGCGGTTGGTCGCCGCGATCACGATCACACCCGAGTTGGGCTCGAAGCCGTCCATCTCGACCAGCATCTGGTTCAGCGTCTGCTCACGCTCGTCATTGCCGCCGCCCATGCCATTGCCGCGCTGGCGGCCGACGGCATCGATCTCGTCGATGAAGATGATGCAGGGCGCATGCTGCTTGGCATTCTGGAACATGTCGCGCACCCGGGAGGCGCCGACACCGACGAACATCTCGACGAAGTCGGAGCCCGAGATGGTGAAGAACGGCACTCGCGCCTCGCCTGCAATTGCCCTTGCCAGCAGGGTCTTGCCGGTACCCGGCGGGCCAACCATCAGCACGCCATGGGGGACGTGGCCGCCGAGCTGCTGGAAGCGGCTGGGGTCGCGCAGGAAGTCGACGATCTCGCCAACCTCTTCCTTGGCCTCATCGCAACCGGCGACGTCGGCAAAGGTCACCTGGTTGGACTTCTCGTCGAGCATGCGGGCCTTGGACTTGCCAACCGACAGCATGCCGCCCATGCCGCCCTTGCCCTGCGACTTCTTCATGAAGAAGATCCAGACGCCGATCAGAAGCAGCATCGGGAACCAGGAAATGAAGATCTGGGCCAGGAAGGACGGCGGCTCCGGATTCTTGACGTCGAACTTCACGTCATTGTTCATCAGGTCGCCGATCAGGCCACGGTCAAGTTCCGTCGTGGTGGACCGCAGCACGGTACCGCTGTTGGTCACCGCGGTAATCTTGCGGCCCTCGATGGTGGCTTCCTTGATATTGCCTGCCTTGATCTGGGCCAGCATCTCCGAATAAGGCGTAGCTTTTCCAGCGCCGACCTTTTCATCGCTGTCGATCTGGCCAAACGCGATGACCAGCATGAACATGATCGCTGCCCATATCGCGCCTTGAGAGTAATTTCTATTCACTCGGATTCCTTGTCGAAAATAATTTACCGGCTTTCCCAAGGCGCGCCGCCATCGAGGACGGCATAGGCCAGGGCGCTTGCCAATATACGCACCATAAGGGAATGAAGCCCCTTTTCAAACCGATGTTTTCAGCGGGATTACTTCGAAAAAAGCGCTGCAAAACATGTCGTCCCGCGTCAGTGGTCCGGTTGGCAAGCAATACCGTGCCCCTGGTCGACGTCGTTACACCGCAATTACAACAGAATTTGCGCCACATGATTTGATCTGTGGTCGCTGCCGGCAATTTAAAGAGCGCTTACGCTGATTTTTATGCGTTTTAGGCGTCAATTAACGTAAAAAGCATTGGTCTTTTTATAAAAGACGCTTCGACGCGGGAAAATGCCCATGGGCGAGTGACAAGGCGGACCTGAATGCTGGCCGATCGATTGGCCAACTGCCACGGGTTGCATTGCCATTCGCCGCGTCTGACGGGACGGCACCGTTGCGGCGCAAGGGAGCGAAGGGGCTTGCCCCAGAAAGCGCTTGCAGACTTACCAATGCCTCGGCGATACCTGGAACGATTCCCTTTCGAGCCGCCCCATCAGTTCCGTAGCGACATCCGGTGGTGCAATGGGGCTTTCCTTCCTGATGCGGTACACATCGCGCGGCAATGCCCCCCCGAAGGCGGGATTGGGCGTGACCAGCCAGCGTTCCAGCCAGGCCTTCGCGTCCAGCCGGTCAGTACAGCCAGCCGATTCGATCCTGGCGCGCACCTCAGCCAGCAGCTGGAGAAACTGGACGTTATCCTCAAGTACAACCGAAGCTCTGTTCACATCAGTCTCCTTAGAATCGCAACGAACCAGGCCAGAACGCCGAGCGCCCAGGGCCAGTGCAAGCGGATTGAGGCAGCCTGTGAGGGTTCGTTTGTCTCCCGCCAACTGGATGTGCCAACCGTTGGCGTTATTAAATTAAAGATGATGCAAGGGCAATGCCTTACCAAGCGGGCATTGCAGTCGGCTGTTCGGCTGCGCGGCAGTGACAACCGTTTCTGGAATAGCCGACGCCTGGGAAACAGGTCGCCGGCAGCAGGTCAGTGCAGGGTGGGCATTCTGTCGTCGGTACGAGGCAATACACCTTGCTCGTTCAACATCAGCAAGGGCGTGCCGTCAAGGTCACAGCCATCGCTCAGAAAAGCCATCAGTATTTCGTCGTCACTCAATTGCGCGTCGTAGATGTCGTCGTCAACCTCGTCGATCGCGCGGTGGTCGGCAAAGGGAAAAACAGCAACGCTCTCATTTGTGTTCATGCCAGATCCGGGTAAAAACGCTTTTAAATAGAATAGCGATTTCCATGGATCCCCGCCAGCATGCACGTGCCAAACATCGCACAGAAAAGCGGTTATTGTTGTATATAGGGTGAAGCTTTCCAGCAATCATTAGCAGTAGGAAATTATCCTTCAACTACCAGTAAACAATCCCGCGTTACCATCGCGAAAAATCGCAGTAAGGCCTATGCCCTCGCCCGCACTTCCATGATTTCGTACTCGATTGCTTCCCGGTAGATATTCCTGTCCCGCGTGGCGAGATGCAGAAGCAGCTCCGGCGCACGCCTGCGTATGATCCTTGGAATCAGCACGCCAATCAGCACCAGGATAAGGCCAGCCCACAGATAGCCGGAAATGCCGAGCGCCACGCCCATGCCCAGCACGGGTAGCAGCAGGAGCTTGATCCAGAGCCGATGCTGAACATACTTGGGCGCAAGCGCCGGGTTGATGATGACGCGAAAGCGTCCGTGGGGAAGTCCGGCGCGGAATTCTTCATGCGAGACATTGACCGTCTCGAACTGGGCTTCATTGTTGTCGCTCATGCAGCGTGTCTCCTGTTGTCCTCAAATGCTACCTGCTTTGCATGACGAGGTCGAGACTGCATGGGCCAAAGCCGGCAGCAGACGGGGCTGCCCATGCCCCGCCTGCCAGTCAAGGTCAGGACTGCGATTGCGCGATCTGATGATTCGACATCATTTCAATGGCCTGGCACAGGGCCGAGTGGTCGAGTCCGCTCATGCCATGCGCCGCGCAGGAATTCATCAGCTCCTGCGTGGCCGCGGTATTGGGCAATGAGACGCCCAAGGCCTTGGCGCCCTGTAATGCCAGGTTCAGGTCCTTCTGGTGCAGCTCGATGCGAAAGCCCGGATTGAAGGTGCGCTTGACCATGCGCTCGCCATGCACTTCCAGGATGCGCGAGGAAGCAAAGCCGCCCATCAGGGCTTCGCGTACCTTGGCCGGGTCGGCACCGGCCTTGGACGCGAACAGCAGCGCCTCCGCCACCGCCTGGATGTTCAGCGCGACGATGATCTGGTTGGCAACCTTTGTGGTCTGGCCGTCACCGTTGCCGCCGACCAGCGTGATGTTCTTGCCCATCAGTTCAAAGAGCGGCTTGACGATGCCGAAAGCTTCCTTCGAACCACCAACCATGATGGTCAGCGACGCGGCTTTGGCCCCGACCTCGCCGCCCGACACCGGGGCATCGAGGTATTCGCAGCTCAAGGCATTGATGCGCTGGGCAAAGGTCTTGGTGGCAATGGGTGAGATCGAACTCATGTCCACAACGATCTTGCCCGGCGTGAGGCCCTTTGCCACGCCATCCTCGTCAAACAGCACCGCTTCCACATGCGGCGTGTCCGGCACCATGACGATGATGACGTCCGCGCGCTTGGCTACCTCGGTAGCCGAGGTGCACACCGTTGCGCCGCCTTCGATCAATGCGGCGGGCGGATTCTTCCTGTCATGCAGATAGAGTTTGTGCCCGCCAGCCTGCAGGTTGGCCGCCATTGGCGCGCCCATGATGCCCAGTCCGATAAATCCGATTTTTGTCATGCTCAGTCTCCGTGATCGTGTTCAGTGTGCAATTCGTCCATTCATGCAGCCAGGCTCACAGGCCGTGTTCGGCGCGCCAGCCCAGGCCTTCCAGGGTGCCCGCCCTGGGCTTGTATTCGCATCCGACCCAGCCGTCGTAACCCATGGCATCCAGCCTCGACAGCACTACGCGGTAATTGATTTCACCGGTGCCGGGCTCGAAACGTCCGGGGTTGTCCGCGAGCTGCACATGGCGTATCAGAGGCAGATTGGCCTGCATGGTGTTGATCAACTCGCCCTCCATCCGCTGCATGTGATAGATGTCGTATTGAATGAACACATTATCCGAGCCGGTGTCGCGGATCAGCTTCGCCGCCTGCGCGGTGCGCGACAGGAAAAAGCCCGGGATGTCGAACGTGTTGATCGGCTCGATCAGCAGGCGTATTCCGGCTTCCTTGAGCTTGCCGGCCGCATAGCCCAGGTTGGCCACCGCGGTGTCGTGCGCCTGCTCGCGATGCACGCCCGGCGGCGTGATGCCGAGCAGGCAGTTCACCTGCTTCACGCCGAGTCCGCGGGCATAGAGAATGGCTTCATCCACGCCTTCGCGAAATTCGCTGACCCGGTCGGGATGGCAGGCTATCCCGCGCTCGCCCGCATCCCAGTCGCCGGAAGGCAGGTTGTGCAATACCAGTTCGAGCTGGTACAGCGCCAGCTTGTCGGCCAGCTGGTCGATATGGAACGAGTAGGGCGACAGAAATTCAACGCCGCGAAAGCCCGCGCGGGCGGCAGCTTCGAAGCGGTCCATGAATGGATATTCATTGAACAGCATCGTCAGGTTGGCTGCGAGTCTTGTCATTATTGGTCTCCTGTCCTTCATGCGTCTTCGAATGGCACGGCGGACGTCGGCGCATGCTGGCGCTCCGTCGCGATCTCTTCGAATTCATTGACGTTGTTCAGCTCGGTGCCCATGGCGATATTGGTCACGCGCTCCAGGATGATCTCCACCACTACCGGCACCCTGAACTCTTCCATCCACTTCTGGGCCTGTTCGAACGCGGCTGGAATGTCATCCGGCTGCGTGACACGCAAGGCCTTGCAGCCCAGGCCCTCGACAACCGCAACATGGTCGACGCCGTAGCCATTCAGTTCTGGCGCATTGATGTTTTCGAAGGAAAGCTGCACGCAGAAATCCATGTCGAAATTGCGTTGCGCCTGCCGGATAAGGCCAAGATAGGAATTGTTGACCACCACATGCAGGTAAGGCAGGTGGAACTGCGCGCCGACGGCAAGCTCCTCGATCATGAACTGGAAGTCGTAGTCGCCGGAAATGGCGACCACCTTGCGTTGCGGATCGGCGGCGCAGACGCCCAGCGCAGCGGGAATGGTCCAGCCCAGCGGACCCGCCTGTCCGCAGTTGATCCAGTGCCGCGGCTTGTATACGTGCAGGAATTGCGCTGCCGCGATCTGCGACAGGCCAATGGTGCTGACATAGCAGGTGTCGCGGCCAAACGCCTTGTTCATCTCTTCATAGACGCGCTGCGGCTTGATCGGCGCCTGGTCGAAATGGGTACGGCGCTGCATGGTGCGCTTGCGATGCAGGCACTGCTCGACCCAGGCGCTGCGGTCACGCAGCTTGCCCTGCGCCTTCCACTCCTTTGCCACTTCGATAAACAGCTTCAAAGCGGCGCCCGCATCGGAGACGATGCCATAGTCCGGGCCGAACACACGGCCGATCTGGGTAGGCTCGATATCCACATGAACGAACTTGCGGTCCTTGGTGAAGACGTCGACCGAGCCGGTGTGGCGGTTGGCCCAGCGGTTGCCTATGCCAAGCACGAAGTCCGATGCCAGCATTGTGGCGTTGCCATAGCGGTGGCTGGTCTGCAGGCCGGCCATGCCCGCCATCAGGCGATGGTCGTCGGGGATCACGCCCCAGCCCATCAGGGTGGGAACGACTGGCACGCCGGTCAGCTCGGCGAATTCCACCAGCAACTCTGATGCATTGGCATTGATGATGCCGCCGCCGGCCGTGATCAAAGGCCGCTCGGCATCGTTGAACATCGCAAGTGCCTTCTCGATCTGTGCGCGGCTGGCCTTGGGCTTGTAGACTTCCAGCGGCTCATACGTGTCGGGATCAAATTCGATTTCGCCCATCTGCACATCGAACGGCAGATCGATCAGCACCGGGCCCGGACGGCCCGAGCGCATCAGGTGAAAGGCCTGCTGGAACACGCGCGGCACCAGCGCCGGCTCGCGCACTGTGACTGCCCACTTCGTTACGGGCTTGGCGATCGACTCGATGTCGACGGCCTGGAAGTCTTCCTTGTGCAAGCGGGCGCGCGGCGCCTGACCGGTGATGCAGAGTATGGGAATCGAATCGGCCTGCGCGGAGTACAGCCCGGTGATCATGTCAGTGCCGGCGGGGCCGGAGGTGCCTATGCATACGCCGATGTTGCCCGGCACGGCGCGCGTATAGCCTTCAGCCATATGCGAGGCGCCTTCAACGTGGCGCGCAAGATGATGCGCTATGCCGCCCTGCTTCTTCATTGCTGCATAAAACGGATTGATGGCTGCACCCGGAACGCCAAATACCTGGGTGATGCCTTCCTTTTCAAGCACGTGAGCCGCTGCCTGTGCTGCCGTCATCTTTGCCATGATTAGTCTCCAATGTTTTAGCTTGCATGCGAAATCGAAAATCACTGAAAGCCATGGTAGCCACAAAGGCACGTCACGATAAGACGACGAAACGTCGCTTTACTCGATACTCACGGTATGGAACAATCATCTGCCATGGACAAGCTAAAGCAGATCGAAACGTTCATCGAGGTCGCCGAGAAGGGCAGCCTGGCACGCGCCGGCCTTGCGCAGAAGATCAGCCCTGCGATGCTGGGCAGGCGTATCGATGCACTTGAGAAGCGATTGGGCGTCAAGCTGATGCACCGTACTACGCGGCATCTGACGCTGACCGAAGAAGGCAATGCCTACCTCGAACAATGCATACGTTTGCTGAGCGATCTCGACAAGGCGGAACAGACGATCGCGGAAGGCAGGCACAAGGCCACCGGGCATCTGGTGGTTTCCGCGCCAGCCGCCTTCGGACGCAAGCATGTGGCCTCGCATGCGCCGGAATTCGTGCGCACCAATCCTGAAGTCAGGCTCTCATTCAATCTCACCGACCAGGTCGTGGACCTTGTGCGCGAAGGCTATGACCTCGGGGTGCGCATCGGCGGCACCATAGACCCGAGCTTCGTGGCCATCAAGCTTGCCAGCAACCGGCGGGTGGTATGCGGCACGCCCGAGTACTTCGCACGCCATGGCACGCCAACCGCGCTGGAAGACCTGGCCAAGCACAACTGCCTGGCATTCAACCTTCAGGGCGGGCAGAACCGCGGCTGGTATTTCCAGAAGGGAGGCAAGCCGGTGACGGTCAAGGTGGACGGCAATCTCGACTGCAATGACGGCGAATTGCTGCACAGCTGGGCCAGCGAAGGCCTGGGCGTGGGCTGGCGCTCCACATGGGAAATACAGTCCCAGCTTGCCAGCGGACAGCTGATCACGGTGCTCGATGAATTCGCGCTGCCCGACTACGACATCATGGCGGTGTATCCGCAGCAAAGGCATCTGCCGATCCGGGTCAGGCTGTTCATCGACATGCTGAAGGAAAAATACGCGCAGCCGGACTACTGGCTGCGCGCATGAGGCGGTTGAAGCGCTTGCTTCGCTGCATTGACCGGTCGCATGGGCATGCGCTGTTGGAGCGATTGCGAATGGATCAATCTTCGTGGGGTGCAATCCCCGGAGGGCATTGCACCATGCCCGCAGGAGCCGGGCGGCAGCGCCAGGCAATGCCTCTGTCCGGCGGCCTGGCGGAATGCCCCTTCGGGGTATTCCGCCCTACGAAGTCTGTCGGAGCGATTGCGAATGGC
>NZ_JACYOX010000033.1 GCF_015352955.1 Noviherbaspirillum soli
CAATGAGCATGCCTTCGAGGAAGCGGTGCGGATCGGTTTCGAGGTAGACCCGGTCCTTGAAGGTGCCGGGCTCGCCCTCGTCGATGTTGACCGCCATCAGGCGCGGGCCGGCCTCGGCCCGCACGATACGCCACTTGCGCCCGGCCGGAAAGCCGGCGCCGCCCAGGCCGCGCAGGCCGGACGATTCCATCGCGGCCAGCACGCTGTCGAGATCGCGCTCGCCGGAGAGGCACTGGCGCAGCAGCTGGTAGCCGCCCTGCTGCAGATAGCCGGCATGGTCGAGATAGCCGGGCGCGGGCGTGTCGGCGACTTCGCCTGCCTGCACGGCGGCCTGCACGGTCTCGCATCGGGCCTGGGGAATCGGCTTCTGGCCGACCACGGCCACCGGCGCCTGTTCGCAGCGGCCGACGCAGGGCGCGGCCAGCACGCGCACGTCGGCGCCGAGGATGGCGGGCAGGCGCTCGATGAGTTCGCCGGCGCCGGCCAGTTCGCAGGCGATGCCGTCGCACACGCGCACGGTCAGCGCGGCCGGGCTGTCCTCGCCTTCGCGCACGATGTCGAAATGATGGTAGAAGCTGGCGACCTCGTAGACCTCGGTCTGGGCCATGCGCAGTTCCTGGGCCAGCGCGGCCAGATGCTGGGTCGACAGGCAGCGGTAGCGGTCCTGGATCAGGTGCAGGCACTCGATCAGCAGGTCGCGCCGGCGCGGCATGTCGCCCAATAGCGCCTGCACTTCGGACAGGGCCTGCGGATCGACCCGCCGGCCCTTGGGCGCCTGGCGCTTGCGTTCACGGGTGGCGCCGACGGCCAGGATGGGAATGACGATCTGGTTCAAGATGCTCCTCGCATGGAATGGGTGGCGACAGCTTCTGGGGCTGCCTTGGCATCGCCTTTATGTTTTCATGAACATAAAGACTTATGTATTTTTCATCCTATGTGTGCAAAATAGCACTGGCTCGCCGACATCGCAATAAGCTATATTAAGCCGAATGTACAAGGTCACCATCAGTCCCCAGTGGGAAATCAGCAGCGGCGCGGAAACGCCTTTGGACACCGGCGCCCTGCTGCGGCTGCTGCGCGCCATCGATGAAACCGGCTCGATTGCCGAAGCCACCCGCTCGGTCGGGCTGTCCTACCGTTATGCCTGGGGCCTGTTGCGCGATGCTGAACGCATCTTCGGGCACGGCCTGATGCAGAGCGGCCGCGGCCGCGGCACCCGCCTGACGCCATTGGCGGAGAAACTGATCTGGGCCGACCGCCGCATTGCCGCCCGGCTTTCTCCCACGCTGGAAAGCCTGGCTTCGGAACTGGAAGCCGAACTGGCCAGGCTGGTCGGCGCGGACACGCAGGCGATCCGGCTCGATGCCAGCCACGGCTTTGCGGTGGCGGCTTTCCTGAACCACATCAACGCCGCCGGCCTGCCGATCGAACTGCGCTACCGCAACAGCAGCGACGCAGTGGCCGCGCTGGCGCGGCGCGAATGCGACCTGGCCGGCTTCCATGTGCCGCTGGGGGAGCATGAGCCGCAGGCCGCCGGGCGCTACCGGCAATGGCTGTCGCCGCGTTCCCATTGCCTGGTGCACCTGGCCACCCGGACCCAGGGCCTGATCGTGGCCGCCGGCAATCCGCTGGGCATTGCCGGCCTGGCCGACCTGGCCCGGTCCGGCGTGCGCTTCGTCAATCGCCAGGCCGGCTCCGGCACCCGCATGCTGCTGGAACTGATGCTGGCCAGCGCCGGCCTGAAGCCGGAAGCCATCAACGGCTATGAGAACGCCGAGTTCACCCATTCGGCGGTGGCCGCCTACATTGCCAGCGGCATGGCCGATGTCGGCTTTGGCGTGCAGACCGCGGCCCAGCGCTTCGGCCTGGGCTTCGTGCCCCTGCTGGCCGAACGCTATTTCCTGGCGGCGCGCAGCGCCTCGCTGGAAGAGCCATTGATGAAGCAGGCGCTGGATATCCTGCGCTCGGCGCCGTTTCGCGCCGCAGTGGATGCGCTGGCCGGCTATGAAGCCAGCGACAGCGGCGCCATCCTGTCGCTGGGCGAGGCCTTCGGACCGGCATTACAATAGCGCCCGCCCGGCACGGGCCAGCGGCTTGAACACCATGCAGCAAAAGGACGAAAGAAGAATGGACACTGAACAGATAACCGGGCTGATCCTGGCCGGCGGACGCGGCAGCAGGATGGGCCATGTCGACAAGGGACTGCAGACCTTCCGCGGCGCGCCGATGGCGCTGCATGTGATGATGCGGCTGCAGCCGCAGGTCGGCGAGCTGATGATCAATGCCAACCAGAACCTGGGGCCGTACGAGTCATTCGGCCTGCCGGTCTGGCCGGATGAAATCCAGGGTTTCGAAGGGCCGCTGGCAGGCATGCACACCGGTCTGGTTCACTGCATGACCGAATACATGGTGACCGCGCCCTGCGACTCGCCCTTCCTGCCTACCGACCTGGTGGCGCGCCTGGCCGAAGGCCTGGCCGATGCCGATGCGGATCTTGCGGTCGCCGTGACCGAAGGCAATGGCAAACGCCAGGCGCACCCGGTGTTCTGCCTGATGAAAGCGTCGCTGCTGCAGCATCTGACCGAGTATCTGCGCGGCGGCGGCCGCAAGATCGACGCCTGGTATGCATCGCTCAAGACCGCCGAAGTGCTGTTCGAGGACGAGGCTGCCTTCCGCAACATCAACACGCTGGCGGAACTGAAGCAGTACGAATGAGGCGAGCCGGGAAAAGGCTTTAACAGACGCCCTTGGCTGCCAGCACCGGCGGGCAGAATTCGCCGACGATGCCTCTTGGTTCGGCAACCACCGGCAGGTTCTGCAGGGCGCCAACCTGCGGCGTCTCCGACAGCGGCTGCGAGGCGTGCAGCCCGCTCTGGGTGCAGGCGCAGAGCAAGCTCGTCAATAGCAATGGATAAGCCAGGCGATGCATGCCGGCGCTCAGGAAACCTGCTGCAGGCCGCAGTCGCTGGCCGTGAAGCGTGCGGTACCCAGGGGGCGTCCGTCCTTGCTGCGGTATTGATAGGAAATGGTGACGCCATGCTTGAGGAAGCCGCGCATTTCATTGCTTTCGCACAGGCGCGCCTGCAGCGGCGGACGAACCAGTTTCAGGAACTCGGTGCGCTTGATGTCCTTAGACTCGACCGAAGTCAGCGTGTAGTGATAGGTCAGCTTGTGCCCCGGCTCGGAAGTGACCTGGTCGAGTCGGGTATCCGCGTCGAGCGTGATGGGCACATCGCGGTTCAGATGGGCGCTGACGTTGGCCAGCGTCTGGTCGAGATTACGGCTCTGCCCGCCGTTATTCCATCCGCCGCCCAGGCCATCCATGAAGTTGTTGAATGGCCCGGCGTGGGCCATGCTGCTTGCTGCGCATGCCAGGAAAATGGCCAGAACGCGGAATTTCATCTCCATCCCCCTTGTTAAAAGATGGCGAAATCTTACCCCGGCCTTCCAAAAAAAGTTTCAAGATTGTCCAGATTACTGAAGGAAACTTGATTTAACTTAAAAGTTGGCCCGACCCTGCCGCCAGCGCGTGCAACCGTCTTCCCTCATTGCCAGCAAGTTCAGGCGGGATGGCTGCGCGCCGGCAAACGGGCGCGCAGCCGCTCGATTTCCTGCTCCAGGGTATCGATGCGCTGCATCAGCCGCAGCGCCAGCGCCAGGCCCGCGCGGTCGAGTTCGAAGTCATCGCGCAGTCGCCGCGCCAGCATCGCCACCGGCAACGCAGCGGCAGGAAAACTGAGGCTCTCCTGCGGCTGCGGCTGCGATTCTGCCTGCGCCGCCGGCAGCGGCATCAGGGCGCCGCTTTCCATCAGCCATTGCACTTCCTCGCCAGTCAGACCCGATGCTTCGATCAGGGCGAGGAAGCTGCAGGTCTGGCCTTCATTGAGCCATACGGCTTCCATCGTCATGCCATCCATGCTCAGCCTTTCCGGGAAAAGTGACCGCGCGGATTGAATGCCGACGCCTTGGCCAGCGCCTCATACAGTTCACGCTCGCGCGCAGTCGGCGATGCTGGCACCTCGATGCGCACCACCGCATACAGGTCGCCATGGCCGCCGTCGGCGGTTGGCAGGCCGCGCCGCGACAGCCGCAACTGGCGGCCGCTGGCGGTGCCGGGCGCCACCTTCAGTTCCACCCGGCCACGCAGGGTCGGCACCTCGACGCTGGCGCCCAGCACGGCTTCGGCTGGCGTCAGCGGCAGGTCGATATACAGGTCGCGGCCACTGACCCGGTACAGCGGGTGCGGCTGCAGCCGGATCGCGATGTAGAGGTCGCCGGGCGGACCGCCGTTGCGGCCCGGCCCGCCCTTGCCGGCCAGGCGCAGCCGCTGGCCGTCGCCCGCGCCCTTGGGAATGCGCACGCGGAAAGTGCGGGGAACATGGTGCAGCAGGCCGCGCGCATCGTATTCCGGCAAATTAAAGCGCAGGTCGACCTCGGCGCCCTCGCTGACCTGCTCAAGCGTCACCGGCGCGGTCGCCTCGGCATCCTGCCCGCGCTGCGCCCGCCGCCCGCCGCGGCCGCCACGCGCGGAAGCGAAGGCAGCCAGCAGGTCGGCCAGGTCGACATCGGAAAAATTTTCGCCGGAGCCGAAACCCTGGCCCCAGTCGGGCGGCGGCTCGAAGCTTTCACCGGCGGGACGGCGGCCCAGATCATCATAGGCGGCGCGCTTCTCCGGATCCTTCAGGGTGGCATACGCTTCCTGCACTTCCTTGAACTTGGCCTCGCCTTCCGGGTCCTTGGAAATGTCCGGATGGTACTGATGCGCCAGTTTCCGGTAAGCCTTCTTGATCTGCTCGGGTGCGGCATCACGCTCTACGCCCAGGGTGTCGTAATAGTCCTTGTATTTCATCCGCAGTACTTTCCTCTGCCCGGTGGAATCCATCGCCGGGCTGCGGATCGCCCGCTTTCCGGCCGGTTAGCACAGGTTCGGCGATACGTCGCGAACAAGCCTTGATCAAGCACAAATTTTAATTGGCGAGGAGAAAGCGGCGTGGAGGAAGGTGTGGAAATGGGCTCGGAATGCCTGGCAGACGACTCCGGCCATTACATGCCCGGTTGCCGTTCGAGATCAGGCAAGCGATGCTCAGGGCCGGGGTGCAGGGCTGTCCGGCAAGTGATAGGCGTCGGCCACATAGGCATGGCCTTTCATCACCATCACGATGGCGCACAGGATGGCTGCCTGCATCACGACCATCCAGTTGAACAGAATGGCGCCGGTGGCGAGGTAGCGCGACATTTCCACCTTGCGCGCCATGCCCTCGCCGCTGTCGAGCGTCAGCAGATGCAGCATGAGGATGTAGATAGCCGGCAGCATCGTGCCCAGGGCCAGCACGCCGGGCAGCGCGCGCCAGATGCGACGCTCTAGGCCCGGCGGCGCGGTCCTGGAATTTGGTAGACGGTTGAACAGATTCATGGCCTGGCCCCGACGACACGATTAGATCGTCGCAGCATAGCCCTATTGCCATCGGCCATGCAGTCGGACAGCCGGCCAAGCTGGTGTAGGACACCACGAACCGGCGTTGCCTGCCCGGCTGGCCGGACAAGCCGCCTTTGCCGCTTACTGCATGCGGATCACGCCACAGGCAACGCGTTTGCCGGAATTGCCGGCCGGCTGGCTGGCCAGGTCGTCCGGATCGGCATGAATCACCACCGCCTTGCCGGCGATGGTATTGCTCGCAAGCTTGCTCATGCCGAAGCGGGCGGTATCCAGTGTCACGTTGAGGGTGGCGTCACCATTGGCGTCGGCGGTGATGTTGCCGAGGTCGCCGCCATGATGTGTTCCACTGCCAGGCGCGCCATGCTGCTCTCCGGTCGGGTTGTAATGGCCGCCGGCGCTCATTGCATCGGGCGCGCTGCAGTCGCCTTTCTCATGGATATGGATGCCGTGCTGGCCGGGCGTCAGGCCCTTGAAACGACCATCCACCAGGATCTTGCCGCTGCGCTCGACAAAGGTTGCGGTGCCGTTGGCGGTATTGCCCTGGGTCGGGCTCAAGTCGGCCACGGCAATCGGCACGGGCGGCAGGAAGGCGCACCCGGACAGCGCCGCAAGCGAAAGGGAAGCGGCAAGCATGGCGGTTCGTTTCATCGGGATTCCTTTGGGTTATTGTCAGATGCAGCACATTAACCGATCTGGAAAGCATCTGTCGATTCCGCGACCCGCGGCGCATGAATTGACTGCGCCTGCGCAGCCCGCTCGCGGTCTGCGCAGCGCAGGCAGGCCGGCAGCTGGTTATGCACATCGGTGGCGGCAACCGCTGCCTGTCCGGTCGACACGCTGATCTGGTTGATGCCCACCACCACATCGCCGATCGCATACAGGCCATCGACCGTGGTGCGCTGGTGGATGTCGACGACCAGGTCACCGCAGTCGCCCAGTTCCGCCCCCAATTCAGCCGCCAGCCGCGACCGCGCGTTTTCACCGAGCATTGGGTACAGCACATCGAAGGCATGCTGCTGGCCATCGGCGGTATGCACCAGCGGCGTGCGGCTGTCCCGGGTCGACACATCCAGCGCCGGCGCCTCCAGCCAGGCTACCCCGGCCTCGTGCAGCTGCGTCTTTTCCTCCTCGTCCAGCGGCGGCGCGTCCTGCGGCAGCAGCAGCGTGATATCGGCGCTGAAGGTGCGCATGAAGCGGGCATGCGCCACCCGGTTGTCCTGGCCGCAGACGATGGCGATGCGGCGGTCGGTGACATCGTAGCCATCGCAGATCGGGCAAAGCCGGATCGCGCCATGCCTGACCGCCGCGCGCCAGTTCTCGGTGGGCAGGCCGATGTCGACGATGCCGGTGGCCATGATCACCTTGTGCGCCCGCACCCGGCCGCCATTCCAGTCGGCGTGGAAGCTCTTCTCATCGCGCCCGATGCTGGTGACCTCGCCCTGCGTGACCTCGCCTCCCGCAGCACCGAGCTGGTCGCGCAGGCTCTGCAGCAGGGCCGTGCCCTGCACGCCTTCCGGGAAGCCGGGGTAGTTGTGGCTTACAGGAATCAGAGACAGCCGGCTCTCGCCCTTGTCGATCAGCATGATGTTGCGGTGAAAGCGCCGCAGATAAATGGCCGCAGTCAGGCCGCCGGGACCGCCGCCGATGATCAAACAGTCCAGCACCGGTATCTCGTCCGGCGGATTCAGTGCGCTGCCCGTATCGTTTCCGACATTCATTCATTCTCCCTAGTCCTGCGTGGCGCACCTGCGCGATCCGGCATGATGCAGGCTCGCCGAAGGACGTCCCGGACCAGCACAGGCGCATGTCAAAACGTTTTAGGCAAAGTGGTGCAGACGCAAGTTCCATCAAAAGCGCGCGGTCATGGGCATTATCAATGACGCATGAAACAGGCCCGTGCCCCACGCCTTGCGCTTGCACAAGCCGGAGGTATAGTAGCGGCTTGATACGGTGCGCCTCCCGCACCGCGCTCCTTCATGTCAACGCGCCTGGCTGCGCCATTACCCGGAACTCATCATGGACCAATCAATAAGCAAGGAAGACCAACTGCGCGACGCAGCCCTCGAATATCACCGCAGCCCGACCCGCGGCAAGATCTCGGTCACGCCAACCAAGGCCCTTTCCAACCAGCGCGACCTGTCGCTCGCCTACTCGCCCGGCGTCGCCTATGCCTGCGAAGCCATTGCCGCCACGCCAGCCATGGCCGCCGAATACACCTCGCGCGCCAATCTGGTGGCAGTGATCACCAACGGCACCGCGGTGCTCGGGCTGGGCAATATCGGCCCGCTGGCCTCCAAGCCGGTCATGGAAGGCAAGGGTTGCCTGTTCAAGAAATTCGCCGGCGTCGACGTGTTCGATATCGAACTGGCCGAGCATGACCCGGACAAGCTGGTGGACGCCATCGCGATGCTGGAGCCGACCGTCGGCGGCATCAACCTGGAAGACATCAAGGCGCCGGAATGCTTCTACATCGAGAAGAAGCTGCGCGAGCGCCTGAATATCCCGGTCTTCCATGACGACCAGCACGGCACCGCCATCATCTCCGCCGCCGCCCTGCTGAACTGGCTGAAGGTGGTGGGCAGGCAGATCGGCGATGTGAAGATGGCCGTGTCGGGCGCCGGCGCCGCCGCGATCGCCTGCCTGGACATCATGGTCAGCCTGGGCGTCGAGCGCAAGAACATCTTCGTGGCCGATTCCAAGGGCGTGATCTACGAAGGCCGCGAAGCCAACATGGAAGCCAACAAGGCCCGCTATGCGCA
The DNA here is from genome assembly GCF_015352955.1 of Noviherbaspirillum soli. GTDB lineage: Bacteria > Pseudomonadota > Gammaproteobacteria > Burkholderiales > Burkholderiaceae_D > Noviherbaspirillum_A > Noviherbaspirillum_A soli. The sequence goes on from NZ_JACYOX010000033.1 coordinate 8,197, forward strand.
GGACACCAGCGCCCGGGTGCTGGCAGACATCGTCAAGGGCGCCGATGTCTTCCTCGGCTGCTCCACCGCCGGCGTGCTGACCGGCGAGATGGTCAAGACCATGGGCGAGCGTCCCCTGATCCTGGCGCTGGCCAACCCGGAGCCGGAAATCCGCCCGGAAGTCGCCAAGGCCGCCCGGCCCGACTGCATCATCGCCACCGGCCGCTCGGACTATCCGAACCAGGTCAACAACGTGCTGTGCTTCCCCTACATCTTCCGCGGCGCGCTCGACTGCGGCGCCACCAAGATCACCGAGGAGATGAAGCTGGCCTGCGTGCGCGCCATCGCTGACCTCGCCGAAGCCGAGACCAACGACGCGGTGGCGGCCGCCTATGCAGGCCAGGACCTGACCTTCGGCCCCGACTACCTGATCCCCACGCCTTTCGACCAGCGCCTGATCGAGCGGATCGCGCCGGCGGTGGCCAAGGCCGCCGCCGAGTCCGGCGTGGCGACCCGCCCGATCGCCGACATGGAGGCCTACCGCCAGCAGCTGAGCCAGCTGGTCTATCACACCGGCCTGATCATGAAGCCGGTATTCTCGGCCGCCAGGAGTGCGCCGCGGCGCGTGGTCTACACCGAAGGCGAGCAGGAGAATGTGCTGCGCGCGGTGCAGACCGTGGTCGACGAGGGACTGGCGCGGCCCATCCTGATCGGCCGTCCGCATGTGATCCAGATGCGCATCGAGAAGGCCGGCCTGCGCCTGAAGCCGGATGCCGACTTCGAGCTGATCAACCCGGAAGACGACCCGCGCTACCGCGCCTACCACGAGGCCTACCACGGCCTGCGCGGCCGCGACGGCGTCACGCCCGACATGGCCAAGTCCGCGCTGCGCCGTTCCAATACCCTGATCGGCGCGATGCTGATGCACATGGGCGATGCCGACGCCATGCTGTGCGGCACGGTGGGCCGCTTCGAGCATCACCTGGAGCATGTGCAGGAGGTGATCGGCCTGGCGCCGGGCGCCAGCACCTTCGCCGCGATGAACGCGCTGATGCTGGACAAGTTCACGCTCTTCATTACCGATACCTATGTCAACGACGACCCGAGCGCCGAGCAGCTGGCCGAGATCACCCAGCTGGCCGCGGAGGAAGTGCGCCGCTTCGGCCTGCAGCCCAAGGTGGCGATGCTGTCTCACTCGATGTTCGGCTCATCGAACCGCCCCTCGGCAAGGAAGATGCGGGCCGCGCATGACCTGGTTGCGAAGGCCGCGCCCGACCTGGAACTGGAAGGCGAAATGCAGGGCGACGCGGCGCTGTCGGAAGACGTGCGGCGTCACTACCTGCCCGGCACCGGCCTGTCGGGCGGCGCCAACCTGCTGGTGATGCCCAGCCTGGACGCGGCCAACATCGCCTTCAACCTGCTGAAGATCACCGGCGGCCAGGGCGTGACGGTCGGCCCCATCCTGCTGGGCGCGGCCAAGCCGGTGCATATCCTGACGCCCAACGCCACGTCGCGGCGGATCGTGAACATGACCGCGGTTGCAGTGGCGGGGGCGAATGCCGGGGCGGAGCAGCCCAGGCAAGGTTGAGTCAAGCGAAGAAGCGAGCGCATAAAGACGTAGCCTGGGTTGAGCAAAGCGAAACCCGGGCAACCCAAGCCAACAATCAGGAATGCGATTGGCAAAGCCGCGGCGGCTATGCCTGACATCGCCCTCCCGCCGCCGCTGTCTTCTTCACACCGCCTTGCCGAACCTGGCAGTGTCCTCGCTGGCTGATCCAATCAGTTGGATCAAATCAGGATCGTACCCAATGCGTTCCGCGCCTTGCATGCCGACAGGCATGCCCCGGGTTTCGCTGCACTCAACCCAGGCTACGCTGGCTGCCTATCGATCCGCACAAGCCCCCCATTCGTCAGCTGGCCTCCAGGGCTTGCCGCCCTTTACGCGCAGCACCACTCGCTCTCGCCGGCCTGCTCGCCCGGCATGATGTCGATGTCGACGTCCTGGCTGGGAAGGCGTTTCATCTGCTCCAGGCCCTGCTCGACGTCGCGCAGGTTCAGCAGGTCGCCCGGTGCGGCGGGAAAGGCGCTGCGCCATTGGAACTGCCGGACAGTGTCGGCAAACCGGATGGCGCGGATGATGCCGGGCAGCAGGGTCAGCGTGCCGGCCGACAAGTCCTGCTCGGGTACCGTGATGCGGGTCGTGGTGTGGCCTTGTGCCAGCAGTCGCCGACCGGATCGGCGTCACCCGGCTTCGGAAGCACCCTGACTGCCGGCGTTTGCGCCGATGCATGCCGCGCCGGCATCAGCAAGGCTGCCAGCACGAAATATGGCGGCGTGACCAGGCTGACAAGGCGAACGAGGTAATGACATAACAGGGATGTAGGCGTCATGGAGACCATGCCTGGAGCCGGGAACGGCGTGCGCCATGCGCTGCGTATGAGGCTGCGCGCTTCAGTCGTGCTTGATGCGGCACAGATAGCAGGACGCCATATGGCGCGCCTTGGCAGGCGACATGGCTGTGCGCTCACGGCAAATACTGCGAGAGACCCGCCTGGCGATCCGCCGGCGGGAAGGGATCATGGCTGGTGGCTGGTGGCAGGCAGGCAGGCAGGCAGGCAGGCAGGCAGACGGTATCTCAACAGGGGTTCAGCCATCAATACCGATGACGCCATCCCCGCCCTGCGCCAGCGCGCTCACCATCTGCGCGCGCCGCGCCAGCACGGCGGACTGGTTGATATAACCCTTGTCGGTGATCTCGCCGGCATCCACCGAAGCGGGCTCGCTCATCAGCAGCGCTCGGGTGGCATAGGTGGAACTGCCGCCGCCCAGGCCACGCATCGCACGCAGTCCCTGCCGCACCCTGTCGCGCACCGCCGGATGCGCCAGCGCCTCCGCCGCCGGCGCACCGGCCGGCAGGCCTGCCAGCGCGCGGCAGGCCGGCAGACTGGCGAACACCAGGAAGCCGATCTGCTCGCCATCATGGCCGGTCACCACGATGTCCTGCGCCACCGGCGCCAGCAGCTCGATGCCCTTGATGCGCACCGCGCCGACATTGACCCAGGTGCCGCTGGAGAGCTTGAAGTCTTCCGCCACGCGGCCGTCGAACACCAGTCCCGCTTCCGGTTTGCTCTCGTCGGCAAAGCGCACCGCGTCGCCGATGCGGTAATAGCCTTCCTCGTCGAAGGCCCTTGCAGTCAGCTCCGGCTGGTCGAGGTAGCCGGGCGTGACGTTCGGGCCGCGCACCCTAATTTCCAGCTTGCCGCCGGCAGGCAGCAGCTTCAGTTCCACGCCGGGCGCCGGCAAGCCGATCACGCCGGAGCGCGGCGCCTGGAAATGGCAATCGGTGGCCAGCGGCGCGGTCTCGGTCGAACCCCAGGCAGTGACCATGGGCACCGGCTGGCCGGTTTCCTGGACCGACAGCGCGATCAGATCTTCCCACAGGTTCTGCGGCAGGGCCGAGCCGGCGTAGAACATCAGCTGCAGCCTTGAGAAGAAATTGCGGCGCAGCGCGGCGTCGGTACGCAAGGCCGACACCAGCATGTCGAAGCCGCGCGGCACATTGAAGTACAGCGTCGGCGCGATCTCGCGCAGATTGGCGATGCTGGCGTCGAACAGGCCGGGCGCCGGCTTGCCGCCATCGATATGCAGCGTGCCGCCATGGCGCAGCACGAGGTTGAAGTTATGGTTGCCGCCGAAAGTGTGGTTCCAGGGCAGCCAGTCGACGATCACCGGCGGCGTGTCGGCCAGGAAGGGCCAGAGCTGGGCCTTGGCCTGCTGCGAGGCGCAGAGCATGCGCTGGGTATTGATCACGCCCTTGGGCTCGGCGATGGAGCCGGAGGTGAACAGGATCTTGGCCATCGTATCCGGGCCAACCAGCGCATGCCGCGCATCGACCGCGGCCTCGTCCTCGTGCGCCAGCAGGCTGGAAAACGGCTGCGCGCCGGCGGGCACATCGCCATCGTCCGACACCACCAGCGCCGCCTGGTGCAGGCCCTCGATGGCGGCCAGCGCGGCGCCGTAGCGCTGCGCCGACGCCGCATACAGCAGGCCGGGCCGCAGGCGCGCCACCAGCGCGCGCAGCTTGGCATGGTCGCGCGACATCAGTGAATAGGCCGGCGACAGCGCGGCATACGGTATGCCCACATGCAGGCAGGCCAGCATCAGCAGCGCATGCTCGATGCTGTTGTCCGACAGCACCGCCACTGGTCGCCCTTCCGGCAGGCCCATCTGCAACAGGCTTGCGGCAATGCGCCTGACCTGTTGCCGCGCCTGGCCATAGCGCAGTTCGCGCCATGCGCCATCGGCGGCGCGCTCGGCCAGGAAAAGCCGCTGCGGCGCCTCGTCCGCCCAGTGTTCCAGGTCCGCGCCGACGCAGCGCGGATAGGCCTGCAGCGGCTGCGGCGAAGACAGCAGGATCGCGCCGTCGTCGCGCCGTGACAGCCGCACCCGCGGCGCGGCGAACAGCCGCGCCGGGTCGCGCTCGATATCCGCGGATCCCATGCGAGCCTCCTATTTGGCGTCGCCCAGCAGCTTCCATTCGCCCTTGTCGATGCGCACCAGCACCCGGGCCCGGTCGTCATGGCCGTAATGGTTGGTCGGGCTCATGTTGAACACGCCATGCGCGCCCACCACTTCCCGGCCCGACTCGATCGCGTCGCGCAGCGCCTGGCGGAAGGCCGGCGTGCCCGGCTGGCCGCCCTTGAGCGCGGTCGGCACTGCGGCCTCGAACAGCTTGTAGGCATCGAGCATGTGCGCGCCAAAGGACGACACCGAGCCGGCGCCGTATTTCTCCTCGTACTGGCGGGTGTACTCGACGCCGACCTTCTTCGAAGGATGGCTGTCGGGCAGCTGCGCCGCCACCACCACCGGACCCACCGGCAGCACCGCGCCTTCCACGGCCTTGCCGCCCACGCGCATGAATTCCTTGTTGGCCGCGCCATGGCTCTGGTAGATCTTGCCCTTGTAGTTGCGCTCGGCCAGCGCGGTCTGCGGCAGCGCCGCCGGGGTGCCCGAACCGGCGATCATGATGGCGTCCGGGTTGGCCGCGACCAGCTTGACGACCTGGCCGGTGACGCTGGTGTCGGTCCGGTTGTAGCGCTCGCTGGCCACCACCTTGATGCCGGCCGCTTCCGCCGCCTTGGTCATCTCGCGCGCCCAGCCTTCGCCGTAGCCGTCGGCAAAGCCGATGAAGCCCAGCGTCTTGACGCCGGCCGCCTTCATGTGGCTGGCCAGCGCCTGCGCCATCAGCGCATTGTGCTGCGGCACGACGAAAACCCAGTTCTTTTTCGCATCGGCCAGCTCCACCGGCGCCAGCGCAATCTGCGGCGTCTTGGTTTCGCTGGCGACCTCGGCGATGGCCAGCGCGGTGGGCACGGCCGACGAGCCGAAGATGATGTCGGCATTGTTCTCGGTGACGAACTTGCGCGCGTTCTTGTTGGCTTCGGTCGGATTGGTGGCGTCGTCGAGAATCACGTAGTTGATCTTCTGCCCCGCCACGCTGGTGGGCAGCAGCGCCGCCGTGTTCTTCTCGGGTATGCCCAGCGAGGCCGCCGGACCGGTGGTCGATACGGAAATGCCCACCGTGATGTCGGCCCAGGCCGGCAGCGCGGCGAAGGCAAGGGCGATGGCGGCGGCGATGCGGTTTGCTGATGTCATGCTGGTCTCCTCTGTCGTTGTTTTATTGGTTGATGACTGCGCGGATGATGATTCGGACGAAGCTAGCCCGGCGCTTCTGGTGCCGGCCGGCGCAGCACCGACATCGTCAGGCGCGATACGCATACCAGCGCACCGGCCTCGTTGGTGATATGGATCTGCCACACGTGGGTGGACTTGCCGATGTGCAGCGGACGGGCGGTGCCGGTGACCCAGCCGCTGCTGGCGCCGCGCACATGGTTGGCATTGATGTCCAGGCCCACGCAATAGAATTTCTCCTGGTCCACGCACAGGTTGGCGGCGCAGCTGCCCACCGACTCGGCCAGCAATGCCGAAGCGCCGCCGTGCAGGATGCGAAACGGCTGCACGGTGCGGGCGTCGACCGGCATGCGCGCGGCCAGCCAGTCCTCGCCGATGGCGCAGAATTCGATGCCGAGATGGCCTTCGGCGGTATCCACATGCCGCTCTTTCAGGTCTTCCAGCGTGAATGATTTCTTCCAGATCGCCATGCGGCTCCCTTGATTGGGTTGAGAGGTTCAGCGCTTGGGCGCGGCGGCCAGCGACTGCTTGTCGAAGCCGGCAAGGCGCTTGTAGCGCTGGGATATGGCTTCCCGCTCGGCATAGGGAATCACTTCGTCGATACTGTAAAAACCGTTGGGCGCCCTTTCCTCGGCCATCTGCATCACCTGCTCCGGTCCGTTCATGCGGTTGCGCAGCACGATGCCGGCGGTGCGCGGCAGCCGCTCGGCCTCGTACTCCTTCAACGCATACAGCAGGCTGCTGCGGCCTTCGCCGCACTCGGCAAGGCAGTCGGCCAGGTAGCGGGCATCGAGGATCGCCTGCGCGCTGCCATTGGAGCCGATCGGGTACATCGGATGGGCGGCGTCGCCCAGCAGCGTGACCCGGCCCACGGTCCAGCGCGGCAGCGGGTCGCGGTCCACCAGCGGGAATTCGTAGATGGTGGCTGCGCCCTCGATGATGGCCGGGATGTCGATCCAGTCCCATTTCCAGTCGGCGAATGCGGGCGCGAACACCGAGCGGTCGACCCGCTTGTTCCAGTCGGTCGTCGGCGGCGCGCCGTCCGGCACGCGCAGTTCCGCGATCCAGTTGATCAGCGAGCGGCCCTGTCGCCGCAGCGGCTCGGAAATCGGGTAGGCGACGAACTTCTGGTCCTGGTGCCCTGCCATGAACATCGAGCGGCCATCCATGAACGGCTGGGTCTCGGTGATGGCGCGCCACAGCATGCGCCCGGAAAAGCGCGGCTCGTCGCCGACCGGATGCAGGAGGCGCCGCAGCGCCGAGTGGATGCCGTCGGCGCCCACCAGCACGTCGGCCCGGGTTTCCACCAGCGCATTGTCGGTGCGGCGCCGCAAGCGCGCCACCACGCCGGCATCGTCCTGTTCGAAGGATTCAAGCGCATGGCCCTGGTGCACCTTGTCCGCGCCGATGCGCTGCGTGGCGGCCCGCAGCAATGCCATCTGCAGCGCGCCGCGATGGATGGAAAACTGCGGCCAGTCATAGCCGGCGGCGCGGCCGCGCGGCTCGGCCCAGATCTGCTGTCCATGCCGGTTGTAATAGGCCAGCTGGGAGGTCTTGATGCCGATCTCCGCCAGCGTGTCTTCCAGCCCGAGTTCGGATAGCTCCTTCACCGCATGGGGCAGCAGGTTGATCCCCACGCCCAGCGGCTTCAATTCCTCAACGGCTTCCCATACTTCAGCCTCGATGCCGCGCTTGTGCAGCATGAGCGCCAATGCCAGCCCGCCGATGCCGGCGCCGGCTATTGCGATCTTCATAATCATCCCCTGATCTGGCGCGCCAGGTGTCCCGGTCGCGTTGCCGCCATGGCGGCAGTGTGGAAGATTCTATAACACAAGCGTGCGCCATTCGCCCTAAACAGACTAAAGCGGAGGGTCATCAGGCTTTTCTCAAGACTGTTAAAATGTTGCAGTACATCACTATTAACATCAACGACCGCGAATGGACTCCTCCCTGACTTATCTGACCGGCAGCTATCATCTAGGTCTCGTGTCCCTTTCGGTTGCGGTTGCCATGATGGCTTCCTATACCGCCCTCAACCTGACCGGCCGCGTGACCGAGACGGAGGGACGCACCAGCCTGCTGTGGCTGGCCGGCGGCGCGCTGGCGATGGGCAGCGGCATCTGGGCCATGCACTTCATCGGCATGCTGGCCTTTTCCCTGCCGATCCGCGTGAGCTATGAAATCAGGACCACCCTGCTGTCGCTGCTGGTGGCGATCGGCGTATCCGCCTTCGCGCTGCGCATCGTCACCCGGCCCACCGTGCGCACGCCGCATTTCCTGATCGGCGGACTGCTGATGGGACTGGGCATCTGCGGCATGCATTACATGGGCATGCATGCAATGCGGATGGACCCGGCAATTCACTACGACCCCGCCGGCTTCCTGGCATCGGTGGCGATTGCCGTGGTCGCCTCGATCGCGGCGCTGTGGCTGGCCTTCACGCTGCGCGCCGGCCATAACCTGGCCGCCCATGCGAAGAAGGCCGGCGCCGCGGTGATCATGGGCCTGGCCGTGATCGCGATGCACTATACCGGCATGGAAGCGGCGCGCTTCGACATGGCAAGCATCTGCATGGTCGAAGGCGGCGTCGACGGCAACTGGCTGGCCGCGCTGGTCGGCCTGGCGTCGCTGTCGCTGTTGAGCATTACGCTGCTGCTGTCGGTGGTGGATTCGCGGCTGGCTTCGCGCACCGCGGGCCTGGTGAATTCCCTGAGCCATGCCAACCGGCAGCTGCACCATATGGCGCTGCATGACAGCCTGACCCGGCTGCCCAACCGCAGCCTGCTGGAAGACCGGATCTGCCAGGCCATCGCCTCCGGCCAACGCTCGGGCAAGGGCTTTGCGCTGATGTTCCTCGATCTCGACCGCTTCAAGACCATCAATGACTCGCTGGGCCATCACTACGGCGACAAGCTGCTGCAGGGCGTGGCCGAGCGCCTGGGCCAGGCGCTGCGGGCGCAGGACACCGTGGCGCGTCTGGGCGGCGATGAATTCGTGGTGCTGCTGGCCGAAGTGGCCGCGCCCGAGGTTGCGGCCAATGTCGCCCAGAAGCTGCTGGAGCGCCTGGCCCTGCCGATCGAGGTGGAAGGCCAGGAGCAGAATGTGTCGGTCAGCATTGGCATCAGCCTCTATCCGGAAGACGGCAGCCAGCTGCGCGACCTGATGAGCAATGCCGACAGCGCGATGTACCACGCCAAGAAGATGGGCCGCGCCAACTTCCAGTTCTTCACGCCGCAGATGAATGCCGCCGCCGGCGCCCGCCTGGCATTGGAACGCGACCTGCGCCGCGCACTCGACCTGGGCGAGTTCGAACTGCATTACCAGCCCAAGGTCGATGTCGCCAGCGGCGCGGTGCATGCGATGGAAGCGCTGGTGCGCTGGCGCAGCCCGGAACGCGGCCTGGTGCCGCCCAACGACTTCATCCCGGTGGCCGAGGACATTGGCCTCATCATCCCGCTGGGCGCCTGGGTGCTGCGCGAGGCCTGCCGCCAGAACCGCGCATGGCAGCTGGCCGGCCTGGCGCCGCTGCGGGTGGCGGTGAACCTGTCGGCCTACCAGTTTGCCCAGAACAATCTGCCCGACTTCGTCGCTGGCGTGCTGACGGAAACCGGCATGGCGGCGAGCTGCCTGGAACTGGAAGTGACGGAGAGCGTGGTGATGCACAACCCGGCCGAAGCGGCGCAGATCCTGGAGCGGCTGCATGCGCAGGGCATCCATATTTCCGTGGACGACTTCGGCACCGGCTATTCCAGCCTCAGCTATCTCAAGCAGTTCCGCCTCGACACACTGAAGATCGACCGCTCCTTCGTGCGCGACATCAGCTCGGATGCCGACGACGCCGCCATCGTGCGCTCGGTGATCGCGCTGGCCCATAGCCTGCGGCTGCGGGTGATCGCGGAAGGCGTGGAAACCGACGAGCAGCTGGCCTACCTGCGCCAACTGGGCTGCGACCACTACCAGGGCTACCTGAGCAGCAAGCCGCTGCCCGCTGCGGAATTCGAGGTGCTGCTGCGCGCGGCGCAGGCGGCGGAAGCGAACGCGGCCTGACGCGGCACACCGGATGAAGCGGGCGCCGGGCCGGCCGGGCGCCGCCGCCCGCGTTTTTCCAGTCGCCCTTAGAATGACGCCCAGACCAGCATCCCGTCATCAAAAGGAGAACCATGGAGACCAGTCAGCCAGCAGCGCATGTACTCGACGCCGCCATCGCCCTTGCCCCGGATAACGCAGGCGGCCCCGGCCACTATCTCGGCCATACCAGCCCGGCCTATGCCAACATGGTCGGTCCGTTCGGCGGCACCATTGCCGCCACGCTGCAGAATGCAATCATGCTGCATCCGGAAAAGCTGGGCGACCCGCTGTCGCTGACCGTGCATTACGCTGCGCCCATTGCCGATGGCCAGTTCGAGGTGCAGGCCCGCGCGTTGCGGACCAACCGCACCACCCAGCATTGGGTGGTGGAACTGCGCCAGCAGGGCCAGGTGGCCGCTTTCGCCACCGCCGTCACCGCGATCCGGCGCGACACCTGGGGCGCCACCGATGCCAGCTTCCCGCTGGCGCCGCCGCCCTCCAGCGTGGCGCAGGCGCCGGCCCATCCGCGCGCCGCCTGGACCGGCCGTTACGATATGCGCTTCATCGCCGGCGGCATGGGCCCGGACCAGAGCGATGCCAGCGGCCATCCGTCCGAAACCCGGCTCTGGATACGCGACCAGCCGCCACGGCCGCTCGACTTCCCGGCGCTGGCGTCGATCTGCGACGCGTTTTTCCCGCGCATCTTCCTGCGCCGCGCCAGCTGGACCCCGGCCAGCACGGTGGCCCTGACCACCTACTTCCATGCCGACGCGGCGCAACTGGCGGCGCAGGGCGACGCGCCGCTGCTGGCGGTGGCCCGCGGCCAGCACTACGGCAAGGGATTCTTCGATCAGAACGCGGAGATATGGAGCGCCGGCGGCGTGATGCTGGCGGCCAGCCACCAGGTGGTGTACTTCAAGGAATAAAGGCAAAGAGTTCGCGGCCGCATGACTTCGCGGCCGCCGCAACAGCGCATCAGAGCTGCGCGACCAATGTTTTGGAACGGCGTGACGACTTGGCATGACGGGCGGCCTTGCGCTTGGGCGCGGGCGTCGCCGCGGCTTCCATCATGGGTTCGCCGCGCACCAGGCGATGCAGATTCATCGCGTCGGCGGTGCGTATCACCGACTCGCGGGCATTGAGCAGCACCATCACGGTGGAGCGGCCGGCTGCCTTGACACGCATCACCAGGCAGCGGCCCGCCTCGCGGGTGAAGCCGGTCTTGGACAGGCGGATATCCCAGGCGCTGTTGCCGACCAGCCGGTTGGTATTGCGGTAATGGGTGGCGGCGCCCTCGACGTCGATCAGGTCGGCCGACGAAGTGGTCAGGCGCTCGATCTCGGGATACCGCCCGGCCGCCGTCACCATCTTCGCCAGGTCGGTGGCGGTGGAGGTGTTATGCGGCGACAGCCCGGTGGGCTCCTCGATATTGGTGCGGCGCAGGCCGAGTTCCATGGACTTGTTGCGTACCGCCTGGCGGAAGCCGTCCAGGCCGCCGGGATAGGTGCGCGCCAGCGCAAAGGCGGCACGGTTGTCCGAGGACATCAGCGCCAGTTCCAGCAGCGTGCCCCTGGGGAAGGTGGCGCCCACCGGCACCCGGGACGAGCTGTGTTTCAGGGTGTCGACATCCTGCTCGCTGATCGTGACCGGCTCCTGCAGGTCGAGCCCGGCATCGAGCACCACCATCGCGGTCATCAGCTTGGTGAGTGACGCAATCGGAACGATGTCATTCGCATTCTTTTCGAGAAGCACAGCGCCGCTGTCCTCGTCGATCAGAAGCGCATGCCGCGAACCCAGCGATACTGCGCCGGCCGATACCGTGAAGCTCAACAAGGCCGTCACCAATGCTGTCTTGATCATTGCCGCACCATAATTGTCCAAAAGAAAGAATGATATCGAGAAATTAGGTGCGATTATGAAATAAATAGTTTGATAGCAATAAAAATTTTCAACCAGGTGTCGGGCATCAATCGGATTCGGCGCAGTCGAACGGGGCCGCCCAGAACATGGCGGTACGTACCGGATCAAACATTGCCCTGCTGCGCGCTGACACTGGCAGCTTGCTTTGCCTAGAATCGCGCTATCGGCATTTTTCTTTTTGCAACGATCATCTTCATGCCGTCCAACGACATCGCTCCCCCACTGCTCCTGCATTCCAAGGCCCCGGCGGTTACCCAGCGCATTGCCAATCCCGTCAACTTCATCCTGCTCGGCGTGGTGTACGCCAGCTGGGCCGCCCGGGTGCCGGCGGTGCGGGACGCCCTGGAACTGAATGCGGCCGAACTGAGCTTTGCCCTGCTCGGCGGCGGCGCCGGCGCGGTGCTGTCCTTTCCGGTGGCAGCCGGCCTGGTGCGCTGGCTGGGCGCGCGGCTGGCTTCCTGCGCTGCCGGCCTGACGATGATGCTGTCACTGCTGTGCATTGCGCTGTCGCCGTCGCTGCCCTGGCTGGCCGCCTCGGTGTTCCTGTTCGGCGCGTCGACCAGCTGCTTCGACGTCTCCATCAATGCGCTCGGCGCCGTCAGTGAAAAGGCGGCCGGCCGCTCCATCATGTCCATGCTGCATGCCTGGTTCTGCGCCGGCGCGCTGGCCGGCGCCCTGCTCGGCAGCGCGGCGGCCAGCGCCGGCTTGCCGGTGCTGCAGCATTTCACACTGATCGCCCTGCCGATGGCGGCACTGCAGCTGGTCAACAGCCGCTGGCTGCCGCGCGACGAGGCCGGGCCGTCATCGCACGCGCCGCTGTATGCGCTGCCGCATGGCCCGCTGGCGGTGCTGGGCGCCATCGGCTTTTTCGGCGCCATGGCCGAAGGATCGGTGGGAGACTGGAGCGGGGTTTATCTGAAGGACATCCTGCATGCCGCCGATGGCACGGCGCCGCTTGCCTTTGCCGGATTCACCGGCATGATGCTGTTCGCCAGGCTCTTCTGCGACCGCCTGAAAGACCGGTTTGGCGCGCGCCGCGTGGTCGCCTGCAGCGCGCTGTGCGCGTCCGGCGGCCTGGGCCTGGCGACGGCGGCGCTGAACCTGCCGCTGACGCTGGCCGGCTTTGCGCTGACCGGCGCCGGCCTGGCCGCGGTTTTCCCCTTTGTATTCAGCGCCGGCGGCCGCCATGGGCCAACCGCGCTGGCAGGCGTTGCGACGCTGAGCTACAGCGGCAGCCTGCTCGGTCCGCCCGTGATCGGGATGATCGCCCACAGCCAGGGCATGCAGGCCGCGATCGGCTTCCTGGCCCTGGTCTGCGTCGCCATTTCGCTGGCATCGCTGAAGGCGTCGGCGCTGGACTAGCCAGACGACACGAATCCCATTGATAAATGCACCGGAGTCATTTTCATGCTTACCCAAGACCTGCCCGACAGGGCCCTCTCCGACATCCCCTCCACCACCTACGGCGCCACGCTGCTGGCGCCCGGCCTGACCAGCTTCCGGTTCTGGGCGCCCAACGCCGGCCGGGTCGACATCGTGCTCGACCATGGCGAACGCAGCATTGCGATGCAGGCGCTGGCCGACGGCTGGTTCGAGGCCATCGTCGATTGCGGCGCCGGCACCCGCTACATGTTCTGCCTGGACGGCGAGCTGCAGGTGCCGGACCCGGCCTCGCGCGCCCAGGAAAACGATGCGCATGGCCCCAGCGTCGTGATGGACCCCGGCAGCTACCAGTGGCGCGACCGCGACTGGCGCGGCCGGCGCTGGGAGCAGACCGTTCTGTACGAACTGCATGTGGGCGCCTGCGGCGGCTTTGCCGGCGTGACGGAGATGCTGCCGGCGCTGGCGCGGCTGGGCATCACGGCGGTCGAGCTGATGCCGATCGCCGCCTTTCCCGGCAACCGGAACTGGGGCTACGACGGCGTGCTGCAATACGCGCCCGAAACAAGCTATGGCACGCCCGACCAGTTGAAGGCGCTGGTCGACACCGCCCATGCGCTCGGCGTGCAGGTGTTCCTGGACGTGGTCTATAACCACTTCGGACCGGACGGCAACTACCTCAATGCCTATGCCCGCTCCTTCTTCCGCCATGACGTCGATACGCCCTGGGGCGCGGCGATCGATTTCAGGCGCGCCGAGGTCAAGGAGTTCTTTGTCCAGAATGCGCTGTACTGGCTCAATGAATTCCATATCGATGGCCTGCGCATGGATGCGCTGCATGCGATCAACGAGCAGGAATGGCTGCCCGAACTGGCCAGCGACATCCGCGCGCGGGTAGCATCCGACCGCTGCGTCCACCTCGTGATGGAGCACGAGGACAATGCGGCCCACCTGATGCCATCGGCATTCAATGCGCAGTGGAACGACGACGGCCATCATGCGCTGCATGTGCTGCTGACCGGCGAGACCGAAGGCTATTACGCCGACTATGCGGAAGATGCCGCGGCCAAGCTGTGCCGCTGCCTGGAACAGGGCTTCATCTACCAGGGCGAGCCTTCGCCGCACCGCAACGGCGTGCCGCGCGGCCAGCCCAGCGGCCACTTGCCGCCGTCAGCCTTCGTACTGTTCCTCCAGAATCACGACCAGATCGGCAACCGCGCCTTCGGCGAGCGCCTGACCACGTTGACCCGTCCGGCCGCGCTGCGCGCCGCGATGGCCCTGCTGCTGCTGTCGCCGCAGATACCGCTGCTGTTCATGGGCGAGCCGGTGGGCGCCACCGAGCCGTTCCGCTATTTCACCGACTACAGCGATGAACAGCTGGCTGAGGCCGTGCGGGAAGGCCGGCGCAGCGAGTTCGCCGCATTCGACGCCTTCGAGGACCCGGAAACCCGGGCCGCGATTCCCGACCCGAACGACGCTAGCACCTTCGAAGCGTCGATACCCGCCACCATCACCGACACCGACCTCAGCGCCAACCGCCGTCGCTGGCTGAAATGGACGCGCTCGCTGCTGGCCGCCCGGCATGCCCACATCATCCCGCGCCTGGCCGGCTGCAGCGCCGACCGCGCCCGGGTGCTCGGCAGCCATGCGGTGGAAGCGCGCTGGAAGCTGGGCGACGGCACGCTGCTGCAGATCGCGGTGAACCTGTGCGACAGCCCCATCCCTTATCAGATGGATGCGCTGCCCCACGAACTGGAGAACATGCTGCTGTTCGAAACCCCGGGCGCGCTGCTGGGCATGCGGAATGGGGTGCTGCCCGGCGACGGCCTGGTTGCCCTGCTGATACCCTCTGCGTCTGCGCAAGCCGTCGCGGGGCAAATCGATGTAGCCTGACTTCAACAGGAACTTGCCTAAGACACAAGGGTCACAAGGCCAATCACGGACTTACTTCAACCAGACTGCTCGATGCCGAACTTAAAATACAACGACACCGTCAGGCAGGTAGGCGGCGCCCTCCTCGCCACCGGCGCGGTGCTGGCGGCTTCTGCCCTCTACGCGCAGCTGCGCACCCGCCAGGCCGAACGCAACAATCCGCCGCAGGGCGAATTCATCGATATCGACCGCGTGCGGCTGCATTACATCGACCGCGGCACCGGCCCGGCCGTCGTGCTGGTGCATGGCAATGGCAGCATGATCCGGGATTTCGAGCTCAGCGGCATCGTCGACCGGCTCGCCCAGACCAACCGGGTGATCGTCTTCGACCGCCCCGGCTATGGCCACAGCGACCGTCCCGACTTCCGCAACTTCGACCCGCGCTCGCAGGCCGCCCTGCTGCGCCGTGCGCTGCTGCGGCTACACGTCGAAGACCCGGTGATCGTGGGCCATTCCTGGGGCACCCTTGTAGCCTTGTGGATGGGCATCATGCATCCGAATGCGATCCGCGGCCTGGTGCTGATGTCAGGCTATTACTATCCATCGCTGCGGCTGGATGTGCCCATCCTGTCGCTGCCGGCGGTGCCTTACCTGGGCACCTTCCTGCGCTACTCGATCTCGCCGGTGATGAGCCGCCTGATGTGGCCGCTGATCAAGCGTCGCATCTTCGGCCCGCCCGCCACGCCGGAGCCGTTCGCCTCCCAATATCCGGTATGGATGGCCTTGCGGCCCGGGCAGCTGTATGCAAGCGCCAGCGAAACCGCGATGATGCAGGGCGCCGCCAGCGAACTGGCGCCGCAGTTCGAGCGCCTGAAGGTGCCCGTGACCCTGGTGGCCGGCGGCGCCGACCGCCTGGTATCGACCAAGGCGCAGACGCAGCGGCTGCACAAGGCGATCCGCACCAGCAAGCTGCACCTGGTCAAGGGCGCCGGCCACATGGTGCATCATGAAGCGCCCGATGAAGTCGTCATGGCCATCCGCGAGGCGCTGAAGGAACCCGCGCCCAGCCAGCCACGCTTGTCCGGCGCGGCCAACACAACCGCCCATGACCTGTACGGCACCCACAAGGGCGTCTCACATGGCTGATCCGATTCTCAAGGTCGCGCTGCGCGCGCTGGCTTCCGGGACCGTGGCCGGCATCACCACCGCGGCCACTGCGGCCGCCGCCGGCAAGCGCGAGGACAATTCCTATGCCGCGCCGATCAATGCCACCAGCCATATCGTCTGGGGCGACAAGGCCGCGGCGCAGGATGCCCCATCATTGAAATACACGCTGACCGGCTTCCTGCTCAATCATGCGTCGGCCGTGTTCTGGGCGATGTTCTATGAAAAGCTGTTCGGCCGCCGCCGCCGCGTGCCGGGGGCAAGCGACAGCCTCGTCAGGCCCTTGCTGGGCGCGGCTGCCGTCAGCGCCGGCGCCTACCTGACCGACTACTATCTGGTGCCCAAGCGATTCACGCCGGGCTATGAGAAGAGGCTCTCCGGCCAGTCCATGACCGCAATCTATGGAATGCTGGCGCTGGGCCTGGTGGCCTATGACCTGTTCGACGCCGCCCACCCGCGGCGCAAGGCGACCTAACCGCGCCGCAGCTAGGGACGCGTGCGGGCCAACTGGCCCGGGGGCGCTGTAGAGACTGTCATGGCGGCTTCCAGCCCTGTCCTGAGGCTCATCACAGGCTCTATGACTGCCGGGCCTCGCCTTCGGCAAGCGACTGCGCCAGCGTTGCCCGCAGCTTCCGATAAGGGTTTTCGGGCTGTTCGTCGGTCTGCATCTGGGACAGGTTGAACAGGCCGTTTGCGCCCAGTGTTTTCATCGCTGTGCGGATACCGCGGGTGATCGCGCTCGACAGCATCCCTTCGTCCCTCAGCACGCCCCAGAACGGGATGGCGCGCAGCGCCTCCTCTGCCTTGACGTACTTGAGAAGGTCGAACATGCGGCCATCGTCGAAATGTACGCCACAGGCGATCATATCGACATCGCGCGTCAGCGCCGCCTGCGCTTCCTGAAGCGATGTGCACATGACCAGGTCGAATTCGTCGCCCATCACCTCGCGCATCAGCCCGGCGTCCTCCGGGCGAATGGCAACAACGATCCTGTATTTCATGCCAGCTCCTCATCGGTGTTCGTGACGTCGACCGCGCCTCTTTCGACAGCCATGCAGGCGCGAGTGTAAAGTCCTGGCGGACCGATGTAAATCCGGATGGTTGTTCAGGCTGGCCGCAACGGCCGGCTGCAGGCATGACCGCCGCTTTTCGCGATGCAGGCCCGCGGCGCATGCATATCATTCGCCAAAGGAAAAAGGCCGGCTGACAATGTCAGCCGGCCTTTCAAATTGTGGTGCCCACGGAGGGACTCGAACCCCCACACCTCGCGGCACATGGACCTGAACCATGCGCGTCTACCAATTCCGCCACGTGGGCTTCGCTTCGCGCTGCTGCCTGTTTCTGCTTCAGCGCTTGCGGAGAGCCAGAACTATATAGAACATACGGTAACCGGTCAATGCTTTGGCAACATAATTTTTCCAGTTGCCCTGCCCTGTCCAGCATGCGTTGCGCCACAGGCCATCAATAAAAAAACGCCGGACTTGATCCGGCGTTTCGAGGCTACGGGCGCAGGGCTTATTTGCTCTCGCCCTTCTTCATCCAGGCCGACAGCTGGTGCGGACGCAGGCCGTCATATTCTTCAAACGGCTGGTGAATCCAGGGATTGGTGTCCAGGTACTGCAGGTAGAAGTCCGGACGCACCGAGGAGCAGGCCTTGCACCAGATCACCGCCGACTTCACTTCCGTTACCGCCGGGAAGTTGCTCTTCAGATGCGACTGCACCTGCTCCAGCGTGACGCCGGAATCGACCAGGTCATCCACCAGCAGCACACGGCCCGACAGGGCGCCGCGGGTCATCGTGATGTGCTTGGCGATATCCAGGTTGCCGCGCACCGTGCCCTCTTCCTCGCGGTAGGAGCTGGTCGACAGGATCGCCAGCGGCACGTCGAAGATGCGCGAAAAGATATCGCCGGGACGCATGCCGCCGCGCGCCAGGCACAGCACGTGGTCGAAGCGCCAGCCCGACTCATGCACCATCAGCGCGAGCGCCTCGATGGCGCGGTGATAATCATCCCAGGAAACCCAGAGGTCCTTGTCCGTAGAAACCGGCATTATTCTCTTCCTTCTTTGCAGACTTATTGAAACGGGTGGCGCAGCACGATGGTCTCTTCCCGGTCAGGACCGGTGGATACCATGTCGATCGGCACGCCGACCAGCTCCTGGATGCGCATGATGTAGGCGCGGGCATTGGCCGGCAGCGCGTCCATGGACTTGGCGCCAACGGTCGACTCGCTCCAGCCAGGCATCTCTTCATAGATCGGCTCGCAGCGGGCGGCATCCTCGGCGCCCGACGGGAAGATGTCGACCGTCTTGCCGTCGATGCGGTAGCCGGTGCACAGCTTCAGCGACTCCAGGCCATCCAGCACGTCCAGCTTGGTCAGGCACATGCCCGACACGCCATTGATCTGCACCGAACGCTTGAGCAGCGCGGCGTCGAACCATCCGCAGCGGCGGGCGCGGCCGGTCACGGTGCCGAACTCATGGCCGACGCTGGCCAGATGCTTGCCCACGCCCTGGTCGGTCGGCAGCTCGGACGGGAACGGTCCGGAACCGACACGGGTGGTGTAGGCCTTGGTGATGCCCAGGATGTAATGCAGCATGTTCGGACCAACGCCCGAGCCGGCGGCGGCATTGCCGGCCACGCAGTTGCTGGACGTAACGAAGGGATAGGTACCGTGGTCCACGTCCAGCAGGCTGCCCTGCGCGCCTTCGAACAGCAGGCTGGCGCCACCCTTGTAGGAGGCATGCAGCGCGCTCGACACGTCGGTCACCATGGGCGCCAGGCGCGGCACGTCGGCCAGCGCGCGATCCAGCGTTTCCTGGTAATCGACAGGCTGGGCCTTGAGATAATTGACCAGCACGTGGTTGTGGTAGTCGAGGTTCTCGCGCAGCTTCTCGGCGAAGCGCTCGGCGTTGAGCAGGTCGGCCACGCGGATCGCGCGACGCGCCACCTTGTCTTCATAGGCCGGGCCGATGCCCTTGCCGGTGGTGCCGATCTTGGCCGCGCCGCGGGCCGCCTCGCGTGCCGCATCGAGCGCGGTGTGGTAAGGCAGGATCACCGGGCAGGCTTCCGACACCTTCAGGCGCGACGCCACTTCCACGCCGGCCGCCTCGAGCTTGTCGATCTCGCGCAGCAGGTCGGGCACGGACAGCACCACGCCGTTGCCGATGTAGCAGGCCACGCCGTCGCGCATGATGCCCGACGGGATCAGTTGCAGCGCGGTCTTCTTGCCGCCGATGACCAGCGTATGGCCGGCATTATGGCCGCCCTGGAAACGCACCACGCCCTGGGCATGATCGGTGAGCCAGTCGACGATCTTGCCCTTACCTTCATCGCCCCACTGGGTGCCGATGACAACCACGTTTTTTGCCATGCTATTTTGTGACATCACTAACCTAACGTTTTGAGATTCCAGTTTCCATCCTCGAGCACGATCGCGCGATCGTAATCGAACTCCTGCTGATCGGCCTCGTGGCCTGGCATGTGCTGGATGACGATTTCACCATCCGAGCGCAGTGCGGCGATCTTGCTGCGCAGCGCCGGGTCCCGGCTCCACGGCGCATGGATCGCCGCCCTGGGTTGCGCGCCCGGCAGCAGACGCGCCAGCTCACGCAAATCCATTGAAAAGCCGGTCGCCGGCCGGGCGCGGCCGAAGGCCTCGCCGACATGGTCGTAACGGCCGCCGCGCGCCACCGCGTTCGGCAGCCCCGGCACATACAGCGCGAACATGGCGCCGCTTTCATATTGATACCCAGACAAGTCGGCCAGGTCGATCGTGACGGCTGCATTCCCTGCCAGGTCGATCAGGGCTTCCAGTTCCTCCAGCGCACGCAGAACGCCGGGCAAGGCCGGCAGCTTCTGTCGCGCCAGCGCCAGCACCGAACGGTCGCCATACAGGCTGGGCAAGGCCAGCAGCGCGTCGCGGGTGACGGCCTCGTAATCTTCCACCAGCACGGACAGGCCCGGCACGTCCTTGGCGCGCAGCAGCATCAGCAGCGCAGCCTCGTCCTCGCGGGCATTCTCGTCGTGCTCGATCAGGCTGCGCAGCAGCCCGGCATGCGTCAGGTCCAGCCGCACCTCGTCGAAACCGGCAAGCGCCAGGGAGGCCAGCGCCAGCTCCTGGATCTCGGCGTCGGCTTCGAGCCCGGCATGGCCATAGATCTCGGCGCCGATCTGCAGCGGTTCGCGGGTGGCATGCAGCCCCGACGGACGCGTATGCAGCACGCTGCCGGCATAGCACAGGCGGGTGACGGAGCGGCGGTTGAGCAGATGGGCGTCGATCCGGGCAACCTGGGTCGTCATGTCGGCGCGCAGGCCGAGGGTCCGGCCGGACAACTGATCGACCAGCTTGAACATGCGCAGATTCATGTCGTGGCCGCCGACAGGCAGCAGCGAATCCAGGTATTCCAGCATTGGCGGCATCACCAGCTCGTAACCGTAGAGCCGGAAGTTGTCGAGGATGGCGCGACGCAGTTCCTCGATCTTGCGTGCCTCGGAAGGCAGCACGTCGGCAATGTTTTCAGGAAGAAGCCAGTTAGGCATGAACGAAGAAGTGATACGTAAAAGAGGAAAAACGGGTTCGACCTGCATGACAATGCCGACGGACCGATAACTCGGCGTCGGCATGGTGAACCGGGATTTCGTTAAAGCGGGCCCTGCATTTCGGCAAGGTCGAATGCCGGGCCGGCGGGTGCCGGCTCAGCCAAAGGCAGTATTGTTACCGAGACTAACGATTCGCGCCAGTATTACTTTTTGACGGAACCGCCATCGGCGCCGCGGAAATACCGGAAAAACTCGGTATTCGGGTCCAGCACCAGCAGGTCGCTGCGGCTGCGGAAGCTGCTGCGGTAGGCTTCCAGGCTGCGGTAGAACTTGAAGAATTCCGGATTCTGGCCAAACGCCTCGGCATAGATCTGCGACGCCTTGGCATCGCCGTCGCCACGGATCGACTCGGCATCGCGGTAGGCTTCGGCCAGGATCACCGTGCGTTGACGGTCGGCATCGGCACGAATCTTCTCCGATTCGGCAGCGCCCGTGGAACGCAGCTCGTTGGCGACGCGGGCACGCTCGGATTTCATGCGCTCGTAGACCGAGTTATTGATCTGCTCGACGTAATCGACCCGTTTCAGGCGTACATCCAGGATCTCGCCGCCGATCTGCTTGGCCTCGTCCGACACCTTGGTGCGGATCGCGTCCATCACCTTGCCGCGCTCGCCGGAAATCACTTCGCGCACCGTGCGCTTGGTGATTTCCTCATTCAACGCCGCCTTGATGATCTGCGCCATCCGATCCTGCGCCCGGCGCTCGTCGCCGCCGAAGCTGACGAAATAGAGGCGCGGGTCGGTGATACGGTATTTCACGAAGGCATCGACCAAGATGTTTTTCTTTTCAGCGGTAATGAAACGGTCCGCTTCCGGCGTGTCGAGGGTCAAAATGCGCTTGTCCAGGAACACCACATTCTGGAATGGCGGCGGCAGCTTGAAGTGCAGCCCCGGCTCGCTGATGACCTTCTTGACCTCGCCCAGCGCAAAAACGATTGCGTACTGACGCTGGTCGACGACGAACAGGGTAGAAAAGAGCAGGAACAGGGCAACCAGGCCCAGAACCAGCATGGTAAAGGCGCGGCTCATCAGCGGGTCTCCCGGTCACGGCTCATGCGGCTTTCACGGCTGCGCGCGTCGTTGGCGCGTGGCAGTTCGATTGTTGGCGCCGGCTCCACGGTCGGCGCCGGCGCCGCGCCTTGGGCTGGCGCAGGCGAACGTGCGGCACTGTCGGCGGCCGACTGGCTGATTAGCTTATCCAAAGGCAAATACATCAGGTTATTGCTGGAACGGGAGTCAACCATGAGCTTTGTCGTGTTGGAAAAAATCTGTTGCATGACGTCGAGATACATCCTGTCGCGGGTAACGGCCGGCGCCTTCTGGTACTCGACCAGCACCTGCTTGAAGCGCGCCGCCTCGCCCTCGGCGTTGGCAATGATGCGGGCGCGATAGCCCTCGGACTCCTGCGCCAGTCGCGAAGCCGCGCCGCGCGCCTTGGGCACCACGTCGTTGGCATAGGCCTGGCCTTCATTCTTCAGGCGCTCGCGGTCCTGTCCGGCCTTGACCGCATCGTCGAAAGCTGCCTGCACCTGTTCCGGCGGCTGCACGCCCTGCATGGTGACGTTGGTGATTTGCACGCCGGCCTTGTAACGGTCAAGGATCTGCTGCATCAGCTGGCTGACCTCGAACGCCACTTTTTCCCGGCCTTCATACAGCACGAAATCCATCTTGCTCTTGCCCACGATTTCCCGGATGGCGGTTTCGGCCACCTGCTTGACCGTCTCTTCCTGGTCGCGCAGGTTGAATACCCATTCGGAGGCATTCTTGAGCTTGTATTGCACCGCAAACTGGATGTCGATGATGTTCTCGTCATCCGTCAGCATCAGCGACTCGCGCGCGACCTTGTTGCGCACGCTGGAGCGGTAACCCACTTCAACCGTGCGCACTGTCGAGATATTGACGATTTCATGGCTCTGGATCGGCGACGGCCAACGCCAGTT
This sequence comes from Noviherbaspirillum soli, assembly GCF_015352955.1. Taxonomy (GTDB): domain Bacteria; phylum Pseudomonadota; class Gammaproteobacteria; order Burkholderiales; family Burkholderiaceae_D; genus Noviherbaspirillum_A; species Noviherbaspirillum_A soli. The sequence goes on from NZ_JACYOX010000033.1 coordinate 30,813, forward strand.
GAAACCGGCCGGGGTCATGTGGCTGTAGCGCCCGAAGGTCATCACGACGCCGGTCTGGCCTTCCTGGACGATGAAGAAGCCGCTGATCAGCCAGAGGAAGAGAATGATGGCGGCAACGATGCCTGCGCCGATGCCGGCGCCGCGCATATCGGGCCGGAAACCATCGCCGCCCCCGTTGCCACTGCCACCGCCTCCGCGCCTGCCAAACAGGCGGTTGATGCGCTGATTGAAGTCGCGCCAGAGCTGATCGAGGTCAGGCGGACCGTCGCTGGGGCGCTTGTTGTCCTGATTCTGGGGTGGCTCGTTATTATCCGAGCCACGCCCCCAGCGCGGATCATTCAGCGAAAATTTAAGACCGATCTTCTTCAATAAGGGTACAGGCATGCTGTCGCAATCCGGCTTAAAAGTTATAAATTTGTGTGCTGATCGGGCGCGCTGAACCGCACGTCTTCCTCATCGGACGACTGCTGCGCCCCGGCTTGCATGGCATGCTCACCGACTGCGAATTCCCCTATCGCCTCCCGCAACAAGTCGAGGCCGGCGCCGGTCTGGGCGCTGATGAAAACCCGGCGGATTTTATCATATTCATCACGTTCGACCGCCGGCTCCAGGCCGGCCGCGTCGATCTTGTTCCAGACCAGAATCTGGGGAATCCGGTCGGCGCCGATCTCGCGCAACACCGCATTGACCTCTTCCACCTGCTCCAGCCGCGTCGGGCTGGCTGCGTCCACCACATGCAGCAGCAGGTCGGCGCGTATGGTTTCCTCCAGGGTCGCGCGGAAAGCCGCCACCAGCTGGTGCGGCAGTTCACGGATGAAGCCGACCGTGTCCGAGATCACGACGCTGCCTGCCTCGCCCAGATAAATCCGGCGCGAGGTCGTGTCCAGCGTTGCGAACAGTTGGTCGGCCGCATACACCTGCGCCTTGGTCATCGCATTGAACAGCGTCGACTTGCCGGCATTGGTGTAACCCACCAGCGACACCGACAGCGTATTGCTGCGGCCGCGTGCCCGGCGCTGGGTTTCATGCTGACGCTGCAGTTTCTTCAGCTTGGCGCGCAGCGCCTTGACCCGCTCGCCGATCAGCCGGCGGTCGGTCTCGAGCTGGGTTTCGCCCGGACCACGCAAGCCGATGCCGCCCTTTTGCCGCTCCAGGTGGGTCCAGCCGCGGATCAGGCGGGTAGCCAGATGCTGCAACTGGGCCAGTTCGACCTGCACCTTGCCCTCGTGGCTCTGCGCGCGCTGCGCAAAGATATCGAGGATGAGGCTGGTGCGATCGACCACGCGGACCTTCAGCACCCGCTCGAGATTACGCTGCTGGGCAGGTGAAAGCGCGTGGTTGAAGATGACGAGATCGAGGTTGCCGTCGTGGACGGCCTGGGCGATTTCCTGGGCCTTGCCCGAACCCACATACAGCGCGGGATCGGGGCTGGCGCGCTTGCCCATGATGGTGAGCACCGGCTCGGCGCCCGCGGAACTGGATAACAGGCCGAGTTCTTCCAGGCTGGCGGCAAACTCCCCTTTGCCAAAATCCACGCCAACAAGTGCGGCACGCATGTCAGCAGCCATCCGCAGGACTGGCAGTATGCAAGGCGTTATTCAGCGTCGGACTCCAGGTTGAGATTGACGGCACGTGCCGGCACGACGGTGGAAATTGCGTGTTTGTAGACCATCTGGGTCACGGTATTGCGAAGCAGAACGACATACTGGTCGAATGATTCGATGTGTCCCTGAAGTTTGATCCCGTTGACCAGATAGATCGAGACGGGGACATGCTCTTTGCGCAAGGCGTTGAGGAAGGGGTCTTGTAACAGTTGCCCTTTGTTGCTCATGAAAGCTCCATTGTGTTGTTGTGATGAGGAGTTGGAGGCAACTCGACCATATTCAAGTAGCACGTTGCCGCGATGAATCTCGAATGTAATCGATTTCCCTGAGTATTACCAAATCAATGGCGTTTTTAATCGGATTTCGCAAACGGATTTTTACCAGAACGCAGTTCTATACGCAGTGGAGTGCCGACCAGTGAAAAAGTTTCGCGGAAGTGCTTTTCCAGGTAGCGCTTGTAGTTTGCGTCAATTGCGTCGAGCGCATTGCCGTGGATGACGATGACGGGCGGATTCTGGCCGCCCTGGTGGGCGTAACGCAGCTTGGGCCGGATCGAGCCCTTGCGGCGCGGCTGCTGATGTTCCACCGCTTCCAGCAATGCCCGGGTCAGCTTGGGCGTGGGCAGGTTGGCGGTGGCGGCAGCATAGGCGGCGTCCACCGACTTCATCATTTGCGCGATACCGGTCGACTTGAGCGCCGACACAAAATGAAACTTGGCGAAGGACAGGAAGGACAGCTTGCGATCCAGATCCATCTTGATCTCGTCGCGGCGGTCGCTGGTCAGGCCATCCCACTTGTTCACGCCCACCACCAGCGCCCTGCCGCTTTCGAGGATGAAGCCGGCGATATGCGCGTCCTGTTCGGAAATGTCCTGCTGCGCATCGAGCAGCAGGATCACCACATTGGCTTCGGATATGGATTGCAGCGTCTTGACCACCGAGAATTTCTCGATCGCCTCGAACACCTTGCCGCGCTTCCTGATGCCGGCGGTGTCAATCAGCGAATAGCGGCGGCCATCGCGCTCGAACGGGATTTCGATCGAATCGCGGGTGGTGCCCGGCATGTCGAAAGCGATGACCCGCTCCTCGCCAAGCAGGGTATTGACCAGCGTCGACTTGCCGACATTGGGGCGGCCGACGATGGCGATGCGGATGCCGCGATCCTGCTCGTCCAGCATTTCCTGGGGCGTCGTCTGCTGTGCAAAGGCCAGGTCCAGCGCCTCGTCCACCAGGTCCATCACGCCGTCGCCATGCGCGGCGGAAATCACATACGGATCGCCCAGGCCGAGTTCGTAGAATTCAGCAGTGACCGAGGTGTATTTCATGCCCTCGGACTTGTTCACCACCAGCATTACCGGCCGTCCGGAACGGCGCAGGAAGTCGGTAATGGTCTTGTCGTGCGGCGTCAGTCCCTGCCGGCCGTCGACGATGAACACCACGATGTCGGCCTCGGCGACCGCCTGCTTGGTCTGCTTGGCCATTTCGTGCATGATGCCTTCCTTGGCCACCGGCTCGAAGCCGCCGGTGTCGATGACAAGAAAGGGACGTTCGCCGATGCGGCCTTCGCCGTAATGCCGGTCCCGGGTCAGGCCCGGCAGGTCGGCAACCAGGGCATCACGCGAACGCGTCAGGCGATTGAAGAGCGTGGATTTGCCGACATTGGGTCGACCTACTAATGCGATAACCGGCTTCATGACTTTCTTACTCGGCCCTTAATGCGGCCACAGTTCCTGCTTGTGTTTGGAAAATGAGACTGCTGCCTGCCACGACCGGGGTGCCGATCACGCGGCTGCCATCGCTGGCAACGCGCGCCATCAGCGCACCATCTTCAGGCGACAGGAAATGCATGTAGCCCTGGTAATCGCCGACGGCGACCGTGCGGCCCAGGGCGACCGGCGTTGCCAGGCGGCGATTGGCGAGACTGGTGTTGCGCCAGACGCTGACGCCGGCGTCGCGCGTTAGCGCACTGACGTTGCCGCGGTCATCGGCGCCATAGACATGACGCTCGTCGGCGCCGAGGCCGACTTCACTGGAAAATTCCTTGGCCCAGCGGGTCGCGCCACTGGCCGCATCAACGCAGCCAAGCCGTCCCTGATAGGCCACCGCGCATATCTCGCGGCCGAGCAGCAGCGGTATGCCCGACACGTCGGCGATACGCTCCAGTTCGGTTGCGCCACGCGGATCGCCGACAGCCACTTCCCAGCGCGGCCCGCCATTCGACAGTGCCAGCGATACCAGACGGCCGCCAGGCAGTCCGACATAAGCGGACTGGCTGTCCACGGCGATGCCAGGGGCGCTGCGCAGCGCCAGGGCTGGCGCATTGCGCTGCAACTGCCACTTGCGGGTGCCGCTGTCGGCGTCGAAAGCGACGATGCGGTTGTCGATGCTGCGCACGATCACCAGGCCCTGGGCGACTGCAGGCGCGCCCAGGATTTCGCTGGAGGCCTGCGCTTTCCAGCGCTGCTTGCCATCGGCGCTGAATGCCAGCACCACGCCACCGGCGGCGCCGACCGCGATCGTGTCGGCACTGGCGCCGACGCCGGCGGTCAATGGCATGCCTGCCTTGATGCGCCAGATCTGGCGGCCAGTGTCGGCCTCCAGCCGCGCCAGGGTACCGTCGGCGGCAGCGACATAGATGCTGTCGCCGCCCAGCGCCGGATTGAACAATGCGTTGCCGGCGCTGCCCACGTTGACGCTCCAGGCGGTCTTGACGGTCATGGACGGCTTGAAATCGACCAGCGCAGCCGGCGGATTGCGCGGCGTCGGCTTGCTGGCAAACGGATTGAGGGATTGCAAGGTTGAACAGCCGCCCAGCACGGCGAGAGCGATCGAGATGGAAACGGCCTTTGTTGCAATGTGCATTGTTTTCCCTTCTTTTTCTGGTTTTTCCTGGCGTGGCCGGGGTCAGGCCGCGGCCTTGGCGCCACCGATCGCATCCAGCTTCAGCTGGATCAGCTGGCGGCCCGGGCTCTTGGCGTCCGACTTCTGCAGGGCTTCCTGATAAGCGGCCCGCGCTTCGGCAACCTTGTTCTGCGCCATCAGCAGGTCGCCCCGGCGATCGGCCAGCGCGCCGGCGAAGGCGACAGGCACGTCGGCGGACAATACCTTCATGCCTTCGTCATAGGCTTTTTCATCCAGCAGCACGCCGGCCAGGCGGATGCGCGCCAGGGCGCGGTATTCCTCGTCCCGCCCGCTGTCGACCACCCACTGCAACTGCGCCTTGGCGCCGTTGAGGTCGTTGGCGTCGAAGGCCGCCTTGGCGGCGGTGAGCGCGGCCATCTCGGCATACGCGGTGCGGCTGAACTTCTCGCGCATGTCGGCGGCGCCGCGCAGCACGCGGGCAGTGTCCTTGGCGGCGACGGCACGGGTGATTTCATCGTAGAGCTGGCCGGCCTGCGCTGCCTGGCTGCGCTGGTAGTAGTTCCAGCCGGACCAGGCGGCATAGGCGCCCAGTGCCGCAATCAGCAGCCAGGTGATCAGGTTGCCATACTGCTTCCACCAGCTTTTGAGAGTCTCAATCTGTTCCTGTTCTTCAAGATCGTATGCCATGGCAAGCCCGCTTAATGTTGCTTAATGTTTGTAGTGGACATGACCGTCGTGGTCATGATCGTGATCGTGATCGTGGCCGGCGCTGATGATTTCAGTCACCAGGTAATCGGCCACCTTGTCGAATTCGACGCTGCGCTGCTGGCTGCTCTCGCCTTCCGCGCCGCGCAATGTCTTGACGCTGGCGGTATGGCTGGCGACTTCGTCCTCGCCGATGATGACCGCAAACGCCGCGCCGCTGGCATCGGCCCGCTTCATCTGCGACTTGAAGCTGCCCACGCCGGTGGCGGCGGCGCAGTGCAGCACCACATCCAGGCCGGCATCGCGCAGCCGCTCGCCCAGCACGAATGCCTGCAGCTGCGCCTCGCTGCCCTGATGCACCAGGTAGACGTCGCACTGGTTGGGCGCAAATTGCTCGCCGGCTTCCTTCATCAGTTCGAGCAGGCGTTCCACGCCGATCGCGAAGCCGCAGGCCGGCGTCGGCTTGCCGCCAAACATTTCGACCAGCGGATCATAGCGGCCACCGCCACAGACCGTGCCCTGCGAACCCAGCTGGTCAGTCACCCACTCGAACACGGTACGGTTGTAGTAATCCATGCCGCGCACCAGCCGCGGATTGATGGTGAAGGGAATATTGCTGTGACGCAGGATGGTCTGCACGCCTTCGAAATGCGCCTTCGATTCCTCGCCGAGATAGTCCAGCAGCTTCGGGGCGGCATTCACCAGTTCCTGCATCGCCGGGTTCTTGGTGTCGAGGATGCGCAGCGGATTGCTGTGCAGGCGGCGCTGGGCATCGGCGTCGAGCTGGTCTCGATGCGCCTCGAAGTAGGCGATCAGGTCGGCACGGTGGCGGCTGCGCTCCTCGGCGTCGCCGATCGAATTGAGTTCCAGGCGGATGCTGTCCAGGCCGAGGTCATCCCACAGGCGCTGGCACAGCATGATCAGTTCGGCGTCGATGTCCGGCCCCGCAAAGCCGATCGCTTCCGCGCCGACCTGGTGAAACTGGCGATAGCGGCCGCGCTGCGGACGCTCGTGGCGAAACATCGGGCCGGCATACCAGAGCCGTTTCGGGCCGTCGTAGGTCAGGTTGTGTTCCAGCGCCGCGCGCACCACGCCTGCGGTGCTTTCCGGCCGCAGCGTCAGCTGGTCGCCATTCATCGAGTCGGTGAAGGAATACATTTCCTTCTCGACGATGTCGGTGACTGCGCCAAGACCGCGGGCAAACAGCGGCGTCGGCTCGACGATGGGCGTGCGGATCTGCTGGAAGCCATAGCTCTTGAGCACGGTCTGCACCGTGTTCTCGAACAGTTCCCACAGCGGCGCATCCGCCGGCAGGATGTCGTTCATCCCTTTGACGCCGACGATTTTTTCGGTTTTTTTATTTTCTGACATGATCTCTACGACTCGTTTTCAACTTGGCTGGCCGCGTCGGCGGCCTGCGATGTGCTGCCATTTCCATAGCGGCTGCGCACGTAATCCAGCACGATGGCCTGGAATTCCTCGGCGATGCGCTCGCCGCGCAGCGTGACGGTTTTCTTGCCGTCGACAAAGACCGGCGCCGCCGGCGACTCGCCGGTGCCCGGCAGGCTGATGCCGATGTTGGCATGCTTGGATTCGCCCGGGCCGTTGACGATGCAGCCCATCACGGCCACATTCATTTCCTCGACGCCGGGGTATTGCGTCTTCCAGGCCGGCATCTGCTCGCGCAGGAAGGTCTGGATATCGTCCGCCAGTTCCTGGAACACGGTGGATGTGGTGCGGCCGCAGCCGGGACAGGCAATGACCATGGGCGTAAACTTGCGCAGGCCCATGGTCTGCAGGATTTCCTGTCCGACGATCACTTCCTTGGTCCGGTCGCCGCCGGGTTCGGGGGTAAGCGAAATACGGATGGTGTCGCCTATGCCCTGCTGCAACAGCACCGACAGCGCCGCGGTGGAAGCAACGATGCCCTTGCTGCCCATGCCGGCTTCGGTCAGGCCCAGGTGCAGCGGGTAGTCGCAGCGGCTGGCAAGTTCGCGATACACCGCGATCAGGTCCTGCACGCCCGATACCTTGCACGACAGGATGATGCGGTCGCCCGCCAAGCCCAGTTCCTCGGCGCGACGGGCGTTTTCGATTGCCGACGTCACCAGCGCCTCGTACATCACCGCCTGCGCCGACCATGGCTGGGCGCGCCGCGCATTTTCGTCCATGATGCGCGCCAGCAGCGACTGGTCCAGGCTGCCCCAGTTCACGCCGATTCGCACCGGCTTGTCATAGCGGCAGGCCACCTCGATCATCTGGGCGAATTGGCTGTCGCGCTTTGCGCCCTGCCCCACATTGCCCGGATTGATCCGGTATTTGGACAGCGCCTGGGCGCACTCAGGGAAGTCATTGAGCAGGGTATGGCCGTTGTAATGGAAGTCGCCGACCAGCGGCACGTCGATGCCCATGCGGTCCAGCTGCTCGCGTATCGCCGGCACGGCGGCGGCGGCCTCGGGATTGTTGACGGTGATGCGCACCATCTCGGAGCCTGCACGCGCCAGTTCCTTGACCTGGATCGCGGTGCCAATGGCGTCGGCCGTGTCGGTATTGGTCATCGACTGCACCACCACCGGCGCATTGCCGCCGATGATGATTTCCCGGCTGCCATGGCGCACCACCGCGCGCCGCGTGGCGTGGCGCGGGGACGGGCCCGATGCCGCGGCCTGGCTTGCTTGATTCATGTCGAATTTCCTTCCTTGTATGACGTGGCCTTGGCTTGGCGGGGAAGCAATCAACGATGCTCTGCTACCCGTCTGCCTGCCGCGCTCGATGTTTATTTCACGGTGACGCGGGCAACGTTGTTGCGTGTGGTGCCAGCCAGGTTCAGCGGCTCGCCGCGCACGCTTGCGTCGACGCCGCGGGCATTGCCCACGGTCAGGGACAGCGGACCAGCCAGGTCGAAGGATTCGGTCGTGCCGGCACGCATCACCCGCGCCACCACGGTGCTGTTGTCCGCCCGCTTCACTTCAACCCACGAATCCTGCTTGAAATTGAGCACCAGCGCGCTGCTGGCCGGCGTTGCAGCGGCCAGCGGCGCTTGGGCGGCCGGCGCCGGTGCCGGCGTTGCCGGCTCGGGCGTCGGGGCTGCCGGCACCGGAGTCGGCGCAGCTTGCTGTGCCGAGGCTGAATCGACATGCGACAGCGGCGGCGTCACGTCGGTTTCAACCACGCGGCCCGGCTTGTCGGCCGCAGCCGTCGGCGCAGGCGCAGCCTCCTTGTTCAGGCGCTCGGCAACCGACGGCGGCACCAGTTCGGCCAGACGGTCGCGCTGGCTGATCAGGGCAGCCGCGGCAAAGGCGACCACGACCACGCCACCAATCATCAACAACTTGCCTGGGCCGCGCTGCCGACGGCGTGAAGCGGCACGGTGCGGCGTGAAGGTGGCGGTCGGGATCGCCCGCCGCAGGGGAATCGCCTGTTCTGCCACGCCGGGGATCTGGGCGATCTGCGCCAGCATGGGCGTCGCGTCGAGCTGGAGCAGCTTGGCGTAGGCGCGAATGAATCCGCGTGCCACCGCCATACCCGGCAGCGCGCCGTAATCGTCGGTTTCCATCGCGAGTATCTGGCGCGGCGCCAGGTTGAGCTGCCTGGCCACCTGATCGACGGTCCAGTTGAATTGCTGACGCCGCATGGCCAGTTGCATGCCTGGCGTTGGCTGTCCGTGTTCCGCCGGCGTCTGCTGGCTGGCGTGTTCAGTCGGTTCAGTCATGGAAAAATCACTCATCGTATGCCCCGCGCGTCAGGGCGGCATATTCACGCGAATCCGGAAAGCGGCGGCGCAGCTGGTTCGACAGCGAGGATTCGGCGTCCCGGTCGCCGAGCTTGCGCTCCACCCTGATTGCCATCCAGAGCGCGGCGGCGTTAGTCTGGTCAGCCCGCATCAAGCGGCTGACGTAGAAACGCGCGCGTTGATAGTCGCCGCGGCTATAGTAAAGCTGCGCCAGGTTCAGGTTCGCATCCGAATTGCCGGGATCGGCCTGGAAAGCCTGGTTGAAATAGCGCTCCGCTGCCGCCGCGTCCTTGAGCCGCAGGCTGCAGACGCCGGCATTGTTCAACGCCTTGGCGGGCGAAGTGTAGCTGCGGTTCTTCAGCGCGCTTTCGAAATAAGCCAGCGATTCCGTTGCGCGACCGTTTTCGCACAGGAACCAGCCATAGTTGTTGGCAAAGTCAGGGTTGCCGGGCGCCAGCTTCATCGCCCGCTGGAAGCTGTCTTCCGCCAGCTGGGTTTCATGCATGTCCATGTAGATCAGCGCGCGCACGCTGTAGGCATCCGCCAGCGCCGGATTGATCTGGATTGCCTGCTTGATCTCGTCCAGCGCAGTGGCGAGCTGGCCCTGTCCGTAGTAGCCGACCGCGAGCTGCAGCCGGATCTGGGCGCGACGCTCGATATCGGTCTGATCGACGCTGGTACGCAGGTCCTGCGGCGCCGGCGCCTGGCCGACGCCTGCGCATGCGCAAAGCAACAGAAGGGAAAACGCTACGCCTGACCAGCCGCCCAGGCCAGCCTTCACGAAGATATCTCCACGATGCGGCCGAAATCCTTGCCGAACTTCTGCTGGTACTCCGCCATCTTCTGCATCCGCTCCTGCACCCGGGTACGGTCCTGGACTTCGCCCGCCAACTGGCCGCAGGCGGCATCGATATCGTCACCGCGGGTCTTGCGGATGGTGGTGACGATGCCGGCATCCATCAGCACCTTGGCAAAGGCCTTGATGCGCACATTGTTGGAACGTTTCAGACCCGATTCGGGGAAGGGATTGAAGGGAATCAGGTTGAACTTGCACGGCACCGGGTTATCGCCCTGCTGCACCAGCGCAATCAGTTCACGGGCATGCTGATCGGTGTCGTTGACGCCATCCAGCATGCAGTATTCGAAGGTAATGAAGTCGCGCGGCGCGAACTCCAGATAGCGACGGCAGGCCGCCATCAGTTCACGCAGCGGGTATTTCTTGTTCAGCGGCACCAGTCCGTCGCGCAGCGCATCGTTGGATGCATGCAGCGACACGGCCAGCGCCACCGGGCATTCCTGGGAAAGCTTGTCCATCATCGGCACCACGCCGCTGGTCGACACGGTGACACGCCGGCGCGACAGGCCATAGGCATTGTCGTCCAGCATCAGCTTGAGTGCCGTGACGGTGGGCTCGAAATTCAGCAGCGGCTCGCCCATGCCCATCATCACGACATTGGTGATCTGGCGCTCGCCCTTCGGCCCGGGCTCGATGCCCTTGGCGCGACGCAGCGCAAATTCAGCCATCCAGAGCTGGCCGATGATCTCGCCCACCGTCAGGTTGCGCGAAAAGCCCTGCTTGCCGGTCGAACAGAAACGGCAGTTGACCGCACAGCCGGCCTGAGTGGAGATGCACAGGGTGCCGCGATTTTCCTCTGGAATGAAAACGGTTTCGACCGCATTGCCCTGCCCGACGTCGAGCAGCCACTTGCGGGTGCCGTCGCTGGAGGTGTGATCGCTGATCACCGATGGCGCCGCGATGAAGGCGCGCGTGGCCAGCTTGTCACGAAGGGACTTGGCGAGATCCGTCATCGCATCGAAGTCGCTCGCGCCGAACTGGTGTATCCAGCGCAGCAATTGCTTAGCGCGAAAAGGCTTCTCACCCAGCTCGGCGCAATAAGCGACGAGTTGCGCGGGATCCTTGTCCAGCAGATTGGTGAGTTGCGTCATCACTAGCATTCCAGAGGAATGGCACCGCCTGAATGGCGGCGCCGGTTGAACGAATTAACGGGAGTAGACGTTCAAGGTGGGGAAGAAGTAGGCGATTTCAACGGCGGCGGTTTCGGCCGCGTCGGAGCCGTGAACGGCATTGGCGTCGATGGAATCGGCGAAATCGGCGCGGATCGTGCCCTTGTCAGCCTTCTTCGGATCGGTGGCGCCCATCAGGTCGCGGTTCTTGGCAATTGCGCCTTCGCCTTCCAGCGCCTGCACCATCACCGGGCCGGAGATCATGAAATCGACCAGGTCCTTGAAGAAGGGACGCTCGCGGTGCACCGCGTAGAAGCCTTCAGCTTCGGCACGCGACAGATGCATCATGCGGGCGGCGACCACTTTCAGGCCAGCGTTCTCGAAGCGGGTATAAATCTGGCCAATAACGTTCTTAGCGACTGCGTCCGGTTTGATGATCGACAGGGTGCGCTCGATTGCCATAGTTGAAAACTCCAATGAAAATAATGGGTTAAAGATCAGGGGAAGGAATAGGATTAGCCGGTGATTTTACCACGAATGCTCTACTGCACAGAAGAAGCGAGCTTGCCGGCGTCAGGAATGGACCAGCACGGAACTTCAAATGAAGCGTGTTATGCTTTCCGGGTACTTACCTGCATTGCTCACACACGGAGAAAACAGCATGGATACCAGATTGCAATCGACTTTCGGCGGCGTCGGCGAAGCCCTGGCAAGCCGCCACCGCGTCCTGCGCAACACCTACTGGCTGCTTGCGCTGTCAATGATTCCCACGGTGCTGGGCGCCTGGCTGGGCGTGCAGATGAAGTTCACTTTCTTTGCCGGCAGCCCGATGATCGGCTTCATGGTGTTTCTCGCCATTGCCTTCGGATTTTTCTACGCCATCGAAAAAACCAAGCACAGCGCCGCCGGCGTGGCGGTCCTGCTGGGCTTCACCTTCTTCATGGGCCTGATGCTGTCGCGGCTGATCGGCCACACGCTCGGCTACAGCAATGGCGGCACGCTGGTCATGACGGCATTTGGCGGTACGGCGGCAATCTTCGGCGTGATGGCAACCGTTGCCACCGTGTCCAAACGCGACTTTTCCGGCATGGGCAAATGGCTGTTCGCCGGCGTGCTGGTGATCCTCGCCGCGGCCGTGCTGAACATCTTCCTGCAGTTGCCGGCGCTGTACCTGGCGGTGTCGGTACTGGCCATCGCCATTTTCTCTGCCTACATCCTGTACGACGTGCAGCAGGTGATCAACGGCGGCGAGACCAACTATATTTCCGCCACGCTGGCCATTTATCTCGACCTCTACAATGTGTTCGCCAACCTGCTGTCGCTGCTGGGCTTTCTGGGTGGCAATCGCGATTGACGGGCTTCCTGTCAAATAAAAAGCCGGCCCTCGTGGCCGGCTTTTTATTTGCCTCCAGGCACTTCGATCAGGCCGGCAACTCGAATACCGCAATCGATTCCACATGGGCCGTGTGCGGGAACATATTCATCACGCCTGCCATGTGCAAGCGGTAGCCAGCCTGATTCACCAGTGTGCCGGCATCGCGCGCCAGTGTGGACGGACTGCAGGAGACATACACGATGCGCTTGGGCAAGACTTCCGGCGCGCGTTCCTTCAGGCTGGCCAGCGCCTCGCACACCGCGGCTGCGCCGTCGCGCGGCGGATCGATCAGCATACGGTCGAACTTGCCCAAGGCCAGCATGTCGTCCCCGGTCACTTCGAACAGGTTGCGGGTGCTGAAACTGACCTTGTCCGCCAGGCCGTTGTGACGCGCATTGTCAAGCGCCCGCGCAGTCAGCGTGGCGCTGCCCTCGATGCCCATCACCTCCCTGGCCCGGCTGGCAATCGGCAGGGTGAAATTGCCGAGACCGCAGAACAGGTCGGCCACCCGCTCATCCGGCTGCACATCGAGCAGGGCCATCGCGCGCGCCACCAGGGTGCGGTTGACCTGGTGATTGACCTGCGTGAAGTCGGTCGGCTTGAACGGCATTTCAATGCCGAACTCAGGCAGACGGTAAAGCAAGCGGGTATCGGTCGGGTAGAACTGGTAGACGCTGTCCGGGCCGGCCGGCTGCAGCCACCACTGCACCTGGTGCAGGTCGGCGAATTCGCGCAGCAGGACCTCGTCCTGCTGCGACAGGGGCGCCATGTTGCGCATCACCAGTGCCGTGACAGGACCATTGAGGCCATCGCCGACCGCCAGTTCAAGTTGCGGCACCTGCTCCATGATGGACAGCGAGGCAATCAGGCGCCGCAGAGGCACCAGCATGGCCGACACATGCGCCGGCACCACCTCGCAGGACTGCATGTCGGTGATAAAACCGGATTTGCGTTCGTGGAAACCGACCAGCACCCCACCTTTCTTCACCACGTTGCGTACCGAAAAACGTGCGCGGTAGCGGTAACCCCACGTTGGTCCATGGATGGGCCGCAACATCATTTCCGGCTGCAGCCGGCCGATATGCTTGAGATTGTCTTCCAGCACCCGCTGCTTGGCCGCAACCTGCGCCGATGGCTCGATGTGCTGCATTGCGCAGCCGCCGCATGTGCCGAAATACTTGCAGCGCGGCCTGACCCGGAGGGCGCTTTCGCGATGCACCGCCAGCAAATGCGCCGCTTCCCACTTGGACTTGCGCCGGTAAGACTGGAAACTCACCAGTTCTCCGGGAAGGGCGCCTTCGACAAAGACCACCTTGCCGGGCGTGCCGTCCTCATTCTTCAGATGGCCGACACCGCGGGCCTCCATGTCGAGGGATTCGATTTCTATCAGTGATTGGGACATGAGCTAGGAAAATTCAACAGGGGCGCGGCGAACGGGGCGCCGGCGCGAAGGGTGAGATTATGGCCGCAATTGTTGCCGGGGCCAAGCATCGAGGAATGCCCGCCAGTGGTGGCCTTCCAGCTCGGCGAGCGAAGACCTGACCAGCGCCATTTCAGCTTCATAGGCAGCAGCCGACATCTGGCCGCGCAGGAACTGGAAGCGGCAATAGACGAGGTAGGTATTGACCACGTCGGTCTCGCAGTAATCACGGATCTCCCGCAGCCGCCCCTCCTGGTACAGCGGCCAGACCTGCGCGCCATCCACGCCCTGCTTGCCGGGAAAGCCGCACAGCCTGGCAATGTCGTCCAGCGGCGCATAGGCGCGGCTGTTGTACAGCGCCAGGAAGTCCATCATGTCGAGATGCCGGCTATGGTAGCGGCCCAGGTAATGGTTCCAGCGGAACTCCCTGTCCTCCTCGCCCTGATCCCAGTAACGCGGCGCCGGCACGCCAAGCGCAAGGGCGCGATAGTGCAACACCGGCAAGTCGAAACCGCTGCCGTTCCAGGAAACGAGTTGCGGCGTGTAGCGCTGGATAACGCGAAAAAAGTCGGCAACCAGGCGCCCTTCGTCGTCCTCCAGGCTGCCCAGCGAGCGCACGCGGAATCCCTGATCATCCCGGAACACGCAGGAAATCGCAGCGACCTGGTGCAGATGATGCGGCAGGAAGGTCGAGCCGTTCTGCGCCTGACGCGCATCGAATGCCACTTGCGCCACTTCGGCATCGGTCATTGCATCGGGATGCCGGTGCAGCAGGCGCAATCCGGTCACGTCCGGGATGGTTTCGATGTCGAACACCAGCACTGGCGTCAAAACAAGGCGTCCTTGCCGACACCGCGTGCGGCGAGCGCCCGCTTCAGTTTGACCAGCGCCTCCTGCTGGATCTGCCTGACCCGCTCGCGGGTGACGCCCATTTCCAGCGCCAGTTCCTCCAGCGTGGCCGGGTCGTCATGATCAAGGCCGAAGCGGCGCATGATGACGACGCGCTGCTTCTCCGGCATGCGGCCCAGCCACTCCCGGACCAGCACCATGATTTCATGATGCTCGGCCTGGGAGTCGGGTGCGTCCTCGAGATTGCCGGGCAGCATATCCATCAGGCTGGCCTGCGGATCATTGTCCAGCGGCGCGTCCAGGGAAGTGGCATGCTCCGACAGGCTCAGGATGTCCTGCACGTCTTCCACCGGGCGGTCGAGCAGATGCCCAATATCCTCGCAGCTGGCATCCTTGCCGTCACGATGCTGGGCTTCCAGGTGGTACTTCGCGCGCAGCACCTGGTTCAGTTCGCGTACCACATGGACCGGCAGCCGCACGGTACGGCCCTGGTTCATGATGGCGCGCTCGATGCTCTGGCGTATCCACCAGGTGGCATAGGTCGAAAAGCGGAATCCACGTTCGGGCTCGAACTTGTCGATTGCCCGCATCAGGCCGAGGTTGCCTTCCTCGATCAGGTCAAGCAGCACCACGCCACGGTTGATGTAATGCTTGGCGATCGACACCACCAGCCGCAGGTTGTGCTCGATCATTTTCTGGCGCGCACTGAATTCGCCCGCCTTCGCCAGCGTCGCAAAATGCTGTTCCTGCTCCACCGACAGCAGGGGATGCAGGCCGATGCGGTTCAGATAATGCTGGGTGGCGTCAGTGGACAGCTCCGCCGCGAGCACCGTCCTGAGCTCATCCACCGGGGCGGCCACCTCGATACGCAGTTCGCCTGCGCCTTCCTCCACCGCGCCCTCCCCTTCGAGCACTATTTCCGGGGGAGCCTCCGGAAGATCGTCATCTTCAAGCGGATCGCGGTGGTCGGCATTCATCGCATTTATCTGGCCGGTAGAAACTTCGAAGGATCGACCGGCTTGCCCTGCTGCCGGATTTCAAAATGCAGCTTGACGCTGTCGGTGTCGGAGTTGCCCATTTCCGCAATCCGCTGTCCCTTGGTGACCGCCTGCCCTTCCTTGACCAGTATGGTCTTGTTATGGGCGTAGGCCGACAGCAGGTTGCTGCTGTGCTTGACGATGACCAGGTTGCCGTAACCGCGCACGCTGCTGGCGTACAGCACGGTGCCGGCGCCAGCCGCCATCACCGGCTGTCCCATCTTGCCGGCAATGTCTATGCCCTTGCGGCCGCCTTCGAAGGTGCCGACCACGCGGCCTTCGGCCGGCCAGATCCAGCCGATGCCGTCATCCGGCGCCCGCGCCGCGTCGGCCGGCTTGTCGGCAGGTTTTTCCAGTGCCTTCTCGGCGCTGCGCGCGACTTCGGTCCGTGCCGGCGGTGCGCTGTCCGGCTTTTGCAGCTCGGCCAGGGCGCCTTCGGAATACGGACGCTTGTCGCCGCGCGGCCAGGTCTTGTTGCCGCCGTTGGCTGCCGGCGCGGCGATCGGATTGCCGTTCGCCGCAGGCGCCGCGGCCGGCGCCCCCAGCGGACGCACTTCCACGCCCGACGAGGTGGCAATGCTGCCGGTCTGCGCAGCGCCGGGCGCGGGAGCGCCGGCGCCGTCCGGCGGCGCCACCCGCAACACCTGGTCGACCTTGATGTCGTTCGGGCTGGTCAGCCCGTTCCAGATCACGATGTCGCGAAAGCTCTGATTGTGTTCCTGGGCGATGCGGTTGAGCGTGTCGCCTTTCTTGACCGTGTAATAACCCGGTCCGTTTTCCACCGGGCGCGGCTTGGCTGCCGGCGCCGGCCGCGGCACTGACGCGCGCTCGACCACGGGCGCAACAGTGTGGGTCGTGCCGCATGCGGCCAGACCCGCCACCATAACGATCGTCAATGCCAAGCGTGTATTCTTCATTCTTACCATATTGAGTGTTTCATTTCGGGTATGCCGGTCAGGCTGCCGTACCAGGGCGCAGCGGCACAAAGTGACAGTCCTCCAGCGTTGCTGTCGTCCATTCTTCATTGCTCACGCGCTCGATCACTTTCAGGACCTGGTGGCGCGCGCCGACAGGTGCAACCAGGCGGCCGCCGATTGTCAGCTGTTCGAGCAGGGTTTGCGGGACTTCCATGCCCGCGGCGGCCAGTATGATGCCATCGAATGGCGCCACCTGCGGGAAGCCAAGCATACCATCTCCATAATGCAAGCGGATATTGGGGATGCGCATTGGCCGCAAGTTTGCTTTTGCCAACTCGTGCAAGGCGCGTATGCGCTCGATGGAATACACCTCGGTAGCCACCCTCGACAGCACGGCCGCCTGGTAGCCGCAGCCGGTGCCGACTTCCAGCACCCGCTCCAGCGCCCCGCCGTTGCGGTTGCCGCGCATGACCTCGATCATGCGTGCCACGATGTAGGGCTGGGAGATGGTCTGATGATGGCCTATCGGCAGCGAGGCATCTATATAGGCCTGGCTGGCAAGGCCGGGCTCGAGAAACAGGTGGCGCGGCACGACCGACATGGCCGCCAGCACTTTCTCGTCGCGCACCCCCTGACGCGCAATCCGCGTCACCATGGCCGAACGCACCGCATCGGACACCATGGACATCGGGCGCGCCGGCTCGGCGCCGGGCATTGGCTGCCGGGCGCTCGTCTGCGCCCGGTTGCGGGTGGCGGTTTGCGGCGTGGCCACGCCGCCGGTCTTTGCGCGCTCGCCGAGCGAAGCCAGCGACAGCGGGAAGCGTTTGCCCTGTGTCATGGAAGCGCCTGACGCAATGCATCGAGTTGCGCGGTGTGCGTCAGGTCGATACGCAGTGGCGTTACCGAGACACGGCCCTGCGCCGTCGCATGGAAGTCTGTGCCCTCGCCGCTGTCGAGCGCCGCGCCGGGCGGCCCGATCCAGAAGATCTCGTTGCCTTGCGGGTCCGTGGTGCGGATTACCGGCTCGGATTGATGCCTTTTCCCCAGCCGGGTTGCTACCGCGGGACCGATGTCCTCGTACGGCAGATTCGGGATGTTCACGTTCAGCAGCCACGGCTTTTGCAACTGCTCGAAGCGGCGCAGCACGATCTCTCTCGCCACGCGGGCCGCGGCTTCCAGGTGCGCCCAGCCATGCTGCACTTGGGAAAATGCAATTGCCGGAATACCAAACAGGAATCCTTCCGTGGCAGCAGCGACCGTGCCGGAGTAGAGCGTGTCGTCGCCCATGTTCTGGCCCTGGTTGATGCCTGACACCACCAGGTCCGGGCGCTGTGCCATGATGCCGGTCAGGGCAATGTGGACGCAGTCGGAAGGCGTACCGTTGATCGAATAAAAGCCATTGGCGGCACGATATACTCGCAGCGGGCGGTCCAGCGTCAATGAATTCGAGGAGCCGGAACGGTTGCTGTCCGGCGCCACGACCGTAATCTCGGCAATGCCAGCCAGCGCATCCGCCAGCGCGGCGATGCCAGGGGCCAGATAACCGTCGTCGTTACTCACAAGAATTTTCATAGCGCGATTCTAACCGATGCCTTCGCAGTGATTTCGCCAACCAGACTGCATTTTTACGGCATAATCCCAAAACCAAACGACCGTTCTATTTTAAGGAGACATGATGAAGGCTATCGTCTGTGAAGCATGGGGTCTGCCCGATACATTGGTAGTAAGAGAACTGCCCGACGTTGTTCCTGATGCCGGCAAGGTGGCGATCAAGGTCGAGGCCGCGGGCGTGAATTTCCCGGACGTGCTCATCATCCAGAACAAGTACCAGTTCAAGCCGGAACTGCCGTTCACGCCGGGTGGCGAACTGGCAGGCACCGTGACCGCTGTCGGCGAAGGCGTGACCCAGTACAAGCCGGGCGACCGTGTGATCGCCTTCGTCGGCCAGGGCGCATTCGCCCAGCAGATCGCGGTACCGGAAAAGTCGGTCATGCCGATGCCGCCAGGGATGGACTTCGACACCGCCGCTGCAATCACCCTGACTTACGGCACGTCGCACCATGCCGTGGTGGACCGGGCGCAGCTGAAGGCCGGGGAGACCATGCTGGTGCTGGGCGCAGCGGGCGGCGTTGGCCTGGCGGCAATCGAGATCGGCAAGGCGCTGGGCGCACGCGTGATCGCAGCCGCCTCTTCCGACGAGAAGCTGGAAATCTGCAAGCAGCACGGCGCGGACGCGACCATCAACTACAGCACGCAGGACCTGCGCGAAGCGATCAAGGCCACCACCGACGGAAAGGGTCCGGACGTGATCTACGATCCGGTCGGCGGCATCTATGCCGAACCGGCATTCCGCTCGATCGGCTGGCGCGGACGCTACCTGGTCGTGGGCTTTGCCAACGGCGAGATTCCCAAGCTGCCGCTGAACCTGACGCTGTTGAAAGGCGCTTCGCTGGTCGGCGTGTTCTGGGGCGAATACGTGCGGCGAGAGCCCAAGGCCAACATGGCAGGCATGCGGGAACTGATGGGCTGGCTGGCCGAAGGCAAGATCCGCCCGCACATTTCCGGACGCTATGCGCTGGCCGACACGCCCAAGGCACTGAACGACATGGCCGCCCGCAAGGTGACCGGAAAGGTCGTCATCCAGCCTCAGAAGTAAGCGCTTCGGCGCTCGGCGCGAAGAAGGCCCGCACCTGCTCCAGGTCGCGGGTCCGCTTGAATGCCGGCAGGCTTTGCCAGATGCGCCGGCCATAAGGCTTGGTGATGAGCCGGGTGTCGCAGATCATCAGCACGCCGCGGTCGGTCTCGTCGCGTATCAACCGCCCGGCGCCCTGTTTCAGGTTGATGATGGCCGATGGCAGCTGGTGGTGCACGAAGCCATTCAGTCCTTTCTTTTCCAGCGCCGCAATGCGTGCCGCCAGCACCGGATCATCCGGCGGCGCGAACGGCAGCTTGTCGATGATCACCACGGACAAGGCCTCGCCCCGCACGTCCACGCCCTCCCAGAAGCTCTGGCTGCCGATCAGGACCGCATTGCCGGCGGCGCGGAAGCGGTCCAGCAGTTCGGTGCGCCCGGACTCGCCCTGCACCATCAGCGGAAACGGCAGCCCGCGCTGCTCGAACTCCTCGCGCAGCCGCTCTGCGGCGCGGTTGACGGCCCGTATCGTGGTGCACAGCAGGAAGGCGCGGCCGCCGGCGGCTTCGATCACCGGCAGCGCGGCATCGATCACCGCGTCAGTGTAGTTCGGCGCATTTGCCTGTGGCATGTCATTGGGCACGTACAGCAGGCCCTGGTTGCCGTAGTCGAACGGACTGGGCCAGGTGCGGGCCTGCTCGTTCATCATGCCCATCTGGGCAGTGTAATGATTGAAGTCGTTCTTCACTGCCAGCGTGGCGGAGGCGAAGATCCAGCTGCGTGGCGGGCCCTCGCGCTGCTTGCTGAAGATGGGCGCAATCGACAGCGGGGTCTGATGCAGCTGCAGCGAGGACGCATAGGCTTCCACCCACAGCACCTTGTCGGGATCGGACGCGGCCTGCTCGCCGCCGGCGGTCCAGGCGCCCAGCCGTGCGGCCAGTTCCACCGCGCGCACCCGGCACTGTTCCAGCGTTTCGGCGCGCTGCGCCTGGTCTTCCAGAACCTCGATCATGGCCGCCAGTTCATCCTGCACCGCTTCGAGCGCGGGGAAGAACGGGCTGGACGGCGCGATCTGGTGCGCGGCCAGCTTGACCGAATCCTGCGGAAAGGTCAGGCGCAGATCGCGTGCGGCACGTTCGACGGCGCCCGACAGCTGGCTCCAATCGGCGCCGTCGCGGGCATGCGACAGGCCTTCGGCCAGCACGTCGCGGCACAGTTCGATGATCTGAGAGGTCGAAACCGTCTCGCCGAAGAACAGGGTCGCGGTTTCGGGCAACTGGTGGGCTTCGTCGAAGATGATGGTGTTCGCAGATGGCAACAGCTCCGCCACGCCGGTGTCCTTCAGCGCGACATCGGCGAAGAACAGGTGGTGATTGACGACCACCACGTCCGCCTGCTGGGCTTCCTTGCGCGCCTTCATCACGAAGCAGTCGTTGTAATACTGGCATTCGCTACCCATGCAGGTGTCGCGCGTCGATGTCACCAGGTTCCACACCGAGGCATTCTCCGGCACCTTGGACAATTCCGCCTTGTCGCCGGTGGAGGTGGTCTTGATGAAGCGCGAGATCTCCCGCAGGAAGCCGACATCCTCGCGCGAGGTCAGGCGGCCGTTCTGCAGCGTGCGCTCCAGATGGAAATGGCACAGGTAATTGGCGCGCCCCTTGAGCAGGGCGACCGACACCGGCGCATTCAGGGCCTTGCGTACGGTCGGAATATCGCGCAGGTAGAGCTGGTCCTGCAGGTTCTTGGTCCCGGTGGAAATGACCGTCTTGCCGCCCCAGAGCAGGGCCGGAACCAGGTAGGCAAAGGTCTTGCCGGTGCCGGTGCCGGCTTCGGCGATCAGGGTTTTTTGCCCGGCAATCGCATCGGCAATCGCCTTGGCCATTTCCGTCTGGGGAAGGCGTGGCCGGAAACCACGTACGGCATCCACCAACGGACCTGTCGGGCCAAAGAGCTGCTCGACCTCGGCGTCGCGCTCGCCCGTGATATCTGCGCTGGAATGTTCTGCTGTCAAGTTCGATGCTGTATTGGATGCACGCGCTGCGCGCCGGTGGGCCGGACCATGATGGCCGGAAAAGAGCCGCTATTTTATCAGGAGCCGGCCCCGGCCCGCTCAGGCCGGGATGTCGGGAATCAACTGCATCTTGAGCAGGGTGATGTGATCCTTCAACTGCAGGCGCCGCTTCTTCAGGCGCCGGAGTTGCAATTCCTCATGCTGGCCATGGGTGCTGAGCATGTCGATGACAGAGTCGAGATCGCGATGTTCCACTTCCAGTT
The DNA here is from genome assembly GCF_015352955.1 of Noviherbaspirillum soli. GTDB lineage: Bacteria > Pseudomonadota > Gammaproteobacteria > Burkholderiales > Burkholderiaceae_D > Noviherbaspirillum_A > Noviherbaspirillum_A soli. The sequence goes on from NZ_JACYOX010000033.1 coordinate 52,188, forward strand.
CGATGATGCGTTTTTTTATGTCTTCAGCAAGCTTGTTCATGGAAAAGTTTCCGTGCTAATCATCGCAATTCTTTCCTACAGGACATTTTGCGTGGGATAATTTGGCGAATTTCTCGACAGGCGGCAAGTTTAATCCAAGCGGAACACATGGGCCAGTACAAGATAGAGGCAGCAACCGGTCAGCACATCGGCGACCGCGACGAGCAACAGGACCGGGTGGCGCTGTTTGCCGCGCCGCGCGCGCCGGGCTACATGATGGCGGTGCTGGCCGACGGCCGCGGCGCCGGTTCAGGTGGCGCGATGGCGGCGGAACAGGTGATCCGCACCGCGCGCCAGGTCTTCGAGCAGTTTTCGCCGCTGACCGAACAGGTCGATGAGATGCTGTCCTCCATCGCGCTGGAAGCGCACACCGTGATCAACCTGGCGCGCATTACTTCCGGCGAGCGGCCGCAGAGCACCCTGGTTGCGCTGGTTCTGACGCCCGAGGGCACGGCGCACTGGGCGCATGTCGGTAATTCACGGCTTTACCGCTTCAGCGGCCCTAACCCGGCGTTTCGTACCGTCGATCATTCCTACCGCGAGAAGCTGATTGCCGAAGGCAAGCTGAAGCCGGACGATCCCGGCGGCGCCAAGCTGGCGCGGCTGTTGCTCAACACGCTGGGCGGCGGCAACCAGCACATGAGCGTCACCAGCGGCCGGCACGACGGTCTGCAGGCGGGCGACAGCTTTCTGCTCTGCTCCGACGGGCTGTCGAACTACTTCGCGGATGCTGAACTGGGCGCCGCCCTGGCCGCACGCTCGCCGCGGGAGGCGTCCGAAATGATGATCGCCAAGGCGCGTGAACGCGGCGCCGGCAAGCGCGCCGATAACTGCACGCTGGCGCTGGTCAGGCTGGTCACGCCGCCGCCGGAGAAGAAGACCTATCAGGCGCAGGGCATACGGCGCGCGGTTTGAGCCTCGCAGCCAGCTTCATGGCGCCCTGGCGGCGCCCTGTTTTTCCTTGTCCTGTTTTTCCTTGTCCTGTTTTTCCTTGTCCTGTTTTTCCTTGTCCTGTTTTTCCTTGTCCTGCTTTTCCTTGTCCTGCTGCGCCCGCTTGGCTTTCTTTTCTTCCACCTTGCGTTGACGCTCCAGCGCCTCTTCCTGCTTGCGCTGGTAGGCGGCGATGTTCCTTTCCCGTTCCGCCGACTTGGACTCCTCCTCGGCGCGCGCCTTTGCCATGCGCGCCTCATGCTCGGCGATGCGGTCCCGGCCATCCGTCCGGGGCGCGTCCGGCTCGGGACGCGGCGTAGCCGGCTTCCTGCCTTTCGGCGGATTTTCCGGCACTGCCTGCCGCGCTGCCACATCCGCAGCCTTTCTTGCGGCTTTCTCCGTATTGACGCGTTCCCGTTCGGCCCGCTCGGGCGCCTCGCGCGCCTCTCGCGCGCGCTGCTCTTCGAGCATGCGATCGCGTTTTTCGACGACATCGCGACGCTTGAAGGCATTGGCCTCGACCTCGATCGGCTTGAGCCGTTCCAGATCCGCCCGGCGCTGTTCCTTGACCTTGCTTACGCAAGGCGAGGAAAAGAACTTGCTGTAGCAGGCATATTCAGTATCCTGGGCACGCGCCTCGACTTCCTCGCGTTCCCGCTTGACGTCCGCCAGCGCCGCATCGGCCGACTCGACCGAGTCGATCGAACCCTTGGGATAGCGCGCGACGACCTCATCCGTGTCGCTGGCCGCGGCATGCAGCGCGGCGAGGCCCAGCACCATCGTCAGCGCCAGCCGGCGCACGGCAATCAATCGCATCATCGGGACAGGGACTCCATCACATTGCGCCGCTCGGACTGCATGTACTCGCGCGACTGCATTTCGACAATGCGCGACACCGTGCGGTGAAACTCATTGGACAGCACGCCTTCGGTATAGAGTTCCTCGGCCGGCACTTCGGCCGACATCAGCAGCTTGACCTTGTGGTCGTACAGCACATCGATCAGCCAGGTGAAGCGACGCGCCTCGGACGACATCGCGGCCGACATCTTCGGCACCGAAGACAGGATCACGGTATGGAACTGGCTGGCGATTTCCAGGTAATCGTTCTGCGAGCGCGGGCCGCCGCACAGCGTGGCAAAGTCGAACCAGATCACGCCGCCGGCGCGCCGCAGCGCCCGGATTTCGCGGGACTCGATGCGGATCAGCGGATCCTGGTCTTCGCTCTCGGCGATCTTGGCGTAGCCATGGCGCAGCTGGCGGTCGGCCTCCTGCCCCAGCGGCGTGTGATAGGCCTCGACCTGCTCCAGCGCCCGCTTGCGGTAGTCGATCCCGGCGTCGACGCACATCACGTCCAGCCGGTCCTTCAGCAGCTCGATCGTGGGCAGCATGCGGTCGCGATGCAGGCCGTTCGGATAGAGCGTGTCCGGCTCGTAGTTGGAAGTCATCATGAACGACACGCCATTGTCGAACAGGGCCTTGAGCAGGTTGTAGAGAATCATCGCATCGGCAATGTCCGACACATGGAACTCGTCGAAGCAGATCAGCCGGTACTTCCTGGCGATGCGCTGGGCCACGGTGTCGAGCGGATTGGCCACGCCTTTCAGGTCGTCGAGCTCGCGGTGCACGCCGCGCATGAATTCATGGAAGTGCAGCCGGGTCTTGCGCACCACAGGCACCACCAGATAGAAGCTGTCCATCAGGAAGGACTTGCCGCGCCCGACACCGCCCCACATGTAGACGCCGCGCGGCACCGCGGGGCGACTGATCAGGCGCTTGAACACGCTGGCGCGCTGCGCCTTGTATTCCACCCATTCCTCATAGCAGCGCTGAAGCCGCTCTACCGCCGCATGCTGGGCCTGGTCTGCCGAAAAGCCCCGCTCGGCCAGCGCATGCTGGTAATACTCGCGCACATCCATCAAATTCCGCCTCCCGTGCCGCGTCTGCCGCGCGGCCATGAACAAAGTCCCTCACGGATGAGCGTGACGCCGTAGGGCGCAATACCCAAAGGGCATTGCGCCATCGTCGCCAAACGGCGATGGGCCCCATGGGCCGTTTGCCGTGGTCAACCATCGGTGCAATGCCCCTGCGGGGTATTGCACCTTACGGAGTCACGGGCATCCGTGAAGAACCTGAAAAAATTGGGGCGAGAACATGCCTCGCCCTTCTGCTCGCTGTTATTTGGCTGTTATGCCACAACGTAGACGCCTTGAAGCCGTAGCACTCTCACAGCGGGTTCATTTCAACCAGCACACTGGCCGGCACCGACGATGGGCTGGCGCCTCCGCCTATGGGCACGCCAAGCCCGATGCCGTATCCGACACTGCCGCCCCCGCCGCCCAGGCCGAAGCCCAGGCTGGTGCGGCCGCCATAGCCGTCGTAACCGGCATAGCCGCCGCGATAGAGCACCTCGGACGTCCGGTAGCCCTGCTTGTTGCATACCACCCGCAGGTCGCCACGGGTATTGCGTGCCGGCACGACGGCAGGCGTGACGATGTTGAAACTGCCTTCGACCAGCTGCACCGTGCAACTGGCGCCAGCCACCGGCTGGCCGCGGCTGACGGTCTCGATGCCGAGGTCATTGCTGACCGGCGCCGTGGCGCAGGCCGCCAGGCCCAGCGCCGACAGGGTTGCAAGCAGTGCGCGCCATCTCATCATCGCCTCCGTCAAAGGACGTTCGACCTAGAAATTGAGCGAACGTTTCTCCACTGCCAGCGCGGCTTCCTTGGTGGCTTCCGACAGCGAGGGGTGGGCGTGGCAGATGCGGGCGATGTCTTCCGACGACGCCTTGAACTCCATCGCCACCACGGCTTCGGAGATCAGTTCCGACACGACCGGTCCGACCATGTGCACGCCAAGGATTTCATCGGTCTTGGCATCGGCCAGGAACTTCACCATGCCCGAGGTATCGCCCAGCGCGCGGGCGCGGCCGTTGGCCAGGAAGGGGAAGGTGCCGGCCTTGTAGGACACGCCTTCTTCCTTCAGCTGCTGCTCGGTCTTGCCGACCCACGCGATTTCCGGCGAGGTGTAGATCACCCACGGAACGGTGTTGAAGTTCACATGGCCATGCTGGCCGGCGATGCGCTCGGCAACCGCCACGCCCTCTTCCTCGGCCTTGTGCGCCAGCATCGGGCCGCGCACCACGTCGCCCACTGCCCAGACATTGGGCAGATTGGTGCGGCACTCGTCGTCAACCTTGATGAAGCCGCGCTCGTCGAGCTGCAGGCCAACCGCTTCGGCCTGCAGGCCGATGGTGTTGGGCACGCGGCCGATGGATACGATCAGGCGGTCGAACTCGCCCTTCTGCGCATTGCCCTTGTCGTCGACATACTCGACCGTCACGCCGCTGTCGCCAGCGGTGATGGCGCCGATCTTCACGCCCAGGCTGATGGCCAGGCCCTGCTTGGTGAAAAGCTTGTGGGCTTCCTTGGCGATCTGCTGGTCGACAGCGCCGAGGAAAGTCGGCAGCGCTTCCAGCACGGTCACTTCCGCACCCAGGCGACGCCAGACGCTGCCCATTTCCAGGCCGATCACGCCGGCGCCGATCACGCCCAGCTTCTTCGGCACTTCCTGGATTGCCAGCGCGCCGACGTTGGACAGGATGCGCTGCTCGTCGAACGGCGCGCCCGGCAGTGCGCGGGCATTCGAGCCGGTGGCGACGATCACATGCTTGGTCACCAGCGTCTCGGCAGCAGCGCCGGCCACCGCGATCTCATAGCCGCCATCGGCGGCCTTCACGAAGGAAGCGCGGCCATGGAAAAAGGCGACCTTGTTCTTCTTGAACAGGAACAGGATGCCGTCGTTGTTCTGCTTGACCACGGTGTTCTTGCGACCCAGCATCTTCTGCACGTCCATAGCCAGGCCCTGCACGGTGATGCCATGGTCGGCGAACGAGTGCGCGGCATGCTCGAAGTTTTCCGACGACTGCAGCAGCGCCTTGGACGGAATGCAGCCGACGTTGGTGCAGGTGCCGCCGGGCGCGGGACCGCCCTTTTCATTCTTCCATTCGTCGACACAGGCGACGTTGAAGCCGAGCTGGGCGGCGCGGATTGCCGCGATATAGCCGCCAGGGCCGCCGCCGATCACTACCACATCAAAATTCTTGGACATAGTTTTCCTTCCATTCCTTGCACATCAGTCGGCAAAACAATGGCGGCTCGTGGCCGCCATTGTTCGCCGCGGGGGTGATTACAGATCGAGCAGCAGGCGTGCCGGATCTTCCAGCGCTTCCTTCATGGCCACCAGGCCGAGGACCGCTTCGCGGCCGTCGATGATGCGGTGGTCATAGGACATGGCCAGGTAGTTCATCGGGCGGATCACGATCTCGCCGTTCTCGACCACTGCGCGGTCCTTGGTCGCATGCACGCCCAGGATCGCCGACTGCGGCGGGTTGATGATCGGGGTCGACAGCATCGAGCCGAAGGTGCCGCCGTTGGAGATTGAGAAGGTGCCGCCGGACAGGTCGTCCAGGGTCAGCTTGCCGTCCTTGGCCTTGGCGCCGAATTCGCCGATCTTCTTCTCGATCTCGGCGATCGACATCTGGTCAGCGTTGCGCAGGATGGGCACCACCAGGCCGCGCGGCGAACCGACCGCGATGCCGATGTCGAAGTAGCCGTGGTAAACGATGTCGTTGCCGTCAACGGATGCGTTGATGATCGGGTACTTCTTCAGTGCGGCAACCGCTGCCTTGACGAAGAAGGACATGAAGCCCAGCTTGACGCCGTGCTCTTTCTCGAACTTGTCCTTGTACTTGTTGCGCAGGTCCATCACAGGCTTCATGTTGACTTCGTTGAACGTCGTCAGGATGGCGTTGGTGGACTGCGACTGCACCAGGCGCTCGGCGATACGGGCGCGCAGGCGGCTCATCGGCACGCGCTCTTCCGGGCGGTCGCCGAGGTTGCCGGCGACCGGCGCGGCTACCTGCGGCAGCGCAGGCCTGGCGGCAGGCGCCGGGGCGGCGGCAGGCGCTGCGGCCGGCTTGGCTTCCAGCTTGCCCAGCACATCGCCCTTGGTCACGCGGCCATCGCGGCCGGTGCCGGCGACATCGCCTGCGGAGAGGCTGTTTTCCGACAGCAGCTTGGCTGCGGCCGGCATGGCCACGCCGGACGATGCCTTGGCGGCCAGGTTGGCGATCGCAGCCTGAACCGGGTCGGCGGCAGGTGCGGCCGCAGCGGGTGCGGGAGCGGCGGCGGCTGCGGCTGGCGCGGCGGCGCCGGCCTTCGCTTCGGTGTCGATCCTTGCAATGATTTCACCGGCGACGACCATGCTGCCGTCAGCCTTGATGATTTCGGTGATCACGCCGGCGTCCGGCGCGGGAAGCTCGAGCACCACCTTGTCGGTTTCGATGTCGATCAGGTTTTCATCGCGGCTAACAGCTTCGCCGACTTTCTTGTGCCATTGCAGCAGGGTCGCTTCGGCGACGGATTCCGACAGTTGCGGGACTTTGACTTCAAGAATTGCCATGTATTACTCCGTTTCGGTATATGCGCAACGCGCCGCCCGCTTCGGGCCGGCGCGCTGAAAGTTTTTCTTATTTGGTCAGGACGAAGCCCTTGAGCTTGGAAAAGGCGGTGTCGATCAATGCCTTCTGCTGCGCATAGTGCTTGTCGTAGTAACCGACAGCAGGCGATGCGCTGGCCGGACGGCCTGCATAGGCCAGCTTGCGACCTTCCTCGATGTTCTCGAAGATGTTGTGCTGGATCTGGAACCATGCGCCCTGGTTCTGCGGCTCATCCTGCGCCCATACCAGTTCGGTGTAGTTGGGGAATTTCTTCAGCTCGGCCGCGAATGCCTTGTGCGGGAACGGATACAGCTGTTCCATGCGGATGATGGCGGTATCGGACTGGCCGCGTTCCTTACGGGCGTTGACCAGGTCGAAATACACCTTGCCGGAGCAGGCGATCACGCGCTTGACCTTGCGCGGATCGATCGCTTCGTCGACTTCGCCGATCACGGTCTGGAAGGTGCCCTTGGCCAGCTCGGACAGGGGCGATCCGGCATCCTTGTTACGCAGCAGCGACTTCGGCGTCATGATGACCAGCGGCTTCCTGAACAGGCGGATCATCTGGCGGCGCAGCAGGTGGAAGATCTGCGCTGCCGTGGTCGGCTGCACCACTTGCATGTTGTTGTCCGCGCACAGCTGCAGGTAACGCTCCAGGCGTGCCGACGAGTGCTCCGGGCCCTGGCCTTCATAGCCGTGCGGCAGCATCATCACCAGGCCGGAAGCGCGACCCCACTTCACTTCGCCGGAGCTGATGAACTGGTCGATCACGACCTGCGCGCCGTTGGCGAAGTCGCCGAACTGGGCTTCCCAGATCGTCAGGGTGTTGGGTTCGGCGGTCGAGTAACCGTATTCGAAACCGAGCACGGCTTCCTCGGACAGCACCGAGTCGATCACATTGAACGGCGCCTGCTGTTCCGACACGTTCTGCAGCGGAATGTAGGAACCGGCGTCCCAGCGCTCGCGGTTCTGGTCGTGCAGCACCGAATGGCGATGCACGAAGGTGCCGCGGCCGGCGTCCTGGCCGGTCAGGCGCACTGCGTAGCCGGACGACACCAGCGATGCATAGGCCAGGTGTTCACCCATGCCCCAGTCGAGGTTGATGTCGCCGCGGCCCATGGCGGCGCGGTCTGCCAGCACCTTTTCCACCAGCGAGTGCGGCTTGAAGTTTTCCGGCACCGTGGTGATGCGGGAAGCCAGGCGCTTCAGTTCTGCCAGCGGCACGGCGGTGTCGGCGGCGTCGGTCCATTTGCGGTTCAGGAACGGCATCCAGTCGACCGCGTACTTGCTCTTGAAGTTCGAGATCACCGGGTCGACGGTGTGGCGGCCGGCGTCCATCGCGTCGCGATAGGCCTTGACCATTTCATCGCCAGCCGTGGCCGGGATGGTGTTCTGGGTTGCCAGCTTGTCGGCATACAGCTTGCGGGTGCCTGGATGCTTGGCGATCTTCTTGTACATCAGCGGCTGCGTCAGCGCCGGGGTGTCCTGCTCGTTGTGGCCCAGCTTGCGGAAGCAGATGATGTCGACCACGATGTCCTTCTTGAACTGGACGCGGTAGTCCAGCGCGATCTGGGTGGCGAACACGACGGCTTCCGGATCGTCCGCATTCACATGCAGCACCGGCGCCTCGATCATCTTGACCACGTCCGAGCAGTACAGCGTGGAACGGGAGTCGCGCGGATCGGAGGTGGTGAAGCCGATCTGGTTGTTGATCACGATATGCACCGTGCCGCCCGTGCCGTAGCCGCGGGTCTGCGCCAGGTTCAGGGTTTCCATCACGACGCCCTGGCCGGCGAATGCGGCGTCGCCGTGCACCAGCACCGGCAGCACCTGCGAGCCATCCTTGTCGCCGCGGCGCTCCATGCGCGCCTTGACCGAGCCCTCGACCACCGGGTTGACGATTTCCAGGTGCGACGGGTTGAATGCCAGCGACAGGTGGACCGGGCCGCCAGGCGTGGTGACGTCGGACGAGAAGCCCTGGTGGTATTTCACGTCGCCAGCCGGCAGGTCGTCGGCATGCTTGCCTTCGAATTCGGCGAACAGTTCCTGCGGCATCTTGCCCAGGATGTTGACCAGCACGTTCAGGCGGCCGCGGTGGGCCATGCCGATCACGATTTCCTGCACGCCCTTTTCACCGGCGCGCTGAATGGTTTCATCAAGCGATGCGATGAAGCTCTCGCCGCCTTCCAGCGAGAAGCGCTTCTGGCCGACGTACTTGGTGTGCAGGTAGCGTTCCAGGCCTTCGGCCGCGGTCAGGCGCTCGAGGATGTGCTGCTTCTTTTCGGCGGTGAAGTTCGGCGTTGCGCGCACGGACTCCAGGCGCTCCTGCAGCCAGCGCTTCTCGCCCGGATCGGTGATGTACATGAACTCCGAACCGATGGAGCGGCAGTAGGTGTCGCGCAGCGCATTGAGCAGGTCGCGCAGCGATGCCGTCTCGGAACCGAAGTAGGTATTGCTGATGTTGAACACGATGTCCATGTCGGCATCGGTGAAGCCGTAGAAGCTCGGCTCCAGTTCAGGGATGCTGGGGCGCTCCTGGCGCTGCAGCGGATCGAGATTGGCCCAACGGGAGCCAAGAAAACGGTAAGCGGCGATGAGCTGGGTGGCGGCGACGCGCTTGCGGCCCATTTCGGCATCGGTGGACGCGCTCACGGTGCGGATCGGGCCTTGCTTGGCGCGTTCTGCAAAGGAAGCGACGACGGGTGCGTGGGGAACGTCAGGGCGGGTCGATCCGTCCACTGCCGGCACGTGCTGCATGGCGTCGAAGTAAGCGCGCCAGTTGTCAGGCACCGAGCCGGGATTGTTCAGATACGCTTCGTACAGTTCTTCGACGTACGGTGCGTTTCCTCCGAACAGATAGGAATTGGAGAGGTACTGCTGCATCATCTTGCTCACCTTTCTTCGCGTTTCGCGAGATTAGCGGGTTGTTTAACCTTCCGCGACACGGCCTGACCGGTTAGCGGATTGCACATCAAGTTGTGGGGGAAGGACCTGTTTGACCTGGACCACGTAGTGGATTTAAATCAAGTGCGAAAGAATAGCATATAAAGCCTGATGCCAAGAAGACGGCGGGAAGCGCCGCGGCTTTATTTGCGCCCGGTGGCGCAAACCTGGGTACAACCGTCGTAAAACTGTGGCGCAAGGGCATCCGCCGTCGCCAGCCGACATGCTCATTGCATGCAGATGACTCCCCACGTTGCACCACGAACGGGTCCGCGCGATCCATGACGGTGCATCCGCAGAGCGCCAGGTCCCTTAGCGGCCGGCCTGATGCGGCTCCCTTCCATGCCACTGAAAATACAACCTGCCCACAAGCGGATAAGGAACAGGCACTTGCGAAAAACAATGGCATGAATGATGCCTCATGGCACGTTCCGTGCTCAGACGACAGCAGTCCTTCTTACACGGAGATTTCCATGCAATTGCTGTCCGCTTCGCTGCTGCGTTGCCTCATTTCGGTACCCGCGGCCCTGGTCCTGCATGCAGGCGCCCATGCCGAAACCGTTGCCCGTTATGGCATTTCGATGGCCGATATCCCGCTGACCACCGGCCAGCCGGACCGCGGCGCCGGCGCCTACCAGTTCACCGGCCATACGATCTATGACCCGCTGATCGCCTGGGAAGCCAATGTCGGCAACCGACCCGGCAAGCTGGTGCCAGGACTGGCGAGTGAATGGAAAGTCGATGCAAAAGACAACAGGAAGTGGCTGTTTTCGCTGCGCAAGGGCGTCAAGTTCCACGACGGCTCCGACCTGGCTGCGGACGCGGTGGTCTGGAACCTCGACAAGGTCCTCAATGACAAGGCGCCGCAATTCGACGCCAAGCAGAGCGCCCAGGTCAGGCCGCGCATCCCGTCCATTGCCAGCTACCGCAAGGTGGACGACGGCACGGTGGAAATCGTCACCAAGGACGTCGATGCGCTGTTCCCCTATCAGCTGCCATGGCTGCTGATCTCCAGCCCGGCCCAGTGGGAAAAGCTCGGCCGCGACTGGAGCAAGGTCGCTGCCCAGCCTTCCGGCACCGGCCCGTTCAGGCTGGAAAAGCTGGTGCCCCGCGAGCGCGCCGAGCTGGTGAAGAATACCGGCTACTGGGACAAGAACCGCATGGCCAAGACCGACCGCATCGTGCTGCTGCCGATCCCCGATGCCCTCACGCGCGCCAACGCCCTGCTCAACGGCCAGGTCGACATCATCGAGACGCCGCCGCCGGACGTGCTGCCGCAACTCCAGGGTTCCGGCTTCAAGCTGGTGAAGAACGTCACGCCCCACGTCTGGCCCTATCACTTCAGCACCCAGCCCGGCTCGCCATGGACCGACATCCGGGTGCGTAAGGCCGCCAACCTGGCAATCGACCGCGAAGCGATCGTCAAGCTGCTCAATGGCCTGGCGACGCCGGCCAAGGGACAGCTCGACACTACCAGCCCATGGTTCGGCAAGCCCTCGTTCGATCTCAAATATGACCTGGCGTCGGCGCGCGCGCTGATGGCCCAGGCCGGATACGGCCCAAACAAGCCGCTCAAGGCCAAGATCATCATTGCGCAGGGCGGCACCGGGCAGATGCTGTCGCTGCCGATGAACGAGTTCATCCAGCAAAGCCTGGCCGAAATCGGCATCCAGCTTGAATTCGAGGTGGTGGAACTGGAGAACCTGTACTTGCACTGGCGCAGCGGCGCCAAGGCGGATATGAACGCCGCCAAGGGCATCACCGGCATCAACCTGGGGTATGTGACAGCCGACCCGTTCTATGCGCTGACGCGCTTCGCAGACAGCCGGTATGTCGCGCCCAACGGCGTCAACTGGGGCGGCTACGCCAATCCCAAGGTGGATGCGGCGATCGACAAGATCCGCGTCAGCTTCGACGCGAAGAGCCAGGACGCGCTGCTGGCGTCGGTGCATCAGGCGATGGTGGATGACGCGCTGATGCTGTGGGTGGTGCATGACGTCAATCCGCATGTGATATCGCCGAAGGTCAAGGAATTCATCCAGGCGCAGCACTGGTTCCAGGACCTGACCACGATACGGATGTAAGCCAGACGCCGCTTGCCGGGCCGGGCCGCTTGCGGCAGGCCTGGCGCCACGCGCAGATCCATCAGGAAAAAATTCACCATGCTTTTCCATATACTCAAACGCTTTTTTTACGCGATACCGATCGCGCTGGGCGTGACGCTCCTGTCGTTCATGCTGGTCTACCTGGCGCCCGGCGACCCGCTCAATGCAGTTGCGCCGGCAGACGCCCCGATGGAAGTGATACAGGCGCTCAAGAGCGCCTATGGCCTGGACCGGCCGGTGCCCGTGCAATATGGCCTGTGGCTGGCGCGCGCCCTGCACGGCGACCTCGGCACCTCGATCGCCACCGGCCGCGCGGTCGCCGGCGAAGTGATCAAGGCAGTCGGCAATACCCTTTTGCTGGCGGGCGCGGCCGGCCTGGCCGGAGTGCTGCTCGGGTGCATGCTGGGCGCGCTGGCGGGCTACCGCCACGGCGGCTGGGTGGACCGGTTCGCCACACTGCTCTCCGTCGTCGGCGTGAGCGTGCCCCACTACTGGCTGGGCCTGGTGCTGACCATCGTCTTCTCCACCTGGCTCGCCTGGCTGCCTGCCATGGGCGCCGGACCGGGCGGCTCAAGCGACTGGGCCTGGGACATCGCGCACCTGCGGCATCTTGTGCTGCCGGCGCTGACGCTGTCGGTGATCCCGATGGGCATCGTTACGCGAACCGTGCGCGCGCTGGTTGCCGACATGCTGCAGCAGGAATTCGTGGTGTCGCTGCGGGCACGCGGCCTCGGCGGTCGCCGCATCTTCCGCCACGTTGCAAAAAATGTCGCGCCCACCGTGCTGGCGGTAGCCGGCCTGCAGATCGGTTACCTGATGGGCGGCTCGATCCTGGTCGAAACCGTGTTTGCCTGGCCCGGCACCGGCTTTTTGCTCAATACCGCGATCTTCCAGCGCGACATCCCGCTGCTGCAGGGAACCATCCTGGTGCTGTGCATGTTCTTCGTCGCGCTCAACCTGATCGTCGACATCCTGCAACCCCTGCTCGACCCGCGCATGGGCCGCAACTGAAAGAGGAAAACGATGTCCGCGATTATAGAAAGCGCCTTTCCCGCAGCTGCCGCGCCCAGCCGCAGCTACTGGCGCCTGGTGGCGCGCCAGATGCGGCGCGAGCCGGTGGCGCTGGCGAGCGCCCTTGTGCTGCTGATCATCATCGCCGCGGCAGTATTGGCGCCGTGGCTGGCGCCAGCCGATCCCTACAAGGCCAGCATGCTGCGCCGCCTGCTGCCCGTGGGCAGCCCCGGCTATTTGCTGGGTGCGGACGAGCTCGGCCGCGACATGCTGACCCGGCTCATGTATGGCGGCCGCCTGTCGCTGCTGATGGGCGTGGTGCCGGTCCTGGCGGCCTTCCTGATCGGCAGCACGGTGGGCGTCGCGGCCGGCTACGTCGGCGGACGCATCAACATGGCGGTAATGCGCATGCTGGATGTGTTCTATGCGTTTCCCTCGGTGCTGCTGGCGGTCGCCATTGCCGGCGCGCTGGGGCCGGGAATGAGCAACAGCCTGATCGCCCTGACGCTGGTGTTCGTGCCACAGGTGGTACGCGTGGCGGAAAGCGTCACCACCCAGGTGCGCAGGCTCGATTACATCGAAGCCGCGCGCATGAGCGGCGCCGGCGCCTTCACCATCATCCGGGTGCATGTATTGAGCAATGTGCTGGGGCCGGTGTTCGTGTATGCAACCGGCCTGCTGAGCGTATCGATGATTCTCGGTTCAGGGCTGTCCTTCCTGGGCCTGGGCGTCAAGCCGCCCGAACCGGAATGGGGCCTGATGCTCAATACGCTGCGGGCGGCGATCTACAGCAACCCGCTGGTGGCCGCCCTGCCTGGCGCGATGATCTTCATCACCTCGATTGCCTTCAACCTGCTGGCCGACGGCCTGCGTTCGGCCATGGATATCCGCAAATGAACACTAACCATCCCTCTCCGCGCCCAACGACCGACCGCGGCGGCCCTGCGCAGCCCCTGCTGATGGTGCGCGACCTGAAGAAGCGCTTCCCGGTGCGCGGCCATCCGTTCGAGCGCGAGAAAAAATTCGTCCATGCCGTCGACGGCGTGAGCTTCACGGTGGCCAAGGGCAGGACACTGGGCATCGTCGGCGAATCCGGCTGCGGCAAGTCGACGACGGCGCGGCTGATTGCCAGGCTGGTCGAACCCGACAGCGGCAGCATGGTGTTCGATGGCGACGGAGTCGGTGAGTTCGGCGGCATCGCGTTGAAGACATTTCGCCGCAACCTGCAAATGGTGTTCCAGGACTCCTTCGCCTCGCTCAATCCGCGCCTGACGGTCGCCGAAACCATCGCGTTCGGTCCCATAGCGCATGGCGTCAACGCGGCCGATGCGGGCCAGCGGGCGCGCATGCTGCTGGCGCGTGTCGGCCTCGAGCCGGGGCAGTTCGCCAGCCGCTATCCGCATGAACTGTCTGGCGGCCAGCGGCAGCGTGTCAATATTGCCCGGGCACTGGCTTTCGACCCGCGGCTCCTGATCCTGGACGAATCGGTCGCCGCACTGGACAAGTCGGTGCAGGCGCAGGTATTGAACCTGCTGCAGGAACTCAAGGCCGAGCGCGGCCTGACCTACCTGTTCATCTCGCACGACCTGCATGTCGTGCATTACCTGAGCGACGACGTGATGGTGATGTACCTGGGACAGGTAGTCGAAACCGGCGCCGTGGAACACATTTACGGCAGCGCTGCCCATCCCTATACACGGGCGCTGCTGTCGGCCGTGCCGTCGATGGACCCGTCCCGCCGCACCGAGCACTCGCCGCTGAGCGGCGATCCGCCGAACCCGATCAACCCGCCTTCCGGCTGCCGATTCCGTGACCGCTGTCCTTCCGCGCAGCCGGTCTGCGCGGCGCAGGCGCCGGCCCTGATGGAAACAGCGCCCGGCAACGGGCACTGGGTTGCCTGCCACATGCATGACGCCGGGTCTGGCCATGCGCTGGCGGCCGCGGAGGTGGCGGCATGAGCGCGCCCCTGCTGTCGATACGCGACCTTGACGTCACCTTTACCGGAGCGCGCAAGGCCAGCGCCCTCAATGGCATCAGCCTTGACCTGATGCCGGGCGAAGTGCTGGCACTGCTCGGCGAGTCCGGCTCGGGAAAGAGCGTGACGCTGCGCACCCTGCTGCGCCTGCATCCGCCGGCCACCACCCGCATCAGCGGCAGCATGCGGGTCGGCGGGCAGGACGTGTTGGCGCTGCGCGGCCGAGACCTGGACAGCTACCGCGGCAAGACGGTGTCGATGGTGTTCCAGGAGCCCGGCCTGGCGTTCGACCCGGTCTACACCATCGGGCAGCAGATCACCGAATGCATACGGGCGCATGGCACCATGGCGCAAGCCGCTGCCCGGGCCGAAGCGCTGCGCATGCTGGAACGGGTCCAGATACCTCAGGCACGGCGCCGCTTCGACGCCTATCCGCACGAACTGTCGGGCGGCATGCGCCAACGCGCAATGATTGCCCTGGCGCTGGCCTGCAAGCCTAGCCTGCTGCTGGCCGACGAGCCAACCACCGCGCTCGACGCCACGGTGCAGATCCAGATCCTGCTGCTGCTGCGCGAGCTGCAGCGCGAGACAGGAATGTCGATGATTTTCGTGACCCATGACATTGGCGCCGCGGTCGAGGTGGCGGACCGGATCGCCGTGATGTACGGCGGACGCATCGTTGAGGAAGGCGCTGCCGGCGACATCGTGCGGCGCCCGCGCCATCCCTACACTGCCGGCCTGCTGGCGGCCACGGTCAGCGGCGCCGACCGCGGCCGTCCCCTTGCCGCGGTACCTGGCTCGCCGCCGGACCTGTCCCGATTGCCCGCGGGCTGCAGCTTTGCCGCGCGCTGCGGCAACGTTGCCAGCCGCTGCCGCAGCGAAACGCCGCCGGTGGACGGCAGCGGCGCGACGCGCCTGGCCTGCTGGCATCCGGTGCAGCGGATGACCGCGGCGGGGTGAGGCCGGTGGCCCCGTTGTCTTCGCGCCCCCGCGGCGGCCTGGCGGACGAGGTGTGCCGCGAAATTGCCGACGGCATCGTGCTGGGCCGCTTCCCTCCGAACTCCCGCCTCGATGAAACGACACTCGCTGCCATGTTCGGCGTGTCGCGCACGCCGGTTCGTGAAGCGTTGAAGCAGCTCGCCGCGATCGGACTGGCAACCTATCGCCCGAACCGGGGCGCGGTGGTCGCCGCGCTCGCGGCCAACCAGCTGGCGCAGATGTTCGAAGCCATCGGCGAACTGGAAGCCGCCTGTGCCCGCCACGCCGCGCTGCGCATGGGCGCCGCCGACCATGCCGCCCTGCGCGCGCTGCAGGGCGGCGCGCGGGAAGCAATGCGCGATGGCGACATCGCGCGCTACGACGCCATCAACCGCGAACTGCATGCGACCATCATCCGTGGCGCCTGCAACCCGGTGCTGTCCGAGATGGCGGCGCTGCTGCGCAACCGCGCCGCGCCCTACCGGCGCACCCAGTTCCGCGATCTGGACCGCATGCGGGCTTCGTTCGAGGAACATTCAACGATTGTCGAGGCCATCCTGGCGCATGACGCGGCGATGGCTTACCGGGAAATGCGCTCCCACCTTCTGTCGGCGCACGACGCGGCGACGCGGCTCTGGCAGGGCTTGCATGAATTCGGGAGCGGCGCAGCTGCGACGATCCATAAAGAAACCCCGGCTTGCAGGCAAGCCGGGGTTGCATGACGCCGGCCCTGACGGACCGGGCGAGATGGCGTACTGGCGCGCTTAACCGCGCTTGTCCATCGCCGGCACGTCGCGACGGGTGGCGCCGACATACAGCTGACGCGGACGGCCGATCTTCTGCTCCGGATCGGAAATCATCTCGTTCCACTGGGCGATCCAGCCGACGGTACGAGCCATTGCGAAGATACCGGTGAACAGCGAGACCGGGATGCCCAGCGCCGACTGCACGATGCCTGAGTAGAAGTCGACGTTCGGATACAGCTTGCGCGAAACGAAGTATTCGTCTTCCAGGGCGACCTTTTCCAGTGCCATTGCCAGCTTGAACAGCGGGTCGTTTTCCAGGCCCAGCTCGGCCAGCACCTCGTGGCAGGTTTCGCGCATCAGCTTGGCGCGCGGATCGTAGTTCTTGTAGACGCGATGACCGAAGCCCATCAGCTTCACGCCGGAGTTCTTGTCCTTCACCTGCTTGACGAATTCGCCGATCTTGTCGACCGAGCCGATTTCCTTGAGCATGTTCAGCGCTGCCTCGTTGGCGCCGCCATGCGCCGGGCCCCACAGGCAGGCGATGCCGGCTGCGATACAGGCGAACGGGTTGGCGCCCGACGAACCGGACAGACGCACGGTGGAGGTCGATGCATTCTGCTCGTGGTCGGCATGCAGGATCAGGATGCGGTCGAGCGCGCGCACCAGCACGTCGTTGACCTTGTACTCCTCGCAGGGCGTGGAGAACATCATGTGCATGAAGTTGGCGCTGTAGGACAGGTCGTTGCGCGGGTACACGAAAGGCTGGCCGACCGAGTACTTGTAGGCCATCGCGACCAGCGTCGGCATCTTGGCGATCAGGCGGATTGCCGACACTTCGCGGTGATGCGGGTCATTGATGTCCAGCGAGTCATGGTAGAAGGACGCCAGCGCGCCGACGGTGCCAACCAGCACCGACATCGGATGGGCGTCGCGACGGAAGCCGCGGAAGAAGAACTGCATCTGCTCGTGCACCATGGTGTGCTTGGTCACGGTGTCGACGAAGGTCTTCTTCTGCTTTGCATTCGGCAGTTCGCCATTCAGCAGCAGGTAGCAGGATTCCAGGAAGTCGCAGTTCACGGCCAGCTGCTCGATCGGGTAGCCGCGGTACAGCAGCTCGCCCTTGTCGCCATCGATATAGGTGATCGACGAGTTGCAGGAAGCAGTCGACATGAAGCCCGGATCATAGGTAAAGCTGCCGGTGGAGCCATACAGCTTGCGGATGTCGATGACGTCCGGGCCGATGGTGCCCTTGTAGATCGGGAATTCCAGCGAGGGTGACCCGTCGGAGAAAGACAGGGTGGCTTTGTTGTCAGATTGGGTCATGGCTCTTCCTTCTGTTGAGCGGTTTATCGATGGGGAATGATGCTAGTACAAAACCCCGCAAAGCCGATGAATCAGAATCAAGCCTTGCGCAGACGTGCAAGCAGCGCGTGCACATGCGGAAGGTCGATTTCGCCACTGGGCTCCTTGCGGGCCAGCAGCAGATCCATCAGATCGTTGTCGGTCAGGTCCATCAGGCGGGTGTAGGCGTCGACTTCCTCGTCGGTCATCGATTCCTCGTTGGCATCCAGAAAACGCGTCAGCAGGATGTCATTCTCCAGCAGGCCGCGCCGGCTGCGCCAGCGCAGTCGTGCTCTGTTGGCGGGATCGCTTTGATGATTGGCAGACATGGGATTCTTCATTCAATCGGCCCGATGCGCTCACGGGCTGGCAGCGCATCGGAATGGGGCATTATCGCCCCGACTCGGTTTACACCGCGCGGCGGACCAGCAGCTCCTTGATCTTGCCGATGGCCGCATTCGGGCTCAGGCCCTTGGGGCAGACGTCGACGCAGTTCATGATCGAGTGGCAGCGGAACAGGCGGTACGGATCTTCCAGGTTGTCCAGGCGCTCGCCG
>NZ_JACYOX010000034.1 GCF_015352955.1 Noviherbaspirillum soli
GCTGCACTGCCGTGGAGACAAGCCGGGAATCCGTCCCGGCGGCCGGGTCACTTTTTTTGCTTCGCCAAAAAAAGTAACAAAAAAAGGCGACCCGGTGATCGCGCCCCGCTAGCGCGGGGTCCCCGTGTCAGCGGTGCCCGGAGCGGGGCGCGGCTAAACTCGCCAAGCAAAGCTTGGCTCAGACAGACGCCGCACCTTATCCGCTCCGGGCACCGCTGCCACGGCGCGCTCAACGGGACTTCACTGCCACTTCAAAAGCAACTGCAACTGCAACTGCACACCCTGCAAGCCCTCAATCAGATTGCACCCTCACAGCCGAAACAATCACGATCTATTCCGAACCCGCACCCGCACCCGCACCCGCCAGCATTCCATCCATCTCCTATACCTTCAACGCAATCGGACAACCGCGTGACCGAAAGGCCTCTCAGCCGTCACACAATCTCGCCTCACAGGAAATTAAACAGCGACAGCCCCGATACCTTCGCAAAGCTCTGCTGCGCCGCCTGCAGCTGCATCTGCTTCTGGGTCAGGTCAGTGACCGCCTTGACGTAGTCCACGTCCTGGATGTCCGACAGCTGCTCCGCATACTGCAGGTCGCGGGCGCTGCCGGCGTCGTCCAGGGTATCGAGTTCCTGCAGCCGCGAGCCGACCGAGGCGCGTACCGACAGCACGTTGTTCAGGGCATTGTCGACGTTCTGGCCGGCCACGCCGAGGTCGTAGGTGAACTGCTTGCGTTCCGCTTCCGTGGTGACCGGCGTCTCCAGCGTGGCAATCAGCTTGTCCAGCGTCTTGAACATGCTCTGCGTGCGGGCCGGCTTGATGCTCAGCGTGTCGTTCGTCGCTGGCGTACCCGACACCGTCATTTCGAGCCCGGCGGCTTCGATGGTCTGCGGGCTGGCGTAGGGGCCGGTTGCCAGTGGCGTTGTCTTGTTCGGGTCCTTGGTGGTGTCGTACACCGTGTAGGTCGGCGCGCCGCCGGGGTCTGCGCCGAACAGGACTTCGTACTGGTGGCCAGGCACGGCCTGGCTTGCATCCTGGATGGTGATGTTCGACAGCGCCGCGCTGCCAGTGCCGCTGCTCGTGCTGGAAAAAACCGCGCTGGCCGGCACGTTCATGAAAATGGCATCGCCGCTGTCGCCGGCCGGGATCTGGCGCGAGGTCCCGACCTGCAGCATCTTCTGGCCATTGTCGCCGGCATAGCTGACGGCGCCGCCATTGCTGTTGAACGGCTGGGCATTGTCCCTGAAGCCGGCGAACAGGTAATTGCCGACGCCGTCGCGGCTATTGGCCAGGCTGGTCAGTTCCGACAGCCGGCTGCGCAATTCAACGGCAATGAATTTCCGCGAGGTGTCGTCCAGGATACCGCTGCCCGCCGCGACCACCTGCGAGCGCACGTCCTGCAGCAGGCCGGTGACGCTCTGCAGCGTGCCCTCCTGCATCGACAGCGCGCTGCGGGCGCTGCTGCGGTTCTCGGTGTACTGCGTATTCATCGCCTGGCCCTGGGTCAGGTCCAGCGCCTTGGCCGCGCCAAGCGGATCGTCGGCCGGCGACAGCAGCCGCTTGCCGCTGGCGATCTGCTGCTGGACCTTGGCCAGCGATGACTGGGTGTCGCCGATGCGGCTGACATTCGATTCATACAGGCTGTTGGTGCTGATGCGCATCGTTTTCCTCCTCAGCGGCCCAGCGAGAGCAGCACGTCGAACATGTCGCTGGCGGTCTTCATGACCTTGCCCGCGGCCTGATAGGCCTGCTGGTAGCGCAGCAGGTTGGCGGCTTCCTCGTCCAGGTTGACGCCCGACTCGGCCTGCTGCGCGTTGACCGCCGATGCCCGCAGCTGCTCGGCGGCGGCGCTGGTGGATGCCAGCTCGCGGGTCTTGTTGCCGACCTGGCCGACCAGTTGCGAATAGGCGCCCTGGAAGCTGGTGGAAGCACCGTCGGTGGTGTTGGCCGACTGCAGCGCGGCCAGCGCCAGCGCATTGCGGTTGTCGCCGGAGCCGTTGCTGCCGCCGCCCACCGTGAAGCTGTCGCCGCTGGCGGGCGCGCCGCTGATCTGCAGCTTCCAGCCGTTGTAGCTGATGTCCTCGCCGGCCTTGAAGGTCACGCCGGTGGCCGGCAGCCCCGGGCCGGTGCCGGTGACGTCGAAAGTGCTGGCGGAGGTGAAGGTGATGCCCACCGGCTGCGTCAGGTTGGCGCCGGCCGCCGTCACGGTGGGCGCGCTGATGATGCCGGTGCCGCTGTTGCCGCTGGCGGCGGCCGAGGCCAGCGGCGAGCCCAGCGCAATCGCCGCCTTGTCCGTGATCTTCACATTGATGCCGTTGCGCAGCGATGCGCCGTCGGCGGTGGGGCGCACCAGGAACTCGTCGCCCGCCGTGAGCGGGCCAGAGACGCCGAAGCTCACGCCGTCTAGCACCATGGACGAGCCGTCGGCGGGACCGTCGAACGGCTTGCCGTCGGACAGCCGCACCACCTTGTAGGCTGGCGGCGTGCCGGCAGCGGTGACCTGCAACTTGTAGTCGCTGGTGGTCAGCGCAGACGGATTGACGATGGCCGCGCTGGCGGTGGCGGCCTGGTCGCCGTTCCTGCTGCTGGGCGACACCACGGGCGCCGCCACCTTGAAGAATTCCGCGCCGGGATTGCCATTGGCATCCTGCCCCAGCACATGCTGGGCATTGAAGGACGAGGCCAGCGTGATGGCTATCCGGCCCAGCGCATTCTGCGCCTGGTCCAGCGTCTTGCTGCGAAACTCCAGCATGCCGCCCAGCTTGCCGCCGGACAGGCTTTCATCCGACAGCAGCGTGGCGCCGTTCACGGTCTGATAGGCCACCATCGGCCGGTTCGGATCGGTCGGCGACTGCGCCATCGACAGGTCATAGGTCTTGGTGCCCACCACCAGCGGCTGGCCGCTGCCTATCATCACGTTGTAGATCGCGCCCTGCTTCACCACGCTGACCTTGACTTCCTTGGACAGCTCCGAGATCGCCTGGTCGCGCTGGTCCAGCAGGTCGTTGGGCGTGCCGCCGCCATTGCTGGTGGCCTTTTCGATGGCGTCGTTGAGCTTGCCGATCTGCTGGGCATAGACATTGATGGCGTCCACGCTGGCCCGCATTTCGGTGGTCACGCCCTGGCGCAGTTCACCGAGCTGCGCATCCATGCTCTGGAAGCGCCCCGCCAGCGTGTTGGCCGACGACAGCATGGACTGGCGCGCCGCGCCCGAGCCCGGGTCGGCGCCGGCCGCCTGCAGGCTGGAAAAGAAATCCTGCAATACCGGCGTCAGGCCAGCCTTGCTGTCGGCCAGCATGTTGTTGACCTGCTGGATCTGGCCGTAATAGCTGCTCAACTGGGTGCTGGCGGTCTGGGTCGACAGTACCTGGGTGTTCAGAAACTCGCTGTAGACGCGGCGCACCGCCGTCACCTCGGTGCCCTTGCCGATGAAGCCGTAGCCGGCATCCTGGCCATTGACCGCGCCCTGCACCACCACCTGGCGGTTGTAGCCGGGCGTGGAGGCGTTGGCGATATTGTGTCCGGTCGTGACCAGGCCCGCCTGGGCCGCGGAAAGCGCGCTTTGACCGACGCTGAGTATGCTGGACATGATGGTCCTTCCTTGTCTCTATGGCACTGTCTACGGCGGCTTTGCGGAAATCTTTAGCCCGCCTGGTGAAATGTCCCTGGCGCCGTTGCGCCCGCTTGCCGTGCTGCCTGAGTTGTCTGCGCCGGCGCTCCAGCCAGGCGCTCTCAGGCCGACAGCGACTGCTTGATGATGCGCGACAGCTTGGCCGCGTAGTTCGGATCGGTGGCATAGCCGGCGCGCTGCAGGCCTTGGGCGAAGCTGCTGGCATCCTGGCTGTTGGCGATCACGTTCTGGTAGCGCGGGTTGTTCTTCAGGAGGCTGGCGTAATCGCGGAACGAATCGGCGTAGGAGTCGTAGGCGCGGAATTTTTCCATGCGCTTCTGCGGCACGCCGTTCACATATTCGGTGGTGGCGACCTCGACCGTCCTGCCGGTCCAGTTGGCGCCGGCCTTGATGCCGAACAGGTTGTGGCTGTTGCTGCCGTCGGCGCCGCGGATCTCGCGCTTGCCCCAGCCGGTTTCCAGCGCCGCCTGGCCCAGCATGAACTTGGCCGGTATGCCGGTGCTGCGGCTTGCCTCGTTGGCATGCTCGGCCAGCTTGTCCTGGAAGGCCTGCACATGGCCGGGCCGCGGCGGGTACTGGCGCGCGCTCGAGATCTCCAATGGCGTCGCGCCGTCCGGCGGCGTGGCCGACAGGCCGGTCTGCCTTGCGGGCGTGGCTGATGTAACTGAGGCAGCCGACCCGGCAGGCGCGGCGCCGTCCGCGTTGGGCGCGACGCCGGCGTTGTTGGAAAGCTGGCGCATCAGCGCGTCGGCCAGGCCCATGCCGCGCTTGGCGAAGTTGTCGCTGATCTTCTGGTCCAGCATCGAGGTGTACATCCGGCTCTGCTGGCTGTCGAACGGGCTGTCCTGCGGCGTGGCGTCGCGCATCGACTTCATCACCATGTTCATGAACAGCGACTCGAACTGCTGGGCCGCGGCGCGCAGCGCTTCCGGCGAATCCTGCTTGCCGGCGCGGCGCAGCGCCGGCAGGTCGGCGCCGTCGGTGGTGATGCGGGGGTTCTGGCTGATCATGCGCTGGCCCGTCCTTGGTTCGTCAAATGATTTCCAGTTCGGCGCGCAGCGAGCCCGAGGCCTTCATCGCCTGCAGGATGGCCAGCAGGTCCTGCGGCGAGGCGCCGATCGCATTCAGGGCCTTGACCACGTCGGCCAGCGAGGCGGCCTGCTTCAGCAGCACCACCTGGCCCGGGTCCTTCTTGATCTCGATCGCGGAGTTCTGCACCACCACGGTCTGGCCGTTCGACAGCGGCGCCGGCTGGCTGGGCGTGTTTTCGGTATTGATGATCACCGACAGGTTGCCATGCGATACCGCGCAGGTGTCGAGCGTGACCGACTGGTTCATCACCACCGAGCCGGTGCGGGCATTCAGGATCACCCTGGCCGCGACCTGGGCCGGCGTCACGCTCAGGCTTTCCAGCGCGCCGAGAAAGGCCACGCGCTCGTCGCTGCCGGCGGGCGTGCGCACCCGGATCACGCGGCCGTCCTGGGCGGAGGCGGTGTCGGCGCCGAAGCGGCGGTTGACCGCTTCCACCACCCGGCTGGCGGTGGAGAAGTCGCTGTCGTTCAATTCCAGCGTGACCATGTTGTTCTGGCCCAGCGAACTGGCCACTGCGCGCTCCACCGTGGCGCCGCTGGAAATGCGGCCCACGCTCAGGTGGTTGACCTGTGCCTTGCTGCCATTGGCCGCCGCGCCGACGCCGCCCACCAGCACATTGCCCTGGGCCATGCCGTAGATCTGGCCGTCCGCGCCCTTCAGTGGCGTCATCAGCAGCGTGCCGCCGCGCAGGCTCTTGGCATTGCCCATCGACGACACCGTCACGTCCAGTGTCTGGCCTGGCTGCGCAAAGGCCGGCAGCGAGGTGGTGACCATCACCGCGGCCACGTTCTTCAATTGCAGCTGGCCGGTCGGCGGCAGGTTCACGCCCATCTGCTGCAGCATGCTGACCACGCTCTGCACGGTGAATGGCGTCTGCGTGGTCTGGTCGCCGCTGCCGTCGAGGCCCACCACCAGGCCATAGCCGATCAGCTGGTTCTGGCGCACGCCGCCGATGCTGGCCAGGTCTTTCAGGCGCTCGGCCTGCGCGCCGGCGCTGCCGGCGATGAGCGCGCCGCACAGCAGCGCCTTGAGCAGAAGATTCATTTGCATGGAGGGCATTCTCAGAACGGCATCACGCTCAGGAAGAAGCGGCCCAGCTGGGATGCCACTTCCACCGGGTCGATGCGGGTATTGCTGCGGTATTCGAGGCGGGCGTCGGCGACCTGGGTCGACGCCACCTGGTTGCCGTTGAGGATGGTGTCCGGATTCACGGTGCCGGAGAAGCGGATGTACTCGGCGCCCTTGTCGAACGCCACCTGCTTCTCGCCGCTGACGGCCAGGTAGCCATTGGGCAGCACTTCATTGACGGTCACGGCCAGCGTGCCGGTGAAGGTATTGCTGGAGTTGGACGCTTCCTTGTCCTCGAACTTGTTGGCGCCCTTCGCATCCACGCCCATGCGGCCGGTGACGGCGGTGTTCAGGCCAAGCAGCTTGCCGACCGAGAAGCTGCTGCTGCCGGTCTTGCTGCCGGTGTCGGTGCCGGTCTTGCCGGCGCTGGTCTTTTCATTGATGACGATGGTCAGCGCATCGCCCACATGGCGGGCGCGGCGGTCCTCGAACAGCGGCCGGTAGCTGGCGGTCTGGAAGATCGCGCCGTTGGCCGGCAGGGGCGCGGCGACCGGCTGCGCGCGCGCGCTGGTCGGGCGCTGGACGATGGAGTCCGGCACGGTATTGCAGGCGCATAGCAGCAGCGCCGGCAGGGCGGCCCGGGCGAAGAAGGAAATGGCGTTGTTCATGTGTGGACGATGGCGCTTCAGAGCTGGGTCAGCTTCTGCAGCATCTGGTCGGATGTGGTGATCGCCTTGCTGTTGATTTCATAGGCGCGCTGGGTCTGGATCATGTTGACCAGCTCCTCGGCCACATTGACGTTGGAGGTTTCCACATAGCCCTGCGTGACCATGCCGGCGCCGTTGGTGCCGGGCGTATTGGTGCTCGGGTTGCCGGAGGCGGTGGTCTCGACATACAGGTTTTCGCCGCGGCTTTCCAGGCCGGCCGCATTGATGAAGGTGGCCAGCTGCAGCTGGCCGACCTGGGTTGCGTTGGCGCTGCCCGGCTGGGTCACCGACACCGTGCCGTCGCGGCCGATGGAGATGCTTTGCGCGTTGGCCGGGATGGTGATGGCGGGCTGGATCACGAAGCCGCTGGACGTCACCATCTGCCCTTGGTTATCGACCTGGAAGGAGCCGTCGCGGGTATAGGCGGTGGTGCCGTCGGGCATCAGCACCTGGAAGAAGCCGCTGCCCTGGATCGCCAGGTCCTTGTCATTGCTGGTCTGCTGCAGATTGCCCTGGGTGAAGATGCGCTCGGTGGCGACGGTCCGCACGCCGGTGCCGACCTGCAGGCCGGATGGCAGCTGGGTCTGCTGCGAGGTCTGCGCGCCGGGCTGGCGCAGATTCTGGTACAGCAGGTCCTCGAACACGGCGCGCGAGCGCTTGAAGCCGCTGGTGCTGACATTGGCCAGGTTGTTGGCGATGGTGTCCATCTGCGTCTGCTGCGCATCCAGGCCGGTCTTGGCTATCCACAGGGATCGAATCATGACTAACTCCGTCGCGGCGCGGCCGCTTCTTGTTGGCTAGTCTTTATTGTCTTGCAGAAACCCTTAATTCAAAGCGAGGAGTTGACTGGCTTTTGTCTCGTTACTCTCGGCGTTCTTCATCAGGTTCATTTGCATTTCGAACTGGCGGGCCAAGCTGATCATGTTGACCATGGCGTCCACGGTATTGACGTTGCTGCCTTCGAGCGCGCCGCCGATGATGTTGACTGCCGCATCGGCATCGGCCGCGCCGCCGTCCCTGGTGCGGAACAGCCCGTCGCTGCCGCGCGCCAGGTTGTTTTCCGCCGGGTTGACCAGCTTGATGCGGCCCAGCACGGTGGGCGGCTGGTTGGCCGCCATGCCGGTGATGGTGCCGTCCTTGGCGACCGCTATGCGGGTATCGGGCGGGATGCTGATCGGACCGGCATCGCCCAGCACCGCGTCGCCGCGCTGGGTAAGCAGCTGGCCGTTCTCGGACAGCTTCAGGCTGCCATGGCGGGTATAGGCTTCGGCGCCGTCGGCGGTCTGCACCGCCAGCCAGCCCTTGCCCTGGATGGCGACATCGAGCTCGCGCGCGGTCTGCTGTATCGGGCCGGGGGTGAAGTCGGTGGCGACGGTGGCGTCGACCACGAAGGCCCGGGTGGGGAGTTCGTTGCCGACCACCGGGACGGCGCGGAAGGCGTCGATCTGGGCGCGAAAGCCGGTGGTGGTGGCGTTGGCGAGGTTGTTGGAGTTGTTGGCCTGCTGTTCAAGGATGTGTTTTGCGCCGGTCATGGCGGTGTAGATCAGACGGTCCATTTCATTTCCTTTCAACGCTTCGTTTCGGGCAGGGCGGCTGATGTGATGCGCGCCCTGCGTTTGTCGCTTTTGGCTCCGCGCAGCGACAGTTGCGGTTGCGGTTGCGGTTGCGGTTGCGGTTGCGGTTGCGGTTGCGGTTGCGGTTGCGGTTGCGGTTGCGGTGCCTTTGCCTTTGCCGTTGCCGTTGCCGTTGCCGTTGCCGTTGCCGTGAAATCCCGTTGAGCGCGCCGTGTCAGCGGTGCCCGGAGCGGGAAAAGGTGCGGCGTCTGTCTGAGCCAAGCGCAGCTTGGCGAGTTTAGCCGCGCCCCGCTCCGGGTACCGCTGACACGGGGACCCTCGCGCAGCGAGGGCGCGATCACCGGGGCGCCTTTTTTTGGTTACTTTTTTTGGCGAAGCAAAAAAAGTGACCCGGCCGCCGGGACGGATTCCCGGCTTGTCTCCACGGCAGTGCAGCCGCCTTGCGTCACCCGGCAACGCACGGGCAGCACTGTCGTCTTAGCTTTTGACGTTTGTCGGCAAACTTCAAACTACAAACTTCAAACTTCAAACTTCAAACTTCAAACTTCAAAAGCAACTGCGGCTTCGCAGTGACGTCTTTACCCCTGGTAAAACAACGCCACTGCACTGTCGTCATGACCAGGCCGGGTATTCGCCCCGGCGGGCGACCTACTTTTTTTGCTTCGCCAAAAAAAGTAGGCAAAAAAAGGCGACCCGGTGATCGCGCCCCGCTGCGCGGGGTCCCCGTGCCGTCGATGCCTGGAGCGGGGCGCGGCTAAACTCGCTACGCTGCGCTGCGCTCAAACAGACGCCGCACCTTTTCCCGCTCCAGGCATCGACGTCACGGCGCGCTCAACGGGTTTAACTGCCACTTCAAAAACAACGGCAACGGCAACGGCAACGGCAACGGCAACGGCAACTGTCGCTGCGCGTACTTCAAATGCGACGGTAATCGTTGTCGTAGGGTGCAATACCCGAAGGGCATTGCACCTTCCGTCGCCGACCGGGACCGCCTTGTCGTCCGACTCCCATGTTTAACCACCGGTGCAATGCCCCTGCGGGGTATTGCACCCTACGAACTGCCGCTGCGCTTACGGCAACAGCAGCCGCCCTCCCCTTTACCTCAGATTCACCAGCGTCTGCATGACCTGATCCTGCGTCTTCACCGTCTGCGCATTGGCCTGGTACACCCGCTGCGCGGTGATCATGTTCACCAGCTCGGCCGTCAGGTCCACGTTGGAGTCTTCCACCGCCGAAGACTGCAGGGTGCCGAAGGTGCCGCTCGACGGCGTGCCCACCAGCGGCACGCCGGAGCCGGTGCTCTCGGCCCATACGTTGTTGCCCAGCGGCTGCAGGCCGTTGACGTTGGTGAAGTTGGCCAGCACCACCTGGCCCAGCGTGGACGACTTGCCGTTGCTGTAGCGGCCGGTGATGATGCCGTCGGCGCCGGTGTTGAAGCCGGTCAGGCGGCCCGAGGTATAACCGTCCTGCGACAGCGCATTGACGATGAAGGCCGAGCCGTACTGGGTGCTGCCGGTGTAGTCCACCCTGGTCACGATGTCGGAGGCGCCGGTGGCGGTGGCCGGGATGGTCACCGAGAAAGGCATCGCGTCCTTCGAGGCCTGCGTCAGCGCGCCATCCGGGCCAAAGGCGAGCGAGGCGATCTTGCCGCCGGCCGGCGAGGTCAGCACCTTGTCGTCAGCCACGCCGTATACATCCCAGGCGCCGGAGCCGGTCTTGACGAAGAAGCTCTGCATCACGTGCGAATTGCCCAGGCTGTCGAACACCGAGATCGAGGTGGCGTTGTTGTAGGTGGTCGGGTCGGCCGGGTTGAACGGCGAGTTGCTCGGCGCGGCGAGGCCGGAATCCAGGTTCACCACTTCCTTGACCAGCTTGGTGACCGAGGGCGGCAGGTCGGCGGTGTTGATCTGCAGCTTGCCCGGCGCGCCGGTCGAGAGCACGCCGGCGGCGTTGGCGCTGTAGCCGGTCAGGTTGGCGCCGGTGGCGTTGACGATGTAACCCGCCTTGTCGAGCTCGAACTGGCCGTTACGGGCATAGGTCACGGTGCCGTTGGTGTCCATGCGGAAGAAGCCGGCGCCGTTGATGGCGATGTCCAGCGCATTGTTGGAGGCGGTGATGTTGCCCTGGCTGAACTGCTGCTGCACCTTGGACAGCTTGGTGCCGATGCCCACCTGCGAGGCGCCGCCGCCGGACAGCGAGGTGGCGTACACGTCGGCGAACTGCGCCTGCGATGCCTTGAAGCCCACGGTGCTGGAATTCGAGACGTTGTTGCCGATGACTTCGAGACTCTTGGACGCGGCGTTCAGACCGCTCAGACCTTGCTGGAAACTCATGTTCTTCTCCGTTTGCTATGGGTTTGCGGGTGCGGTCAAATGATTTCGCGCACGTCGGCCATGGTGGCCGAGGCGCCGTTGGTCAGGTTGAGCTTGACGCCGGAAGCGCCGGTCGAGACGCTGCCGACCTGGCCGAAGGCCAGCGTGCCGGCCTTGATCGCCGAGCCGGCGCTGCTGGCCGTGACGTCGAAGCTGTACTGGCCGTTGGCGGCGGCAGCGCCGCTGTCGGTCTTGCCGTCCCATGCCAGCGGCAGCGTGCCGGCCGCCTGCTCGCCGAGTTCGATCTTGTGGATGGCCTTGCCGGCGCCGTCGCGGATGGTGACGGTCACCTTGTCGGCCGCCGCCGGCAGCTCGATGCCCAGCACCGCCTTGCCGTCGGCCAGCATGGCGCTGCTGCCCGGCACCAGCACGCCATGGCCGATCAGGCTGGTGGCCTGCATGGTCTGGCTGGCCTGGTAGCTGCTCTGCATGCTGGCCATGCTGGCATTGAGCTTCTCGATGCCGGTCACGGTCGAGAGCTGCGCCATCTGGCTGGTGACCTGGGCGTTGTCCATCGGGTTCAGCGGGTCCTGGTTCTTCATCTGCGTGATCAGCAGCTTCATGAAGCGGTCCTGGGTGCCGGCGATGCCTTCGGCGCTGGCGGCGCCGGCCTTGGACGGATTCATCGCATTGAGCAGCGCCGGGGAAACGGTGTTGTCGCTTATCGTGGTCATGCCTGGTTCCTTTACTGGCCGATGGTCAGGGTTTTCAGCAGCAGCGTCTTGGCTGCATTCATCGTTTCCACATTGGTCTGGTAGGAACGGGTGGCGGAAATCATGTTGACCATTTCCTCCACCACGTTCACGTTGGGCATCTGCACATAGCCCTTGTCGTCGGCCTGCGGATGCGACGGGTTGTAGACGGTACGCGCCGGCGCGCTGTCCTCGACCACCTGCTGCACCCTGACCGAGGTCGAGCCGGGCGTGGCGCCCTCCACCGCTTCGAACACCACCTGCTTGGCGCGGTACGGCTGGCCGGTGGCGCTGGTGGCGCTGTCGGCATTGGCCAGGTTGGAAGCCACGGTGTTGAGCCGGTGCCCCTGGGCGCTCATGGCCGAGCCGGCCACGTTGAAGATATTGAACAGCGACATGGCGGTTTCCCTTAACCCTGGATCGCGGTCAGCAGGTTCTTGATCTGGCTGCTGATCATCGTGATGCTGGCTTCGTAGCGCAGCGCATTGTTGGTGAACTGGTTGCGCTCGACTTCCATGTCCACGGTGTTGCCATCCACCCCGCCCTGCACGCCGGTGCGGTACAGCAGCGACGGCGCGCCGGCGACCAGCGTCGCGCCATTGGCGCCCGTTGCGGCCTGGTGGCCAGCTGTGGTCCGCGCCAGGCCCGGCGCCGGTACGGAAGGCGTGGCCGGATTGCCGCGGCCCACCGCGCCCTGCAGGGCCTGCGCGAAGTCGAAGTCGCGTGCCTTGTAGTTGGGCGTGTCGGCATTGGCGATATTCGAAGCCAGAACCTGCTGGCGCTGGGCGCCGAGCTTCAGTGCCGCTTCGTGAAACGCCAGCGCCTGATCCAGTTTTCCTATCATTCCCGCTCCTGATGGTGGAATTGCATGCTGTGCATGGTAAATAGGCGGCGACACTATCCATCGAGCAATAAAGGCGGCAAATCACGGCCTGTTTGCCGCTTTGCCGCAAGCGCCGCGCCTTACCATGCAGGCTGGAATAAAACTCGGGTCCGACTATGAAACCTCCGTACACAGCCCTGGCGGCGCTCCTCGTCCTTGCCGGCGCCGCCAGCGCGCAGACCGCGCCGGCGCGGCAGGACCATGGCGTGCTGCGCCAGACGGCCAGCCAGTTCCTGACGGTGCAGGCGGGCGGCCTGCCGGGCCAGATCACGGTCACGGTCGGCGCCATCGACCCGCGCCTGAACCTGGCCGCCTGCACCGCGCCGGAAGCCTTCCTCCCCAACGGCGCCCGCGCCTGGGGCAAGACCTCGGTCGGCGTGCGCTGCGTGGCGCCCTCGCCCTGGACCGTCTATATACCGGCGATGGTGCAGGTGCAGGGCGAATACCTGGCGGCGGCGGTGCCGCTGGCCCAGGGCCAGACCATAGGCCCGAACGACATCGCCAGGGTCAGCGGCGACCTGACCGCGCTGCCGCCCGGCATCGTCACCGAACAGTCGCAGGCGGTGGGCCATACCGTGGCCCGTTCGGTGGCGGTCGGCGCGCCGCTGCGCCAGGATGCGCTGCGCAGCCAGCAGGCGGTGGCGCAGGGCCAGGTGGTGCGGCTGGTATCCTCGGGGCCGGGATTCAAGGTCACGGCCGACGGCCGCGCGCTGGCCAATGGCAGCGACGGCCAGGTGGTGCAGGTCAAGACCCAGAACGGCCAGGTGGTATCGGGCGTGGCGCGTGCCGGCGGCACGGTGGAAGTGACTTTTTGACCTGTTGCCGGAAAGAGGGTTAAAGTTTTTGCCAGACGCGCCGTAAAGCAGACATGGCAGAGGAATGTCCCCTCGAAACGACTAAGGAAACGTCATGAAAATCAATGACTCCGGCTCCATCAAGAAGCCCGCCGCGACCGGCGTGGCCGCAACCCAGACCGGCGCCAGCAAGAGCGCCGAAAAAGCCGCCGCCACCACGGCGGCCACCGACAACGTGCGCCTGTCCAGCCAGGCCAAGGCGCTTTCCTCCACGTCGTCCACTGGCGTCTTCGACGCCAGGAAGGTCGAGGAGATCAAGGCTGCCATTGCCAATGGCACCTTCCAGGTCGACGCCAGCAAGGTTGCCGACGGCCTGATCGACTCGGTCAAGGACCTGATGACCCAGAAACGGAAATAACATGCATCCAGCGCAGCACAGCCCGGCCGCCGGCCTCTCCAGGGAACGCGAACTCGCCCGCCAGTTGCAGGAATGCCTGCAGCAGGAGCAGGCCGAACTGGTGCGGGCGGACGTGGCTGCGCTGGTGCAGACGGCGGGCCGAAAGAGCGGCATCGTCGACCAGATGAACCTGCTGGCCCAAGCCCGCATGCAGGCGCTCGCCGCCGCCGGCCATGCGGCCACCGAAGCCGGCATGCTGGCCTGGCTGGCCGCGCAGGACGATGCGGTGCGCGCCGACTGGCAGGCGCTGCTGGCGGCAGCCGCAGCCGGCAAGGAACTCAACCGCACCAACGGCCTGCTGATCCATCAGCACATCAGCCGCAACCAGGCCGGCCTGCAGGCCCTGCGCGGCGGCGGCCAGCCGGCGGTGTATGGCCGCGACGGCCAGCAGAATGTCCGCACCGCCGGCCGCAGCTTCGTCGCCGGCTGATCCGGTCAGCCGGGAAGGCAGCCCGGCAAGGCGTCAGCCCTGGCCCAGCGCCGTCTTCGACACCAGCACCCCATCCGCATCCGCATAGATCCAGTCGCCCGGCCGCACCGCCGCGCCGGCGATGAACACCTGCAGTTCCTTGTCCCCTGCGCCCTTGCGCACGCTGCGCTGCGGATGCAGCGCCAGCGCGCGGATGCCGATATCGCAGGCATTGAGTTCGGCCGAATCGCGCACGCAGCCATGCACGACGATGCCGGCCCAGCCATTCTTTTCGGCCAGCACGCCCAGGTTGCCGCCGACCAGCGCGCAGCGCAGGCTGCCGCCGCCGTCGACCACCAGCACCCGGCCATTGCCCGGCGTTTCCAGCGTGGCGCGCACCAGCACATTGTCTTCGAATACCTTCAGGGTGGCGGCCTGGCCGGAAAAGGCGGCGCGCCGGCCGAGCGCGATGAAGACCGGCGGCAGCACGGTCAGGCTGCCGCCGGCGATCAGGTTTTCATTGGCGTCGCACAGGTCGCAGGTGGAAAAGTCCATGGAAGCTCCAGAGAATGAGGGAAGTTGTTCAGCAATCTATCCAGTCCAGCAGCGGCTGCCATTGCGCAATGTCACGCTCGACCCGGGCCGGCGCCGCATCCCACAGGGTGGCGCCGAGCGCGGCCAGCTGCACATAGTTCTGCGTCTCGCGCAGATAGCCCAGCACCGGCATGCCAAGCTGGCCGACATAGTGGGCCAGCTGGTCGGCGGCGCGGGTGCGCGGATTGACCCGCATGCCGATCACGCCGACATGCAGGCTGCCGCGCCGCGTCGCCAGGCGCTGCAGGAAGGCCTCGGTGGCGAGGATGTCGAACATCGAAGGCTGCAGCGGCACCAGCAGCCGGTCGGCCACGCGCAGCGCCCGCTCCAGCTGCGGCCCGGCCATGCCGGCCGGCGTGTCGAGCACGAGATGGGTGACGCCGCGCGGCGGCCGGGCGATGCGGTCCGGGCCGATGTCCCATGGCGCAATCGCCGGCAGCCCCGCCGGTCGCAAGGCCAGCCAGGCGCGCGAGGACTGCTGGCAGTCGAGGTCGCCCAGCATCACCTTGTGCCCCTTGCGGGCAAGGCAACCCGCCAGGTTGGTGGCCAGCGTGCTCTTGCCGACGCCGCCCTTGGGATTTGCAATGACGATGACGGGCACGGCATTCTCCTCGTTTCTCTCGGGACCGGAGCGGTGAAAGGCTGCATGGACAGCAAATTTTCGTGCAAGAATAGCATGCCTTTTTCTGACCGGAGCCCGCCATGCAGCATACGCCCGAGCATTTCAATTCCATCCAGAACGGCAGCCTGCCCGGCGTGCTCGGCATGCGGGTCACCGCGGTCGGCGCCGATGGCGTGCGTGCCACCATGGCCATCACGCCGGCCCACATGGCGCCCAATGGTTTTCTGCATGCCGCTTCCATCGTGACCCTGGCCGACACCTGCTGCGGCTATGGCTGCATGTCGCAACTGCCGCAGGGCGCAAGCGGCTTCACCACCGTCGAACTCAAGAGCAACCACCTCGGCACCGCGCTGGAAGGCAGCATCGAATGCCATGCGCGCCCGGTGCACCTGGGCCGCACCACCCAGGTCTGGGATGCCACCGTGACCATCGCCGGCAGCGGCAAGACGATCGCGCTGTTCCGCTGCACGCAGATGGTGCTGTGGCCCAAGGCCTGAACCGCACCGGTCCGGCAGCCCGCCGTGGCCTGGCAGCGCCGGTTTGACACGCAAACCTGACAACGGACATTCCGCATGACATTGAAGAAGCTACTGATCGCCAACCGCGGCGAGATTGCGATCCGCATTGCCCGCGCCGCGGCGGCGCTGGACATACCCACCGTTGCCGTCTGCAGCCAAGACGATGCCGATGCGCTGCATGTGCGCCTGGCCGACGAATGCCACGCGCTCGACGGCCGCGGCGCCCGTCCCTATCTCGACATCGGGCAGATGCTGGCGGCGGCGCAGGCGCATGGCTGCGACGCGCTGCATCCCGGCTATGGCTTCCTGAGCGAGAGCGCCGCCTTCGCCGAGGCCTGTGCCGCCGCCGGCCTGGTGTTCGTCGGCCCGTCGCCACGGGCGTTGCGCCTGTTCGGCGACAAGGGCCAGGCGCGGGCGCTGGCGCGGCGGCTGGGCGTGCCGGTGCTGGCCGGCACCGATGGCCCGACCACGCTGGCGCAGGCGCATGACTTCATGGCTGGCCTGGGCGGCAACGCCGCGGCGATGGTCAAGGCGGTGGCGGGCGGCGGCGGGCGCGGCATGCGCATGGTGCGGCATGCCGATGAACTGGCCGAAGCCTTCGAGCGCTGCCGCTCCGAGGCCGTTGCGGCATTCGGCAATGGCGACTTGTACCTGGAGCGTTATCTGCCGGCGGCGCGGCATATCGAAGTGCAGGTGCTGGCCGATGGCCGCGGCGCGGTATCGCATCTGTGGGAGCGCGAATGCACGCTGCAGCGGCGGCACCAGAAACTGATTGAGATCGCGCCGAGCCCGGCGCTGCATGCGCGCCAGCGCGAGGCCATGATGGAAGCCGCGCTGCGCATGGCGCATGAAGCGGGATATGCCAGCCTGGGCACCTTCGAATTCCTGCTCAATGCCGAGGCCGATGCCGGCCCTGCCGACTGGGCCTTCATCGAGGCCAATCCGC
The DNA here is from genome assembly GCF_015352955.1 of Noviherbaspirillum soli. Lineage (GTDB taxonomy): Bacteria > Pseudomonadota > Gammaproteobacteria > Burkholderiales > Burkholderiaceae_D > Noviherbaspirillum_A > Noviherbaspirillum_A soli. Next base: position 16,363 of record NZ_JACYOX010000034.1, read on the forward strand.
GGCTCCAGGTGGAGCACACCGTGACCGAGCAGGTCACCGGCATCGACCTGGTGCAGGCGCAGCTGCAGATCGCCGGCGGCGCCACGCTGGCGGCGCTTGGCCTGCAGCAGCAGGACATCCCGGCGCCGCGCGGCTATGCGCTGCAATGCCGCGTCAACCTGGAAACCATGACGGCCGACGGCGGCGCGCTGCCGGCCGGCGGCGTCATTACCGCCTACGAGCCGCCATCCGGCCCCGGCGTGCGGGTCGACGGCCATGGCTATGCCGGCTACGCCACCAGCACCGCCTTCGACTCGCTGCTGGCCAAGGTCATCGTGCAGGCGCCGCACTATGCGCAGGCACTGACGCGCGCGGCGCGGGCGCTGTCGGAATTCCGGCTGGAAGGCGTGGACAGCAATCTCGCCTTCCTGCAAAACCTGCTGCGCCATCCGGCGCTGGCCGACGGCCAGGCCAGCACCGGCTTCATCGACAGGCACGCGGCCGAACTGCTGTCGACCGCGCCGCCTCCGCGCCGCCATGCGCCGCAGCGCGCCGGGGCAGGCACAGCGGGCTCGCGGGCCAGCCATTCCGCGCCGCCCGGCACGGAAGCCATCCTCGCGCCGCTGCAGGGCTCGGTGGTCAGCCTGGCGGTGCAGGCCGGCGACACGGTGCGCGCCGGCGCGCAGGTAGCGGTGCTGGAAGCAATGAAGATGGAGCATCTGGTGACGGCGCCGCTGTCGGGCATCGTGCGCCAGCTGGCGGCGCGGCCCGGCCAGGTGCTGGCCGCCGGCGACGCCTTGTGCCATATCGAGCCGGCCGATATCGACGGCGCCGATACCGGCCCCGCCGCCGAGATCGACCCCGACGCGATCCGCCCGGACCTGCGCCATGCGCTGGAACGGCATGCGATCGGGCTGGACGCGCAGCGGCCGGACGCGGTGGCGCGGCGGCGCAAGACCGGCCAGCGCACCGCCCGGGAAAATCTCGACGACCTGTGCGACCCCGGCAGCCTGCGCGAATACGGCGCGCTGGCGCTGGCCGCTCAGCGCCGCCGGCGGCCGATGGATGAGCTGATCCGCATCAGCCCGGCCGACGGCCTGGTGTCGGGCATCGCCAGCATCAATGGTGACCTGTTCGACGAGGAACGCGCGCGCTGCCTGGTGATGGCCTACGACTACACCGTGATGGCCGGCACCCAGGGCATGATGAACCACAAGAAGACCGACCGCATGCTGCGCCTGGCCGAGCAGTGGCGGCTGCCGGTGGTGTTCTTCACCGAAGGCGGCGGCGGCCGGCCGGGGGACACCGATGCGCTGCTGGTGGCCGGCCTGGACTGCACCTCCTTCGCCGCCTATGCCCGGCTGTCGGGCCTGGTGCCGCGGGTGGGCATCGTGTCGGGCCGCTGCTTCGCCGGCAATGCTGCCTTCCTCGGCTGCAGCGACGTCATCATCGCCACCGCGAACGCCACCATCGGCATGGGCGGGCCGGCCATGATCGAAGGCGGCGGCCTGGGCGTCTACCGTCCCGAGGAAGTCGGGCCGGTGGCGATGCACAGCCCGAACGGCGTGATCGACCTGGTGGTGCGCGACGAGGCCGAGGCGGTGCGGGCGGCAAAGCAGTACCTGGCCTACTTCCAGGGGCCGCTCGCGGACTGGCGCTGCGCCGACCAGCGCCTGCTGCGCCATGTGGTCCCCGAGAACCGGCTGCGGGTCTACGACATCCGCACCCTGGTGGAGACGCTGGCTGACACCGGCTCGGTGCTGGAACTGCGGCGCGACTTCGGCGTGGGCATGATCACCGCGCTGGCGCGCATCGAGGGCCGGCCGGTCGGGCTGATCGCCAACAATCCCGCCCACCTGGGCGGCGCCATCGACGCCGACGGCGCCGACAAGGCCGCCCGCTTCATGCAGCTGTGCGACGCCTTCGACCTGCCCATCGTGTCGCTCTGCGACACGCCCGGCTTCATGGTCGGCCCCGATGCCGAAGCCACCGGCATGGTGCGCCATGTGTCGCGCATGTTCGTCACCGCCGCCAGCCTGTCGGTGCCGCTGTATGCCATCGTGCTGCGCAAGGGTTATGGCCTGGGCGCGCAGTCGATGGCGGCCGGCAGCTTTGGCGCGCCCTTCTTCACCATCGCCTGGCCATCGGCCGAGTTCGGCGCGATGGGCATCGAAGGCTCGATCCGGCTCGGCTATCGCAGGGAACTCGAAGCGATCGCCGACCCGGACGAGCGCAAGCGGCAGTTCGATGCAATGGTGGCCGCGGCCTACGAGAACGGACGCGCAGTCAACATGGCGTCCTACCTGGAGATCGATGACGTGATCGACCCGGCCGAGACGCGCGGCTGGATCATGCGCGGCCTGAAGTCGGCGCCGGCGCCGGCGGCGCGGGAGGGAAAGAAGCGCGGCTTTGTCGATACGTGGTGAGATTCGGCAACGGCCCGTCCACAGGGGATCGCCTTATTGCCGCGCGCCATGGGCCAGGAGGCGCTCGACAATCGCGTGATGCCCGAGTTCGTTCGCCTTGGCCAGCGCGGTGTCCCCATTTGCGGCAACGAAGTTGACGTCGGCGCCACAATCAATCAGCAATTCCACCATGCCATCGAGACCCTTGCAAACGGCAAGCAGCAGAGCCGGCTGCGGCACGCGTTCCAGGCGCGGCGCCACCAGCGTCCGCATGAAGGGTCCGTCCTCATCCACGAATTCGGCATCCTCGGTCTTGCATCTGACCTCTCCAATACTGCGCGCCATGCGCGCATGGTGCGCCATTGCAGCTCCCCGCCCCAGCAGCGCATGGACCATGTCCGTGCTGGACAGCTCGACCGCGCATAGCAGCGGCGTGAAATAGCGCGTATCGCGGGCATTGATGTCGGCCCTGGCATCGAGCAATGCCCCGACGCAGGCCAGGCTGCCACCGCGCACCGCATAAAACAGCGCCGTGGCAGCCATCCAGTCCGGCGCATCGGGATCTGCACCGGCGGTTAGCAGGTCGTGGAGCATGTCGGCATTGCCTCTGGCAGCCGCAAGCATCAGCGGCGTCACGCTCGATGCCTCGTGCCAGAGGCAATCGACCTGCGCCCCCCCCTGAAGCAGCAGGCGCGTCATGGCCGCATCCTCCAGCGACACCGCCTCGAACAGGGCGGAACAGCCCTTCGTGTTCGGCTGGTCGATCTGCTGACGGTTCATCCGGGCAAGCAGCGCCGCGGCAGCGGCGTACTGCCGGCACAGCACAGCCACATGCAGCGCGGTGTTGCCGGCATTGTCGCGCTTACCCGCATTGGCGCCATGATCGAGCAGCGCTCCGATCACCTCTGCCGAGCCGCCAGCGGCCGCATAGATCAGCGGCGTTCGCCTTTGACCGGAGCGCGCGTTCACGTCGACGTTGGCATCCAACAGCAGATGCACGCCATGCAAATGGCCCAGACTGGCCAGTGCGTGCAGCAACATCGGACTTTTCCTCGCCCGCTGGGACAGGTCGGCGCAGGCCAGCAACGCCGCCTCGATGGCAGCCGGATCCTGCTGCCGCAGTGCAGCCTCCAGGCTGTCCTCTTCTTCCGATTCCGATTCTGATTCCGATTCCGAGGCCGCGCTTTCTTCCGTGGGTGAAGCACTGGCTTCTTCCCTGAAACGCAATCCCGTGCTTGCAGGCGATCGCGTCCGGCCTTGCGCTGACGTTGATTTCTCCAGCAACGGCGTTTCCCGCTGCTCGCTGCGCAAAGGCGCATCAGGCACAACCATTTCGGCGCCCTGCTCTGGCAGAGCTTCAGGGTGCCCGGTCCTCGCGTACCTCGACTCGCCAACGACATCAATGCGATTGTTCATTTCCTGCTTTCCTGATCGACGCGAGCCCAAAGCGGGGATCGCTGGCGCGCTTCGCCGCAGGGCGAAGTCAGCGTCGGTACAAGAAGCGAAGCTTTGGTTCCTCAACGAGGATTGAACAGGATCAAAGCGCTCATCAGGAGGCGCCGGAGAGACCATACGAGCCCGCGCCAGGCGCCATCGGGCAATCCGGCACCTGGGGAGCCACCTTCCAGGTAGCCGTCAACGCCAGTGCCTTATTGCGCCTGGGCAGTGACCCGCCACACCGCATCGCCCACGTCATCGGCGATGAGCAGAGCGCCCTGCCGGTCCTGCGCCAGTCCGACTGGTGCGCCGTACAGCTTCTTCTCGTCGTCGGAGTGAAAGCCGCTGACGACCACCCTGGGCTGGCCCACCGGCTTGCCCTGCTCGAAACCGACGAAGACGACTGCATACCCGCTGAGCGGCGAACGGTCCCAGCTGCCATGTTCACTGACGAACGCGCCGCCGTGGTACGTCGCCGGCAGCGCATTGTCAGGCGAGAAAAGCAGGCCCAACGCGGCGACGTGCGAGCCCAGCGCGTAATCCGGCTTGAGCGCCCTGGCGACCAGGTCCGGGCGCTGTGGCACCACGCGGTGATCCACGTTCTGGCCGTAGTAGCTGTAAGGCCAGCCATAAAATCCGCCTTCCTGTACGGAAGTCATGTAGTCCGGCACCAGGTCCGCGCCGATTTCATCCCGTTCGTTGACGATGGTCCACAGCTTGCCGCTCTGCGGTTCCCACTGCAACCCGGTCGGATTGCGAAGTCCGGCAGCGTAGATGCGGCTGCCGCCCGTGGCCACGTCCACCTCCAGCACGTCGGCGCGCCGGTATTCGATATCCATTCCGTTCTCGGTGATATTGCTGTTGGAGCCGACACCGACATAAAGCTTCTTGCCGTCCGGGCTGGCCAGCAGCGCCTTGGTCCAGTGGTGATTCACCGTGCTCGGCAGGTCCGCAAACTCCACTCCCGGCGCGGCTATCCTGGTGTCCCCGACATGGTAGGGAAACTTGACGATGGCACCGGTGTTGGCAACGTAGAGCGCGTCTCCTATCATCTGCACGCCGAAAGGCGAATGAAGATGCTCAACCAGCACATGCTTGTCCCACTCACCGCCGGCCTTGGGGCGCAACAGCGTGATCCGGTTTCCGCCCTTGCCGCCCTTGCCGGAGCTCCCCTTCACCTTGTTGGCGATCAGCTGCTTCGGCGTCGTGACAGGCTCCTCTCCCGGACCATTGGACTCGACCACCAGCACGTCGCCATTGGACAGTGCAAGCAACTGGCGTGGATGCATCAGGCCGCTGGCGACTTTCTCGATTTTTAGTCCCGAGGCAACTTTGGGAGTCTGGCCCGGCTGCCAGCCGGTCCCGGTGGGAACCTGCATGGGCGGCATCAGGAAGTCTTTCGGCTCCGGCAAGGCTGGGTTGCTTCCCGACTGTTGCACGGGCTCCATGGTGGCTTTGCCGCTGCAGCCAAGCAATGACATGCTCAAGGCCAGCGTCGTGATGGTGCAATGGGACATCTTATTCATGGACGATTTTTCCTTCCGAGGCAAGCTGCGCTGCCACGCCGATGCGGCCGATGGCGAGCAGAATGACCGTGATGGCCGAGAGCCAGGCGCCGGCAGGCATCGAAGCATAGGCGTCACGACTATGGACGAACGCATTGAGGATAGCCGCGACAATCGCAACCAGGTTCAGCCAGAAGTCGACCTTGTCGGCGCGCGCGACGTTGTGGCGTGAGGTGATCCATACCTGCACCAGGTTCACGAGGCGGGGAATGACCGCGAACAGCAGTCCGATGGCAATGAGCCAGGCGGCGCCCTTGTCCCACAGCATCACGGCGGTGCGCAAATAGATGAGATCGAATATCAGTGCGGCCACAAAGAAGCCGAACGGAATGGGATTGAGGACGCCGTACATTGCGTTGGCAATGACGGAGCGATGGTTTGAAGCCTGAATGTTCATGAGTACGCTCGCGATCAGTGTGGGGAATGGCGTTGCAGCAGGCTCACGGCCTGCCTCGCCGTTTCGGCGCCCCGCATTTGCGCCTGTGAGGCTTGATGCATCACAGCCTAGTCTTCGAAAGTCGCCTCGATGCTCATTAAGTGGAGCGAGTTATCTTTGAATCAATCATGCGATGGAGGTACGCCTTTTCAGGCCATGCCTCTTTTCATGCCCTGCCTGAAGGCTTTCCGGGCACGATCGAAAGATGAGTCGCCCTTCCCCCGCGGGCCGTCGACTATTCCATGGCCTCATGAAATCTTCCATGCCGACGAATCGCTGCGGGTGCGAGGGTTCAGGATCAATGGTGCCAGGACGACCCTCAAACGGGCTTGTCACGCGTTCAGGGCTTGTCCGAATCGAGATGCGATTACATCACGTGGTGATATATTAAAAAAATCAAATCAACCTGATCCGCATCTCGCCCGACCGTGCCAAGCTCAAGAAAACTGGCCAAGTCCGACTTCGAGGCCTTGTCGGAATTCCGTTATCAACTTCGCCGCTTCCTGCGCTTTAGCGAACTGGCCGTTGGAAAGGAAGGACTGACGCCGCAGCAATATCTGCTCCTGCTTCATCTCAAGGGACTGCCTGGACGCGAGAGCGCTACCGTGGGCGAACTTGCAGAGCGGCTGCAGATATTGCCCCATGGCGCCCTGGCCCTGGTGAACCGCTGCGAGGAAGCTGGCCTGATCACGCGATCGGAAGATGCCAGCGACCGCCGTCAGGTACGGATCGGCATGACAGCCTTGGGCGAGACGAAATTGCGCAGTCTCGCCGCCCTGCACCGGGCGGAACTGGAATCGCTGGATGGCCTTTTCCGGGTCGTCGATATTTTCGGCTTTGGTGACGACTTTAATGACAAGGGAAAAGCCTGATGCCGAACCATCCGCAGTCTCTGGCACGTGACTGCAAGGGGCTGCCCGGCAGGCGCCTGCGCCCGATCTCATCTTGACATGGAGGAGCACATGGAAAAACGCATCGATAGCAATCTGCAGATCGAAGGAGAACCGGATCAGTGGGTGCACTCCGCCTGCCTGCTCTGTTCCAACGGCTGCGGCATGGACATTGCGGTGAAGGATGGACGCATTGCCGGCGTGCGCGGCAACCCGGACCACCCGGTGAATTTCGGCCACCTGGGACCCAAGGGCAAGCATGCGTGGGTAGCCAACAATGATCGCCAACGCGGCACGCTGCCGATGATACGCAGGCACAAGGGCGCCGCCATGGAACAGGTCGACTGGCCCGAGGCGATGGACTTTTTCATTGCGCGCTTTCGGGCTGCCTGGGACCAGGGCCATGAGAACCTGGCGTGCTACAACTCCGGGCAATTGACGCTGGAAGAATTTTATACGCTGGCCAAGCTATGGCGCGGCGGCTTGCAGTCGTCGAATATCGATGGCAATACCCGGCTTTGCACGGCCACTTCCGCCACCGGGCTCATGGCCAATTTCGGCGCGGACGGCCCGGTAGCCTCCTACGTCGACATCGATCAGGCCGACCTGCTGTGCCTGTATGGCCACAACGTGGCGGAATCTCAGACAGTGTTATGGGAACGCATGCTTGCAGCGAAGAAGAACAACGGTGGCCGCATCATCGTCGTCGATCCGCGCAAGAGCCCGACGGTGCGCCAGGGCGCGGATCTTCATATCCAGCTGCGGGCAGGAACGAATGTGGCGCTGATGAATGGGCTGATCCATCTGCTGATCCGCCGCGAAGCGGTCCGCGAGGATTTCGTTAACGCGCATACCAGCGGCTTCCCGATGCTCAAGACTGTCTGCGATGAATATCCGCCGGAACGCGTAGCCGAGATCTGCGGCATTGAACAATCCATTCTGGAAACCGCGGCCGACTGGATAGGCGGCACCGAGAAGATGGTATCGACCGTGCTGCAGGGTTTCTACCAGAGCGTCGAGGCCACCGCCGCCTCATCCCTTGTCAACACCGTGCATCTCCTGACAGGCGCCATTGGCAAGCCAGGGGCCGGCCCCCTGCTCATGGCCGGCCAGCCCTCGGCCATGTCAAACCGCGAGGCCGGCGCTGACGGTTCCTACCCTGCTTACCGCAACCCGCACAACGAAAAGCACATGCGGGAACTGTGCGCGCTATGGAATATCCCGTTCGACGATTTCCACCCCGAAGTCCCCAACGACATACTCACCATGATGGAAAGTGCCGAGCGGGGCGAGATCGAATTCATGTGGGTGATAGGCACCAACCCCTTGGTCAGCCTGCCGGACCAGAACCGCAGCAGGAAGATCCTGGACAAGCTGTTCCTGGTCGTGCAGGACCCGTTCGTCGACACGGAATCGGTTGCGCTGGCCGACATTTACTTCCCGACCGCGATGTGGGGAGAAAAGACCGGTTGCGTGACCAACGCCGAGCGCAGCGTGAATCTGATGCTCAAGGCAGTCGAGCCGCCGGGCCAGGCGCGCAGCGACTTCGATATCTTCATCGACGTGTCGCGGCGCCTGGGTTTTCTGGACCAGGACAAGAAACCTCTGATCGGTTTCCAGGAACCCAGGGACGCATTTGAAGAATGGCGGCGGGTTTCGGCCGGACGCCCCTGTGATTATTCGGCAATGACCTATGAGCTCATTCTGGAAATGGGAGCCGTGCGCTGGCCCTGCAACGCCAGGCATCCGCGTGGCACGGAGCGCCTGTACGAGGATCTGCATTTCTGGACTGGCATCGATGACTGCGAAAGCTATGGCGCCGACTTCTTAACCGGCAACAAGCATACGCGGGACAACTACAAGCACATCGATCCCAAGGGAAAGGCATTTCTGAAACCTGCGCATTACCGACGCCAGCCCAACCCGGTGACCGAAGCATTTCCGTTCCTGCTCAATACCGGCAGGCTGGTGTATCACTTCCACACGCGCACCAAGACGGGCCGGTCGGACGTCCTGAACCGGCGTGCGCCCCACGCCTATGTCGAGATTCATCCCGAAGACGCTGCGCGTCATGGGATTGCACTCGGGGACACGGTGGAAATCACGTCGCCGCAAGGGACATGGCAGGGCCTGGCAATGGTCGTTGACTCGGTGCGGCAAGGCGAAGTATTCATCCCGTTTCACTACGGGCAAGGCCTGGAAGCGGCAAACCAGCACACCTGGTATGCACGCGATCCGGTCAGCAAGCAACCGCAGTTCAAGTCATCGCCCGTCGCATTGCGCAAGCTGAGTTTTGGCGCGCCGGAACAATGGCTCGTGGATCGATTGAAGGAACTGGATGGCAGCATGACCGTCCCTTTCGCGATGCGGACCTGACAGGGAATTGCCGTTCCGGGCCGCCCGCTGCCTCGTTTCGCCGGCATGGCGCAGGGATGATTCCACTAGCCGCGCGACGTCAGCCGGCAGCTTCAGGTTCGCGAAACCCTGGGCGCTGTGCAGCATCCAATCCGCAGGAGGAGTGATGCGATGATGTCTGGATTCATTTTTTCAACCGGAATAGAAAACAGCATTCCGACCATCGACGGCGGCCGTCTGAGAATGGATGAGCTCGACAAGTGCGGCCACTACCAGCATTGGGAAACCGATTTCAGGCTGGTCAGGGAACTCGGCATTGGGTTCTTGCGCTACGGCCCGCCGCTTCACCGTACTTTCCTCGGTCCTGACCGGTACGACTGGGAATTCGCCGATCTTGCGTTCGCGCGCTTGCGGAAACTCGGCATCGTGCCCATCGTCGACCTGTGCCATTTCGGCGTACCCGACTGGATAGGCAACTTTCAGAACCCGGATTTCCCGGCCCACTTTTCGCAATACGCAGCCGCCTTCGCCCAGCGCTACCCCTGGGTGCAGCTCTATACCCCGGTCAACGAGATGTATATCTGCGCCCTGTTTTCGGGGCTGTACGGCTGGTGGAACGAGCAACTGACCACGGACCGCGGTTTCGTCACGGCCCTGAAGCATGTGGTCAAGGCCAACCTGCTTGCGATGCGGGCGATTCTGGCAACGCGGCCGGATGCCATCTTTATCCAGAGCGAATCCTCCGAGTATTTCCACGCCGAGAACCCGAAGGCCATCGGTCCGGCCGAACTGATGAATGATCGCCGCTTCCTGTCGCTGGACCTGAACTATGGCCGCCGGGTCGATTCGGAGATGTATGAGTACCTGATGGACAACGGCATGACGCGCGAGGAGTACCACTTCTTTCTCGACAATCATCTGAAGCATCATTGCATCATGGGCAACGACTACTACATCACCAATGAGCACCGGGTCGATGCCAGCGGCGTTTGCTGCGCATCGGGTGAAATCTTTGGCTACTCGGTCATTACCAACATGTATTACCAGCGGTACCGCTTGCCAGTCATGCATACCGAGACCAACACCTACCAGGGCCCGAAAGGCAATGAGGCGGTGAACTGGCTGTGGAAGGAATGGGCCAATGTGCTGCGGGTCAGGAACGATGGCGTGCCCATCGTTGGCTTCACCTGGTATTCGCTGACGGACCAGGTCGACTGGGACAGTGCGCTGCGTGAAAACAATGGCAACGTCAATGCCCTTGGCTTGTATGACCTCGACCGCAACATGCGGCCGGTTGGCAGCGCCTACCAGAAGCTGATTGCGAACTGGCGGGAAGTGCTGCCGACCCAAAGCATATGCCTGCAGGTGCCCATCGTCATGCCCGAGCAAGCGCAGGACACTGCGCCAGCGGCGGAGCTGCACGGGCCAGCCGCAACCGCTGCGACTGCAGCGCCAGCCAACACGCAATAGATGAATAGATGCCGAGGAGCAGAAGATGCGATTTTCGGAAAAGGTGGTCATCGTCACGGGCGGCGCCAGCGGCATCGGCCTGGCCACGGCAGAGCGGTTCGCATCGGAGCGGGCAAACGTGGTGATTGCGGACAGGGACGGCCAGCGAGCGGCAACCGCCGCGCAGCAATTGCGCAGGACGGGCACAGCCGGCGTTCTGGCAAGCACCTGCGACGTTTCGGTGGAAGCGCAGGTCAAGGCGACGATCGATGCCGCCATCGGCCACTTCGGCCGGCTCGATGTGGTCGTCAACAATGCCGGGCTGATGACCTTCCATCCCTTGGGCAGGTTGACGCAGGAAGACTGGCGACGGGTATTGGATGTGGATCTTCTGGGCGCGTTCTATTTCATCAAGCACGGCTTTGCCGTAATGAAGCCGGGAAGCGCAGTCGTCAATGTCGCCAGCATCCATGCAATCCAGACCAGTCCGCTGGATGCGCCCTATGCCGCTGCGAAGGCAGCGCTGCTGTCGCTGACACGCAGCGCCGCCATTGAAGGTGCGAACAAGCAGATCCGGGTCAATGCAGTACTGCCAGGCGCGATCGACACGCCCATGCTTTGGGATAATCCCAACGTCCAGTCAGGCGCGGAAAACATCAACCCCAAGGATGTCGGGAAGCCCGAGCATGTGGCGGCAGCGGTCGCCTTCCTCGCATCGGACGATGCCGCCTTCATTCAAGGCACGACGCTGATCGTGGATGGCGGCCGCCTGGCCCGTCTTTGAGCGTACGGGAACAGGCGGATGGTTCATCGCCGGCGCTGGCCTGCTACGGCTGTTCCATCAGGAACATTTCCTGCAAATCGTTCAGGAAGCGCTGTCCCAGCACGGTGGGCTGGATCAGCCTGTGATCGCGGTACAGAAGGCCCTTGGCCTCCGCCGCATTGAGCCGCTCCTCGATGGCATTGAGCGACAGGCCGGTGCGCTCGTTGAAAAGACGCGGATCGAAGCCGCCCGTGAGCCGCAAGGCATTGAGCATGAACTCGAATCCCAGGTCGGCCCTGCCCACTTCGTTTTCCTCATGCACGGCATTGCCGGCCATCGCATGCTCCATATAAGTCCTGGGCATCTTGAACCGGGCCTGGCGCACGATGCGGTGTGGGAAGGAAATCTTGGAATGGGCGCCGGCGCCGACGCCGAGATAGTCGCCGAATTCCCAGTAATTGCGGTTATGCCGCGCCTGGCGGCCGGGCTGGGCATAGGCCGACACTTCGTAATGCTCGAAGCCGGCCGCGGCGGTGCGCTCGGCGATCATGTCCTGCATCTCGGCGCTGGCATCATCGTCAGGCAGGGCTGGCGGGTATTTGGCGAACTCGGTGTTTGGCTCCATCGTCAGGTGATACAGCGACAGATGCGGCGGCGCGAACGACAGCGCGGTCGCCAGGTCGGCGCCCGCCTCGGCCAGCGTCTGCGAAGGCAGCGCATACATCAAATCGAGGTTGAAGTTGTCGAAGCTGGCCTGCGCGATCTCGATTGCGCGCCGCGCCTGCTCGCCGTCGTGGATGCGTCCGAGCGCCTGCAGGTGGCGCGGATTGAAGCTCTGGATGCCGATCGACAGCCGGTTGATGCCCGACGCCCGGTAGGACCTGAACTTCTCGGCCTCGAAGGTGCCGGGATTGGCTTCCATCGTGATCTCGGCCGCGCCATCGAGCGGCAGCAAGGCGCGGATGTCCGACATCAGCCGGTCCAGGCCGCGCGCCGACATCAGGCTGGGCGTGCCGCCGCCGATGAAGATGGTGTAGATCTTGCGCCCCCAGATCAGCGGCAGCGCGGTTTCCAGGTCGGCCCGCACCGCGTCCAGGTAAGCCTCTTCGGGAAAATCGCCGCTGGCCTGGTGCGAGTTGAAGTCGCAGTAGGGACACTTGCGCACGCACCACGGGAAATGCACATACAGCGACAGCGGCGGCAGGGCCGTGAGGTTGAGCGCGCCCGGCGACAGATAGGCGCCGGCGGCGCGGGCGGCGGCGGGCCGGGCGCCGGCCGGAACGATGGGTATCACTTCAGCTTCTCCACCAGCGCGCGCAGCGCCTGGCCGCGATGGGACAGCCGGTTCTTGTCGGCGGCCGGCAGCTCGGCCGCGGTCAGGCCCAGCTCAGGCAGCAGGAAGTAGGGATCGTAGCCGAAGCCGCCTTCGCCGCGCGGCGCATCCAGCATCATGCCATTCCAGCGCCCGTCGGCAATCACCGGCTGCGGGTCGTCGGCATGGCGCACGTAGACCAGCACGCAGTAGTAATAGGCCGACTTGTCGGCATGCGGCGCCAGGTCGGCAATCAGCTTGTCATTGTTGCGCTGGTCCGACTTCGGTTCGCCCGCATAGCGCGCCGACAGCACGCCGGGCGCGCCGCCCAGCGCATTGACGCATACGCCCGAATCGTCCGCCAGCGCCGGCAGGCCGGTCAGGCGCGAGGCATGGCGCGCCTTTTCCAGCGCGTTCTCGACGAAGGTCAGGTGCGGCTCCTCGGCCTCGGGCACGTTGTGCATCCCCTGCGGCTCGACCGAGAGGCCCAGCGGCGCCAGCAGGGTGGCGAACTCGCGCAGTTTGCCGGCATTGTTTGAAGCAAGAATCAGTGTCTGTGTCATGGAAAAAGCGAATTCGTCTTGAATGAAGCCGGCGTCCGGATGCGGCGGCGATCAGGAGGATCGTGATTCAGGCAATCAGGCCCAGCGCGCGCTGCTGCTGGCGCACCAGTTCGGCGATGCCTCCTTCGGCCAGGTCCAGCAGGCTGTTCATCGCGCGGCGGTCGAAGGCCTCGCCCTCGGCCGTGCCCTGCACCTCGATGAACTGGCCGGCCTCGTTCATGACCACGTTCATGTCGGTGTCGCAGCCGGAGTCTTCCACGTAGTCCAGGTCCAGCAGCGGCAGGCCGCGGTAGATGCCGACCGACACCGCCGCCACGAAATGCCGCACCGGCACCGCGGCGATGGCGCCGCTGTCGACCAGCTTGGAAAATGCGTCGTAGGCCGCGACCATGGCGCCGGTGATGGAAGCGGTGCGGGTGCCGCCATCGGCCTGCAGCACGTCGCAGTCGAGCTGCAGGGTGCGCTCGCCAAAGGCGCGCAGGTCGAAGGCGGCGCGCAGCGAGCGGCCGATCAGGCGCTGGATTTCCTGGGTGCGTCCGGACTGCTTGCCCTTGGCCGCCTCGCGGTCCATGCGGCTGTGGGTCGAGCGCGGCAGCATGCCGTACTCGGCCGTCAGCCAGCCCTGCCCCTGGCCTTTCAGGAAAGGCGGCACCTTCTCTTGCAGGCTGGCGGTGCACAGCACCCGGGTGTCGCCGCATTCGATCAGCACCGAACCTTCGGCATGCCTGGTGTAGTGGCGGGTGATGCGCAATTGGCGCAACTGGTCGGCGGCGCGTCCGCCGGCGCGTTCTGGCTGCTGCATGGTCATCCTTTTATTTGGAGGTCAGCCGCGACGACTTGTCGATCGCGTCGCGGATTTCGGCAATGGCCTTTTCGATTTCCTGCTCGTCGAACTGGTCGGCTTCTTCCAGATCGGCATGGCGCGGCGCATGGATGGTGGTGGTCACCGCGCCCAGCGGCACCAGGCTGGTGGTGATCAGGCCGCTGCCCTGGCTGGCAAAGCCGCTATCTTCCCACATCATCGCCAGCGCCGTGACATTGTCGCTGTGCCGCCCGGCTAGCGAGGCCGCCGCGTGCACCATGTCCGGCACCGCCCGCACCACGGTGCTGCCGGCCAGCGCCGATGCCAGCGCCTGCTCGGGCAACACCGACCACAGGCCGTCGGAGCACATCATGATCACGTCGCCCGGCTGCAGGTTGGCCGGCTTGCCCATGTCCACCAGCGGGATATGGGGCGCGCCGAGGCAGTTGAACAGCTTGTTGCGGTCGGGATGGGTGTCGCGCTCGGCCGGGTCCAGCTTGCCCTGCGCAATCAGCGCTTCCACCCGCGAATGGTCGCGCGTGCGCGAGACGATCTGGCCGCGCCGCATCCAGTACAGCCGCGAATCGCCGCAGTGCGCCCACAGCGCCGTGCCATGCTGCACCAGGCAGGCCACCAGCGTGGTGCGCGGCGTTTCCGGCAGGTTGTTGACGGCGCGGTAGCGATGGATTTCGCGGTGCGCGGCAAACATGCCGTCCTCCAGGAACTGCTCCGGCTTCTTCACATGCGGCGTGGCCATTTCCTGGAACAGCGCCGACATCGTCTGCATGGCAATGTTGGCGGCCGCCTCGCCCTGGATGTGGCCGCCCATGCCGTCGGCCAGCAGCATCAGCAGCGCATCGCGGGTATAGCAATAGCCCATGCGGTCCTGGTTGAGCTTGCGCCCGCCGATCAGGCTTTCCTGGTAGATGGAGAATCGCATCGCGGCTTACCTCGTGTTTTCCTGGATGGTGTCGGCGTCGGGCTGGCGACGCGGCGAGAACAGCGCGCGCCACTGGCGCTTCACGCGTGTCAGCAGGTCGGGCGCCGGCGGCGCTTCCAAAGGTTCCTCGCGCAGCGCCTTCTGCAGCGCGAACACGCTTTGCGGACGCTGCAGCGGATCGGTCATCAGGCACCAGCGTATGACCTGGATCAGCTCGGCCGAATAGACGCCGTGCAGCTTCTGGAAATGATGCTCCATGCGGTCGTTCTTCAGCCGCTGGTCGGCGGCCTGCGGCGGCGCGCCCACCATGCAGGCGAACATCGAGGCGCCGATGCTGTAGATGTCGGACCACGGCCCGAGGTCGCCGCCGCGGGTATAGAGCTCGGGCGGCGCGAAGCCGGGCGTGTACATCGGATACAGCTTGGGCAGGTCGGCGCGCAGGGTCTGCCGGGCCGCGCCGAAATCGAGCAGGATGGGCGTGCCATCCAGCCGCAGGTAGATATTGGCCGGCTTCAGGTCCAGGTGCAGCAGCTTGTTGGCATGCACCTCGCGCAGCCCCTGCATCACCTGGCTGAACATGCGGCGGATGAAGCGCTCCGACACCAGCGGCTTTTCCCCGCGCTCGCGGCGGCGCAGGATATGCTCCTGCAGCGAGCGTCCGGACTCGTAGGCCATCACCATGTACACCGTGTCGTGGGCGCGGAAGAAATTCTGCACCGACACCACGTTCGGATGGCCGATCCGGGCCAGCGCCCTGCCCTCCTCGAAGAAACATTTAAGGCCGATGCGAAACACCGGCAGGTTTTCCGGCGCGATCTGCGGCGCGAGTTCGCCCGACTTCCGCAGCGCCAGCGAACTCGGCAGGTATTCCTTGATCGCCACCGGATTGCCTTCCTCGTCATGCGCCAGATAGACGATGCTGAAGCCGCCGGCCGCGATCTTCTTGACAATGCGGTAGCCGGAAACCAGCAATCCTTCCGGCAATGGGGCATTGTTTTGCGCGGCCATGTCTTTCCTGAGTCCTTGATGTCGTATACTGCCGCCGCGAGGCGTCTGGCGATCCGCGGCCCTCCCTGCCCTGACTGACCAACTGACTGGCAGGCCGGCGCCGCCGGCAAGCATGGATTGTGTTTAACAATCCCCGATTTGTAAAGAATTCAAGGACTTCATCTTGGCTATCAGCAGCATGACAGGCTACGCGGTCACCACCCGCGAAACGGCGCACGGCACCATTACACTCGAATTGCGCAGCGTCAATTCCCGTTTTCTCGACTTGCAGTTCCGCATCAATGACGACCTGCGCTCGTTCGAACCGATGTTGCGCGAAGCCATCATGTCGCGCATCGTGCGCGGCAAGGTCGAATGCCGGCTGAGCTTCGGCCGCAAGGCTGCCGGACCCGGCAATGCGGTCAATACCGCGCTGCTGGAGCAGCTGGCCGCACTGCAGGCGCAAGTGCAGGCGCGTTTTGCCGATGCCGCGCCGCTGTCGGTGAATGAACTGCTGCGCTGGCCCGGCATGGTCGAGGAAGCCGCCGCCTCGCAGGAAACCCTTCAGGCCGAGATCGGCGCGGCCGTTGCAGAGACGCTGGACGCCTTCGTCGAGTCGCGCCAGCGCGAAGGCGCGGCGCTGGAGACGATGCTGCTGGCGCGGGTGGCCGACATGGAACAGATCGTGGCCCGCATCACGCCGATCGTGCCGCAGGTGATCGCCCAGTTCCAGCAGAAGGCCACCGACCGCATGCGCGAAACCCTGGGCCTGGCCTGGCAGTCGGCCGACGCCGGCGCCCAGCCGCAGATGTCGCAGCAGGAGGCCGCCGAGCGCATTCGCCAGGAAGTCACGCTGTATGGCATCCGCATCGATATCGCCGAGGAACTGACCCGTCTGGGCGCGCATCTCGGAGAAACCCGCCATATCCTGAAAAAAGGCGGCCAGGTCGGCAAACGGCTGGACTTCATGATGCAGGAGCTCAACCGCGAAGCCAACACGGTAGGCTCCAAGGCGCCGGCCAAGGAATTGTCCGACGCGGCCATGGCCCTGAAACTCCTGATCGAACAGATGCGGGAGCAGGTGCAAAACCTCGAATAGCTGGTTGCGTGCGGTAGCAACACAACAATGGCGGCTTCCGGTTCGGCCGGATAATGCGCGGGCGCAAATTCTGCGCAGGGCGTTAAGCGAGCATTCTGGCGATGCGTATAATTTCCCGCTAAACATACTCCGATAGCCAGCCTGAAGGCCCACGCCAAATATTTCCTGATGCCAAATGCAATGCTCATCATGCGGGAAGCCACCCGCGCCATTCATGATGATTTCGAGACAGGCCTGAAAGTCGGCCGGCCGGATGCCGGCCGTGATGAATACCTGAGCTTCATCAGCGCCATGTATGGCTGGCTGAGCCCGTTCGAGACGCGCCTGTGGCAGGCTGAATGGCCGCCGGCGCTGGCGCCGCAGGCGCGCGGCCGGAAAAGCGCCTGGCTGGAATGCGACCTGCGCGCCGCCGGCCTCGACGATGCCGCCATTGCCGCGCTGCCCCTGGCGCCCGACACCCTGCTGCTGGACACGCCGGCCCGGCGTTTCGGCGTGGCCTATGTGATGGAAGGCGCCCAGCTCGGTTCGCAACTGCTGGCAAGGACCCTGAAGCCGAAGCTGGCGCCATGGCCGGCGCGCTGGCTGTCGGGCTACGGCGAAAACGCCTCCGCCTACTGGCTGAGCTTTCGCAAGGAGGCCGAACTGGCGCTGGACGACCCACAGGCGCAGGCCGAGGCCGGCGCTGCCGCGGCAGCCGCATTCCGCAGCCTGGCCGACTGGTTTCAGGCAAGAGGCGCTGCATGAGCAACGGCATGCCCGCAGTGGACCTGAGCAACTGCGATCGCGAGCCCATCCATATCCCCGGCTCGATACAGCCGCACGGCGCGCTGCTGGCATTCATGCCCGATGGCGGCCTGGCGGTGCGCAGCGCCAATGCGGGCGCGATGCTGGGGGAACTGCCGGCGCCGGGCGAGCGGCTCGACGAGCGCCACCTTAGCCCCTTGCTGCGCGCCGAGATCGGCAGCGCGCTGCAGGCCTTCGACAGCGTGCTCGGCTCGCTGTCGGCCGAACTGCACGAGCGCTGTTTCGACGTGATCATGCACCAGGCCGATGGCTTGCTGGTCATCGAGTTCGAGGAACGCGAAGCCGCCAGCGACAAGCTGGAAACCTTTGCGCTGCGCGCCCAGAAATCGATTGCGCGCATCCAGCGACAGCGCAGCATCGAGCAATTGCTGGCGGTGGCGGTGGAGGAGATCGCCCGGCTGTCGGGCTTCGACCGGGTAATGGCCTACCGCTTTCTGCACGACGACAGCGGCGAAGTGGTGGCCGAGCACCGGCGCGCCGATCTGTCGCCCTATCTTGGACAACGCTATCCGGCCAGCGACATACCGCGCCAGGCGCGCCGCCTGTATGTGCTCAATCCGATCCGCCTGATCGCGGACGTCGGCTACCAGCCGGTGCCGCTGGTGCCGGAGATCGCATCCCATACCCGGGCGCCGCTCGACCTGTCCGAGAGCATGCTGCGCAGCGTCTCGCCGGTGCATATCGAGTACCTGATGAACATGGGCGTGGCAGCCTCGATGAGCATTTCCATCGTGGTCAAGGGCCGGCTCTGGGGCCTGTTTGCCTGCCATCACACCACGCCGTATCTGGTGCCGCATGCGGTGCGCATGTCGTGCCAGGTGCTGTCGCAGATCGTCAGCATGCTGGTCGACCGCAACCTTACCGCACAGCACGCGGCGGCATTGCAGCGATCGCTCGCGCTGCGCGACGTGATCCTGCAGCAGTTCGAAGGCAACGACGACATCGTGCTGGCGCTGGCCGAGAATCCGGCGCCGTTCCGGCAATTGCTGAGCTGCGACGGCGTGGCCGCCTCGGCCGAAGGCGCGCTGCATATCAGCGGCGCAGGACCGGAGCGGGAAGCGCTGGGCGCGCTGATCGAGTGGCTGATCGACACCGATCAGCCCGACGTCTTCCATACCGCCAGCCTGCCCCGGGATGTGCCGCATCTGGCTTCACGCTTCGGCGCCGTCTGCGGCGTGCTGGCGCTGCGTTTCGACCGCGAGCAGAAAGGCTATGCCTTCTGGTTTCGCAATGAACAGGTAATGGACGTGCGCTGGGCCGGCCCGCCGCACAAGGAAACGGCCCATGGCCCGCTGGGGCCGCGCCTGACGCCGCGCGGCTCCTTCGAGGAATGGAAGGAAACCGTGCGCGGCCAGAGCCTGCCGTGGGGCCGCAGCGATATCGACATTGCCTTCGCGCTGCGCGGCGGCCTGCAGGAAGGCTCGATGGCCAAGGCCAGCGCCCTGCGCCGTGCGCGCGAGATGCTGATGGCGACGCTGGGACACGACCTGCGCGACCCGCTGCAGGCGATCATGATCGCTGCCCAGATGCTGGACTTGAACAGCGGCGGCGGCGGCGTGCATAACCGGCTGTCGCAGCGCATCACGTCATCGAGCGGCCGCATGCAGCGCCTGATCGACCAGATGGTCGACATCAGCAGCCTGCAGGGCGGACTGGGCTTGCCGGTCAGCATGCGCGATGTCGAACTCGGCCCGCTGCTGGCGGAAGTCACGGAGGAAATCCGGCTGGCGCAGCCCGGCGTCGAGCTCCATACACGGCTCGATGGCCTGGGCACGGCGCGGGCCGATCCGGACCGCATCAGCCAGGTGGTCTCCAACCTGGTCAGCAACAGCTGCAAGCACGGCGTGCCCGGCACGCCAGTGCTGCTGGAAGGCCGCCGGCTGGATGACGCGGTCGTGATCACGGTCAGCAACCGTGGCGCGCCGATCGCGCCGGAACTGGCGGAAACCCTGTTCCTGCCCTACAAGCCCGGCTCGCTCAACAACAGCCGCAACCGCGGCGGCCAGGGGCTGGGCCTGTACATCGTGCATGAAATCGTGAAGGCGCATGGCGGCGAGATCGGCGTGCGCTGCGCCGGCGGCATGGTGGTGTTCGAAGTATGCCTGCCGCAGAGCGGAGCGCAGGCAGGTCAGGCCGCCGCGCGGTAAAGGCGGCCGATCAAACCAGGAGGCCTGTTTCGAGCGCATAGCGGGTCAGCTCGACATTGCTGCGGGTTCCGGTCTTGGCCAGGATCCGGGAGCGATAGGTCGTGACAGTGCTTGGGCTCAGATGCAGCATGTCGGCGATGCGCACCAGGCTCTCGCCGGCGGCCAGCAGCTTCAGCACTTCCAGCTCGCGCTGCGACAGGGTTTCATGGGAAGCGACATTGCCACGGCTGATCATGCTGGCCAGCTTCTCGGTGAGCGCCGTGCTGACATGGTGGCCGCCGGCGGCTGCCTTGCGCACCGCATCGGCAATGGTGGCGGCCGGCGTGTTCTTGGTGAGGTAGCCGGCCGCGCCCATCTTCAGCGCCCGCACTGCGTACACCTGCTCGGCATACATGCTCAGCATCAGCACCGCCAGCCGCGGGCGTGCCGAACGGATTGCCTTCAGAAGTTCCAGGCCGCTCTTGTCGGGCAGCGCAATGTCGAGCAGCGCCACATCCAGCCGCTCGCTCTGCACCAGCTGCATGGCCGCCTCGGCCGTCTCGGCCTCGCCCACCACCTCGATATCGTCCGCCGTGCTGAGCATCAGCCGCACGCCATTGCGCGCGATGATGTGGTCATCGACGATCAGCACACGAATCTTGTCAGCACGCAAAGTCTTGCTCCTCGTTGGCGGGACAACCGGCTCCGTCCTTGTTTGACTGCAGATCCGCATCATACCGCTGACGGCCGCTTTCCAGCAGGACGCCGTCCGCACCGCCTGCAGTGGCGGCCGGCCGGCTGCTACAATACCGCCGCAATACCCGGCTTACACATCAAGGTTCTCCATGCCCCTTCTCTCGGCCCCCTCCGGCAGCCTGTTCATGGTCGTTGCGCCTTCCGGCGCCGGCAAGTCCACCCTGGTCAACGCGCTGCTGGCGCAGGACAGCGCGATCCGCCTGTCCGTCTCCTACACCACCCGGCCGCCGCGTCCCGGCGAGCAGAACGGCCGCGAATACCATTTCGTCACGGTCGACGACTTCCTTGCCCGGCGCGAGGCCGGCGAGTTCCTGGAGTCGGCCGAAGTGCATGGCAATTACTACGGCACCTCCCGCATCTGGATACATGAACAGATGCGCGCCGGCACCGACGTGCTGCTGGAGATCGACTGGCAGGGCGCGCAGCAGGTACGCAAGCAGTTTCCGCATGCGGTCGGCATGTTCATCCTTCCGCCGTCGATTGCCGCGCTGGAGGAAAGGCTGCACAAGCGTGGCCAGGACGATCCGCAGGTCATCACCCGCCGCCTGCTGGCGGCAGGCGGGGAGATCGCCCATGCGCCCGACTTCGAGTATGTTATTATCAACCACGAATTTTCCGTGGCCTTATCCGAACTGACTTCCATCGTTAAAGCAACCCGCTGCAGGTTCCCGCAGCAAGCGGCCCGCAACGCCTCCCTGTTTGCCCAACTGGGCATTCATGCCAACTTAAGTTAATCACTGTCATCCTGGAGCATACATGGCACGCATTACCATCGAGGACTGCCTCGTCAAGATCCCAAACCGTTTTCAACTGACCCTGGCCGCCACCTACCGCGCCCGCCAGCTGGTTCAGGGCCACACCGCCATGGTGGATGCCAAGGACAAGCCGACCGTTCTGGCACTTCGTGAAATCGCCGCCGGCAAGGTGGGCATTGAAATGCTGAAGAAAGTCCCGAGCTAATCCTCCTCTTCCTGCGCGCCTCGTCGCTGATTAGCATTCATGAACCTGACCTCAACAGATTCGACCGTATCAGCCGCAACCGCGCAGCGGGGTGATACCCCCCGCACGCCCAACCAGCGGCCGACCCGGCAGGACTCGTCGGCCGCGCCCGCCCCCGCGCCGGGGGTGGCCTCCGTCTCCCGCCTCTCCGAGCAGCTTGCCGAATACCTGACGCCTTCCGAACTGAAGAAGGTCAAGGAAGCCTATCGCTTCTCGGATGAAAAGCATCTGGGCCAGATGCGCAAGTCGGGCGAACCGTATATTTCCCATCCGATCGCCGTCGCCGA
This sequence comes from Noviherbaspirillum soli, assembly GCF_015352955.1. GTDB lineage: Bacteria > Pseudomonadota > Gammaproteobacteria > Burkholderiales > Burkholderiaceae_D > Noviherbaspirillum_A > Noviherbaspirillum_A soli. Next base: position 38,317 of record NZ_JACYOX010000034.1, read on the forward strand.
AATCTGCGCCGAGTGGAAGCTCGACGCCCAGGCCATCATGGCCGCGCTGCTGCACGACGTGATGGAAGACCAGGATGTGCGGAAGGACGAGCTGATCGAGCGCTTCGGCGCGCCGGTGGCGTCTCTGGTGGACGGCCTGTCCAAGCTCGACAAGATCGAATTCCAGACCCAGATCGAAATGCAGGCGGAAAACTTCCGCAAGATGCTGCTGGCCATGGCCCGCGACGTGCGGGTGATCCTGGTCAAGCTGGCCGACCGCCTGCACAACATGCGCACCCTCGGCCACATGGACGCCCACAAGCGCCGCCGCATCGCGCGCGAGACCATGGACGTCTACGTGCCGATCGCGCACCGGCTGGGCCTGAACAACCTGTACCGCGAACTGCAGGACCTGTCCTTCTCGCATCTGTACCCGGTGCGCTACCGCACGCTGGGCAAGGCGGTGAAGGCGGCCCGCGGCAACCGCCGCGAAGTGGTCAGCAAGATCATGGATGCGGTCAAGAACACGCTGGCCGCCACCGGCATCCAGGCCGAGGTGTATGGCCGCGAGAAAACCCTGTTCGGCATCTACCGCAAGATGCGCAACAAGCACCTGTCGTTCTCGCAGGTGCTGGACGTCTATGGCTTTCGCATCGTGGTCGACAGCTTTGCCAACTGCTACGTCGCGCTGGGCACGCTGCATGCGCTGTACAAGCCGATGCCGGGCAAGTTCAAGGACTACATTGCGATCCCCAAGCTCAACGGCTACCAGTCGCTGCACACCACGCTGATCGGCCCCTACGGCACGCCGGTCGAGTTCCAGATCCGCACCGCCGACATGCATCGGGTGGCGGAATCCGGCGTGGCCGCGCACTGGCTGTACAAGAACGACGAAGGCGCGCTGACCGACCTGCAGCAGCGCACCCATGCCTGGCTGCAGTCGCTGCTGGACATCCAGAAGCAGACCGGCGACTCGGCCGAGTTCCTGGAGCATGTGAAGGTCGACCTGTTTCCGGATTCGGTGTATGTGTTCACGCCGAAATCGAAAATCATTTCACTGCCGCGCGGCGCCACCGCGCTCGACTTCGCCTACACCATCCATACCGACATCGGCGACCATGCGGTGGAAGGCATCATCAATCACGAGCATGTGCCGCTGCGCACCGAGTTGCGCAACGGCGACATCGTCGAGATCGTTTCCTCGTCGGACGCGCGGCCGAGCCCGACCTGGCTGGGTTTCGTTCGCACCGGCAAGGCGCGCTCCGCGATCCGGCATCATCTGCGCACCATCAACCGCTCCGAATCGGTGGCGCTGGGCCGCGATCTGCTGGCCCAGGCGCTGGAAGCGCTGAGCCTCTCCCCCGACCTGCCGGCGCCGCTGGCGGAGCGCCTGCTCAAGGAGTCGAGCGCCAAGTCCCTCGAAGACCTCCATGCCGACATCGGCGTGGGCAAGCGCATGGCCACGCTGGTGGCGCGCCATATCTTCGGGCTGGCGGAAAACGTCACCGGCTCGGCGCCGGCGGTGGACGACCAGGGCGAACTGATCCCGACCAAGCTCGACCCGGTGGTCATTACCGGCAGCGAAGGCACCGCGGTGCATCTCGGCCAGTGCTGCCTGCCGATTCCGGGCGACAGCATGTATGGCCAGTTCCGGCGCGACCAGGGCCTGACGGTGCATGCCGCCGACTGCGACATCGCCAAGCGCCAGCGCGCCAAGGAACCGGAACGCTGGACCGAAGTGGTCTGGAGCCCGGAGGTCAACCGCCGCTTCGACTGCCGCATCAAGGTGCTGGTGCATAACGAGAAGGGTGCGCTGGCAAGGGTGGCCGCCGAACTAGGCGAGTCCGACGCCAACATCGTCCATGTGAGCATGGACGATGACAAGGACCAGGTGATGCAGCAGCTGCGCTTTACGGTGCAGGTGGAAGACCGCATTCACCTGGCGCGCCTGATGCGCAATGTGCGGGCGATACCGAGCGTGGCGCGCATCCTGCGGGAACGCTCCTAGCGAGCCGGCAGCGCGCCGGGCCCGGACCGTGTTGCTTGCTGCCTCGCAGCGACGTCTTGAAGCAAGCAAAAAAAAGCGCTCTGGCGACCGCGCGCCGCTGCGCAGGCCGGTTTGCAGGCGTGGATGGCATTGTCGGCCGGCTTCCCGGCCGGGTGATGGCGGAATGCCCCTTCGGGGTATTCCGCCCTACCCTGAGACAGACGCGACAACGGGGGCAGCCCCCGGCGCAACCGGGGCTACGCCGACGGCGCCGGGTACGACACCTCCAGCACTTCCAGCTCATCCAGGCCGGCCGGCGTCTGCAGGGTGACGGTGTCGCTGACATGCGCCTTGGTCAGCGCCCGCGCCACGGGCGAGACCCAGCTGATCTTTCCATGCAGCGGATCAAGTTCGTCGATGCCGACGATGGTGACCGTGTGCTCTTCCCCGGCGGCATTGCAATAGGTGACGGTGGCGCCGAAGTACACCTGGTCGCTGCCATGATGCACGGTCGGATCGACGACTTCGGCGGCGTCCATGCGCTTGGTCAGGAAGCGGATGCGGCGGTCGATTTCACGCAGGCGCCGCTTGCCGTAAATGTAGTCGCCATTCTCCGAACGGTCGCCATTGGAGGCGGCCCAGTGCACCACCTTCACCACCTCCGGCCGCTCGACATCGATCAGGTGCAGCAGCTCGTCGCGGATGCGCTGGTAGCCCCCCGGCGTGATGTAGTTCTTCGCGCCAGCCGGGATCTGCGGCAGGGCGCCGGCCAGGTCTTCGTCGTCATCCTCGGATTCCTTCACGAAAGCCTTGTTCATCGCGGTCCCCTATCCGGTGCGCCGGGTGCCGGTATTGACCGGCAGCGTCTGGCCCGATTCCAGCACGAAGCTCGCGCCCGCGTCGGCGCCCAGCGTCTTGACCAGCCAGGGCATGACTTCGCGCAGCATCGGCTCCAGCGTCCATGGCGGATTCAGGATGAACATGCCGCTGCTGGCCAGGCCAAAGCCGTCCGGCACCGGCGCACTGATCGACAGGGTGACGTTGAGCCAGCCGTTGGCCGGGATGCGCTTCAGTTTCTCGGGCATCTGGCGCGATTCCATGCGCTGCAGCGCCGGGTACCAGACAGCGTAGATGCCGGTGGCGAAGCGGCCCACCGCGTCTTCCAGCGTCTGCTTGACGCGCCGGTAGTCGTCCTTGACCTCGTACGGCGGATCGATCAGCACCAGTGCGCGCCGCGATGGCGGCGGCAGCAGCGCCTTCAGGCCGGCAAATCCGTCCGCATGGGAAATCATCACCCGCTTGCCGCGCGCCGCCGCCGGCCTGCCCTGCGCGGCCTCATGGGCTTCGAGCTTGCGGAAGTTTTCGGCCAGCATCTTCACGTCGCGCGGATGCAGTTCGAAAAGCCGCAGCCGGTCCTGTTCCCGCATCACCTTCTCGGCACAGTACGGCGAGCCGGGGTAGAAGCGCAGCTTGCCGCTGGGGTTCATCGCGCGGATCAGGTCGACATACTCGGCCAGTGACTGCGGCAGGTCCTTGCGGTTCCAGAGCCGGGTGATGCCGGTATCGAACTCGGCATTCTTGGTGGACTCGCCGCTGTCGAGCGCATACAGGCCGGCGCCGGCATGGGTGTCGATGTACATGTAGGGCGCATCCTTCTGCCCCAGGTACTTCAGCAATTGGATGGTGACGAAGTGCTTCAGCACGTCGGCATGATTGCCCGCGTGGAAGGCGTGGCGGTAACTAAGCATAGGAAAGCCTGGCGTGAAATGAAGAAGTGGCGGCCATTTTAACAAGTGGCCCCCGGTATCCCTATTTAAGCGTCATTGGCGCCAGCCGGCGCCGCTCCTGGCGCTTCTGCGCCAGGGTCGTACACAGCAGCAGCAGGAAGGACATCGCCAGCAGCAGCAGCGCAAAGCCGTGGGCATGGGCATAGTTGAGCATCTGCGCCTGGTCATAGAGCGCTATCGATGCCACCCGGGTCACGCCAGGAATATTCCCGCCCAGCATCAGCACCACCCCAAATTCGCCTATGGTGTGGGCAAAGGCCAGCAGGCTGCCGGCCATCACGCCAGAGCGCGCCAGCGGCAGCGCGATATGCAGGAAAGCCTGGCGCCGCGTCATGCCCAGGCTGTAGGCGGCCTGCAGCACCTCCGGCCGCTGCATGCGAAACGCCGCCACCACCGGCTGCACCGCGAACGGCAGGCTGTAGACGCAGGAGCCGATCACCAGTCCGGCAAAGGAAAACGGCAGCGGCTGGCCGAACACCTCCTGCCACCAGTGGCCGAAGGCATGGCGCGGCGACAGCAGCACCAGCAGATAAAAGCCGATCACGGTGGGCGGCAGCACCAGCGGCATCGCGATCAGGATTTCAATGCCCAGCGCAAGGCGGCTGCGGGCCGACGCCAGCCAGGCGCCCAGCGGCAGCGCCATCAGCATCAGCAGTGCGGTCGACACCAGCGCCAGCCTGAGCGTCAGCGCCAGCGACATCCACAGCTCGGCCGGAAGCGCCCAGGGCGGCGTCAGCATCACTCCCGGCCCGTCGGCAATGTGAAGCCGCATTCGGCCAGCAGCGCGCGGCCCTTGTCGGAGCGCAGGAAGCGCAGGTAGGCCACCGCCTGCGGATTGGCGCTGCCGTGCCGGGTCAGGATCGCGCCCTGCTCGATCGGCGGGTAGGCATCGGCAGGCAGCAGCCAGCCCGCCCGCCTGCCGGCCAGGTGCGCGCTGCTGACCAGCCCGACCTGCGCATTGCCGCTCTCCACGAACTGCATGGTCTGCGCGATGTTCTCGCCGAACACCAGCTTGTCCCTGATCTGATCCCACAGGCCGGCTCGCTGCAGCGCCGCTTTGGCGGCCTTGCCATAGGGCGCCACCTCCGGATTGGCGATGGCGATGCGGCGGATTGCCGGATCGGTCAGCAAGCGCAGGCCGTTGTCGACCCGGATGCCGGGCGCCGCGGCCCACAGGGCCAGCCGGCCGTGGGCATAGACGAACAGCGAGGCCGGATCGGCCAGGCCGGCATCGGCCAGCGCGCGCGGATAGGCGGTATCGGCGGACAGGAATACGTCATACGGCGCGCCATTGTTGATCTGCGCGTAAAAGCTGCCGGAGGCGCCTATGGTGGCGCTGGCGCCGGTGCCGGAAGCCGCATTGAGCCGGTCGATGCAGGTGGCCAGGTCGGCCGCGGCGGCGACGCGCAACGGCTGCTGCTGCGCCACGGCCGCCGGCGCAAGAAGCGCGGCAAGCAACAGCAGGCCGCAGCGAATAAGGCAAGAGAACATGGAGGGCTTTCGTAATATCCGGAGGAATATAACGAAAACCACGTCACTTGTCTTGCGAATCAGCATGGAAAGGCGTCATCGCTGCAGGCCGGGCGCCAGCAGCGATGACAGATAGGCCATGTCGGCTTCCACGGCCGCGCGCGCGGCTTGCTCCATCGCGGTGTAACGGGCCAGCACCGCGCGGCCATGGTCGGTCAGACGGGCGCCGCCGCCGCGGGCGCCGCCGGTGCTGGTTTCCACCAGCGGCGCGCGGAAACAGCGGTTGACGTCTTCCACCAGCAGCCAGGCGCGCCGGTAGGACATGTTCATCGTGCGGGCCGCGGCCGAGATCGAGCCGCTTTCTTCGATGCCGCGCAGCAGGGCCGCCTTGCCGGGGCCAAGAGCGATCACGCCGTCAAGCAGCAGCCGCAACTGCAGGGAGTGGGAAATGGTCATGCGCCGATTGTAGCAAGCGGCATCGGCCTGACCTTGCCGGATACGGTCCGTTGCAGGATGGCGGCTATGCCGGCGCTTCGTCGACCATGCGGGGTGCGCGCAGCAGCGCCGCCACCTGGCTGGCCGGCAGCGCCGGCGCAATCAGGTAGCCCTGCATTTCGTCGCAGTCGAGTTCCCGCAGCAGCGCCCGCTGCGATGGCGACTCCACGCCTTCGGCCACCACCACCAGCTTCAGCGCATGCGCCATCGTGATCATCGCATTGAAGAAAGCCGCCCCCGCCGGGTCGCCTCCCAGGCGCGAGGTGAAGCGCGGGTGGATCTTCAGCACCTGCACCGGCAATTGCTGCAACTGGGCCAGCGAGGAAGGGCCGACGCCGAAATCATCGATATGCAGGCGCACGCCCATAGCGCCCAGCGCCTCCAGCTGGGCTTTCACGCTGGCACTGTCGGCCAGCGCGGCCACGTCGGTGATCTCGATTTCCAGCCAGCAGGCACTGATCTCATGGGTCTTGATCGCGGCCGCCAGTTGCTGAACAACGTCGCCCTGGTTGAACTGGCGCGCCGACACATTGACGGCCACCGGCGCCAGCGGCAGATCGCGTCGCTGCCATTGGGCGATCTGCTGGGCAGCCTTGTTGATCACCATGTCGCCCAGCGCCTGCAGCAGGCCGGCGCTTTCGATCAGCGGAATGAAGTCGCCCGGTGACAACAGGCCGCGCTCCGGATGATTCCAGCGCAACAGCGCCTCCAGGCCCACCAGTACGCCGTCCCTGGTGCGCACCCGCGGCTGGAAATACAGCGCGAACTCATCATTGGCGATGGCGCTGCCCAGGGCCTGTTCGATATCGATGCGCTGCCGCAATCGGTCATAGAGCTGCGGTTCGAACACATGATGGCCGCCCCTGCCAAGCGCCTTGGCCGCATACATCGCGATGTCGGCATTGTTGAGCATCTTCTCCGCATCAAGGCCGTCGCCGTCGCGCGGGAAGATGCTGATGCCGACCGAAGCGCCGATGCTGTGTTGGGAGCCGGCCAGCGCGAACGGCTCGGACAGCACCGCGCAGATGCGCTCGGCGGCATGGTTGGCGTCCTGCTCCGAGGTGAGGCGCTCCATCATCACCGTGAACTCGTCGCCACCCAGCCGTACCGCCTGATCGCCCGGCCGCAGCACCGACTGCATGCGGCGCGCCACTGCCTTCAGCAGGTCGTCGCCGACCTGGTGGCCGGCGGTATCGTTGACATGCTTGAAGCGGTCGAGGTCGATGAACAGCAGCGCCAGCATGCCGCCCTGACGGCGCGCCCTGCCCAGCGCGCCGGCCAGTTCCTCATTGAGCCACTGCCGATTGGGCAAGCCGGTCAGCGCATCCTCCCTGGCCATGCGGATCAACTGCTGCTCGTGCAGCTTGCTGTCGCTGATGTCACGCAGCGTCACCGCCAGATCCGAGCCGGAGCGCACCAGGCGCCGGTGCGCCCACGCCAGCCGCAGCGAGCCGCCCGGCATGATTTCCGTCTCGTCCTCGTAGAAGCCTGACGCCAGCGCCGCGACATGGGTCGACAGCACGGCGGCCAGCGTCGCCGGCGAATTGAGCGTGGAGAAACGCTGCCCCAGCAACTGTCCGCGCGTCATGCCGTAGAAGGAAGCGCCGCGCTCATTGCAGTCCACCACTTCGAAGTCGGTGACGCGCTCTCCCGAGCGCATCGGGCGCAGCATGTAGAAGCCTTCATTGGCGCCTTCAGTGGCGACCCGGTAAGTGGCGCGCACCGCCTCCATCTGCTGCTTGCGCCAGGCCAGGCGGGCCGCCATGATGCTGGCCACCAGCCCGAAGAACAGCAGCGCGACGCTGCCGCCCAATGCATAGTCGCGATACGCCGCGCGCGTGGCATGGTAGCCCGCCAGCGCTTCATTTTCCGAAATGCCGACCATCGCCATGAAGGGATAACCCTGCAGCTTGCGCCAGCCAACGTAGCGCGCCTGGCCATCGGCGAAGGCAGGCCGGCCTTCCATGCGCATTGCGCCCTCGGTGCTGCTGAAGATGGTGCTGTGATGCAGAACCGGCGAAGCCGAAGTATGGATCGTATCGCCCAGGCGCGCGGTGCGCACCGCACCTTCCAGGTCGACCATGGCCAGAAGGCCGTCGTTGCCCAGGCTGACATCGTCATAGAACTCGGAAAAATAACCGGAGCCGATCGATACCGCGACCACGCCGGCGAAGCTGCCGTCCGGCGCATTGAGCCGGCGCGTGAACGGCAGGATGGAGGTGCCGGTCGCCGGCCAGATCAGCGGCATGCCCACGCGCGCGGCGAGGGAATCATTGTTGCGGTGGTAGACGAAGTATTCGCGCGTGGCGCCCGACGGCCGGGCATTCAGGTTCACCGTGGAAGTGACCGGCATGCCGTCCTTGTCCAGGATGGTGACGGTGATGAGCTGCGGCGCGATCAGCAAGCCCTGCCGGCGGAAGTCCTTCAGGTCGAGCGCGCCGCCGGTGCGGTTCCAGTCGTACTGCACCTGCATCGCGATCTGGTCCATCTGCTCGACGGTGCGGGTGAGGTACTGCGCGTAGGCGCCGGACAGGGAAGCCACGCTCTTCAAGGCATTGTCCTGCGCCAGCTGGCGGTCAGTATGGAGCCTGACCAGCGTCGCACCCCACAACATACTGCCCAGCAGCAGACACAGTGCTGGCCATATCAGCACCGACAGAAGATTGCCTTTCAAGAACTGCAGTTTTTGCATGCCTGGACGCTTGCGATGGATGATCAGGCTCCCGCGGGCAGACGCCATGCGGGCAAAGCCGGCAACGCGCAGGTTCGCTGGCCAGAAGCCCGGGTCGCAGAAACAGTCGCGCAAGTTTCATGCGGCCGAAATTACCTTCTCGTCCGCACAAGTTCCAGATGGTAACACGCACTGAAGTGAAATTGTCCTCAGGAAACACGAAAGGCCGCAGTCAGCGGCCTTTCGTGGTCAAACGATTACGAACTTTTCAGGGTGAATCAGGCTACCTTCTTGTTTGCATCGAAGAATTGCTCATCTTCGGTCGAGCCATGCAGCGCGGTCGTGGACGACTGGCCTTGCTGGATGGTCTGGGTGACCGCGTCGAAGTAGCCGGTGCCGACCTCGCGCTGGTGCTTCACAGCGGTGAAGCCACGTTCGGCGGCGGCGAATTCGGCTTCCTGCAGTTCCACGAAGGCGCTCATGTTGTTGCGGGCATAGCCGTAGGCCAGGTTGAACATCGAGTAGTTCAGCGAATGGAAGCCGGCCAGCGTGATGAACTGGAACTTGTAGCCCATGGCGCCGAGTTCGCGCTGGAACTTGGCGATGGTGGCGTCGTCCAGGTTCTTCTTCCAGTTGAACGACGGCGAGCAGTTGTAGGCCAGCATCTTGTTCGGGAACTTCGCATGCACGGCCTCGGCGAACTGCTTGGCGAAGGCCAGGTCCGGCTTGCCGGTTTCACACCACACCAGGTCGGCATACTCGGAATAAGCCAGCGCACGGGAAATCGCCTGCTCGATGCCGGGACGCACGCGGTAGAAGCCTTCCACGGTGCGCTCGCCGGTGCAGAACGGCTTGTCGATATCGTCCACGTCGGAGGTCAGCAGGTCGGCTGCTTCGGCATCGGTACGGGCGATTACCAGGGTCGGGGTGCCGGACACGTCGGCCGCCAGGCGGGCTGCCGCCAGCTTCTCGCAGGCTTCGCGGGTCGGCACCAGCACCTTGCCGCCCATGTGGCCGCACTTCTTCACCGATGCCAGCTGGTCTTCGAAGTGCACGCCTGCGGCGCCGGCTTCGATCATGGATTTCATCAGTTCGAAGGCGTTGAGCACGCCGCCGAAGCCGGCTTCGGCGTCGGCCACGATGGGCGCGAAGAAGTCGATGTCGTCCTTGCCTTCGGACCACTGGATCTGGTCGGCGCGCTGGAAGGTGTTGTTGATGCGCTTGACCACCATCGGCACCGAGTTGACCGGGTACAGCGACTGGTCGGGATACATTTCACCGGCCAGGTTGGCGTCGCCGGCAACTTGCCAGCCGGACAGGTAGATCGCCTTCAGGCCGGCTTTCACCTGCTGCATTGCCTGGTTGCCGGTCAGCGCGCCCAGGGTGTTGACGAACGGCTCGGTCTTGAGCAGGTTCCACAGTTTTTCGGCGCCGCGCTTGGCAATGGTGTGCTCGATCTGCATCGAGCCACGCAGGCGGACCACGTCTTCAGCGGTGTAAGGACGCTTCACGCCTTCCCAGCGCGCATTCTCTGCCCAATCTTTTTCCAGTGCCTGGATCTGCTCTTGACGGGTTGCCATGGTGATTTCTCCTGTGTTGATGTAAGTGATTCGGATCGGTGCGGAAGCGCCTGAAAACGTTCCGGCATGGGATAAATAGTAGGCTTTATTTTGCAGGGCAACAAGGTCTTATATAAGACATATGACATAAAATTTATTCTTTTAAATCAGCATCTTAATTATCATATTTTGCGATACGAAATTAAATTCCTTTTCGTGAAATCGAAATCTGGTGCTATGCACAGGATGTTTTTCATAATGTGGAAGATGGGTTTCGGTACGTGAAATCGTTTCTCCTTTCAGAGATGTTGCTTCATTGTCCGCAAGCCCCGTCCCTCGCGCCGGATTGCCGGACTGCGGGAGCCGTGCAGGAAATCTCACCGGATTCCAATTTGGCTGGAACGATGACGTGCTAACCGGTAACAGATTTGCTGTTCATTGCCCGTAATCCTACCGATCGAATTGGCAGAAGAAGCAACGCTGAAAGGACATCTCATGAGAACGGCAGAAAAGCTGTATTTCAAGTCCGTACCGTCTATCGCCGCGGCGCCGGAGAATGCATCGTCTGGCGATATGCCTGCGCTTACCCTACCCGAAGACATCAGTTCTTTTGTCGATAACGCGACCAGGCCCATCCGCACTAGACAATCCCGATGCCGGCCCGACATGATCTGCTTGTACCAGGTAGGCAGATTTGAATACCTGCTGGAAAAGCTGGGCTTTTTTTTATACGACATACAGCAACGGAGGCGGGATGCGCACATTGCTGTTGAGACCTTCGTCCGTCCGCTGCTCGATGAAGGAAACCCGAGCCGGAACGCAGCGCAAATAAGCAAATTGCACGAACGCGTTAAACAAAAAAAATTCACTGCTTCAGCACGGTCTCAACGATCGACCATGCACGCGTCGGCCAGGACACGACAACCACAATCTGCGCCCGAATTTGCCAAAACGCGTACTGTCGGAGGTGCAGTTCTCGTCCCGGACGGCGTGTCCATCCTATGGGCGAAGTCATCGGACGTGATCGCAGAAGCCAAGATTGTCCGCACATTGGGAACAGGCAGCGACAAGCATGACAAACTTGTCCGGTCCGTCGAGACAGAGCAACTTGGGCTTTTGCAAAACCCTCCCGGGGACGGCGAGATTAACCTTGTTGACTACTATGAAAAGTGCCTTGGCCAAGTTCAAAATTCCACCGTCGTTCTGGAGCTTGTCGCCGATGAAAAAAGACATTGGGATGCGGCTTATTCAGCGGCCATCAATATCAGAAGAAAATCGCAATCGAAAAAATCAATCATGCTGCTCCCCCCGCTTGAGAGTTTCGAGCAGGCTCTGCATAAGGGAGGGAAACAGGGATTGAGCCCACTCAATCGTCTCCAATTCATCCTGGATGGCCTAAACCAGCAAGGCTCGAATAAGCCGCTGAAGACCAGAGACCAATATGTACGAAGTCTGGATGAAGATCTTGCGTAGCTTGCCTCCAAATAGCGAAATAGCGTTAACCGCCGCTGGCCCATTTGGAACGTCAAAGGCGAGGAATTGCGCGATGACTGACGCTCACGATTTACCGAGCGTAAAAGCTGCCTGGCGCTGCCTGGTCATACGCGCGCAGGCCGATCTAATATGCTGCGCGAACGATTTTCCTCGGAGCAGTTACCAAGCGCGTTCATTGCAGGGCCGCCAATGAACGCGCTGCTTCCAACCAATTCTGAGCATTGAGACCTGAACTTCATGGCAGACAATACGTCGACAGCATCTGACAGACCGAATTCCCCTCACATATCGGATGCCGCTGAAACCGATGCTCAGGAAGCCCGGGTCAAGCGAGCCATAAAGACCAAGAAGGTCGATTTAAATGCTTTCGCAGGACTGAGCGATTCGAAACGGATCAAAGTCCTCAACAGTCTGATCAAGGCTGGGAAAGGCCCCCTGAGGTTATGGAAAAAGGAAGTCGACGGCGAACAGGTCCTGTATCTGCGTCCGCGAACCTGGGGACAGTATTTCTACGAAACGCTCTTTCTCTTTCCCGCCGAGCAGGAAACGCGATGCGACAAGGTTCGCGCCGCAATCCAGATGTATATCCGTCCCTATCTGGATGCACAGATGACCACGAATGTGATGACGCAAAACTTAGGGGAAAATCGGAATGCCGCCTTGCTGAATACGGAAAGGATGGCAATGCTCGACCGATTGGATTGTCGCGTCTATACCGATCACATCGACCCTGCTTCCTTTTTCGGCAGCAAGCCCAGCCATGTCCTGGACAAGCAAAGGAAAGGGGACACGAATATCTTTAGCCAGGAAATGCGCAGGGCATACCACGGCATGACTACGGTTCCCAAAGGCTTGTCCATTGCCAGGATCGCGCCATTCAAGGTGACAGCCGACGTACGCATCCTGACAAAAGCAACCCACATCCTGGCAGATCAATTACCGATTCCAGGGGAGAACTGCAGTCCATCAGCGCAATGGTCTTGCCCGGAAGAGAGGCAGTTTAGATATAGGGCCAGGCTGCAGGATTACTACATGGGCATGCTGGTGGAGTACGGTCGAAACATGCGCACGATGGTGCTTGAAGTGGGAGACGACGGCGATGATCACTGGCGTTCGGCATATGATGCTGCGAAACAATGGCTGGCCGATCAGCCGGAGCGCGACAAGCCAGCCATCATGCTGGTCCCGCTTTACCGTGCAGACGACTTCTTGCCGTCGAGACATGTTGAAGCTCACAACCAAGCATGGTCGGCACTCATGGCAAAAAAGTTGGAGATGGAAGACGTGAGGATTCCGGATCAGGCCTCCAATTCCTCTGCGTCCCCTGTCACCAGTAATGCAAGCGTCATTTCCAAAGGGAAGCTGCGAGATGGGCGCTTGGAAAGCATTTCTGAGACCAGTAGCGATAACGACAACGACAACGACAACGACAACGACAACGGCGAGTACCTAATCGTAAATTGATAGGATTACATTGGGCTCGATAAGGGCTAGGACACCGCTCCCAGGCCGCCGCGCCAGATAGCGTGTACTGCCAGGAGTCAACGACTCCCCGACCCAATCTCCACCTCCCGCTGCACATCCGGCAGATTCGACATGATCATCAGCTGCACCCGCCGGTTGCGCAACCGGCCTTCCGGCGTGTCGTTGGATTCCACTGGCCGGTTCGCGCCGTGGCCAATCGCCGTGAGGCGGACCGGCGCCACGCCGTTGTCGATGAACAGCCGCACCACGCTGGAGGCGCGCACCGAGGACAGTTCCCAGTTGGAGGGATAAAGCGCATTGCGGATCGGCACATTGTCGGTGTGGCCTTCCACCTGGATCGCATGCAGGTCGTCCTTCAGCACCTGCGCCACCGCCGCCAGCGCTTCGGTCGACGGCGCTGACAGCTTCGCGTCGCCCGGCGCAAACAGCACGCTGGCATTGATCTCCACCGTGATACCGCGCGCGCCCTGGGTGACTTTCACCTTGCCCTGGCTGGCCAGGGGCGCCAATGCGGTCAGCAGGTCGCGCGCGATCGTGGTCAGCTGCTCCTTCTCGCGCCGGATCGCATTGTCGTTCAGGCGGCTGCGGTAGATGGACTGGCGCGGCAGCAGCGGCAGTTCCGGGGCCAGCCTGTCACGCACCGGCGGCGCGGCGGCCGGCAGGCGGCCGAAGGCGGTGGTCAAGGCGTTGGATGCCACCTTCACCTTGCCGTCGTTGATGGAGGACACCGCATACATCACCACGAAGAAGGCAAACAGCAGGGTGATGAAGTCGGCATAGGACACCAGCCAGCGTTCCTGGCTTTCCGGCTCTTCCTCGTAGCGTTTGCGCGCCATGGCCGGCTCAGGCGGCCCAGGCCGCCATGCGGTCCTCGATCAGGCGCGGGTTCTCGCCGGCGGCGAGTCCCGCCATCACCTCCACCAGCATTTCGCGCCACCCCACTTCATTCTGCACCTGCGCCTTGAGCTTGCCGGCGATCGGCAGGAACAGCAGGTTGGCCAGGCCCACGCCATACACGGTGGCGACGAAGGCGACCGCGATGCCGGCGCCGAGCTTGCTCGGGTCGCCGAGGTTTTCCATCACCTGGATCAGGCCCAGCACCGCGCCCAGGATGCCCACCGTGGGCGCATAGCCGCCGGCCGATTCCCACACCTTGACCACGGCGCGCTCGCGCCGCTCGTAGATATTGATGTCCTGCTCCAGCACCAGCCGCAGCCGGTCGCCGTCGACGCCGTCGACAATCATGCGCAAGCCCTTCCTGATGAAGGGATCGGTCTCGCGCTCGCAATGACGCTCCAGGCTCAGCAGGCCTTCCCGGCGCGCGCTGTTGCTCCAGAAGACGAAGGAACGCGACAGCCGGGCATGGTCGTCGCGCCGGGGCAGGAAGGCATGGCGCGCCATGCGCATGGCGGCGATGAAGTTGCGCAGGCCCGACTGCATCAGCACCGCGCCCAGCGTGCCCACCACCACGATCAGGAACGCCGCCGGCTGCAGCAGCGAGCGGGCCTGGCCGCCCTCGAGCATCTGGCCGGCGGCGATGCCGCCCACGGCCAGCAGCAGGCCGGCTAGGCTACCCCAGTCCATGCCTGTTCCCGGAGTCTGGCGCGCATGCGCGCGACGGCCTGGCTGTGCAGCTGGCAGACCCGCGATTCGGACACGCCCATGATGGCGCCGATTTCCTTCAGGTTCATCTCCTGCTCGTAGTACAGGCTCATCAGGATCTTCTCGCGCTCGGGCAATGCCTCGATGGCCTCGATGACGGCGCTGCGAAAACCGGTGTTCATCAGCGCCTGCAGCGGGTCGGCCGCACTGTCGGTGCAATAACGGTCCAGGAAGTGTTCGCCAGCCTCGCCATCCTGGAAGTCCTCGTAGTACACCAGCTGATGGCCGCCGGCGTCGGCCAGCATGTCCTGGTACTCCGCCAGCGACATCTTGAGCCGCCCCGCCACTTCGCTCTCGGTGGGCGCTCGGCCGAGCTTCTGCTGCATCTCGGTCATCGCGACCTCGATCTTGCGCATGTTCTGGCGCATGTTGCGCGGCATCCAGTCGCTGCTGCGGAGTTCATCGAGCATCGCGCCGCGGATGCGCTGCACCGCATAGGTCTCGAACTGCGCGCCATGGGTTTCCTCATAGCGGCCGATCGCATCCAGGAGGCCAATCATGCCGGCCTGGATCAGGTCGTCGACCTCGACGCTGGGCGGCAGCTTGGCGCGCATCAGGTGCGCCAGCTTCTTCACCAGCGGCGCATGCTGCGTCAGCAAGTGGTTGCGGTCGGATTTTCCTTGTACGGTGTACATGTGCTTCAAGCCCCGATGGTGGCGCCGCAGGGCAGCGCGCTGCGCCGGCCGCCCGCCTGCATCGCGCAGCGGGAAAAGCGGCCAGCCAGGTCGCGGAACGCCACGGAGGCGCCCGCCAGTGGAAATGCGTCGATCACGGTGCGGCCCAGGCGGGTGGCCCGCACCAGGTGCTCGTCATGCGGAACCGACCCGATGGATTGCAGCTCCAGCGCCAGGTAACGGCGGGCGGCCGCTGCGATATTCCTGTAGATCATGCCGGCGCGCACGATGCCGGCGCCCGTTACCAGCACGCTGACCGGGCGGCGTCCATAACGCTCGGACACCCGCTTGATCAGCGCGTACGCGGCGGTAATCGATTCCGGGCTGTCTTCCACCTGCACCACGATGTCGCCCTCGCCCATTGCGTCCAGCGGCAGCGCGTTGCCGGCATCGAGCTCGGCATCGACCAGCACGATGTCGTTGTCCAGGGAAAGCCTGGCAAACAGCGCCGACAGATGCTCGCGCTCGAAGGCACTGGTGCTGCCGCGCGCCATCACGGCGATACCGAAGCCCTGCGGCATAGGCAGCACCACGTCGGCCAGCCGCGCTTGTGCGCGCGCCGCCTGCAGCAGGGTGCCGCCGTGCATGCGGTCCAGCCCCGCACCCACGCCGCGCGCGGTGGCGCAGGCGTCGAGCAGCAGCACGCCGCTGCCGGCGCGGGCCAGCGAGGCGCCCAGGTTAAGCAGCGTGGCGCTCTTTTCATGGTCGGGCGTGGCAGACAGAAAGGTCAGCACCCGCGGCGCCGGCTTGGCGATCATGCGGCGCAGGCCTTCGGCCTGGTCGATGCGGATGCTAGCCAATTGCCACCTCGCGCAGCGACTGGTCATTCATCATGCGGGCGGTGTTGCCGATCACCAGCGGCAGCTCGTCATCCTGGTACTGGAACGGCGCGGTCTCGCGCTTCATCTTGAAGGCGCGGTCGATCAGGAAGTTCGGGCGCGCCAGGTGCAGGTCTTCCGGCACCCGCTGGCCATTGGCGATGTATTGCAGCTGCAGCTTCTGGCGGATGATCACGTCCAGCACGCTGCCGATGGTGGCGGCCTCGTCGAGCTTGGTGATGATGGCGCCGGCCAGGCCGTTGCCCTTGTAGGCGCGCACCACTTCATTGAGGGTCTCGCCGGTGGAGGTGGCCGACATGCACAGGATGCGCTTGACCGGGGTGTCGGCGCCGGACAGCATCGCCACCTGCTCCGCCACCATCTGGTCGCGCTGGCTGGCGCCGGCGGTGTCGATCAGCACGGTGTGCTTGTTCTTCAGCTCGGACAGCGCGATGCGCAGGTCGGCTTCATCCTTCACCGAATGCACCATCACGCCGAGGATCTTGCCGTAGATGCGCAGTTGCTCGAAGCCGCCTATGCGGTAGCCGTCGGTGGTGATCAGGGCCAGCTTGCCGGCGCCGTGGCGCATCACGCAGCGCGCCGCCAGCTTGGCGGTGGTGGTGGTCTTGCCCACGCCGGTCGGCCCGACCAGCGCGAACACGCCGCCGTTGTCGAGAATCGCGTTTTCATCGGGCGCGGCTGACAGGTTGCGCATCAGGACGCCCTTGATCCAGGCCATGCCATCGACGCCGTCATGCTCGGGCAGCTTTTCAGTGAGATAGCGCGCCAGGCTGGCGGAAAAGCCGGCGGCCAGCATTTCGCGCATCACGGTGGCCTTCATCGGCTCGCGGCGATGCTGCGCGCCCCAGGATATCTCGGCCAGCTGGGCTTCCATCATGCTGCGCATCGAGCGGAGTTCTTCCATCATCTGGCGCATTTCGGCCTGGGTGCTGTCGGCTGGGGCGGCGGCACGCGGCTGCGGCGCGCTCTGGCGCTGGACGGGCGCAGCAGCCACGGGTACCGGCTCGGCTACTGGAGTCGGGCGCAGGCGCTCGAAGGCGCTGGCGGCCGAGCCGTTGCGCACCTGCGGTTGGGCAGGCGCCGGCACTGGCGCCTTTGCGGGAGCGGCCGCCGTGGCCGCTGCCTGTGCCGCGGCTGGCAGGCGCTTGCCTGCCAACGCCGCTACCAGAGGTTGCGGCAGCACTTCCGCATCTGCCGCCGGCTCGGCCAGGGATGCCATGTCGGCACTAGCCAGGGCCAGCACTTCGACGCTGCCGTTGACCGTGCGATTGGACAGGATCACCGCGTCGGCACCCAGGGCGTCGCGCACCATGCGCAATGCTTCACGCGATGTCTGGGCAGAGAATTTCTTGACGTTCATGCTTGGCCTCCCATCAGGGCAGTCACTTTGATGTTCTTGGCGGGCGGCATTCCGGCCAGCGACGGCAGCCTGATTCCGTGCATGCCGCTGCATGCCGCTGGTCCAGTATCTGCATGAAAGTCGCTGTTAGCCAATGCCGCTCCTGTGGTGTGATCCGGCGCCGGTGCTGCGCAGGGATTTCTTACAGGACAGATTATTGAGGATCACAGAGAAGTTGCATCGGGGGAACAGGAGGGGTTTATAGGCCTTTTTCCCCGGCGGCTGGAAAACCGCAGGAAGGAAGTCGCAATTTAATCTGCCGTTGCGGCAGCGGCGCAGTTGCCATTGTTGTGTCTGACGTCCGCGAAGCGACAGTTGCCGTTGCTGTTGAAGTGGCCGTTGCCGTTGCCGTTGCCGTTGCCGTTGCCGTTGCTTTTGAAGTGAAATCCCGTTGAGCGCGCCGTGTCAGCGGTACCCCGCGCTAGCGGGGCGCGATCACCGGGTCGCCTTTTTTTGGTTACTTTTTTTTGGCGAAGCAAAAAAAGTGACCCGGCCGCCGGGACGGATTCCCGGCTTGTCTCCACGGCAGTGCAGCCGCATTGCGTCACCCGGCAACGCGCTGGCAGCACTGGCGCTTTGGCTTTGGCTTTGGCTTTGGCTTTGGCTTTGGCTTTGGCTTTGGCTTTGGAACGACAGGTAAATCTAAAGCCATGACTTGCTCGACCAAAGGTGGAATGCCCCTTCGGGGTATTCCACCCTACGACCACCAACCTTCCATTGCATGGGACTGCCTGCACGTCGCGCCGCACCGGCCTGTTACATGCATCCTACTTCAGCACGCATCACATGCCGGATGAACTGCGAGATTTTCCTGTGACGCGTTAGCGCCTGCGACTGGCCTTAACCCTGCCCTCCCACCAGCGCCGTCACCTTGATGGTCTTGGAATCCGGTATCTCCGCATGCGACAGCAGCTTCAGCTGCGGCAGGCTGCGACGCAGAAAGCGCGACAGCACCGCACGCAACTGGCCCGGCACCAGCAGCACCGGCGTGATGCCCATTTGCTCCTGGCGCTGCACCGCCTCGGCGGTCTGCATCACGAGCGTGTCGGCCAGGCCCGGCTCGATGCCGGCGCCGTCGGGGCCGCTGGTTTGCAATGCCTGCATCAGCAGCCGCTCCAGCCGGTTGTCCAGCGCCATCACGGTCAGTTCGCCGCCGTTCGGGAACAGTTGCTGGACGATGGCGCGGCCGAGCGCAATGCGCACCAGCGCGGTCAGGTCGCCGGCATCCTGGAAGTGGCCGGCATTCTCGGCCAGGGTCTCGACGATGGTCCGCATGTCGCGGATATGAATGCCTTCGGTCAGCAGGTTCTGCAGCACCTTCTGCAAGGTCGACAGCGGCAGCATCTTGGGCACCAGGTCGTCCAGCAGCTTGGGCGACTCCTTGTTCAGGTGATCGATCAGTTGCTGCAGCTCGCCGCGCCCCAGCAGCTCGGCCGCATGCATCGTGATCAAATGGTTCAGATGGGTGGCCACCACGGTGCCGGCATCCACCACGGTATAGCCCATGGCCTGGGCCTCGTCGCGCAGGCTGGCGTCGATCCAGGTGGCGGGCAGGCCGAAGGCCGGGTCGCTGGTGACGGTGCCGGGCAGCGTGCCGGTGACCATGCCGGGGTTGATCGCCAGGAACTGGCCGGCATGCGCTTCGCCGACGCCAATTTCCACGCCCTTCAATGCAATGCGGTAGCCGGAAGGCTTCAGCTCCAGGTTGTCGCGGATATGCACCGGCGGCGACAGGAAACCCACTTCCTGCGCAAACTTCTTCCTGATGCCCTTGATGCGCTTCAGCAGCTCGCCGCCCTGCGTCTTGTCCACCAGCGGAATCAGGCGGTAGCCCACTTCCAGGCCCAGGGTGTCGACCGGCACGATGTCCTGCCAGGTGGCTTCCTCGGTTTCCGGGGCCGGCAGCGCGGGCGCGGCTTCCGCCATCGGCGCCGCGGCGGCTTCCTCGGCGCGCTTCTTGAGCAGGTAGGCGCCGCCGCCCAGCACGCCGGCCAGGAACAGGAATGGCACGTGCGGCATGCCGGGGATGATGCCCATGCCGCCCAGGATGCCGGCGGTGATCATCAGCACCTGGGGCTTGGCGAACAGCTGGTTCATCAGCTGGCTGCCGATGTCATGCTCGGATGCCACCCGCGAGACGATCACGCCGGCCGCGGTGGAAATGATCAGCGACGGCAGCTGCGCCACCAGGCCGTCGCCGATGGCCAGCAGGGTGTAGTTCTTGATCGCGGCATCGAAGGCCATGTCATGCTGCACCATGCCCACCACCAGGCCGCCAACCACGTTGATCAGGGTCACCATGATGCCGGCGATGGCATCGCCGCGCACGTACTTGGAGGCGCCGTCCATGGCGCCATAGAACTCGGCTTCCTGGGCCACTTCGGTGCGGCGGCGGCGCGCCTCGGCCTCGGCGATCAGGCCGGCGTTGAGATCGGCGTCGATCGCCATCTGCTTGCCCGGCATGGCGTCAAGGGCGAAGCGCGCGCCCACTTCCGCGATACGGCCGGCGCCCTTGGTGACGACGGTGAAGTTGATGATGGTCAGGATGATGAAGACCACGATGCCGACGGTGTAATTGCCGCCGATCAGGAAGTGGCCGAAAGCCTCCACCACCTTGCCGGCCGCGTCCGGGCCGGTATGGCCCTCCGTCAGCACCACGCGGGTGGAAGCCACGTTGAGCGAGAGGCGCAGCATGGTCGACACCAGAAGCACCGCCGGGAAGGCCATGAAGTCCAGCGGCTTGATGGTGTACAGGCTGGTCAGCAGGATGATGACCGACAGCGCGATATTGAAGCTGAAGAACATGTCCAGCACCATGGCCGGAAGCGGCAGCACCATCATCGCCAGCATCATGATGATGATGGCCGGCGCGGCCAGGGCCTTGGAGTTCGCGTTGCGCATCCATGCTGGCAGGGCCAGGCCGTTCATTGCGCTGCTCCGTGCAGGCAGAACAACCCCTTCCGCGCTGACGGATCAATGTTTGCATGAATCTCGGTGGTAGCCAATGCCGCTCCTGTGGTGCGCCCCGGCGCCGGAATGGCGCCATCGGGATATTGCCGGAGGAATTATTGGCGATGCGAAGAGAGTTAGATCGAGGGAACAACGGGGTGCTTATGCCGCTTTTTTGCCTCGGCAGCCTTTGCCCTGATGGAGCAGGCCTGCTGCCGGGCGTGCTGATTCATTCCTTTTGATCCTGCTCCAGCGGGTCCATGCCCGGCGGCACCTCCAGCGCCGTCGGCGGCGTCGGCCGCAGGCCGCCATGGCTGGCATGGGCCTTCAACTGGAACACATAGGCCAATACCTCCGCCACCGCGGTGTACAGCGCTTCCGGGATCTCGTCGCCCAGCTCGGCATGGCGGAACAATGCGCGCGCCAGCGGCGGCGCTTCCAGAAGCGGCACATGGTGCTCGGCCGCGAGTTCGCGGATCTTCGCCGCGACTTCGTCGGCGCCCTTGGCCACCACCTTGGGCGCGCGCATCTTGCCGTCGGTGTATTTCAGCGCCACCGCAAAGTGGGTCGGGTTGGTCACCACCACGTCGGCGGTCGGGATTTCCGACATCATGCGGCGCCGCGCCATCTCGCGCTGGGTGGCGCGGATCTTGGCCTTGATTTCCGGATTGCCTTCGGATTCCTTGGCTTCCTGGCGCAGCTCCTCGCGCGTCATCTTCAGCTGGCTGGCGTGGTGCCATAGCTGGTACGGCACGTCGATGGCGGCAATGGCCACCAGCGCGGCGACGATCAGCATGAAGGATTGCAGCAGCAGCTGGCCCAGATGGGCGCTGCCGACGTTGAGCGGCTCCAGCGCCAGCGCCATCACCGCATCCTGTTCGCCGCGCAAGACGATCCAGGCGACGATGCCCACCAGGATGGTCTTGCCTATGGCCTTGCCCAGCTCCACCAGCGCGTTCGACGACACCAGGTTGCCCAGGCCGCTCAGGGGGTTCAGCTTGCCGAAGTTGGGCATGAAGGCCTTGCTGCTGAAGTTCCAGCCGCCGATCAAGAGCGGCGCGCCGACCGCCACCAGCATCAGTGCCGCGGCCACCGGCGCGAATGCCAGCAGCACATCGATCAAGAGCGAGGCCGCGCGCGATACCAGCAGGTCCATGTCGAATGCCTGACCCCGCTCGAAGCTCAGGCTGTTGGCCAGCAGGCTGCCCAATTGCGCGGTCAGCCGGCCGCCCAGCATCCACAGCGCGCAACCGGCGACCAGCAGCACGCTGCAGGTCGCCAGTTCGCGCGAGCGCGGCACATTGCCCTGCTCGCGCGCCTCATCGAGGCGTTTCTGTGAGGCTGGTTCGGTTTTTTCAAGTTCGCTGTCTTCGGCCATTCGGCGCTCCGGCTATGGGCATGCGCGTTTGGCAAAAGCGCGATGTCCGGAAGGATTATCCCGTCAGGGCAGGAATCTCCATTTGCAGAACAGCGGGGCAAACGACTTGCTGTTTCCTGCGCAGCCCTATTCCGGATTGCATGGAATCAGAACCGCAAGCCCCAGGCCGGATAGCTTGCCTTTCCTGCAACGCAGGGTGCTGCATTCTCCTTTTACACTGCGCCACATTGGCTGGCCGGATGCTTCACGATTGCGTGGCAAGATGCCCGCTTGTCCCGGGTAGCACGTTACCAGCGCTTGCTTTCAGGGCTTGCGGCACGGCTGGGGCGCCGTCCTCCTGCAGCGACGCTTGTCGACTCACCGTTCGGTGTGCATCCAGGCACAGGCTTCGATCTGCCGCAGCGCTCACGGTAGCGCGGTGCTGCGGCTTGCCATGCCTCACCGTGACTCACAGAATACTGCAGGGAAGTTCAAATTTGACATTGAGTTCCTGTTGCAGCGCCGTTTGCATCGTCCCAGGCAAGCCGCTTCGTCGTATGCCTGAACAGTACGTGCCATAGGCACCGTACATACCGCCGATATCAAGCCGATCGGCGTGCGCCAGGCGCAATACGCCAAACTTTTCCTCGTTGGACAGCTTGCTGTTCGATATGGAGTCCATGTAGGCCATCATGGTTTCTTGAAGTGAATCGTGGAACAGCGAATCAATCATCGACAGTCCAAAGAACGGCGCGTCGCCATTTGGAACGCGATTGTCGAGATGCCTGTTATCTTCGTGCCTTCCCTTCATGACCAACTTCAGAATAGCCTCCAGCTCGGTGCCAATCGACTCGACTGCGCGACTTCTGACCACCTCCCTTGCCACATCGCTTCCTTTCATTTGAGCCCGCAACAGCGTAACCTTTACTCCTGACGGCAATGCGGAATTACTGCTTATCTGGTCGATATACTCCTGGCTGCAAGCAAGGCAGTTTCCCCTTGCTGAAAAATTACCCTTTTCATACTCCACATCGAGAAACCTGGAATCGGCTATATCCCGGATCATCTTGCCAAATGCAGGCATGCCATCCTCGTCGTAGCCGCTCAATAAGAGGATGAGATCTTCGGACGCAAGCGGGCAATGCGATACCGCTTTCATGTAAGCCCCGCAAAGAGAACTGCTTGCAGGATTACGCAACTCCTGCGCCAGCCAGGGTAGGCCCTGGTGGTTTCTGTGGAGCAGCAACTCAAGCTTTTCCGAATGGCTCAGATTCATCTGGAGGATACCGCTGGCAATGTCGGCAATATACGCAACGTCTTTTCTAGCCGGCGTACCGAAGGACAAGAACGGCATGCGGTAATAACCAAACAAGCAGAACTTCAGCCGCTTTACGTTCGCAGCTTCCTCGGCGCAGGCGAGCGCGTTCATTGTCGTGGCCAGGCCGGCATCCCCCTCGCTTTCCATTTCACCAAGGTCGAAACGGGAAGAGGCAGCAATGATGATATCGAGCCGACCATCGGTCTCAGGCATGTCATGGCACAAGCCGGCAAGCACCAGCGCCTGAGACAGGAGAGGCAACCGGGACGTTGCGGCAATGATGAAATCGATTTCCTGCCGCCGCCCCTTGCCAGACAGAGATCGCGCCACGGAGCACCAGACCCTGCGCTGCACTTCGAGCGGCGTGGATTCCAGCTTCTTCTGCAGCAGCGACAGCACGCCCGGAACCATGCCTGGAGACAGGCTTTTCAGCAGGCGGCTCAACATTATCAAGCCATCAAGCATGTCCGCGGGCGGCAGTGCAAATACGGCACCGAGGTGTTCCTCAAATTGAGCGGGCTGCAAGGACTTGAACAAGTTGCCCGTGTCGAAACTGCGCATCTGGCTAAGATGGCTCGCTGCCTGCCGCAACCGCGCGCCAGCCAGATTCCATGAAGTGCAAACCTGGAACAGCGAGCCGCACTCCCTCACCGACAGAAACTTGAAGATTTGCTCGAGGACGTCGACCGGCAGCATCAGATTTTCCGGGCGCTGCGGATCGCTGCGCAGAACAGGCACCAACATGGCGTTGCTGCCGGATGGAATGGTTACGGGATTTGCTTGCACCGACGCGAACGCGCGGTTGGACATTGCTGGGGTTGAATCCATGACAGGCTCTTTCATTAACAAGGTTGGACGGCAAGGTAACCGGCCAAGCCTTCGGCCTGACGCGCATCGGGGAACATAACAGCGACCGGCAGCGCAAGCCAGCCGGCCAGCGCAACCGCGAGGAATGGCGTGTTGCCTTACAGCTTCAGGTTCTGCGCCCAGGCCAGCGCCGCCAGATGGGCGCGGTTGACCTGCTCGGCCGAAAGGAACAGCGCATCGGCCAGCGTCGCGCTGTCGCCGTCCGGCTGCTCGCAGCTTTCGGCCAGCGCCAGGAACGGGCCATAGATGCCCTGGCGCGACAGCAGCGCCTGGCACAGCGCTTCGGACAGCGGTATCTGCGCCAGCGCCTCGGCCATCGTCATGCCCAGCAGCCGGTCCAGCATCGAGAACATGCCGGCCACGAACAGGTTTTCGGCTTCGTTGCGGGGCAGCAGGTACAGGCCGAGCAACTCGGCGAAGCGGCCGCGGATGATGGCGGTCTTCATCAGCGGCGCGGCATATTCGCTGGCGCTGGCGGTGGCCAGCAGCAGCGCCAGCCAGCGGTTCAGCGTGGCGTAGCCCAGCAGCGTCACCGCGTGGCGGATCGAGTTGATTTCCGCACCCAGGCCGAAGCCGACCGAATTGATATACCGGAACAGCTTGTAGGAAATTGCCGGATCACGCTTCAGCACGGCTTCCAGTTCGCGCAGGTCGGCATTGCGGTTAACCAGATTCATCAGCTGCAGGATCACGCTCTGCGATGCATTCAGGCCGCGTGCATCCTGCGGTGGCGCAGGCGCGCGCAGGAGCTGGTCGGCATAGACATGCAGGCCCGCCTTGGCGCAGGTATCGTAATGCGCCCAGACGCCAATGCCGGACAGGGCAATGCGGGTTGACGGGCGGCGCATGGCGGCGACGTGTTTCAAGCGGGCGGAAAGCCCGGATGCGGCGCCATCGAGCTCGAGCTGGGTTGCATGGCCGCACAGTGCGGCGTCGACGCCGTCGGCATCGGCGTCACGCAGCGTCAGGCCATAGCCCTTGCGGCGCAGCCCGGCGGCGCAGCCCTGCCCTTGCGTCCCTTGCAGCGTTGCGGCGTCAAGCGACAGCGTGAGCGCCGCCGGCGGCAGCGGCGTGGCGACGATTGCGTCCAGGGCTTCCGGTGTGGCGGGCAGTATCAGGTGGCCATCGGCCAGCAGCCATCCCTTTTCCTCATCGTGCAGGCCGGCCGCAAGCTGCAGCGCCAGCGCGTCGTCCGACGCGCCGGGCGCATTGCGCTGCCAGGCAAATCGATGCGCGACCACCTTGCGCGCCGGATCGAGCAAGGCGGTGCGCACCAGGAAATGGGATTGGGACATCGGTCGGCTGCAAGGCTGGTTGAAAAAAGGCGTTGGAAGGAATGCGGGGCTGGCTAGAAGCCCAGGCTTTCCAGCAGATCGTCGACCTGCGCCTGGTCCGCCACCACGTCGGGGCTGGCGTTCGGGTTGATCTGCGGACCATTGAGCAGGCCGGTATTGGTTTCACGCCGGACGTCGCCCGGCGCATAGTCCACCAGCAGCTGCACCAGCTGCTGCTCCAGGCCATGCGCCAGTTCGGTGACCTTGCGTATCACCTGCCCGGTCAGGTCCTGGAAGTCCTGCGCCATCATGATGTCCATCAGATGGGCGCGCGTGGTGTCGCTGTCCGCCTTTGCCTGCGCCAGATAGCCCAGGGTGCGCTCGGCCAGCGCGCGGCTTGCCGCCGGCATGCTGTCATCCGCCAGCGCGGCGCGCCAGTCCCTGGCCAGCGCATCGGCGCCGCTGGCCAGGCCGTCCTGCAGCGGACTGGCCAGCTCGGTGGCGTTCAACACCTTCTGCGCCGCCTGCTCGGTCAGGCGGGCGACATAGTCGAGCCGGTCGCGCGCGTCCGGGATGTCGTAGGCGGCGCGTTCGATCAGCTTGTCGAAGTCGAGGCCGCGCAGGCTGTCGTGCAGGCTGCGCGTCATCTGGCCGACCCGCGCCAGCAACGCTTCCTGCAACTGCCCTTCTCCGCCCTGCGCCGTCAGGTCCGGCCGCGCGGCTTCCATGTCAGGCTCCGACTTTTTCGAGTTTTTCGAAGATCTTCGCCAGCTTCTCGTCCAGCGTGGCTGCGGTGAACGGCTTGACCACATAGCCGTTGGCGCCGGCCTGGGCGGCAGCGATGATGTTTTCCTTCTTCGCCTCGGCCGTCACCATCAGCACCGGCAGCTTGGCCAGCGCGGCGTCGGCGCGGATGCTCTTCAGCATGTCCAGCCCGTTCATCACCGGCATGTTCCAGTCGGAGATCACGAAGTCGAACTGCTCGTTCTTGAGCTTGGACAGCGCCATCGCGCCGTCTTCAGCCTCGTCCACATTGCTGTAGCCCAGTTCCTTCAACAGGTTGCGCACGATGCGGCGCATGGTCGAGAAATCGTCTACCACCAGAAACTTCATTTTCGGATCAGCCATCATTGCTCCATTCAATCCTTACACCGATATCTGCATATCGGCAGGTCACATCAAAAACTTGAGCCCCGGCGCACCGGCGCCGGGCATTTTTTTACAGCATTGATTCAATGCATTTCATACCCTCAGCGCGCGGCCGCCCTGGCGGGTCAGCTGCGCCAGCACCATGCCGGGCAATTCCTTCAGCGGTCCGGCTTCATGGGTCGCGCCCACTGCGATCGCCTCGCGCGGCATGCCGAACACCACGCAGCTTGCCTCATCCTGTGCCACGTTCCAGGCGCCGGCGTGGCGCATTTCCAGCATGCCGGCGGCGCCGTCGCGGCCCATGCCGGTCAGGATCACGCCGACCGCGTTCTTGCCGGCATGCAGCGCGGCCGAGCGGAACAGCACGTCCACCGAAGGCCGGTGGCGGTTGACCGGCGGCCCCTGGTCGAGCTGGGTCACATAGTTGGCGCCGCTGCGCGCCAGCAGCAGGTGCGAATGGCCGGGCGCGAGATAGGCATGGCCAGGCAGCACCCGCTCGCCATGCACCGCTTCGGCCACCGCGATGCGACACAGCTTGTCCAGCCGCTCGGCGAAGGAACGGGTGAAGCCTTCCGGCATGTGCTGCACGATCAGGATGCCGGGGCAGTCCGGCGGCATCTGCAGCAAAAATTCCTTGATCGCTTCGGTACCGCCGGTGGAGGCGCCGATGATGATCAGTTTTTCACTGCTGGCAAGCGGATTGGCCAGCGCCGGCAGCGGCCTGGCCGCGCTGGCCGCCGGCGCGCCCGCGCCGCCCGGCGCCGGCACATGCCGGCGGATGCGGGCGCGGGCGGCGGCGCGGATCTTGTCGGCGATGGTATCGGCATATTCCTGCATGCCGTGCTGGATCGAGATCTTGGGCTTGGTGACGAAGTCGACCGCGCCCAGTTCCAGCGCCCGCATCGTGATCTCCGAGCCGCGCTCGGTCAGCGTCGACACCATCACCACTGGCATCGGCCGCAGCCGCATCAGCTTTTCGAGGAAATCGAGGCCGTCCATCCTGGGCATCTCGACGTCCAGCGTCAGCACGTCCGGGTCCAGCCTGCGTATCATCTCGCGCGCCACGATCGGGTCCGGCGCCACGCCGGCCACTTCCATGTCCGGCTGGCTGTCGATGATTTCACGCAGCACGCTGCGGATCAGCGCCGAGTCGTCCACCACCACGACCCTGATCTTCGCGCCCGTCCCTGGCGTCACGCCTGTTGTTTGTCCATGCATCATGCCGCCTGCAATACCCTGTTTGCCCAGAGCAGCGCCTGGCCCTGGCTGTGATTGATGGTGAGTGCGGCGCGCGACGCGTTGGCGCCAATGTATTCGCGCACAATGCTGTCGTCGTCGCTCTCCAGCGCCTGCGCCAGGCGCAGTAGCTGGCCTATCGGCCCCCTGCGCTCGAGCAGCGCCGCCCGGATGTCGTCGGCCAGCCCGAGGGTGTCGACCACCTGCCGTATTGGCTGGCCAAGCAGCACGTCCATCACCGACACGATGCCGGTGACGAAGGCGCTGTCGGCCAGCGCCGGCTGTTCGGCTTGCATCAGCAATTCCATCAGCTTGCCGCGGGTGGCTGCCAGGTGCAGCAGGGCCGAAGCGCCGGACAGGCCGGCGTCCGCGCTGGCCAGCATCAGCAGCAGGAGCCAGCGCTGCAACTGGCGCCGGCCCAGCACCACGATCGCATTGGCCACCGAGCGCAGCGGCTGGCGCTGCCCCATTGCGGCGGAATTGGCCAGGCGCAGCAGGTTCACGGCCAGCGCCGGATGTTCCTTGAACACGTTCTCGATCTGGCGGATGTCGGCGTCCTGCTGCAGCATCGCCAGCAAACGCAGCAGCGCCGCATGGGAAGACGACAGCCGGCGGCCGCTGACCATTTCAGGATGGGCGAAGTGATAGCCCTGGAACAGGTGATAGCCCAGGTCGCGGCAATGCTGGAACTGGACCAGGGTTTCCACCTTTTCCGCCAGCCTGGTTGCATTCAGCATGCGCACGTCGCGCGACACCCGTTCCAGCGCGTCGCCGGAAAGGCCGGAGATGTCGACCTTGATCATGTCCATCATCGGCAGCAGCGAACGGTTGCTGTCCGTTGCGCCCCGGAAGTCGTCGAGCGCAAGCCGGAAGCCCAGCGCCTTCAGTTCCAGGCAACGCCGCTGCACGTCGGTGTCGCAGACGGTCGTCTCCAGGATTTCCAGCACCACCTTGTCATGCGGCAGCAGCGAAATCACATCGCTCATCAGGAAACCGGTATCGCAGTTGATGAAGCCGGTGCGGCCGCCGAGCACGCTGTCAATGCCGAACTCGGACAGGGTATGCACGATCACCGAGGATGTTGCCGCCGCGTCGTTGACCACCACGGCCCGGTTCTGCAGGCTGTTGCGAAACAGCAGTTCGAAGCCCTGCAATTGCTGGGCGCGGTCGACGATGGGCTGGCGCCCCAGATAAATGTCTTCCGCCGCTTCCTGCCCTGTTGCCTGCGCCATTTCTATCATCATGAATGCCTTGCATGGGCCGGCATCCCGGCCCGGTTATCAGAACTCTTCCCAGTCCGAGTCGCTGCCTGCCGGCGCGGCAACCCGCTTGGGCGCCGCTGCGGCGACTGCGCGGCTGGCGCCGGCAATGGGCCGGGGTGCGGGAAGCGGCGATGCGGATGGCGCAGTGCGCTGCCTGGACGCCGCCGGCACGGCCGCGGCCGCATGACCCGGCACGCGGAATACGCTGACCACCTGCGACAGTGTGGCGGCCTGGTCCTGCATCGAACCGGCCGCCGCCGCCGCTTCCTCGACCAGCGCCGCATTCTGCTGCGTCACCTGGTCCATCTGCGCAATGGCCTGGTTCACCTGCTCGATGCCGGCGCTCTGCTCGCTGCTGGCCGCAGTGATCTCGGCCATGATATCGGTCACCCGCTGCACGCTGGCCACCACTTCCCGGATCGTGCTGCCGGCCTGCGCCACCAGCTCGCTGCCGGCCTCGACCTTCTCCACCGAGTCGCCGATCAGGCCCTTGATCTCGCGCGCCGCCGCCGCGCTCTTCTGCGCCAGGCTGCGCACTTCGGTGGCCACCACCGCGAAGCCGCGGCCCTGCTCGCCGGCGCGGGCCGCTTCCACCGCCGCGTTGAGCGCCAGGATGTTGGTCTGGAAGGCGATGCCGTCGATCACGCCGATGATGTCGACGATCTTCTTCGACGAGCTGTCGATGGCGGCCATGGTGTCGACCACCTGGGCCACCACTTCGCCGCCCTGGGTGGCCACGCCGGACGCGGTGAGCGCCAGCTGGTTGGCCTGGCGGGCATTGTCGGCATTCTGCTTCACGGTGGAGGTCAGTTCCTCCATCGACGAGGCGGTTTCCTCCAGCGAGGAAGCCTGCTGTTCGGTGCGCGAGGACAGGTCCATGTTGCCCGATGCGATCTGGCCCGAAGCGGTGGCGATGACGTCGGTGCCTGCGCGTACCTGGGACACGATGACAGCGAGGTCGTCGCGCATCTTCTTCAGTGCAAACAGCATGCTGCCGGAGTCGCCGGCGCGCAGGCGGATATCGGTGGCGAGGTCGCCGGCGGCGATACGGCTTGCGATGGCAACGGCTTCGTCCGGTTCGCCGCCGAGTTGCCGGGTCAGCGAACGCGTGATCAGCCAGCCGCCTGCAATCGCCACCGCGACGGCCAGCGCGCTGATGGCCAGCATCAGGTTGCGGGCAATAGCGTAGCTGGCGCCCGCTTCCGCCATGGCCTGGGAAGACATTTTCTCTTCCAGGTCTGCCAGTTCGGTCAGCTTTTCCATCCAGCCGCGCTGCACCGGCCGCAGTTCCTTGATCAGGATGCGGGTCGCGCCCTCCTTGTCACCGGCCAGGCCAGCCTTCGCGGCGCGCTCAACGATCGGCGCAGCCGCCTGCTCCGCTTCCCCGATGCGGGCCATCAGCGTCTTTTCTTCTTTTGTCGTGCTGGGCGCGGATGCAAGCAGCGCGTTGAGCTTTTCCACATGGCTGCTGTATTTCTTGGCCTGGGTGTCAATGCGCTGCACTTCCGGCCGCATGTCCGCCTCGTCCGTCAGCAATGCCAGGTTGCGCAGCGCGATCATGCGGTCGGCCACGGTGGCACGCATCGAGGTGACATGGGTCGCTTCGGCGTTATTGATATTGACGATGTCTTCCAGGCGCTTTTCAATCTGCGCCATGCTGCGTATGCCCAGGCCGGCGACGATGACCAGAAACAGTGTCAGCGCGCCAAAGCCGATCGTCAGGCGGGTTCCTACTTTCATGCTTGTCTTGTTCATCATGGTCCTGTAGGAAAGGTCAGGCTTGCTGGATCAAACCCATTTCGGCGGAGGACATCAGGCATTCGATGTCGAGCAGGATCAGCATGCGTTCTTCCAGCGTGCCCAGGCCGACCAGGTAGTCGGTGTTGAGCGCCGTGCCCATCTCCGGCGCCGGGCGGATCTGCTCCGGCCGCAGCGTCGTCACGTCCGACACGCTGTCGACCACCATGCCCACCACCCGGCCGGCGATGGACAGGATGATCACCACGGTGAACTGGTCATAGCGCGGCTCGCCGAGGTTGAACTTGATGCGCATGTCCACGATCGGCACGATGATGCCGCGCAGGTTGATCACGCCCTTGATGAACTCCGGCGCATTGGCGATGCGCGTGACGCTCTCATAGCCGCGGATTTCCTGCACCTTCAGGATATCGATGCCGTACTCTTCCTGGCCCAGCTTGAAAGCCAGGTATTCATTGCCGGCGGACGCGTCGGCGCCGCTGACGGGCGCGGCTGCATGGATGCTGCTGTGGGAGGAAACGCTGGCTTGCATGAGGGGACCCTATCTGATGGCGGATGTCAAAAAGTTGCATCTAGTAAATTTATCGACAGCTTAAACGCAGTCTTTAGCCACCAGCGGTGAAATCAGATGGGTATTTGCAGTCCAGTTCGTCTTGCGGTCAGGCTTGTCGCGGCGATGCGACAAGCCTTGTTGAAGCGTCAATGAATCATGCCGCTGCGCGATCGATCAGGCCCATTTCGGCGGAAGACATCAGGCGCTCGATGTCGAGCAGGATCAGCATGCGTTCTTCCAGCGTGCCCAGGCCGACCAGGTAGTCGGTGTTGAGCGCCGTGCCCATCTCCGGCGCCGGGCGGATCTGCTCCGGCCGCAGCGTCGTCACGTCCGACACGCTGTCGACCACCATGCCCACCACCCGGCCGGCGATGGACAGGATGATCACCACGGTGAACTGGTCATAGCGCGGCTCGCCGAGGTTGAACTTGATGCGCATGTCCACGATCGGCACGATGAT
>NZ_JACYOX010000035.1 GCF_015352955.1 Noviherbaspirillum soli
CGTTGGTGGCGCAGTTCCGCATGCAAGCGTCGATGAGCCGGCGCGGGAACGGTTACGACAACGCGCCCATCGAGAGCTTCTTGGGGGAGGCTCAATAACGAGCCGATTCACCATCGGCGTTACTCGATACGCCAACAAGCCCGGTCGAAATCGCCGAGGACATCGACCTGTTTTACAATCGCCAGCAACGGCAGGCACGGTAAGGTGACTTGTCGCCGGCAGCATTCAGGCAGCAATACCTTTGGCAAGGGACCGCTGCTTAACACCGTGTTGGCATACACAAATTCCGACCGACCTCACGCGATGCCAAGCCGTTAGTCTGCTGCGGTTCACCAGTCAATGCCAAGGCCGCCAGTATCACCCTACCTGGGTGCATTGCGATTCCTGCAAGTCGCGCCACAAGATTTTTCCACTGCTCGACTTGGGCAGGCTATCCAAAAACTCGACCAAGCTCGGGACCTTGTAGGCGGACATGTGCTGTCGGCACCACAGGACTATATTCTCCGCAGTTACTGATGTTTCCCACCCCGGCTTGAGAACAAGAAGGGCCTTCACTTTTTCGTTGCCTTGTTTATCCTTGAACGGAATCACGCAGGCTTCATGCACCGCATCATGCTGATACATCAGGCTTTCTATTTCCGCCGGCCAGACCTTGTAGCCGGAGACATTGATCATTCGTTTAAGCCTGTCCCGGATAAAGAAGTAGCCTTCCTCATCAACATAACCGAGGTCGCCGGTCCGCAGGAAACGCTTTCCCTCCAACCCGATAAAGCTGTCGGCATCGGCAGTGGGATTGCGCCAGTAGCCTAGCATCACCTGGGGCGCATGCGTGACGATTTCGCCGACTTCACCGATCGGCAATTCCTGCAAGGTCTCCGGATCAATGATCCGCGAATCAACATTAAACGTCGGAAGGCCTATGCATTGTCGTTTAGGCCGATCCAACGGATTGCTATGCAGGAAAGAGGCGGTCTCCGATAGGCCATAGGCTTCACTGTAGATGACCTTGAAGTCGTCCTGCAGCATCGTAGCCACCGCCTCCGGCATAGCCGCGCCACCACCGCAAAGCAGGGCCAGGCTGGATAAGTCATAGTTGGCCAAATCGGGGGCGGAAAAGCAGTCGATCACCATGGCCGGCGGTGCCGCCCAGACATTGACACGGTAGCGCTCAATCAGGACCAGGGCTGCCGCACGATCCCAGCGTGACAGCATAACGATGGTCGCGCCCAACTGGATGGGCACGTTCATGCCGTTTTGCATTCCCAACACATGAAACAGCGGCGCCACCGCCAAGAAGACGGACGACGGCTGCAGCTGCCGCCATACCTGCGCAGCGATTGTCGCGTGCATGACCGTACGGTGCGCATGCATGCATCCTTTAGCCTTGCCCGTGGTGCCTGAGGTGTAAGGCAGAACGCACAAGTCGTCACAGCTTGCGTTATTCCTTCCCGGCGCAAGCTGGCCAGCCAATGCGTCAATCCACCTAATAGTGCCTGGGCTCGCGACAGCGCTACGAATCTCCTGCACTGCCTGCGGCAGCGGCAGAGTGGTGGGGGTAGTCAGGTAATCAGCATAGGAGTGCACGATTACATGCTCAATGGCGCCAGAGCGAAGCCACGGAGCCAAGCGCTCGAACAACTCTTGCGCCGCGAATGCCACCCGGGCGCCGCTGTCAGTAATGTAATGCTCAAGTTCCGGTGTCAGGCTCATCGCGTTGACCGGCACGGCTACTGCACCCGCACGCAGGATCGCGTAATAGGCGACGATGAACTGCGGGCAGTTCTGGGAAAACAAAACGATGCGGTCACCATGGTTGATCCCGCATCGTTGCTGCAGATAACCAGCCATTGCGTCGACTTCGCTCTTGAGCCGGCTGTAGGTAATGACGCTGTCATAAAAAATGATGGCCGCCTTTGCAGGATAGCGAGCGGCCGAGACAGCCAAATTGTCATATAACGTCGTGGCCGGCGTGTCGAGATGCGCAGGATAGCCTTTGGGCCAAAACGGGTAGTGTCCAGAGCGTGCCATGAATTTCAATATCAATTAGGCCGGTTTCCATAGGCCGGCCGGTACGGGCGGCAAGGCGGTATCCACGTACCGGACTGCCGGTCCGAAGTTTGAAAAGGTCAGTCGGTCTTTATCCCGTTGTCCCGTATCACCTTGCCCCAGCGTTCGAAGTCGGCTTGCATGCGGCTTTTCATCTTCTCCGGGGATTCGTAGGCGGCAAGCGTCCCAGCGCCAAGCAACTTGGCTTGCACATCCTTATCGGCCAAGGCGGTTTGAAGTTCCCTGTTGAGGCGATCGACGACATTTTTCGGCGTACCGGCAGGCGCCAACAGGCCGCCCCATGCCACTGCGTCGAACCCGGCAAAGCCCTGCTCCGCAACCGTTTTGACTTCCGGCGTAAAGGCGACGCGCTTCGCGGATCCAACGGCGATCGGCTTCAGCTTGCCTGCCTTGATATGTGGAAGCGCCGCGATCATGTCCGAAAACATCATTGGCACTGTTCCACCCAACAGGTCCTGGATCGCTGGCGCGCTACCTTTGTAAGGTACATGCCGTATATCAAACTGCCCAAGGCTTTTCAGCAACTCGGTGGAGAGATGGCCAAAACTACCGTTGCCAGCACTGGTGTAATTCAATGCGCCCGGCTGCTCCTTGGCTTTAGTGATCAAGTCCTGCAGATTGCTTACGTCAGGCATTTTAGAAGGATTTACTACCATTACGATGGGCAGATCGTACGCGCTGCCAATCGGGGTAAAGTCCTTGAACAAATCAGTGCCCTTGTAGTTACCCAAATGCGGAAAAAGCAGGGTAGGCGTGGCTAGCATCATCAGGGTATAGCCGTCGGGAGCGCTCTTGGCTACTGCCTCTGCGCCGATCATGCCGGACGCTCCGGCACGGTTCTCCACCACGATTTGCTGCTTCAGGCCCTCACTCATTTTCTGGCCGATAATGCGTGAGGCCACATCAGTCGGGCCGCCAGGCGGAAAAGGCACGACCAGTTTGATCATCCGGTCAGGATAACCTTGCGCCGCTGCGCCGCCGGCGGCGATGCAAAGGAGGGCAGCTATTGCAAAGCGCTTGTGCATATGTTTTGCCCAACCATAGCAATTTCGTCGCCGCGTCACGGCTTGTGCAGGTCCTGCAGATTCGTTCTTAATGTTATAAAAATGTTTCATTGTCTCGGTCTCTATGAAGGGCTGTATCTGAGGGTAGCCTTTTGAATCCGACGTCATGCTAGCAGAAATGAGCGAACAATTGTTCGCAAAAAAGATAAGCTATGTGCCGTTGCAATCAAGCTTCGCACGCATATAAAGTTTGGACTGGTTACGGAGAGGGTATGGAGAAGGAAGCAAAAGAAAAAAGGGACGAGTTGCTTGATTCATTGTCAAAGGGACTAGCGCTGCTGCAATTGTTTGCATCGGAAGGCGCTAGCCTGACGATACAAGATGTTGCGGAAAAGCTTGACGTGACCCGGGCCGCAGCACGCCGTCTGTTGCATACGCTATTGCATCATGGGTATGTTGTACAGGAAGGGAAAGCGTTTTGGGTGACTCCTAAGGTGATTGAGCTTGGCTACGCGTACTTTGCCGCCATGGACCTGCCCACGCTGTCGCGCAACCCCATGCGCATACTTGCCGAGCAACTTAACGAAACCTGCTCGCTCGCTGTGCTCGACAGCTCGTCAATCGTTTTAATTGCGAGAGAAGAGCCTAAGCAGATGGTCAGGCTAGATATGACAGTCGGAAGGCGTATGCCGGCCTATGCACACTCGCTTGGGCGGGCGTTACTGGCCTTTCTGGACACCGAGCGATGGGAAGCCTATCTAGCGAACACTGAGCTGAAAAAGCTGACTCAATTCACGATATGCACACGCAGCGGATTGGAACGCAAGCTGGCTCAAGTGCGCGCGGAGAACTACAGTCTTTTGATCAGCGAGATGGTCGATGGGCTAGCCGGACTGTCTGTGCCACTGCGGGAGCGCGACGGGCGCGTAATTGCATCACTAGGCGTTAGCATGGTACTTGGAAGCCGTACTGAAAAACAAATTATCAAGCAATGCCTGCCAGCGCTCCGCGAAACAGCCGGCAGGATTGAAGCGCTACTGCATGCAATGCGCAAATAAGCACAAGGCCAGCTTCGCAAGCGCGCTCTTGGGATTTGGCTTGGATGATTCCCTGATTTTCATTCTTTATTAACCCAGTCTTCCGCTGACTCTTGATCCACTCGGTTCACTTAGTCCCTCATACGGAATTAGGGCATATTGGAGCGGGGGTGGGGCAGCCTTGGGCAAAAGTGGCGTGGTCATTTCCATGCGAGATTAACCCTCTTTTCACTTGGGACTGATCCAAAGACTTTCCACCGGTAGCCCTTGCCGATCGCGGCCAGCGGCGGCTTGGAGCGGATGAAAGCTCAATGAAAATTAGGGGCGAAATAGTGTGAAAATCAATAGTCTGGAACTTGCGACGACCGCTGCTACGTTTGCTCTCCTTTCCGGCCGCCTGTCATAAAAGACGAGACGTGCATCGGTCATGTTGAAACAGGGGAACCGGTTGGGCCTGAAAGCCTGACTTCATGTGAACCAAGCCAAGTGCCTTGAAGGAAGCGCACCTGGTTTATAGGGGGAGGTGGCACAGCGACGTGCCGCCCCTACCCGAAGTACATGGAACGGTCAGGAATCCTTTCGCGCCGATTCATACCCAGCGAAGGAATGCTTCAGCGTGGCGTGATTGAGCAGAGTCTCGGCCTTGAGGCGCTGTCCAGCGGCATCGAAGATGCGGGTGCGTACCCAATAGGACTCCGTGCGCTTGCTTTCCGATAGGGCAACGATCTCGCGCCGGATCAGGTAGTCCTCGCCGACAAACAGCGGCCCGTCGACCATGCGAATCTCAAGGTCGGCGAAAAGGCCGACGACCGGGTGCTTCACTGGGAACCTGGCCGCGGGGGTCGTGTATTCGGCTAGCACACTAACCATTTCCAGCGGAATGATCGCGCGGCCCCAGGGCGAGGAAGAACCGTCTTCATACCAGGGACAATTCTCCGTGATTCGCGCCAGTTTCTGCTTCAGCGAGAACGGGTAGAGCTTTCCCATATGCTGTTCCGCGTCCATTCGTACCGGCTCGTCTTCCGAACCAGTCATTCCCACATGCAGGTCCGACAGAATGACGAGTTGCCCGGGTGGGCGCAGTTGCGCCATGCGTTGTTCCAATAAAGTCGGTCCATGGCCCGGACCCAAGCTGGCGCTGGCTTCGAGTACAGGCGTGCCGTCTGCCTTCTCGGCCCATGCCCGTAAACGGGTAGCGCCGGACTCGGGGACTTCGACGAAAGCGCGCACTGATTCGCCTTCGACTACCATGTTCTGGAAATGCGCCGAGAAACAGCCGCGCTCGAACCATGCCTTGCCCCAGACGTGCTCCAGCAAGGGCACGAACTGGCTGAAGTGCGTCGGCCCTTCAATGGGCCCGGCGCGAAAGCCAAGTTTCTCCGCCATTGCGTCGTCATGGATGGAGCTATGGCCGCTGTATTCCTGGTCAGCGAGCATCTGTTGCGGCTGGCGCAGGGGCCCGCACAGCGAAAGGGGGGTATCGAAGTTCATCGTGTGTCCTGTCGAAGTGAATGATGTGCGCGAGTGCATCACTTGAACTCGGGCTCTTCCCACCAGGGAAAGAAGGACGGCATGTCGGTGGATACCTTATTGGGAAACACTGCCGGGCGCTTCTGCAGAAATGCCGTCACGCCTTCATGCGCATCCTCGGACTGGCCGCGCGCCTGGATGGAGCGGCTGTCGATACGATGCGCTTCCATCGGGTGTGCAGCGGCTGCCATCCTCCACAGCATCTGGCGGGCAAGGGCAACGGACACCGGCGCGGTATTATCGGCGATCTCGCGGGCAAGCGCCTGTGCGGCGGGCAGCAACTCGTCAGGGGCATGCAGTGAGCGCACCAGCCCGTGTGCAAGCGCTTCTTCCGCACCGAAGACCCGGCCGGTCATGCACCACTCGAGCGCCGTCTGCATGCCCACCAGGCGCGGCAGGAACCATGATGATGCGGCTTCAGGGGTGATGCCGCGGCGCGCGAAGACAAAGCCGAAGCGCGCCTCGGTGGAAGCCAAACGCATGTCCATGGGTAGCTGCATGGTTGCGCCTATGCCTACCGCTGGCCCATTGATGGCGCCGATGACAGGCTTCAGGCTTTGGTAGATGCGCAAGGTGTTGGTGCCGCCACCGTCACGGTATACGTCGCCGACCTTCAGTGATTCGCGCGAGAGGTCGCCAGGATTCGCTTGACGGTCGAATGTCGAGCCGCCCGACGATAAGTCGGCGCCTGCGCAAAACGCTCTGCCGGCGCCGGTCACGATGACGACGCGCACGTTGTTGTCGGCATCGGTCTCGTCAAACAGCGCGATCAGTTCCGCGCGCATCTTTGCGTTGTAAGCATTGAGCTTCTCGGGTCGATTGAGCGTGATGGTGGCAACGCCCCGGTCAACGCTATAGAGAGTGGTTTCAAGAGTTGGCAATGGCATGGGATCTCCAGGTAATGAAAGGTGCCCGGGCCGCAACGGCGACGCCAGGGCAAACATTTTTAAAGCACTTTAGAAGGCATCACCGTGCGTCGTTCAGCATTGCTGCCAAGCGCTCACGGATCAATCTTTCCGCTTCCGACATGATGCGATCGATGAGTTCATTCACCGTCCGAATCTCATGGATCGAGCCGGCAATCATGCCGCAAGAGCATGCCCCCGAATCCATGGCGCCGCGGTTCAGGATTTGCGAGTAGACGCCGGCCACCCCGGTCGCGATACGATGGCATGCCGGATTCCAATAGTTCATTGATTCGTGTATTCATAAGTCGTTTGAACAAATTCTCCTTGGCTTGGCGCTTTCGTTGATCGTGGCGCATTGCAGATCGAGCCGCACCAGGCTCAGCCGCGCTGACTGGCGTCAAGCTGCGCCTGCAATTCCACCTTGCGAACCTTGCCGGTGGCCGTCATGGGCAGCGCGCCGACGAGCCGGATTTCGGGCACCTTGTAGATCGCCATGTGTTCCCGGCACCAGGCCTGCAGCGCGCCTGCGGTGACATCGTTTTCCTGATCCGGGCGCAAGCGGAGGAATGCCACCGGCACTTGCCCCTTGTCCGGGTCGGAGCGGCCAAGCACGGCGGCTTCCAGGACGGCCGGATGGCGCGACAGCAAGACCTCGAGTTCTGACGGGAACACGCTCATCCCGCGCACCTTCAGCATTTCCTTGCGTCGTCCGAGGAAGTGCAGGTAGCCCTGGGCGTCATAGGCGCCGATATCGCCGGTGTGGAACCAGCCATCGCGAAACACTTCGGCGTTCAGCTCGGGCCGACCCCAGTAGCCCTTGAACAGCGACGGCGTCCTGACGACGATTTCTCCTTCTTCGCCGGCAGGCAGGACCGCATGGGTATCGAAGTCACAGATCTTGATTTGCGTGCCGGGCACCGGGAGACCGACGAAGATCGGGCGGCCGTGCAAATCCATATCGCCGGCCTGCATGCCGGTGGTGAAG
This sequence comes from Noviherbaspirillum soli, assembly GCF_015352955.1. Lineage (GTDB taxonomy): Bacteria > Pseudomonadota > Gammaproteobacteria > Burkholderiales > Burkholderiaceae_D > Noviherbaspirillum_A > Noviherbaspirillum_A soli. The sequence goes on from NZ_JACYOX010000035.1 coordinate 7,532, forward strand.
GTATCGCTGGTATGCGTTTCGGTCATGCCCCACGCCCCCTCAGCCAGCGTGCTTCCGGTCAGCTCGAACCAGCGACGGCGGATATCCGGCGTCAGCTTGCGCACGAATGAGGCGGTCCTGGCGCGCCGCAGGGATCGCAGCTGGTAACGCGCCAGTTCCGGATGGGACATCAGCTCGAGAACATTGTCGACGACCATGAACATACGGCTCACCTCATAACGGTCAATCGCCGCCATGACGGCCCGCGGGTCCCAGCGTGCGAGCAGCACCACGGTAGCCCCGGTAAAGATGGGCGAGATCAGGCCGAGGTTTTCTCCGGCGATCCAGAACATCGGCAGGAAGTTCAGCACCGTCTCGGCGCTCTCGACGACCGTGCCGTCCGCCCTGACCGCTCCGCTCACCGCGTACGACGTCGCCGCTGTGTAGAGCATGTCCCGCTGCGTGTGCATGCAACCCTTGGGCATCCCGGTCGTGCCGCCGGTGTAGTTCAGTGCCGCGATGGCGTCGAGATCGATCGTCACGCCGGGCGGAGAGGCGTCGAACGCGCGCATAGCCGACAGCAGGTCGATCACGCCTTCGATCTGCTGGGGCGGATTGTCCAGACCCGTGGGCAGGGGCAGTTCGGGCTGCGTTGGCAGCATTTCACCCTGGCTGGTGGCAAACACCACGCATAGGCCGGTTTTCGGCTTTACGGAAAGAACGGTCGGCGCGAGCTGGTCGAGCACGATGGCGACGGTCGCGCCCGCATCGTTGAGTTCATAGACTAGCTCCTCTTCCCTGAACAGCGGGTTGACCGGCACATAGACGGCGCCGAGCTTCAGGATCGCATAGAACGCGATGTGGAACTGGGGGCAGTTGCCCAGCATGACGGCGACGCGGCTGCCGGCGGCGACGCCATGGCTGGCAAGCAGGGCCGCGCACCGGTTGCTCTGTTCATCAAGCTCGCGATAGCTGATCCTTGCGCCGTAAAAATTGATGGCCGTGCGTTGCGGAGATGCGCGCGCCCAGCCGCGCAGATAGTCGCCCAGCGGCTTTTCGCCCCGTGGATAGATGGGCTTCATCGGCAGATCGGCTGGCCAGATACGGCGGTGGGTTGCTTCCAGTTCGTCAATGAACCGTGATTCGTCCATTTCCCGTTTCCTTTCCATGTCACCAGGCATCGATGTAGCCGCGCGCCGGCCTGTCGGGGCGGGCGGCGCCGGCGGCCAGCCCGGTCGATAACCATTGGCGGCTTGCAGCCGGGTCGATCACCGCGTCTACCTCGAGCGCCGCAGCGGCATTGATCGCATGGCCGCGTTCGTACATTTGCGCGACCAGGCGCTGGTAAAGCGCATCGCGTTCCGGGCCTTCGGGCTGCGCTTCCAGCTCCTTGCGAAAACCCAGGCGAACCGCGCCTTCCAGTCCCATGCCGCCGAATTCGCCGGTTGGCCAGGATACCGTGAAGCTGGGGGCACGGAAGCCGCCGCCGGCCATCGCCATGGCGCCCAAGCCGTAACCCTTGCGCAGCACGATTGCCAGCAATGGCACGCGCAGCTTCGCGCCGGTCACGAACAGGCGGGATACGTGCCGCACCTGCGCCCGCGCTTCCACCTCGGGGCCGACCATGAATCCCGGTGTGTCGATCAACGAGACAATCGGCAAGCCGTGAGCGTCGCACAACTGCATGAAGCGTGCGGCCTTGTCTGCCGCGTCCGGGTCGATGGCGCCGCCCAGGTGGCGCGGGTTGTTCGCAATGATGCCCACCGGCCGGCCCTCGATGCGCGCGAGCGCCGTGTGAATGCCGGTGCCGAACCCGGACCGCAATTCCAGCACGCTGCCGGCGTCGGCGATGCCCGCGATGGCGGCGCGCGTGTCATACACCCGCAAGCGGTTTTCCGGGACGATGCCGCGTAGGGACAGCGGCTCGGGCGCCTGCCAGTCGCTGACCGGGCCCTGAAACATCGACAGGTAATGCTTCGCCGCCGCCACCGCGGCGGCTTCGTCATCGACCAGCAGATCGATCACGCCGTTATGGTGCTGGACGCTGGCCGGCCCGATGTCCTCGGCGCGGAACGTGCCGAGGCCGCCGCCTTCGATCATCGCCGGACCGGCCATGCCGATGTTGGCGTCCCGGGTGGCGATGATGACGTCGCAGCATCCGAGCAGCGCGGCATTGCCGGCGAAGCAGCGGCCCGAAACGATACCCACCACCGGCACTTCACCGCTCAGCTCGGCGAACTGCGCAAACGCTGGCTGGAACAGGCCGGCAACCGTGGGGAAATCGATGTCGCCCGGCCGGCCGCCGCCGCCTTCGGCGAAGATCACGGCGGGCAGCCGGTTTTTCAGGGCCACTTGCAGGATGCGGTCTGTCTTGGTGTGGTTGCGCTTGCCCTGGGTGCCGGCAAGCACCGTCGCATCGTAGGCAAGTACCACGCAGCGCGAACGTTCCGGCGCGAACATGGCGCCGTTGATGCCGCCGATGCCGGTAATCAGGCCGTCGGCCGGCGTATTGGCGATCAGGTCTTCCTGGGTGCGGCGGCTTGCCTGCGCAGCGATCGCCAGTGCACCGTATTCGACAAAGGAGCCCGGGTCGCACAGGTCGTCGACGTTCGCGCGCGCGGTGCGCTGGCCACGCGCATGTCGCTTCGCGACCGCGTCCGGGCGGGCCTCGTCATACAGGAAGGCATGGCGATCGATAACGCGCTGCAAGTCCGGCCGGATTGCGCGCGGGTCGCTTGCCTTTGTGCTCTGCACGGCATGGTCGGCGGCTTCAATCGGTTCGAGTACGAACAGCACCTGGTTTTCCAATATCTGCGTGCCGGCCTGCATGCGCACGTCGATGACACGGCCGGCGCTCTCGGCGACGACCGCGTGTTCCATCTTCATCGCGTCGATCACCGCGACCATCTGCCCGCGCTGAACGATGTCGTCTTCCTTTACCGTCAGTTCGATGACCCGGCCGGCCATGGGAGCGCGGATGGCGATCAGGTCTTCCTCTATCGCCTCATCAAGGCCGGCGGCGCGTGGCGTGGTTGCCAGGTGGTCCGGCGCGGCCAGGCTTGCCTGCGCGCCGCGCCCGGCGTCGGCCGCCGCGATGCGCTGCGCGGATTCCAGCAGCTGCGGCAGGATGGCTTCGAAATGGCGGGTATGCACCAGTTGGGCGGCGAAGTCTTCGCGCTCGGCGAGCGCGCGCAGCAGTGGCAGATTGGTCGGCATGCCGACGATACGGAATTCAGCCAGCGCACGCTTGAGCCGGCGCACAGCGTCGCTGAACTGGGCGCTTCCCGAGAAGACGATTAACTTGGCCAGCAAGGTATCGTAATTCGGCGATGGCTCGTAGCCCGTGTAGCCATGCGTATCGACGCGCACCTGCGGACCTGTGGGAGGGTCGAAGCATTCGAGGCGCCCGTGCGCTGGGCGCGCCAGGCCCTCGGCATCGATCGATTCGGCATTGACCCGTGCCTGAATTGCATAGCCGCGCGCCCTGGGCGGAGCTTCCGGGTTCAAGCCGAGATCGCGCAGACTGTGGCCGGACGCGATGCCGAGCTGCAGCGCCACCAGGTCGGTCCCGGTGACCAGCTCGGTAATGGTGTGTTCCACCTGCAGGCGCGGATTGGCCTCGATGAATACAAAGTCGGTTTGTTCGCCGGACTGCGATTCCTCGACCAGGAACTCGAAGGTGCCGAGACTGCGATAGCCGACGCTCTTGGCCAACGTATGGGCCGCGGCAATGATCCGCTCCCTGAATTGCGGCAGCAGCGTCGGGCTCGGCGCGATCTCGATCAGCTTCTGAAAGCGGCGCTGCAACGTACAGTCTCGCTCGCCGAGCGCGAGCACGTGCATGCCATCGCCGACAATCTGGACTTCGATATGGCGCGCGCGTTGGACCAGGCGTTCAGCATAGACCGCGTCGACGCCGAACGCGGACCTTGCCTCCGACCGGCAGCGCAAATAGGCTTCACCCAACTGGGCACGCTTGTGCACCGCGCGCATACCGCGTCCGCCACCGCCTCCGATCGCCTTGATCACGATGCCGGCACCGTTCTGGGCCTCGAAGAAGCGCTCGATCTCTTCCAGGGACGCATCGCCACGGGTCGCAGGCATGACGGGAACGCCGCATTCCGCAGCGAGCGCCAGGGCACGGCCCTTATCGCCGAACAGTTCCAGGTGTTCCACCGCCGGGCCGACGAAGCAGATGCCCGCCTGCATGCAGGCCTGCGCAAAATCGGCCCGTTCGCTAAGGAACCCGTAACCGGGATGGATTGCATCGGCCCCGGTCGCCTTGGCGGCGGCGAGAATCGCGGGGATGTCGATATACGCCGCTGGCCCGGTCCCTTCCAATGCGATCGCCTCATCGGCGAGCAGGCGATGCCGCGCATTCGCATCGTCCCGAGCATAGACGGCAACGGTGGCGATGCCGAGGTCGCGGGCCGCGCGTTGCACCCGAAGCGCGATTTCACCGCGGTTGGCTATCAAAAGCTTCTTCAAGCGTGGCTCCTTTTTCAACTGCGCGAATCGCGCGTAACAGGGTGTCATGATGCATGCGTGACGGGATGCGCCGCATCAGGATTGCTTAATCGTTGGGTCGCGTGGGATGTCCAGCGCTTTTAAGAGGAGGTTGAGGGTGATCGTGCTGCATCGGGGTACAGGTCGTGCCGCACGGCCAGCACGCGTGCGCGCGCATCATCCGCGCAATTGCGGTGAAACCGCGATGCCATCCGCGGTGAAGCCCTGGGGCAGTCCGATGCGGCGCGTGCTTGTGATCGCGATCGCAATCGTCATAAAGATTGCAAGGCAGGACAGCGGGGTTGCCGGGACTTGGATCGACTTGTTTGATCTGGTTGACTGTACCGGTTGCCTGACTCGTCGTGCCGCGGTGTTGATGTCTTTTCGCGAGTGCCGATGCATGCAGCTTGTCTCCCTGACGTTGTTACGTCTTATCTAAGCAAGTATTCAACCCTGGCACTCCGCCGGTGAATGCGTCGGCACAGGTTAGAACCGCCTGATGAAACCGTGTTTCATCGCGCTAAATGCTAGCACTCTGTCTCCTGCCTGTAAATCGATTGTCCGGCTTATTGACCGTATTGCGTGAAACGAGGCTCCCTTTCTTCCTGCGGAAAACCTGGAATTTCATTTTTGCAATGCAAAACACCTCAGGAAGAATGTAACCATGCCGTTAAAGGCTGCATCCCGTCCATGTATTTATTCGCCCTTGTGGCGCCATAACGATGCGCAAAGTGAAGGGATGTTTTTTTGGGAATTGATTATTTAATGCCGCATTCGGATTGCCCGGCTGGCCTTCTTGGACCATAACTTCATTTCATGCGTGGGGCCGGGTGGCATTCGATCAGGACATGAAAAAGATAGGGAGGAGGGATGGCATGGGCGCGCAGGAGCCACGAGCAAAAATGCTTGGGAGCACTGCACTAATTCAATCATGGCACTGACCCCGGACAATCTACCGTGGCCTTTTTCTCCCGGATAGATTTTCACTCGACATGAAAGAACTGCGCAATTCAGGCACGCTCTGATGTCGACCATTGTGTATGGCCAGGAGCACGACTGTCCAGCATTGAACATTTTTTAAAATATTTTTCGCTGTTGGCGGGATATGGGAAATATCTCTCGAATAGGCGTTCTGACTCGGGAGCCGTCATTGGTAAGCATAAGAGATTTCGCATCGTTTGATGGGCCGACAATAAGGCCTCGTTAATGGGTAAGAGGCTCGTGAGGTTGTTTTGTCCAGCGAAACACAATTTCGCTTTTGTTGACACATGGGCTGCGGGCCGGTAGATTTTAAAAGGGATCCCAAGCCCACCCCATAAAGCAGCAGTCCCGAGACTGCCGGAGCAGGAGACAAACAGGCATGAACGAGCTTCAGGAAGAGACTTATCTCGAGAAACTGGCCGATCTGCAGTCGCGCAACTGGCCCGCAGGCATTCCTCACGAACCGACTTATCCGCATGGTGTAGCAACGATAGACGAATACCTGCGCAAGTGGGCCAGACAGCAGCCCGACAAGCCCGCGGTCATTTTCTATGGCACCCAAATCAGCTATGAAGAGCTGGACCGTCTGAGCGACCGTTGCGCTGTCCTGCTGCACCGGCATGGCGTGCGGCAGGGCGACCGGGTCGCGGTGATGCTGCCCAACTGTCCCCAATTTCACTTCGCCTTTTTCGGCATCCTGAGGCTGGGCGCCGTGCATGTGCCGGTCAACCCGCTGTTCAAGGAGCATGAGCTGGCGTATGAGCTGAACGATTCCGGTGCCCGTGTCGTCATCGTGCTCGACCAGCTGGCGTCCATGGTCAACGAGGTGCGCTCACGCACTCCGGTGCAAACCGTCATCAGCACCAGCTTCCAGGACATGCTGCCCGACACGCCGGCGATCCCGGTGCCGCCCAGCGTGAAGGCGCCACGCCTGCCGCTGCTGCCGGATACGATCGACATGATGCCAGCGCTCGCCGTGTGCGCCGAGGCGCCGCCGCGCGTCGCGCCCGACCTCGACGCTGTCGCCGCGCTGAACTACACCGGCGGCACGACCGGCATGCCCAAGGGCTGCGTGCATACCCAACGCGACATGCTCTACACCGCCGCCACCACCTGCACCGTCGCCAACGATATCCGGCAGGACGACATCATCCTCAACTTCCTTTCGCTGTTCTGGATCGCCGGCGAAAACTTCGGCCTTATCTTCCCCGTCTTCGGCGGCAATACGCTGGTGCTGCTGGCGCGCTGGGACGCGGTCGGCGTCATGGCTGCGATCGAGCGCTACCAGGTCACGCGCGCCGGCATGCTGGTCGACAATGCGGTCGAGATACTCGACCATCCTGACGCCGGCAAGTATTCGATGCGCAGCCTGAAGGCAACGCGCGTGTCCTCCTTCGTCAAGAAGATCAACCCGGCCTATCGCCGCCGCTGGTTCGAACTGACCGGCACCGTCATGGCCGAAGCTGCATGGGGCATGTCGGAGACGCATACGTGCGACACCTTCACGACCGGCTTCCAGGAAGGCGACGCCGATCTCGCCGGCCAGCCGGTGTTCGTCGGCCTGCCGGTGCCCGGCACGCTGATCAAGATCTGCGACTTCGAAACAGGAGCGCTCAAGCCGCATGGCGAAGAGGGCGAGATCCTGGTCAAGACGCCTTCGCTGCTAAAGTCGTATTGGAACAAGCCCGAAGCCACCAGCGAATCGCTGCGTGATGGCTGGCTGGCGACCGGCGACATCGGCGTGTTCGATGCACAGGGGTGCCTGCATTTCCTCGGACGCCGCAAGGAGATGCTGAAAGTGAAGGGCATGAGCGTGTTTCCGACCGAGCTGGAAGCGATGCTGGGCCAGCATCCGGCGGTGCTGGGCTCGGGTGTGATTGGCATCGCCGACGAACAGCGCGGGCAGGTGCCAGTCGCCTTCGTGATGGTGGACCCAGCCGCCGGCCTCACCGAGGACGCATTGCAGGCATGGTGCCGCGACAACATGGCCAGCTACAAGGTGCCGCGCGTGCGCATCGTCGAACAGTTGCCGATGACTGCCACGGGCAAGGTAAAGAAGCATGAACTCGAGGCGCTGCTTGCGCCGGGAGCGTAGCGGGAACCCGATGACAGTGACCACCCATTCCATCGTGGAAAGGTCAGCGGCGCATATGCCGGCGAATGCGGAAGGCACCGGCGTGCAGGCTGGCCCGGCGACGCTGCTGAGCGTGCGTGACCTGACCATCTCGTTTCAGACCGATCACGGCGACGTGCCGGTGACCCGCAACATCGGCTTGACCCTGGCGCCGGGCGAACGCCTTGGCGTCGTTGGCGAGAGCGGCTGCGGCAAGAGCGTCACCGGCCTGTCCCTGATGCGCCTGCTGCCGCCTTCCACCGCGCGGATCTCGGGCGAGGTGCTGCTGGAAGGCCGCAACTTGCTGGCCCTGCCGGAGCGGGAGATGCGCCGGGTCCGCGGCCGGAGTATCGCGATGATCTTTCAGGAGCCGATGAGCGCATTGGACCCGGTCTTCACCATTGGCCACCAGATTGCCGAAGCCTATCTCAGTCATTTCAAGGCCGGCCGCGCAGAAGCCCGCGAACGCGCGATCGCAGCGCTCGATCAGGTCGGCATTGCGCTGCCCGCCCGCCGCCACGATGAATATCCGCACCAGCTTTCCGGCGGGATGCGGCAGCGGGTGATGATCGCGATGGCGCTGATCTGCCAGCCCAAACTGCTGATCGCCGACGAGCCGACCACCGCGCTCGACGTGACCGTGCAGGCCCAGATCCTGAAGCTGCTGCGCGATGTCAGCGAGCAGACTGGTACCGCGCTGCTGTTCATAACCCATGACCTCGGCGTGGTTGCCGAAACCTGCACCCGCATGCTGACCATGTATGCCGGCGAAGTGGTGGAGAACGCGCCGGTGGACGATGTGCTGTTGCGGCCGCGTCATCCGTACACCTCCGGCCTGCTGCGCTCGCTGCCGCGGCTGTCGGAGCGCCGCGCCGCGCTGCCGTCCATACCCGGACGCGTGCCGTCGCCGGACGCGATGCCGCCGGGTTGCCGATTCGCGCCGCGCTGCCCGCATGCGCTGCCAGCCTGCGAGGCGCCGCAGGCATTGCAGCCACTGGCCGCGCCGGCGCACGCGGTACGCTGCTGCCGCGCCGCGAACCTGGTCTTGCCGGGAGCGGTCAGTTGACCGCCCCGGTGAACGGCGCATCGACGCCGCTGCTGCAGGTATGCGACCTGCGCATCGAATTCCCGGTGGGCCGCCATGAAACGCTGAAGGCGGTCGATGGCATGAGCTTCGATGTGCAGGCCGGCGAGACCTTCGGCATCATCGGCGAGTCGGGCTCGGGCAAGACCACGCTGGGCCGCGCGCTGGTGTCGCTGCTGCAGCCCAGCGGCGGCAGCGTACTGTACAACGGCGTCGATCCGCGTACCCTGTCCGGCGATGCGTTCCGTCGCCACCGGCGCGACTATCAGATCATCTTCCAGGACCCGAATGCGGCGCTCAACCCGCGCATGACCATGCTCGCCAGCGTCATGGAGCCGCTGGAAATCAGCGGCAGCCGCGACAAAGCGGCCAACCGCCGGCAGGCGCTGGAGGCGTTGGCGCGAGTGGGCCTGCCGCCGGAAATCGGCAGCCGCTACCCGCACCAGCTTTCGGGCGGCCAGAAGCAGCGGGTCAACATCGCCCGCGTGCTGACCGTGCGGCCACGCATGATTGTCTGCGATGAAGTGGTCGCCGCACTCGACGTGTCGATCCGCGGCGATGTGCTGAACCTGTTTGCCGAACTGCAGCGCGAATTCGGCCTGACCTATGTGTTCATCACCCATGACCTGTCCGTGGTCTCGCATATCAGCGACCGCGTCGGCGTCGCCTATCTCGGCCGCTTCATGGAACTGGGGCCGGCCACGGCCATTTCGGAAAAGCCGCTGCATCCTTATACCGAAGCGCTGCTGTCATCCGAGCCGATACCGCTGCCGTCAGCCATGCGCACCAACCGCCAGATCGTGCTCCAGGGCGAGATACCCAGCCCCATCGCGCCCCCGTCGGGATGCCGTTTCCGGACCCGCTGCCGCTATGCGCAGGCCCGCTGCGCGGAGGAGGCGCCGGCGTGGCGCGAATTGAACCCGTCGCACTGGGTTGCCTGTCACTTCGCCAGCGCCGACGGGCCGCCGCGCCAGCCGGGTCCGGAAGAACGCGCCAGGGAAACCGCATCGCTGTAAGCCGTATTGCTGTTAGTCCCACTGATAACGATGACAAGGAGACCATTTTGACACACGCAACAGATCCAACCGGGCCAACCGGGCCGCAAGCCGCCGCGCTTTCCCCGCTGACGTTAAGCAGGCGTGATCTGCTGCTGGCGGCCCTGAGCGGCGCTGCGCTGGCGGCGCTGCCGGGCGGCCTGGCGCTGGCGCAGGGCGCGCCGCGCAAGGGTGGCGTCATCAGGATCGTCGCCCCGGCCAATCCGTCCAGCCTCGACCCTGCAACCGGCGGCGCCGGCTCCGATCATTCCAGCCTGTGGCCCATCTATGACACGCTGATGGAATGGGAGAACGACACGCTGAAGGTCATTCCCGGCATGGCCGAATGGACGACGCCGGACCCGCAGACGCTGCTGTTGAAACTGCGCAGTGACAAGATCAAGTTCCACGACGGCACGCCCATGGATGCGGAAGCCGTCAAGTTCAACCTCGACCGCAACCGCTCCGATGCCCGCTCCAACCTCAAGGCCGACCTCTCCAGCATCGCATCGGTCGAGGTCGCCAGCCCGACCGAAGTGCGGATCAAGCTGAACCAGCCCGACGCCGCGCTGCCGGCCATTCTGACCGACCGCGCCGGGATGATGATCTCGCCCAAGGCGGTGAAGGAGTTCGGCAACGAGAGCGACCGCAAGCCGGTCGGCGCCGGCCCGTGGAAATTCGTCAGCTGGGCCGACAACGACAAGATCTTACTGACCCGCAACGAGACCTACTGGAAGCCGAACAAGCCCTATACCGACGGCGTCGAGATCCTGATCATTCCGGATCAGGCGACCGGGCTGCGCTCGGTCACTTCAGGCCAGAACCACATGATCTACAACCTGTCGTCGCGTTACAAGCCGCTGGTGGACAAGGCCAAGAACCTGACGCTGGCGACCTCGCCGACCCTCTACTGCTTCCAGATCTATTTCAATTACAGCCGCGCGCCCCTGAACAACGTCAAGGTCCGGCAGGCAATCAACCTTGCCATCGACCGTCCGGCCTTTCTGCGAGCCACACTGGGCGGCATGGGTGAACCGGCCTACATGCTGATGCCGGCATCGCACTGGGCCTATGACAAGCAGGTGGCGACGCTGTATCCCTACGACCCGGCCCGCGCAAAGAAACTGCTGGCCGAGGCGGGAATGCCAAACGGGCTGGAAATCACGATGGGCAGCTACAACGACCAGGACTCGGTGCGGCGCGCCGAAGTCATCATGGAAATGCTGGGCAAGGCGGGCATACGGGTAAAGCTGACCAATGGCTCCATTGCGGAAATCTCTGGCCAGTTCTTCGGCACCGAGAAGAAGTTCGACTCGCTGCTCTCGGCCTGGACCGGCCGACCCGACCCCAGCATGACCTACTCGCTCGGCTTCGCCAAGGGCGCGTACTACAACGCCGGCCGCAGCGAGGCGTCGCCTGAGCTGACCGCGCTGCTGCAGGAAAGCCGGACCAGGGAAGACCTGGAGTTTCGCAAGCAGGTGTTTTCCAAGATACAGCGCATCGTGATGGAGCAGGCCCTAGTGGCGCCGCTGGCCTTCCGCGCCGAACTGGTGGCCTCGACCCAGCAGGTCAAGGGCTTCAAGCCCAACCTGCTGGGCAAGCCCAAGTTCGACGACGTCTGGCTGGCAAGCTGAGGGCGAGGGCACGCCATGGCCATCCGTAGCCGCAAGTGGGACTTTGTCTGGCGCAGGCTGCTGCAGACCATACCGGTGGTCGTGTTCGCCACCTTCGTGGTGTTCGCGCTGCTCAAGCTGGTGCCGGGCGACATTGCGCTGACGCTGGCCGGCGACAATGCCACCGAGCAGCGCATCGCGGAAATCCGCCAGCTGTACGGGCTGGACCGGCCCTTCCTGGTCCAGTACGGCAGCTGGCTGTGGAAAGCGGTCCACGGCAACCTCTCGGTATCGCTGCTGTCCGGCGAGCCGGTGCTGGACGCCATCCTGCGCAGCCTGCCCAACACCTTGCTGATCGTCGCCATCGCGCTGCTGCTGGCGGTGCTGGTCGGCATACCGCTCGGCGTCATTGCTGCCAGCCGTCCCGGCTCGCTGCTGGACCGCGCGCTGATGACCCTGACCTCGCTGGGCGTGGCCATTCCCAACTTCTGGCTGGCGATGATCCTGGTGTCGATGCTGGCGCTGGAGCGCAACTGGTTTCCCGCGACCGGCTCGGTGCCGCTGTCGGACAACCCGTTGGAAGCGCTGCGCCACGCGGTGCTGCCCGGACTTGCGCTCGCTGCCGGCGGCATTGCCGAGGTGGCGCGCCAGTTGCGCAGTTCGCTGGCCGAGCTGCTGTCGTCGCAGCAGGTGCGCACGCTGCACGCGAAAGGCGTGGCGCCGTCTGTCATCCTCTGGAAGCATGGGCTGAAGAATGTCAGCGTCAATCTGCTGACCGTGATTGCGCTGCTGGCCAACCGCCTGCTTGCCGCCACTGTCGTGGTTGAAGCGGTGTTCGCCATACCCGGCATGGGCAGCCTGATCGTCCATGGCGCGGTGCATCGCGATTTCCCGGTGGTGCAGGGCGTGGTCTTCACCATGGTGCTGATCGTCATCGTCATTAATTTCACGGCCGACGCGCTGTACCGCGTGGTCGACCCGAGGGTCTCGTCATGAGCGCGGTCATCAACGAGCTGGAACCCGCGGTGGCCGCTCCCCGGCGGCGTCTGCGCTGGCGGCTCAATACGGGCGCAACCATCAGCCTGCTATTCCTGTGCCTAGTGGCGCTGCTGTCGGTGGCCGCGCCGCTGATCGCGCCGTATTCGCCGACGGCACAGGATCTCACCAACACGCTTGCCGAGTCCTCGTCCGCGCACTGGCTGGGCACCGACGACCTGGGTCGCGATGTGCTCAGCCGGCTAATCCATGGCGCGGCGGCTTCGCTGTGGTCCAGCTTCCTGGCGGTCGGCGTCGCCGTAGTGCTGGGCGTGCCGGTCGGCCTGCTCGCGGGATTTCTCGGCGGCTGGGTCGACGAGGTCATCAGCCGCGGCATCGACACGCTCCTATCGTTTCCGGCCATCGTGCTCGCCATCGCCGTGACCGGCGCGCTGGGCATCGGCCTGATCAACGGCATGATCGCGGTCGGCATTGTGTTTGCGCCGCAGCTGGCTCGCCTGGTGCGGGCGCGCACCCTGGTCGTGCGCCAGGAACTGTATGTCGATGCGGTACGCTGCTTTGGCGCCAGCACCGGCCGCATCCTGTGGCGGCATGTGCTGCCCAATACCGTCCAGCCCGTGATCGTGCAGGTGACGCTGTTGCTGGCCGGCGCGCTGCTGGCGGAGGCCTCGCTGAGCTTTCTCGGCCTGGGCATACAGCCGCCGCTGGCGAGCTGGGGCGCGATGCTGGCGCGGGCTTACCAGAACATGGAGTTCGCGCCCAGCCAGATGTATCCGCCGGGGCTGGCCATCCTCTGCACCGCGCTGGCCTTCAATGCGCTGGGTGAATCGCTGCGGGTCGCGCTCGACCCGACCATGAAACACCGCTAGCAGGCCGGCTGGCGCATGCCGGCCGGCCTGGAATGAACTGATCTGGCTTACGGAGCTTGTCCATGTTGCCGTTCGAAGGAATCCGGGTTGTCGAAGTGGGTACGGGCACTGCGCTGTCGTTCTGCGGCAAGCTGTTTTCCGACTTCGGGGCGCAGGTCGTCAAGGTCGAGCCGCCCGGCGGCGACCCGGCGCGGCGCGAGGAGCCGCTGGTCGACATCGGTGGCCGCATGGAAAGCGCCTACTTCGGCTGGCTCAATACCAACAAGCAGAGCCTGATTGCTGACCTGGATGAGGAGGCCGACCGCGCCCGCCTGCGCGAACTCATCGCCGGCAGCGACGTGCTGCTGGATGCCCGCGCGCTGCAGCAGCCGCCGGCGCCGGCATTCGCGCTGCAAGGCGAGGGCGGCGGCGCGGTCCAGGTCGAGATCGTCTTCAACTGGTTCGGTTCGGAGGGGCCGTACAGCGGCTTTGCCGGCACCGACGCGGTCTGCCGCGCGCTGGCCGGCGTGATCCACAGCGCCGGGCCCGTCGAGGGGCCGCCGCTGGTGCCGCACGACAGCCAGTCCGGCATTGCGGCCGGCCTGGCCGCGTACAGCATTGCCGCCGCGGCCCTGTACGGCCGCGGGCAGGGCCGCCGGCGCTACGAACTGAATGTGCATGAAGCGCTGCTGCACCTGGTGGAGATCGATATCGGCCTGGCGATGGAAGGACGCAGCCGGCCGCGTGCCGGCATCAACCGCTTCGGCAGCCAGCACCCGGCCGCGATCTATCCCACCAGCGATGGCTGGCTGGGCATCTTTACGGTGACCGCGGCCCAGTGGCACGGCCTGTGCAAGGTGCTGGGGCGGCCCGAGCTGGCGCAGGATCCCCGCTTTCTCGACGGCGGCGAGCGCCTGACCCGCGCTGACGAACTCGACGCCATCATGACGCCCATCCTGGCGACCCGCAGCGCGGCGGAATGGTTTGCTCTGTGCGCCGCGGAACGGCTGCCGGTGGTCATCGTCCCCGACATGGCGCAGCTCCTGTCGCAGCAAGTGCACCGCGAGCGCGGCGCCTTCGTTCCGATCAGCCTGGGCGAGGCATGCTTCGAAGGCCCCATCCTGCCCCAGCGCATGGACGAGGCCGGGCCCTTGCCCGGCGGCCGCGCGCCGCTGGCCGGCGAGCATGCTGCCCGCAGCCCGGGCCTGAAAGCCAGCTCCGTCGATGCGGCCGAAGCCCTTCCCGGCACGCTGCCGCTGCAGGGCGTGCGCATCGTCGACCTGACCATGGGCTGGGCCGGGCCGTTCGCCACTCGCCACCTGGCCGACCTCGGCGCCGAAGTGATCAAGGTGGAAAGCACAGGCTACCCGGACTGGTGGCGCGGCGTCAGCTACAGCGATGCCTTCTACAAGGAACGGCTGTACGAAAAGTCGGCCTACTTCAACCTGATGAACCGCAACAAGCTCGACGTAACGCTGGACCTGACCAGCGCCGAAGGCCGCCGGCTGTTCAAGGAACTGGTGGCCGGCGCGCATGCGGTCATCGACAACTACTCGGCTGAAGTGCTGCCCAAGCTGGGCCTGGACTACCCGGCGCTGGCGGCGGTCAACCCCGGTATCGTCATGGTGTCCATGCCTGCCTTCGGCACCGACAATGCGTGGAGCAATACCCGGGCCTACGGCGGGACGCTGGAACAGGCGTCCGGCCTGCCCATGGTGTCGGGTTTCCCGGACTGGCCGCCGACCATGACGTCTTACGCCTACGGCGACCCGATCGGCGGCTATAACGCCGCGGCCGCCCTGATGCTGGGGTTGACGGAGCAGCAGCGCAGCGGCCGCGGCCGCTTCATCGACCTGTCGCAGGTCGAAGGCATGCTGTCGCTGGTCGCGCCTTCCATCATCGAGCAGTCGGTATGCGGCCAGGTCGGGCCGCGCATCGGCAACCGGCATCCGGTGCATGCGCCGCATGGCTGCTTCCGCTGCCGCGGCGACGATGCATGGATCGTGATCTCCGTGGCTACCGATGCGCAGTGGCAGTACCTGTGCAGCGCGATCGGCCGCACCGACCTGGCGCGGGATGTCGGCCTGTCCGATGTCGGCGGACGGCGCGGGCGGCAGGACGAGGTCGAGGCGGCCATCGGCGAATGGACCGCCGGCCGGGAAGCCGATGCGGCCATGGCGCAGTTGCAGGCGCACGGGGTGCCCGCCGGCGCGGTGCGGCCGATACCGGCGCTGCTGAACGACCCGCACCTGGTCGGGCGCGGCTTTTGGCGCACCGTGGAGCGCCCGTTCGTCGGGCATTACATCGCCGGCAGCACTTTTTATCGCGAGCACGGCAAGTCCGCTCCGCTACGCGGGGCTGCGCCGACGCTGGGTGAGCATAACGGCAAGGTACTGGGCGAGGTACTGGGCCTGGCCCCGGAACGCCTGGAAGCGCTGGCCGGGCGCGGCGTAATCGGCACCGCAGCGGTGCCGAAGCCGGCATCGCGCCAGGCAAAGGCAGGCAACGGAAAAGGATAGCAACATGTATCGGAAAGTCGTCGTCGCCAACCGCGGCGCCGTAGCGGCGCGGGTCATCGCGGCCCTGCGCAAGCTGGGCATTGCCAGCGTGGCAGTCTATTCGGAAGCGGATCGCAACCTGGCTTACCTCGCGATGGCGGATGAATGCCATGCGATAGGGTCGGCAGCGCCTGCCGCCAGTTATCTGAACCAGGATGCGCTGCTGGACGTGGTGCGCCGCAGCGGCGCTGACGGTGTCCATCCCGGTTACGGCTTCCTCTCCGAGAACGCGGGCTTTGCGGCACGCGTGATCGACGCCGGCGTCGGCTTCATCGGTCCCAGCACCAGGTGGCTGGAAGCGATGGGGCACAAGACCCGGGCACGCGCGCTGATGGCCGCGCACGGCATGCCGATGGGCGCGAGCAGCGGCATCCTGTCCGGAAGCTGGGAGGAAGGGCTGGCGGCGGCGCGCGCGGTGGGTTTCCCGGTGCTGGTCAAGCCCGCGACCGGCGGCGGCGGCATCGGCATGCTGCCTGCCCACGGTGAAGAGGAGCTGGCGGCGGCGCTGGAGCGCGCCGCATCGCTGGCCAGGCGCAGCTTCGGCAACGCCGAACTCTACCTGGAGCGGCTCATGCAGAGGCCGCGCCATATCGAATTCCAGGTGCTGGCCGACCGCCATGGCGCGGTGCGCCACCTATTCGAGCGCGACTGCTCGGTGCAGCGCCGGCACCAGAAAGTGATCGAGGAATCGCCGGCGCCTAACATCGACCGGGGTGCGATCATGGAGACCGCCGGGCGCATCACCGGCATCCTCGCGGCGCTAGGCTACGACAACATCGGCACGGTAGAAACGCTGTATGACCCGGCGGCAGGATTCTCCTTCCTGGAGATGAACACCCGGCTGCAGGTCGAACATGCGGTAACGGAGGAAGTGACCGGTGTCGACCTGGTGCAGGCGCAGATCAGGCTGGCTGCCGGCGAGCGGCTGGACCAGGTGCTGCCGGCCGGCCTTGCGCCCCAAGGCCATGCGATCGAGGTGCGGGTATATGCGGAGGACCCGAAACGCTTCCTGCCATCGCCCGGCCCGCTGCGGGTATTCCGGCCGCCGCAGGGCGAGGGCATACGCGTCGAGACCGGCTATGCCGAGGGCAACACGGTCACGCCGTTCTACGACCCGATGCTGGCCAAGGTCATCACGCGCGGCGCGACCCGGCGGCAGGCGATTGCACGGATGCGCGAGGCGCTCGGGATGTTCGTCATCGAAGGCGTGAAGACCAACCTCGCCTTTGCACGCCAAGTGCTGGACGACGAGGCATTCCTTGCCGGCGCCATCCATACCGGCCTGACTGCCGACGTGCTGGCCCGGCGCTAGCCGCGCCGCATTCTTTGAATCACCCCGATAACAAGACAGGAGCAAGCGCATGGCGACGTTGAATATCGAATCGGAAGTCACTGGCACCATCTGGAAAGTGGAGGTGAAAGCGGGGCAGCTGGTGTCGGCGGACGACACCCTGCTGATCGTGGAGTCGATGAAGATGGAAATTCCCGTCACCGCGCCCGCCGACGGCAGGGTTGCAGAGGTAAAGGTCATCGAAGGCGATGCCGTCACCGAGCAGCAGGTGCTGGTGATCCTGGACACGGCCGCCTGAAAGCGTGGCCCAAGCCCGGCAGCAGCCGGCAATGCACAATGAACGAAGGAGGAACGCGATGAGCTGGCAGCCGGAACTCGATGAACTGAACAGGCGCAAGGCCCTTGCCCACGAAATGGGCGGCCCGGAAAAGGTGGACAAGCACCGCTCTCACGGCAAGCTGCCGATCCGGGACCGGATTGCCGCGCTGCTCGACCCGGGCACCTTTCGCGAGGTCGGCACGCTGGCCGGCAAGGCCGAGTACGAAGACGGTGAGCTCAAGAGCTTCATGTCGGCCAACTTCCTGTATGGCACCGGCCGCATCGACCAGCGCAAGGTGGTGGTCGGCGGCGATGACTTCACCATACGCGGCGGCGCCGCCGATGCCGGCATCCGCGGCAAGCAGATCCATGCCGAGCAGATGGCCAACAGCCTGCAGCTGCCGATGGTGCGCCTGGTCGACGGCACCGGCGGCGGCGGCAGCGTGAAAATGCTGGAACGCTTTGGCTACACCTATGTGCCGGCGAACCCGGCCTGGAACTACGTGGTCGACAACATGAGCGTGG
This sequence comes from Noviherbaspirillum soli, assembly GCF_015352955.1. Taxonomy (GTDB): domain Bacteria; phylum Pseudomonadota; class Gammaproteobacteria; order Burkholderiales; family Burkholderiaceae_D; genus Noviherbaspirillum_A; species Noviherbaspirillum_A soli. The sequence continues at coordinate 25,378 of NZ_JACYOX010000035.1, forward strand.
TGCCGGTCGTCGCTGCCTGCATGGGCTCGGTGGCCGGCCTGGGCGCGGCGCGGGTGGTGACCTCGCACTTTTCCATCCTGGTCGAACCGACCGCACAGCTGTTCACCGCCGGCCCGCCTGTCGTCAAGTTCGCCACCGGCGAAGTGCTGAGCAAGGAAGAGCTCGGCGGCGCCCAGATCCACCGCAAGAGCGGCGTGGTCGATGTCGTGGTGCCGAGCGAGGAAGAGGCATTCCGGCAGATACGCGGCTTTCTTTCCTACCTGCCGCCCAGCGTGCACCAGCTGCCGCCGGTGCAGCCTTGCAGCGACCCGGTCGACCGCCGCGATGAAAAGCTGCTCAGCGCCGTGCCGCGCAACCGCCGCCAGCCGGTGCGGATACGGCCGGTGCTGGCAGCGATCTTCGATGCCGGCTCGGTATTCGAGCTGGCCCGCTACGGCGGGCCGGTCGTGACTGCGCTGGCGAGGCTGGACGGCCATCCGGTCGGCATCATCGCCTCCGACCCGTACGTGGGCGGCGGCGTCCTGACGGTCGAGGGCTCGGACGCGATGATCCGCCTGGTTGACCTGTGCCAGACCTTCCATCTGCCGGTCGTGGTCATGACCGACCAGCCCGGCATTGCCGTCGGCACCCAGGCCGAAAAGCGCGGCACCATCCGCTACGCCGCCCGAGCCGTCGCCGCGGTCTACCAGGCCAGCGTTCCAACCGCCGAGATTATCATCCGCAAATGCTTCGGCGTAGGTGGCGCCGGCATGACCAACCGCCACGCCTTTGTGCAGCGCTATGCATGGCCGTCGGGTGACTGGGGCTCGTTGCCGGTCGAAGGCGGGCTGGAGGCAGCCTACCGGAGCGAGCTGGAAGCGAGTGACGACAGGGAAGGGTTGCTCGAGGATATACGCGGCCGGCTGGAGGCGGTAAGGTCGCCTTTCCGAACCGCGGAGAATTTCGGCGTCGAGGAAATCATCGACCCGCGTGATACCAGGCCGCTGCTGTGCGATTGGGTGCGGGATGCCTACGCGTTATTGCCAGCGCAATTAGGAAGGCCGTCGCACGGGACGCGGCCGTAGCGTTGGCAGTCAGCAAGCCAGCGCCCGCAGTCGCGAAGACGACTTTGGCGGCACGGTGCCGCCGAAGCTATGCCAGCAGCGATCTCCCGATGTGGACAATGCGCGCATCCAACCGGGCCGGATCATTCCAATGCCCGCGCAGCGTATCAATCCCGAGCTGCCTCCGATGTGCTGGACGGCGTAATTTGCGCAACAAGGCCGCCAGGTATTGTTTCTCCTGCACGTGCATCGCGGGAGCCTTCCGGTTCGTGAATGCGCTGCTTCATCAGCGTCCAGTGAAGCGCGGCGCCCGTTTTTCCACGAAGTGGGCAACGCCTTCCCTGAAGTCTTCGGACTGGAACGAAGCCTGCATGGCCTCGTCCGCCACCTGCCAGGCCTGCCCCAGATCCTGGAACAGCCCGTCGTACACCTGCCGCTTGATCACGCCCATCGAACGCGGCGAGGAAAGGTTGGCGAGATCGGCTGCAGCGCGCTGCACCGCTTCGGCAAAACCCTGCGCCGGCAACAGTTTCACCAGGCCGATTTGAGCCGCCTCGCTCGCGTCCACCAGACGCGCCGAATAAAGCAGGTCGAGCGCATGCATGGTGCCGATCAGCCTTGGCAGCATCCATGAAATGCCATGCTCGGCGATCAGCCCGCGCCGGGCGAATGCGGTCGTCAGCTTCGCGCCCTCGGCCATGTAGCGGATGTCGCAGAAAAGCGCCAGGCACAGGCCGATTCCCGCGACCGGCCCGTTGATGGCGGCGACGATGGGCTTGGGTATGCGCAGCATGGCGCTGAAGCGCTGCCGGAAATTCGCCTCCATGCCGGCAGCCGCCTGCATCGCCGGAGATTCGGCGTCAGGCGGCCGGGGGACGGTTCCTTGGCTGATGCCCTGGATAAGCTTCATGTCGGCTCCGGCGCAGAAGCCGCGCCCGGCACCGGTGATGACGATGACGCGCACGTCGTCGTCGGCGCCCGCCCGCGCCAGGGCACTGCGCACCTCTTCTTCCATGGTCCGGGTCCAGGCGTTCAGACTGGCCGGCCGGTTCAGGGTCAGCGTGGCGACATGCTCATGCGTTGCGTACAGCAGTTCGGTGTAATCCATGGTCTTCTCCGGCAGCAAGCGGTCTACTCGACCTTGATGTTGTTTTCCCTGATCAGGGTGCGGAACGTTTCCCGCAGCGGCGGCAGCGTTTTCGCGAATTCGTCCGCGCCGAGGACGGCCGGCACCAGGCCGCTTTCATTGATGTACTGCGTGATGTCGGGCTGCTGCAGTACCGCCACCAGTTCCTGGCTGAGGCGGTCGACGACCGATGCGGGCGTCCCCGCGGGAGCGAACAAGCCATACCAGCCGACCGCCTCCAGGCTGGGAATACCCTGTTCTTTGAACGTCGGAATGTCGGGGAACAGCGGAATGCGGTCCGGGCCGGTGACCGCCAGGACCCGGGCCTTGCCGCTCTTGACGAAAGGGGCAATCGTGATCGGGGTCGCGATGTACCAGTCGAGGCGCCCGCCGAGAAAATCGGACACCAGGGGCGCCTCGCCCTTGTACGGGATATGGATCGAGTCGATGCCCCCGGAGCGCTTGAGGGCTTCGCTTAGGATGTGCTGGGTGCCGCCGGCGCCGGCTGTACCGTAGCTGGTCTGCCCCGGGCGCGCCTTCATGTTCTCGACGAACTCCCGTGTCGTCCTTACCGGACTGTCGGCGCGCACGACCAGCGCCAGCGGTGCCGTGCAGCACCGTGCCAGTGGCCTGAAATCCTTTTCCTCGTCATAGCGCGCGTTTGGGCTCACCATCGGCACCTGGAAGATCGTGGTGTTGGTCGAGTAGATGGTATAGCCGTCCTTTGGCCCTTTCGCCACGTGCTCGCTCGCGATGACCGTATTGCCGCCGGCGCGGTTGTCGACAATGACGGGCTGCCTGAGCCGGGGCGAAAGCTTGTCGGCGATCTTGCGCGTAATCGTGTCGGAAGCGCCGCCTGGAGCAAACGGCACCACAATGCGCACCGGCTTGTCCGGGTAGCTGCCGGCGTCGCCGGTCTGCGCGGCGGCCGGGGCGCCGAGGGCGCTGCACAGCACGAGTGTGAATATCGGCTTCATGGTTGTCTCCTTTGTCAGCCTCTTTGCACAGGATGTCGCAACGGCGTTCTCTTCATGTTTCCATTTTGTCCTGGCCAAGGCCGAGCACCGCCTTGGCCAGTATGTTCTTTTGAACCTCGGTGGTGCCGCCGAAGATCGACATTGCCCGGCGGTTCAAATAGCGCGCGGCGGCGGTCGCCGCAAAATCAGGGCCGACCGGCGTTTCATGGCCGCTGCCGAGGATGAGCGATTTCTGATAGGGCAGCGCGTAGTAGCCCGACGCCTCCATCAGCAGTTCGAGCAGGCGCTGGCAGAGTTCGGTGCCGCGGACCTTGAGTCCCGATACTGCGGGCCCGGGCTTGCTGCCGGCGGCCATCTCGGCCAGCATCTGCATCACCCGCAGGTCGAGAGCGAGCAGGCGTATTTCCACGTCGACCAGCTTGGCCCGGAACGCGGGGTCCTGGCTCAAGGGCACAGCGCCGGATGGCGAGGACTGCGCCACTTTCTTCAGTTTTCGCAGCAGGCGCCTGGCGAAGCCGACCGAGGCGTTGTCAAGCCGCTCATGCGACAGCAGGAACTTGGCGTAGCTCCAGCCCTTGCCTTCCTCGCCGATTCGGTTTTCCTTCGGAACCCGCACGTCGTTGAAGAAGATGGCGTTGAGCGAGTGCGTGCCGTCGAGGGAAGTGATCGGCCTGACCTCGACTCCCGGGCTTTTCATGTCCAGCAGCAGGAAAGTAATACCCTGCTGCGGCCGTTCTTCACGACTGGTGCGCACCAGGCAAAACATCCAGTCGGCGTAATGCGCCCAGGAGGTCCATATCTTCTGGCCGTTTACCAGATAGTGATCGCCCCGGTCCTCGGCGCGCGTCTTCAGCGCCGCCAGGTCGGAGCCGGCCATCGGCTCGGAATAGCCCTGGCACCACCATTCGGTCGACCGCAGGATCGGCCCGATGAAGCGTCTCTTTTGCTCGGGCGTGCCGTATGCCTGGATCAACGGGCCCACCATGCGCGTGCCGAAGGGCACGATAGGCGGGCAGTTCATCTCCGCGCAGATAGCGTCGAACAGATGCTGCTGCACGACGCTCCAGCCCGGACCGCCGGTTTCGGCCGGCCAGGTAAAGGCGAGCCAGCCCTGCTTCCCGAGTATCTGTTGCCAACGCACATAGTCGTCCTTGACCAGGATCTGGTCCTGGTCCACTTTCTGCGCGATATTGGCAGGAAGATGGTGCGCAATGAATGTCCGGACTTCGGTGCAGAACTCCTGGTCGGCGGCGGTAAGTGCGATTTGCATGGTCTGGTCCTCCCGCCCTCATGCCGGACGATCATTGGCAGCGCCCGCATCAAGCGTCAGTTGCGCGTACCGCTGCTCGTGCCATGACACATTGCCGAAGCAGACATCGATCATCGTCAGGCGCTTGAAATAATGGCTGACCGGCGACTCGTCCGTGACGCCCATCGCGCCGTGCATCTGCACCGCCTCCTGGCCGATCAGGCGGCCCGTTTTCCCCGCCTGGATCTTGGCTGCGGATACCGCTTTGCCGCGAGTCACCGCATCGTCGCTGTCTGCGCAGCGTACCGCATGGGCGACCACTGCCCTGGTCTCCTCCAGTGCGATATGCATGTCGACCAGCCGGTGCTGCAGCGCCTGATTGGAAGAGAGCGGGCGGCCGAACTGCTGCCGGGTCTTGACATAGTCGAGTGTCAGCTTGAAAAGCGACGTCATGGCGCCGAGCGCTTCGGCCGCGACGGCGACGGCGCCCGCATCGATGATCTTGTTCAACGCGGCGGCGCCCCGATGCACCGGCCCGAGCAAAGCGGCATGCTCCACCAGCACGTCCTGCAACCGCAGTTCGCAGGCATTGAGCCCGTCAATTGTCGGATACGGAATGACGGCGAGACCGTCGGCAGCGCGAGGCACGACGAACAGGCTCAGGCCGTCGGATGCGCGTTGGGCTCCGCGCGTGCGGGCAACCACGATATAGGCGGTGGCGCCGGCGCCGCCCAGCACCACCGCCTTGTGCCCGTTCAGCGAATAGCGACCATCGCGCTCCCGTGCCGAGGCCAGGCAGTCATGCAGGTCATAGCGGGACTGCGGCTCCGCGAACGCGAGCGCGGGCAGGCTGGCCCCTTCCAGCAGGGGTTGCAGCCAGGACTGCTTCTGCGTGTCGTCGCCCAGCGCGGCAAGCAGGCCGCCGCACAGGACGACGGCAGGCAGATAGGGTTCCGGCGCCAGGCTGGCGCCTATGCCTTCCATGATGATCGCGGCTTCGACCGGACCGCCGCCCATGCCGCCATCGGATTCGGGGAACGGCGCCGCCAGCCACCCGAATTCAGCGAAGCGGCCCCAGCTTGCGCTGTCCGCACCTGCTTGCGATCCGGGCGCCGCACGCCGCTTCTCGAATGGATAATGCTCGCGGAAGTACCGTTCCGCGCTATCGCGCAGCATCGACTGTTCCGGCGTAAGCTCCCAAGTCATGCTGTGTTTCTCTCTGTTGCCGGGCACGTTGGCGGGGGCGATTCAGGGCGCGCCATATGCCTCGCCCAGTGTGGCGGCGGTCATGCCAGTCGGGGCAAAGCGTACCCCGCAGAGCTGGAAGCCCGTAACGTCGCTTTTACATCCGGCGCGGACCGCCGCCGCCAGCATCTCGTCCGGATCGGTGACCTGCAGCGTGATACCGGAGAAAAAAGGCTGCCCTGCAGCCGGGCCGGGGATGAAGCAAATCGCGCCCCTGTCGAGATCGATCCGCGGCGGCTGCTCAGCCAGCGTGGTCAATGGCCGCTCAAGGATCTGCGCCCAATGGCCGGCGAACGCGGCCGGGTCGGGTGCCGTGATATCGATCGCCAGCATGCGCTTGGTGGTGTCGTCACGCACATGGCGTCGCCAGTCGGGCCCTGCGGGGTGATAGGGCCCTCCGGGTTCTTCACCGCCGTGGGTATGATTGAATTCGATCATGGCGGCGCCAGTGTCGCGCGGATGCAGCTGCACGCCGGTGTAATCCTCGTATTGCAGCAGGTTGGCCACGCGGATGCCGAGCGCCTCCGCGTGACGCTGGCGCCGCTGCGGATCGTCGCAGTCGAGGATCGCCATGTAGCCACCGCGTCCGCTGCGCTGCTCCAGGAAGCGGCCGGCTGCGGTGCCGGGCTGGGTCGGGGCAACGATTTCGATGAAATCGCTGCCGATCGGGAACAACACGTTTTCCAGGCCATAGCGCCTGACGTTGGGATCCCGGTAGCATGGCGACAGCCCGAGTACGGTACCCAACAGTCGTTCAGCCGGCGCGAGCTCGGGCGCGACCAGGCATACCTGGCGTAGTCGGAGGTAGCCCATGCTCATGTCCCCCTGAAAACCGGTGCACGCTTTTCAACGAAGGCCTGTGCCGCTTCCCTGTGGTCGTCCGTGCCGGCACAGCGAATGTGCCGCAGCGCTTCGGCGTCGAAGACGCTTCCGAGGTCGCCATGCTCGGCCAGGTTCAGGTTCTCCTTGATGTAGCCCAGCGCGACCGTTGGTCCGGATGCCAGGCGTGCTGCAATCCGTCGCGTCTCCTCCTCGATGTCGCTGTCCGGGAAGAGCCGGGTGACGAGGCCGATGGCCAGCGCCTGCTCGCCGTCAAGCACATCGCCCAGCAGGTAAAGTTCCCGCGCCTTTGCCGCACCCACGATCTTTGGCAGGAAATACGTGCCGCCGAAGTCGCCTGACAGGCCGACCCTGGCGAAGGCGGTGGTGAGCTTGGCGCCCGGCGTGGCGATGCGGATGTCGCATGCCAGCGCCAGCGACAGGCCTGCGCCAGCGGCGGCTCCGCGCAGTAGTGCAATGGACGGCTTGGGCATCTGGTGCAGCAGTCTCGACACTTCCATGCGCGCCCGCAATTGGCGCACTCGCTGGTCGTAGGTTGCCGTTTGTCCCCCCGTGGCCATCGCCTTCACATCGCCGCCGGAGCAGAACGCATTGCCGGCGCCGGTGAGCAGGATGGCCCTGACGGCCGGATCGCTTTCAGCCTTCCTTACGGCATCGAGCAGTCGCTGGGTAAGCTCGGGACTCAGCGCGTTGCGCACCTGCGGCCGGTTCATGACCAGCGTCAGCAAGCCATCCTCGAGCGACTCGATCAGTACGTCTTCCATGTCTCCTCCTCGTCCTATCGGTGAGGTTGGCGCCGTCGTTGCGGCGCTTGCTTGTGCCCGGCACGGCACTGCTGCCGTGCCGCCTGTTCCTACTGCATTGCCTGTTTGCGCAATTCGGTTTTCAGCACCTTGCCGATCGGACTACGCGGCAGGCCTGGGACGAATCTCAGGTCCGACAGCCGCTGCATCCTGCCGAGCCGGCTGTTTGCCCATTCGAGCATGGCCTGCGCGCTGTTGGTACTTCCATCCCTGGGCACGATAAATGCCACCGGCGTCTCGCCCCAGCGCGCGGATGGCATCCCGACCACGGCCGCCTCGGTGACATCGGCATGCTGCCTCAGCACTGCTTCGAGGTCGCTCGGATAAATATTGAAGCCGCCCGAGATAACCACATCCTTCCTGCGATCCACCAACACCAGAAAACCGTCGGCGTCGAAATAGCCGATGTCTCCGGTACGGATGAATCGCTTGCCATCGCGGTCATGCCATTCGGCCTCCGCCGTTCTGGCCGGATCGTTGTGATAGCCGGTCATCATTGTGGCGGAGTGGCCGACGATCTCGCCTGCCTGGCCCGGCGGCAGTTCATGGCCGTCATCGTCGAGGACGCGCATGTCGGTCCCGGGTGCCGGGCGCCCGACGGTATGCAGCTTGTGCGGAAATTCATGGGCGGCGAGCAGGGAGGTGCCGCCTCCTTCAGTCATGCCGTACATCTCGATCAGCCCACCCGGCCACCGGTCGAGGATGTCGGCCTTCAGCGCGGCGCTGAAGGGTGCACTGGTGCAGTATTTCATCCTGAACGACGACAGGTCAGCCTGTGCCAGGCCGGGGTACGCCATGATCCGCTGGTACTGCACCGGCACCAGCATGGTATGCGTCGCGCGATGCTTCTGCGCCATGCCAAGGTAAGCGGCGACTTCAAACTTCGGCATCAGGATGACAGTGCCGCCGAGTGCTATGGTCGGGAAGAAGCTCGCAAGCGTGGTGTTGGAATAGAGTGGGGTCGCCAGCAGCGTGACCGGTTGCGGGTGGTAATTCGGTGCCGCGCGCTGCACGTGGCCCCAGCGCATCCCGTGCGATTGCACGATTCCCTTGGGCCGGCCGGTCGTGCCCGAAGAGTAAATGATGTTGAATGGCCAGTCGGGCGCCACCGCGGGTTGCTCCCCGCCGCGATCTGCACACAGCCAGCCTGCAAGCACGCGATGGGTTCCGTCAGTGTCGAGCAGGACATGCGGTATGGTTAGCAGGCCGGGCTCGGCCTCAAGTGCTTTCTTGACTTCGCAGTCAATGAACGCCATGCGAGCATCGCTGTCGGCAATCATTGCGTACAGATCTTCCGGTCTGAGCGATGGCGCAAGTGGTGTAACGGCGATGCCGGCCCGCAGGGCGCCCAGGAAGACGACCGCGTAGGCGATTGAGGATGATGCACAAATGGCGATGGTCTGCCGTGGACCGACGCCTGCTGCGTAAAGGGAAGCGGCAACGCGATCCATCAAGACATCAAGCTCTGCGTATTCCAGCCGGTGATCATCCTGGAGCAGGGCTGGATGCGCCGGCGTGCTGTCTGCCATGCGCCGGATGCAGTCGGAAACCGAGATAAACACTTGCTGTGTGACTTCTTCAAGATTCATGAAATCCGCGACTCCTCTGTACTTGATAAAGACCGTACTTTCAGACCATGCCACTTCCACGCCGCCACGCCGCCACGCCGTTGCAACCAGATTAACGCGGCAGTCTTCCGACCTTGCCCTTGAGCGCTCCTCCCACTACACTTCATCAATTACGTTCACATATATGAACGTAATTCATATATTCGCCAGGACAAGTCTAACCTGTTTAAAGGTTCTCCAGCACCAATGCACTTGATGCAGCGCAAATCGTATAGCCGCCGCAGGCCATCGAATCACGTTGTGCCTATGCCGCACGAGAAGGAAGAGTCCATGAACGAAGACGCAGACGATGAAACGGGAGGCGCGCAGCCTGCGGCAGGCGACGCACGAGATCTGAAAAGGCGCAGCGGACCGATGTCGGTTGCGCGTGTGCTCGGCATTATGGAGATGCTGGCTGCCGAGCCCATGCCCCTCGCGGCTCTGGCCAAGCAGATGAGCGCGCCCAAGCCGAGCATGCTCAATATTCTTGGCGAACTGTCGGCACTTGGCTTTGTCAGACGCGACGAGAATGGCCGGTACCTGCTCGGCGGCCGTGCATTCCGGCTGGCGTCGATGATGAGTTTTTCCGGCTCGCTCAGCACATCGGTGCGCACCACGCTCATCGAGATAAGCCACGCGCTGGAGGCAGCCGTTTCCATTGGCTACCTGGACCAAAGTTCCCGTGGGCTGGTCTATGCGGATCGCTACGGGGAAAGCAGCGCCGTCCGTTATGTGGTCAAGTTTGGCGGACAGGTTCACTTGCATACGCGGGCCACGGCGAAGCTTTTGGTCGGGTATGAAAGCGAGGACACCTGGCGCGAGTGGTTTGGCCCCGAGCCCTACGCGCAGCTTACACCGCACAGCCACAAAAGCTTCTCGTCGCTGTATCCGGAGCTGGTTGAAGTCCGTAAGTGCGGTGTCGCGTGGACCTATTCGGAGCAGTACGAAGGGATCAGCGGGTGTGCAGTTCCGGTTTACGGCAGCGACGGCAAAGTGGTTGCTGGCTTGGGCATGGTGATGATAGGCGAAGCGATGACACGCAACCGCGCCCGTGTGTTGGCCGTACTTCAGGCAGCGGCCGAGACCGTATCGGCCGAGTTTATTCTGAAGCGCATAACGAGCGCGACACTGCCGGGCCACCTGTAGCGGACAATCGTGTCCACTTTGCGTCCATGCAGAGGATCTGCTTACTGGCCTGGAGCGTATCCTGTACATGCACATCATCTGCGCAGTTGCGCTGAATTTCTTTCATAGCGCTCGCCTGAGCCAGGAATGCGGAGGCTGGGGCCTTTACCCGCTTCTATCCGCCGCAGGCTACCGAAAGCGTGTATGGGCTTGTGCAGGACGCGTAGCTCTGATGCGTTGAGTTTGCGGCGATTCAACATCAAATCAGCTTTGGCGGGAAGCTGTAAATCATTATGGATTCGTTTGCCCGGGCCATGGAGATCCTGCTGAAGGAAAGCGCGTTGCAGGATCGTCCCCCGTACCGTCCATTGCCCGACATGTGGAAGCATGCCGATCGCAATTCGGGCCATGTGCAGACACGCGTGACAACCGCATGCATCGTGACAGAGCTGCTGCTTCTATTCTCACATTGCGAAGGTGAAAGATATGAAGTTGCCTGTCATGTTGCTTGACAAGCGCAAGCTGCGGCCGGCGTTTGGATACGTCTTTGCTAAGCGCCTGCTCGACCCACATGCATTCATCGCGCCCATCCCATGGAAGTTAGGGCGGCCGAATTAAGTGTTGATGCGTCTTAGAATACTGGGTATTATTTGTTCAAACGACCCTGCAGGCACCGCCTAGACCAAGCTGCAGGGCTCGAAAACTAAAGTGTACAGCTTATGCGCGCCATACCTGCGAGGGCCAAAGAGCCAAGGTGGCGCAAGCGAAGACCTTCTGGGTCTGAGAGGCATGGAGCTGTGGAGGAGACAATATGGAGTCCGTTCATCCTAAAATGGGGAGTTCGGTATGCTTTGTTCCCCGTTCTTTTCCGTGGCCCGTCATCGCTTTAATTCCTGAGCGACCAGCGTCCGGTTTGCAAATACGCGCTGTTGTCTGATGCACGCCTATATTCTCAGGCGCCTTCTTGCTCTTGTTCCAACGCTGTTTTTTGCAAGCGTCATTGTCTTTGCCATCGTTCGCATGGTTCCCGGCGATGTTATCGACATGATGATGAGCCAGAACGATATCAGCGCCAACTCGCTGGGCCGTGATGAGCTGATACATGCGCTCGGTTTCGACCGCCCGATGTGGGAACAGTATCTGCGCTGGGTGAACGGGATCCTGCTGCATGGCGATCTCGGCAATTCACTGTGGCAGGGCACGCCGGTGCTCGAGATGATCATGGCACGGGTGCCGGCCACGTTCTCGCTAGGCGTAATGGCACTCATTGTGGCCCTGGCGATTGCCTTGCCCATCGGCGTGTATTCAGCCATTCGGCAGGACACGATTGGCGACTATATCGCCAGATCATTTTCCATACTGATGCTGGCCGTGCCCAGCTTTTGGCTGGGTACCATGATCATGGTATTCCCGTCCATCTGGTGGGGCTGGTCCCCTGAGGTAAATTACGTTCCCTTCCTTGCTGACCCGCTGCAGCACGTCAAGCAAATGCTGGTGCCGGCGCTGATTCTAGGCATGGCGCTGTCAGCGATAACGATGCGCTTGACCCGCACCATGATGCTCGAAGTTCTGCGCCAGGATTACATACGCACCGCCTGGGCCAAAGGACTGGGCGAACCTGTGGTGGTGCTCCGGCATGCGCTTCGCAATGCAATGGTCCCGGTCGTGACGCTGATAGGCCTGCAGGCTCCCTTGCTGATCGGTGGCGCCGTGGTGATTGAGCAGATATTCGTGCTGCCCGGCATGGGGTTGCTGCTGCTGGACGCGGTGCAGCAGCGTGATTACCCGGTCATTACAGGCGTGTTCCTGATCACAGGCGTGGCGGTCATGGTGATTAACTTGCTAGTGGACTTGAGTTACGGGCTGTTCGACCCGAAAGTGAGGCATCGATAATGGCCAGTAGCATTGAAGCCCTGCAAGCCGATGTGCCGAAGTTGTCCGCAGCGACGCCCCGGCACCGGTCCACGCCGGCCAGCATCTGGCGCTTCATCAAGCGCCTGTTTCGTGAAAAGCCGCTCGGAGCGGCAGGCGCGGTCATTTGCCTGATCTTCCTGTTCTGCGGAATTTTTGCCGATGTGCTGGCGCCATACGGGATGAACGAGATCAAGCTGAGCGCCCGCTTGAAGCCGCCATCCTGGGACCATCCTTTCGGCACGGACAATCTCGGCCGCGACCTGCTGTCGCGCTGCCTGTACGGGGCGCAGCTGTCGGTAATCATCGGACTCGCCGCCGCATCGCTGGCAACGGTGATCTCGGTGATGCTGGGGCTGCTGAGCGGTTACCTCGGCGGCAAATTCGACATGATCGTGCAGCGCCTGGTCGACGCGTGGATGAGCTTTCCAGACTTGATCATTCTGATTGTCGTGGTGGCCGTGCTGGGTCCCGGCACATGGCAGATAATCGGGGTGCTGGGCCTGCTGCTTGGGATTGGCGGCTCGCGCATTATCCGCAGCGCAGTGATTTCGGTGCGTGAAAACATGTACGTCCATGCCGCGCAGTCGATCGGCGCTTCCACCGGGCGCATCCTGTGGCGCCACATCCTGCCCAACGTGCTGCCGCCCATTATCGTGCTGTTCACCACACGCGTCGGAACGGTCATTCTTGCCGAGTCCGCCTTGTCTTTTCTTGGGCTCGGCGTGCCGCCACCCGTCCCGACCTGGGGCGGCATGCTATCGGGCAGCGGGCGTACCTTCATGTTCCAGGGACCCTGGCTGGTTATCTTTCCCGGGCTGTGCCTGACCCTGGTGGTTTATGCGATCAATATTTACGGCGATGCGCTGCGCGATCTTTTCGACCCCCGGATGCGCGGATCGCGGTAGGTCGGCGAGTGCGAATTGCTCGAATGCGCTTGGCTGTGCAACGACAAAAACGACAGTGAAGGAGACAGGCAGATGCGGACGGTGAAAATTGCAGCAAAGTCTGGCGCGCTTGCGCTTGGTCTGGTAACAGCGCTGTCTTCCGGCGGCGCGGCGGCGCAGGCAGAGGCGCCGAAATATGGCGGCAATCTCGAGATCGGGACGGTCTATGTGACGCTGTCAGCATTGTCGTGGGATCCGGCCGACTGGAACTGGAAGCAGAATCATGACACCGGCCAGTACTACGAGCAGTTATTCGCCGGCGACCTGCTTAAAGCCAAGCGCCTGGGCGGCAGCCACACCTTCATTCCCGACGCATGGCTGCCCTCGGACGCGATACGGGGCGAGCTTGCGGAAAGCTGGAAGTGGATTGATCCGCTTACGCTGGAAATCAAGCTGCGCAAGGGCGTGAAATTTCCGGCCAAGCCGGGTGTCATGGAGGAGCGCGAACTGGTGGCGCAAGACGTCGTCTACAGCTTCAACCGGCAGAACAGCAGCCCGAAAAAGATACCGACCTACTTCGACCATATCGACAAGTTCGAGGCGATCGACAAGCACACGGTTGTCATAAAGTTCAAGCACTACAACGCTGAATGGGACTATCGCTTCGGATGGGGTTACTACTCCGGCATCGTGCCCAAGGAAGTGGTTGACGCCGGCGTGGGCAACTGGAAGAACGCCAATGGCAGCGGCCCCTTCATGCTGACCGACTTCGTGCAAGGGAATTCGAATACCTATGCCAAGAACCCGGTCTACTGGGGAAGGGAAAAGATAGGCGACAAGGAATACAAGCTGCCCTTCGTTGACAAGGTGGTGTTCCGCACCATCAAGGATGAGGCGACCCAGCATTCGGCGCTGCGTACCGGCAAGCTGGATATCCTGGAAATCGTGCGCTGGCAGGCAGTCGATGAGTTGAAGAAGAGCGCCCCCCAGCTGAAGTGGAACAGGTGGCTGCATACGAACGGCCAGTTTCTCGCCATGCGTGTCGATACCAAGCCGTTCAACGACATCCGTGTGCGCCGCGCATTGAATCTGGCGGTGGACCAGAAAGCGATCGTCAAGGATTTCTATAACGGCAATGCGGAGCTGTTCGCTTATCCGCAGCATCCGGACTATGTGGGCTATTACGAACCGCTGAGCGCGATGCCGGCGGCGGCCCAGGAGTTGTTCACCTACGATCCGGCCAAGGCCAAAAAGCTGCTGGCGGAAGCAGGCTATCCCAAGGGCTTTTCCTTCAAGGTGCAGGTCTGTTCCTGCCAGGCAGACCATCTGGAACTGCTGCCCCTGATCTCTTCCTACCTTGAACAGGTCGGCGTGAAGCTCGAAGTGCAGACCATGGAGTACGGCGCCTTCCTTTCGGCGATGACGAGCAAGAAGAACGAACCCGGCTACCTGATGCAGAACGGCCATACCAATCCGACGACGACCATACGCAAGAGCTTCGTGACAGGGCAGGTGTGGAACCCGGCGCAGTGGGCCGACCCGGAGTACGACAAGAAGATGGAAGAGGTATACCTCGAGCGTGACGAACAGAAACGGCAGCGGATGCTGAAGCTGATGACGCGCGAGATCGTCGAGAAAGCGCCCTACATCTGGTTGCCGACGCCTTACAACTACACCGCATGGTGGCCCTGGGTCAAGAACTACGGCGGTGAACTAAGGGCTGGCGCCGTGCGGCCCGCACCAATCTATGCGCGTATCTGGGTCGATCAGGACTTGAAGAAGAAGATGGGATTTTAATTCTATGATCCTTTATCGCCGGAAGCAACGGATGCCTGATCACTTTTTTGGGGAACCGGGACCATGAGCTCGCCGATACTGCAGGTCAAAAACCTGACCACACGCTTTCGAACCGAGCGCGGCATGGCGACTGCAGTTGACCAAGTGTCGTTCGAGGTTGCGCCCGGCGAAACGTTGGCCATCGTTGGCGAGTCCGGATCGGGCAAAAGCGTTACCGCGTTGTCGATACTTGGCTTGATCCCTGACCCGCCGGGAAAGATCGTCGGGGGCGAAATCCTGTTCGACGGCCAGGACCTGCTGAAGATGAGCAAGGCGGAAATGCGTGCGATCCGGGGCAACCGCATCGCCATGATCTTCCAGGAGCCGATGTCGTCGATGAACCCGGCGCTCACGGTGGGGATGCAGATCGCCGAGCCCATCAACCTGCATCGCCGCACGCCCTGGAAGAAAGCACTGGACATGGCGCTTACCCTGCTGGGCAAAGTGCAGATTCCTGACCCGGCAAGCAGGGTAAGCGCCTATCCCCACCAGTTTTCGGGCGGGATGCGCCAGCGAGGGATGATCGCGATGGCGCTGGCCTGCGAGCCCAGGCTGATCATCGCAGACGAGCCGACCACGGCGCTGGACGTGACGGTGCAGGCGCAGATCCTCGACCTGCTGAAAGACCTGGCCAGCAATTCGGGCACCGCATTGATCCTGATCACCCATGACCTGGGGGTGGTGGCGCGTTATGCGGACCGGGTAGCGGTAATGTATGGCGGGCGCATCATCGAAACCGCGCCTGCGGCCGACCTGTACGCCCGGCCGCGGCATCCCTACACCCGCGGGCTGATGGCTTCCGTTCCGCGTATCGACGGCGATACGAGCCGCCCGCTGATCCCCATCGAGGGGCAGCCGCCGGACCTGACCGCCTTGCCGGAAGGATGCGCTTTCATGCCGCGCTGCAAAGAGGCAAGCGAGCAATGCCGAACCACCCGGCCCACGCTGCGGCAGGTGGGCGAACGTCACTTCAAGGCCTGTCTCATCGATGATTAATATCCCCAGTGCGGACGTGCGCTCCAATGGGAGCAGCGCCGATGAAATCCTGCGGGTCGAGAACCTGCATGTCCATTTTCCGGTGACCAAGGGCATCCTGGTCAAGAAGCAGGTCGGATCGGTCAAGGCAGTCGATGGCGTTTCCTTTTCCCTCAGGCGTGGCGAGACGCTCGGGCTGGTGGGGGAAAGCGGCTGCGGCAAGTCGACCACCGGCCTGGCTTTGATACACATGCTTGCGGCTACAGGCGGGCGCATCCTGTTCGAGGGCGATGACATCACTTCCTTCAGCAAGGCGCAGGTCAAGGACTTCCATCGCCGCGTGCAGATGGTGTACCAGGATCCTTATGGTTCGCTCAATCCCCGCATGACGGTCAGCGACATCATCGGTGAGCCGCTCGAAGTGCATGGCTTGGACAAGGACCGGGCCCGGTATCGCGCCCGGATTGCGGAACTGCTGGACCTGGTCGGGCTGGCGCCCTACATGGCGGATCGCTATCCGCATGAGTTTTCCGGGGGGCAGCGGCAGCGCATCGGCATTGCCCGCGCGCTTGCGCTGGAGCCCAGCCTCATCGTCTGCGACGAGCCGGTCTCGGCACTCGACGTATCGATACAGGCGCAGGTGGTCAACGTCTTCATGGAGCTCCAGCGCCGTCTTGGCCTGACCTTCATCTTCATTGCACATGACTTGGCGGTGGTCAGGCATATCAGCGACCGGATCGCGGTGATGTACCTGGGCCGCATCGTGGAAATCGCCCCGCGCGACGAGTTGTACAGCAATCCGCTGCATCCTTACACGAGCGCCCTGCTGTCGGCCGTTCCGGTGGCGGATGTCGAAACCGAGGCAAAGCGGGCGCGGATCATCGTGAAGGGCGAAGTGCCGAGCCCGCTGAATCCGCCGTCCGGCTGCCGCTTCCATCCGCGCTGCCCGATGGCGATGGACAAGTGCAAGAACGAGATCCCGGCGCTTTCCGACCAGGGCAGCGGGCGCATCGTCGCCTGCCATCTGCATCCATAGGCGCGCGTAGGCGGAGCGCAAGGCAGGGGGCCTGCCCCCTGCGCCGGAAGGCCGCCTACAGGTCCCTGAACGACTTCCCCTGCGCCACCAGGTCCACCAGCAGTTGCGCCGGCCTGAAGTCGTCGCCGAACTGTGCCTGGAATTCCCGCATCTTGGCCAGCACCTTGTCCAGGCCGATGGCGTCGCCATAGAACATCGGGCCGCCGCGGTACACTGGCCAGCCGTAGCCGTTGACCCAGACCACATCGATGTCGGAAGCGCGGATGGCAATGCCTTCTTCCAGGATTTTCGCGCCTTCATTGATCATCGGGTAGATGCAGCGTTCCAGTATTTCCTGGTCCGACACCTCGCGCCTGCTCTTGCCCTTGGAAGCCGCGAACTCGTGGATCATCTTTTCGACCACCGGCGATGGCAAGGCAGTGCGCCTCTCGTCGTAGTCATAAAATCCAGCGCTGGTCTTTTGGCCGCGGCGATCCATTTCGCAAAGGATTTCCCGCAGCGTCGACCCGGTGGATTTTTCCCTGGTCCAGCCCAGGTCCAGGCCGGCCAGGTCGCTCATCGCGAACGGGCCCATGGGGAATCCGAAGTCATAGAGAATCCGGTCCACGTCCCACGGCATCGGCCCTTCGAGGACCAGCTTGCTGGCCTCACGCTGCCGCTGTGCCAGCATGCGGTTGCCGACGAAGCCCGGGCATACGCCCACCAGCACCGCAACCTTGCCGATCCTTCGCGCCAGTTGCATCGCGGTGGCGACCACGGGTCTGGACGTCTTTTCGCCACGCACCACTTCAAGCAGTTTCATCACATTCGCCGGCGAGAAGAAGTGCAGGCCGATCACGGCCTCGGGGCGGCTGGTCGCCGCGGCGATTTCATTGAGATCGAGCGCGGAAGTGTTCGATGCCAGGATGGCGTCAGGCCTGGCAATCCTGTCGAGCTTGCTGAACAACTCCTTCTTGACATCCATGTTCTCGAAGACCGCCTCGATCAACAGGTCGGCAGCCCCGAGATCTTCCGGCGCCAGCGAGCCGGTCAGCAGCGCCATGCGCTTTTCCACGTCATCGCTGCTCAGACGCCCCTTTTTGGCGGTGTTCTCGTAATTGGTCCGTATCGTCCGCAGGCCGCGATCCAGGGCCTGCTGGCTGGTCTCGACAATCGCGACCGGAATGCCGGCATTGAGGAAGTTCATCGCGATGCCGCCGCCCATCGTGCCGGCGCCGATGATGCCCACCGTATTGACAGGGATCACCGGCGTGTCGGACGGCACATCGGGGATATTCCATGCCTGGCGCGAAGCGAAGAAATAGTAGCGCTGCGCCGAGGACTGGGGGCCGTTCATCAGTTCGACAAACAGTTCGCGCTCCCTGGCAAGTCCCTCGTCGAACGGCAGGTTGACCGCCGCCTCGATGCACTGGATATTGAATTCGGGGGCGATGAAGCCGCGGAACTTGCGGGCATTGGCCTTGCGGAACTGCGCGAACACCTCCGGCTTGCCGCGCGCGGCTTCCACCTTTTCGTTCATGTCCCGCACTTTCGTCAGCGGTCTTCCTTCGGCAGCTACCCTGCGGGCAAAGGCAATCGCGCCGTCGCGCAGGCTGCCTTCGGGCACGAGTTCGTCGATCAGGCCCATTTGATGCGCCTCCCTGGCCGGGACATGCGCGCCCGAGGTCACCATCTCCAGCGCTTTCTCGACGCCGACGATGCGCGGCAGGCGTTGGGTGCCGCCGGCGCCCGGCAGCAGGCCGAGATTGACTTCGGGCAGGCCGCATCGCGCCGACGGCACCGCCACCCGGTAATGGCAGACCAGCGCCACTTCCAGGCCGCCGCCCAGCGCAGTGCCATGGATGGCCGCTATCACCGGCTTGGGCGAGTTTTCGATGCATTCCTGCACCTTGGCCAGCGGCAGGCCGGCGATCGGCTTGCCGAACTCGGTAATGTCGGCGCCGGCAATAAAGGTCTTGCCGGCGCAGATCAGCACGATGGCTTCCACGGCGGGATTCTTTAGCGCCAGTTCCATGCCTTCGTAGATCGCATTGCGTACCGCCGCCGACAGCGCGTTGACGGGCGGGGAATTCAGGGTGATCAGCGCGACATTGCCTTCGATGGCCACGTCGCTGATGGAATTATTTACAGCCATTGCTTGGTCTCCAGTGCAGGATTTCAGACAGCCCGCAAATACGGAATGCAGGAATTGCTTGTCATGGTTCAATAGATTTCGAACAGGCCGGCCGCCCCCATGCCGCCGCCGACGCACATCGTCACCACGCCATACCTGGCGCCGCGCCGCTTGCCTTCGATCAGCACGTGCCCGGCCATGCGCGCGCCCGACATGCCATAGGGATGGCCGATGGAGATCGCGCCGCCCGATACATTGAGCCTGTCGTTGGGGATGCCCAGCTTGTCGCGGCAATACAGCACCTGGCTGGCAAATGCTTCGTTCAATTCCCAGATGCCGATGTCGTCCACGCTCAGGCCGTGCAGCTTCAGCAGTTTCGGAATTGCAAACACCGGCCCGATGCCCATTTCATCCGGGTCGCAGCCGGCGACGGCCATGCCGCGATACACGCCCAGCGGCGACAGGCCGCGGCGCTCTGCTTCCGTGGCCTCCATCAGCACCATGGCCGAAGCGCCGTCGGAAAGCTGGGACGCGTTCCCGGCGGTAATGAAGCGGCCTTCCTTGATGCGTTGGCCGCCCTTGAATACCGGCTGCAATGCATTCAGGTCCGCCAGCGCGGTGCCAGGGCGGTTGCCTTCGTCAAGCGCCAGCGTGACCGTCTTTTCACTGACGGCGCCAGTGGCCTTGTCCGTGATCAGCATGGTGGTGGTGGTCGGCGCGATCTCGGTGCTGAAGCGGCCTTCCCGCTGTGCCTGGGCGGTGCGCTGCTGCGACTGCAGCGCGTACTCGTCCTGCCGGTCGCGGCTGACGCCGTAACGGTCGGCGACGATCTCGGCGGTTTCCAGCATGGTCATGTAAATCTGCGGCAGGTTTTCGGCCAGGAAGGGATCGCGCGCACGGTAGCCATTCATCTTGTCGTTCTGCACCAGCGAGATCGACTCCACGCCGCCGCCGATGGCAATCTGCATGCCGTCCGCCATGATCTGTTTGGCCGCCGTGGCGATGGCCATCAGGCCGGATGAGCACTGGCGGTCCAGCGTCATGCCTGGCACGGTGAGCGGCAGGCCGGCGCGCAGAAGCGCCTGGCGCGCGGTATTGCCGCCCGACGAGCCCTGCTGCAACGCGCAGCCCATGATGACGTCCTCGACCTGCGCCGCCTCGATGCCGGCGCGCGCAATTGCGTTCGCGATCGCATGGGCGCCCAACTCCTGGGCCTGGGTATTGTTGAAGGCGCCGCGATGCGCCTTGCCGATCGGGGTGCGGGCGGTGGAAATAATGACTGCTTCACGCATGATGGAAACTCCTCGGAGTGGTTGATTCAGGAATCCGGCGGGCGGCCGGTTCATTGGGAATGCGCAGGGCCGGACACGTCCTTCGCAATGGCCAGGAAGCGGTCGAGCTGCTCGCGCACCTGCTTCTTGTTGTACTTGCCGACGCTGGTCTTGGGTATGTCCCTGGTGATGGCCACCAGCCTAGGCAGCATCCACTTGGTGATCTTGCCCGTGTCGACGCCGTGCCTGATCAGGAAGTCGATGACGTCCTGTTCACTGGCCTCATGGCCAGGCCGCAGGCTCACCAGCGCCAGGGGCTTCTCGCCCCAGACCGGGTCGGGCACACCGACCACCATGGCCTCAAGCACGAAGTCGGCCATTGAAATAAGGTTTTCGAGCAATACCGTGGGGACCATCTCGGCGCCGCTGCGGATCACGTCCTTCAGCCTGTCGGCGATCACGATATAGCCTTCGGCGTCGACCTTGGCGATGTCGCCAGTGTGGAACCAGCCGTCGCGCCAGACTTCCGCGGTGCGCTCGGGCGCCCTGAAATACTGTTCGGTCACCCATGGGCCGCGAATCACGATCTCGCCGACCGTGCGGTCGTCCTGCGGCACCGGGTTGCCGTCCGGGTCCACCACCCGCACTTCCAGGCCGGGAAGGGGCAGGCCGGTCTTGACCATGATTTCATCGATCTGCTCCCGGCCCCAGTCCACCATGTGTTTCTTCACAAAGGACATGATGGTGGTCGGCGCCGTCTCTGTCATGCCGTAGCCGGAGCTGACGCGAAAATTCGGCATCAGCTGCTCCAGCTTGGTCTTCAGCCCCAGCGGCAGCGCGCCGCCGCCCACGCCAATGCGCGTCAGGCTGCTGAGGTCGTACTTGTCCAGGTCCGGGTATTCCAGCAGCATCGCGGCAACGGTAGGCACGATGCCGACCGAGGTCACTTTCTCGCGCTCCACCAGCTCGCAGAATCCCTGCACGGTGAAGCTGCCCGGCAGCACAATTTTCTGCGCGCTGAACACATTGATGAACGGCGCACCCCAGCCATGGATATGGAACATCGGCGTGTTCAGCATTGGCACCGCGTTTTCGCCAAGGCGCGCGCCCACGCCGGCGTCGATGTCGTGCTGCGGCGTGTTGACCACGCTCGGCATCGCCATCACGTGCAGCGTCATCAGATAGAGCTGGCGGTGGGTGAACATCGCGCCCTTGGGCTGGCCGGTGGTGCCGGTGGTGTAGCAGAGCGTCGCATTGGTGTCTTCGTGCAGGTAAGGCCAGTCATACTGGTCCGGCTGCTGCGCCAGCAGCGCTTCGTAGGAAACCAGGTTCTTGACCCGGGTTTCCGGCAGGCCGGGGCGGTCCGACATGTAGACGAACATCTCGACCGTGTCCTTGATATGGTCATAGATGTTTTCCAGCAGCGGCATCACGGCGTCATCGATGAACACGATCTTGTCCTGCGCGTGATTGATCGTGTAGATGACGTGCTCAGGCGCCAGGCGGACATTGATCGGGTGCAGCGTGGCGCCCATGCACGGCACCGCGTAATACAGTTCCAGGTGGCGATGGGTGTTGAGCGCCATGGTGCCGATGCGGTCGCCCGGCGCGCCTGGCCGGCCCGGCTTCACGCCGAACTGGCTCTGCAGCATGTGCGCCAGCTGCGCGGTCCGGCGGTACCACTGGTCCCAGGTGAAGCGGGAATATTCACCGGTGACATGGTTGCGGTAGACCACGCCGATCTGCTGGGGATACAGGCTGACCGGCCGCTTCATGAACGTAGTCAGCAGCAGCGGATAGTGGGTGCTGAATTCAGGGTAGGTTCCGGATTCCACGTTGTCTCCTTTGTTTGCCATCTTGCGGCTGGCTCGGTTAAAAGTGCGGCTGGCTCCCGCGGGGTTCCTCGACACGCAGCACCGCCAGCACCGATGCGGTCTTCACCACGATTGCAAGCAGGAATACGCTGTGCAGGCCAGCGCCCTGGGCCAGGATACCCCCGGCCAGCGGGCCGATCGCCATCATCAGGTGCGAGGCCGTATCGGACACGGCGATCAGCATCGGGCGGTCATGGTGGGAGCCGAATTCCAGCACGAAATTCTGCGCCGCCACTTGGTAGCCGCCGAAGCCGGCGCCGAGTCCGCAAAACGCCAGCAGGAACAAGTGCAGGCTGCCCGACAGCAGGAGCATGATGGTGGCAGCGGTCCAGAGGGCAATGCTGAGAATGAACACGAGCCGATAACCCTGGCGGTCGGCAATGGCGCCCCAGGCCAGGTTGCTCACCGTCTGCGCCAGCAAAAAGGCCAGCGACAGGGTGCCCAGCGTGGCGCCAGAGAGGCTGATGAAGCTTTGGGTATGAATGGCGTAGAACGGCAGGGCGGTGGTGCCGAGCGCAGCCAGCGCGCGGGCAAGGAAGAAGCGGGTGTAATGAGGGTGCGTGCGCAGCAGCGCCGGGACTTCGCGCAGGCGGCGCCAGACGCTGGAGCGGGAGCGTACCGTCAGCGAGTCCGGCTCCCGCACGAAGCGCAGCGCCGTAATGCCGATGCTGGTCAGAATGAACGCCAGCAGAAAGGTGCTGGCGTAGCCGTTGCCCAGCGCATTGGCCTCGACCAGGTATTTGCCCCCGAGGTAGGCCACACCCGACGCGGTCAGGCCGCCCAGGAAATTGCGCACGCCGGTAAGCCGGCCACGGCTGCTGGCCGGGATCACCTTGGACATCAGGAAGCTGAACGTCACGCTCGCCATGCCATCGAAAATCCCGAACAGCCCGAGAAAGACGCAGGCCGCGGCCAGCGCCCAGGGGCCGCCCAGCAAGTAACCCGAAAGCGCCAGTCCGAGCACCTGCAGCCGCATCAGCCAGCCGACCGTGTACACCACCGGCATCACGCGGCGCCGGTGCTCGATCAGCGTTGCTGCGCAGATCGAGGACATCGCCATGCCGGCAAACTGGGCGGACAGCGCCAAGCCCACCGCGATCTTTGAACCTGACAGCAGGTAGATATAGGCCGGCACGAAAGTGGGGGCGTTGAGCAGCCGGAAGCCGGTCACGCCCAGCATGCCATGCGCCAGGTTGGCCGCATAGTTGCGCGGCAGGTCGCGCAGCGTCTGCGCCCGCTGCGCTTCCTCGACGCTCAGGCGAACGGCGCTGTTCATGCGTGTCTGGCCAACAATCATGCTGCCGGCAGCGCCGCGTATTCCTGCAGCGCTTCCCCGTAGCCTGTCTGTTCCAGCGATAGCAGGTTCATGGTTGCCATCAGCCACTCCGGCACTTCGCGCGTGCATACCGTGATCGGGCGTTCGAGCCCGGAATGCTGCGACGCCAGCATGGCGTAATTGCTGGCGTAGCTGGGCGGGCGCGCGTCCGTGGCCAGGTCGGCAATTGCATAGGGATCGGGCGGCGCTGGCTGGGCGATGTCGACTACCGGGATATAGGGGTTGCTGGTGGCGGTGCCGCCGCCGGCCAGGCCGGGGCCGTCAAGCAGGATCACGCCGCGCACCTGTTTGGGCCGGCCGCCGGCCAGCATCAGACCGACATAGGCGCCCAGGCCGCGGCCGACGATCGTGGCGCAGCCCAGGTGCGCCAGCGCCGTGTCGGCATCGGCCATCATGACTTCGCAGGTGTAGCCGCCGCCGGTTGGGATATCGGATGCGCCATGCCCGGTAAAGTCCAGCGCATGCACGGGGCCGGGCCAGGCCGCGGCCATGGCCGGCAGCGTTGCCGGCGAGCGCTCGCCCAGGCCGTGCAGCAGCAGCAATGCCCGGCCGTCCCCGTCCTTGAGCTGGTGCAGCGCCAGCCGGATGCGATTGTGGCGGAGGTAGGCAATCATGATCGGAGGAAGTCGCGTATCAGCGCAGCGGTTTCGGCCGGGCGCTCGATGTGGATGAAATGGCCGGTGTCCTGCATGACTTCGACTCGGGTGGTGTCCGGGAAGTAGGGAGCCAGCTTGTCTGGTTTGGCATCCCAGCCCATCGGCTCGCTGACCGTGCCGAACAAGGCCAGCATGGGGATCGGAAAGCCCGGTAGGCGGTCTGTCATCCAGCGCGAGCGAAAAGGGCCGAAGCCGCCGAGCCGCAGCACCGGGTCGATCTTCCAGCGCCAGCCATCGGCATCGCGGCGCGCGCCCCTGGTCGCCAGGTAGCAAAGCCATTGATGAGACAGGCGGGGATTCATCAGCGCGCGCCGCTGCGCCAGTTCCTCCAGCGTGCCGGGCCTGCGGATGCGTTCGCCTGCGCCGCGCTGGTGGTCCAGCCAGCCGGTGATGATATCGGCCGTCATGGACTTGCGCTCATGCATGGCACTATCCGGATGGGGGCTGCGGAATGGCAGCCCGTCGATGGACACGAAGCGGGTGAAGCGATGCGGCAGCGCCTGTATGGTATGTACCAGCAGCGAGCCGCCCTTGCTGTGCCCCACTGCGATGCAGGGCGCACGGGTGGTCGAGTCGACCACCGCCAGCATGTCGCGCTCGTCGGCCACCCAGCTGTACAGCGCCGCATGTTCCGAGTCACCATGCCCGCGCTGATCGTACGACACGACCCGGTATCCGGCATCGGCCAGCAGTGGGGCAAAGACGTCGAAGGTGCGGGCGAAATCAAACGCGCCATGGACCAGGATAAGCGGCGGCGCATCGAGCGCCCCCCATTCATGAACCGCCAGCCGGATGCCGCTGGAATCCACCCAGCGCAGCCGATCGGGCGGCCGCGCCATCGGATACGTTCCAAACCGCGCCGCATCGGCGTCACTGTCCGGCGCGTTCATTTCGATCTCGGTCGCTGGCACCCCGGGTCAGGTGCAAGCATGGGGTCGGCATCAATGCGAACCTGCGGCGAAACCGTCTGGGCTTTCTGGGCTTTTAACATGCTGCCTCTATTTTAGTGGTGTCGGTATGTGTCTCGATTTTTATATTACCATATGATTTTCTTCCGACAAGGGGAAGAGTGCTCCCTGTTATTTGGCCGGCTTGTCTGCCAAATGTGTTCTTTGGAAAGAAGGGTATGTCCGGTCCGCACTGTGCAGGCACGTTATTTGCATCGGAGTAATGGGCGGCGGCGGTATAATCGCCCGATCAGTTCAACCGCCTACTCAGGTCTTCCATGGATCAGCAAACTGCCGCCCGCCGAGTCACGCCGCGCTATGCCAGAAAGCGTGAAGCCATACTGCACGCGGCCGCGCAGGTGTTTAACCAGCGTGGCGTGAAGGGAGCCACACTGTCGGACGTGGCAAGCCGGGTCGGACTAAGCACCAACAGCATCACCTACTATTACAAGAAGAAAGAAGACCTGGTCGTGGCCTGCATGTTGCGTTCGATCGAGGCAATCAACGAGGTCATACTCGTGGCGGCAAAGGCGGAAACTGTCGAGGGCCGGGTGAGGCAATTCATCCTTGGCTTCTTCAGGCGGCTGGCGCAGATGCAGGAAGGTGCCGTCTCGGAGATGATGACCTTCCGCGATTTGCAGATCCTCGGCAGCCCGCATGCGGAACTGATCTTTTCTGCCTATACCGATATGTTCCGCCGTGTACGCAAGCTGCTGGTGACTGACCGCGTGCGCGTGGACAACCGTGTATCGCTGAATGCCCGCAGCCATTTGCTGCTGACGCTCACCGTGGGCGCGATGTCCTGGCGGCTGCGCTATGACCCGGCCGACTACGACCTGGTTGCGGCGCGCATGAGCGACATCCTCATCGGCGGCCTGGCAGAACCGACATCGGCCTGGGGGCCCAGCCCGATTGACCAGGCGCTGGCCCAGGCGCCGGACATGGGCGATAACACACAGGAGGCCTTTCTGGCCGCAGCCACCGCGCTGATCAATGAGCTGGGTTATCACGGCGCTTCGGTGGACCGCATTTCCGCGCGCCTCAATGTGACCAAGGGGTCGTTCTATCACCACAACCCCAACAAGGAAGATCTGATCTCGGCCTGCTTCGAGCGCACATTTGCGATCACGCGGCACATGCAGCTGATCGCACGCGCCGCAAAAGGATCAGGTTGGGACAAAGTATGCGCAGTCTCGCGCGGACTGGTGCGCTACCAGTTTTCGGACCGCGGCCCGCTGCTGCGCATGTCGGCATGGAGCGAATTGCCGGACGATATACGGGACGAAAAGCTCAACGCCATCAATCATCTTGGCCAGCGCTTTATCGGCTTCCTGGTCGACGGCATGCAGGATGGGTCCATCCGCCCGCTTGACCAATCGCTCGCGGCCCAGCTGGTCAGCGGCATGATCAATGCCTCGGTGGTGCTTGGCCGCTGGGTGCCGGACATCACCGCTGAAAACGCGGTCGAGCTGTTCGTCAAGCCGCTGTTCATGGGCATACAATCGGCATAGCGCCTGCAGTGGAAGCGGTATGCCGGCGACCCCTGCCTGGCCTGTCCGCCGAGTCGCCGTGCACTGCGTCTTTCTATTTTTTCGTAAAACCGGTATTGACACCGCACGGATAGCAGCGTTATAAAATCCGACAACGCTGCACCCCCGCCAGCAATTTAGAAAAGGCGGAATCGTTACTGACGCGCGCCCACAGTGCGCATTTCAAAGGGAATGGCAATGTCCTTATTCGATCTGAGCGGAAAAGTCGCAGTCATCACCGGTTCCTCGCGCGGCATCGGGCGCGCAATTGCCGAGCGCATGGCGGAACAGGGCGCCAGGGTAGTAATCTCGTCGCGCAAGGCGGAACCATGCGAGCAGGTGGCCGCTGCAATCAACGCGGCGCATGGCGAAGGCAGGGCGATCGCGGTGCCGGCAAGCATCGCATCCAAGGATGACCTGAAGCGCCTGGTGGAGGCGGCCATCGCCGCGTTCGGCAAGATCGATATCCTGGTCTGCAATGCGGCCTCCAACCCTTATTACGGCCCTATGTCGGGTATCTCGGATGACCAGTTTCGCAAGATACTGGACAACAATGTGATCGCCAGCCACTGG
The DNA here is from genome assembly GCF_015352955.1 of Noviherbaspirillum soli. GTDB lineage: Bacteria > Pseudomonadota > Gammaproteobacteria > Burkholderiales > Burkholderiaceae_D > Noviherbaspirillum_A > Noviherbaspirillum_A soli. The sequence goes on from NZ_JACYOX010000035.1 coordinate 52,337, forward strand.
CTGATCCAGATGGTGGCGCCGCAAATGGCTGAGCGCAAGGACGGCGCCATCATCATCGTGTCGTCGATTGGTGGCTTGCGTGGTACCCCGGTACTGGGCGCATACGGTATCTCCAAGGCAGCCGACTTCCAGTTGGCGCGCAATCTCGCCGTCGAATACGGACCGAGCAATATCCGCGTCAACTGCATCGCACCCGGCCTGATCAAGACCGATTTCGCGCGGGCATTGTGGGATAACCCCGAGACCCTGCAGCGCAGTACCGCCAATACGCCGCTGCGACGCATAGGCGAGCCGGATGAAATCGCCGGCACCGCGGTCTACCTGGCATCCCCGGCCGGCAGCTTCATCACTGGCCAGGCGATCGTCGTCGATGGCGGCGCAACCATTTGAGCCGGGGGCAGGCATGACTGACCTGAATGCGTTCAGACAGGAAGCGCGTGCCTGGCTTCTACAGAATTGTCCCCCCGAGATGCGGCTGCCGATGCAGGGCGACGACGATGCCTGCTGGGGCGGCCGCAGGATGCGCTTCCAGTCCGATGCCCAGCGGCTGTGGCTGGAGCGCATGGCCGCCAAGGGCTGGACCGTGCCCGAATGGCCGCCCGAATACGGCGGCGGCGGGTTGGCGGCTGATGAAGCGAAGGTGCTGCGGCAGGAGATGCAAGCGCTGAATTGCCGTCCTCCGCTGCTCAGCTTCGGCATCTGGATGCTGGGCCCGGCGTTGCTGAAATATGGCTCGCAAGAGCAGAAGCGCACCTTCCTGCCGCAGATAGCGCGCGGCGAAATACGCTGGTGCCAGGGCTACTCCGAGCCGAATGCCGGTTCCGACCTTGCTTCCCTGCAGACGCGCGCCGACGACCAAGGCGACCACTTTGTCGTGAACGGACAAAAGATCTGGACTTCGTATGCGGACAAGGCGGACTGGATCTTCTGCCTGGTGCGTACCGACTTCGATGCCAGAAAACATACCGGCATCAGTTTCCTCCTGTTCGACATGGCATCGCCTGGCGTATCGACTCGGCCGATCACCCTGATCTCGGGCAAGTCCCCGTTCTGCGAAACGTTCTTTGACAACGTGCGCGTGCCCAAGGCTAACTTAGTCGGAGAACTCAACGGCGGCTGGGAAATTGCCAAGTATTTGCTCACGCATGAGCGTGAAATGATCGGTGCCATCGGCGACCGTTCCGTGAGCCGCCCGCTTGGCGCATGCGCTGCCGCCACAATAGGCGTCAATCAGCGTGGCGAACTTGATGACCCCGTGCTGCGCGCCCAGATCGCGTCGTTTGAAATTGATGAAGCAGCGTTCCGCCTGGCCATGGAACGAACCGGCGATCTTGCCAGGCAGGGCCGTGTCAATCCAGCGTTTTCATCGGTGCTCAAATATTACGGGGCGGAACTCAACAAGCGGCGCTATGAATTGCTGATGTCGGCCAACGGCATCAATGCGCTCGAGTGGGAATCCGACCGCAGCCGGGGCGGCGACCTGGCGCGCGCATGGCTGCGCACTAAGGCCAATTCGATCGAGGGCGGCACCAGCGAAGTACAACTCAACGTCATTGCCAAGCGCATCCTCGGCCTGCCGGGCGCGTAGCCGCCCTGCCTGCAACCATGCATACTCCGGACTACACATGGCACTCGTACTGAACCAGGAACAAGAGATGCTGCGCGACAGCGCACTCGGCTTTCTCCGTGAGAACGCGCCAATTGCGCAACTGCGCGCGCTGCGCGACGACCGGGACGCGCAAGGATTTTCGCAAGCCCTGTGGCGACGTTTCACGGAGATGGGATACACCGGCATGCTGGTTCCGGAGGCATATGGCGGCCTTGGCCTGGGACTGGTGGAGGCCGGCGCAGTGATGGAGGCCATAGGCCGCAACTTGACCGCGACGCCATTCCTATCGACCGCGGTGCTGGCCGCCACATTGCTGGCTCGCCATGGCAGCGAGGCGCAGCGGGAGGCCTGCCTGCCGCGCCTGGCCGCCGGCGAACTGATCCTGGCCCTGGCAGTCGATGAAGCGGTAAAGCATCGCCCGCAACGGCAGTCTCTAACGGCAACGCCGGCCGGAGGCGGTTACCGCCTTGATGGCGCGAAGTGCATGGTGGTTGATGGGCACGTAGCCGACATTCTGGTCGTCGCAGCACGCACCGCGGGCATGGCCAATGACAGGGATGGCGTTACGCTGTTCCTGGTCGATCGCTTAGCCGCCGGGGTCAATGTCGAACGCACCGTGATGGTTGACGCGCACAACGCCGCGCGAGTCTTGTTCCACGATGTTGCAGTCGATGCGGACGCGATCGTAGGACAACTGGACAGGGGCGGGGAGGCGCTCGAGTCGGCCCTGGATGCAGGTCGCGCGGCGCTGTCATCCGAGTTGCTGGGCATTGCAGAGGAAACCTTCGACCGTACGCTGGCTTATCTGAAGGAGCGCAGGCAGTTTGGCCGCATCATCGGCGAATTCCAAGCTTTGCAACATCGCGCCGCGCATCTCTACAGCGAAATTGAGATCACCCGCGCACTGGTCCTCCATGGGCAGCAGTTGCTGGATCAGGATTCAGGAAAGGCCAGCCTGCTGGTGTCGGCCGCCAAGGCGCGCGCCGGTAGGACATCTGCCTTGGCCGTGCAGGAAGCGGTCCAGATGCATGGCGGCATGGGCATGACCGATGAATTCGACATCGGCCTTTTCATGAAGCGGCAGCGCGTCGCCGAGGAGTTGCTGGGTGATGCTGGATTCCATACCGACCGCTGGGCGCGCCTGCAGGAATACTGAGGTCGGCCGAAAAAGGCGGTTTAATACCAATCCCAATCCATAACATCCCAGGTGAAACCGGTGGATTTTTTTGTCTGGCAAGACGGGTGGGGAGCCAACAGACCAGCTATTGACGACGATCCCAACGCAGCCAGGCGGAAAAAGACGCGGTTTCACGAGACGTTATGGGTTGGGTTTGGTATAAGGCCAGACGGAGTTCGTGCATGCCAATACGGTGGCAAGCAGCGCCGTTTTGAAGGTGCCGCTGCATGAAGGCTGGGGACGGATGACCATGCCCTGTCTGCTGTCGCTGCCACTGGATGCAACGATCTCACTGGCAGCCTGCTCCCGTGTCATGCAACGCCAAAAAACGTGTAGCTTCGGGTTGGTATCCTTCCCTACGAGCTGTCGTCTCTTCCATTACCTGCATCGCGATATCGACAAAAGCCTTCAGCAAAATGGAAGGCGCCGACTGCAGCCAGGCCAGGTAAGTCACGCTTTCCAGCGGCCGTCCGTGCAGCGGCTTGTAAAGCAGCCCATCAAAATGCACCCTTTGCACCGACGCCGGCGCGAACGCGATGCCGACGCCGGCGCTGACCAAGCCGAGCGCGGTGTAGACCTGGCCGACATCGAGCGGTCGCTTCGGCACGAAGCCAGCCAGCGCGCAAGCGCGCATGATCGCTGTGTGGTAGTCGGGCGCCAAGTGCTGGGTGTAATTGATGATGCGTTCCTCCGAGCATTCCTCAATCGATACCGCGTCGCGCCCGGCAAACGGATGGCTTGAGGGCACCGCGACGACAAACACTTCCGTCAGCAGCAGTTGCTTTGATACAGCCGACAAGTCGCTTACCGGGCGCACAAAGGCAATGTCGACTTCGCCCTGTTCAAGAGCACTTACCTGACCAATGACCGGAAACCAGCGCAACTGCACGTCGACTTCCGGAAACCGCTGATGGAAAGCGCGCAGGATGGGCGGCAACAACGTGTAGGCCGTCTGTTCAAAAAAGCCAACTGCCAACTTTCCCGTTTCGCCGCGTTCGGCGCGCTGGGTCTCCAGCACCGCCGACTCCGCCGCCCGCAGGACTTGCCTGGCCTTGATCAGAAACACTTGCCCGGCATCGGTCAGCTCGACCTTGCGCCGTGACCGGTTTAACAGGCTGACCCCCAGTTCTTCCTCCAGTTCGCGGATCTGCCGGCTCATCGGTGGCTGCGCGATATGTAGCTTCCGGGCAGCGCGGGTGAAATGCAGTTCTTCGGCGACGGCGATGAAATAACGCAGATGGCGCATGTCCATGTTGGTACCTTTTAAGTATCAATAGCGAACTAATTCGCTATTTTACGTATGAGTATAGCCAGCCTATCATTTGCCCTGAGCAGAATCGCATCCGCCTTCACCGAGGAGACAACCGTGAAACTTAGCAAGACTCAGCTCGAGACTTACGACCGCGATGGCTATCTGGTCATGCCCGGTCTTTTTTCCGCAGACGAAGTTGGTGCGATGAAAGCCGAGTTGCGCCGCATCCAGGACGTTGATACTGACCACCTGGTGCGCAAGCGCAGCGGCGGTATCGCCAAAACCATCTACCGGGTGCATGAAATTAACGGCCCAACTGCGTCACCCGTGTTCCATGCGGCGTCGCGCTGCCCGCGCATGCTGGAGCCGGCCCAGGGCGTACTGGGCGACGACAGCCTGTACGTCTACCATACCAAGTGCAACCTGAAGACGGCGATCGACGGCTCGGTCTGGCAGTGGCACCAGAACTATGGCACCTGGCGCAAGGATGGCGTGCCCGAGCCGGCGTTGACGACCGCGCTGGTCATGCTCGACAAACCGACCGAGTCTAACGGTTGCCTGTACTTCATCCCCGGCAGCCACAAGGTCGGCAATCTGGAGCCGCGTTTTGACGAAGCGACCGCTTACAAGTTCTGGGTGGTGCCCAAGGAAGACCTGCTCGACATCATGGCGCGCAGCCCGGAGCCGGTCCCCATCACCGGCGAACCCGGCACCGTCGTCTTCTTCCATCCGAACATCCTGCACGCCTCCGGCCACAATCTGTCGCAGCATGACCGCTGGGCTATTTACGTCGTCTACAACCAGGTGGCGAACCGGCCGCTGGATGTGCCCAACCCGCGCCCCGACTATGTGCGCTCAACCAACATCGCGCCGTTGAAGCTGGGCAGCGACGCCATCTTGGCCGCTGGCAGGGTGGCGGCATGAACGCGGCACTTCAGCAAACCGCTGCCGTATCGGGGACGGCCGCACATCGGCCAGTGCTCAGCGCCGCACAGGTCGCGGAATACCAGGCCGCTGGCTTCCTGACAGTGCGCGCAATGCTGGAGCCGGCGCTGCTGCAGCGCCTTAACGCCGCGATTGCCCGAATCTGCGCAGAAGCTGCGGACCTGACCGCGAAGACGGCGCATGTCGACCTCGACGCTTTCCACACACTCGAAAAGCCGCGCATACGTCGCATTTCTAGTCCCACCGAGCTCGACGAGGTTTTCATGGAAGCCGCGTTCGACTCGGTGCTCGGTGATATCGCGGCCGATCTGATCGGCGGGCCGGTCAAGTTTTATCATTCCAAGGTCAACTTCAAATTGCCCGAAGGTGGCGCCGAAATCGGCTGGCATCAGGACTGGGCGGTCTTCCCGCATACGAACAGCAACATCGTTGCGCTGAGCGTGCCGCTGAACGCGTCGCGCACAGGCAACGGCTGCCTTCAGACGATACCTGGCAGCCATCGGCAAGGGCCGCGCAGCCATTGGGACCAGGACCGCTATACTCTCAACTGCAATGCCAGTATGACGGACGCGGATATGGCACACGTGGTCGACAACGAACTCGATCCTGGCGACATTGTCGCGCACCATGGCCTGACGGTGCATGGCTCCAGTGCCAACCTATCCAGTGTGGTGCGGACAACCTACATCATCCAATATGTGGCGGCAGATGCATTTGCTTATACGGCGCCGGTGATCAACAGTTGCCACCGCAACCGTATGGTGCGCGGAAAACCGGCGCGTCATGCGCGGGTAGAGCAGGGCGTGATCGAATTGCCCCCGGACTTCAGCGCTGGCTACGCAGGAATTTTTACTTTGCAAGACCAGCGACCCATTGAGATCCTCTCCGTCCTCAGTGCTGAAGGGCTGCCGCTTGCGCGGTAAGGACGGGGACATTGCTCCCGGAGACGGCCATGCCCGGCCGCAAGAATGTCCTTGCTAGCGTTGACGTCACGGTGGCGCTTTGTTGCAGAAATAAAGTAAAGGGCGAGTTTGCCAGTTAGTGGTAGTTTGTTAAAGACGGAGATGAAGGTTGATTCCGTCTTTGCCGATAAGGAATTTCACGAGCGTGGCCAGCGGCAGCGCATTGGCAAACGGACGGCTTGGCTTTTTTTTCCGCATCGGGGGGCCATCCCGATTGTGCAGTCGCGCTTGCTGGGCTTCCTGCCACCAGCAGAAGGCAAAGGCACAGAACACCAGCACCCAATGACGACGGCGGATCGCCCGGTCACTGCGGACCATGAAGTCGGCCCAGCCAAGCTGATCTTTCATCTGTTTGTAGCCTTGCCCGACCCAGTGCCGCAAGCCGTACAACCGCACCACTTCTGCCAAAGGAGCCGCCTCGAGCGGCAGGTTGGTCGTCAAGTACCAGGTCGACGCCTCCGGTAAAGTGCTCCGGTCAGTGGTGGCACAAATGGCGCGCACCGGCTTGCCAGGGCCATACCCCAGGAAGGTCAGTTCTGCAGCCCACCATTGTTCGACATGGCCGTCCCGGAAGTGGCGCGTTACCTTGTGCCAGTGGCGCGAAGGCAGTTCCTCGATCGCTTCGGCGAAGGAGTGGGCAACATCGGCAGGCGCCCAGCCACGTCCTACTGTGCCGCGGTGTGACAGCACAAAGGGCAGCCGGCGTTGCCGCAACGTTGCCACGAGTTCGCGATGGTCGCCGTGAAAGCAGTCGGCCACAATGGCCTTGAAGGCAATGCCAGCAGCCAATGCCCGCTCCACCAGAGCCAGGGCAATTTGCGGCCTGCTACGGAAGGCAGGGTCTTTCTTGCCGTCTGCCAGTCGACTTTCCGGGGTGTACGGGGCGACATGCAAGGGATAATACCGTTGCTCATTGGCCCACAAGGTCGTGACCGCGACGATGCCGTTATTGACCTTGCCGACTGAGCCCAGGTACTGACGTGCCACATGGTCGGTGGCATAGCCATCCTTACGGTCGCCAGTGTCATCAATGACAAGAACCCCATCTGCATCACTTGCTGTGAGCGGCTCTTCTCCCAGAAACTGCAATGTGCGCATCGTGATGCGGTCGGCATCCCAACAAGACTCAGAGAGGAAGAACTGCAGTTGCTGTACGGGCGCGGTCTGCGCCTCGACGAGCGGTTCGGCACCGGCTAATGCCGTGAGCGTCTTGGGCCGGTCGCGCGGTGCCAGCAGACCAGCAAGATAAGTGCGAAAGTGATGACGTTGCGCCAGCAAATGAAACAAGGGATCGAAGTGCGTTGCGTAATCTTCCAGTGGACCCGGTGCCGGCGGACAAGGGCGACGTGCAGTCATGGCAGCAGTACCTCCTGCTACCACCACGACCTTCTGCCGCTACTTTCAACAAACTACCACTCGCGCAGTTGTCGAATTAATATACGGGATAGCCACAGAGGTTGAACCAGCCCTTTGCATCCGATTGCGTAATGTGTTCGATCGCTTGCGTCAGAGCTTCATCGAGTGCTTTCCGGGTCCGCGCCTTGGCTTTTCGTAGGATCGTCTTGAGCTTGGACCAGCACCTTTCAATTGGCGAGTAATCCGGTGAGTACGGCGGCAGGTAAAGCAATCGGGCGCCGGTGGCTTCAATGGCTTCCCGGATGCCGCTGACCTTGTGGACGCTGAGGTTGTCCATGATGACGATGTCATCGGCCACCAGCGTCGACACGAGCACTTGCTCGACATAGGCCCAGAACACGGCCGTATCGGTCGCGCCCTCGACTGTCATGGCGGCGTCGAGCCCGGTGCAAGACAGCGCACGGAGGAGCGTCACATTCAACCCAAAGTACTTTGGTACCGCCTCCGGTACGCACTGACCGAATTGGGCCCGGCCATAGCGGCGGGTCATGGCAATGTTGCAGCCGGACTCGTCAATAAACTTCAGATGTCGGCACGCGCAGGCGGCAACTTGCGTGCGGTATTGCTGACGTGCCAGTAATACAGTCGGTGTGTCCCGTTCGCTGGCATGAACGGTCTTTTTTTTCGACGCATATGCAGCCGCTGCATGAGCCGCCAGACACAGCTGAGGCTTACAGATAGCCCGCATTGCGCCTGCAGTCGCTCGGCCAGCTCAGTCAAAGTGAGGTCATTCTGCTCCTCAAGCCAGCGCCGCACTTGAGCGCAGGTAGCCGCATCGATCTGAGGCGGGCGGCCTGCCTGTCTCCTGTCGGGCTCAAAGGCTCCTGTACGGCGATGTATTCGCAGCAACTATTCGACAAACGACACGCTTACCCCAAAGAACTGGGCCACTTTGGCCTGCGACGCTGTGCCGCGTTCACAAGCTTGGACAACTTTGCGTCGTAGATCGACGGAATAGGCAGCGCCCATGATTGCACCATCAGGTAGCCAATAGCACGCTTTAGACCGCATTAAATCTGGATCGTTACTCCGTCTAGCATTTCGACAACCGCGCTAGGCGGGATTGCCTGATCAATCGCATCCTGCGGCCAGTCATGCACCAGCACCGGTTCGGCAATCTTGGCCCAGTCTTCCCCGCGTTTTTAAAATCGCCAATCAGCTCTTTTTTTTCGTGTCGACGCTGATGATGGGATCGCCCGTGCTGCCAAAGTGTTCGCGCTGCTCATTGATATGGTCGAACTGCTCTTGACGCTCTGCCGCAGAAGCACCCCCGGACTTCGGTACGCCGCGCATTGACCTTGGGAGAATACTTCAGCTTGCGCAGCAGCTTTGAGACGGTCGGACGGCTGACGGCATGCCCCTTGTTCTTCAGTGCTGTGCTCAGGTGCTGTAATGAACTGCGCTTGGCCTTGGGACGCCGTCCCATGGGATCGCCCGCCGTTTCCAAAGCCAGCACCGTCTCCAGGACGTGCTCCAATTCGGGATCGCGCTCCTCCGCGGCAGGCCGACCTCCGCCTGGTGCGCGCAAATGCACTTCAGGAGAACCGGCGAGATCTGCCTCGAGTTCATGACGCGCGCGCAAAATGGTGGTCGGGCCCATGCCGGTGATTTGCGCCAGCAAATGCTTGCCGCCATGGCCGAGACGCATCGCTTCCAGTGCCACAAACCAGCGCCGTTGTGGTTCATTAAGCCGACTGAGAAAGACGTTCATGTGATGATGAAAGGCTTGATCCGGATGCGGCTCCGCTGATTGGCAACGCGGGCATTCACAACGATGTACCGGCGAATGAGTCATGGCAATCTCCCTCATGAAACGCATTGTGCGCCGATCACTACCGAATCGCTATCTTGTTTTTTAACAAGCCCTAAGTAGATCTTGCAGTTCGCCGGCAAACCGCGGGTACGCATTAATCGTCGACGCATAATCCGATAAAAAATGCGCCGGCGCGATACTGTCTCACTCGGTTCTACATGGCGAGATCTAACTCTGCAATCAAGGAGCGATGTGTCGCAATGCCTGCCATTGCCCCATCAGCGACGGCCAGCGCCACGTTGCCGGCGGCCCGGGCCATGTCGCCGCAACAGAACACACCGTGCACAGTCGTCGCCTTCATTGAGTCGGTTACTACAAACTCGCCTGTCGGGCCAGCTTCCACGGCGCAGCCAAGCTGCTGAGCAAGCTCCCCTGTTAGCGTGGTGCGCGGCACGACGAACAATCCTGTCATCGGCAAGCGCCGCCCGTCGGCTAGAACCACGTCGGCCTCCCCATCGAGCCGGGCGACAGGTGTCGCCTCGATAGCGACACCACGTCGCGCCAGCGCCGCGCTCTGCGCGTCAGTCGGTGTGAAGGCGTTGTTTAGAAAGAGGGTTACGCGCCCCCAGTCCGGCAACAGCAATGCATGGTGCATCGACAGTTCGCTCGTGGCGAGTACGCCAATATCCGCGTCATCGAGCTCGTAGCCGTGGCAGTAGGGGCAGTGAAAGACACGTCGTCCCCAACGTTCGGCAAGACCTTCGATCGGTGGCAGCGTATCGGTAACGCCCGTCGCCAGAACCAGGCGGCGTGCGCTGACAGTACCGCCATCACCGAGCGTGACCTCGAAGAACCCGCCGTCGTTCGTCACCGATGCGACGATATCGTTGGCCCAAGCGACATTTGGATAGGCTCGCAATTGTGTCCGTCCCTGCGTGGCGATAGCCGCGGCTTCGCTCCCGTCTTGTGTCAGAAAGCCATGCGAATGCAGGGCAAAGCGGTTGCGGCGGCGCCCAGCATCGATGACAAGCACATTACGGCGCGCGCGGGCCAGCTGTAACGCGGCGGACAAGCCAGCGTAGCTGCCGCCAACTACAACAACCTCGAAATCAGTCTGCTTTTGGAACGTGTGCATGTTGGTATTCTCCATGTTGGTCGTACTGCGCATCGAATCGTTCGGACAGATCTGCGAGCGTCACGTCGGAGAAGCGACAAACCAACAAGGCTTCGGCCTCGTCGAAGGCGGTGGTCAGCGACTGGTTGACGACTTTCTCGACCAGACATTCGGGCTGCTCGGTCCGATTACCCATCGCGAACACCGCCGGCGAGCCGACGCTCACGTAAATGTCGTACAGCGTGAGGTTACGCAGGTCCGCGGTAAGCACCCATCCGCCGCCATGGCCCTTTTCGGAACCGACGTAGCCGCGCTCCCGCAGCCCGGCAAGCGTACGCCGTACGAGCACCGGATTTGTTTGCAGAAAGCTCGCCAGTTCCTCGGACGTTAGGGCGCGCTTGCTGTTCGCCATGTGCAGCAGCACGTGAAGGATGGAAGATAGTTTGCTGTCGCGCCTCATGTAACTTATGATAGTGCATGAGAGCGCGGATTGCAATCGCAAATCCAATGATCGGAACAATCGAACTTTTGATCCCGCTTGCTTCTATGCTGAGGTTTCGCGGTTCGCCTCTGCTTGTAGCAGCACTGCTGCCAGGGGCGCCGGTTCCGATTTGACCGCTCAGAAGCCCGAAATGGCACCCGAAGCAATAGAATGGGTGGCCTGGTACAACTATCATCGTCTGATGGAACCACTCGGCTATATCCCGCCCGCTGAAGCTGAGGCAAACTATTACCGGCAACTCAAAATCGATGCTGCTGAAGGCGCGTTAATTTGAACCCGATTAGCCTCCACGATTCCCGGAGCAATTCATTATGGCTGAACTGCTTGCGCCAGTCCCGGCAGCAGTCTGATGACAAAGCAATTGGCAATGTCTGTGCTGGTGCTCCCGCTGCGACAACATCTGACGCAGGGTGGGTACCTGCGCCGGCTGGCTGCACGGCTTTTCTGACCCTCATATCAGCAAGGTGCTGCAGGCCATCCATGGCGAGCCTCGACGTTTGTAGACGCTGGAAAGCCTGGCGCGCCATGGCGGCATGGCGCGCAGCATTGGCGCTACGGTTCCGGCGACTGGTCGGTGAGCCACCGATTGCCTATTTGACGCCGTGGCGAATGCTGCTGGCAGGACACCGGTTACTCAACAGTGGAGCCAGCGTCGCCGAGATTGCTTACGGCCTTGGCTACGAATCCGACAGCGCTTTTAGCGCCGCGTTCAAGCGCGTCATGGGCGGCTCGCGGCGCGCTTATCTGTACAGTCGTGGAAGGAGGAGTGGAGGGGCCCTCGCAGTTCGGCACAATGAAGGCACCGGTTAGAAAACAGGGGCCGGACCATGTTTCGACGATTTGTTTTACGCCACTATCCGTCATCGCTTCTCGGGAAAACCAGCGGCGCTAAAACAGCGGGCCTATCAGCATCGCAGCGGTTAGCCTTGCCATTCCGGGGCCATTCCCCTGGCTGAACAGGAAGAGTCGCATCAGGTGTTTGCCGGTTTATGGTTGCGTGCAATCACCGCCCCTGTCCTTCTCTATTTCAGCCGCCTTATTGAGCCGCCGCCATGGCTTCGGCGTCCTGGCCGGCCGGCAGCCGTAGCGGCGCCGCCGGATCGGTCACCCCGCGCCACACGGCGCTACCAACGTCACATGCATGGGTGACCGGACCGCCAGCACGCGCGCCGGCAAACACTGCATCCAGCGCCGCTTGGTATTCGAAGGGGACTTCGCTCTGCATGTGGCCACGTGCGTTTTCGCCGAACCTGGTCTCCGGCGAGCGTCCCGTGCGGGTGCTGATGTGGAAGACGCAGATACTCATTGAAGTCTGCATCGGACTGTCCCACCATTTGCGCAACCATTTCATAATCTTTTTTCCGCGCCCCAAATCGGCTTTAAACTGCTCTTAACGTCGAAAGCATTAGAGGTGGAGTATGCTCTCGACCCCCAAGTTCGACTAGTAAGTCGACAGCTCGTCGTTCGCATAGGAAGTCCTCATCGGTCCAGCCGCGGCGCGTCAGCTCCTCGAAAAGCCGTAGATACTTATCTATAACCATCTGGTCCGTCAGAGTCCTTATGATTCCATCGAGATTGCATCCAACGCTGTATGCACTGGCAACTCTGTGTATATGGTCTTCTGGCGGCAATGCAAGTCACACCCGTAAACCCATCCCATTACACAACTGAATCTGCAGTTGCTGGTCTCATGATTTTCGGTGGAGGCAACCATGAGCCAGGAATGGGCAGAGAAAGAACTAGCAGGCATCGACTTGGGCGATGCGCGGCTCAATAAGCGTTCCGTGACGCACCCAACGGCCAGCATTCCCCATGCCTGCAACGGCTGGGCTGAAACTCAGGCGGCTTACCGATTTCTGGCGCAGCAAGGAATTGGCTGGGACGATATCTTGGTGCCCCATTTCTACTGCACACAGCAGCGCATGCAGGGGCGGCCGGGCGTGTTGTGCATCCAGGATACGACCGAACTGGACTTTAACGGCCAGCAGACCGAAGGCCTGGGCACGTTGAGCTTTGCTGCCCAGCGTGGCATGTATTTGCATCCCACCTATGCCGTCAGCCCCGAGCGGGAACCGCTCGGCGTGCTCGACGCCTGGATGTCGGTACGGGATGCGTCAAAGACGGCCAGTCGTAGTCTGCCTGCCGGCGCCAAAGAAAGCTGCCGCTGGCTGCAAGGGTATGAACGCCTGGCAGAGCAAGCCAGCCTGCTGCCAAAGACGCGCCTGGTGTACGTGGCCGATCGGGAAAGCGACTTCCATGACTGGAGGGACCGGGCCAGCGCATTAGGCACCCCGGTGGACTGGCTTATTCGCTCGGCCCATAACCGCAAGCTGGTCGGCCAGCAAGAGAAGCTGTGGGACGGCTTTGCCGAGGTGCATATCCTTGGCGAGGTACGCTTCTATCTGCCGGCGCGCAAAGGGCAGAAGGCGCGCCAAGTGGTGCAACGGGTAGGTGCCTTGAACCACATCTTAGAGCCTATTCCAGTAGGGATAAAAGCAAGTCCATGGTTGTCCTAATCTGTGTTTCTGGTGGAGGACATTATGGGCATAGTCAAGCAGGACGATGGATGGCGATTGCCGGATGAACTGTGGGAACAGATGGCTCCGCTGTTACCACCTCGAAAGTCACATCCGTTGGGCTGTCACAATCCACGCGTTCCAGATCGGGCGGCAATGAATGCCATCTTTTTCGTGCTCCGGACCGGCTGCCAGTGGAATGCCCTTAACGCCACTGGTATCTGTTCGAGCACGTTGGCTTACCGGCGATTTCGCGAATGGCTTGATGCAGGGGTATTCGAAGAATTCTGGCGCTTGGGATTGCTGGTGGCCGACGCCCTGGACGAAATCGACTGGACTTGGTTATCACTGGACGGCGCCATGACCAAAGCCCCTCTGGGCGGGGAAAAAAACCGGCCCCAATCCTACGGATCGAGGCAAAGGCGGGGTCAAGCGCAGCTTGCTCACTGAAGCCCATGGCATTCCGCTGGCTGTTGTCATTGACGGCGCAAACCGACATGACATGAAGCTGGTGAAGCCGACATTGGCAGATTTAAAGCTGCACCGGCCAATGCCAACATCGGCACTTCCGCAAGGACTTTGCCTGGATAAAGGGTATGACTATGAGGAAGTACGCGCGTTGGTCGCTCAGTTTGGCTTTACCGCGCATATCCGTACCCGTGGCGAAGAGGCTGTCGCAATCAAAGAGGAAGCCGGCTTTCGTGCCAGACGCTGGGTGGTCGAGCGTACACACAGTTGGATGAATCGGTTCCGCCGCGTTTTAATTCGTTGGGAAAAGCGAGCTGAAACCTATCTCGCCTTTCTCCATTTGGCATGCGCTGTTATTACTTGGCGTGCAATCGGCCTACTGGAATAGGCACTTAGTCACCAATAGTAGTGTCTCGGGAAATGCCTCTGTGTCGCGCCTGCTGGTCGGCGACATCGTCCAGCGCCTGATCGACATCAATCCTCAGGCCTACTTCACCTATCGCGACGTCGGTCAGGATCCGATCCCGCATCTGACGCCGGTCTCCGTGGCAGGTGTCCGCACAATCGCCCAGACTGAGCAGGAGTTGGAGACCCGGGCTTTGTCCGATCAGTTGATCGCCGAGCTGCAGGCGGCCGACCTGATCGTTATCGGCGCACCAATGTACAACTTCAGCATTCTCTCGTCCTTGCGCACTTGGTTTGATCATGTGCTGCGTCCACGCGTTACTTTCGCTTATGGAGCGAGTGGTCCGGAAGGACTGTTGAAGGCCAAGCGCGCGATCGTGGTCGAGTCAGGTGGTGGACTGTATTCTGAGGGACCATCGCGGACGATCGATTTCCAAGAGCCTTATCTGAAGCAACTGCTGGGCTTTATCGGAATCGCCGACGTCAGTTTTGTCCGTGCCGAGAAAATCGGTTCTGGACCCAAGGAGCGTGCCGCGGCAGTCGCATCAGCTGGAGAACAACGCGAGCGTGCTATCAGACGCCTGGCGCAGGTCTAGTCGAGAATGCTCGCCTAGATAGAAACGAGATGATCGCTCTAGGCGTCGAGCAATGCGCGCCAATCCCAGCGTTAGTTTTAACGTCGGACGCGAGCCTGGTCGGCAGCAGCGCAATGCAGGCCGACCGAACTGGGCATATAACTCCAAGGGTGGGGACACTGGAAATCCCCCACTTGACGGCACGCCAAGAGTAACGCTTAAGCGGACAGCACTACTAACCCTGGCTACGCTGAACAAGCCTTCTTTTTTCGGTGACACTGATCTATATGGTCGGATCTGGATAAAAAGGACGGTTTAGCGCCTTATTTATAGCCCTTTAGGGGCGGTTGCTTCAGGCTTTTCAGCCTGCTTCGCCCACTATGGGCGCACTGGCGCCATCAACCGATGGCGCGCCAGGTAAATATTAGCCAGGGCCAGCGCCGTGAAAGCCCGGCTGGCATTCTTGGCCAAGCCGCGATAGCGTACTTTGGTAAAGCCCCACAACCGCTTAACCACGGCGAAGACGTGTTCCACCCGTGCCCGGATCTTGGACTTGTTACGGTTCTTTGCCCGTTTGGCCTCATCAACGTGGCCGGCTCTGCGTATGCGCCCATTCGTAAAATCCTTCGCCTTTGGCGCCTTACCCTGAATCATTTCCTTTTGACTGGCATAGGCGCTGTCACCATACACCCGCCGCTCCTGCCCATGGAGCAGATGCGGCAATGGGTGCTTGTCATGGATATTGGCTGACGTGACCACAGCGCTATGCGCCAGGCCGCTCTGGCTGTCCACTCCAATATGCAGCTTCATGCCGAAATACCATTGCTGGCCTTTCCTGGTCTGATGCATCTCCGGATCACGTTGCTTATCGGCGTTCTTGGTCGAACTCGGTGCGGCAATAATCGTCGCATCGACAATCGTGCCCGTCTTGAGCGTCATGCCGCTGCCTTGCAGCACCCGACCTACTTCCGCAAACAGGCGCTCGGCCAGTTTGTGCTGTTCCAGCAGGCGGCGAAATTTGAGCATCGTGGTCGCATCCGGCACGGCTTCGCATCCGAGGTCGATGCCAGCGAAGCGCCGCAGGCTGGCGCTGTCGTAGAGCGCTTCCTCGCACGCCAAGTCGGCCAGGTTGAACCAGTGCTGTAGGAAATGGATGCGCAGCATACGCTCCAGTCCGATTGGCGGCCGCCCATTTCCCTTCTTGGGATAATGGGGCTCAACGACCGCGCATAGTGCTTCCCAGGGAACGACCCGGTTCATCGTCTCCAGAAACGCATCGCGCCTGGTCGGCTTGCGATGCCGCTCAAAACCTTGGTCTGCCGCCATCGCCAGAGTCTGCTGTTTCATTATTCATCGCCATGCTTGTTGTTATCGGTCCTTACAACGTTTTACGTCCTCAATCCGTTTACTTATTCAGCATTGCC
>NZ_JACYOX010000036.1 GCF_015352955.1 Noviherbaspirillum soli
CCTTCGACATAGACCTTGCGGGAATTGGGCAGCGGCTGGACTGCGGCTTCGTCCACCTGGGCGGTGGCGGCGAGAAAGTGCGGATTGGCGTTCATGGCTTCCTTCGGGCAGAGAAGCGAAGGAAGCCCGGGTGCGGTGCGGCCGGCTGCTTCCCTTCGCTGGCATTATCCAGATCAGGTTGGAGGGTATTTCTCACCCGCTCGCAGCATTTCCCGCAAACAGGACCCCTAGCATTTTTTTCCCGCCGGTTCCCTGGCGGTCGGGCGATTATAGCCCTATCAATTGCGGCTGTGCAGAGATTTCGGCGTGGTTTATTTCGGGCTCGGCCTGCCCTGGCTGCAGCAGGGTTTCGAACTTTTCCGGCGGCAAGGGATGGGAAAACAGATAGCCCTGGCCGTACTGGCAACCGGCGGCGCGCAGCAGCGCCTCCTGCTCCTCGGTCTCGATGCCTTCGGCAATGACCTGGATACCCAGCCGGCGCGCCATCAGGATGATGGTTTCTGCGATCGCCCGGTCGTCCTCGTTCGCTGCCATGTCGCGGATGAAGGAACGGTCGATCTTCAGGTAATCGATGGCGAATTTCTTCAGGTAGGCCATCGAGGAATAGCCGGTGCCGAAGTCGTCGATCGCGATCTGCATGCCGGCATCGCGATAATTCTGCAACTGGCGGTCGACGTCGCCCGCGGCATTGAGCAGCACGCCTTCGGTGATTTCCACCACGATGGCCTGGCCGGGCAAGCCCAGGCTGCGCAGATGGTCGGTCCAGGACAGCGACTTGGGCGCGAGAAACTGCAGCGGCGACTTGTTGACGCTGACCTGGAAGGTCTTTCCGGTCAGCACGCTCCAGCGGCTGGCCCAGCGCGCCGCCTCGCAGAAAACCCAGTCGCCGATCTCGGCGATCAGGCCCGTTTCCTCCGCGACCGGGATGAATGCGCCTGGCCCGACCATGCCGCGTTCCGGATGCTGCCAGCGCACCAGCGCTTCCGCCTTGAGCACGCTGCCATCGGCCAGATCGACCACCGGCTGGAAATGCAGCCGCAGCTGCTTTTTCTCGATGGCCACGCGCAGATCCTGCACCAGGCGCATGCGTTCCACGCTCTGCTGCTGCATGGCGGCGGTGAAATAGCAATGGCGGTTGCGCCCCGCCCCCTTGGCTGCATACATCGCCTGGTCGGCGTAGCGGATCAGCTGTTCCGCGCTGTCCACGTCCTGCGGGTAGAAGGCCACGCCGATGCTGGCCGAGACGAAGGCGGTTTCGTTCTGAAGCGAAAACGGCATCGCCAGCGCCTGCAGCATGTCCTGGACCACGCGCTCGATGTCGCCGACATGGCTGAAGCCGGGCAGGATGGCGACGAATTCATCGCCGCTCAGGCGCGCCACGATATCGGTGGCGCGCAACTGGGAAGCAACCCGGCGCGAGGCTTCCACCAGCAGCAGGTCGCCGGTGTTATGGCCGAACACATCGTTGACCTGCTTGAAATCGTCCAGGTCGATGAACAGCGCCGCCACCGCCAGGCCGCTGCGTTCGGCCTTGCGCATTTCGTGGCCCAGCCGCTCCAGCAGCAGGCGCCGGTTGGGCAGGCCGGTCAGGCTGTCGAAATTGGCCTGGCGCCAGATGGTTTCCTCGGTGCGCTTCTTTTCGGTGATGTCGGAAAACTGCGCCAGGTAGCGGTGCACGCTGCCATCCGCCGCCGTGATGGTGTTGATGGTCAGCCACTCGGGATACTCCTCGCCGTTCTTGCGCCGGTTCCAGACCTCGCCGCACCATGTGCCCTTGGCACGCAGGCTGTCCCACATCTGGCGATAGAACAGCGCGTCATGCCGGCCCGAGCTCATGCACTGCGGATTCCTGCCGGCCACTTCCTCAAAACCATATCCCGTGATGCGGGTGAATGCCGGGTTGATGGACAGGATATGGTTGTCGGCATCGGTCACCATCATCGCTTCGCTGCTGTGCTCGTAGACCAGCGCGGCAATGCGCAGGGCGTCGGCCGCCTCTTTTTGTTCCCGGATATTCATGACGTCGTTCAGGCAGATCAGGATGGTTTTTCAAGGACTGAATGATGGTCCGGCAGTGCCGCAATTTTATTGATTCAAGTCAATAATTTCTTATGGGAAATCAAGCGGCAACACCGGCGCGACGTTCCCTGTCCTGCCGTCCCTTATAATCACCGGTTTCGCCTACACCCAGCCAAATCATGGAATTAGCCAAGTCCTTCGAGCCCGCCGACATAGAAAAACACTGGCGCACCGAGTGGGAAAGCCGCGGTTACTACACCGCCACCACCGACAGCAGCCGGCCCGCCTTCAGCATCCAGCTGCCGCCACCCAACGTGACCGGCACGCTGCACATGGGACATGGCTTCAACCAGACCATCATGGATGGCCTGACGCGCTATTACCGCATGCGCAACTACAACACCGCCTGGATCCCCGGCACCGACCACGCAGGCATCGCCACCCAGATCGTGGTGGAGCGCCAGCTCGATGCCCAAAAGGTCTCGCGCCATGACCTCGGCCGCGCAGCCTTCCTGGAAAAGGTCTGGGAGTGGAAGGAAAAATCAGGCTCCACCATCACCGGCCAGATGCGCCGCCTCGGCGCCTCCACCGACTGGAGCCGCGAATACTTCACGATGGACGACAAGATGTCCAAGGCGGTCACCGAAGTCTTCGTGCGGCTGTCCGAACAGGGCCTGATCTACCGCGGCAAGCGGCTGGTGAACTGGGACCCGGTGCTGGGCACCGCGGTGTCCGACCTGGAAGTGGTGTCGGAAGAGGAAGACGGCAGCATGTGGCACATCCGCTATCCATTCGCCGACGGCAGCGGCCACATCACGGTGGCCACCACCCGGCCGGAAACCATGCTGGGCGACGTCGCGGTGGCGGTCGATCCGACCGACGAGCGCTATGCCCACCTGGTCGGCAAGATGCTGACGCTGCCGCTGACCGGCCGCGAGATACCGCTGATCGCGGATGAATACGTGGACAAGGAATTCGGCACCGGCTGCGTGAAGATCACGCCGGCACATGACTTCAACGACTATGCGGTCGGCCAGCGCCATGACCTGGCGCCGATCTCCATCATGACGCTGGACGCGAAGATCAACGACAACGGCGCCGCGCCCTACCGTGGCCTGGACCGTTTCGCCGCCCGCAAGCAGATCGTGGCCGACCTGGAAGCGCAGGGCCTGCTGGAATCGGTCAAGCCGCACAAGCTGATGGTGCCGCGCGGCGACCGTACCGGCGTGGTGATCGAGCCGATGCTGACCGACCAGTGGTTCGTCGCGATGAGCAAGCCGGCGCCGGAGGGCACCTATTTCCCCGGCAAGTCCATCGCCGAGGTGGCGCTGGAAAAGGTGGCCAGCGGCGAAGTGCGCTTCATCCCGGAAAACTGGACCACCACCTACAACCAGTGGCTCAACAACATCCAGGACTGGTGCATTTCCCGCCAGCTCTGGTGGGGCCACCAGATCCCGGCCTGGTATGACGACGAAGGCAATGTCTATGTCGCCCGCAGCGAGGAGGAAGCGCGCCAGAAGGCCGGCGGCAAGGCCTTGAAGCGCGACGAAGACGTGCTCGACACCTGGTTCTCGTCGGCGCTGGTGCCCTTCTCTTCGCTCGGCTGGCCGGAAAAGACGCCGGAATACGACCTGTTCCTGCCGTCCTCGGTGCTGGTGACCGGCTTTGACATCATCTTCTTCTGGGTTGCCCGGATGGTGATGATGACCACCCACTTCACCGGCCGCGTGCCGTTCCGCGACGTGTACGTGCACGGCCTGGTGCGCGACGCCGCCGGCCAGAAGATGTCCAAGTCCAAGGGCAACACGCTGGACCCGATCGACCTGATCGACGGCATCGCGCTGGAAGACCTGGTGGCCAAGCGCACCATCGGCCTGATGAACCCGAAGCAGGCCGACAGCATTGCCAAGGCGACCCGCAAGGAATTCCCGAACGGCATCCCGGCCTACGGCACCGATGCGCTGCGCTTCACCATGGCCAGCTATGCCTCGCTGGGCCGCAACATCAACTTCGACCTTGGCCGCTGCGAGGGTTACCGCAACTTCTGCAACAAGCTGTGGAATGCGACCCGCTTCGTGCTGATGAATACCGAGGGCCGCGATTGCGGCATCGACGCCGACGAAAGCGCGCTCGACTATTCCGCGGCCGACCGCTGGATCGTCTCGCTGCTGCAGCGCGCCCAGGCCGAGGTGGAAAAAGGCTACGCCGACTACCGCTTCGACAACATCGCCTCGGCCATCTACAAGTTCATCTGGGACGAGTACTGCGACTGGTACCTGGAAGTGGCCAAGGTGCAGGTGCAGGCCGGCACCGAAAACCAGCAGCGCGCCACCCGCCGCACCCTGCTGACCGTGCTGGAAGCGGTGCTGCGCCTGGCGCATCCGGTGATCCCGTTCATCACCGAGGAACTGTGGCAGACGGTGGCCCCGCTGGCCGGGCGCAAGCTGGCCGCCGGCGGCGAATCCATCATGCTTCAGCCCTACCCGGTCGCCGAAGCCGGCAAGATCGATGAGCAGGCCGAACAGTGGATGGCGCAGTTGAAGGCCATGACCGATGCCTGCCGCAACCTGCGCGGCGAGATGCAGTTGTCGCCGGCGCAGAAGGTGCCGCTGCTGCTGGAAGGCGAGCAGGCGCTGCTGCAGTCGTTCGCGCCCTACCTGCAGGCGCTGGCCAAGCTGTCGGAAGTGCAGGTGCTGGCAACGCTGCCGGACTCGCCGGCGCCGGTCTCGGTGGTGGGCAATGCCAAGCTGATGCTGAAGGTGGAGATCGATGTCGCCGCCGAGCGCGAGCGCCTGGCCAAGGAAATCACCCGCCTGGAAGGCGAGATTGCCAAGGCCGGCGCCAAGCTGTCCAACGAGAGCTTCGTCGCCCGCGCGCCGGCCCAGGTGGTGGCGCAGGAAAAGGAAAGGCTGGCCAGTTTCTCCGGCACGCTGGACAAGCTGCGCGAGCAATTGGGCAAGCTGGCGAAAGCCTGAGTTGGGCTGCGGCGCCCGATTCCGGCAACCCCGGTTTCGGGCACGGCACGCAACACAATGAACGCCGGTCTTCCGGCGTTTTTCTTTACACGAAGGAAATATTCAGGCCGGGCAGGATGATGCCGGAAAATGCGCTGATCCAGGTCTGCCCGGCTTCGATGGGATAGGCCTCGGTCCAGGTGCCGGTGGTGATGATCTCGCCGGCGGCCAGCGGCGGAAACTGCGGCTGCGCCTGCAGCATGGCATGCAGGTGCCACAGCGCCTGCACCGGGCTGCCCATCACGTCGCTGCCGAAGCCGGCGCCGCGCAGGCTCATCACGCCATCCCTGCCCCAGGACATCGAAATGCTGGCCATGCCCAGCACCTCGCCCAGGTTGCGGCGGGTTTCGACCGACACGCCCTTGGGCTCGCCGACGATCAGGGCGCCATGCAGGCCGAATGCCGCCACCGCGTCGGCCGGCTCGAATGTCCAGCCGGGATAGGGACAGGTGACGATCTCGAAGCCATGCGCCATCCATTCGATGCAGTCGGCCAGCTGCCTCGGGCTGGCATCGGGCGCGGGCGCGGCGCCCAGCTTGAACACCACTTCCGGCTCCAGCCGCGGCTGCTGGGCGCCGGCCAGGCTCTGGATGCCGTGATTGTCCGGCGCATAGCGCACGGTGCTGTCGAACAGGGGCGCCCAGATCGGTTCCTTGATGGTCTCCGTTTCGGACAGGCGCGGCCAGGCGGCGCGGTTGGTGAAGCCGATCTTGCGCCCGACCATGGTTTCCCCCTGCGCGATCCGGATATCCATGATGTTCTTGGCGACTTCATAGCCATCCGCCAGCGACAGCGGGCCTTGCGACGACAGGCAGGGAATCAGTTCGGAATCGGCACGGGCTGCGAGCAGGCGATGTGCATGGCGGGCAGCTTGGGCGGACAAAAGCATAGGGAACTCGCGGCAGGAAGGATGGGCGATCCAGGAAGACATCGCATTTTCAGCGACGGACAATCTTTGCACAAGCCTTCCCGCCGCCAATTGCGTCCACGCAAGCCGCCCCGGCACCGCTGCCTGCGAAAGGCGGTATCAGCCCAGGCTGGCTGAGTCCCACAAATCGCCGTTCGGACTGGTGCGCGGCGCGGTGATGCCAAAGTGGCTATAGGCCGCCGGCGTGGCGATGCGGCCGCGCGGCGTGCGCTGCAAAAAGCCCTGCTGGATCAGGTAAGGCTCCAGCACATCCTCGATGGTGTCGCGCTCCTCGCCGATGGCGGCAGCGAGGTTGTCGAGGCCGACCGGTCCGCCGCCGAACTTGAACAGCACCGCCTCCAGCAGCTTGCGGTCCATCAGGTCGAAGCCGACCGGGTCGACATCCAGCATCACCAGCGCCGCATCGGCAATGGCCTTGGTAATGGCGCCATTGCCCTTGACCTCGGCATAGTCGCGCACCCGGCGCAGCAGCCGGTTGGCGATACGCGGCGTGCCGCGGCTGCGGCGCGCGATTTCCAGCGCGCCTTCATCGTCGATCGGCGCATTGAGCAGCGCCGAGCTGCGGCTGACGATGCGCGCCAGCTGGGCCGGCGAATAGAATTCCAGCCGGCCGACGATGCCGAAACGGTCGCGCAGCGGATTGGTCAGCATGCCGGCGCGGGTGGTGGCGCCGACCAGCGTGAAGGGCTGCAGGTCCAGCCGCACCGAGCGCGCGGCCGGGCCTTCGCCGATCATGATGTCGATCTGGTAATCCTCCAGCGCCGGATACAGGATTTCCTCGACCACCGGCGACAGCCGATGGATCTCGTCGATGAACAGCACGTCGTTGGCTTCGAGGTTGGTCAGCAGCGCCGCCAGGTCGCCGGCGCGTTCCAGCACCGGGCCGGAAGTCTGGCGCAGGTTCACGCCCATTTCCCGCGCGATGATATGCGCCAGCGTGGTCTTGCCCAGGCCCGGCGGGCCGAACAGCAGCGTGTGGTCGAGCGCTTCCTTGCGGTTGCGGGCGGCGGCGATGAAGATTTCGAGCTGGCCGCGCACCTTTTCCTGGCCGACGTACTCGTCGAGCTGCTTGGGCCGCAGCGCCCGTTCGATCGCCTCCTCGTTCGGCGAGGCCGGCGTGGCGGCGATGATGCGTTGTTCCGAGAAATTGTCTGTCTGAATACTCATGGCTTGGGTCCTGCGCTTGTCTGTTTACAGTGCGCTGAAATCCTTACCCCTTGGACAGGGCTTTCAGCGCCAGCTTGATGCCTTCCGACACCCCGGTGCCGGCCGGCACCTGTTTCATCGCCAGCGTGGCTTCCTTGTCGGAATAGCCCAGCGCCAGCAGTGCATTGAGGATATCGGACCCGGCGTCGCCGTGCTGCGCGCCGCCCGCGCCGATATCGGCGCCCAGCTTGCCCTTCAGTTCGAGCAGCAGGCGCTCGGCGGTTTTCTTGCCGATGCCGGGGATCTTGGTCAGCCGTCCCGATTCCTGCAGCGTCACCGCGCTGGACAATTCGGCGACCGACATGCCGGACAGGATGGACAGCGCGGTGCGGGCGCCGACGCCGGAGATCTTGATCAACTGGCGGAACAGTTCGCGTTCCTCGGCATTGCCGAAGCCGTACAATAAATGCGCATCCTCGCGCACCGCCAGATGGGTCAGCAGCACCACCTTTTCCCCCAGCCCCGGCAGGTTATAGAAGGTGCTCATCGGGACGCTGACTTCGTAGCCGACACCGCTGCAATCGATCAACAGCTGAGGTGGATTTTTTTCAAGCAAAGTTCCGGAAAGTCGGCCTATCATCTGGTTAAGCTTTCATATAAGTGTTGGAATCATACAGGACTACAGGACACCACCATGGTTGACGCCGGAGACGACCTTATTGTGATCCCACCGCGCCCATCGGCGCTGCAGAAACTGCTGCAGATGCTGGCCTTGCTGGTTGGCATCGTGTGGGCATTGCCGCTGACGCTGCTCGGCCTGCTGCTGGCATTGCCGGTCATCGCCTGCCGCGGCGAAATGCGGCTGGTGCGCTCCGCGCGCGCGCCGGCGCTGCTGTTCAGCGGCCGGGCGGCGGACTACATGCTGGAGCGGCATCCTTTCGGTGCGATGTGCGCAATGGCGATCGGCCATGTGGTGATTGCCGAGCGCAGCAGCCTGACCCGCCGCATCCTGACCCATGAACTGGCGCATGTGCGCCAGGCCGCCTGCTGGGGCATCCTGTTTCCCTTCGTTTACCTGGGTGCCAGTGCCTGGGCGCTGCTGCGCGGCCAGGATGCCTACTGGAACAATGTGTTTGAAATCGCCGCCCGCAAGGCGGAGCGGCATGCCTGAGGCGGTTGCCCGGCAGCCTGGCGCAATGCCCTTCGGGTGTTGCATCCTACAAAAGCGGCCTCTGCCTCTCGCGGCAATCCGTGGGGCGTAATGCCCCGAAGGGGCATTACGCGGAGGTCGCTCACGTAAATCGTCCAACAACACGATCCCGGTCTGCGACGATGGTGCAATGCCCTTCGGGTATTGCACCCTACAAAAGCGGCGTTTGCCTCGCGGGGCAATCCGTAGGGCGTAATACCCCGAAGGGGCATTACGCGGAGGTCGCTCACGTAAATCGTCCAACAACACGATCCCGGTCTGCGACGATGGTGCAATGCCCTTCGGGTATTGCACCCTACAAAAGCGGCGTTTGCCTCGCGGGGCAATCCGTAGCGCGTAATACCCCGAAGGGGCATTACGCGCAGGTCGTTCACGTAAATCGCCAAACAACACGATCCTGGTCTGCGACGATGGTGCAATGCCCTTCGGGGATTGCACCCTACGAATCCTTAACTGCTTGGACTGAATTCGTCAGGAATCAACCGACCAGCCGCCCGCCCCGCACCCGCAGGCCGCGACGCGACAGGCCCGGCGCCAGGCCGTTGAGCATGGCCAGGGTCTCGCCGCTGTGGGCATGGCAGATTGCCACGCCCAGCGCATCGGCGGCGTCGGTGCCGGGCAGGCCAGGCAGCAGCAGCAGGCGCTGCACCATGTCCTGCATCTGTTGCTTGGCCGCCTTGCCGTGACCAACCACCGCCTGCTTGACCTGCAGCGCCGTGTATTCCGACACCAGCAATTCGTTATGCACCAGCGCGCAGATCGCCGCGCCGCGCGCCTGGCCCAAGAGCAGCGTGGACTGCGGATTGACGTTGACGAATACCTTCTCGATCGCGGCGCAGTCCGGCTGGTAGGTGCGCACCACTTCCGACACGCCCGCCAGGATGGTTTTCAGTCGGGACGGCAGGTCGGCATCGACGGTACGGATGGTGCCGGACGCGATATAGGCGAGCTTGTTGCCTTCCTTGTGGATGACGCCAAAACCGGTCACCCGCAGGCCGGGATCGATGCCGAGTATGCGCATGAACGCCCGCCCTGCCGGATCAGTGGCGGAAATGGCGGGTGCCGGTCAGCACCATCACCACGTCCTGCTCGTCGGCCGCGGCGATCACTTCCTGGTCGCGCATCGAGCCGCCCGGCTGGATCACCGCGGTCGCGCCAGCGGCCACCACCACGTCAAGGCCGTCGCGGAACGGGAAGAAGGCGTCCGAGGCCACCGCCGAGCCGGACAGCGACAGGCCGGCATTCTGCGCCTTGATCGAGGCGATGCGGGCCGAGTCGACCCGGCTCATCTGGCCGGCGCCGACGCCCAGCGTCATGCCATTGCCGCAGAAGACGATGGCGTTGGACTTGACGAACTTGGCCACGCGCCAGGCGAACATCAGGTCCTGCATCTGCTGCGGCGTCGGCTGGCGCTTGCTGACCACCTTCAGCTCGGCTACCTGCACGTTCTTCGCATCCGGCGACTGCACCAGAAGGCCGCCGCCGACGCGCTTGAAGTCATGGGCATTGATGCCGTTGCCCAGCGGAATTTCCAGCAGCCGCACATTCTGCTTGGCGGCGAACACCTTGCGCGCTTCCTCGGTGAACGAGGGCGCGATCAGCACTTCGACGAACTGCTTGGCGACCGCTTCGGCCGCCGCGCCGTCGAGTTCCTGGTTGAAGGCGATGATGCCGCCGAAAGCCGAGGTCGGGTCGGTCTGCAGCGCCTTGCTGTAGGCCTCCAGCGGATGGGCGCCGACCGCCACGCCGCAGGGATTGGCATGCTTGATGATCACGCAGGCGCTGCCTTCGAAGGTCTTCACGCATTCCCAGGCGGCGTCGGCGTCGGCGATGTTGTTGTAGGACAGCTCCTTGCCCTGCAGCTGGCGGTAGTTGGCCAGCGCGCCGGCCGGCACCGACAGGTCGCGGTAGAAGGCGGCCGACTGGTGCGGATTCTCGCCGTAGCGCATCTCCTGCACCTTCTCGAAATGCAGGTTCAGCGTCTCCGGATAGGCGCTGCGGCTGGCGTGGGCCAGGTCGTCGCCCAGGGAGGTGAAGTAGTTCGTGATCGCGCTGTCGTACTGCGCGGTATGGGCGAACACCTTCTTGGCCAGCGCGAAGCGGGTGGCGTAGCCGACCTCGCCGGAGCCGGACTGCAGCTGGGCCAGCACCGGCGCATAGTCGGACGGGTCGCACAGCACGATCACGTCCTTGTGGTTCTTGGCCGAGGAACGCAGCATCGCCGGGCCGCCGATGTCGATATTCTCGATTGCGTCCTCCAGCGAGCATTCCTCGCGCGACACCGTCTGCACGAAGGGATAGAGGTTGACCACCACCATGTCGATGGTCGGGATGCCATGCTGCTCCAGCGCCGCCGCGTGCTCCGGGAAGTCGCGCCGCGCCAGGATGCCGCCGTGCACTTTCGGATGCAGGGTCTTGACCCGGCCATCCAGCATTTCCGGGAAGCCGGTGTAATCAGCCACTTCGGTCACTGCCACGCCGTTGTCGGCCAGCAGCCTGGCGGTGCCGCCGGTGGACAGGATGTTGACACCCATGGCCGACAGCGCCCGGGCAAAGTCGAGCACGCCGGTCTTGTCGGAAACGGAGATGAGGGCTTGTTTGATCATGATGGAGATAGCCAAAGTGATTGATGTGGTGAAAGCCGCAACGGTGTGCCATGGCGGACATGCCGCCTTTCACGGCACGGCCCTCAGCGCATCCGACTCAGTGGGTTCGGTGAACTCGGTGGTCAGACCGGCAGGCGTCAGATCAGGCCGTGCTGCTGCAGCTTCTTGCGCAGGGTATTGCGGTTGATGCCCAGCATTTCGGCCGCATGCGACTGGTTGCCCTCCGCGCGCGCCATGACTGCTTCCAGAATAGGTTTTTCAACGGTGAATACCACCATTTCATAGACATTCGAGGGCTGCTGCTCGCCCAGGTCCTTGAAATACTTTTCCAGACTCTTCTTGACGACGTCCTGGATGTTGTCTTTGCTCATATTCAATAGTTGAGTGTTTTTATTATGGATTCAGGCTGCGAGCTTCTCGTCCGCCAGGCCATACCGCAACCGCTCGCCATAGGCGTGCTGGGCCCGGAAAAAGTCCCTGACAGCCGCGAGTTGCGCGTCGCAGTCCTCCAACAGATTCATTGCCCGGCGAAATGCCTCGCCGCCGGGCAGCGACCTTACGTACCAGCCTATGTGCTTGCGCGCGGTGCGCACGCCCAGGTAGGCGCCATAGAACCCATAGTGGGCAAGCAGGTGCTCTTCCATCAGCGTCGCGACCTCGTCCACCAGCGGCGCCGGAAGATGGCTTCCGGTGCGCAGGAAGTGATCGATTTCGCGGAAGATCCAGGGCCGGCCCTGGGCGGCGCGGCCGACCATCACCGCGTCGGCCCCGGTGGCCTGCAGCACCGCCCTGGCCTTTTCCGGCGAGGTGATGTCGCCATTGGCCACGACCGGAATGCCGACGCTGGCCTTGACCGCGGCAATGGTGTCGTACTCGGCCTCGCCGGCATAACCGTCGGCCCGGGTGCGGCCATGCAGCGTCAGCATCGCGATGCCGCTGGCTTCGGCGATGGCGGCGATCTTCAGCGCATTCTTGTGCTGGCGGTCCCAGCCGGTGCGGAATTTCAGCGTCACCGGCACATCCACCGCGCCGGTCACCGCTTCAAGAATGGAAGCCACCAGCGCCTCGTCCTGCAGCAGGGCCGAGCCGCACCAGCTGTTGCAGACCTTCTTCACCGGGCAGCCCATGTTGATGTCGATGATCTGCGCGCCGCGCTCGACATTGAAGCGGGCGCAATTGGCCAGCATCTGCGGGTCGGCGCCGGCGATCTGCACGGCGCGCGGTTCCATCTCGCCATCGTGGTTGATGCGGCGGGACGTCTTTTCACTGGCCCAC
This sequence comes from Noviherbaspirillum soli, assembly GCF_015352955.1. Taxonomy (GTDB): domain Bacteria; phylum Pseudomonadota; class Gammaproteobacteria; order Burkholderiales; family Burkholderiaceae_D; genus Noviherbaspirillum_A; species Noviherbaspirillum_A soli. The sequence continues at coordinate 12,199 of NZ_JACYOX010000036.1, forward strand.
AGCCGCGGATCGGACGCCGCCATCTCGGACACCGCATAACCGGCGCCGAGCTGCTTGCAGAGTTGCCGGAACGGACGATCGGTCACGCCTGCCATCGGAGCGACAAATACGTTGTTGCGCAACTGATAAGGTCCGATGTGCACGAGGTGGCCAAAAAACGAAAAGCGCTATTTTAGCCTCAATCGCCCTCCGCTCCGGACCGTATACATACTTTCGATGCAATAAGGCAACTAAATTGCTGTAACTACCTTAGCTGCCCAGTTCATCCAGGGCAGCCGTCAGGTGCGCATTGTCGGACCAGCGCAACACCTGCAGGGTTTCGCCGTCCCAGCGCAGGTGATTGATTGCCGCATTGAGGACGTCGAAATTGCGCGGCGCGCTGATATCCATGCCATGCGCGGCCCGGTAGACGCAATCCAGCACGCCGCCATGGCTGAACAGCGCGATGCGCTGGCCCCGGTGCTCCTCGGCAATCCGGATCACCGCATCCACTGCCCTCTGCGCGAATTCGGCGAAGGTTTCGGCCCGCCGCTCGCCATCCGGATAGCGGGCATGCGGGTCGCGCGCGCGCCACTGGGCATGGGCCTCTGGAAAACGCGCTTCCAGTTCCTCGTACAGCAGGCCCTCGAAGGCGCCGAAGCAGCGTTCACGCAGCGCCGGATCGGTGGAGAGCGGCACGCCCTGCGCGGTCGCCACCGCCTGCGCCGTGCTGCGGGCGCGGCCGAGGTCGCTGCTGATGATGGCGTCGAACTTCTCGTCAGCCAGTGCCCGGGCCAGTGCGGCCGCCTGGCGTTCGCCTTCCGCATTGAGCGGAATGTCCAGGTGGCCCTGCAGTCGTTTCTCGGCATTCCAGGCGGTTTCGCCGTGGCGGATCAGGAAAATCTCGGTCATGCGCATCTCTTTCAGTTTGTGCGGGCGGTTTGCGGCGGCCTGACCTGCAGCCAGAATGTCACCGGCCCGTCATTGGTCAGGCTGACCTTCATGTCGGCGCCGAACACGCCGGTGGCCACCACCGGATGCCGCTGGCGCGCGGTTGCCACGAAATGGTCGAACAGGCGCCGGCCCTGCTCGGGGGGCGCAGCCGGCGTGAACGATGGCCGGGTGCCGGAACGGGTATCGGCCGCCAGGGTGAACTGCGGCACCAGCAGCAGGCCGCCGCCGACATCGGCCACGCTGCGGTTCATCTTGCCCGCCTCGTCGGAAAACACCCGATAGCCCAGCAGCTTGGCCAGCAGGGCGTCGGCTTCGCGTTCGCTGTCGTCACGCTCGGCGCAGACCAGCACCATCAGGCCGGCGTCGATCGCGCCCACCAGCGCGCCATCGACCACCACGCCGGCGCTGCTGACCCGCTGCAGCAGCGCGATCACGCCAGGGTCACCCTGGCAAACTTGCGCTTGCCGACCTGCAGCACGAAGCTGCCCGCCTCGACCTTCATCGCCTTGTCGGACAGCACCGCGCCGTCGATGCGCACGCCGCCCTGCTCCACCATGCGCAGCGCCTCCGAGGTGGACGCGCACAGGCCGGCCTGCTTGAGCAGCTGGCCGATGCCCAGCGGCGCGCCGGACACCGCGACTTCGGCGATGTCGTCGGGAATGCCGCCGCGGGCGCGGTTGTCGAAGTCCACCAGCGCCGCCTCGGCCGCCGCGCGGGAATGGAAGCGCTCGACGATTTCCTGCGCCAGCAGCACCTTGATGTCGCGCGGATTGCGGCCGCCGTCGACCTCGGCGCGGAATTGCGCAATCTCGGCCAGCGAACGGAAGGACAGCAGTTCCAGGTAGCGCCACATCATCGGGTCGGAAATGCTCATGATCTTGGCGAACATGGTGTTGGCCGGCTCGGTGATGGCGATGTAGTTGCCCTTGGACTTGGACATCTTCTCGACGCCGTCCGTGCCTTCCAGCAGCGGCATGGTCAGGATGCACTGCTGCTCCTGGCCATAGTGCTTCTGCAGCTCGCGGCCCACCAGCAGGTTGAATTTCTGGTCGGTGCCGCCCAGTTCGAGGTCGGCCTTCAGCGCCACCGAGTCGTAGCCCTGCATCAGCGGATACAGCAGCTCATGCACCGAGATCGGCGTGCCTTCCCGGAAGCGCTTGGTGAAATCCTCGCGCTCCAGGATGCGGGCGACGGTATAGCGCGACGACAGCTCGATCATGCCGCGCGCGCCGAGCTGGTCGCACCATTCGGAGTTGTAGCGGATCTCGGTCCGGGCCGGGTCCAGCACCAGGCTGGCCTGGGCGAAATAGGTTTTCGCGTTTTCCTCGATCTGCGCGCGCGTCAGCGGCGGGCGGGTGACGTTGCGGCCCGACGGGTCGCCGATCATCGATGTGAAATCGCCGATCAGGAAAATGACCGTGTGGCCCAGATCTTGCAATTGCCGCATCTTGTTGAGCACCACGGTATGGCCCAGGTGCAGGTCGGGCGCGGTGGGGTCCAGGCCCAGCTTGATGCGCAAGGGCTTGCCGTTTTTTTCAGATCGCAGCAACTTTTGCACCAGTTCAGACTCCACCAGCAGCTCATCGATACCGCGCTTGATGATGTCGAGTGCGTTTTGCACGCTTTCGGTGAGCGGCAATGACTCTGCGGCCGGCGGCGTAAGGCTTTGTTTCTCTTGAGAATGGTTGGTCATAACACTGATCAAAATGGCATTTTTGAGGGAAATCGACAATTTACGTTGTTATAATGCCGGCTTTCTTTAACCTTGCTCGATATCAACACGGCAACTTTTCGCCGATGTTGACGACAAAACGGCAGATTTTAACTGATCGAATGGTCGCTATAGATAAATTACTGAGCATGGGCGCGCGCAGCGCAAGGTTTGTCGGATCGTCACGAAAGCACCGGATCATATCCGCATCGGCATTGTTCCTGGCCCTGTGCGCCTTTGGCGCGGCCGGCGTTGCCCCGATGGCGCCTGACGCTTCCGACCTGCCGGTGCAGTCCATCGTCGAGGAACTGGCCCTGCCCACGCTGGCGGAACAGGTCGCCGGCCTGACGCCTTCCGCCCAAACCTTCATCAACGAAGAACGCGTCCGCTCCGGCGATACCCTGGCTACCCTGGCGCAGCGCCTCGGCATCGATGACGAAGACGCCATCGCCTTCATCAAGACGGATCCGATCGCGCGCGGCATGCTGCAGCTGAAGACAGGCAAGCGGGTACAGGCGCAAACCGGCGCCGACGGCCAGCTGCTGTGGATGAGCGCGGCGGATAACGACACCCGCGACAATGCGCCGGTGCGGAATTTGCTGATCAAGCGCGACGGCGAGAGCTTCAAGGCCTCGGTGGTTGCGGCGGCGCTGGAAAAACGGATGGAAATGCGGTCCGGCGAAATCCGTTCCTCCCTGTTTGCCGCCACCGACGTGGCGCAGATCCCGGATGCGATCGCCAGCCAGATCGTCGACATGTTTTCCACCAATATCGACTTCCGCACCGACCTGCGGCGCGGCGACCGCTTCAATGTGATCTACGAAACCTTCTGGCAGGACGGCGAATACGTCCGGTCCGGACGCATTCTCGCGGCCGAGTTCCGCAATGGCGGTTCTACCTACCAGACCGTCTGGTTCGAGGAACCGGGCAAGGCCGGCGGCTATTTCGGCTTCGACGGCAAATCCCTGAAGAAGGCCTTCCTGAAGTCGCCGCTGGAATTTTCCCGCGTCTCCTCCGGCTTCTCGATGCGCATGCATCCGATCTCGGGACACTGGCGCCAGCACAAGGGCGTCGACTTCGCCGCCGCCACCGGCACCCCGATCCGGGCGTCGGGCGATGGCGTGGTGGAATTCTCGGGCGTGCAGAGCGGCTATGGCAACATCGTGGTCATCAAGCACTGGTCGAATTATTCGACTGCCTATGCCCACATGAGCCGCTTCGCCAGCGGCCTGCAGAAGGGCCAGAAGGTCAGCCAGGGCGACGTGATCGGCTATGTCGGCTCCACCGGCTGGTCCACCGGGCCGCACCTGCACTACGAGTTCCGCGTCAACAACGAGCCGCGCGATCCGCTGAGCATCGACCTGCCCAACGTGGCGCCATTGGCAGGCGCCGAACTGCAGCGCTTCCGCAGGGTTGCCGGCGACATGACCCATCGTTTCGCGCTGATGATGCCGCAGGAAGATGCGGTCCGGGTGGCATCCAACTAGCACTTTTACGGCCGGCACCATGCCGGCTTCGTCCACCTTCATGGGACCGTTTTCCGAAACCGGCTTGCACGTCAGCGCAATCGGCCAAGGAAAGCGGTCTTTTTCATGGCGCACACTCATCCCTCATTGTTTATCGGCCTGATGTCCGGCACCAGCATGGATGGCGTTGACGGCATGCTGGCGTCCATCGGCAGCGAGCCGACGCGCATTACGACGCTGGCCGCGGCGCACCGCCCCTTCCCGGACGAGTTGCGCGCCGCGCTGATGGCCTTGCAGGCGCCCGGCGAGAATGAAATCCACCGCGAGAGCCTGGCCGCCAATGCGCTTGCACGGCTCTACGCGCAGTGCGTGGCCGACTTGCTGGAAGAGGCCGGCGTGTCCGCGGCGCAGGTCAGCGCCATCGGCGTGCATGGCCAGACCATCCGCCACCAGCCGGGGGCCGGCTATACCCGCCAGACCAACAACCCGGCGCTGCTGGCGGAGCTGAGCGGCATCGACGTGATAGCTGACTTTCGCAGTCGCGACATTGCCGCCGGCGGCCAGGGCGCGCCGCTGGTGCCGGCCTTTCATCACGCCATGTTTGCCGATCCGGCGCAGGCCATCGTGCTTGCCAACATCGGCGGCATCGCCAACATCAGCATCCTCGACCCGGCAGACGACAGCGCCGCCGGCTTCGATACCGGCCCTGGCAATGCGCTGATGGATGGCTGGATATTCCGGCATCGCGGCCGGCATTACGACGACAAGGGCAGCTGGGCCGCCAGCGGCCGGGTCGATGCCGCGCTGCTGCAGGCCTTGCTGGGCGAACCCTACCTGGCATTGCCGCCGCCCAAGAGCACCGGGCGCGACCTGTTCCATGCCGACTGGCTGGCCGCCCGGCTCGCGCCTTTCGGCATGCTGGCCCCGGTGGACGTGCAGGCGACGCTGGCGCGCTACACGGCAGTCACGCTGGCCGAGGCGATCCATCGCCATGCGCCGGCGGCCAGGGCGGTCTATGTGTGCGGCGGCGGCGCCTTCAACACCCATCTGCTGGACGAACTCGGGGCCGCGCTGGCGCAGCTGAAGCAGCCGGTCGCGATTGCCGCCACCGATGCGCTGGGCATGGCGGCGCAGCATGTGGAAGCGCTTGCCTTTGCCTGGCTCGCGCAGCGCTTCGTCGCCTGCCTGCCCGGCAACCTGCCTGCCGTCACCGGCGCACGCGGGCCGCGGATACTGGGCGCGCTCTACCCGGCCTGACGACGCTAGCCCGGATATTTCATGAATAAAGGTCAGATGCCGTAGGGCGCAATACCCCGAAGGGGCATTGCGCGTTGCGTGGACCAGCGAAGGTCCTTGCTATGACCTTTGCGGCAGGCGACCGCGGTGCAATGCCCTTCGGGCATTGCACCCTACGAATCGCTGGCCATGCCGGGATGCGGTAGCGCCACGGCAGCGTCGCGACCGGCCTGCAGCGTCTTACTCGATTTTCATCCCGGTGCGGGCGACGACGTTCTTCGAGTCGCTGTAATCCTTCTGCAGCAGCGCGCCGAACTGTTCCGGCGTCATGGCCTTCGGCTCGGCGCCCTGGTCGTGGATGGCGCTTTGCATTGCCGGTGTCTGCAGCAGGCTGTTGACTTCCCTGTTGACGCGCTCGACCACGTCCTTCGGCGTTCTGGCGGGCATGAAGAGGCCGTACCAGGTATTGACGTCGAAGCCCTTGTAGCCGGACTCCGCCACCGTCGGCACGTCCGGCAGGGAGGTGCTGCGCGCCGCCGAGGTGACTGCCAGCGCCCTCACCTTGCCGGCCTTGATCTGGCTCAGCGCCGAAGGGACCGAGGACACGGCCAGGTCGATGTTGCCGCCCAACACGTCCATCATCGCGGCATTCGAACCCTTGTAGGGAACGTGGCGCAGCTTGATGTCGGCTACCTGGTTGAAGCTTTCCGCGGCCAGGTGGATGGTGGTGCCGTTGCCCGGCGATCCGTAGGTGATGCTGTCGGGTGCGCTGCGCGCGGCGGCGACCACGTCGGCCAGCGACCTGAAGCGCGACTGCGCGCCGGTAACGATGACAACCGGGGTATAGGCAACGTGCGCCACCGCCGTGAAATCGCGCACCGGCTCATAGCTGAGGTCCTTGTAGAGCCAGGGAGCGACGGCCATGTTGTCCTTCTGGCCCATCAGCAGGGTATAGCCGTTCGGCGCGGCGCGGGCCGCTTCGGCAACGCCGATGGTGCCGCCGGCGCCGGGGCGATTGTCCGGCACCAGGTTCCATTTGGTCGACTCGCTCAGCCGGTTGGCTACCAGGCGGGACAGGATATCGGTGCCGCCGCCGGGTGGAAAGGGAATCACCAGACGGATCGGCTTGGCGGGAAAGGACTGCGCGTGCGCAGCAACGGCGCCGCAGGCGAAGACGGCGGTAACAAGGAGTTTCTTGAGCATGGCGAGTTTTCCGCAAAGCGGCAGCGATGCTGCTGACAGCGGGCCGCGGCGCGCCTGTGGCGGAACCAGTGGGGAAATAAAAGGCGCAAGTTTAGCGGAATCGTCGCGACGGTGCGGCGGCTTTTCAGGCTGGCGCAGCTTGCCGCCGGCCATGGCATCGGCATGCCATGGCCGGCGGCAACTTCCATTTGCCCGATGCGGGGGCAGCGCCTGGCGTCACGGCGCTGCGCATCGGAGCGCTCTAGTGGTTGCGCTGCTGCTTCGCGCCGCCGCCGGCGCCCTCGCCCGTCGAGGCCTTGGTATGGCTGGCGCCGTCCTTGCCGCTCTGCTTGTGCTGATGCGCCTTGGACTCGGCTTCGGTGGGGGTGTTGGCTTTCTGCTGGCTGGTCTTGTCGTTGGTTTTATCACTGCTCATGCTGTGCTCCTTGCAACGGTTTCATGCCACATCGACATAGCCGTCTGACAAGAAGGGCCGCCGAAAGATTCCGGCGGCGCGCAGGCATCGGCTCAAAGCTTGAGCGGTTTCGTATGCCATACCTGGTCGGCATACTCGGCGATGGTGCGGTCGGACGAGAACACGCCCATGCCGGCCACGTTCAGGATGGCCTTCCTGGTCCACTCCTCGCTCTGGCGGTAGAGATCGTCGACCCTGTCCTGCGCCTCCATGTAGCTGCCGAAGTCGGCCAGCAGCAGGTAGTGGTCGCCGAAATTCACCAGCAGGTCGAACAGCTGCTGGAAGCGGCCCGGTTCGTCCGGCGAGAACACGCCGTCGCGGATCTGGTCCAGCACCTGGCGCAGCTCGGCATTGGTCTCGTACAGCTGCCGCGGCTGGTAGCCGTGGGCGCGGATGTCGGCCACCTGCGGCGTGGTGGCGCCGAAGATGAAGATGTTCTGCTCGCCGACCTGCTCCATGATCTCGATATTGGCGCCGTCCAGCGTGCCGATGGTCAGCGCGCCGTTCAATGCCAGCTTCATGTTGCCGGTGCCGGAAGCCTCGGTGCCGGCGGTGGAAATCTGTTCCGACAGGTCGGCCGCCGGGATGATCAGCTCGGCCAGGCTGACGCTGTAGTTGGGCATGAACACCACCTTGAGCCGGTCGCCTACGCGCGGGTCGCTGTTGACCTTGGCCGCCACGTCGTTGATCAGCTTGATGACGAGCTTGGCGGTGTGGTACGCCGAGGCCGCCTTGCCGGCGAACAGCACGGTGCGCGGCACCCAGTCGGCATCCGGGTTGGCCAGGATGCGGTTATAGCGCGCCACCACCTGCAGCAGGTTCAGCAGCTGGCGCTTGTATTCATGGATGCGCTTGACCTGCACGTCGAACAGCGAGTCCGGGTTCAGCGCAATGCCCATGTGCTCGCGCACCCAGTCCACCAGGCGCAGCTTGTTCTGGCGCTTGGCATGCTTGAAGCGCTGCGCGAAGTCGGGGTCGGTGGCCAGCGGCTTCAATTCGGCCAGCTGGTCGAGATGGCGCCGCCAGCCGCGGCCGATGTGGCTGTCGATCAGGTCGGACAATGCCGGGTTGGCCTGCGCCAGCCAGCGCCGCGGCGTCACGCCGTTGGTCTTGTTGTTGAAGCGGTCCGGGAACACGCGGGCGAAGTCGGCGAAGATGGACTGCTTCATCAGCTCCGAGTGCAGGCGCGACACGCCATTGACCCTGTGGCTGGCCACCACCGCCACATAGGCCATGCGCACCCGGCGTTCGCCATGCTCGTCGATCAGCGAGAGCCGCCGCATCAGCTCGAAGTCATGGCCGAACTGCGCGGTCACGCTGTTCAAGAAGTCGGCATTGATGTCGAAGATGATGTTGAGATGGCGCGGCAGCAGCCGGCCCATCATGTCCACCGGCCAGGTTTCCAGCGCCTCGTGCATCAGCGTGTGGTTGGTATAGGAGAAGATGCGCTGCACCAGGCCCCAGGCATGGCTCCATGACAGCTGGTGCTCGTCGAGCAGGATGCGCATCAGCTCCGGCACCGCCAGCACCGGATGGGTGTCGTTCAAGTGCACCGCGACGTGGTCGGGCAGGCTGTCGAAGCTGTGGCCGTTGCGCAGGTGCCGCGCCACCAGGTCCTGCATGCTGGCCGAGACGAAGAAGTATTCCTGGCGCAGCCGCAGTTCGCGGCCGGACTGGGTCGAGTCGTCGGGATAGAGCACCCGCGACACGTTCTCGGAATGGTTCTTGTCTTCCACCGCGGCGAAGTAGTTGCCCTGGTTGAAGGCCGACAGGTCCATCTCGCTGGTGGCCTTGGCCGACCACAGCCGCAGCGTGTTGGTGGTCTCGGTGCCGTAGCCGGGGATGATGGTGTCGTAGGCCATGGCCAGCACATCCTCGCCGTCGAGCCAGCGCACCTTGTCGCCTTCCTTCTCGATGCGGCCGCCAAAGCGCACCCGGTACTGCACCTCGGGGCGCGGGAATTCCCACGGGTTGCCGCCGGAGAGCCAGTAGTCCGGCGCCTCGACCTGGCGGCCGTCGATGATCTGCTGGCGGAACATGCCGTAGTCGTAGCGGATGCCGTAGCCCATGCCGGAAATGCCCAGCGTGGCCATCGAGTCGAGGAAGCAGGCAGCCAGCCGGCCCAGGCCGCCGTTGCCCAGCGCCGCATCCGGCTCCAGCTCGGCCAGCTCGTTGATGTCGATGTCCAGCGCGCGCAGCGCATCCTTGACTTCTTGGTGGATGCCCAGCGCCAGCAGGGCATTGGTGAAGGTGCGGCCGATCAGGAATTCCATCGACAGGTAATAGACGCGCTTGGCGTCCTGCGCGTAGTACTCGCTGGTGGTTTTCATCCAGCGCTCGACCATGCGGTCGCGCACTGCCAGTTCGGTGGCCTGCAGCCAGTCCTGGGGACGGGCGGCGGCGGGGTTCTTGCCAACGGCGTACATCAGCTTGTTGGCGATCGAGCGCATCAGGGTGTGCACGTCATGCGCGACGCGGTCATAGTCGAATTCGGAATGGGCCATGGTTGGTCAGTATCAGCACGGAATGGAATGGCAGGCGATGGGCAGGATGGCATTGACCGCATCGGCGCCGGCTGCCGCCTTCTGCAACAGGGCAGGAAAATATCGTGAGCGGCTGGAAGGCTTTGCATCGTTGCCCAGGGATGCAAGCGTACACGAGGCGGGCCGGATAGCGCAGACGACAAGCGGCCGTGCGGTTGATTTACAACAACTTGTCAGCCTTGCATGCTAACAATTTGTCAATCCGGCCGCATGCCCATCCGGCCACACGCCGGCCATGCCGTCAGACCGGGACCGCCACCTGCTCATACAGCGCCAGGTACTGCCGGGCCGCCACGTCCCAGCTGAACTGCTGCCGCATCGCGCAGCGCTGCACCTGGGCCAGGTCGACGGGCCGGGCGAACAGGGCGAAGGCGCGCCGCATCGCCGCCTCATAGGCTTCCAGCGTGAAGCCATCGAAGGTGCAGCCGGTGGCGCGGTCTTCCGCCAGGTTTTCCAGGCTGCAGTCGACCACCGAGTCGGCCAGGCCGCCGACCCGGTGCACCAGCGGCAGCGTGCCATAGGCCAGGCCATACAGCTGGGTCAGGCCGCAGGGCTCGAAGCGGGACGGCACCAGGATCGCGTCGGCGCCGGCGATGAGCCGGTGCGACAGCGCCTCGTCGTAGCCGATCTTCACCGCGATGGCGGCCGGGTTCGCGCGCGCGGCATCGAGGAAGGCCGCTTCCATGCCGGGGTCGCCGCTGCCCAGCAGCGCCAGCTGGCCGCCGCGCGCAATCAGCGCCGGCAGGCCGGCCAGCACCAGGTTCAGGCCTTTCTGTTCCGCCAGCCGGCTCACCACGCAGAACAGCGGCGCATCGGCGCGCTGCGCCAGGCCCAGCGCGGCCTGCAGTTCGCGCTTGCAGGCCGCCTTGCCCGACAGGTCGGCGGCATCGTAATTGGCCGGCAGCAGCCGGTCCGACACCGGGTTCCAGACGGCGGGGTCGACGCCATTCATGATGCCGTGCAGGTCATGCGCGCGCGACGCCAGCAGGCCGTCCATGCCGCAGCCCTGCTCCGGCCGCTGGATCTCGCGGGCATAGGTCGGGCTGACGGTGGTGAGCTTGTCGGCGTAATACAGCCCGGCCTTCATGAAGGACACCTGGCCGTGGTATTCCAGGCCGTACAGGTTGAAGAAATAATCCGGCAGGCCCAGCGCGCCGAAGGACCAGTCGCTGAAGATGCCCTGGTAGGCCAGGTTGTGCACGGTGTAGACGGTGCCGGCCAGGCGTCGCCCGGTCTGGTGCTCGCGCGCCTTCAGGTAGGCCATCGCCAGGCCGGCATGCCAGTCATGCGCATGCACCACCTGCGGCTGCCACCAGCTGTCGCCGCCTTCGGCCAGCCAGGCCGCGACCCGGCCCAAGAGCGCGAAGCGGCGGTCATTGTCGGGATAGTCCCTGCCTTCGCTGTCGTAGTACGGATTGCCGGGCCGGTCGTAGAACTGGGGCGCGTCGATCACATACACCATCACCGCGCTGCCCGGCAGCAGGCCGCAGTACAGCCGCACCGTTTCCGGGCCGAAGCGGCCCGACAGGTCGGTGACCAGCTGCTGCTCGACGATGCCATCGCGCAGCGCCGGAAAGCCCGGCACCAGCACCCGGGTATCGCAGCCCAGCAGCGCCAGCGCCGGCGGCAGCGCGCCGGTGACATCGGCCAGGCCGCCGGTCTTGAGCAGCGGATAAAGCTCGGCGCAGACCTGCAGTACCCGCATCATGCGGCCGGAGCGGCGCCGCCCTGCCCCAGCATGTCGGCGGTGACCAGCACCACGCCGTCCTCGGTGCGGAAATAGCGCTGTGCATCCTGCTCCGGATCTTCGCCGATCACGGTGCCGTCCTCGATGTTGCAGCCGCGGTCGATCACCACCTTGGTCAGCCGGCAGTTCTTGCCTATCCTGGTCTGCGGCAGGATCACCGCCTGGTTGATCACGCAGTGGGTATCGACCGTGACGCTGGAGAACAGCACCGCCTGGTTGATGTCCGAGCCGCTGACGATGCAGCCGCCGGAGACCAGGGTATTGACCGCCTTGCCGGGCACGCCGTTTTCATCGGGCAGGAACTTGGCCGGCGGCAGCTGCTCCTGGAAGGTCCAGATCGGCCAGTCGCGGTCGTACAGGTCCAGTTCCGGCTTGTCGGTGGCGAGGTCGAGGTTGGCCGACCAGAACGCGTCCACGGTGCCGACATCGCGCCAGTAGGCGATGTGCTCGGCGCTTTCCGTCGGCGGGATGCTGGACATGCTGAACGGATGCGCGGTGGCGCTGCCGTCGCGCACCACCTTGGGGATGATGTCCTTGCCGAAGTCGTGGTTGGAGGAAGGGTCCTTCAGGTCGTCTTCCAGCAGCCGGTACAGGTAGTCGGCATTGAACACATAGATGCCCATGCTGGCCAGCGCGATGTCCGGGTTGTTGGGCATGCCGGGCGGCTGCGCCGGCTTCTCGACGAAGTCGACCACGCGCCGGTTGGTGTCGATGGCCATCACGCCGAAGGCGGTGGCTTCCATGCGCGGCACCTCGATGCAGCCGACCGTGCAGCCCGAGCCGCGTTCGACGTGGTCCAGGAGCATCAGCGAGTAGTCCATCTTGTAGATATGGTCGCCGGCCAGCACCACCACGTATTCCGGGGCATAGCCGCGGATGATGTCGAGGTTCTGGTAGACCGCGTCGGCGGTGCCGCGGTACCAGTGGGTTTCGCTGACGCGCTGCTGGGCCGGCAGCAGGTCGATGAACTCGTTCATTTCCGGCCGCAGGAAGCTCCAGCCGCGCTGCAGGTGGCGCAGCAGCGAATGCGACTTGTACTGCGTCACCACGCCGATGCGGCGTATGCCCGAGTTCAGGCAGTTCGACAGCGCGAAGTCGATGATGCGGAACTTGCCGCCGAAATACACCGCCGGCTTGGCGCGCTTGTCCGTCAGACGCTCCAGCCGCGACCCGCGGCCCCCGGCCAGCACCAGCGCCATGGTGCGCTTGGGCAGTTGCCGCGAGACCAGAAGTTTGTCCATTGATCGTCTCATTTGTCGTGTCTTTTTGATGGTTGGGTGTGGCGGGGAGTAGCATGCCTGCCGTCCGGCGTCACCTGGGAAACGGGTTTTTTGTCAAAACTATCTCTCAATCGCCGGCCGCCAGTATTGTTTCTGCGCTAGGACTCTGCGCGGCGGCAGCCGCCCCTTCTGCCGCCGCGCAGATCCGTCCCTATCAGGAAAAACCTGCACCGTCAGCCGCGCGCACCTTGATAGAATTGGCCGCCGTGCGCAAGTTCCATGCAATTATCATACCTTTGAGCAAGGTTTGCTCCGGTTCTGTTTTCGCCCCATCCACCACGCTTTCCGCCAGCCATGTCCATGTCCGTTTTTCCCGCGCCATCGCAGCGCTACGTTCGCCTCCTGACCATCGCCGGCTCCGACAGCGGCGGCGGGGCCGGCATCCAGGCCGACCTGAAAACCTTTGCAGCGCTCGGCTGCTATGGCATGAGCGCCATTACCGCGATCACGGCCCAGAACACCTTGGGCGTCACCGCCATCCAGCCTTTGCCCGCCGCGCTGCTGACCCAGCAGATCGACGCAGTTGCCATCGATATCGGCGTGGACGCGATCAAGATCGGCATGCTGCACGACCCCGAAGTGGTGCTGGCGGTGGCGGCGGCAATCCGCCGCCATGGCTGGACCAGGGTAGTGCTGGACCCGGTGATGGTGGCCACCAGCGGAGACGCGCTGATCGCCCGCGAGACGGTGGCGGTGCTGGTGCGCGAACTGTTCCCGCTGGCCACGGTGGTGACGCCGAACCTGGATGAAGCCGCCCTGCTGCTGGGCCGGCCGGTGACGCGGGAAGCCGACCTGGCACAGGCAGCGTCCGACCTGCTGGCGCTGGGCGCGCCGGCCATGCTGCTCAAGGGCGGCCACCTGGCCGGCGAGGAACTGGTCGACCTGCTGCTGGAAGCCGGCCAAGCGCCGCAGCGCCATGCCAGCGCGCGCATTGCCAGCCGCAATACCCATGGCACCGGCTGCACGCTGTCGTCGGCGATCGCCTGTTACCTGGCGATGGGGCATGCGCTGGCGGAAGCGGTGCGGCTGGCGCGGGCCTATGTGGTCGAGGCGATCCGGCACGGGGCGGATGTGCAGGTCGGCGGCGGGCATGGGCCGTTGAACCATGGGTTTGCGCCGGTGGCTTTGTACAAATCGCCAGGCTGATTTGATGGCGGCTTACCAGCCGGCGCGCAAGCCATGAGGCGCATTCAGGTAAAGGAAAAGCGCCGCATTGATCAGGACCGTGATCCGGAAGGCGCAGCGGAATGACTGCTTGCTCGATTTATGGCGCAGCCGCTGCTGCGCCACGATCGCGCCCGGCCAGCCGCCGCACAGGCCAAGCAACAGAAGCGTGCTTTCCGGAGTGCGCCAGGCATGCGCGGCGGCAGCCTGCTTGTCGTGGCGATAGACAAGATAGGTGACCAGGCTGGCAATGACGTACCAGCCAAGCACCCAGCGCGGAACGTGCCATGGCATCGCAACTGCCAGGAAAACGCATGAGAACAGCAGGATCGCGAAATAGCTTGCCGCGCCCCATTTGGCTGGCCCGTCCGATCGTCCGGGACGTGGCCGGCTCACCGCTTTCCTGATGAGCTCGACGTTGTGAGCCCGCTTCCTTCCCTGCGCATTGACTTGCACTTCGAAGCTGAATCTTTGTCCGCACTGAGGACGAGGCGTGCCTGGCCGGCATCCTCTGGCATGGACAAAAATCCGATCGCCACCTTGATCGGGGACGATAAAGCCAAAGCCTCTTTCATCATTCCAGTCGCAGAGTATCCCGGTAAAGCGCATCGGTTTTTATCGTCAGGATTCAACAGCCTCCCGCACCGGGAAGCAGACAGGTCGCAGCCACGGTCGGCTGCATCGGCATGAACGGGTTGGATTATATCAAGGCAATATTTCTTTTAAGAATCTATACGGGTGATGAAAAGCATCACCGCGAGACGATCCGTTCCTGCCAGCGCGACTTTATCTTCGACCTTCCGTCGCGCAGCCTGGCTGCCGCGACTGCGTGTTGCCATCCGGCTGCGATCATCAGCCACGGCTTAAGCGCGACAAAAGCCGATAAAAGGATATTTGTTCGGTTTTTTTCTACATAACTGACGCCATCGCCTTGCTGCCGAAGACTGATTCCATGTCGCACTGCGCATGGTTGGTCCAAAACAGTTCGAGAACCCTTTTAGCCTTTTTAGCCTTTTTAGCCTTTTTAGCCTTTTTAGCCTTTTTAGCCTTTTTAGCCTTTTTAGCCTTTTTAGCCTTGAGAATCTCTGCTGGCAATTTCCTGGCGAAGCTTGAGGAACTGCAAATTCTGCCGTGGGCAGACTTCTACATTGGTTTCCTTATTAATTGCGACGAACGCACAATTATTCGCCAAATGACCAAGAATCGAGGTTTGTCGTTCAAACAGCGCCGGCCGATATGCCAGGCAAGTCTCCCTCCCACCGTGGCGCATCCAGATCGCCCTGCAGGAGTACCAACCGATGATGACTGCTGACATGCAGCGGCGTTACACGACATCGGAAGGAAAACTGACTGCTCATGCTGGAGTGGCAGGCCATGCGGCCCTTCGTCCGAATCAGGGGAAAACCCGCTTGCAACGCCGTCCGGCGCAGTCCGCTGGCATGACGCCTGCCACCCCGCGGCCCACTGCGCCATGAAGTCACGCGACCCATGGATCGTGCTGTTCGCCGGCCCGATGCTGGATGCGCCGCTCTGCGCGCGGGAACGCTTCCCGGCCGACATGGCGCCGCTGGCGACCGCCGAGATCGCGCTGCGCCTGGCGCTGCTGGATGCCGGTCCGGGCGACCTGGCGCTGTGCGATGGCGCCTGCGGCGGCAGCCTGCTGTTTGCCGAAGCGGCGCTGGCGCGCGGCATGCGGCTGGAGCTGCGCCTGCCGTTCGACGAAAAGCGCTTCATGCGCGAGGCGGTCGCCTTCGCTGGCCAGCATTGGCTGTCGCGCTACCTGCGCATCCGTGGTCATCCAAGGACCGTGGCGTACTGCCTGCCCGAGCAGGCCGTGCCGGCCGGCAGCGACCCTTTCGCCGAGGCCGGACAGTGGCAGCTCAATGCCGCGCTGTCGCATGGCAGCGACCGGGTATGGCTGATGACGCTGTCGGAGCACCCGAACGCTTTCGACGCTGGAGGCGGTACCGCGCAATTGATGGAGGCGATGCATCGCTATACTGGGCAGGTCATCACCATCGATGCCGCCCGTTTGCTGCGCAAGACCAGGGAACGCCGGCGCAATTGAGAAGGCGCTGACGCAATCAGCGCGGCGCTTTCCGGCCAGGCGTGCCGGCGCAGTCAATGCGCGCAGTCCGGCAAGCAGGCGCAACCACGCCAGAGACATTCCGTCAGGCGTTCTACATCGACACGGAGCCTGCCATGCCCGACGTTTTTCTGAGTTATGCCGAACAGGACAGCGATACCGCGCGCCGCGTCGCCAGCCTGCTGCAGGCGCAGGGCTGGAGCGTGCGCTGGGAACACGCGACGGCCGACGATGCCGAAGCGCGCTGCATGGTGGTGCTGTGGTCGCGCCACTCGGTCAACAGCGACCAGGTCGCCGCGCAGGCCGAGCAGGGGCGGGCCCGGCACGCGCTGGTGCCGGTGCTGCTGGAACAGGTGACGCCGCCGCCCGGCCTGCGCAGCATCCAGGCAGCCGACCTGTCCGGCTGGGATGGCGCGGCCGATGCGCCCGGCGCGCGCCAGCTGGTGGCCGACCTGGCCGGGCTGCTGGGCCAGCCGCTGCCGTCGGGCCGGGTGATCCTGCCGCCGGTGAAGGTGGCGCCGCGCCTGCATCCGGCCTGGCTGATCCTGGTGGCGCTCGGCCTGCTGCTGGCCGCCGGCCTGGGCGCCATCACGCTGTGGCGCAATGCGCCGCCGGCGCGTCCGGCCGCCGCTGCCGCGCCCCTGCTCTATGCCGCCAGCAGCGCCGCCAGCGGCGCGGTCCAGCCGACGATGCCGCCCTGGGCGCGGATCATGGCCAGCGTCGCTTCGTGAAAGGCCGGGAAGTAGCTGGCCGCAGCATCTTCCACCAGCAGGCATTCGTAGCCGCGGTCATTGGCTTCGCGCATGGTGGTCTGCACGCAGACTTCGGTGGTCACGCCGGCCAGCAGCAGATGGCTGATGCCGCGCTCGCGCAGCATCGCGTCCAGCCCGGTGGCGTAAAAGGCGCCCTTGCCGGGCTTGTCGATCACCAGCTCGCTCTCCAGCGGCGCCACCTCGGGCAGGATCTGGTTGCCCGGCTCGCCGCGCACCAGGATGCGGCCCATCGGCCCGGCGTCGCCGATGCGCAGCGCGGCATTGCCGCGCTGGCGCTTGGCCGGCGGACAGTCCGACAGGTCGGGCAGATGCGATTCCCTGGTATGCACCACCAGCAGGCCCAGCGCGCGCGCATGGGCCAGCAGCGCCGCCACCCTGGGCACGATGGATGACAGCGTGCCCACGTCGTTGCCCAGCGCCGCGCCGAAGCCGCCGGGCTCGATGAAGTCGCGCTGCATGTCGATGACGACCAGCGCGGTGCGCTCCGGCGCATAGCGGTAGGCATAAGGCGCGGCATCGACCTCGCGTTCACGGCTTGCACTCATCGCTTCCTCCATGAAATTGTCAGCGGCGCTGGTCGCGCGCGGTGTAGAGCCGGTGCAGCGTGATGTTGCGCACCTTGGTCTTGCTGGCCTCGACATGCGCCCGCAGCAGCGCGACGGCCTGGTCCGGCTGCCGCGCCAGGATGGCGCGCAGGATGGCGCCATGCTCGTCATAGGTGCAGGCCACGCGGCCGGCGCTGGAAAAGTCGAGCCGGCGCAGGATGCGGATGCGCTCGGTGACGTCGCCGTGCACCCGCGCCATTTCCGGGTTGCCGGCCGCGCCCACCAGCGCAGTGTGAAAGGCTTCATCCATCTCCGCCACGCGCTGGCCGTCGTCCAGGCGCTCGCCCTGCGGCGCCAGCCAGAAGTCCCGCAGCGTGCCGAGCGCGTCATGCGCGGCATCGCTTTCGCACAGGCGGCGCACCGCCGCCGTTTCCAGCACCAGCCGCAGGTCGTACAGATGATCGAACTGCTCGAAGTCCAGCAGGCTGACCGACCAGCCGCTCCTGGCATCCATGTCCAGGTAGCCTTCCCGCTGCAGCCGCGCCAGCGCCTGCCGCAGCGGCGTGCGCGACATGCCGAGCCGGGTCGCCATCGCGGTTTCGGAAAAGCGCTCGCCCGGCAGCAGGCGAAACGCAAACAGCTCGTCCTTCAGCCGCAGGTAGGCCGCATCGCCCAGCGTGGCCGGGCTGTCGTTGGCGGCGCTTGCCGGCGCCTGGCGCCATGCCTGCGCAGGCATCAGGCAAACACTCCCGGCTCACGCGCCGCTGCCAAGCCCTGCCGCGCCAGCAGCCGCGCCGCCGCCAGGCACAGGTCTTCCCGCCATGGCGGGGCGATCAGCTGCACGCCGATCGGCAGGCCGGGCTCGCCGCCGGCCGGCCAGACCGGCACGGTGCAGACCGGCAGGCCGATGCAGGAGATCGGCTGGGTCAGCAGGCCCATGCTGGCGCGCAGCGGCAAGGCGCGGCCGCCGATCTCCAGGGTGGAAGCGCCGGCCACGCTGGCCTGCACCGGGGTGGCCGGCGCGATCAGCAAATCAAGGCCGGCATTGGCAAACAGCGCCATCACTTCCTCATGGGCGCGGCGACGCACCCGCTGCGCCTGCGCCAGCCAGGCCGACGGCATCAGCGAGCCGGCGATCAGGCGGTCGCGCGACAGCGGTTCGTAGTCCTCGTACTGGCGCATCAGGCGGGCGCGATGCAGCGCGCCACCCTCGGAACCGGTGATCAGGAATGCCGCCGACCGCGCCGCTTCCGCGCCCTGCCATTCCACGCTGCGCGCCGTCCCCAGCGCGGCGGCAACCAGCCGCGCCGCTTCCCGCGCCGCATCTCCGGCCTGGCGCTCGAACCAGCCAGCCAGCACCGCCACACGTTCGCCACGGATCACGGGCGCGGCATACCCGACCGGCTCGGCGGCGCGCGGCGCGCAGGCCGGATCGCTTGCGTCCGGGCCCTGCAGCGCATCGTAGACCGCCGCCAGGTCATCGACATCGGCCGCGAACGGCCCCAGGTGATCCAGGCTGTGCACGAAGGGAAAGCTGCCGGTGCGCGGCAGCCGGCCGAAGGTGGGTTTCAGGCCAAAGATGCCGCACAGCGAGGACGGCACGCGGATCGAGCCGTTGGTATCCGAGCCCAGCGCCAGCGGCACCAGGCCGCCGGCCACCGCCGCCGCCGAGCCGCCGGAAGAGCCGCCGGCGATGCGGCTGGCGTCATGCGGATTGCGCGTCACGCCATAGTGGCTGTTCTCGGTGGTGAAACCGTAGGCATGCTCGTCCATATTCAGCGCGCCCACCAGCACCGCGCCGGCGGCGCGCATGCGGCGCACCAGTTCGGCGTCGGCGGCGGCCGGCGGATTGGACCGGTTGACCTGGCCGCCCGCCACCGTGACTTCGCCGGCGATGTCGAACAGGTTCTTGACCGCATAGGGCACGCCGGCCAGCGGCGGCAGCGGCCTGCCGGCCGCGCGCAGCGCATCGACCGCGGCCGCCTCGACCCGCGCCCGCTGCAGGCACAGGCTGGTGAAGCTGTTGAGCACCGGGTCGCGCGCGGCGATCAGGGCCTCGGTCTCGGCCAGCACGTCCAGCGCGCTGGCCTCCCCTGCCCCGATCCGCGCGGCGATGTCGAGCGCGCGCCTCATGGCAGGAACACCGGCGCCGGCTCCAGCGCAAGCGGCAGCTCGTCCTGCATCAGCACCGCGGCGATCGCGGCAATGCCCTCGAAGGCAGCGGCAACGCCGGCTTCCTGCGCCTCCCCCAGCTGATAGCCCTGCAACCGCAGGGCCTGCGCCACATAGGCGCGGATATCGTCGTCCATGATGGCGTCCCTTTTTTAGCGCCGCACTTCGCGCTGGAAGATTTCCAGGCTCTTCTTCTTGGTCGCGATAAAGCCGGCGCCGGACAGGGTCTCCAGCGTGCGCGGCCTGGGGTCGTCGTACTGCAGGATCTCGGCGACGCGGGTCGGCCGCTTGGTCAGCAGCAACACCTGGTCGGCCAGGTACACCGCCTCTTCCAGGTCGTGCGACACCAGCACCATGGTGGTGCCGGTCTGCATGAACACTTCCTGCAGCTTCTCGCGGATGAACAGTGTCATCTCGAAGTCCAGCGCCGAGAACGGCTCGTCGAGGAACAGCACTTCCGGCCGCGGCGCCAGCGCCCGCATGATGGAGGCGGTCTGCTGCTGGCCGCCGGACAGCTCGTAGGGATAGCGGCGCAGGTCGAACTTCACGTCGAAGGAGGCAACCAGTTCTTCCATGCGCCGGTTGATCTCGGCCGGCGACTTGCCTTCCAGCTTCAGCGGATAGGCGATGTTGTCGATGGTGCGCAGCCAGGGCAGCATCGCCTCGCGATAGTTCTGGAACACGTAGCCGACCTTGGTATCGGCCAGCGACTTGCCGTCGAACAGGATCTGGCCGGCGTCGACCGGGATCAGGCCGGCGATCATGTTGATCAGCGTGCTCTTGCCGCAGCCGTTGGGGCCGAACACCGAGACGATGCGGCCCTTCGGTATGTCGAGGTCGAAGTCCTCGTACAGCGGCCAGCCGGCGAAGTACTTGGTCAGGCCGCGTATCGTGATGTGGGTGCCGGCCGGGCCGGGCGCAAAGCGCGGCGCGGGCGGTTCAAGTTCAGCCAGCATGGTGGCAGGTCGCATTGCTTATCTCCCGTTCCAGTGAATGATGCGGCGCTCGATCAGCAGGAACAGCACATTGAGCGCATAGCCCAGCGCGCCGGCCGCAAGGATGGCCGCGTACATGCTCTTGACGTTCAGCACCTGCTGCGCATCGATGATGCGGTGGCCGATGCCGTTTTCCGAGCCGATGAACATCTCGGCGACGATCACGATCACCAGCGCCATCGACACCGCCGAGCGCAGGCCGACGAAGCTCGACTGCAGGCTTTCCCAGACCAGCACGTCGCGGAAGATCTGCCAGCGCGTCGCGCCCATCACCCGCACCGCCATCACCCGCTGCTTCCTGGCATTCATCACGCCATAGGCGCTGTTGAAGATCACGATCAGCAGCGCGCCGAAGGCGGCGATGGCGACCTTGTTGATGTCGGACACGCCGAAGATCAGCAGGAACAGCGGGATCAGCGCCGACGACGGCGTGGAGCGGAAGAAGTCGATCAGGAACTCGATGCTGCGATAGACATTCTCGTTGCTGCCCAACAGCACGCCCAGCGGCACGCCGACCACGGCGGCGATCAGGAAGGCCTGCAGCGTGCGGCCGAAGGTGACGGCGAAGTCGGTCAGCAGCGCTCCGCCTGCCATGCCGGTGACCAGCGCTTCCAGCGTGGCCGCGGGACTGGGCAGCAGGATGGCCTTGATCAGGCCGAAGCGCACCACCAGGTCCCAGACGATGAACAGCACCAGCGGGCCGATGAAGGGCAGCGCCTTCTTCCATGCCGGCGGCGCCGGCGCTTTTGCGGCTGCGGCATTGGCCGGCGGCGCCCAGGGTGCGGCCGGGTTGACTGCGGTCTTGTTCATGGCTTATCCCTTGTAGAGCAGCGAGTCCACCATCACCCGCTTCTGGAAGATGCCCTTGTCGGCGAACAGGTCGTAGAACTTCTGGAAGTGGGCC
The DNA here is from genome assembly GCF_015352955.1 of Noviherbaspirillum soli. GTDB lineage: Bacteria > Pseudomonadota > Gammaproteobacteria > Burkholderiales > Burkholderiaceae_D > Noviherbaspirillum_A > Noviherbaspirillum_A soli. The sequence continues at coordinate 33,411 of NZ_JACYOX010000036.1, forward strand.
ACGTCGCTGGGCTTGAATTCGTTGTAGAACATGTAGTCCGACATCGGCACCTCGGCCGTCAGCGCGCCCTCGATCGCGGTATAGCCTTTCAGGTAAGGCCGTGCCGCGTCCGGCGACTTGCGCACCAGGTCCACGCCGCGCAGGTAGGCGGCCATGTACTTCTTCGCCGCCTCGGGATGCTGGCGCAGGAATTCCGAGGTCAGGCTGGCCGCACCGCCATGCCAGGGCGCCATCGCATCGCCCAGGATGTACCTGGCCACCACGCCGGTTTCCAGCGTGCGGGTAGCGCCGTTCAGGCGGCCGACGGTGCCGGTCGGCTCCAGCGTATAGACCGCATCCACCTGCCCGGCCGCCAGCGCCGCCACATGCTGGCCGATCGGCAGCTCGACCACAGTGACGCCGGTGGCGCCGCCGCGTTCCAGCATCACCTTGGCCAGCGTGATGTTCTGCACGCCCGGCCCGCAGCCGATGCGCTTGCCCTTGAGCTCGGCGATGCTCCTGACCGCACTGTCCTTGGGCACGACGAATTCATCGAGCACGAATTTGGCGTTGGTGGGATTGGTGCAAAAGATCTTGAACAGGCCAGGCTGCGCGATCTCGCCGATGGCCAGCACGGCCGACGCGGTGCCATTGCTGCTGCCTTCGGCGCGGCCGGCCAGCATCGCCTCCATCACCTGCTGCGCGCTGGCGAACTTCTGCGCCTCCACATCCAGGCCGGCCTCCTTGAAATAGCCCTTCTCCACCGCGGCGAAGAACGGCAGGCCCGACGCGACGGGCCAGTAGCCGATTCGTATCTTCGGCGAGGCCTGCGCCCGCACGATGGCAGGCGCGCCAAACGCCGCCAGCGCCCCGCCGGCAAGCGCCGCGCGCAGCACGCGGCGGCGGCGTGGCGATTGCGGTGCGGTGTGCTCGGATGAAGTGGCGATGGCGGATGCGGGGCTGATGTCTTTCATTGGATCTCCGGACTAGGGGTTGAACGTCAGGCCGGTCTTCGATGGTGCACCGGTCTGTATACAGGCTGGTGTACATGCAGCTTGCGTGCCAGCCTGTTTTGGTGCGGGGAGCGGTTTGTAGCGGCTGGCGCTTTCTAATAGAGGTCGATGGCGCTGCTGACCAAGTTTCATGGGGCTTGCGTCAAAACGTTTCGATTGAAACCAACCCGTTCAGCAAGCTACACAGATACCGCGATGCCGTCGGGCCATCAGAGATGCCCAATGGACCGGCATTAGCAAGTGCGGCAAAGCGCTCGTCTTTGCCATGCCGGAAACCCAAGCCACCGGTCTCTTCAGACCAAATATCACGGAGCTTTATATGAACACGAAAGCATTTCCCGAAAAAGCCGCATCGAATACCGTCAGCAGCGAAGGGCCGATAAGCACCGATGCGCTGGCTAACGTTGTGGGCGGGGGCGAAACACTGGATGTGCCTATGGCTGAATTGTCGGAAGAAACAGGTGACGTCGAACAATCATCCTTGACGCCACCGTTAGATGAAGTGGAACAAATGATAAAACGGGATCGAAGACAAAATGAATGACACGCTTGGCTCGCAGGGCTCATGTCAACGGCCTGCCTTGATCGGCCAATGGTGCAATGCCCCTTCGGGGTATTGCACCCTGCCGCCGCGACTATCGCAGGCGTGATCAAAGGGAAGTCGGCCTTGACGACTGCTGTTGCTACGCTCACCCCCGCTGGTAAGCCTCCCCCAGATGCCCCGGCGCAGTCTGCCTCCCGATCACCCCCGCCACCGCCAGCAGGGCCAGCAGATACGGCAGCATGATCAGCAGCGCGCTCGGCACCTGCACGCCCACCGTCGGCAGGAAGAACTGCAGCGCCGTCGCCGCGCCGAACAGCAGGCAGGCCAGCAGCATGCGGCCCAGCTTCCAGTTGCCGAAGATGATGGCGGCAATCGCAAGATAACCGCTGCCGCTGGTCATGCCCTCCGTGAAGGTGTGGATGTCGCCAATCGAAATGAAGCAGCCGGCAATGGCCGCCATCACCCCGGAGAACATCACCGCGCCATACCGCAGCCCGTTCACCGACAGGCCCGACTTGTCGACCGCGCGCGGCGAAGCGCCGGCGGCGTGCAGCGCCAGGCCAAGCGCGGTCTGGCGCATCAGGAAGGCGGTGGCGGCGATGATCACCAGGCCCAGGTAGAACAGCCAGACCTGCTCGAACACCACCTGCCCCACGACCGGGATGTCGCGCAGCAGCGGCGGCGCCCATTTGTCCAGGCCCGGAATCGCCGCGCTGGAGCGGCTGCCGAAGAGTTCGCGGTAGGCCAGCGTGGTGCCGCCCAGCGCCAGGATGTTGATGCCGATGCCGGTCACGATCTGGTTGGCGCGCAGCGTGATCGACAGGTAGGCCTGCAGCAGCGCCACCGGCAGCACCGCGAGGATGCCCAGCGCCAGTCCGATCAGCGGGTCGCCGGTGGCCCAGGAGCCCACCGCGCCGGCAAAGGCGCCGGTCAGCATCATGCCTTCCAGGCTCATGTTGAGCACGCCGGCGCGCTGGCTGACCAGTTCGCCGGTCGCGCCCAGCAGCAGGGGCGTGGCGAAGCGGATCGCCGAGCCGATGAATACCGCTGACAGTTCAAGACTCATTTGGCCGCTCCATGCCGGTCCATCCACAAGGCTGCGCCGGCCACGGCGAGGATGATCATGCCCTGCACCACCTGCACCAGGGCCGACGGCACCGAGGCAGCCATCTCCATGTTGATGCCGCCCGAGCGCAGGAAGCCGAACAGCAGCGCGCCGGCGAACACGCCCGGCAGCGAGCCGCGCGCCAGGAGGCCCACCACCAGGCCGTCGAATCCATAGCCGGAGGAGAAGCCGCTCTTCAATGCATACTGGTCGCCCTGCAGCATGATGGCGCCGGCCAGGCCGCCGAGCGCGCCGGCAAGCGTCATGGCCAGCACCACGGTGCGCGCAATGGGCATGCCGGCCTGGCGCGATGCCAGCGCATTCATGCCCACTGCCCGCAGGTGCAGGCCGAACAGGCTGCGCGCCAGCAGCCAGGCCGTGCCCAGGCCCAGCAGCACGGTCAACGGCAGGCCGATGTTGATCGGCATCGATTCGTCGCCCAGGAAGAACGGCAGCTTGGTCGCCGCCGGGATTTCCAGCGATTCGGGCAGCGTGCCGGAATTGCTCATCGGCTGGCGCAGCAGCTGCTCCGACTGCACCGACCAGTACAGCAGCCATACACCAATGAAGGACAGCATCAGCGTGCTGATGACTTCATTGGTGCCGGCGCGCGCCTTGAGCAGGCCGGGCAATGCGCCCCACGCGGCGCCGGCCAGCGCGCCGGCCAGCAGCGGCAGGCCGAAGGCCAGGCCGAGCGGCAGGCCCTGCACGCCGCCGTACAGGCTGACGGCGGTGGCGGCAATGGCGCCGATTGCGATCTGCCCTTCGCCGCCGACGTTGGTCAGGCGCGCCCGGTCGGCCAGCACGAAGCCGGTGCCGACCAGCGCGAAGATCACCGCGCGGTTGACCGATGCGCCGATCGCATAGGGCGAGCCCCAGGCGCCGTCGGCAAAGGCTTCCAGCGCCTCGCCAACGGGCACGCCGGTCAATGCCACCAGCAGGATACCGACCGCCATGGCCAGCAGCACCGCCGCCACCGGCAGCGCCCGCGCGGGCGTGAAGTTCAGGGAAGGTGCATCAGTCATGGGATTGTCCCGCCATCATGGCGCCGATGCGCGCGCGCTGCTCCGGGCCGGCCGGGCAGACGCCCATGATGCGGCCGCGGTACAGCACCACGATGCGGTCGGCCACGGCCAGCAGGTCATCGAGTTCGGAGGAAATGAGAAGCACCGCCACGCCACGGTCGCGGGCGGCGCGGATATGGTTGTAGACCGCCTCGACCGCACCCACGTCCAGGCCGCGCGTGGGCTGGGCCGCGATCAGCAGCGCGAGATTGTCCTGCGTCAGTTCGCGCGCCAGCACCGCCTTCTGCTGGTTGCCGCCGGACAGGCCGCCGAAGGTCACGTCCTCGCTGGCGGCGCGCACGTCGAAGCGCTGCATCAGGCCGCGGGCGGCGGCGCGCATGGCGCTGCGGTCCAGCATGCCGCGCCGGGTGAACTTGTGCAGCTGGTTGAGGAAGATGTTTTCCGCCACCGACAGCCCGGTGACGCAGCCCACCGCATGCCGGTCTTCCGGCACGACGCCCACGCCGGCGCGGGTGATCTCCTGCGGCGCGCTGCCCGTGAGCGGCTTGCCGTTGACGAAGAAGCGGCCGGCGGCCGGCTTCGTCATGCCCGACAGCGCCGCCGCCAGCTCGCTCTGGCCATTGCCCTCGACCCCGGCGATGCCGACGATCTCGTGGCGGTTGACGATCAGCGTGACGTTGTCCAGCCGCAGCGCGCCATGCGCGTCCTTGACCGTCAGGCCATCGACCTGCAGCACTTCGTCGCGCACGTCGCTGGAAAGCGCGCGGCGCGGCGCGGCGGGCGCGGCCGGCACTGCGGACGCATTCGGGTCGCGCGCGATCATGGCCGCCACCAGGCGGTCGATGTCATTGGCCGGCGCGGTCGACGACGCCACCGTGCGGCCGCCGCGCAGCACCGTGACGCGGTCGGCCACCTGGCGGATCTCGGCCAGCTTGTGGGTCACCAGCACCACGCCGCAGCCGCTGTCGGCCACCTTGCGGCACACCTTCAGCAGCGCCGCGATCTCGTCGGGCAGCAGCACCGCGGTCGGCTCGTCCAGCACCAGCAGGCGTGGCTCGCGCATCAGGCACTTGATGATTTCCACCCGCTGCCGCTCGCCCACCGACAGGTCGGCGATCAGCGCATCCGGGTCCAGTTCGAGGCCGTACTGCGCTGCCAGCGCGCGGATGCGGGCACTGGCTTCGCGGCGCTTCAGCAGGCCCCTGCTCTGGCCCAGCAGCAGGTTGTCGGCCACGCTGGCGTCTTCCACCAGGCTGAAGTGCTGGTGCACCATCGCGATGCCGCGCGCCAGCGCATCGGCCGGGCCGCGCGGCCTGTACGGCGCGCCATCCAGCAGCATCGCACCGCTGTCGGGCGCATGCACGCCGAACACCAGGTTGCACAGCGTGGACTTGCCGGCGCCGTTCTCGCCCAGCAGGCAATGGATCTCGCCGGCGCGGATGTCGAGGCTGACCCCGTCCAGCGCGGCCATTGCGCCGAAGCGCTTGCCCACATTGTCCAGCCGCAGCCGGCCCGCCTCCAAGGAGGACGACGCAGCGGCAACGGCGACGGCAATGGCGGGTGCAAAGGCGGCATGCATCGCGTCAGCCTTCCAGCACCTTGATCTTGCCGTCCGTGATGTCCTTCTTGATCTGCTCCAGCTTGGCCTTCTGCTCGGGCGTGGCGCCGCAGATCTTCATGTCGGATGCATCGCCGCCCATCGCCAGGCCGAACGGCTTGTAGCCCGGTTTCCACTCGCCGGACACGGCCTGCGAGATCGCGTAGTGCACCTGGTAGCCCACGCCGGTGATGCTGTAGGCCACATACAGCGGGTCGCTGCCGCAGCGGTCGGTATAGCTGCCGATGATGTGGGTGCCCTTCTCCTTGGCCGCCTGCTCCATGCCGCGCAGGCCGAGGTTCAGGATGTGGTAGTGCACGTCGGCGCCCTGGGCGATCGCGGCCAGCGTGGCTTCCTTGGACTTGGAGACGTTGTCGAAGTCGCCGGTGTAGTTCTCCACGTACTTGATCTGCGGATTGATCGCGCGTGCGCCGTTGCCGAACTCCTTGCCGGCGTTGACGATGGAAGGAATCTCCATGCCGCCGACATAGCTGACCGCGCCATTCTTCGACAGCATGGCCGCGGCCGCGCCGGCCACATAGGCGATCTGCGCCTGCTTGACGTCATAGCCGGCGACATTGGGCGCGGACTCGCCCTGGTTGCCGCCGACGATGGAAAACTTCTTCTTCGGGAAGCGCTTGGCCACCTTCAGCACCGCGGCCTGGGTCTGTCCGCCGACGCCGATCACCAGGTCGTTCTTCGATGCCAGGTTGGTCAGCGCCTGCTCCATGTCGGCATAGTTGATGTTCTCGATCATCTGCACCTTGATCCTGCTGCCGAACTCCTTCTCGGACTGGGCCAGGCCGGTATAGCCCGACTCCATCCAGCCCTTGTCGGACTTCGATCCGGGGATCAGCACGCCGACCTTGACCGGGTCGGCGGCCTGGGCCGCGCCGCACGCGGCGCTGATGGCCAGCGCGGACACGGACAACAGCAGACGGCGACGTGATGACATTTTGCAGCGCATGACTGGCACTCCTTTTGCATTGGGAAAGTTGACTCGCCCTGACCGGGCCTGACTCATCCATAGCAAGTTCGATGCCATTGCCGGCAACGCCATCAGGAGAACCCCATGCATAAAGCCCTACCGCCACTTGCCCGCCCTGCCGACGGCATGCTGGGCCACAGCCCCAACACCGCATGGCGCGCCAGCGCCGAAGAGATCGACATGGCGGTGCCGCCGCCGCATCCGGTGCTGGCCCGCATCGCCTGCCAGCCGCAGTCGGTGCTGGTGAACCTGCGCCAGACCGCCATCATCGTGGTCGACATGCAGAATGATTTCTGCACCACGAATGGCTGGGTGCACGAGATTGGCGGCGATCCGACCCCGAACCGTGCGCCGATTGCACCATTGCAGGGATTGCTGCCGGCGCTGCGCCAGTCCGGCGTGCCGGTGATCTGGGTCAACTGGGGCAACCGCCCCGACCTGGCCAACATGCCGCCCAACCAGATCCACCTCTACAAGCCGTCGGGCACGGGCACCGGCCTGGGCGACCCCTTGCGCAGCAATGCCGCGCCGGTGCTGCAGAAAGACTCCTGGGCAGCAGCCGTGGTGGACGAGCTGCAGCCCGAGGCCGGCGACATCATGGTCGACAAGTACCGCATCAGCGGCTTCTGGGACACGCCGCTCGACAGCATCCTGCGCAACCTGGGCATACGCACCATCCTGTTCGCCGGGGTCAACATCGACCAGTGCGTGCTGCACACCCTGACCGACGCCAATTTCCTCGGCTATGGCTGCCTGCTGGTGGAAGACTGCTGCGCGACCACCTCGCCCCGCTTCTGCGCCGAGGCGGCGGTATGGAACGTGAAGAAATGCTTCGGCTTCACCACCGACAGCGCGCGGCTGCTGACGGCGCTGGAAACGGCGCGGCCGGCATGATGGCCGCGCCGCCCGACCTGTGGGGCGCCTTCCTGCCGGGCGCGCGCTGCACCGCGTCCGCCAGCGGCAGCGGCGCTCTCGATGGCATGGCGATGGCGGTCAAGGACCTGATCGACATCGAGGGCGCCGTCACCGGCGGCGGCAATCCGGACTGGGCCGCCGACCACGGTCCGGCTGCGGAGCATGCGCCCTGCGTGGCGGCGCCGCTCTCGGCCGGCGCGCATCTCTGCGGCAAGACCGTCACCGATGAACTGGCCTTCAGCCTCGAAGGACGCAATGCGCATTACGGCACGCCGCGCAATCCGCTGCTGCCCGACTGCCTGCCTGGCGGTTCCTCATCCGGCTCGGCGGTCGCGGTGGCGGCCGGGCTGGCCGACTTTGCGCTGGGCACCGACACCGGCGGCTCGGTCCGGGTGCCGGCCGCCTTCTGCGGCATCGCGGGCTTTCGTCCCAGCCATGGCCGGGTGCCGCTCGACGGCGTGCTGCCCTTCGCGCCCAGCTACGACACCGTGGGCTGGCTTGCCCGTTCGGCCGACCTGCTCGCGCAGGTCGGCCGGGTGCTGCTCGGGCCATCCGTGCTTGCGGCAGGCCCGCCGCGGCTGTGCCTGGCCGCCGATGTGTATGCGATGGCCGAGCCGCGCAGCGCGGCCCTGCTCAAGAGCGCGGCCGAAGCGCTCGGCGCGGGCGCGTCGCTGGATGTGTTCGAGGGACGCGCGGCGCAATGGCTGCGCTGCTACCAGGTGCTGCAGGGCGCCGAGATCCGGCAGACGCTGGGCCCATGGATCGCCGCCAGGAAGCCGCGCTTGGGCAGCGACATCGGGCCGCGCTTCGCCTCCACGCTGGACATCGCCGACGACGACATCCGCGACCAGCAGGCATTGCGCCTGGTCGTCAGCGCAAGGCTGCATCGCCTGCTGGCCGATGGCAGGGTGCTGGTGCTGCCGACGGTGCCGCTGCCTTCGCTGAAGAAGGACGCCAGCGGCGCGGCGCTGTCGGCCTTCTATGAAGTCGCGCTGGCGGTCAATGCCATCGCCGGCCATGCCGGCCTGCCGCAGCTGGTGCTGCCGGCCGGACGCGTGGCCGGCGCGCCGGTCAGCCTGTCCTTCATCGCGCAGGCCGGCATGGACGAGCTGCTGCTGGCGCAGGCGCCGCGCTGGGCGGCGCAACTGGCGGCGGATGGCTTTGGTTGATGGCGGGAATGGCGTGACGATACGCCGCATGCATGCCGAAGCGACATTTGCGGAGATAATGGCGGCATCGCCACTATCCCGCCGACCATGAAGACCTCCGGACTCGGACTCAACTTTCGCCATCTCTATTATTTCTGGGTGGTTGCCAAGGAAGGCAGCATCACCCGCGCCGCCGAGCGCCTCGATGTCGCGGTGCAGACCATCAGCGCCCAGTTGAGCCTGCTTGAGCAGTCGGTAGGCAAGTCGCTGCTGGCGCCGCAGGGCCGGCGGCTGGTGCTGACCGAGGCCGGCCGCATTGCGCTGTCCTATGCCGACCAGATCTTCCTGCTGTCCGAGCAGATGATGGATACCCTGGCCATATCCGACACCGAGCACAGCATGCGCCTGACTGTCGGCATCTCCGACTCGGTGCCCAAGCTGATCACCTCGCACCTGCTGGAAGCGGCGCTGGCGCTGCCGCAGCGGGTGCGGCTGGTGTGCTATGAGTACCAGCTCGACAACCTGCTGGCCGACCTGGCGCTGCACAAGCTGGACGTGGTGCTGACCGACAGGCCGGTGCCGTCGGGCACCAACATGCGCGTCTTCAGCCACCTGCTGGGCGAGAGCGAGATCGCCCTGTTCGGTTTGCCGGCCCTGGCCGAGCGCTATGCGCCGGGCTTTCCGGCCAGCCTGAATGGCGCGCCGCTCCTGCTGCCGACCCGCAACAACGCCATCCGCGGCCGCATCGAGCACTGGCTGGAGATGAACAGCATACGGGTCGACGTGGTCGGCGAGTTCGACGACAACGCGCTGCTCAACACCTTCGGCCGCAACGGCCTGGGCCTGTTCCCGGCCGACTCGGCGCTGGCCAAGGATGTGCACGACCAGTTCGGCGCGGTGACGGTGGGCGCGCTGTCCTCGGTCAAGGAACAGTTCTATGCGATCTCCAACGAGCGCAAGATCAAGCATCCGGCGGTGGAAGCGATCCTTGGCGCGATCCACGGCAAGGCGTTCCCGCTGTCCCGGCAGGCTGCCTGAGCCTGGCCGGGCAGAAGCCTGCTACAGCAGGCGCAGCGCCAGCGCCGCCACCAGCGTGGGCGGCAGCGCGGCCAGCAGCAGGCCCAGCGGCTGGATGGCGTTGTCGGCGAATTTTTCCTTCAGGATGGCCGCGCCCGCGGGGTTGGGCGCATTGGCGATCAGCGTCAGGCCGCCGCCGGTCACGGCGCCCGCCACCAGCGCGGTCTTGAAGTCGGGGCTCAAACCTTCCACCAGCGAACCCAGATAGGTCAGCGCCGCATTGTCGGTGATGGCGGTCAGCGCGGTGGCGCCGAAGAACACGGCATTGGCGTCCATGCTCATCAGCACCGGCTCCAGCCACCATTGCTGCAGCCCGCCCAGCACCACCAGGCCGCCGAGGAAGAAGGCCACCAGCAGCGCCTCGCGCAGGATCAGCGTGTCCTGGTGCCGCTGATAGGCGGTCGCAAATCCCAGGAAGAACAGGAACACGCCCATGAATACCGGCGGATGGTGCGCGAACACGACCACCAGCAGCAGGAAGGCGAGATGGGCCAGGATCATCGGCAAGGGCACGCTCGACGACCCGCCTTGCGGTGCGTCGGCCATATGCCCGAGCTGGCGGCGGAACAGCAGGGTCGCCGCGCCGGCATTGATCACGACCGCGATGGCGGCCTTCCAGCCGAAGGTGGCGATCATGAAGCCGATGTCCCAGTTCCACTTGGCCGCCACCATCAGCACCGGCGGCGCGGCGAATGGCGTGAGGGTGCCGCCGATGGAAACATTGACGAACAGCACGCCGATGGTGGCGTACTTCAGCTTCTCGGGTATTTGGCGCGAGAACAGCGTGTCGCGCAGCATCAGCGCGGCCAGCGTCATGGCCGCCGGCTCCGTGATGAAGGAGCCGAGCAGCGGCACCAGCGACAGCACCAGGAAGTACAGCGCCATCGCGCGCGGCAGCGGCAGCAGGCGGGCGAACAGCCGCACGATGGCGCCGGCGAACTGCAGGATGGGACGGGTGCCGGCGATCACCATGATGGCAAACACGAACATCGGCTCGGTGAAGTTGCGCGACTCCAGGTAGCCGATCGCTTCCTGCTTGCCGCTGACGGCGAACATGAACAGCATCAGCACCATGGCCCAGAAGCCGAACACGACCTCGACCTCCCCCAGCAGATGCCAGATGCCAGCATGGCGCGGCCGGGCATGGGCGAGATGCTCGAAGAACTTGGTGGAAAAGGTGTGGAGGACGGCGATGGCGAACAGCGTGGCGCCAATGATCTGGATCAGAGTGGGTGCGTTCATGGTCGTGAGCAAGCCGCGTGGCGGCCCGACCATCGCGTTACCTGCCACACAGGATTGTGTGAGCACCCGGCGGCGAGTATAGCCGATAAGAATAGTCGAGGATAGTCGAGGCCAACCCGGAGCGGCGGGCGGCAGGGCGGCATTACGGCATCACGATTGCGCGCCCTGCGCCGGCGGATCGTAGGCAATGACCTTCTCGCGCTCGTTGGCATCGTTGCGCGCCACCACCGCGCGCGCCGGCTCGGTCTGGCTCAGGTTGCGCGCCTCGTGCGGCACGCCGGGCGGGATGAACAGGAAGTCGCCCGGCTCGCTCACCACCACCTGCTCCAGCCGCATGCCGTAACGGGTTTCCACCCTCCCTTCCAGCACATAGATCCCGGTCTCGTAGCCCTGGTGCACATGCGGCCGGGCCGCGCCGCCGGGCGGGATCACCACCAGGTGCATCGCCAGGCCGCGCGCGCCGGCGCTGTCGGCGGAGATGCCGTTGAAATAAGGCAGTCCCTGGACGGTGGCGGTTTCCGGGCCGGCGCGCAGCGCGGTCACCTGCTGGGGTGCGGGGCTATCGTGCATGATGGTTCTCCGGGGTCAGGATGGGAATGGAAAAACAAGTCTAGCCCATCACGATGCATCTGTTCCACCGGGCGGTGCAAGGCTTTCCTGTGCGCCATGCACCGCCTCGGCGACCAGGTCGGCGATCAGCCGCACCCGCGGCGAGCGACGCACATCCGGATGCACGACCAGCCACAGTTCACGCGGCGCCGGCGGGGCCTCGCACGGCAGCCATGCCAGTTCCGGATCGGCACGACCCATGAAATGCGGCAGCACCGCCAGGCCCAGTCCGGCCCGCGCCGCATCGCGCTGCAACGACAGGGTATTGGCGCGGAAGGCGTAGCCGCGCTGGCCGCGATAGCGGTCCAGCCATTGCTGCTCGGGCGCATGCGCCATGGTTTCGTCGTAGCCAATGAAGCGCCACTGCGCCGGCTCGCGCGAGGCCGCATGGCCGGCCCTGCCATACAAGCCGTAATGCATGCTGCCCAGCAGGCGCGCAGCCAGTCCGGCATCGCGCGGACGGCCCACCCGCAGCGCCAGGTCGGCCTCGCGCCGCGACAGCGCCACCAGCCGGGTCTCCACCACCAGCTCCAGCGTCACGCTGGACCAGCGCTCATGCATGGCGCACAGCCGCGGCAGCAGGAAATGCTGGCCCAGCGAGGGCAGCACCGACAGCCGCACCGTGCCCGACAGCGGCGCACCGCCGGCTGCCTCGCGCATGAATTCGAGCGCCTGCTCTTCCATCTGCCCGGCCCGCAGCGACAGCTGCTCGCCTTCGCTGGTGAGCATCCAGCCGCGCGGCAGGCGGTCGAACAGGCGCATGCCCAGCGCCTGTTCCAGCTGGTCGATGCGGCGCGCCACCGTGGTGTGCTCGACCTGCAGGCTGCGCGCGGCGGTGGACAGGCTGCCGGCCCGCGCCAGCGTGAGGAAGATGCGGACGTCATCCCAGTTGAGTTTCATCTGTGTATTTATGCACGAAAGGTGTGCAGGCTTTTGGAATATCCGTGTGAATTTGCAGATGCTAAGGTGAAGGCCATCATCACGCAAGGAGTCCATCATGGCAATCTCGCAAGCGCTTCACTCCCTCCAGATGCAGCCCCGCGGCGTTGCGCAGTTCATCGCGCATGGCAGGCAGCGGCTGTCCTACCGCGCCGGCGGCGACGGCTTCGTCTGGCTCACGCGGGATGGCGACATCAAGGATTACTGGCTGGGCGCCGGCGACAGCATCAGCCTGTGCCCGGGCGACCGGGTCTGGCTGACGCTGGAATATGCCAGCCGGCCGGCCTCGCTGGTGCTGGAGTCGGTGTCGGCGCCGCCACCGCTATGGCGCCGCCTGGTCGCGTTAATGACGCATCGCGAGGCCCGTCCGTGCCAGCCGGCATCCGGTCCTGTGCCGGGCTGAACCTGGCGCGGCGGCCGGAACGGCTCCGGCCCTTGCATCTGCAGCCCGCTGTTCGTGATCAACCATCGGTGGAATGCCCCCTCGGGGGATTCCACCCTACCCCACCGCTCGCGTACAACGCTTGCGCGTTACGCCACTGCGGTCGCACTTCGCGTAGGGAGCAACACCCGAAGGGCGTTGCACCGTGGGCGATTGAACGACCGGGGAACGTCGAATACCGCCGTAATCGGCAATGCAAGCCAGGCCCAATCCCCTTCAAAGCGGCAGGTCCGACTGCGACAGCCCCTCCCGCAATTCCTCCATCAGCTGCGCCACGCTGCAGTTGCGCGACAGCGGCGCGGCCTGCCCGGCCCATAGCGACAGGAACTCCGGCCGGCCCTGGCGGCTGGCGGCGGCGCGCATGTCGCGGGTCAGCGCATTGGCGACCGGATACACCGGCGCGCTGACTTCGAAGGCGCGCATCTCGTCCATGAAGCGGTTGCGCACGCCCCGCGCCGGGCGTCCGGAAAAGACCCGGGTTACGCCGGTGTGGCGGCTGGCCGGCCCGGTCAGCGCCAGCTTGTAGGCATCCGACACGCCGGATTCGATGGTGCTGAGGAAGGCGGTGCCGACCGACACCGCCGAGGCGCCCAGCGCCAGCGCGGCCCGCACGCCGCGGCGGTCGGCAATGCCGCCGGCCGCCACCACCGGCAGCCGCACCGCGTCGGCCACCTGCGGCACCAGGGCCATGGTGCCGATCATCGCGCCCTGGAAATCGTCGGTCAGGAAGGTGCCGCGATGGCCGCCGGCCTCGGCGCCCTGCGCCACCACGGCGTCGACGCCGCGCCGCTCCAGCTCGATCGCTTCGTCCACCGTGGTGGCGGTGCCCATCACGCAGGTGCCGCCGGCCTTCAGGGCATCGATGTGCTGCGGCGAGGGCACGCCGAAGGTGAAACTGAAGGCGGCGACACCGGCCGACAGCACCGCTTCCATCTGCGCATGGTAGTTCTCCTCCAGGCTGGCCGGCAGCGCGGGCGGCGCGATGCCGAGTTCGGCGTGATAGCGCGCCAGCGCCTGGCGCATGGTGTCGACGCCGGCGCTGCTGCGCTCGCCCGGCGCCATCACGAACAGGTTCACGCCGAAAGGCCGGGACGTCAGCGTGCGGATCTCGGCGATGGTGGCCAGAAGCTTCTCCGGCGACATGTAGCCCGCGCCCAGCACGCCCAGGCCGCCGGCATTGCTGACCGCGGCCACCAGCGGCGCCTTGGCCGCTTCGCCGGCCATGGGCGCCAGAAAGATCGGGTAATCGACATGCAGCCGCTGGGCGAGGTTGTTGGGCATCGCGGTTCTCCGTGGGCAATGAATGGACCTGCATTATAGGCAGCGGCAGGGACAGCGGCTTGGCGCTGGCGCAGGGCTTCCGGTGAAAATCGCCATGCTGTTTTACAATCGTCGCCACCCGATTCCTTCCAGGCCAAGCGCATGACCCCCACCCTGCTGATTCCCCGCCCGGCGGCAACGCTGATCCTTGCCCGCGACGGCGACCAAGGCCCCGAGATTTTCATGATGCAACGCACGTTGAAGGCCAACTTCGTGGCCGGCGCCTATGTATTTCCGGGCGGCGCGGTGGATCCGGCCGATCACGACCCATGGTGGTCCGAGAGCGCCGACCTCGACGACAGCGCGGCCAGCCGCATCCTCGGCCTGGAAAGCGGCGGCCTGGCCTACTGGGTGGCGGCGGTGCGCGAATGCTTCGAGGAATCCGGCCTGCTGCTGGCCGGCGACGTTGCCGGCAGGACGCCCGGCGCCGCCGAACTGGCCGCGCTGCGCGCGCGCTCGGCGGCCGGCGAGCTGGACTTCAACACGCTGTGCCGCGAGCGCAGGCTGTTCCCGGCCCTGTCGTCGCTGCGCTATTTCAGCCACTGGATCACGCCGCCCGGCCTGCCGCGCCGCTTCGACACCCGCTTCTTCCTGGCCGCCGCGCCGGCCGAGCAGATCGCCGCGGCCGACCAGGTCGAGACCATCGCCCATGACTGGCTGCGGCCCGAGGATGCGCTGGCCAGGCAGCAGCGCGGCGAGATGGAAATGGTGTTCGCCACCATCCAGACCCTGAGGGCGCTATCGGGCTTCGGCAGCGTGGAGGCGATGCTGGCCCATGCCCATGCGCAGGAAGCGGTGCCGGCGCTGATGCCGCGGGTGTCCACCGGCAGCAAGGGCCGGCGCATGCTGCTGCCGGGCGACCGCGCCTATGCCGAGGTCGGCAAGCTCGACCCGTTCGGCGAAGGCCAGACCTGGTCCGAGATCGTGCCCGGCAAACCGGTGCGCCTGTCGGAGCGGGTCCTGCGCCTGACCGCGCCCAATCCCGGCTACATGACCGGCCCCGGCACCAACAGCTACCTGGTCGGCGATGCCACTGCGCTGGCCGTGATCGACCCCGGCCCGGACGATGCCGCGCATATCGAGGCGCTGCTGCGCGAGAGCGGCGCGGCGCTGCGGCTGATCCTGACAACCCACACCCATCTCGACCACTCGCCGGCCGCGCGCCGCCTGAAGGAAGCGACCGGCGCCGAGGTGCTGGGCATGCCGGCGCCGCCGCATGCGCGCCAGGACCAGGCCTTCGCGCCGGACCGGGTGCCGGCGCATGGCGAGCGCATCGCCATCGGCGGCGCCACGCTGCGGGTGGTGCATACGCCCGGCCATGCGTCCAACCATCTGTGCTACCTGCTGGAAGAGGAAAGGATGCTGTTCACCGGCGACCACATCATGCAGGGCTCCACCGTGGTGATCAATCCGCCGGACGGCAACATGCAGGCCTACTTCGCCTCGCTGCAATCGCTGCTGGAAGAAGACCTGGAATGGCTGGCGCCCGGCCACGGCTTCCTGATCGACCAGCCGCACCGGGCGGTGCGGCGCCTGCTGGCGCACCGCCAGAGCCGGGAAGACAAGGTGCTGCGCGTGTTGCGCGAGGCCGGCGCCGCCGCCATGCAGGCGCTGCTGCCGCGGGTCTATGACGACGTGCCGGCCGAGCGCCTGGCGATGGCCGAGCGCTCGCTGCTGGCGCACCTGGAGAAGCTGGCTGCCGAAGGCCGCGCCAGCCTCGACAACGGCGCCTGGCGCGCCAGCGGCGGCTGATCCGCCATCACTTCGCCGGCGCCACCCGCCAGATCACATTGCCGACATCGTCGGCCACCAGCAGCGCGCCGGACTTGTCGCTGGCCACGCCGACCGGACGGCCCAGCGCGTCGCCTTCTTCGCTGAGGAAGCCGGTCAGGACGTCCTCCGGCTCGCCGGCCGGCATGCCCTTGTCGAAGGGCACGAAGATCACCTTGTAGCCGCTGCGCGGCTTGCGGTTCCACGAGCCGTGCTGGCCGACGAAGGCGCCGTTCTGATAGCGCCTGGGCAGCAGGTCGCCCTGGTAGAACATCAGGCCCAGCGAGGCGGTGTGCGGCCCCAGCGCATAGTCGGGCTTGATCGCCTTGGACACCAGGTCGGGCCGCTGCGGCTTGACGCGGGCATCGACGGTCTGGCCGTAGTAGCTGTAGGGCCAGCCATAGAAGCCGCCCTCCTTCACCGAGGTCATGTAGTCGGGCACCAGGTCGCTGCCGATTTCGTCTCGCTCATTGACCACGGTCCACAGCGCGCCGCTCTGCGGCTGCCATGCCATGCCGTTCGGGTTGCGCAGGCCCGAGGCGAACAGCCTGGTCTTGCCGCTGGCGGGATCGATCTCCAGGATGGCCGCGCGGTTTTCCTCGGCTTCCATGCCGTTCTCGGCGACGTTGCTGTTGGAGCCGGACGTGGCATACAGCTTCCTGCCATCGCGGCTGGCGATCACGTTCTTGGTCCAGTGATGGTTCAGCGGCCCGGCCGGCAGGTCGGCCACCTTGACGCCGGCCTCGCTGATGCGGGTGTCGCCGGCCTTGTAGGGAAAGCGCATGATGGCGTCGGTGTTGGCGACATACAGCGTATTGCCGACCAGGCTCATGCCGAACGGCGAATTGAGGCCTTCCAGGAAGACGGTCTTGACCTCGGCCACGCCATCGCCGTCGGCATCGCGCAGCAGCGTGATGCGGTTGGCGCTGGGGGTGCCGGCGCCGGCCCGCTTCATCACCATCTTCATGATCTTGCCCTTGATGCCCTTGCTGTCTTCCGGCTTGGGCGGCGCGTTGGTCTCGGCCACCAGCACGTCGCCATTGGGCAGCGTGTACAGCCAGCGCGGATGGTCCAGGCCGCTGGCATAGGCATTGACCGCCAGCCCTGCCGCGGGCGTGGGCTTGCCGCCGTCCGGCCAGCCCTTGGCCGGCGCGATGTGCACGGTTGGCAGCAGCGTATGGTTGGGCGGCGGCAGCGTCGGTTCCGGGCCGGTGCCGGCCTTGAGCGGCAGCGTTGCCTGTTCGCAGCCGGCCAGCAGCAAGATGGCCGCGGCCCATGAAATACGACGAATCACTAGCATGAAGGCTCTCCAGTTGTTGAGGGGCGCCCGCCCTTGCGGCGGCGGCTCGCCTGTAAGAACTGCCGGGCTTGTAACGGCTGCCTGTCAATCATGCAGCGAATACGGCGGCAAGCCGGCCTTGCGCTGCGCGCGCCGGACCGGACAAGGATGGGTTTGCAAGATGCGGGCCCGGCCGTCACTTCGCCAGCGGGATCGGCTGGCCCGCGGGCAGCGGCACCGCCGTCACGCTGTTTTGCGGGCTGCCTTCGATCAGCCGGTCGGAATAAACCAGATAGACCAGCGCATTGCGCTTGACATCGACCATGCGCACCACCTGCACCCGCTTGAACAGGATGGATGCCCGCTCGCTGAAGACTTCCTCCTGCTTTGGCAGGCTGCCGTTGAAGCGGATCTCGCCGACCTGGCGGCAGGCCACGGAAGCATCGGCCTTGTCCTCGGCGATGCCGATCGCGCCGCTGATGCCGCCGGTCTTGGCGCGCGACAGGTAGCAGACCACGCCGCCCACCCTGGGATCATCATAGGCCTCGACCACGATCTTGTGGTTGGGGCCGATGAACTTGAACACGGTGCTGACCTCGCCGACCTGTTCGGCATGGACGGCGGCATGGCACAGCAGGAAGGCGCACAGCAGGGGTTTGATGAACTTCATGGCGAAGGCTTACCTGGTCGGAAGGAAAGCGCCAGATTAACCCAAACCAGGGGGAGCGCAGTTTGCCTGTGGTCAGCAGCCCTGGTGAAATGTTAGGATACCAGTCCGCCCGGCAGCCCCGGGCGCCCCTGTCAAGCCGCTCAACGATACCTTCATGAATTTGCCTCCGTCGCAGGACCATCCCCGGCCGCGCTCGCTGTCCGACCTCTTCATATCCTTTTCCCTGCTGGCTCTGCAAGGCTTCGGCGGCGTGCTGGCGGTAGTGCAGCATGAGCTGGTGGAGCGCAAGCGCTGGCTCACCCGCGAGGAATTCATCGAAGACTGGGCGGTGGCCCAGATCATGCCCGGCCCCAACGTGGTGAACCTGTCGATGATGATAGGCAGCCGCTACTTCGGCCTGCCGGGCGCCCTGACCGCGCTGGCCGGCATGCTGACCTTTCCGCTGGTGGTGGTGCTGTGCATGGCGCTGGCCTACAGCCATTTCGCCGACAGTCCGCAGGTGGCCGGGGCCTTGCGCGGCATGGGCGCGGTGGCGGCCGGCCTGATCATTGCGACCGGCATCAAGCTCATCAGCGCGCTGGACCGCCATCCCCTGGGCAAGCCGGCCTGCCTGCTGCTGGCCGCCCTCTGCTTCGGCGCGGTGGCGTTGATGCAGTGGCCGCTGCTGTATGTGCTGGGCGGCCTGGGCCTGCTTACCTGCGTGCTGACCTGGCGGAAGATACGTCCATGAATGCGCTGCTGCAGATGCATCCGGCGGACTGGCTCAACCTGTTCGTGCATTACCTGTCGCTGTCGCTGCTGGCGGTGGGCGGCGCCATCACCACCGCGCCCGACATGCACCGTTACCTCGTGGACCAGCAGCACTGGATGAGCGAATCCCAGTTCACCGCCGCCATCACCCTGGCCCAGGCCGCGCCCGGCCCCAACGTGCTGTTCATTGCGCTGATGGGCTGGCAGGTAGGCGTCAACAGCGGCAGCCTGCTCAATGCGCTGATGGGCATGGCCATCACGATGACCGGCATCCTGCTGCCCAGCGCCACGCTGACCTACGTCGCTTCGCGCTGGGGCCACAACAACCGCGACCTGCGGGCGGTACGGGCCTTCAAGCAGGGCATGGCGCCGGTGGTGGTCGGGCTGATCCTGGCCACCGGCTGGCTGATGAGCCGCGCCCACGGCGACCCTGCCAGGGACTGGCCGCTATGGCTTTTGACCGCGGTCACCGCGGTCGTTGTGTGGAAGACGCGGGTGCATTTGCTGTGGCTGCTGGCCGCGGGGGGGCTGCTGGGCTGGTTCGGGTGGATTTGATGGATGCCGCAGCCGCCGTTGTGTTTCAATGCGCCGCGCCGGCCACGGCTGGAACGTAAAAGCCCGACGGCCGTAGGGTGCAATCCCCGAAGGGGCATTGCGCCAATGGTCGATAGAGGAAGCCGGCCGCAATAGCCTTCCGGTTTGCGACCATGGTGCAATGCCCTTCGGGGATTGCACCCTACGAGGGGTGGTAAGGGTTGCAGTTGCGGTGAAATCCCGTTGAGCGCGCCGTATCAGCGGTGCCCGGAGCGGGAAAGGTGCGGCGTCTGTTTGAGTGGAGCGAGTTTAGCCGCCCCCGCTCCAGGCATCGCCGTCATGGCGCGCTCAACAAGACTTCACGGCAACGGCCACTTCAAAAGCAGCTGCAACGGCAACCGCGAAGTTCATGACCGCCGTCGTAAGTCCTCACCCCTGCACCAGTGCGCGCCCCGCCGCAACAACCCATTTACCCACCCGCCTGCAGATTGGCCAGCGCCACATATCCCTCCACCCCCACCGTCTCGGCCCGCGCCTGCGGATCGATCCCCACCGCAACCAGGTCCGCCTCGCTGAACATCCCCGCCAGGCAGTTGCGCAAGGTCTTGCGGCGCTGCGAAAAGGCCTTCTGCACGACCTCTTCCAGCCGCGCCGCGTCGCATGGCAGCGGCTGCGCCAGCGGGATCATGCGCACGATGGCCGAGTCCACCTGCGGCGGCGGGTCGAAGGCGGTGGGCGGGACGATGAACAGCAACTCCATGTGGTAGCGCCATTGCAGCATCACCGACAACCTGCCATAGGTCTTGCTGCCGGGCTGCGCCACCATGCGCTCCACCACTTCCTTCTGCAGCATGAAATGCTGGTCCCTTACCCGATGCGCGATCTCGGAAAGATGAAACAGCAGCGGACTGGAAATGTTGTACGGCAGGTTGCCCACCACACGCAGCTTGCCATCGGGCGGGGCCAGGGTGGCGAAGTCGAATTGCAGCGCGTCGCCGGCATGCACGTGCAGGCGCTTCGGGTCGAAGGTCTTGTTCAGGCGCTCGACCAGGTCGCGATCCAGTTCCACGACATGGAGTTCGCGCAGCTGCTCCAGCAGCAGCCGCGTCATCGCCGCCAGTCCGGGGCCGATCTCGACCATCACATCGTCGGCCTGCGGCGCGATCACGCGGATGATGTCGTGCAGCACGGCCTGGTCGGTCAGGAAGTTCTGGCCGAAACGCTTTCGGGGTATGTGTTTCATTGCGCCTTGCTGTCTTGTGCGGCGGCCATGCGGGCCGCGGTGCGGATGGCTTCGACCATGCTGCCATGGTCGGCGTGGCCCAGGCCGCGGGCAGCCAGGTCGAGCGCGGTGCCATGGTCGACCGAGGTGCGGATGATGGGCAGGCCCAGCGTGATGTTGACGCCGCGGCCGAAGCTGGCGTGCTTGAGCACCGGCAGGCCCTGGTCGTGGTACATCGCCAGCACGCAGTCGGCCTGCTCCAGGTACTTGGCCTGGAACAGCGTATCGGCCGGATAAGGTCCCTGCGCGTTGATGCCGCGCGCGCGGGCCGCTTCCAGGGCCGGCGTGATCACCTCGATCTCCTCGCGTCCCAGATAGCCGTTTTCGCCGGCATGCGGGTTCAGGCCCGTGACCAGGATGCGCGGCGCGGCAATGCCGAACTTGCCGCGCAGGTCGGCGTCGATGATGTCCAGCGTGCGCGCCAGGCCGCCGGCGGTGATCGCGGCCGGCACATCCTTCAGCGCCAGATGGGTGGTGGCCAGCGCCACCCTCAGCGGCGTGGGCGTGGCGTCGGTGGCCAGCATCATCACGACCTGCGGCGTGCCGGTTTTTTCAGCCAGGTATTCGGTATGGCCGGTGAAGGCGACCCCGGCGTCGTTGATCGTGCTCTTCTGCAGCGGCGCGGTCACGATGGCCGCCAGCTCGCCGCGCAGGGCGCCAGCGATTGCCACATCCAGGGTTTCCAGCACATAGCGGCCGTTGTTGGCGTCGAGTTCGCCGGGCCGCACGTGCGCTGCCAGCGTGCAGTCGATCACGGCAATGCGGCCGGCCGGGAAGGCCGGCAGGCCATTGTTGTTGACCGCCATCTGCGACAGCGCGACCAGGCTGATGTCCGGATCGATCGCGGCGGCAGTCATGGCCAGGAAGGCGGAATCGCCGATCAGCACGCTGCGCACTTCATGACGCAGCTCCCAGGCGGCGCGGATCGCGATCTCCGGGCCGATGCCGGCCGGCTCGCCGGTGGTAATGGCAATGGCGGGCAGCACGCCTGGGCGATGCATCGGGCTCATCGCGCCGGGCCGGTCGCCGCGCCGAGTTCCTCGGCGCGGTATTCGACATAGGTGCGGTCGCGCAGCTGGCGCAGCCAGTCCTCGGTGGCCTCCTCGATCTTGCGCTCGCGCAGCGCCTGGCGCGCCATCATGCGCTGGCGCTCCTGCGTGACGTCGTCGGTCTTGCGCTCGATCACCTGGATCAGGTGGAAGCCGAATGGCGACTCGACCGGCTCGCTGATCTGGCCCGGCTGCAGCGCGTTCATCGCGCGCTCGAACTCCGGCACGGTGTCGCCCGGATACAGCCAGCCCAGGTCGCCGCCCTTGGAGGCCGAACCGTCGTTGGAGTACATGCGCGCCAGTTCGGGGAAGGTGGCGGCCTTGTTGTCCAGTCGCTCCTTGAGTTCGACCAGCTTGCGCCTGGCTTCGTTGGCCGGCACCACCTGGTTCACCTTGATCAGGATGTGGCGGGCATGGGTCTGGGTGACGGCCGGCACCGAAGCGCCCGCCTTGGCCGGGGTCGAGGTGCGGCGGCCAAGCACCCGCAGGATATGAAAGCCATTGGCGCTCTTGACCACGACCAGTTCATTGTCGCGTCGGTCCGCCACTGCGTCGACGAACAGCTGCGGCAGGCGGTCCAGCGTGCGCCATCCCATCTCGCCGCCCTTCAATGCATCGCTGGCGTCGGAATAGGCAGCGGCGATCTGGCCGAAGTCGGCGCCGGTGCGCAACTGTTGCAGCGCCTCCTCCGCGCGCGCGCGGCGCTGGGCGATCTGCTCGGCGCTGGCGTTTTCGGGGATGCGCACCAGGATCTGCGCCAGGTTGATCTCGGGCTGCGCGGCCTGCGTGGCGCCGCCGCCCGAAGCCAGGAAATTGTCGACCTCGGACTCGGTGATCTGCACCTTGCTGTCGACTTCCCGCTCGCGCAGGCGCTGCAGCAGGATTTCATTGCGGATGTCCTCGCGGAAGCGGGCGAAGCTCACGCCGTCGCTTTCGACCTTGCGGCGCATCTCGGCCAAGGTCACGTTGTTCTGCTCGGCAATGCGGGCCACCGCGGCGTCGAGCAGCGCGTCATCGACCCGCAGGCCGTTTTCCTTGGCCAGCTGCAACTGCGCGCGGTCGACGATCATCCGTTCCAGCAGCTGCTGCTGGAACTGGGCGCGCGGCGGCACCGTGCCGCCCTGGCTGCGCAGGCGCGCCTCGACCGTCTGCATCCGTGTTTCCAGTTCCTGGGCGGTGATGACCTCGTTATTGACGACAGCGACGATGGCGTCGATCGGGCGTACCCGCTGGGAAGCGGAGGTCGAGGCCGGCGCCGGCGCGGATGCCGGCGGCAGTTGGGCGGCGGGGGCCGGGGACGCTGCTGCGCCGCCCAGGCGCGGGCCAGCGCCGGCGCCGGGCGCCTTGAGCGCCTGCGCCCAGGACGGCGGCGCGGCCAGCAATGCGCACAGCAGCGCCGGCATGATGCGCTTGACGCGAAGCGATGGGAGAAGCGAACGGGAAGTGATATCGGTTTTCATAGTGCCTTGATTCATGAGAGTACTTGCCCTTGGGTTCAGGGCTCCGATTCGGAGAGGCGGTTGTAACCGGGGATGTTGTTGCGCAGCGCCCTGTAGGGATTGGAGCCCAGGCTGGACAGGCCGTTCAGTTCAAGCTGGAAAAACAGCGAGGAAGTCGCGACGTTGGTCGCGGTGGGCGTGCGCTGGGCCACGACCCGGAACACCCAGCAGTCGGCCTTGTATTCCACGCCGAACAGGCTTTCCGACACCTTCTTTTCCTCCAGCGAGTAGTTCACGCGTCCCACGCCGTAGAAACGGCGCGTGATCGGCCACTGGGTGGACACGTTCAGCAGGTCGACCGCGGTCGGCACATCGCGCTTGTACTGCAGGTTGAACACCTGCTGCGGGCCCGGCAGCCAGCGCACGCCCAGGCTGGAGGCATTGGTCTTGCGCTGGCTCTGGCTGTACTGGATGCCGGCGTCCAGCAGCAGCGTGGGCGTGACCTGGCCCGACATCGCGGCCAGCAGGTCCGACTTGTTTTCGGCATTGCTGGTGTTGCCGGCCACCTGCTGCTGGTTGAAATAGAAGCGCTGGCCCAGCGCCAGGCGCAGCCGCTCGACGCCATTTTCCTCGATGAAGCGCGACACCACGGCCGCGGTCAACTGGTTGGAATCGGTGATGCGGTCGTTGCCGACATAGCGGTTTTCGCTGAAGATCTGCGCGAAGCTGAACTCGGCCAGCGCGGTATCGAAGATTGGGAACTTGCTCTGGTCCTTGTATGGCGTATAGGTATAGAACAGGCGCGGCTCCAGGGTCTGGGTGGCGGGCCTGCCCAGAAAGCTTGCATCGCGCTCGAACACCAAGCCGCTGTCGAGCGAAAAGGTGGGCAGCGTGCGGGTCAGTGTGGTCGGCTGGTCCGCCGCCTGATTGGTCAGGTTGTAGCTGGTCGCATGCAGCGACAGGCTGGGCGTGACGAAATAGCCGGGCGCCAGGATCGGATAGGAAATCCGCGGATTGATTACCGAGCGGTCGCCGCGCACCAGGGTCGGATGATAGAAGCGGGTGAAGTCGGACTTCAGGCTGAGATCGAAGCCGCCGAGTTCCTGGCGGGCGGCATTCAGGCTGATCTGCGGCAGCCGGTCATACGGCAGGCCGATCGGCGCCAGCGGGTCCTGCAGCACCTGGTAGCTCGAAGTGCGGGCCAGCATGTTCCAGTAAGGCTGCGCATAACTCAGGCTCAGGTCGCGCGCCAGCAGCCGCTGCCGGCTGTTGGTGATGCTGTGCGGGAAGTCGTTGGGATACTGGTCGTCCGATGCCATGTTCACATTGGCATTGAACGACAGCGCCGGCGCCAGCCTCTGGGTGTGCAGCATGGTCAGCGCGCCGCGGCTCTGGCCGGTCTGGCTGTCGTTCATCAGGCCTTCCACCCGCGTCTGCCCGGAATAGCCGTCGCCGAGGTAGCGCGCATGGGCGCCGAGCTGCAGGCCGCGCTGGGAGATCATGCGCGGATACAGCGTCAGGTCGCGGTTGGGCGCAATGTTGATGTAGTAAGGCGACGAGACCTCGATGCCGTTGCGGTTGCTGGTGCCGAAGGTGGGCGGCAGGAAGCCGGTCTTGCGCTGGTCCGACAGCGGAAAGCTCATGTAGGGCGAGGCCAGCAGCGGCACGCCCTTGAAGTACAGCACCGCCCGCTCGGCCGTGCCGATGTCGCGCCCGCTGTCGAGATTGATGGTGCGCGACGACAGGTACCAGTCCTGGTCCGGCGCCTCGCAGGTGCTGTAGGTGCCGTTGTGCACCACCGAGCGGTCGTCCGACTCGAAGTCGATGCGGTCGGCCTTGCCCTGCGCATTGCGCATTTCCAGGTGGTAGGTCGGATTGTCGATATAGCCTTCGCCGGTATCGAGCTTCAGGTTGGCGTCGTCGCCGGTGAAGCGGTCCTTGAAGCGTTTCAGCCGCACGTTGCCGCTGGCCTTGACCCGGTCGTCGACGATGTCGTATTCGGCGCGGTCGGCATTGAGCGTGGTGCTGCCGCGGGTGACTTCGGCGTCGCGCTCCAGCGTGATCTCGCGGTCGGGCCGCCCGGTCAGGCGCTCCGCGCCCAGCGTGGTGGGCGCGTTCGGATCGTCCACGGGGCGCTGGTACTTGGCCTGGGCGGCGGCCAGCGCAGGCAGCGAGGCAAGCACGGCCAGCGTCAGCGCACGCACCGCGGGCCGGGTGCGGAAATAGCGTTGGCGGCGAGTCATGAACAGGGGAATTGCAACACCATAAAGGAGGCGGATTTTTTAGGTTGAATCCCTTATTATATGAGAACTCCGCAGTCCGCCCGCTTTGCCGGACGACTCCCTGACCATCCCGGGCCCGCTCCCGGGCCACTTTCAGACGCTATCCGATACCGCATCATGCCCGAGCAATTCCCTAACGATCCGCGCCTGGAACAGGCCAGCCAGTGGCTGGCGACGCTGACCGCGCCCGCGCTGCGTCGCGACACCCTGCGCCCGGCGTCGGCCGATGCCAGCTTCCGCCGCTACTTCCGCGTCGACGGCGCCGACGGCGACACCTACATCCTGATGGACGCGCCGCCGCCGCAGGAAGACGTGAAGCCCTTCATCCATGTCGCCGAGGTATTCGGCAAGACCGGCGTGTCCGTGCCCAAGGTGCTGGCCCAGGATGCCGAACGCGGCTTCCTGCTGCTGACCGACCTCGGCGCCACCACCTACCTGAAGCTGTTGAACAGCGACACCGCCCACAAGCTCTACCTCGACGCGATCGACGCGCTGGTGCTGCTGCAGGCGCAGAGCCAGCCCGAGGTGCTGCCCGAATACGACCGCGCGCTGCTGCTGCGCGAGCTCAACCTGTTCCCGGAATGGTATGTCGCGAAGCACCGCGGCGTGACGCTGGACGACAAGCAGCAGGCCGCGCTGCAGAAGGTATTCGACGCGCTGCTGGCCAACAACCTGGCCCAGCCGCAGGTCTATGTGCACCGCGACTACCATTCGCGCAACCTGATGGTGATGGACAGCGGCAATCCCGGCATCCTCGACTTCCAGGACGCGGTCTACGGCCCGATCACCTACGACCTGGTGTCGCTGCTGCGCGATGCCTACATCCAGTGGGACGAGGAGCTGGTGCTGGACTGGGCGATACGCTACTGGGAACGGGCGCGCCGCGCCGGCCTGCCGGTGGCGCCCGACATCGACAGCTTCTACCGCGACTTCGAATTCATGGGCCTGCAGCGCCACCTGAAGGTGCTGGGCATCTTCGCGCGGCTGTACCACCGCGACGGCAAGGCCGCCTATCTCGACGACATGCCGCTGGTGATGGAATACACCCGGAAGACCGCCGGCCGCTACCGCGAACTGGCGCCGCTGATCCGCATCCTCGACGTGCTGGAAAACACCGATTCCGGCGTCGGCTACACCTTCTGAGACACTGATGAAAGCCATGATCCTCGCCGCCGGCCGCGGCGAACGCATGCGGCCCCTGACCGACAGCTGCCCCAAGCCGCTCCTGAAGGTGCGCGGCCGGCCCCTGATCGTCTGGCATGTGCTCAACCTGGTGCGCGCCGGCATTACCGAGATCGTGGTCAACCATGCCCACCTCGGCCACATGATCGAGGAAGCGCTGGGCGACGGCAGCCGCTACGGCGCGTCGATCGCCTATTCGCCGGAAGGCACGGCGCTGGAAACCGCCGGCGGCATCGCCCGCGCCCGCGAGCTGCTGGGCGAAGCGCCTTTCGTCGCGCTGGCGGCCGATGTCTGGGCGCCGCACTTCGACTTCTCGCAGGCCGCCGACGCGCTGGTCGATAACGACGTCTGGGGCAACCCGCTGCCGCTGGACCAGCGCGACGTGGCCTGGCTGTACCTAGTGAAGAACCCGGCCCACAACCCGGCCGGCGACTTTGCGCTGAACAGCTTTTCGATCGCCAATGAAGGCGGGGAGCGGCATACCTTTTCCGGCATCGGCGTCTACCGGCCGCAGATGTTCGACGCCATCGCGCCCGGCGACAGCGCGAAGCTGGCGCCGCTGCTGCGCGAATATGCGGCGCGCGGCCAGGTCGGCGGCGAAGTCTACCGCGGCGACTGGCTCGATGTCGGCACGCCGGAACGCCTGGCCCAACTGAATGCCCCCTACCAAGGAAACCGTCCATGACAGCAGCTTACGCAGCCCGCCGCGCCAGACTGATCGAACAGATGCAGGCCCGCGGCGGCGGCATCGCCATCATCCCGACCGCACCGGAAGCGCTGCGCAACAACGATGCCGACTTCCCCTACCGGCATGACAGCTACTTCTATTACCTGACCGGCTTCACCGAGCCGGAAGCGGTGCTGGTGCTGGTGGCCGGCGCGGCCGGCGGCCAGTCCATCCTGTTCTGCCGCGAAAAGAACATGGAGCGGGAAATCTGGGACGGCTACCGCTACGGCCCCGACGCCGCGCGCGAGCAGTTCGGCTTCGACGCCGCGCATGCGGTGTCGGCGCTGGACACGGAAGTGCCGAAGCTGATGGCCAATGCGCCGGCCATCTTCTATGCCCTGGGCAGCAATGCCAGGCTCGACGCCCAGGTACAGGGCTGGCTGCAGTCGGTGCGCGCCCAGGTGCGCGCCGGCGTCACCGCGCCGGCCGCCGCATTCGACGTGCATCTGCTGCTGGACGAAATGCGGCTGGTCAAGGATGCCGGCGAGATCGCCATCATGCGCCGCGCCGCGCTGATCTCCTCGGCCGCGCATGAGCGCGCGATGCGCATGTCCAGACCCGGCCTGCACGAATACCAGATCGAGGCCGAGCTGCTGCACGAGTTCCGCCGCAACGGCTCGCAGTTCCCGGCCTATACCTCCATCGTCGCCACTGGCGCAAATGCCTGCGTGCTGCACTACCGCGCCGGCGACGCCGTGCTGCAGGATGGCGACCTGGTGCTGATCGACGCCGGCTGCGAACTCGACGGCTACGCCTCCGACATCACCCGCACCTACCCGGCCAACGGCAAGTTCAGCGGCCCCCAGAAAACCCTGTACGAGATCGTGCTGGCGTCGCAGGCGGCGGCGATCGCCGAAATCCGCCCCGGCAAGCGCTTCACCGACGGCCACGACGCGGCGGTGAAGGTCCTGGCCCAGGGCATGCTGGACACCGGCCTGCTCAACCGCGACAAGGTCGGCACGCTCGACGACGTGATCGCCAACGGCGACTTCCGCCAGTTCTACATGCACCGCACCGGCCACTGGCTGGGCATGGACGTGCATGACGTCGGCGAGTACCGCGACGCCGCGCCCGCCGGCGCCGAGCGGCCATGGCGTACGCTGCAGCCGGGCATGGCGCTGACGGTCGAGCCGGGCATCTACGTGCGGCCGGCAGAAGGCGTGCCGGAGCAGTACTGGCACATCGGCATCCGCATCGAGGACGACGCGGTGGTCACGCCTGGCGGCTGCGACATCATCACCGCCGAAGCGCCCAAGACCGTGGCCGGGATCGAAGCCGTGATGCGCGGCTGACATCGTGGAGCGCAGCTACGATATCGCCATCGGCGGCGCCGGCCCGGTCGGCATGGCGCTGGCCGCGATGCTGGTGCGGCATGGCGCCGCGCCGGATCGCATCGCGCTGATCGACGCCCGTGGGCTGGAACAGGCGGTGCAGGACCCGCGCTCGCTGGCGCTGTCGTGGGGCAGCCGCCAGCTGCTGGAGGAAATCCGCGCATGGCCGGCCGGCGCCACGCCGATCCGCGAAATCCATGTATCGCGCCGCGGCCACTTCGGCCGCACGCTGATTGCCGCCGCTGAATTCGGCCTGCCCGAGCTAGGCTACGTGAGCCGCTACGGCAGCCTGGTGCAGGCGCTGTCGTCAGCCGTGGCGCAGGCCGGCGTGACCGTGCTGCGGCCGATGCAGATCGCCTCCCGGACCGAGCAGGCCAACGGCATCACGCTGGCGCTGGCCAACGGCGCGAGCCTGGAAGCCCAGGTGATGGTGCAGGCCGAAGGCGGCCTGTTCGCCGACCAGCCCGGCAAGCCGATCAGCCGCGATTACAACCAGACCGCGGTGATTGCCCATGTCACCGCCGACCGGCCGCTGGCAGGCCGCGCCTTCGAGCGTTTCACCGGCGAAGGGCCGCTGGCCCTGTTGCCGCAGGACGGCGGCTATGCGCTGGTGTGGTGCCTGCGCCCTGCCCGCGCCAGCCAGGTCGCCGCCCTGCCCGACGCAGCCTTCCTGGCCCAGTTGCAGCATGCCTTCGGCCAGCGCCTGGGCCGCTTCCTGAGCGTCTCGCCGCGCATCAGCTATCCGCTTGGCTTGAACACCGGCGCTGCGCAGAGCGCCCGCACGGTCGCCATCGGCAATGCGGCCCAGACCCTGCACCCGGTTGCCGGCCAGGGCCTCAACCTCGGCCTGCGCGACGCCGCCGTGCTGGCGCGCATGCTGGCCATGGACGCCACGCCGCTGACGCTGCAGCACTATGCAATGCAGCGGCGCGGCGACCGCGGGCTGACCATCCGCGTCACCGATACCATGGCCCGCATCTTCGCCAGCGCGCCGGACGGCGCCTACACCCAGGGCTTGCTTGGCCTGTCGCTGGGACTGATCGACACCGTGCGTCCGCTGAAGCAGTTGCTGGCCGAGCAGATGATGTTCGGCCGACGCTGATGACGGCTGGGTTCGAAAACAGCGCCACCAGACTAGTTACCCGAAAACAACATTAGTTTGTTTCGAGTTGAAACATTGCTACAAACAAAGTTATATACCCGTTAAAGTTGCCGCACAGAACTTTTATAAGGGTGACATGATGGCGTCGGCTCAACAATGGATGGTTCGCGCCCTGGCTGGCGCTTGTGCACTGACCGCGCTTGCCGGATGCGGCGGCGGTGGCGGCGGTGGCGGCGGTGGGGGTACACAGACCGCCGGCACGCTGGGCGTATCGCTGACCGACGCGCCTTCCTGCGGGTTCGACAAGGTATTCGTTACCGTCACCAAGGTCAGGGTGCACAGGAGCGCCACGGCCGGTACGGAAGACGACGGCTGGACCGAGATCGCGGTGGACCCGGCCAGGAGCAGGATCGACCTGCTCTCGCTGGCCAATGGCGTGCTCCAGCCCCTGGGGCAAGTGCCGCTGGCAGCAGGCCATTATTCGCAGTTGCGGCTGGTGCTGAACAAGAACAGCGGCAATGGCCTGGCCAATTCGGTGATCCCTGCCGGCCAGACCAATGAAGTCGCACTGATCACGCCCAGCGCGGTGGAGAGCGGCCTCAAGCTGGCCAACGAATTCGATATCGAGGCCGGCCAGCGGGCCGACCTGGTGCTGGACTTCGACGCCTGCAAATCCATCGTCACGCGCGGCAATGGCGAATATGCATTGAAGCCGGTGGTGAAAGTCATTCCGACGCTGCTCAACGGCGTGGAAGGCTATGTCGGCGCAGGCCTGAGCGACGTGCATGTGTCGGCCCAGAAGGACGGCGAAATCATCAGCAGCACGGCGCCCGATAGCGAAGGCCACTTCTATCTGTCGCGCCTGCCGGTCGGCGCCTACGACGTGGTGATCACGGCATCGGACCGGGCCACCACCGTGGTCGGCGCGGTGCCCGTCACCAGCCCTACTGCAACCACGACACTGAGCACCAAGGCCGCGCCGATCAGCCTGCTGGCTGCGCCGGAAGCCCGCAAGATCAGCGGGACGGTCAATTTCACGCCACCCGGCGCCGATGCCGCCTACGTCCATGCGAGCCAGACCCTGCCGGCCGGCTCGAAAGTCACCGTCAGGTACAAGGCAACCGACGCCAGCAGCAATTACACGCTGAGCGACCTGCCCAAGGTGGCGCCGCAGTATGCGCCATACAACCCGACAGCCCTGGCTTTCACCGCGCAGGCAGGCGTGAAGCCGGGCGTAGGCCAGTATGCAGTGGAGGCCAGCGCTGCCGGCTACCAGACCCCGGCGTCCACGACAGTCGACATCAGCCAGGGCAACCAGGCTGGCGTGAACTTCACGCTGATCCCCGCCAAGTAAGAGGGTCGAGCACGGCACTTCGCCGGATTCAGCAACCATCGAGGCCGGCAGCGATGCCGGCCGAATTGCATAGAAAACAGGATCAAAACATGAACAAACCAGAAATCGCCGCGCTGCTCGCCAGCGCCCTGCTGGCTGGCTGCGCCGTGGTGCCAGTGCCGCTCGTCTACGACACCCCGGCGCCGAAGTGCCCGCCCGGCCAGGCCAAGAAAGGCAATTGCGGACCGGCCTATGACACGCCGGAACGCAGTTTCTGCCCGCCAGGACAAGCCAAGAAGGGCAACTGCTGAAAGGCCAAACCTCGTAGGGTGCAATCCCCGAAGGGCATTGCACCATGCCCGCAGGAGCCGGGCGGCAGCGCCAGGCAATGCCTCTGTCCGGCGGCCTGGCGGAATGCCCCTTCGGGGTATTCCGCCCTACGAAGTCTGTCGGAGCGATTGCGAATGGC
>NZ_JACYOX010000037.1 GCF_015352955.1 Noviherbaspirillum soli
TGGCAGGTTCCGAAGAACCGTCGCTCACTCAAAATACTGACAGACCGATTCTTGCGAATCGTTCTACTTCTTTGTTGTGAGCACTTGCTTAATAGTTGAGCATCCGGCGTTGCCGCCGGCGCACTTCATCAAGTGCCCACACTTATCGGTTGTTGGTTGTTAAAGAACCGGGCAATTCAGTCTGCTGCCAGCCGTCCCGGAGGACTTGCCGGCTGCTGCGAAGCGTTGTGTTCGTCAGCAGCAGAGAGGCGAGATTATGTGGCTTTTGCTGTTTGGCGTCAACAGTTTTTTTTCGCTTCGCTTCAAAAAAACCGGACCAGCATGCTGCCTTTTTCCGCCCCCGCCGCGCTGTGCTGCAGCGGGAGGCGAACTATATCAAAGGTTGCGAAAATTCGGCAAGCGCTTTTCGACAAAAGCTTTCATGCCCTCTTTCTGGTCTTCCGTGGCGAATGTGCTGTGGAACAGGCGACGCTCGTATTGCACGCCTTCGGCAAGGGTGGACTCGTAGGCGCGGTTGATGGATTCCTTGATCATCATCACAACCGGGAGGGACATCGAGGCGATGGTGCTGGCGGCGGCCAGCGCTTCGTCGAGAAGCTTGTCAGCGGCGACCACGCGCGATACCAGTCCTGCGCGCTCGGCTTCGGCCGCATCCATCATGCGGGCAGTCAGGCACATGTCCATGGCCTTGGCTTTCGACACGGCGCGCGGCAGACGCTGGGTGCCTCCGGCGCCGGGGATGGTACCCAGCTTGACTTCCGGCTGGCCGAATTTGGCCGTGTCGGCGGCGATGATGAAGTCGCACATCATCGCCAGTTCACATCCGCCGCCCAGCGCATAACCAGCCACTGCAGCAATGACAGGCTTGCGCACCCGGCGCACGGTCTCCCAGTTTCTAGTGATGTACTCGCCCTTGAAGACATCCATATAGGTATAGCCTGCCATGGCACCGATGTCGGCGCCGGCGGCAAATGCCTTTTCGCTGCCGGTGATGACGATGCATCCGATATTGTCGTCGCCGTCGAATGACGTCAAGGCATGCCCAAGCTCATCCATCAACTGGTCGTTCAGCGCGTTGAGCGCCTTGGGTCGATTCAGGCGAATCAGCCCGACCTTGCCCTGCGTTTCCACAATGATATTTTCATATTGCATGGAGACCTCCACTGAAATGTGCCCGGATGGCCGGCGCATTGTATCTGCTTGCAGGATTCACAAGGATGCCAGCCTGCGCCTGAAGCCATGCGCACTGGCATCCCGGCATTCAAACGGTGCCTGGCTTGGGCAACAGCACCCACAGCATGCCGCGTTGCTTCATTTTCCCGGCCTTCTCGCCCGCTTCGGCTCCAAAGCCCCAGAAATAGTCCGCCCTGACTGCATTCTTGATCGCACCGCCTGTGTCCTGCGCCAGCATCATGCGCTGCAGCGGGGCATTGCTGCCGGGTTGCGTGGTCGACAGAAATACCGGCGCGCCCAGCGGGATGAAATTCGGATCGACCGCGACGGAACGTTGCGGCGTCAGCGGCACACCCAACGCACCCTTTGGACCCTTGCGCGGATCGGTCAGTTTTTCTTCCTTGAAGAAGACATAGCCGGGATTGGCATTGAGCAGTTCCTGCTGGCGCTTGGGGTTGGCTGCCAGCCAGGCCTTGATGCCTTGGGCAGATGCCTGGTCCATGGTCAACTCGCCCTTGTCGACCAGATAACGGCCAATCGAGCGGTAAGGATGGCCATTCTGGTCCGCATAGGCGACGCGCACCACTTCCTTGGTATCGGCAAACTGGACACGCCCAGAGCCCTGCACCTGAAGAAAGAAGGCATCGATCGGATTGTCCACCCACACCAGCTCATTGCCGGTCATTGCCGCCGACTGCGTCAATTCCGCGCGCGCCGGATAAGGAACAACCTTGTTGCCAACCAGCTTGCCGCGCAGGCGCATGTTCTTCAATTCCGGATAAACGCTGCCAAGGTCGATCGTCAGCAGGTCTTCCGGCGCGCGGTGCAGCGGGGTCTGGTACGGTCCGCCGCGCTTGCGGGCGCCGTTGAGCAGGGGCTCGTAGTAGCCGGTGACGAGGCCATTGTCCGTGCCGTCGGGGTTGAAGACCTGGTGCGGCACGAAGAAGGCCTCGAAGAACGTGCGGATCGCGCCGGCATTATTGGCGTCGACGGTGCGCGCCACGGTGCAGGGCTCCTTCCAGGCGGCACGCTTGACCAGCACGTCGCAGGACGTCAGGAAGGCGGGCCATGCCTCGCGCACGTCGTCACGGTCCCAGCCGGGCATGGCGTTGAAGGCGACGGGACGCAATACCGGGCCGGCCACCGGTGCCGGGCCTGTCGCCGGCGCCGGGGACGGCGTCCGCGCAGTCTCAACGGGCTTGGGCGGCGTGGTGCTGCAGGCGGAAAGAAGTGCTGTGATGACGATGGGGAGTGCGAGTAAACTGAAGCGCTTGGATAACATTGGAAGTCAATGGCATGTGGTTACTGATAATAGAAGCCTGCGTCGCATTTTTCCTGCTGGTATTCATCGTCTGGTGGACGATGTTTGCGGGCCGCAAACCGGACCAGCAAGTACGCCGGCCGCCACCTGACGATGACAAACCGGCGTGAACTGCGCGGCGTCAGTGTAGCGTGCGCGGCAAGGACAGCACAAACTCGGCAATCGGGGCCTCAAACCGGGTGCCGTCCTCGGCAACACAGAAATAGCTGCCCGACATGGTGCCGTGCGGCGTCTTCAGCGAGGTGCCGCTGGTGTACTCGAACTGCTGTCCGGGCTGCAGCAGCGGCTGGTGGCCGACCACGCCGAGCCCCTTCACCTCTTCCACCTTGTCATTGGCGTCCTTGATGACCCAGTGGCGGGAAATCAGCTGCGCCGCAACCTGTCCGGTATTGCGGATCGTGATGGAATAGGCGAACACGAAACTGCCGTGTTCGGGGTCGGACTGTTTCTCCAGGTACTGGGTTCTGACCGAGACGGTGAATTCATAAGCTGCCATTTGATTCCTTTGCCGGATTGATTTCTGCGCGACGATGACGGTGCCGCGATGCCATTTTGCCAGCCGGACCCGGCCGTGCGCGCCAAGGTAGAATAACGGATTGTTCCAACTGACGAATTCCATGGCTACTTATCGCATCGCTCCCAGCATACTCTCCGCCGATTTTGCCCGTCTTGGCGAAGAGGTCCGCAACGTGGTCGCCGCCGGCGCCGACATCATCCACTTCGACGTGATGGACAACCACTACGTCCCCAACCTGACGATAGGCCCGCTGGTATGCGAGGCGATCCGGCCGCATGTGCAGGTGCCGATCGATGTGCATCTGATGGTCAAGCCGGTGGACCGCATCATTCCGGATTTTGCCAAGGCCGGCGCCAACATCATCACCTTTCATCCGGAAGCGTCCGAGCATATCGACCGCACGCTGCAACTGATACGCGACAACGGCTGCAAGGCCGGCCTGGTGTTCAACCCCGCCACGCCGCTGCATTATCTCGACCACGTGGTGGACAAGCTCGACATCATTCTGCTGATGTCGGTCAATCCCGGCTTTGGCGGCCAATCCTTCATTCCCGAAGCGCTGAAGAAGATCGCGGACGTGCGCCAGCGCATCGATGCATCCGGGCGCGACATCATGCTGGAAGTCGATGGCGGCATCAAGGTCGACAACATCGCCGCCGCGGCGAAGGCCGGCGCCGACACCTTTGTTGCCGGTTCGGCCATCTTCGGCAAGCCCGATTACAAGGCCGTGATCGACGCGATGCGCGGCCAGCTGGCTGGCCTATGAACGCGCCTGACAGCCTGTTCGCCGGCATCCGCGCAGCCATCATCGACCTCGACGGCACGATGATGGATACGGCGCCGGACTTCCTGGTGGCGGTCAATGCGATGCGCGCCGAACTGCGGCTTGCGCCGGTCGGCATTGAGGTGATCACCCGCTTCGTCGGCAAGGGCACCGAGAACCTGGTGCGCAGCATCCTCGGCCTGGACTATGCGCCAGACCAGGCAGCCGCGCGCTACGAGCAGGCGCTGGATGCCTACATGCGCTCCTACAGCGCCATCAATGGCCGGCACGCGACGGTCTATCCGGGCGTAGCCGACGGCTTGCGCGACATGCAGCGGCAGGGGCTGCGCCTGGCCTGCGTGACCAACAAGCCGGTTGGCTTTGCGCTGCCGCTATTGGAAACCGCCGGCCTGCTGGATGCGTTCGAAGTGGTGTACGGCGGCGACTCGCTACCGCGCAAGAAGCCCGATCCGATGCCGCTCTTGCAGGTCTGCGCCGATTTCAGCCTGGCGCCGCGGCATGTAGTGGCCATCGGCGACTCGTCCAACGATGCCCAGGCGGCGCGCGCGGCCAGCTGCAGGGTGCTGACCGTGCCTTATGGCTACAATCATGGCCAGCCTATACAAGACGTTGATTCGGATGGTATAGTCGACACGCTTTTGGATGCAGCCCGACTGATCTCAGCAGCAAATCCCAACCAACATGTCTCTCAATAAAAAACGCAGCTTATCTGCGCCGGCCGTTCCTGAGGCCTGGCCCTGGCGACGCTGGCAATCCTGGACCTGGTAGTCCCCGATTGGCTGTCGAGTGCGCTCGCATGCGCGCTCGATCACGTTTTTAACTCAATGACCGCGCACCCATCCCTTACGCGGTCGGGAGAGAATCATGACCGAACTCGAATTCAAGTCGCTGGCCGCGCAAGGCTACAACCGTATCCCGCTGATCGCTGAAGCCTTCGCCGATCTCGAAACCCCGCTGTCCCTTTATCTGAAGCTGGCGCAGCAGCAGAACGGCGGCAAGAACACCTTTCTGCTCGAATCCGTCGTTGGCGGCGAGCGCTTCGGCCGCTATTCCTTCATCGGGCTGCCCGCTTCCACCCTGCTGCGCAGCTATGGCCGCCGGACCGAAGTTGTCACGAATGGCGCGGTGGTGGAAAGCGTGGACGGCAATCCGCTCGATTTCATCGCCGACTACCAGTCGCGCTTCAAGGTCGCGGTGCTGCCCGGCATGCCGCGCTTCTGCGGCGGCCTGGCGGGCTATTTCGGTTACGACACGGTGCGGCATATCGAGAAGCGCCTGGCCGAGACGGCGCCGAAGGACGATCTCGGCCTGCCCGACATCCAGCTGCTGCTGACCGAGGAACTGGCCGTCATCGACAACCTGTCGGGCAAGCTCTACCTGATCGTCTATGCCGATCCGACCCAGGCCGAAGCCTTCCCGCGCGCCCGGCGCCGCCTGCACGACCTGCGCGCGATGCTGCGCCGCGCGGTCGATGCGCCGGTGACGTCGGCCTCGGTGCGGACCGAGGCGGTGCGCGACTTCGACAAGGCGGCCTATCTGGATGCGGTTGCCAGGGCCAAGGAATACATCATGGCGGGCGACCTGATGCAGGTGCAGATCGGCCAGCGCATCAAGAAGCCCTATGTCGATTCGCCGCTGTCGCTATACCGGGCGCTGCGCTCGCTCAATCCCTCGCCCTACATGTACTTCTACAACTTCGGCGACATGCATATCGTCGGGGCATCGCCGGAAATCCTGGTGCGCAATGAAGGCACGCCGGATGGCGGCAAGAAGGTGACGATACGCCCGCTGGCCGGCACCCGGCCGCGCGGCAATACGCCGGAGCGGGATGCGGCGCTGGCAACCGAGCTGCTGGCCGACCCGAAGGAAATCGCCGAGCATGTGATGCTGATCGACCTGGCGCGCAATGATATCGGCCGCATCGCTCAGACCGGCAGCGTCAAGGTCACCGACAAGTTCGTGATCGAAAAGTATTCCCATGTGCAGCACATCGTCTCCAATGTGGAAGGCGCATTGAAGCCTGGCATGTCCAATCTCGACGTGCTGCGCGCCACCTTCCCGGCCGGCACCCTGTCCGGCGCGCCCAAGGTGCGGGCGATGGAGATCATCGACGAACTGGAGCCGACCAAGCGCGGCATCTACGGCGGCGCCTGCGGCTATCTGTCCTTTGGCGGCGAGATGGACCTGGCGATTGCGATCCGCACCGGCGTGATCAAGGATGGCATGCTGTATGTGCAGGCGGCGGCCGGCATCGTGGCCGACTCGGTGCCCGAGATGGAATGGCAGGAAACGGAAAACAAGGCGCGCGCGGTGCTGCGTGCCGCCGAGCAGGTGCAAGACGGCCTGGATGGAGGAATCTGACATGCTGCTGATGATCGACAACTACGATTCGTTCACCTACAACCTGGTGCAATACTTCGGCGAGCTGGGCGAGGACGTGCGCACCGTGCGCAATGATGAAGTCACCCTGGAAGAGATTATTGCGATGCAGCCGGAACGCATCTGCATCTCGCCCGGCCCCTGCACGCCGCATGAGGCCGGCGTCTCGGTGCCGGTGCTGCAGGAACTGGCTGGCAAGCTGCCCATTCTCGGCGTGTGCCTTGGCCACCAGGCCATCGGCGCGGCCTTCGGTGGCAAGGTGGTGCGGGCAAAGCAGGTCATGCATGGCAAGACCGACCTGCTGCACCACACCGGCGTGGGCGTGTTCAAGGGCCTGCCTGATCCGTACACCATCACCCGCTACCACTCGCTGGCCATCGAGCGCGCATCGCTGCCGGATTGCCTGGAAGTGACGGCCTGGACCTCGGACGGCGAGATCATGGGCGTGCGCCACAAGGCATTCGACATCGAGGGCGTGCAGTTCCATCCCGAGTCCATCCTGACCGAGCATGGCCATGAACTGCTGCAGAACTTCCTGAAACGTTAAGCGAGACCATCATGCCGATCACACCACAGGAAGCGCTGCTGCGCTGCATTGAACACCGCGAAATCTTCCACGACGAAATGCTGTCGCTGTTTCGCAGCATCATGTCGGGCGAGATGTCGCCAGTGATGATTGCCGCCCTGACCATGGGCTTGCGGGTGAAAAAGGAAACCATCGGCGAGATCACGGCGGCGGCGCAAGTGATGCGCGAATTCGCCACCAAGGTGCCGCTGCAAGACACCAGCGGCTTGCTCGACATCGTCGGCACCGGCGGCGACGGCGCCAATACCTTCAACATTTCCACCGCCTCGATGTTCGTGGCCGCCGCCGCCGGCGCCAGGGTTGCCAAGCATGGCGGACGCAGCGTGTCGTCCTCGTCGGGCAGCGCCGACGCATTGGAAGCGCTGGGCGCCAACATCAACCTGCAGCCGCAGCAGGTGGCCGACTGCATCGCCGAAACCGGCATCGGCTTCATGTACGCGCCCAACCACCATGCGGCAATGAAGCATGCGGCGCCGGTGCGGCGTGAATTGGGCGTGCGCACCATCTTCAACATCCTCGGGCCGCTGACCAACCCGGCCGGCGCGCCCAACATCCTGATGGGCGTGTTCCATTCCGACCTCGTCGGCATTCAGGTGCGGGTGCTGCAGCGCCTGGGCGCGCAGCGCGCAATGGTGGTCTGGGGCCGCGACAACATGGATGAAGTCTCCCTAGGCGCGGCCACCATGGTGGGCGAACTGGTGGACGGCCAGATCCGTGAATATGAAATCCATCCTGAAGACTTCGGCCTGCAGATGATCGCCAGCCGCAACCTGAAGGTCGGGAATGCGGCGGAGTCCAGGGAAAAGATCCTGGAAGCGCTCGACAACGTGCCGGGCGCGCCGCGCGACATCGTGGCGCTCAATGCAGGCACCGCGTTGTATGCCAACGGCATGGCGGCCGACATCAGTGCCGGCATGGAGTTGGCCATCGACACCATGGCATCAGGCGCGGCGCGCGCGAAGATGGAGCAGTTCGTCGCCGCCACCCGGAGAATCGGCGGCGCCTGACACGACGCATCGCCCAGCACAGAGAAAGCAGCAACATCATGTCCGACATACTCAACAAGATCCTGGCAGTGAAAGCCGATGAAGTGGCCGCGGCAATGCAGCAACAGAGCCTGGCCAGCCTGCGCAGTGAAGTCGAGAACGACCAGCAGCTGCGCGACGGCCTGCGCGGCTTCGAGGGCAGCCTGCGCGGCAAGATCGCCGCCGGCCGCGCCGGCGTGATCGCCGAGGTGAAGAAGGCCTCGCCGTCCAAGGGCGTGCTGCGCGCCGACTTCGATCCAGCCGCGATCGCCGCAAGCTATGAGGAACATGGCGCGGCCTGCCTGTCTGTGCTGACCGATGTGCAGTTCTTCCAGGGCGCGCCAGAGTACTTGCAGCAGGCCCGCGCCGCCTGCGAACTACCGGTGCTGCGCAAGGATTTCATGATCGACCCTTACCAGGTGTACCAGGCCCGTTCCTGGGGTGCGGATGCGATATTGCTGATCGTGGCCGCGCTGGACCATGGCCTGATGGCGGAGCTGGAATCCTGCGCCCATGAGCTCGGCATGGACGTGCTGGTGGAAGTGCACGATGGCGCCGAACTCGACGCTGCGCTGCGCCTCAAAACCCGGCTGCTGGGCATCAACAACCGCAACCTGCGCACCTTCGAGACTTCGTTGCAGAACACGCTGGACCTGCTGCCGCGCATCCCGAAGGACAAGCTGGTGGTTACCGAATCGGGCATCCTGAATCGGGATGACGTCAGCCGGATGCGCGCGGCCGACGTGCATGCCTTCCTGGTTGGCGAAGCGTTCATGCGGGCAGCCGATCCCGGCGAAGAGCTGGAACGCCTGTTTGGTTGAGGCTGGATAAGGCCGCGGGCGGTCTGGGCCTGACGCGCACGGCAAGCCGGCGCGCCAGGCCCAGACCGCCGTCTCCCTACTCCGCCAGCCAGGCCGCCCGCATGCGGGTTGCGGCCGCAGGTTTGGTTTCTGCCGTCAGTGTGAGCTGCGGCGCCTCATCGGCCATCAGCCTCACCGAAAACACCATCAGCTCGTCGCGCCGGAAGGCATGCACCGTCACCGTGTCGCCGACGCCATAACGTGACATCAGCGCATCGAGATTGCTCGCGTTGACCCGCAAGCCATCGATCGCCACCAGCAAATCGAGCGCAGACAGGCCGGCCCGATGCGCTGCGCCGCCTTCATATACATTGGCCAGCTTGCACTCATTGCCTTCCTTGACCGTGCGCGCGCCCAGCGACGGCTTGCCGCCATTGCGCTTGTCGGCAAGCGTGACGCCGAAAGGCGCCAGCAGCTTGTCCAGCGCGACGTCGTCGGTGCCATGGATATGGCGGTCGAAGAAGCGTTTCAGGCTCACGCCGCTGACTTCCTCGAACAGCGCCAGCGCATCGCCCTCCTCCAGGCCTCGGCCGCCGTTTTCGCCATCGCTGTAAAAGTCCCTGCCGTAGCGCTCCCACAGGGCGCGCATCACGCCGTCCAGCGATTTCTTGCCATTGGTGGCAGCGCGTATCGTGAGGTCCAGGCCCAGGCCGACCAGCGAGCCCTTGGTGTAGTAGCTGACGATGGCGTTCGGCGCGTTTTCATCCTGGCGGTAATACTTGACCCAGGCATCGAAGCTCGATTCGGCCACGCTCTGGCGCGTGCGCCCGCTGCCGCGCAATACGCCGCTGGCGGTCTTGGCCAGCAGCTTGAAATAGTCCGCCTCGCCGATCAGCCCGGCGCGCACCAGCATCAGGTCGTCGTAGTAGCTGGTGAAGCCTTCGAACAGCCATAGCAGCGAGGTATAGCCTTCGCTCTGCAGATCGTACGGCGCGAAGGCGGCCGGCTTGATGCGCTTGACGTTCCAGGTGTGGAAGTACTCGTGGCTGCACAGCCCCAGATAGGTGCGGTAGCCGTCGGTCATCTCCTTCTTGCCCTGCACCGGCAGGTCGGCGCGCGAGCAGATCAGGGCGGTCGATGCCCGATGCTCCAGGCCGCCGTAACCGTCGCCGACTGCCAGGGTCATGAAGACATAGCGCCGCATCGGCGCACGCCGGTTTCCGGGCTCGAACAGCCGGATCTGCGCTTCACAGACCTTCTTCAGGTCTGCGCACAGCCGGGTCAGGTCCAGGTTCGGCACCTGGCCGGTGATGACCACGTCATGCGGCACGCCATGCGCCCTGAAGGTCGCCAGCGCAAACGTGCCCAGCTCCACGGGATGGTCGATCAGCTCGTCATAATTGGCAGCCTGGTACAGGCCGAAACCATAGCGCTCGGCATCGAACTCCGGCAAGGCGGTGGCGACGCGCCAGTCGGCAAACGCCGCGCCCTCTGGACGACGGATGTCAACTTCATGCGGCGCCTGCTCCTGCCCGATCACCTGCAGGAAAACGCTGGTGCCGTTGAAGAAGGCATGGGTCTGGTCGAGGTGGGCGGTACGCACCGACAGGTCCCATGCATAGACTTCATAGGTCAGCACCAGCGGGCCGTCACAGCGGCCGGCCTGCCAGCTATGCTTGTCGGTCTTTTTCAGCGCGACCTTCCTGCCATTGGCCCTGGCTGCGATGCGCACGATATTGCGCGCGAATTCACGGATCATGTAGCTGCCCGGGATCCAGGCCGGCAGCATGAAGCGCTGGCCGGCCGGGTCGGGCGTGTCGACCGTGAGCACCACTTCGAACAGGTGAGCGGCCGGGTCCTTGGGAAGGATGCTGTAGCGTACGGGCTGGATCATGCGCGGCGGCCCTCAGGCATTGACGTTGACGACGAGACGGCCGCGCACCTTGCCGGCCAGGATCTCGGGCGCGCGGGCCAGCGCGTCGCCCAGCGTGATCTCGCTGGTGATGGCGTCGAGCTTGGCGGGATCGAGATCGCTTGCCAGTCGCTGCCAGGCAGCGATGCGCTTGGCGGCGGGGGCCATCACGCTGTCGATGCCGATCAGCCGCACGCCGCGCAGAATGAATGGCGCCACCGACGCCGGGAAGTCCAGTCCCTGGGCCAGGCCGCAGGCTGTGGCGACGCCGCCATAACGCACCTGCGCGATTGCATTGACCAGGGTATGCGAGCCAACCGAATCGACCACGCCGGCCCAGCGTTCCTTCTGCAGCGGCTTGCCGGGCGCGGACAGCGTGGCCCGGTCGATGACTTCCGCCGCGCCCAGCGCTTTCAGGTAATCGGCTTCATCGAGCTTGCCGGTGGACGCCACCACCTGGTAGCCCCAGCCCGACAGGATGGCAATGGCCACGCTGCCCACGCCGCCCGATGCGCCGGTCACCAGGATTTCGCCATCGCCTGGTTCCACGCCCTGCTCCCGCAGGGCCAGCGCCGACAGCATCGCAGTGTAGCCGGCGGTGCCGATCGCCATCGCGGTGCGCGACGACATGCCCTGCGGCCGGCGGATCAGCCAGTCGCCCTTCAGGCGGGCGCGCTGGGCCAGGCAGCCCATATGGGTTTCACCGACACCCCAGCCGTTGAGGATGAAGGCATCGCCCGGCTTCCAGTCCGGATGGCTCGATTCCAGCACCTGGCCGGCGCCGTCGATGCCGGGCACCATCGGCCACTTCCTGACTACCGGCGCCTTGCCGGTGATGGCCAGGCCATCCTTGTAATTGATGGTGGAATAATCGATGGCGACGGTGACGTCGCCGTCCGCCGGCAACTGGGCGTCATCGAGCTGAGTCAGTTGGGCGGCGGTGCTGCCGTCTTCTTTCCTGTTGAGCAGGATTGCATTGAACATGTCTTGTCTCCGTGTCGGGAGCAACGATTATAGTGCGCGGCCGCAGATGGCGTGCGGCATGGGAACGCTACAATCGCCCCATTTGAACCATGGAAGGAGGATGCGATGAGCTCCAATGCCAAGGCCGCTCAGGACATGATCTCGGCGCGCGAAGCGCTGCAGCGCCTGAAGGAAGGCAATCGCCGCTTTGTCGCCGACGAACGCGGCAACGACAGTTATTCGACCCAGGCCCACCGTGCCGATCTGGTGGCGGGCCAGGCGCCGTTCGCCGTGATACTCGGCTGTTCGGACTCAAGAGTGCCGGTGGAAATCATTTTCGATCAGGGACTCGGCGACCTGTTCGTGATACGGGTGGCGGGCAATATCGTTGCGCCATCGCAGGTCAGCAGCGTCGAATT
Organism: Noviherbaspirillum soli; assembly: GCF_015352955.1. Taxonomy (GTDB): domain Bacteria; phylum Pseudomonadota; class Gammaproteobacteria; order Burkholderiales; family Burkholderiaceae_D; genus Noviherbaspirillum_A; species Noviherbaspirillum_A soli. The sequence goes on from NZ_JACYOX010000037.1 coordinate 11,880, forward strand.
CGCGGCCGAGCGTTTCGGCACGCGGCTGGTGGTCGTGCTGGGCCACAGCCGCTGCGGCGCGATCCAGGCCACGCTGGACACCTTGCGGCTGCCGCCGCAGCAGCGCTCGCGCGACCCGCATTCCATCGTCGACCGGGTGCGGCCCAGCATCGAAGGCCTGCTGGAGACCGAGCTGCGGTATGACCATGACGCACTGGTGCACCACGCCGTGCGCGCCAACATCCGCGCTTCCGCCAATCATCTGCGGCACGGCTCGCAGGTCATCGAGCAACTGGTGCAGAGCAACGGGCTGATGGTGGTGGGGGCCGAGTATTCGCTGGAAACCGGCATGGTCGACTTCTTCGATCATGCCGACCAGGACGATCAGGACGACCGGCAAAGCTGAAACCGCGCCGCCCTCGCCTTATTTGACGGAGGCCAGCTTGGCTTCCAGTCCCTTGGCGTCGATTGCGCCGGGAATGCGGGAGCCGTCGGTAAAGAAAATGGTGGGCGTGCCGGTCACGCGCAGCTTTTGTCCCAGCGCCTTGATCTTGTCATTCGGCGTGTTGCAGGATTCGGGCGCCGTGGCTGCCGCCTTGCCGTTGAGCATCCATTCATCCCAGGCCTTGTTGCGGTCGGCCGAGCACCAGACATTCTTGGACTTCACCGCCGAATCAGGCGACAGGATGTTGTAGAGGAAGGTATAGACCGTGACATTGTCGACGTCCTGCAGCGTCTGGCGGAAGCGCTTGCAGTAGCCGCAATTGGGATCTTCGAATACCGCGATCACCCGCTTGCCATTGCCCTTGACCGTCTTCAGCGCCGATTCCAGCGGCAGGTCGGAAAACTTGATCTTGCTGATCTCGTCGACCCTGGCCTTGGTGTAATCCTCGGTGGTATTGGCATCCAGGATACGGCCCACGAACAGGTACTTGGCCTGCGCATCGGTATAGAAGATGTCGCTGCCGACCCTGACTTCATACAGACCGCTGTAGGGTGTCTTGGTCACCGAATCGATGACGGCGCCCTCGCCCAGCTTGGGCTGGATCTGCTTCTTGATTGTCGCTTCCTGCGAGCTTTCCGCATGAGCGCAGGCGAAGGCCAGCATCAGGCCTGCAACCACGGACAACTTCAACGATTTCATCATTTCATCAACCTTTTTTTACGGAAGGCGCCAGCGGCTTGCCCATTGCATGGGACATCAGGCGTCGTTTTAGGACAGGGAGTTGGTCCAGCAGGTTCAACCCGACATTGCGCAGCACCCGTATCGGCTCGAAGTCGGTGGCAAACAGCCGCTCGAGGCCGTCGGTGGCGATCTGCATCAGCAGGATGTCCTCCTTGCGTTCGCGGGCGTAACGACGCAGCACGCGGCCATCACCACAATCGCGTTCGCCGCGCTCGGCCAGCACCTGCAGCAAAGTAGTCACGTCGGCAAAGCCCAGGTTCATGCCATGCCCAGCGAGGGGATGCACCACATGGGCCGCATCGCCCACCAGGGCCATGCGCTGGGCAATGATCTGATGCGGGCGCATCAGCGCAAGCGGGAATGCCCTGACGTTTTCGGGCTGCAGCGGCGCAAGCTTGCCAAAGGGCTGCCTGGGCAGGCCTGTCAGCCGGGCCGCCAGCTGGGACAAGGGTTCCTGCAACAGCGTGTCGGCCAGCGCGTCAGGCGCGGACCAGACCAGCGACACCTGGTTTCCCGGCAGTGGCAGGAGCGCAATGATGCCTTCCTCAGAGGTGAACCACTGATGCGCGGCGCCATGGTGCGGCAGCGCCGTGCTGAAATTGGCCACCACCGCGCGCTGGCCATACGGCCGGTAATCCAGGCCGATATCGCATTGCGCGCGCACCCACGACTGCGCGCCATCGGCGCCCACCACCAGCGCCGTGCGCAATGCCGTGCCATTGTCCAGATGGATGACGGCTTCCTCGGCCTGTTGCTCCAGTCGCAGTGCCCGCGCCGCCACCCGGTTCAGATTGGGCGCGAAGCGCAGCGCGGCGTCGAGCGCGGCATTGAGGTTGCTGTCCTCGACGATCCAGGCCAGCACGCCGGCCCGCGCGCCATAGGCATCGAACGAAAGCCGTCCGCCCGCCTGCGGACTGTCGCCATTGACCACCATCGCATCCACTGGCGCGATGCGCCCGGCATCCAGCGCATCCCATACCCGCAGCGAGGACAGCAGCGCATGCGCGACCTGGTTGAGCGCATAGACACGCACGTCCCAACTGCCGATTGGCGCAGCCGGCTGGCTTGCGGGCGGCGTCAGCAGGGTCACCGGAAACCCGGCCTGCGCCAGTCCCAGCGCGGCCACCTTGCCTATGATGCCGTTGCCAACAACGCAGATCGTGCTTGCGGTATTCATGGATGCGGATTTTCAAAGGAGTGGAAAAGAGTGCAGCCATTATAGCGGGTGCGATTGGCGAATATTGCCGGCAGCTCTTGCATATCGCGCGAAGTTTGTTATACTGCACCGCCTTGGCCTGGTAGCTCAGTCGGTAGAGCAGAGGATTGAAAATCCTTGTGTCGGTGGTTCGATTCCGCCCCGGGCCACCAAGAATGAAGGGCTCAGTTTCGACTGAGCCCTTTTGCGTTTCCGGATGCAGTCGTGCTCATTGAACCACTCAGGCTTTTCATGGCGGCTTCATCAGGTTTCTGCGCCGGTCCATCTTCAGGCTTACTCCCGCTTCACCTTAGCTGCCGAATTGGACGGATTGTTCAATTGGCCACCCGGAAGGAAATGAACGCCGTCCTTTCCTGGTCACTCTCAAGCAGTTGGGTATCGCTGCCAACCGCTTATTCTCGATGCATTACCAGGCCGGCACAGCGGCGGTAATAACGGCCACATTATTTTGGAAATCTCCCATGGAAATCAAAGTCAACTTTCTCGACAAGCTTCGTCTTGAAGCCAAGTTCGATGACTTCACGGTGGTGGCCGACCAGCCCATCCGCTACAAGGGCGACGGCTCCGCGCCCGGCCCCTTCGACTACTTCCTGGCCTCATCGGCCTTGTGCGCGGCCTACTTCGTCAAGCTGTACTGCAACACGCGCAACATCCCGACCGAGAATATCCGGCTGTCGCAGAATAATATTGTCGACCCGGAAAACCGTTACCAGCAAACTTTCAAGATCCAGGTCGAGCTTCCCGCCGATATCTCCGACTATGACCGCCAGGGCATCCTGCGTTCCATCGAGCGTTGCACGGTGAAGAAAGTGGTCCAGGCCGGACCCGAGTTCGTGATCGAAGAAGTGGAAAATCTGGATGCCGATGCCCAGTCCCTGCTGACGCTGAAGCCTGCCCCTGATGCCAGCACCTACATCACCGGCAAGGATCTGCCGCTGGAGCAGACCATTTCCAATATGTCGGGCGTCCTGGCGGACCTGGGCATCAAGATTGAAATCGCCTCGTGGCGCAATATCATCCCCAATGTATGGTCGCTGCATATCCGCGATGCGCATTCCCCGATGTGTTTCACCAATGGCAAGGGAGCGACCAAGGAAAGCGCACTGGCGTCGGCCTTGGGCGAATATATCGAGCGCCTGAATGCCAACCATTTCTACGCCGGCAGCTTCTGGGGCGAAGACATCGCCAATGCGCCGTTCGTCCATTATCCCAACGAGCGCTGGTTCAAGCCGGGGCCTGGCGATGCGCTGCCGGCTGACATTCTCGATCCATACTGCCTGTCCATTTACGACCCCGATGGCGAACTGCGCGGCTCTCACCTGTACGACACCAACTCGGGCAATGTCGAGCGCGGCATCTGCTCCTTGCCGTTTGCGCGCCAGTCAGACGGCGAAGTGGTGTATTTCCCGTCCAACCTGGTGGAAAACCTTTTCGTCAGCAATGGCATGAGCGCCGGCAATACGCTGGCTGAAGCGCAGGTGCAATGCCTGTCCGAGATTTTCGAGCGGGCAGTGAAGCGCGAAATCCTGGCGGGCGAAATGACGCTGCCGGATGTGCCCCAGGAAGTGCTGGCGAAATATCCCGGCATTCTGGCCGGCATCCAGGGACTGGAAGCGCAAGGCTTTCCGGTGCTGGTGAAGGATGCATCGCTGGGCGGCCTCTACCCCGTCATGTGCGTCACGTTGATGAACCCGCGCACCGGCGGCGTCTTTGCTTCCTTCGGCGCGCATCCAAGCTTCGAGGTGGCGCTGGAACGGAGCCTGACCGAACTGCTGCAGGGTCGCAGCTTCGAAGGCCTGAACGACCTGCCTCAGCCAAGCTTTGTCAGCAATGCCGTGACCGAGCCAAACAACTTCGTTGAACACTTCATTGATTCCAGCGGCGTGGTGTCCTGGCGCTTTTTCAGCGCCAAAGCCCATTTCGATTTTGTCGAATGGGATTTTTCGGGCCAGGGCAAGAACGCCAATGCCGAGGAAGCCGCCACCCTGCTCGGCATTCTTGAGGACATGGGCAAGGAAGTCTACATGGCTGTCTATGACCAGTTGGGCGCGATCGCCTGCCGGATTCTGGTGCCCGGCTACTCGGAAATCTATCCTGTCGAAGATCTGATCTGGGACAACACCAACAAGGCGCTGTCGTTCCGCGCGGACATCCTGAACTTGCATCGCCTGGATGATGCAAGCCTGGAAGCGCTGCTGGAGCGCCTGGATAACAGCGAACTCGATGAGTACTCCGATATCGCCACGTTAATCGGCGTCGAGTTTGACGAGAATACGGACTGGGGGCAGCTAACCGTGCTCGAACTCAAGCTGCTCATCCACCTCGCCCTGCAGGATTTCGAAGCGGCGCACGAACTGGTGGGCGCTTTCCTGCAGTACAACGACAACACAGTCGAGCGCGGATTGTTTTACCAGGCCTTGAACGTAGTGCTGGAGGTGGTACTCGATGAGGACATGGAACTCGACGATTACGTCGTCAATTTCCGCCGGATGTTCGGCAATCCACGGATGGACGCAGTGCTGGGTTCACTGGACGGCAGCGTGCGCTTCTTCGGCCTGACGCCAACCAGCATGCAACTGGAAGGCCTGGACAGGCATCATCGCCTGATCGACAGCTACAGGAAAATCCATGCGGCGCGAGGCCATGCAGTGGCTACGGCGCGCTAGCGTGAAACGCAGGGCGCTAGCCGACCATTGAAAACGGGCACCGCTGACTTCCAGTCAAGGTGCCCCGATGCTGGCTTACGCCGAGAAGGACGAACCGCAGCCGCAGGTCGTGGTGGCATTCGGATTCTTGATCACGAACTGGGCACCTTCCAGGTCGTCCTTGTAGTCGATCTCCGCGCCCACCAGATACTGATAGCTCATCGAGTCGATCAGCAACTGCACGCCGTTCTTGGACATGGTGGTGTCGTCTTCGTTGACGATTTCATCGAAGGTGAAACCGTACTGGAAACCGGAGCAGCCGCCACCCTGAACGAATACGCGCAGCTTCAGGTCGGGATTTCCTTCTTCTTCAATCAACTGGGCAACCTTGGAGGCTGCACTGTCGGTAAAAACAATCGGTGCTGGCATTTCTGCAATGGCGTTCATTTTGACTCCTGCTTATTAAAGCGAATAATGTTCGATTATAGAACTAATAGCGCACTCACACATTGGATGCCAGTTTTGGCGATGCCAGCTTGAGCACCTGCTCGCTGTCCTGCGGGTGACTGAGCTTGCCTGAAACCAACGCCCCGCCATGCATTTCCAGCGCCTTGTAATGTACATCCCCGGTTATGCGGGCCTTGGGCTGCAATTCAAGGAGCTCGGAACAAAAAACCGGGCCAGTGATCACCCCGTCCACAACGATATGTTCCGCCCTGACCTCGCCTTCCACGCTGGCCTGCTCTGAAATAACCAGCATGCTGCCATCGATCGGATCTGCAATCAGGCTGCCCTTTACATGCCCGTCCACCCGCAAGCCGCCACGGAAACGAATGTTTCCCTCAATTGTCGTCGACATGCCGATCAGGCTGTCTATCGTGTTCTTTGCCTTTTGCCCGAACATTAAGCCTCTCCTTCATCGTTCCAAATTGGCCGACTGCTGCGCACGCACCTTGCCATTTTCCAGCACGCGGGCCTGCACATTCCTGACCTGCATGCCTTCTGGCAGGGGAAGTATGCCTTCGATGCGCTGGTAGCGCTGGAATTCCAGCTGAAACGGCTCGGTTTTCTCATCTTTACCAGGAAAATTCAGCGTTGAAGCCTTGCCGGCCTGGGTAACAGTCAGCGACAGTGCAAGACTACCCTTGAAATCCTGCGGATTATTGCCGCGTCGCATCACAAGCAAGCGATACCGCAACTGGTTGGGCGGGACTAATTCCATCTTCAGTCGGCGGATCGAGATGCCTTCCGACACTGGCCCGGCTGGCACCAGGCTGTCAAAAAAAGCCAGATCTTCCTGCAGACGCGCATTTTCGGCAGTCAGTGACTGGACCTGTGAGGCAAGCTGCGTATGCGCCGCCCTTTCCATCGCAAGCTGATTTTCCAGCGTGCCAAGCGCACCGCTTGCCTGGTCCCGCTCGGCAAGCGCCCTGGCCGCCTGTGTCTTGAGCAACTGCGCCTGCTCGGCGCTGATGCCGGCACCGAGCACATTCATGCCACGGCCAAGCTCATAGGTCCACAGTGCCAGAGCGCCGATGATGAAAAACAGCAGCGCCATGCGCGACAGGCGCACCCGCCAGGAGACTTCCTTGCTGACGGTGAGCTTGGGCGCCGCCAGAGGCCGGCGACGCCGTGGCCAACGACCTATCCTCATTGCCAGAACAATCAGGGAAGAACAGGCACCTGCTTCAGGCCGGTGGTTTCATCAAGCCCGAACATGATGTTCATGCATTGCACACCCTGTCCGGCCGCGCCTTTGACCAGGTTGTCTTCCACTACCAGGATAACGAGCTGATCGCCGTTGTCCGGGCGGTGCACAGCAATCCTGAGCATGTTGGAAGCGCGTACGGACCGGGTTTCAGGATGGCTGCCGGCCGGCATCACGTCGATAAACGGCTCGTTCCGGTAATGATCTTCATAAAGCGCCTGGAAATCTACATCGCGTGCCTCGGGCAGGATGGTAGCGTACAGGGTGGAATGAATGCCCCGGATCATGGGCACAAGATGCGGCACGAAAGTGAGCCCTGCGGGGCGACCGGAGATCGCTTCCAGCCCCTGCCGGGTTTCCGGCAAATGCCGATGCCCTTTCACGCCGTATGCCTTGAAGTTGTCCGAAGCCTCCGCCAGCAGCGTTCCCACCTCGGCCTTGCGGCCGGCACCCGAAACGCCGGACTTGCAATCCGCGATCAACGCTGCTTCATTGACCAGAGGCTTGCCTTGCGACAGCAAGGGCGCAAAACCGAGCTGCATCGAGGTTGGATAGCAGCCCGCCAGGCCTACGACACGGGCTTTCCTGATCGCCTCACGGTTGACTTCAGCCAGGCCATAGACCGCCTCCTCCAGGATTTCGGGGCAGGAATGCGGCATGCCGTACCATTTTTCGAAAACCGCTGTGTCCTTCAGACGGAAATCTGCCGCCAGATCGATCACTTTCACACCAGCAGCCAGCAATTCAGGCGTCTGCGCCATGGCCACGCCATGCGGCGTGGCAAAGAAGACCACATCGCAGTCGGTCAGCCTGGCTTTTTCAGGAGCGGAAAAGGCGAGGGACACAAAGCCGCGCAGCGACGGAAACATGTCGGCAACCGGCATGCCGTCTTCCTTGCGCGAGGTAATGGCGGTCAGCTCCACCTGTGGATGCGTTGCCAACAAACGCAACAGCTCGACGCCGGTATAGCCGGTGCCGCCTACGATGCCTACTTTGATCATGATTTTTCCAAGCCGGATTGAAATAATGTCCTGAAATTCTAACAGCGTCGGCAAACGACCGTTTTGCTCGGGTCTGCCCATAATGACAAAAGCCGCCCGGCGAGCCGGGCGGCTTTTGCAGTGCCAAAAACGTGATTAACGCTTCGAGAACTGTTTTGCGCGACGTGCTTTACGCAGGCCGACTTTCTTACGCTCGACTTCACGTGCATCGCGGGTAACGAAGCCTGCCTTGGACAGTTCCGGCTTCAGCGTCGCATCGTAGTCGATCAGTGCACGGGTGATGCCGTGGCGCACTGCACCTGCCTGGCCGGACTCGCCGCCGCCGTTGACGTTGACCATGATGTCGAAACGCTCGACGTTGTTGGTCAGTTCCAGCGGCTGACGGATCACCATCAGGCCGGTTTCACGGGAAAAGTACTCGTTGGCCGGCTTGCCGTTGACCACGATCTGGCCTGAGCCGGATTTGATGAACACGCGAGCTACTGCGCTCTTGCGACGGCCGGTGCCGTAGTTGTAGTTACCGATCATGACTGTTCCTTACAGTTCGAGGGGCTGCGGCTGCTGCGCGGCGTGCGGGTGGCTGCCTTCCGCATAGACCTTCAGCTTCTTGATCATGGCGTAGCCGAGAGGACCCTTGGGCAGCATGCCCTTGACTGCCTTCTCCAGCGCGCGGCCCGGAAAACGCTGTTGCATTTTCAGGAAATTGGTTTCGTAGATGCCGCCCGGGTAACCGCTGTGGCGGTAGTACTTCTTCTCGGTGGACTTGGTGCCCGTCACGCGCAGCTTGTCTGCATTGACGACGATGATGAAATCGCCGGTATCAACGTGAGGGGTGAATTCTGGCTTGTGCTTGCCGCGCAACCGGAGTGCCACTTCGCTGGCAACACGTCCGAGGACTTTGTCCGTCGCGTCAATCACGAACCAGTCGCGCTGGACTTCGTGTCCTTTAGCGGAAAAGGTTTTCATGATGACTTCCTGATGAATTGAATCGCTCAAAATGGTGGTTCTGCGCCGCCCTGTTTCAGCACGTGCCGCAGACTCTGCCTTGTATCTTTCCCTTGAGCAAACAGGGAATCGGAAAGTATAGCCTTTTCAAGCACTTGCCGTCAAACAGAAAAGTGGATATTCAACAGTTACAATAGCGCACGTTCAATTTTTGCGAGGATGCGATGGAATGCACCGTACGCTGGACTGGTTTGTCCGGCATGACATTTACGGCCGAAACAGGCTCCGGCCATCTTGTAACGATGGATGGCGCGCCGGAAGGCGGCGGCCGCAACCTGGCGCCGCGCCCGATGGAAGTGGTACTTGCGGGCACCGGCGGCTGCACCGCCTATGACGTCGTGCTGATCCTGCGGAAAAGCGGCCAGGACATTCGCGGCTGCGACGTCACATTGAAATCAGAGCGGGCCGAGAAAGATCCAAAGGTCTTTACCAGCATCCACTTCCACTTCACGGTTCGCGGCCGCAATCTGAAGCCGAATCTGGTTGAACGCGCCATCAAGTTGTCGCATGAAAAATACTGCTCGGCTTCCATCATGCTGGAAAAGACAGCGGCAATGACGCATACCTTTGAAATCATCGACGACCTGGCCGAAACGCCGGCCAGCTGAAACAAGCACTTACCTCGGCCCTCCTTCGACTCGCTATAAGTAATAGGCAATGCCCGTCATCACCTTGGACATGGCGCGCATTGCCTGACGCACCGGCTGTGGCGTCTCTGCGGCGCCCAGCGCCTGGGCCGACGCGCCGTGGGCAATCTCGTCCTGTCTCATTTGTTCCACTATTGCGCGGGACTGATGGTCGCCTTGCGGCAACCTGTCCATATGACTGGCCAGATGCGCCTCCACTTGCCGTTCAGTTTCCACAACAAATCCGAGGCTACGGGCATCGCCCAGACGCGCTGCCGCCACACCCATTGCATAAGCGCCCGCATACCAGAGCGGATTCAACACGCTCGTATGGGAATTCAGTTCCTGCAGTCTTTGCGCTGTCCATGCGAGATGATCTTCCTCTTCGCGGGCCGCATTGCCGAACTGCGTACGTATATCAGGGCTCCGTGAAAAGCGGCCTTGCGCCTGGTACAAGGCCTGGGCGCAAACCTCACCGACGTGGTTTACCCGCATCAGGCCCGCGCTATGCCGGCGCTCGCTTTCAGTCAGTTCGGTATCGGCCGCTACGGCAGTTGGCGTCGCACGAGATGCCGAAGCCACCCCGGCAATTACCTTTAATGCCCGGTCGAATCCGATAATCAAGCCATCCATTAGTTTCCTTTTTACATTAACAGTGTTGCCAAAAAAACAAATAATCGTTGTTTCAAAGCCACATAAAGAATGATGATTGCACAGAAAAGCCAAAATTTCTTTGCCCTGTCATCGGTATTTTGATGAAATGACTACTAGCTTCTTGATCAACTGGTTTGGAAGTCTCGGCAGGGGGGCTCCCTACTGGTAGCCTTGCTGAATGCAGCGAAAAATTTTAGCACTACAACTTCTGGAGATTACTCAATGAAAAAATCGCTTCTCGCACTGGCAGTCCTGGGTGCATTTGCAGGCGTTGCACAAGCACAAACCAGCGTGACGATTTATGGTTCGTTTGACGCAGGCGTTCGCAACCAGCGCGACATCGACGCAGCTGGCCACAGCCGCACCACCATGAGCTCCACCGGCACCTACAATTCCAACCGTCTGGGTTTCAAGGGCGTTGAAGATCTGGGCGGCGGTCTGAATGCTCACTTCACCCTGGAATCCGGCTTCAATTCCGGCACCGGCGAACTGAACAACACCCAGAACCGTCTGTTCCAGCGTTCCGCATTCGTTGGTCTGGGCGGCCAATGGGGTTCCCTGGATCTGGGCCGTCAGTACACGGTTGCATTTAAGACCGTTGGCGCCTATGACCCGTTCAACTACAAGTTCACCGGCATCATCCCTCTGACCGGCGCGAGCGTTTCCGCTGGTACCCGTGTTGACAACGACATCCAGTACACCGGCACCTTTGGCCCGATCACCGCACGTGCTGAATATGCACTGGGCGAGCAAGTTGGCGGCGGCGGCAACAACAGCCACGCAGCAATCGGCGGTACTTACGCTAACGGCCCGCTGTCGTTCGGCGCTGCTTACACCGCTCGCAAGCCGAACGTTGCAACCGGCACCGCACCAGCTAACTTCCAAGACAACAAGAACTGGACCGTTGGCGGCGCCTTCACCTTCGGCCCGGCTCGTATCGCTGCTGGTTACCAGAACGAAAAGCAAGACCGTGCTACCGGCGGCGACGCTGGCCAGAAGAACGCCTGGGTTGGCGGCAGCTACGACATCACCCCGGCTCTGGGTCTGACCGCAGCTTACTACCACACCAAAGTTGACGCCAATGCAGTCGGCGTTGGCAACACCACCGCTGGCAAGCGTGGCCTGTTCATCGTCGGCGCTACTTATGCTCTGTCGAAGCGTACCAACTTCTACGCAGACATCGACTACGCTAAGTACAAAGATGGCCTGGAAACCCCATCCACCGGCACCAACACGATCCTGACCCAATCGTCGCTGCGTTCGGCTCCTGGCCAAGACAGCATGCTGGGCTTCTCGGTTGGTATCAACCACCTGTTCTAATAAAACAGACCTGATTGAAGCTGGCGCCACGGCGCTAGTTTCAATCCAAGTGGATTGCTGTGATGAATCCGCTGAACGTAAGAATTTCAGGCTCACTTCGGTGAGCCTGTTTTTTTTCTCAATTCATTGTGAAATTTCTCGCTTGCTCGGCTTTTTGCCTGATTCTTTTTGGCTGGTTTGACGTGGTGAACGGCGGCATGTCAGTTTAGGTACACGGCAGGGCAAGATCCTATCTTCTCTTTGCTGGCCGGAACACGCTGGTGTCGGCATAGAATGCTTCATCCTGCGCAGGCCACCAGCCGGGCACGCCAAGCACCGGCAAATGGGAAAAGTTAGACGTTTTCAAGCCCTCTTTCAGTTTGCCGGCAACTTCTCCGTCTATCCATTCACGTCTGGCGGGCTCTGGCAGTGCAAGAACGTCCTCAGAGGCTTCGATGATCCAGGTATGTCCGGTGATCGCCTTGTAGGGATCGATGAGCTTTTCCATTAACGCATGCCCGAATAAATACACTGCACAGCGTTCATTGAATTCCTGTCGCCTTTCAATGAATAGCTCTTTCCACTGATGCGCGCGCAGAGAGGCAGGAAAAGACGACTCTGATGCCAGAAACAGCACGGCGTTTTCGTCGAAGATCGTCGCCGCGTCTCTGGTTCCGCCCCGGGTCTGTCGTATTTGTTGCGTTCGCTGGACTGGCTCAACTATCAAAGCGCAACGCGTGATTTCGGTTGCCTGCAATTCATTCAGCATTACCTTGATCCGCGGGAAAGTCAGCCAAACCAGCGCATTGAAGAAGTCATGCAGGTTATCCCGCGTTGGCACGCATCCCGTTGCGCTGATAAAGCTTTCATAGGCCATGCCTTCGGGCAGGGCAGACTGCGGCACGAAGTGAATCGGCAGGGAGAGATGATTTTTGAGATGGCGGATTGTTGCCTGCTGATTCAGCCCGTCACGCCAGGTCGGCGCCTGCAGTACCCGTTCCGCCATCGGCTGCAAAGGCGCAAGCCAGGGGCGATGCCAGTCGATCCGCTTCAGGAAATCTTCCGGCATCGCTTCATTGTTTCATTGCCTGATACCTTGCCGCTCAGGCCATTGCCCAATCCATGGTGTCGCCTGCGTTCAGCGGGACGACCGTGGATTCTCCCATCGGCAGTTCGCCGGGCAGTGTCCATGACTGACGCACCAGTGTGATCGTGCCGCTATTGCGCGGCAGGCCATAGAAATCCGGGCCGTGCAGACTGGCGAAGCCTTCCAGTTTGTCGAGCGCGTTGGCCCGATCAAATGCCTGCGCATACAGCTCCATTGCATGCAGCGCGGTGTAGCAGCCGGCGCAGCCGCAGGCGTGCTCCTTGGTATTGCGCGCGTGGGGGGCTGAGTCCGTGCCAAGGAAAAATTTGCCGCTACCAGAGATCGCTGCCTGTACCAGTGCCTTGCGATGGGTTTCGCGCTTCAAGACGGGCAGGCAATAGTAGTGCGGCCGAATGCCTCCTTTGAAGATTTCGTTCCGGTTGTACAGCAAATGGTGGGCGGTAATGGTTGCTGCGGTATGTTGTCCGGCTTCCTGGACATACTCTGCCGCGTCCTGCGTGGTGATGTGTTCGAACACCACTTTCAATTCCGGCATGTCGCTACGCAAGGGCATCATCACGCGGTCGATGAACACGGCTTCCCGGTCGAAGATGTCGATTTCCTGATCGGTAACCTCGCCATGCACCAGCAACGGCATGCCAACCTGCTGCATTGCCTCCAGCGCGCGATAGCATTTGCGCAGGTCGGTGACGCCGGCGTCCGAGTTGGTGGTGGCGCCGGCGGGATACAGTTTGACGGCGTGGATCAGGCCGCTTTCCTTCGCGCGCATGATTTCTTCCGGCGCCGTGTTATCGGTCAGGTACAAGGTCATCAGCGGCTCGAAATCCATGTCCGACGGCAGCGCCGCCAGGATACGGTCACGGTAGGCCAAAGCCTGGGCAGTTGTCGTGACTGGCGGCTTCAGGTTGGGCATCACAATGGCGCGAGCGAACTGCCGCGCGGTATGCGGCAGCACGCTGGCCATGGTGGCGCCGTCGCGCAGGTGAAGATGCCAGTCGTCGGGACGAGTGATGGTGATGCTGTCGGATGATGTTTGCATGATGGGCGCCAAGAAAAGTGCGCCAATTTTACAGCACCAGAATCACTCGGTAATCGTTCACGTTGGTCAGCGTCGGCCCCGTAATGACCAGGTCGCCCAGGGCCGAAAAGTAGCTGTAGCCGTCGTTATTGGCCAGCATCTTGTGCGCGCTGATGCCCAGTTGCTCGGCGCGCGCCTTGCTGTCCGGGAGCATTACCGCACCGGCATTGTCCTCGGTGCCATCAATGCCATCGGTATCGGCGGCGATCGCGTAGACGTCGGGCATGCCGTCCATTTCAGCCGCCAGAGACGCCAGGAATTCGGCGCAGCGCCCTCCCCGTCCATTGCCGCGCACCGTGACAGTACATTCACCGCCCGAAATCAGCGCGACGGGCGGCTTGAACGGCTGCTGGTAAGCGCGGATTTCCCTTACGACCGCGGCATAGACCTTGGCAACTTCGGACGCTTCTCCCGTCACTGTGTCGCCCAGGATGACCGGCGTGATGTTCTGTGAGGCAAAGAATTCGGCGCCTGCCTGCAGGCTCTGGCGCGCGGTCGCAATCACTCTGTTGTCGACCCGTTCGAACAGCGGGTCGCCCGGCTTGGGCGTTTCGTCGATCTGGCCTGATGCGCCGCGCTCCAGATGCGCCAGTACGCTGTCCGGCGCCTCGACGCCGTAGCGCTGCAGGATCGCGATGGCGTCGGCATAGGTGCTTGCATCCGGACAGGTGGGGCCGGATGCGATCGCGCTGGGATCGTCGCCAGTGACGTCGCTGATGATCAGTGTGGTGACCGGAGCGCGGCAGGCGGCGGCCAGGCGGCCGCCCTGTATCCGGGACAAATGCTTGCGCACGATGTTCATGTCGGTGATCGGCGCGCCCGATTTCAGCAGGGACTTGGTGACCGACTTCAGGTCAGCCATCGGCACGCTGTCCACCGGCAGCGACAGCAGGCTGGAACCGCCGCCGGATACCAGTGCGATCAGGCGGTCATCCGGTCCAAGTGCGGCGACCCGCGCCAGGATGTCGGCAGCCGCCTTTTCGCCTTCATCGTCCGGCACAGGGTGGCTGGCTTCCACCACGGTGATGCGCTCGGTCGGGATCGCATGCGCATAGCGGGTGACCACGATGCCTTCCAGCGTCGCGTCCTGCGGCCAGGCCAGGTCCACCGCGCGCGCCATGCTGGCCGCGGCCTTGCCGGCGCCGACCACCAGCGTGCGCCCCCTGGGCGGCGGGGGAAGATGGGCGGCAATGATTTTCAAGGGATCCGCGGCAGCGACTGCCGCTTGAAAGCTGTCTATCAAGAGTGTTCGATAATCCATGAAATTCCTTATTGGCAGGCCGGGCGATGTGCGAAAAAAAACCGCCCCAGTTTGTCGCTGAAGCGGCTTGCGGTCAATCGCACAAAAGGCTTAATGGATGATTTTCGCCAGAAAATCGCGTGCTCGGTCGGAACGCGGGGTGCCGAAGAACTCGTCCTTGGTGCAATCCTCGACGATGAGGCCCTTGTCCATGAAGATCACGCGATTGGCGACCTTGCGGGCAAATCCCATTTCATGGGTCACGACCATCATGGTCATGCCTTCCTGCGCCAGGCCAACCATCACGTCCAGCACTTCATTGATCATTTCCGGGTCCAGTGCGGAAGTCGGCTCATCGAACAGCATGGCGATCGGGTCCATCGACAGGGCGCGGGCGATTGCCACGCGCTGCTGCTGGCCGCCCGACAACTGGCCAGGGAATTTATCCTTCTGGGCAATCAGGCCAACCCGGTCCAGGTATTTCAGGCCGCGCTCGGTGGCATCGGCAACGCTGCGGCCCAACACCTTGACCTGGCCGATGGTCAGGTTTTCACGGATGGACAGATGCGGAAACAGTTCGAAGTTCTGGAACACCATGCCGATGCGCGCCCGCAGCTTGGACAGGTTGGTCTTGGGGTCGCCGACGGAGACGCCGTCGACCGTGATCTCGCCCTTCTGGAAAGGCTCAAGTCCGTTCACGGTCTTGATCAGGGTCGACTTGCCGGAGCCGGACGGGCCGCAGACCACGACCACGTCGCCCTTGGCCACGCTGGTGGTGCAGTCAGTCAGTACCTGGAACTGGCCATACCACTTGCTGACATTTTTCAGTTCTATCATGTTTTCTCCTGGATTCTGAATTCACAAGGTCAGCGTATGATCGCCACCCGTTGCTGCAGTCGCTTGACCAGCAGGGACAAGCCGTAGCAAAGCACGAAATAGACAAGCGCGACAAACAGATACATTTCCACCAGCCGGCCATCGCGCTGCGCCACTTTGGATGCGGCACCGACGAAATCGGTGATCGACAGCACATAGACCAGCGACACATCCTGGAACAGCACGATCGTCTGCGTCAGCAGCACCGGAATCATGTTGCGGAATGCCTGCGGCAGCACCACGTTGCCCATGGTCTGCCAGTAGTTCATGCCCAGCGCATAGCCGGCCGAGACCTGGCCGCGCGGTATCGACTGGATGCCGGCGCGCATGATCTCGCAATAGTAAGCCGCTTCAAACAGGATGAAGGTGATCAGCGAGGAGGAAAAGGCGCCGACCATGATCGGTTCCTTTGCGCCGATGATCCATGCGCCGATATAGGGCACCAGGAAGTAGAACCAGAAGATCACCAGCACCAGGGGGATCGAGCGGATCAGGTTCACGTAGCCGGTGGCCACCATGGACAGGGAGCGGAACTTGGACAGCCGCATCATGGCCAGCAGCGTGCCCAGAACGATGCCGCCGACCATCGCCAGGCCGGTCAGTTCCAGCGTGAAGACCATGCCGGTCTTGAACAGGTAGACCCAGGAACGCTCGATGACGTCGAAGTCGAAATTGGAAAACATGTCAGTGACCTCCGCCGCCAGTGGAACTGCTGATGAAGCCGGGTACGGCAACCCGGCGCTCTATCCAGCGCATCAGGAAGACCACCACCACGTTGACCACGATGTAGATCAGTGTGGCGGCGGTGAATGCCTCGAATACCTGGAATGAAAACTCCTGCATGGAGCGGGCGCGCGCAGTGAGTTCCATCAGGCCGATGGTCAGCGCCACGGCGCTGTTCTTGATGATGTTGAGGAATTCGCTGGTCAGCGGCGGCACGATGATCCGAAAGGCCATGGGCAGCAGGATGTAGCGATACGTCTGCGGCAGGGTCAGGCCCAGCGCGGTGCCGGCCAGCTTCTGGCCGCGCGGCAGGGAATTGATGCCGGCGGAGACCTGGACTGCCACGCGTGACGAGGTGAAGAAACCGAGGCAGAGCACGGCGGTGATGAAAGGCGCGTTGGGCAGGGCTTTCAACCAGTTGCCCAGACCCTGAGGCACCAGTTCCGGCATCACGAAGTACCAGAGGAACATTTGCACCAGCAAGGGCACGTTCCGGAACAGTTCGACATAAGCATTGGCAAGACGAACCGCAAGCTTGTTCGGCGTGGTGCGGATGGTGCCGATGATTGCGCCAATGACGAGCGCCATTACCCAGGCGGTCAGCGCGGTGGCCAGTGTCCAGACCAGGCCTGACCACAGCGTATCCATGTAGGTGCCGGCACCGTCCGGGGAAGGCTCCCAGAAGATGCGCCAGTTCCAGTTGTAGTTCATAGGGGTTTCCTCATCCGGGTCGAGAAGCCGATTTTATAGTTGGGTCTGCAGGTGCAGGTTGGCGGCGACGGAAAACCGCGCAGCTTACAACAAAATATCTGGTTCAAGCGAGCAATTTTCATGCCCCAAATAAAAACGGGAGGCCAAAGCCTCCCGTCCTGTCAGCGGTGCTGAATTATTTCTTTTTCGCGCCGCCCTTTTGCGCGTCCGGCACGTCGGCATAGGCTGCCGGGTCACCCGAATCGGTCGGCTTGGCGATGACCATCTTCAACTGGTCGCTCATCGGAACGTTGAGGTTGATGTTCTTCGGCGGGATCGGCGACATGAACCATTTCGCATAGATCTTGTTAATTTCGCCCGACTTCATCACGTTTTCAATGGCGGTGTCGACTGCCTTCTTGAACTGCGGATCTTCGCGGCGCAGCATGATGCCGTATGGCTCCACCGACAGCGCTTCCTTGGTGATCGCATAGTCGTTGGGCGCCTTGGAGCTGGCCGCCAGCGAAGCCAGCAGGATGTCATCCATGGCGAAGGCGGTGGCGCGGCCGGTTTCCACCATCAGGAAGGCTTCCGCGTGGTCCTTGGCAGCCATGATGTTCATGCCGAGATTGCGCTCGCCATTCAGGGCGGTTACCTGCTTCAAATTCGAGGTGCCGGAAGTGGACACCAGGTTCTTGCCCTTCATGTCGTCCAGGCTATTGATGTTGGACGATTTCTTGGCGAGGAGACGGTTTGCAGTCACGAATGTTGTCGGCGCAAAGGCAACCTGCTTCTGGCGCTCGAGATTGTTCGTGGTCGAGCCGCATTCCAGATCCACCGTGCCGTTTGCCATCAGCGGAATCCGGGTGGCCGACGTCACCGGGTTCATCTTGACGTTCAGGGAGGTCAGCCCGAGCTGCTTCTGGACCGCCGTCACGACCTTCATGCACAGGTCGATCGAATAGCCCTGGTAGGACTGCTTGTCGTCCAGATAGGAGAAAGGAATGGAGGAGTCGCGTACACCAAGGGTGATAGTGCCGGTGTCTTTAATTTTCTTCAGCGTGCCGTTCAGTTCTTGTGAGTGTACGACACTCGTGATCAGGCTGGCACCGATCATCACGGTAAGTAGGGCATGCAGTTTCATGGATTCTCCTGTACACAAAATGGATAGGCAGCACGACAGTCAATATGTTGTCGTTATCAAAAAGCTTCTCTAGTGTATCAAACAGTATATTTGGGCGAAAAATGTTTGTTGATTATTTTATTTTCCCCGAAAACACTAACATTCATTAACGGCTTTTAATGAAAAGTAAGCTCGTTAAAAAGCCAGCCAGTGCCGCATGCATTTCGATATATAAAGAGAGTGATAGAGAGGCTGCATGCGCTAGACATCATTGATGGCCTTATAGAGGAACCGGGAAGGCTTGACCGGTTCAGTCTTGTTGGGGTTCTGCTTCGTGAGTCCGCATGCATGCATTAATTGGGCAAGCGCTGACATGGACGGTTAACAGCGATCTCGGCAAGGGGCGTCTGTCCAAGGCCTTGCCTGGACTTCGGGTGTTGCGTGACGGCTGCCAGCGAGCCCGGCATCGCATCGGCCTTGCATGACAAAGGGCCCGGTCGACTTTATTGTCGACCGGGCCCTTTGTCATGCAAGGATTTTGCCGCAGCGTTACGCAGTTTGCGCTGCACGAAAAGCAGCGCTCATCGTATTACATCTCGCAAAATCCTTCCATTGGATGCTTCCTGTAATGCGCTTGCCTGCTTATGCGCCGAAATACAGATCGTTTACGTCACCAGCATGGCGGGTTTGAGCGGCGCGGGCTGCTTCCTTCCTTACCTGTTCGCGGGTCTGGGTGCTGCCGGCGAACTGGGTATCCTGGCCGTCATGCTGGCGCTGAACGACGTCGCCCTGGGCATAGGCTTGTGCCAGTTCCTGGCGCACCTGAGCGCGGGTCAGGGTGGACTTGAAGCCGGCATCCGGCGCAACGAATTCGGTTTGCTGGGCAAAGGAAGAACCTGCGGCAGCGAGGATGGCGGTAGCGACGATGATGTTCTTGATGTTCATGGTTTTCTCCAATAAGTAGAGGCTGTCGACCAGGCGCTTCAGGTATTTACCCGGGTCGCCATCGGTCAGCCTGGCTGGATCGCGCAAACGGCGCTGATCGATGACAGGCATGTTACAGATCACTGCCC
This sequence comes from Noviherbaspirillum soli, assembly GCF_015352955.1. Lineage (GTDB taxonomy): Bacteria > Pseudomonadota > Gammaproteobacteria > Burkholderiales > Burkholderiaceae_D > Noviherbaspirillum_A > Noviherbaspirillum_A soli. The sequence continues at coordinate 31,110 of NZ_JACYOX010000037.1, forward strand.
CGGCAATAAATGGCATACCAAGCAATGAACTATTGCCAAAATCGGTTCAATCCTTGCCTGGCGGCATGCGGTAAAAAAACACTTGAAATCGAATTATGTATCGCCATATCACGATACATAGTTTCAAATATCTCGATAAACACATTGGGTAAAAGCGAAATGAATATTGCCGGCGGTACGGACGGTACTCTTGAAATCGACGTGGATGCCATCCACAAGGCGCTGGCCAACCCTACCCGTCGCCAGATCCTGGCCTGGCTGAAGGATCCGTCGGCGCATTTCTCGATGCAGGAATATCCGCTGGAACTTGGCGTATGCGCCGGCCTGATCGATCAGCGTGCAGGACTTTCCCAGTCCACCGTCTCCGCACATCTGGCCACGCTGCAGCGCGCCGGCCTGATTACGTCCCGCAAGGTGGGCCAGTGGATCTTCTTCAAGCGCAATGAAGACCTGATCGGCCGCTTCATCGCGCAACTTGACGAGGCGCTCTGAGCCCTTCTGCCTTGCCGACATCGCTTCACCGCCTGATCCCGCTTTCCAATCCCGGCCTGAAATGCCGTTTTACAAAAGGAATCTTTCATGAGCAAACTCTTCGATCCCATCCGCGTCGGCGACCTTGAACTGCCCAACCGGGTCATCATGGCGCCGCTGACACGCTCCCGCGCCATTGGCGGCGGCCGCGTGCCGAACGCGCTGATGGCGCAATATTATGTGCAGCGCGCCTCGGCCGGCCTGATCCTGTCGGAAGCCACGGCAGTAACGCCGCAGGGCGTGGGCTATGCCGATACGCCGGGCATCTGGTCCGACGAGCAGGTGGCGGGCTGGAAAATGGTGACGGATGCGGTGCATGCGGCCGGTGGACGGATCTTCCTGCAGCTCTGGCATGTGGGCCGGATTTCCGACCCGGTCTTCCTGGATGACGCATTGCCGGTGGCGCCGAGCGCGATCGCTGCGCAAGGCCATGTCAGCCTGGTCCGTCCCAAGCGCGCCTATGTCACGCCGCGCGCCCTGGACACGGAAGAAATTCCGGGCATCGTCGCGGCTTTCCGCAAGGGCGCGGAAAACGCCAAGCGGGCCGGTTTCGATGGCGTGGAAATCCATGGCGCGAACGGCTACCTGCTCGACCAGTTCCTGCAGGACAAGACCAACAAGCGTACCGACGCCTACGGCGGTTCGGTGGAAAACCGGGCGCGCCTGCTGCTGGAAGTGACCGATGCCTGCATCGAGGTGTGGGGCGCGTCGCGCGTGGGCATGCACCTGGCGCCGCGCGGCGATGCGCATGACATGGGCGATTCCAACCCGGCCGAAACCTTTGGCTATGTGGCGACCGAACTGGGCAAGCGCGGCATCGCCTTCATCTGCGCACGCGAGGCGCTCGGTTCCAACCGGCTGGGTCCGCAGCTGAAGAAGGCGTTCGGCGGCGTGTATATCGCCAATGAAAAGATGACCCGCGACAGCGCCGAGCAGGTGATTGGGTCGGGCGAGGCAGATGCGGTGGCCTTTGGCCAGCTGTTCATCGCCAATCCGGATCTGCCGGAGCGCCTGAAGATCAATGCGCCGCTGAACCAGCCGCAGCCGGAAACCTTCTATCATCCTGGCGCGGAAGGCTATACCGACTATCCGGCGCTGGCCTGAGCAGGGGCGTTCAGCCTTCCGGCGCGGTGATGCGCACCTGGCCCTGGGTAAGGTCGCAGAGGGCCAGGCGCGCGGCTGCCAGTTCGGCTGCCGGCAGGCGTATCGCCAGTTCCACCAGCGCGCCGTGGCTGCCGCGCTCCAGCAGGTAGCCGTGCTGCGTAATCCAGCGCCGGATCCTGGCTTCGTCGGGATAAGCGATTTCCACGGTCAGCGTGGCCTGGGCCACGTACTCGATGCGCTGCGCGTCCTTCAGCGCGCTGGCAATCGCGTCGGTATAGGCGCGCACCAGGCCGCCGGCGCCCAGCTTGATGCCGCCGAAATAGCGCACCACCGCGCCCAGCACATTGTCCAGTTCGTGATGACGCAGCACTTCCATGATGGGGCGGCCGGCCGTGCCCGACGGCTCGCCGTCGTCGGACATGCCCGACTGGCCGCCGGCCAGCAGCGCCCAGCAGACATGGGTGGCGGCCGGATGCTCGGCCCGCAGTCGTGAAATCGCCAACTGTGCGGCGTCGCGGCCTTCGACCGGCATGGCGATGGCGATGAAGCGGCTCTTGCGGATGTCGATGTCGGCTTGCACCGCCTGCGCCAGGGTATAGACAGCCATGTTTTTCCTTTGACGGCCGCCAGCGCCGGTGCCTGTTATGGATCCCAGGGTCCGGGAGCGGCCACAACAGGCTCCGGCAGGCCGAACAGCGCTTATTATATCGGCCACTGCTTTCTCTCCTTTCCCCATGACGCCCGATACCCTGCAACTGCTGGTCAGCCGTGAAATGCCCTTTGGCAAATACAAGGGACGCGTGCTGGCAGACCTGCCCGGCCACTATCTGGCCTGGTTCGCCCGCGAGGGCTTCCCCAAGGGGGAACTGGGCAGCCTGCTGGCGCTGATGTACGAACTCGACCACAATGCGCTGCGCCATCTGCTGGCGCCCCTGCGCGACCGTGCCGGAGCCCTGCCATGACCCTGCATACCTGGTGGCTGTTCGTGATGATGAGCTTTGTCGTTTCCGGCACGCCCGGCCCCAACATGCTGCTGGTCATGAGCAGCAGCGCCCGCCACGGCGCCAGGCCGGCGCTGGCGGCCATGGCCGGCTGCATGACGGCGCTGATGCTGATGATGTGCCTGTCCGCGGCCGGCCTGGGCGCCCTGCTGCAGGCGTCGCCCGCCGTGTTCGATGTGCTGCGCTGGGCTGGCGCCGCCTACCTGGTTTATCTGGGCGTGAAGAGCTGGCGCGCGCCGACGGCAACCGGGGCGGACAATGCGCCCGCCCTGCCATCCGAGCGCGGCGCGGCGCTGTTCCGGCGCGGCTTCCTGGTGGCGGCCAGCAATCCCAAGGCCATCCTGTTTGCGGCCGCCTTCCTGCCGCAATTCATCACGATGTCGGCGCCCAGGCTGCCGCAGTTCGCGATCCTGCTGGTGACGTTTGCATTGATCGAAGGCGGCTGGTACATGGCCTATGCGGCCGGCGGCCAGCGCATTGCGGTCTACCTGCGCCGCACCCCGGTGCTGCGCCTGTTCAACCGGGTGACCGGCGGGGTTTTCGTCGGCTTCGGGGCACTGATGGCGGCGCTGCGGCACTAAGCGGTCCTTCATTGGAGAGCCTATGGACCAAGACCCATTTGAACTGCAACGCTTCGTCGACGCCCAGGAACCGCTGCGGCAGCGCGTCAAGGCGGAAATGCGCGCCGGCCGCAAGTCCAGCCACTGGATGTGGTTTTTCTTCCCGCAGCTGCGCGGACTGGGCAAGAGCGAAATGGCCCATCGATATGGCATTGCGTCCCTGGACGAAGCCCGTGCCTATCTGGCCCATCCGGTGCTGGGTCCGCGGCTGCGCGAAGCCTGCCAGATCATTCATGAAGTCAGGGGCCGCAGCGCCCATCAGATATTCGGAAACCCCGACGATGTGAAATTCCGCTCCTGCCTGACGCTGTTTGGCCGGGCCGCGCCGGATGAGCCCATTTTTTCAGCCTGCCTGCGCAAGTATTTCGCCGGCGTGGAAGACCAGGCTACGCTGGCGCTGATGCGCTGATGCGGTAGAGGCAATGCCGGCGCAGCGGATGGCCTTCCGGCAGCGCCGGATGATCAAACCCGTTTCCATCCTCGCGCATGCCCAGGCGCTCCATCACCGCTCGTGAACGCACATTGCCGACGGCGGTGAAGGCGACGATCTCTTCCAGTTGCAGCCTGTCGAATCCAAAACGCAGCGCCCCGCCCGCGGCTTCGCTGGCATAGCCGCGACCCCAGTATTGATGAGCCAGGCGCCAGCCGATTTCAACACACGGGGAAAACGGCAGCGCGTCCGGTCGCGCATGCAGGCCGACAAAGCCGATGAACGCCTGCGTTGCATTGCATTCCACTGCCCAGAAGCCCCAGCCCTGCGCCTCGATGAATTTCTGGAAGCGCTCGGCCAGCGCGTCGCTCTGGCTGGGAGACAAGAGAGAAGGGAAACATGCCATCACTCGCGGATCGGCATTGAGGGCGCGGAATGGCGGCTTGTCCTCTTCGCGCCAGGGCCGCAGGCGCAGACGCGCCGTCTGGATGACTGCCGGTTCCATCACTGGCCCTCCCGAAAAAGCCTGGACAGTCTCAGTCCGCAAGCTTCAGCATCGCCGTCACCCGCTGCGCAAAGATATCCAGGCTGAACGGCTTGGTCAGCACATCCATCGCCGGCTCCAGCATGCCGTTGCGGGTCGGCGCGTCTTCCGCATAGCCGGTGATGAACAGCACCTTCAGGCCGGGACGGCGCAGCCGCGCCGCTTCGGCCAGCTGGCGGCCGTTCATGCCGCCGGGCAGGCCGACGTCGGTGATGAGCAGGTCGGCATGCTGGCCGGCGTCGATCAGGCCGAGCGCGGCGGCGGCGTCGCCGCTCTGCACGACCCGGTAGTTCAGCATTTCCAGCATCTCGGCCAGCAGCTCGCGCAGATGGCCCTCGTCGTCCACCAGCAGCAGGGTGGCCTGGCTGACCGCCTGCATCGCATTCCCATTCCTGGCAATGTGGCTGTCGGGCAGCGCGTCGCCGCGATAGCGCGGCAGCTTGAGCCGGATCACGGTGCCTGCGCCCGGCGCGGTATCGATCACGATATGGCCGCCGGACTGCTTGGCGAAGCCATAGATCATCGACAGCCCGAGGCCGGTGCCCTGCCCCTGCGGCTTGGTCGTGAAGAAGGGATCGAAGGCGCGCGCGGCGACCTCGGGCGTCATGCCGGTGCCGTTGTCGGCCACCCGGATGGACACATAGTCGCCGGGCTGCACTTCGGCATGCCGGGCGGCGTAATCCGCGTCGAGCACGGTGTTGGCGGTTTCGATGGTCAGCAGGCCGCCGCCGGGCATGGCATCGCGGGCATTGATGGCGAGATTGAGCAGCGCGCTTTCGAGCTGGTTGGGGTCGCATTCGATAGGCCAGACATCGGCCGCCAGCCTGGCTTCCACCTGGACCGAGGGACCAACCGTGCGCCCGATCAGGTCGGTCATCGTCGCCACCAGCCGGTTCGGGTCCAGCGGCTTGGGCATCAGGGTCTGGCGGCGGGAAAAGGCCAGCAGCCTGTGCGTGAGCGCGGCGGCGCGGTTGGCCACCGCCATGGCGTCGTCGATATGGCGCGCCAGGCCGATGCCGCCGCTGCGCATCTTCACCTTCAGCAGTTCCAGGTTGCCCACCATGCCGGCCAGCAGGTTGTTGAAGTCATGCGCAATGCCGCCGGTCAGCTGGCCAACCGCTTCCATTTTCTGGGCCTGGCGCAGCGCTTCCTCGGTCTGGTGCAGGAGTTCGGCCTGGCGCCGTTCCGCGGTGATGTCGCGCGCCACGCCGTAGAGCACGTCGCCCTCGGGCACGATGGTCCAGGACAGCCAGCGGAAACCGCCGTCGCGGTGCAGGTCGCGCACCTCGTAGCGCACCAGCGCCTCGCCGCGCGCCAGCAATTCCACCTTGCTGCTCAAGTCCGCGCGATGGTCCGGATGGGTCATTTCGAGGAAGGGCATCGATACCGCTTCCTCCAGGCTCCAGCCGAGGATGGCGGTGAAAGCCGGATTCACATTCAGGAAGTAGCCGTTCAGCGAGGCAATCGCCATGATGTCCTGCGACATGCCCCAGAGCCGGTCACGCTCCAGCGTGCTCTGGCGGATGCCGATTTCGAGGCCGGCATTGAGCTGGCGCAGCGCGTCCTCGGTACGGCGCAGTTCGGTGATGTCGGTATGCACGCCCACCCATTCAATGATGTGGCCGCGCGCATCCATGGTGGGAACGGCGCGCACCGAATAATGGCGCCACTGGCCGTCGCGACGGCGCAGCCGGTGCTCGGCCACATAAGCGCGGCGCTCGGCTACGGCCTGGTGCCAGACGTCGATGCTCTGGCGCACATCGTCCGGATGCACCACGGCGGTCCAGCCAGAGTCCTGGTACTGCTCGTAGCTCTGGCCGGTGAGCATGGCCCATCCCGGCTGCTCGCCGCGCATGCGGCCGGTCGCATCGTTGGTCCAGAGCACGCCCTCGACCGCCTTGATCGCGGCCTGGAAGCGGGCATTGCTGGCCACCACGGCGGCTTCGGCCAGCTTGCGGTCGTGGATGTCGAGCACGGCGCCGACATAGCCGAGGTAGCTGCCGTCCTCGCCGAAGCGGGGCGCGGCGGCGTCGATGACCCAGCGGTAGACGCCATCATGCCGGCGCAGCCGGTACTCGGCACGGAAATGGGACTGGGCCTCGTTGGCCGTCAGGAAGGCTGTTTCGGCGGCGGGCCGGTCTTCGGCATGGGTGGCGTCCAGCCATCCCAGGCCCAGCCCGTCGTCCCGGGATTGGCCGGTGAACTGGTACCAGGCCGGATTGAGATAGGTGCAGTAGCCGCTCGCCTCGGTGATCCACATGATGATTTCGGTGTGGTCGGCGATGCTGCGGTAGGGCGGCGTGTCGTCATGCGGCGCGCTGGCCGTGGCGTCGACCCAGGTACAGCAAACGCCGACCGGCGCGCCCCCGGCATCGCGTACCGGCGCCAGGGAGTAGTCAAGCCAGGCCAGTTCGCGCAGGCCGCCGCACAGGCGGCTCAGCGGCTGGCGCCGGCGGTGCACCGGATCGCCCGCCATGCTCCGGGCAAACAGCGGCTGCAACTGCTGCCAGTCCCATGGCCAAGCCTCGTCCACCGGCCTGCCCAGCGCCGCCGGATGGCGGTCGCCCAGCAGCTGCGCAAAGGCGTCGTTGTACAGCAGCAGGCCTTCCGGCCCCCATGCGATGCAGGTGGCGAAGCCTGAATCGAGCGCCAGCGACAGCGCAGTGGCAAGCGCCTGCGGCCATTCATGGGGCTGGCCAAGGCCGCGCAGGCGGTCTGGCTGGCGCAACAGGCTGCGGACTTCGCCGGGCCCCTGGAGAAAATGAGGCTTGGGGTTCTGCATCAGGGGCCTATAGAAAGAGCGATGGGTGTATCGGAAATTGCCGGCAACATGGTATTGCACAGCGCAAGCCGGGGGCAATGTATTTCATGCGGTCCGCAGTCGTCATGTCGGCCGCTTTTCCTGATCGACCATTGGCGCAATGCCCCTGCGGGGTATTGTGCCCTACGAGAGTTGTTCGTCCACGGCGCAGGCTGGGTCAGTATTGTAGGGTGCAATACCCGAAGGGCATTGCACCATCGGTCGCCATCCGCGATCGTCATGTCGGCCGCTTTCCATGATCGACCAATGGCGCAATGCCCCTGCGGGGTATTGCGCCCTACGAGAGTTGCGGCCGGCGTGCGCTTAAGCCACCCAGTTTACCCGCTGGAACTTGCCCGAAAACGCGTCCGGCATCGGCACCACCTTGCGCGTCTTGTAATTGAAGAACACGAAACCCGACTTCGCCATTGCCACCAGCGCCTGGTCGCGCGGCCGGGTGATGCGGAAGGTGATGTCGCCGCCGTAGGTGTTGAAGTCCATCACGCCGACTTCGAACAGCAGCTGGTCGCGCGCATGGGCTTCATTGCGGTAGGTGGTGGCGAGGTCGGTGACGATGGTGCCGACATCCTGGTCCAGGGTGCCTTCCAGGCCGAAGTCGAACAGGAAGCGCGCCCGCGCTTCGGAAATCATCGAGATCATCGAATCGTTGCCAAGGTGGTTGGCGCCGTTGATGTCGGTCACGCGCACGGTGAGCTGGGTGGCATAGTAGTACTGGTCTTCAGGGAAATCGAGCTTCAGGCGGGCCATGATGTGCTGGTAAATGTTGCGGCGCAACGCGCGCCAGCCGGGATTGTACCGGTATCGACAAGCCAGTCAGGCCGAAAGCACTCTAGCGCCGCGAGGACAGCACGATGCCGCCGACGATGAGCAGGAAGGCAACCGCATGATAGAGATGCGGCAGTTCGCCCAGGAAGGCCGAGGACAGGATCGCTGCGAACAGCGGCGTGAGGTTGCTGAAAAAAGCGGCAATGCTGGGGCCGACCCGCTGCACGCCGGTGCCCCAGCAGCGCAAGGCGATCACCGCCGGACCGATGCCGACATAGACCAGCGCCGCCGCCAGCGGCCAGCTCCAGTGGATGCGGGCATCCGATACCAGCCACTCGCCGCCGGCGAAGAGCCCGGACCAGGCCAGGCCGAACACGACCTGCGCCATCAGGAAGGCAGACCAGTCCGGCCGCAGCTTCTGCGCCGCGCCAGGCAGGGGCAGCGTCAGCAGCCAGCTGTAGAAGGACCAGACGATGGTGGCGACGATCATCAGCAGGTCGCCGGCCACCAGCCGCAGGCCCAGCAGCTGGCGCCATTCGCCGCGCGACAGCACCACCAGCACGCCGAGGATGGACAGCACCGCGCCCACCATCTGGCGCGGCGACACCCGCACCTTGAAGAACAGCCAGCCGATGGCCAGCATCCAGACCGGCATGCTGGCGCCGACCAGGGTGACATTGATCGGCGTGGAGCTCTTCAGCGCCAGGTACTGCATCGCGTTGTACAGGCCCACGCCCAGGAGGCCCAGCAGCGCGAAGCGGCGCCATGCCGGCCACAGCACGCTGCCGCGCCGCAGCACCCAGCCGGCCAGCGGCAGCAGCACCATGAATGCCACCAGCCAGCGCACGAAATTCATCATCACCGGGGGCACCATGCCCTGCACCATGCGGCCCACCACCGCATTGCTGGCCCAGAGCAGCGGCGGAAGCAGCAGCATCACGATGGTGGACGGAGTGAGTCTGGCGGACATGAAATAGGGAAATGGTTGCCGGTTCGGGAGCCGGGATTGTAACGGTTAACCAGGCGGGAGATGAGCGCGCGATGGGTCGGCATGATGCAGCCGGCAAGGCGCGATCCGTTGAACGCCGGCGCACGGGCGCAGCAAGGCCCGAGTCATTCGACGAGCGCATCCGGCTGGCCGGGCAGGCATGCGGCATCCGTGCCGACGCGTCGCCGCCGGGCGTGCCGGCCCGGCGGCGGCTCAGGCGCCCAGGGCCTCGAGCTGCCTGGCCGTTTCCGGCGCGCCCATCGTCAGGGCCAGGTCCCGGGCGCTCAGGCCCTTGGCATTGCGCGCATGCGGATCGCCGCCGTGGGCCAGCATCAGTTCCAGCATCGCGGTGCGGTTGAACATGGCCGCCATCATCAGCGCGGTGCGGCCGTCCGGCGCGGCGCCGTCCACCTTGGCGCCGCTGGCCAGCAGCAGTTCGGCGATCTCGCGGTAATCCTTGAAGACTGCCGCCGCCAGGGGCAGCTGGCCATTGTCGTTGTAGATCTCGGTGTCGGCGCCATGCTGCAGCAGCACGCGGGCGGCCTCGAGATGGCCGTGATAGCAGGCCAGCATCAGCAGCGTGTCGCCCTTCTCGTTGCGCAGGTTGGCCGGCACGCCCAGGGCCAGCAAACGCGCCAGCGTGGCGGCGTCGCCGGAGCGGGCGTAGTCGAACATTTCCTTCAGGTGCTGGCGCAATTGGGCCTGGCGCTCGGCGTCGGGTTGCTGGTCTGACATGGGAATCCCGTGAGGTCGATGGCGCGCTGTGAGCGCGGCGGATCTGGATTAATATACCGTCTTGAAATTTCCCCTCCATGCATTTCCGCAATGACTGACACTTCCCCCGATTTGCCCGCGTCCGACGACGACGCCAAGATTGAAGAGCCGCGCCTGTGGCGCGACAACGGCTGGACCGCGCGCGTGATCAAGAACGAGGACGACGACGGCTGGGCGGTGGCCATGATCAAGGATGGCGAAGCCGAGCCGGCGCTGGTCGGCCCCTGGACCATGGGCCGCGACAAGAAAAACCCCAAGCCGCTCGATGCATCCGCCTTCGGCACCCTGGTCAAGACCGCGTCCGAGGTGCTGCGCCGGCATGAGCAGCAGCTGCACGCGATGCTGCACAAGAGCCTGTTCGTCAATGCCGAGGCCGGCCGCATCGAGGTCATCCTCGATATCGTGCCCGACGAGGACGACCCGTATGCGCTGCTGTCGGCGCGCGATGAATACGGCGAGCAGCTGGCCGAAGTGCGGGTGGCGCCCAACTTCAAGCTCAGCCCGTCCAGCGCCGCCGCCTGGATCGAAGGCGGCTTCCGCCGCCCGAACTAGATTCCACCGCACCTTCCCTGCCTGCCTTGAACGACCCGTCCACACCGCGCCGCTACACGGTGGCCGTGCGCGCGCTGTGCGAGTTCACCGCCAAGGCGGGCGACCTCGACCTGCGCTTCACGCCCTCGCCCACCGCGCTGGAAGGCATCGCCGGCCATGCGGTGGTGGCGTCGCGGCGGCCGGCGCCCTATGAAGCCGAGGTCAGCCTGTCGGGCCAGTTCGGCCAGCTGCTGGTGCGCGGCCGCGCCGACGGCTACGACCCGGCGGCGAACCGGGTGGACGAGGTCAAGACCTATCGCGGCGAACTGGCGGCCATGCCGGACAACCACCGGCATCTGCACTGGGCGCAGGTGCGCATCTATGGCTGGCTGCTGTGCCAGGAACGCGGGCTGGAGAGCATCGAACTGGCGCTGGTGTATTTCGACATCGGCAGCCAGCGCGAGACCGTGCTCGTCGAAACCCGCGACGCCGCCTGGCTGCGGGCGCATTTCGAAGACCACTGCCGGCGCTTCGAGGCCTGGGCAGAACAGGAACTGGCGCACCGCGCCGCACGCGACGCGGCGCTGTCGGCGCTCACATTTCCGCATGCCGAATTCCGCCCCGGCCAGCGCCACCTGGCGACCTCGGTCTACCGCACCGCCCGCGACGGTGGCTGCCTGATGGCGCAGGCGCCGACCGGCATCGGCAAGACGGTGGGCACGCTGTTCCCGCTGCTCAAGGCCTGTCCCGGCCAGGCGCTGGACAAGGTGTTCTTCCTGGCCGCCAAGACCTCGGGGCGGGCGCTGGCGCTGGACGCGCTGGAACAGATCGGCGCCGCCGCGCCCGCCGCCCGGCCGCTGCGCACACTCGAACTGGTGGCGCGCGACAAGGCCTGCGTGCATCCGGACAAGGCCTGCCACGGCGCGTCCTGCCCGCTGGCGCAGGGTTTCTACGACCGCCTGCCGGCCGCCCGCAGCGCCGCGCTCGAGGCCGGCACGCTGGACCAGGACCGCCTGCGCACGGCGGCGCTGGCGCACCAGGTATGCCCCTATTACCTCGGCATGGAACTGGCGCGCTGGGCCGACGTGGTGATCGGCGACTACAACTACTACTTCGACCTGTCGGCGATGCTGCACGGCCTGACGCTGGCCAACCAGTGGCGGGTGGCGGTGCTGGTGGACGAGGCGCACAACATGGTCGAGCGCTCGCGCAGGATGTATAGCGCCGAGCTGGACCAGCACAGCCTGGCCGCCATGCGCCGCGACGCGCCGGCGCTGCTGAAGAAGCCGCTGGACAAGCTCAACCGCCAGTGGAATGCGCTGTGGCGCGACCAGGAGGACAGCTACGCCGTGCACGAGACGCTGCCGGACGGCTTCGTCAATGCGCTGCAGCAGGCCACCAGCGCCATGACCGACTACCTGGCCGAGCACCCGACTGAAGTCCATGGCGCGCTGCAGGACTTCTATTTCGACGCGCTGCACTTCGGCCGCATTGCCGAACTGTTCGGGCCGCACTCGCTGTTCGACGTGACGCTGGACGCCGGCCGTGGACAAAAAACCGGCGCCCGCCTCTGCCTGCGCAACATCGTGCCGGCGCCTTTCGTGCGGCCGCGCCTGAAGCTGGCGCGCGCCACGGTGATGTTTTCCGCCACGCTCAATCCGCGGCCCTTCTATGCCGACATGCTCGGCCTGCCGGAAGAGACCGCCTGGATCGATGTCGAATCGCCGTTCGAGGCCAGCCAGCTGGCGGTGCGGGTGGCGAGCCACATCTCCACCCGCTACCGTCAGCGGGAACAGTCGCTGGCGCCGATCGCCGACCTGATCGCGGCGCAGTATGCGCGCCAGCCGGGCAACTACCTGGCCTTCTTCAGCAGCTTCGATTACCTGCGTCAGGTGGCGGCGCTGATGGCCGAACGGCATCCCGGCATTCCGTTCTGGGAGCAGTCGCGCGGCATGGAGGAAAGCGCGCGCACCGCTTTCCTGGGCCGCTTCACCGCCGATAGCGCCGGCGTCGGTTTCGCGGTGCTGGGCGGCGCCTTCGGCGAAGGCATCGACCTGCCGGGCCGGCGGCTGATCGGCGCCTTCATCGCCACCCTGGGCCTGCCGCAGATCAACCCGGTCAACGAGCAGATGCGCGAGCGCATGCAGCAGACCTTCGGCGCCGGCTACGACTACACCTACCTGTATCCCGGCCTGCAGAAGGTGGTGCAGGCGGCCGGCAGGGTGATACGCACCCGCGCCGATTCCGGCGTGGTGTACCTGATCGACGATCGCTACGCCAGGAACGAGGTGCGGCGCTTGCTGCCTGACTGGTGGGACGTGCGCCGCGCCACGTCCGCCTCATAGAAAGACATCATGCAAAACACTTCACTCACCGGCCGCGAGCTGCTGGCCGCCCTGGGCATCGTCGTCATCTGGGGCACCAACTTCATCGCGATGAAGGTCGGCCTGCGCAGCTTCACGCCGTTCCAGCTGGGCGCGGCGCGCTACCTGCTGGCGATACTGCCGCTGATCTTCCTGGTGCCGGCGCCGCGGGTGCACTGGAAATGGCTGCTGCTGTATGGCCTGTGCCAGGGCGTGGGCCAGTTCGGCCTGGTGTTCCTGTCGCTGAAGATCGGCATGACGGCGGCGCTGGCCTCGGTGCTGCTGCAGACCCAGCTGTTCTTTACCGCCTTGCTGAGCTTTTTCGTGCTGGCCGAAAAACCCGGCCGGCCGCTGCTGGCCGGCCTGGCGCTGGCGGCGCTGGGCCTGTGCTGCTTCGCGATGAATTACCTGCTGCCGGCGGCCGGCGCGGCGGCGGCCACCACGGCGCTGGGCTTTGCGCTGTGCCTGGGCGGCGCGTCGATGTGGGCCGCCTCCAACATCGTGGTGCGCCTGGCGCAGCGCGCCGCGCCTGGGTTTGCGCCGCTCAGTTTCCTGGTCTGGTGCAGCGCGGTGCCGGTGCTGCCCTTCATCGCGCTGTCGCTGCTGTTCGACGCGCCCGGCAGCCGCTGGCAGTGGACCGGCGCGCCCTGGCAGGGCTGGGTGGCGGTGGCCTACCTGGGCTGGGTGGCGACGATCTTCGCCTACAGCATGTGGACCGGCCTGATCCAGCGCCACGGCGCCAACCGGATCGCGCCATTCAGCCTGGGCGTGCCGGTGGTGGGCATCGCCAGCGGCATGCTGGTGCTGGGGGAAAGCGTGACGGCCTGGCAGTGGGCCGGCATTGCGCTGATCGTCGCCGCGCTGGCCTGCGTGCTGCTGGGCAGCCGGCCGCGCGCCGTGGCGGTTGCTAGCCAGCGGCGATGAAGCGCTCGCGCATCAGCTGGAGTTGACTGGCCGAGATCAGGTGGCCGTTGGCGGCGGCCCTGGCGAGCCACATCATGCCGAGGTTGTCGTCGCGCACCACGCCGTTGCCTTCCAGGTAGCAGCGGGCCAGCCAGTGCATCGCATCGGCATGGTCCTGCCGCGCCGCCAGTTCCAGCCAGGCGATCGCGCCGCGCGGCTTGCCATTGGCCAGGAAGATGAGCGCGAGGTCGTTCTGGGCGGCGGCGTCGCCGCGGTCTGCCAGCTTCAGCAGCGCGAAATCGCCGGCATCCAGCGGCATGGCGATATGCGGCTTGATGGAATCCAGGTGCACCATGGACTTGCCATTGCCGCCCTCCACTTCCTTCTTCACCGAGCCATCGGCAAACCGCCGCCAGAAGGTACGCTCGCTCCATTCGGTCAGGGTGATGGCTGCTGCAAGGCTGATCAGTTCCACGATGCTTCTTTCTCTCTGGCGCCAGGTCCTGGCGGGTAGACGGCCGGTGCCAGCAGCGGCTGGCAGAGCCCGCAACGGTGCCAAACCGGGTGGCACAGCGTTTCTGCCCGCCATTTTTTCATGCGCACCGTCCAAAAACCAAGGTTTTCCGAGTTTTCTCTAAAGAAACGTTGCTGGCACGCATGTTGCTCTACAGAAATCAGCTTCAACAGATTTCGGTAGTGTGTCGTTTTACTTCTTATTTCTTTCTTTTTTCGGGACGGACAACATGAAATTCGCTCAATACAAAAAGCAGGCTCAGCAAGGTTTTACCCTGATCGAACTGATGATCGTGGTTGCGATTATTGGTATTTTGGCGGCTGTGGCTATTCCGGCGTATCAAAACTACACGCTGAAAGCACGTTATTCGGAAGTGGTTGCTGCTACTAGCCCGTACAAAACTGCAATCGATCTTTGCTCGCAAAACGGAGATTGCGTAAGCGGTGCCAACTTTTCTTCGCTTGTTGTGACCGCTGGTGTTCCTGATGCTACGACCCTTACTGCTGGCATTCCAGGCATCGCATCTAGCGGCACTGTTTTCAACCCAGCTGGCGTTACCCTGGCAACTGCAACTAACGTTGCAACGCTGACTCTGGCACCGAACGCTGTAAGCGGTATTGCTGCTGCTGACACGTACATCCTGACTGGCACCCGTGGCGCAGATGGTAAAGTTATCTGGGCAGTGGCAAGCACCTCCGGCTGCCTGACCCGAAGCGGTGGAAAGATCTGCTAATAACCCTTTAGCTTAGTGCTTTCAATAAATGCCGCTTTTTAGACAAAAGCGGCATTTACAATTTTTAGGTCGGAGATAAAAAGCGCCTTCAAAAAGGCGCTTTTTATTTGATTATTTCGGATGGCTTTCATATTCGGGTTCAAATATCATCATTACACAAAGCGCGTTATGGCTAACTAGCCCATAAAGTGTTCAACCATCACATGCTACGCATGGTCTGTTCTGCTCAGCCTAGTAGCCTAGTAGGGTGGAATACCCCGAAGGGGCATTCCACCAATCGTCGATCACGACAAAGTTTGAACTGTACCCATTGTTCAGCCGCCCACGGTGCAATGCCCTGCGGGTATTGCACCCTACGACCGCATGCTGGTGACACGCTTCCCTGAAGAACTCGTAGCCTGGGTGGAGCGCAGCGCAACCCGGGCCATGCATCGCTGAAGCCAGCGACTGTGCCCGTCAAATGGAAAAGGCAAGGCCCGGGAATTGGCCGGGTAGGCGCGGGATCGGTGTCTTGTGCAATCGGTGCAATCCCGGGTTGCGCTGCGCTCCACCCAGGCTACGGCTTCTACGTCTTCCATAGCCCTGCCTTGGTCGACGAAAGGTGGAATGCTCCCTTAGAATATTCCACCATACCAATGCATGCCGGGTCACACGCTTTCTCAAAGACCAAATAAAAAGCGCCCTCAAGAGAGGGCGCTTCGCATGTCTGGCCAGCTGACTGCTTACCGCCGCCCGATCATCATCCCCAGCAATACGCCCACGCCCGCCGAGATCGCCACCGCGCGCCATGGGTTGTCCTTGACGAAGCTGTCGGCGGTGTCGACCACTTCCTTGCTGGTGTCCAGCGCGACCGACTGCAGGTCCTGCGCCTTGACCAGCGCAGTGTCCAGCAGTTCCAGGCCGCGCTCGCGCAGGTCGTCGGCCTTCATGCCGGTGGACGAGGTCGCCTCGCGGAACAGGTCCTGGGCGTCGCGCAGCAGCGAGCGCAGATCTGTCCTGACTGTCTTCAGATTGTTTTCCAACATGGTGGTACCCCCAAGGCTAGGTGAAGTATGCGCAGGCGGCTCTGACGGCGGTTTGACGCGGGCCGGCGGCCGCTGCGTAAGGCGTGCTGCAGGTTACAAAAAAGTGGCAATTTTTGCAAGTCTGCAAGGCCTTGCGGATGCACGGATGCATGGCGCATCCGGTGCTTCCTGAGCAAGAATAAGGCGGCTTGCGAAGAAAAGCGGTGCGCTATCGAACACTGCGCCGGGAGCGCAACCAGGGCAAACGCATCAGCGCATCAGCGAACCCGTGCGGCTGACCACGGTCAGGTCCACGAAACGGGAGCCGACATGGTTGGTCGGCGAGAAATTGAGCGGATAGCCGCCCAGATTGATCTGTCCCAGTCCTTCCAGCGCCTGCCGGACCGAGGCGCGGGTGGGCGAATTGCCGGCCTTCTTCAGCGCCATCACCAGCACCCGCGCATTCATATAGCCTTCCATCGTCGTATAGGAGTATGGCGTGCCCTTGGCATAGGCCTTCATCGCCGCCTGGTAATCGGCCACCAGCGGCAGCGTGGCGCTGTACGGGAACGGCATCACCTGGGAAATGCCCAGGCCCTGGAGCGCGGTCGGGCTCACCACCTTGGACAGGCCTTCCACATTCGCCGTGGACAGGCCGAACAGGTAGGCGCGGCCGCCGGCGGCGTGGAACTGCTTGATGAATTCCGCGGCCGGCGGTGTGATCGCCACCAGGATCACGGTGTCGGGCTGGCTTTCCACCACGTCCTTCACCGCATCGCGCACATCGGTGGTGTGCTGCTGATACGTCGCGCGCGCCACCAGCGCCAGGTTGCGTTTCTTGACCGCGTCTTCGGCGGCGCGCAGGCCCGCTTCGCCGAAGGGATTGTCTTCATACACCACGGCGATGCGCTTGGTGCCGAGCCCGGCAACATGGCGCACGATAGCGTCGACTTCCTCGATATAGCTGGCGCGAAGGTGGAAGATGCTGGGGTTCATCGGCTCGCGCAGCAGCTTGGCGCCGGTCGACACGCCGACGATGGACAGCGGCGTGTTGTCGAACAGGCCCTGCTTGAACAGTTCGGTGACATTGTCGGTGCCGTAAAAGCCGGTCAGCGCCACCACCCGCGGGTCGGCGATGAATTCCTTGGCGTTGCGCACCGTGCCTTCGATCTGGTAACCGTCGTCCTTCACCACATGGACGATCTTGTGGCCGTTGACGCCGCCCTCGGTGGCATTGACATGATCGAAATAGATCTTGGCGCCCAGCGCGAGGCCGCGACCGGCGCCGCCGGCTTCGCCTGTCAGCGGCGCCGACTGCGCCACCACGATGTCGGCATGCGCCTGTGAAGCCAGCGCAAAGGCAAGACCCAGCAACAGGGACGAACAGGCTTTTAATCGCACGGCGGCTCTCCTAGAACGCAACGGTGCGACTATTTAACCAGAGAGATTTATATTTATCCAGAGAAATTGTTTCTTTAGAGAACCACTTACAACGCCGATGGCGAAACCGCCTTGCCGCGGTAGGCGATCCGGTACCAGAAGCGGCCTATCCATTCATGCAGCGCATAGTGGCTGTCCCTCAGCGCGCCGGCATTCGGGATGAAATCGGCCGGATGCAGCGCGCCCTGTGCGATGTAATTGGTGGGCGCGGCTGTCACCTCCAGCCCTGCCTGTTCGAAGATTTGCTGCGAACGTGGCATGTGCAGCGCATCGGTCACCAGCAGCACGCGGGATATTCTTGCCTGTTGCAACAGCGCGGCCGAGAACCGGGCGTTCTGGGCGGTGTTATCCGATTCTTCTTCCATCCACCGCACACTGACCTGGAAATCCTCGCGCAGTACCCGCGCCATCAATGCGGCCTCGGATTCCACCGCGCCCTCCGGCCGGCCGCCGCTGACCAGCAGAGGCAGGCCCGTCTGGCGCTGCAGGCGGGCCGCATAGCGCAACCGAGCCAGCGCACTGGGGTACGGCACATCCTGGCCGCCATATTCGGGGGCATTGCGGCGGCGTCCGCCGCCCAGCACGACGATGGCCTGGGCATCGGCGGCTTGCGCCAGGTCCAGCGCCGGAATGCGATTTTCCAGGGGCCGTGCCAGCAGGCGCACGCCGGCATGGGTCGACAGCCCGACCAGCAACGCCAGCGACAGCAGCGCCACCCCGCCTCCCAGCCGCGGCCAGCGCCGGCGCAGCAGCACGCCCACCGCGCACAGCAGCAGCAGGTTCAGGGGCGGCAGCAGCAATGCGCTGACCGCGTTGACCAGCAGCCAGGCGCTGCTCATTCGTTCATCTGGACCAGGGCGATCGAACGCAGCTGGAAGCGGCCATCGTTGTTGAACAGCCAGGACTCATGCATTTCCACCCTGCCGTTGCGCAGCAGGTGCGGCGCCGGCTTGGGGAATGGCGCACTGTTGCGCAGCGACGCCAGCGCCGTGGCCTCGGTGGCGCGGTCGTGGTTGCTGCGGGCGATCTCGCTGCGCACCAGGTTGCCGCCGGCGTCCACCGCATATTTCAGCACCACCACCGAGCGCAGCAGCGCCTGCGGACGCGTGGTGTAGACGCGGGTGGAATTGACCTGATAGATACGCTGCGCCAGGTCGGCCTTGTAGCTGTCGATGGTGGCGGCGGTGGACATGCCGTCGCGGGTGGTATCCACCGGCTCGACGCCATGGCGCAGCATGCCGGCCGTTTCCGCAGGCGGGCTATGGGCGCAGCCGGCCATCATGGCGGCAGCCAGCAGGAAGGAAAATCGGATAGCCATGATGAAAGTCTCCACGCAAGCCTGATTGATAATCGGCCAACGACCATTCTGGCTGAATCGCATGGGCGATGCAGCAGCAGACTGCGCGATCAACGATTTTTTTCAAAAATTTTTGCCTGGCACTGGTTTTTCAAAAAGACTTCCTGTAGACTTCGCCCCGCTTCAGACACAAGGCAACACGTCTGAATTCGATGCAGGATGCAAGCACCGGGGTGCTTAGCTCAGTTGGTAGAGCGGCGCCCTTACAAGGCGTAGGTCGGGAGTTCGAGCCTCTCAGCACCCACCAGGTTCAGCAGGCGGCATGCGAAGATTTCAGCAGTTTAGGAGTGGTAGTTCAGTTGGTTAGAATACCGGCCTGTCACGCCGGGGGTCGCGGGTTCGAGCCCCGTCCACTCCGCCAGTAGTACCAAATGCCCGCGCAAGCGGGCGTTTGCTTTTGTGCCGCCGGGCGTGGAAGTGCAAATAGCCGCCTTGGCGGTAAAGAATGCATGTTTCCCGTGAAACATCCACCTCCACTCGCCTGTGCGGCAGTATCAGCGAGCCATCAGTTGCCTGCAAGCCGCGTCGAAGCGACGGCGCGCGCCGCGGCCGGCTGGAGTGCGGCTGCCAGGCAGTCGCCTTCCATCACGTTCAACACCCGCCTGGGTATGCGCACGCCGCACCTGTCGATGGACAGCGTGGGCCGGGATAGCAGCGGACGTGTGTCGCCACTCATAGCGCCGGCTTGCTCCATGGAACGGATCTCATTCAGGGCGGCGACGGTGGCCCCCGTCAGCGATCCGCCGGGCTGGTTGGCGGGTTGTACTGCGGGCGCTTCGATGGTCAGCTTACCGTCCACGTAGACGATGGCGTAATTCTGGCTGGCATAGCCCCCGGGCAGGATGCGGTAGCTGCCCATTTCCACGGCGCCCTGGGCATTCCCGCCATAGCCAAGCTGGCCGCCCAGTACACCGACGTTCTCGCCGGCGACGAAGCCGGAGAAACTGACGCCGTTGCCGCCGCGGTATGCCTTGCCGTCGAATGTCTTGCTGTCGGGATTGGCGGCGACGGTCAGCGGCGCCCTGCCGATGCTGGCGGTCGTGACGACATTGCTGTCGGCCATGTAATTGCCGGCGTCGACGCCCGAAGCCGCAATGCCCGCGACAGTGACGGGCTTGCCGCTGCCCGCATTGCTGTCGGCGAAGCTGGCTTTGGCATAGCGCAGATCGAGCCTGTCGCCTTCGATGCGGTTGTCGCCGAGGGTGATGCTTGCATTGGTATTGCCGTCATAGACCTTGTCCACGCCTTGCGCACGAACGGCGAGCGGGCGCGGCCGGATGCTGGCGGTGGTCTTCACCGTCCCGGCAATGGTGTAGTTCGCCGCATCGTCGCCGGCCAGCGCCACGCCGCTCACCGTCACTTCCTTGTTCGTGGCCGCGGCCTTGTCGGCGAATGCCGCGCCCGACGCGCTT
Source organism: Noviherbaspirillum soli (assembly GCF_015352955.1). Lineage (GTDB taxonomy): Bacteria > Pseudomonadota > Gammaproteobacteria > Burkholderiales > Burkholderiaceae_D > Noviherbaspirillum_A > Noviherbaspirillum_A soli. The sequence continues at coordinate 50,945 of NZ_JACYOX010000037.1, forward strand.
GCCGTCACCTTGTCGCCGGCCACCGTCCTGTTGAGCGTGCCGATGCCGTTGAGCGTGGCATCCTTGGTGCCGTCATATTCCCTGTCGTCCACCTTCGTGTCCGACAGCGTCAGCGCGCGCCTGGCGATGCTGGCGGTGGTCTTCACTGTCCCGGCGATGGTGTAGTTCGCCGCATCATCGCCGGCCAGTACCACGCCGCTCACCGTCACCTCCTTGTTCGTGGCCGCGGTTTTGTCGGCAAATGCCGCACCCGACGCGCTTGCCGTTACCTTGTCGCCGGCCACCGTCCTGTTGAGCGTGCCGATGCCATTGAGCGCGGCATTTGATGTGCCGTCATATTCCCTGTCGTCCACCTTCGTGTCCGACAGCGTCAGCGCGCGCCTGGTGATGCTGGCGGTGGTCTTGACCGTCCCGGCGATGGTGTAGTTCGCCGCATCGTCGCCGGCCAGCGCCACGCCGCTCACCGTCACCTCCTTGTTCGTGGCCGCGGCCTTGTCGGCGAATGCCGCGCCCGACGCGCTTGCCGTCACCTTGTCACCGGCCACCGTCCTGTTGAGCGTGCCGATGCCGTTGAGCGTGGCATCCTTGGTGCCGTCATATTCCCTGTCGTCCACCTTCGTGTCCGACAGCGTCAGCGCGCGCCTGGCGATGCTGGCGGTGGTCTTCACTGTCCCGGCGATGGTGTAGTTCGCCGCATCATCGCCGGCCAGTACCACGCCGCTCACCGTCACCTCCTTGTTCGTGGCCGCGGTTTTGTCGGCAAATGCCGCACCCGACGCGCTTGCCGTTACCTTGTCGCCGGCCACCGTCCTGTTGAGCGTGCCGATGCC
>NZ_JACYOX010000038.1 GCF_015352955.1 Noviherbaspirillum soli
GCAACATGATTTGCTGTATGGCCCATTCCCGGACTGGCTCCGGATGTCGTTTCTTCATTGCTCACTCGCTATCGCCCTCCAGGTTGTTGGATATCAGTGGATGCGACAACTAGCCTGACATAGAGGGCTTCGCCAAAAAAAGTAACCAAAAAAAGGCGACCCGGTGATCGCGCCCCCGCTGCGCGGGGGTTCCCGTGCCGTCGGTGCATGGAGCGGGGCGCGGCTAAACTCGCTCCGCTGCGCGGCGCTCAGACAGACGCCGCACCTTTTCCCGCTCCACGCACCGACGTCACGGCGCGCTCAACGGGACCCAACTGCAACGACAACTTCAAAAGCAACTGCAACGGCAACTTCAAAAGCAACGGCAACTGTCGCTGCGCGTACTGCAACTGCAACGGCAACCGCAACTGTCGCTGCGCGTACTGCAACTGCAACTGCAACTGCAACTGTCGCTGCGCGTACTGCAACGACAACTTCAAAAGCAACTGCAACGGCAACTTCAAAAGCAACGGCAACTGTCGCTGCGCGTACTGCAACTGCAACGGCAACCGCAACTGTCGCTGCGCGTACTGCAACTGCAACTGCAACTGCAACTGCAACTGCAACTGCAACTGCAACTGCAACTGCAACTGCAACTGCAACTGCAACTGCAACTGCAACTGCAACTGCAACCGCAACTGCAACTGCAACCGCAACTGCAACTGCAACCGCAACTGCAACTGCAACTGCAACCGCAACCGCAACTGCAACTGCAACCGCAACTGTTTCTGCCCCTCGCCAGGCGCAATGCCCCTGCGGGGGATTACACCCCAGCGACCGTCCGCACCCTGGTCGCCATGCCGCGGCAACGCCCCCCGACCGCCGTGGCGCTGACAGGCCCGCCGGCCACCCTAGCGCGGGCCCCTGATCTCGCCGAACTTGTCGAACCGCCTGGTATAGGACAGGTCCAGCCCCGCCACCTGGCCGCCCCGCAGCACCACCGACCAGCTGCGGCTCAACTGGTAGGTCAGCTTCAACACGCTGGCCGCGCCGGCCAGGCTCTGTTCATAGCCGATGGCCAGCCGTTCGCTGATGTTCTTGCCGAGACTGACCACCTGCTCGCTGCCCATGCCATAGGCGCTCTTGCCGAAGGACAGTTCATCCAGGCCGATGCGCTTGGCCACCTTGTCCCCGCCCAGCTTGTTGAGCAAGCCGGTGGCCGCGCTGCGGGCTGCGGTCTGGGCATTGGTGCCGCCGCCGCTGCCGCCGTGGCCAAATACCAGCCAGGACAGCTTTTCCTCGTCCGCCACGTTCGGCTCCGACACCAGCTGCACCCGCGGCTGCTGCACCGTGCCGGTGACCTGCACGCCGGCGGCGACTTCCTGGCGGCGCCGCATGGCCAGGATGTTGATGTTGGGATTGGTCAGCGGGCCGGTGAAGTTGAGCAGGCCGCGCTCGATGTCGAGCACCGCGCCGAAGGCTTCGTACTTGCCCTCCGGGATGCGGATGGTGCCATAGGCCGCCAGCGGCTGGCTGGGGCCGGTGCGCACCGACAGCGCGCCGTCGAGCCGCAGGTCGGCGCCGGAACCCTTGAAGCGGAAATTGTCGCCCAGGTCCACCTGCACATCGACCACCGGCGAGAACGGGCCGGACGGTTTTTCCGCCGGGTTTGCGCGGCTGCCCTCGGTGCTGGGCTTGGCGCCGTTGCGGTAGACCACCACGTCGTCGTCGAGCTTGGGCGCGCTTTTCTCGGGCAGGTTGAACAGCGCGCGGTCGACCCTGAACTTGCCGGTGGCCTGGAGCTGGCGGCCGACGTTTTCCAGCTTCGCCTGGCCGGACAGGGTGAGCTGCGCCGACGGGTCGGCCAGCAGCTGCAGCTTCTCGGCCACCACGGTGGCGGTGATGTCGGTGCTGGCCTGGTCCAGCGGAATGCGGCCGGTGGCGCGCAGCACGCCGTCGCCGCCGCGGAACACCACCTCGCGCAGCTCGGCGACATTGTCGGCCAGGATAATTTTGGCCACGCCATCGCGCAGGCGCACGCCCTGGTCGTACAGCGTCAGCGCCAGCTGGCTGCCGTTGATCTCGCCCGACAGCACCGGCGCGCCCAGCGTGCCGCCGGCAGTGATGCTGGCCGCCAGCTTGCCGTCCAGCGCGATGCGCGGCCCGGTCAATGCGGCCAGCGCGGACAGCTGCGGCAGCGCGGCATTCACGCGCACCGACAGCGGCGAGTCCGGCCCCACGGTCAGGCGCGCACCATCCGGCTGCAGGCCGACCTGGCCCTGCGCGGCGGCGTTGCCGAAGCGCGCGGTGTCGAGCGCTGCATTGATGCGCAGCGCGGCGCCGGCGAAGTCGCCGCGCAGCTTCAGCTGGCGCAGGCCCAGCGCGGTGCTGCGCGCCGCCGCCGGCAGCTGCAGGTCGCCGCTCTTGCGCTCGATCTGCAGGAAGCCGGAGGCGCTGTCGGCCAGCGTGAAGTTCCAGGCCGCGTCCAGCACCAGGTCGGTCTTCACCGGCGGCTCGCTGCCGGATATTTGCTTCCACAGCGTCAGCAGGTGGCCCATGTCGAGCGCGCTGATCGTGCCCTGCGAGCGCAGCGGGCCGTCGCTGCTGAAGTCAAGCCTGTCCAGGCTGACCAGCGCCTTCTCGATGTCGATCCTGGTCGCGCCCAGCGTCACCTGGCCGGGGCCGGCGCGCACCGCCAGCGGCTGCTTCATCGAGATGCGCGGCACGCCGCGGTTTTCCAGCGTGCGCACCGTGCCTTCCCAGCCCAGCCCGGCCTTTTCCTGGCGCAGCGCGCCATTGGCCGCCAGCGTTACGGCGGCGGCGCTGCCATTGACGCGGCCGTCGGCCTGCAGACGGATGGCATGGCTGGCATAGGTGCCATCGATGTCGCCGTCCAGGCGGTCGAGCTGCACCGCGCCGGCCTTCACGCCCTGGCCATTGATCGCAAGCCGGACCCTGGCATCCGGGTCCTCGCCGGGCACGCCGCGCATGTCGGCGCGGCCCGTGAGCTGGGCAAGCCGGTATTCGCCGAAGGCCAGTTGTTTCGCCTGCAGATCGGCCTGCACGGTCGGGCGCTGCAGCGTGCCGGCCAGCGTGCCCTGGGCATTCAGCAGGCCGGCCAGGCCGAAGCCCAGCCGCTCCAGCGCCGGCGCGTCGATGGCAAAGGCCAGCTGCCTGCCAGGCGCGCCGAAGCCGCCCTTGGCGCTGACCCGGTTGCCCGCCACCAGCAGCTGCACATCGGCGGCCGGCAGCTGCTGGCCGGCCAGCTGCAGGGTGCCGCCGCCGCTCATGGGCAGCTTGTCATAGCTGCTGTCCTGGATGTCGAAGCGCAGGTTGGCCAGCAGTTCCGGCTGCAGCCTGCCTTCGGCGGTGAAACTCATGTTGATGTCGGCCTGCGGGACGCGCGCCGGTTTTTTTGTCGCCGCGCCCTTGGCCGGCGGCGGCTGGACGGTGGACAGGAAGGCGGCCGGGTCGAAGCTGGCCAGCTTGCCCTTGACTGAGTAGGCGGCGGCCTCGTCCCGCCCCAGGGTGCCGCTGGCGTCGAGCCGCGCCGCGCCGGCGCCGAGGCGGGCGCTGCGCAGTTCGACCTGCTGCGGCGTGATGCTGGCGTCGGCCTGGATCAGGAAGGGCGCGCCTTCCAGTTCCAGCTGCACCTGCTGGTTCTGGCCGGCAAGCGCCACCTTCAGCGGACCGTTGAGCCGGGTCGGCCGCGCCGCGCGGTGCAGCGCATGCAGGTCGAGATTGCGCGCCTGCAGCGTGAATTCCCCGTTGCCGCCGGCGCGCAGCTCGCCGCCGCCGACCAGCCGCGCGCCGCCCGGCAGCGCCGCTTCCACGCCGGTGAGCTGCTGTGCCTCGGCCGTCAGGCTGGCCTCCGCCTTCAGCGAGACCAGCGGCAGCAGTTGCTGGTCGATGGCGCCGGGCCTGGCGTTGGTGATCGTGATCGGCCCCGCGACCCGCAGCTGCGACAGGTCGGGCATGGCCGCGCCGGGCTGCGCAACCGGCGCGATGTCGGCGTCGATGCGCAGGTCGGCCTCCGGCGCGGTCTCGCTGAACAGGCGCGGGTCCAGGTGCTCGACCGCCACCCTGGCACGCCGGAACGGAATCGGCGCGAACGGCGTCGCCTCGATCCGCGCCTCGGCGCGCAAGGCGCCGCCGCCGCTGGCCTTGACTGCCACGCCCGGCGTTTCCAGCGTGCCGTCCAGCGTGGTGTCGATGCGGTAATCATGCTTTTGCCAGGCGCCATCCAGGCTGGCGCTGCCGTTCAACGGGAAAGGCGCGTCGCCAGTCAGCGCCAGCGCCGCCCGCGCCGCGCCCCAGGGCGTGCCCAGCTTTTCCAGCGTCAGGCTGTGATGGACCCGGTCGGAGCCGGCATGCAGCAGCAGGTCGGTGAGGGTGGTGGTGGCTTCGCCCTGGTGGATCGCCACTTTGCCGATGGCGAGCTTCTGCAGGTCGATTTCCAGCGGCAGGTGGATGCTGGCCGGCAGCCTGGCCGGCTCGGACGGCTCCTTCGACGGACGGACCGTGACATCGACCTTGCCCAGTTCCAGCGCGGCGATGGTCAGCTTGCGCGGCGACAGCGACAGCTGCCAGCGGCCATGGATACGGTCGACCGTGACCGTGGTGGTCTGGTTGCCCCAGCGGACATTGCGCAGGTCCAGGCCGTGCGCCAGGCTGCCGCCGACGATCTCGCCCGACAGCGCGCCGGACAGCGCGCGGGTCGCCAGCTTCCAGCTGTTGCGCGCGCCCCAGTCGGTAAACACCAGGCTGTAGGCGGCGCCGGCCAGCAGCAGCACCAGCACCAGCAAGCCGATGGCCAGCCGCGCCGGCCAGCGCCGCCTGCGCGCGGGCTTGCTGCCCGCCTTGTTGTCCGGCGTGTTGTTGCCCGCCCGTGTGGCGGGCGCGGTCTTCTGACCGTCGATCCCCGGCGCCGCCATCAGAACGCCACGCCCAGCGACAGGTGGGGCTGGAAGGTGCGGTTGCGGATGCCGTAGCCAAGATCGACATTCACCGGGCCGACCGGGCTGCGATAGCGCGCGCCGACGCCCACGCCCTGGAACAGCTCCTTGTCGCCCCAGCTGTCCGTGGCGGTGCCGACGTCGTAGAACAGCGCGCCGCCCCAGGTGGCATTGAACCAGCGCTGGTATTCCACGCCTGCCACCGCCAGGTAGCGGGTCGGATAGACGGTGCTGCCCTCGACATTGCCGATGCTCTGGAAGTCATAGCCGCGCACCGACTCGGTGCCGCCGGCGCGAAACAGCAGCGAGGCCGGCACCGCGGCATTGCCGCCCTTGGAAATGACGGCGCCGAGCTCGCCGCGCACCAGCACCAGGTCGCGCTCGCCCACCGGCCAGTAGCGGCGCAGCTTGCCGTAAGTGCGGAAGAAGGTCTGGTCGGTCAGCAGGCCCTTGAGCGCCACGCCGAATTCCACAGAGGCGATATAGCCGTTGCGCGGAAACAGCGGATCGTCCACCTTGCGGCGGGTGCGCGCAAAGCCCGCCACCAGCGCCTGGTGGCTGCCTTCGGGCGTGATCACGTTGGCCGGCAGGTCGGCGCCGTCGATCCGGGTCAGCTGGTCGCGGTAGTACTGGACCGTGTAGGCATAGTCGTCGGTGTCGGTGCTGCGGGCGCGGCGCACGCCGGCGCGGCGGCTGCGCAGGTCCACGCCTTCCAGCGTGGTGCGCTCGATCGCGGCATTCACGCTGTTGACCCAGGCGCCGCCGTCGGGCGGCATCGCCAGGTCCAGCTTGGCGCTCTGGCGTTTCTGTTCGACCCGGGCCTGGCCGTCGAATACCCAGGCGCGGCCGAACACATTGTTGTGGCTGTAGCGGCCCTCGACGCGGGCGCCGGTGTCGGTGGCGTAGCCGACGCCGGAACGGATGCGCTGGGTCGGATATTCGGTGACCTTCACGTCGACCGGGGCCAGCGCGGGATCGGCGGCGTCGCGCGCCACATCCACCACGATGTTGCTGAAATAGGGCGTGCGCTGCACCGCGCGCTGCAGGGCCAGCAGCCGGCCGGCATCGTATTCCTCGCCGGGCTTCAGGGGGTTGACGTTGCGGATGATGCTTTCCGGATAGCGCTCGGTGCCGCTGATGCGCAGCCCGCCGAGCGTAAATAGCGGGCCGCTCTGGTAGTCGACGGCCAGTTCGGCCTCCTTGCGGTCTGCGTAGATGGCGGCGTTCGAGCTGGCGATGCTGGCGGCCGGGTAGCGCCGCTCCTGCAGCACCCGCAGGCCGGCTTCCTTGGCATTGGCCCAGTCTTCCTGGCGGAACGGCGCGCCGGCTTTCAGGGGCCATTCGTCGACCACCCGCGCCACCTGCTGCGGCGCCTGCTGGCTGGCCGGGCCGCTGACCCGCACGTCGGCTTTCGCGACGCTGGTGCGCGGCCCTGCCTCGACATTGATGCGCACCACCGGCGGCTCGACGCTGTCGTCGATCTTCACGGTCGACACCGGCGAGAAATAGCCTTCGGTGGCCGCCAGTTCGCCGACCTGCTCGGACGCGGTTTCCACCATGAACCTGAGCTGGTCGGCATTGATGTCCTCGCGTTCGCGGTAGCGCATCAGGTCCAGGTGCTGGGTCAGCAGTTCGCGCAGGGCTTTCGGCGCTTCCAGCTCGACCTTGTAGGCAGCGCTAACCGGTGCGGCGGCCAGCAGCAGCGCCATGCAGCCGGACCACAGGACAGCGGGTTTCAAAAACAGGCCATGCCGATGGGGCGGGTTGGGCTTCTTCAATCAGTCCTCTTGACGATGCGGTCCGGCCGCGGCGGCCTGGTGCGGTGGGGGGAGGCGGCGCAAGGCCGGCAACCTATGTGGTGTCAGGCGGCAATGGCGAGTTCAATCAGAAAGCGCATGATGCCATGTGGTAATCATGCCTGATTAAAGCAGATAAGGCGAAGAGGGGTTTTGCTTGCAATCAGCGGATCGGGCAAAGCAAATGCCGGCGGGAAATGCCGATGCGGCGGTGCCGCGGACCACGAGGCGCCTGGCTGGACTCGGTCGCCGTACGGCTAAAGCGAAGTGAAAGCGCGGTTGCGGCGGGATTGAAAATCAGTTGTAGAGCAGCGGCAGATGCCCGCCCTCGCTTTCCACCACCAGGCCTTCACGGGTTTTCGCTACCAGCACGCGGCCGTGGTCGGGCACTTCAACCACCGCCTTGCCGGAACTGGACAGGGCCATCGCGAGATGCAGGTGGCCATGCAGCAAGTGATAACCAGCGTTGTCCTGAATGATCAGAATGTCGGGCGTCATGTCGTAGTGCTCCTTGTGGAAGAACGGACTGGGGCGGCAGAGACCGGTGCGGCGAACGAACAGCATAGACAATTTTATTGACTTCGCAATGCCAGTTCGACCACGGAACGCCGGCGTTCCCAACTCCGGCCGCGTGCCTCATCGCTGCCGCTCCGCAAGGGCTGCGGGCCGGCGCTGCAGCGCATCCACCGGCAGCAGCAGGAACAGTTCGGCGCAGTGGTAATCCGGATCCCAGGCCGGTTCGCCGGCGATCCAGGCGCCGCCGCGCAGATAGGCTTCCAGCATCGGCGGTACGTGCGGCGCATGGCCCGGCTCGCACTTGTGCAGCACGAAGGGCTGGCGCGGCGCCACCCGGTATTCCAGCGGCGCCAGATGGGTCTGCGCCAGGCGCTGGTACAGGGCGGTGGCGTTGTAGCCGCCGTCGGCCAGGCTGAGCGACACGCTGCCGGCCAGATACTGGCAGCCGTCGCGCTTCATCAGCGCCCACAGGCCGGCCCACAGCATCATCAGCACGCCGCTGCCGCGATAGTCGGGGTCGATGCAGGCGCGGCCGGCTTCCATCATGCGGCCGCGCAGGTGCTGCAGGCGGTCGAGGTCGAACAGTTGCTCGGCATGCAGGCTGCCGCAGCGCGCCGCCGCGCGCGGACCGAGCACGCGGTAGCTGCCCACCACCCTCAGGCTGCGGCGGTCGCGGGCGATCAGGTGGTCGCAGTGCGCATCCAGATCGTCTTCATCCAGGCTGTGCTGCGCTGCAGACGGGTCCATGCCCATCGCATGGGCCAGCGCCTTGCAGCGCAGCCGCTGCACTTCGCGGATCTCTTCCGGTGTGGAAGCGACCGACAGGACAATCCGGGAAAAGCGCGCATCGGGATAAGCGGCGGTGGCTGGCAAGCGCATGGCTGGCGATCGGCTGTTTTGACCAGCGCATCCTAGCCAGGCTTTGCTACGCCGGCGTGACAGCGCGGCTTCAGCAGGATGACATTGCAATGCAATGGCCCGTGATGGCCGTCAGCGGTCTGCAATGCGCCCGATCTTGTAATGAAATGTAAGTTCCGTACGGCAATTTACAGCCGTCATCGGTCTGTAGCCGGACACGGCGCGGTGCATTGGCTGTCATGCCTTGTTGCAAGCTGTTACGCCGGCACTTATTTCCCTTGATTAAGATTGCCGCCGTCTTCTTCATTCTCGCCTCACATGCTGCCTCCCAATGTTTCTTCCGCCCCGGCCGGCGCCGGTCTCTACCGCAATCTCTGGCGTTATGCCGCCGGCGCCCGGCTGAAGGTGGTGCTGGTCGGCCTGATGCTGACCGGCGCGGCGCTGCTGGAACTGGTATCGCCCTGGCTGGCCGCGCAGGCCATCAATGCATTGCAAAAGAATGACAGTGGCGCGCTGCTGCATGCCGGCGGCTATGTCGGCGCCATCCTGGCGGTATCGCTGCTGGCCTGGGCGCTGCACGGACCGGGCCGGGTCGGCGAGCGCACGGTCGCGCTGCGCATCCGCCAGCAGTTCACCGACGCGCTGTATGCCAAGCTGATGCGCCTGCCGATGTCCTGGCACGACCGCCATCATTCCGGCGACGTGCAGCAGCGCATCGGGCAGTCCAGCATGGCGCTCTACAACTTCGCCCAAAGCCAGTTCACCTACCTGAAGAGCGCCGTGCATTTCGTCGGCGCGGCGGCGGCGCTGGTGCTGTTCTCGCCGCTGCTCGGTTCGCTGGCGCTTCTCGGCTATATCGGCGTGGGCTGCCTGATGCACCGCTTCGACGGCACGCTGATGCGCCTGGCCACTGCGGAGAACGCCGCCGAGCGCAAGTACCAGGCCAAGATGCTGGACTTCCTGGGCAATGTCTCCACCGTGTTCTCGCTGCGCATGCAGCAGGGTTCGCGCCAGTTGGTGAACCAGCGCCTGGCCGACGTGTTCGTGCCGCTGAAAAAAAGCATTGTTCTGGTGGAAGCCAAGTGGTGCGCGGCCGACCTGCTGTCGCTGGTGCTGACCTGGGGCCTGGTGGTGGCAGCCGCCTGGCCGGGCAAGAACAGCGGCGGCGTGGTGCTGCTGGGCAGCGTGTTCCTGGTGCACCAGTATGCGCAGCAGGCGCGCGGCGTGGTGCTGTCGGCGGCAGACAAGTTCCAGTCCTTTGCCCGCACCCGCACCGACGTCGCCAGCGCCGACGCCATCCTGAACGCGGCCGACATGCCGGCCGCCGGCGAGCCGGTGCATGCCGGCTGGCAGAAGCTGGCGGTCAAGGGCCTGTGCTACGAGCATCCGGCAATTAGCGACAATGCCGCCGCCCAGGCGCCGGCCGGCCTGCACCATGTGTCGCTGGCCATCGAGCGCGGCGACCGCGTCGCCCTGATCGGCCACAGCGGTTCCGGCAAGAGCACGCTGATGCGGGTGCTGGCCGGGCACTATGCGCCGACCCAGCAGCATTTCGATGTCGATGGCCAGGCGTACGGCCGCACCCGGCATCTGTCCAGCATCGCCACCCTGATCCCGCAGGAAGCCGATGTGTTCGAGGCCAGCGTGCGGGAAAACATTTCCCTGTCCGGCGCCCACAGCGACGCCGAGATCGCCCGGGTGGTGCATGCCAGCGGCTTCGACGCGGTGACGGCCGACATGGCCATGGGCCTGGAGACGCCGATCACCGAGCGCGGCTTCAACCTGTCCGGCGGCCAGCGCCAGCGGCTGTGCCTGGCGCGCGGCCTGCTCGCCGCGTCCTCATCGTCGCTGATCATGCTCGACGAGCCGACCAGCGCGCTTGACCCGGTGACCGAGGAAACCGTGCTGGGCCGCATCTCGAAAGCCTTCCCGGATGCCTGCGTGATGGCGTCGGTGCACCGCATGAGCCTTTTGCACCATTTCAACAAGGTGGTGCTGATGGATGGCGGCAGGGTGCAGGACGTGGGTACGGTGGAAGAACTGCTGGCCCGGCAGCCCTCGTTCCGGGCGATGCTGAAGCAGCCGGGCGCGGCCGAAGCGGTGCAGGTGGCTTATACCAATCCCCACCCATAACGTGCCATGAAACGGCGGCTTTTCCGTCTGGCTGCGTTGGGATCGTCGTCGTCAATAGCTGGGCTATTGACTCCTCACCCGCTTGCAGCGCGCGCACCGGCTGGCAAGCCGGCGCCGCTCGCCGGCGAGCGGCAATGCCGCCCGAATTCCCGGCTACGCCCTTGCCATACGCAAAAATCCATCCGTTTCATCTGGCACGTTATGGATAGTGATTGGTGTTAATCGAGGTTGATGCGCAGGAACAGCATCACGCTGCGGTCCGAGCCCAGGCCGTCGCGCGCCCGCGGCAGGTAGGTCATCAGCAGCTTGGGGCCGTTGTCGCCGCCGAGCGAAGCCAGCGGCAGCGCGAAGCGGTAGGGGCCGGTGCGGCTCAATACGCCGGACTTTTCCATGTCCTGCCGCCAGCTCGATTTCAGGTTCAGGGACAGGCCGCCGGTGGATGCCGCCTCGCGCTGCTCGCGACGCGCCAGTTCCCAGTTTTCTCCCAGCAGCCTGTCATTCCACGCGTGGGCTGCCGGCAGCATGCAGACCAGGATGACGGCAATTGCGAACTGGACTTTCAGCATGACAATCTCTCCCTGTGTGGCATTCGGATGCTTGGAAAAGTATTGTAAAAAGCTTATCGCATTTTGCTTGGCGTTTCGACAAGGATTTTGCGTTTCCCTTGTGCGCCGCATCAGTCGCTGACGCGGCAGCCAGCCAGGAGATCCATGGCGGGGCGGTAATGCCGGTCGCGGACGGCCATCATGCCAAGCAGGGTGTGGTACAGGTTGTCGTGGCTTAATGGCGGGTCGAGCCGGGGCGCCAGGCAGTCGCCGGCAATGCCCATGCGTTTCCGATAGCCGTCCGACATCCACAGCAGCAGGGGGATGCGCTTCTGCTCCTGCGGCGCCGCGGCATACGGCGCGCCGTGCAGGAAGACGCCGTCCTCGCCGAGTGACTCGCCATGGTCGGAGACATACAGCAACGCGCTGTCGAAGCGGTCGGACCGGCTTTCCAGCAGCGCGATCTGGGCTGCCAGGAAGCGGTCGGTATACACAATGGTGTTGTCATAGGCATTGCGGATTTCCTCGGCGCTGCAATCGGCCAGTTCCTGGCGCCGGCATGCCGGGCTGAAGCGCTGCGCCGCAGCCGGATAGCGCCGGAAGTAATCCGGCCCGTGGCTGCCCATCTGGTGAAAGCCGAACAGGCTGTCGCGGTCGACCCCGGCCAGCGCCTGGTCCAGCCCGGCCAGCATGGCTTCGTCCAGGCAGGCGGTGGCGTCGCACAGCGCAGGGTCAGGCAAGAGCGCCCGGAACGCGACCGTGGGCAGCCGCGCGCTGATGCCGGCGCTGCCCGCATTGTTGGCGCGCCAGGCAACCCGCACGCCGGCCGCGGCCAGCTGCTCCAGCGCGTTTGGCAGGGCGCGCGCGCCGGCCACGGTGTAGTCTTCCCGGCCCAGCGGCGAAAACATGCAGGGCAGCGACACCGCAGTGGTGGTGCCGCATGAGGTGACGTTGGAAAAATAATGCACCCCCGGCATGCCCGACAGCAGCGGATTGGTCGGCCGGTCATAGCCGCCAAGCTGGAAGCTGGCATGGCGCGCGGTCTCGCCCACCACCAGGAACACCACCAGCGGACGGCTCCCCGGAGAAGGCGGCAGGCGCTGCGGCGGGTCGGCCGGCATGGCTTGACCGCCAGGCCGCCACGATGCCAGGTCGGAGGCGACATAGCGCGCCGCGCCCTGCAGCGCCGCCGCCGGCACCAGCAGGTAGGGCGCAGGCGAGCCCAGCAGCGCCTGGAAGCGCGCGGCGAATGCGGCCGTCAGCAGGATCGCCAGCGCCAGGGCGGCGCCGCAGAACAGCAGCCGGTGCCGCAGGTGCTCGCGCAGCGGCAGCGGCGTGATCCGGCTGGAGCCGACCACGAACAGCGGCAGCACGCCCAGCAGCAGCGCATACAGCAGCAGGCGCGGGCCAAGCAGCGCGCCTGCTTCGCCGCGGGTGGCATGCGCCAGGCTGCGCACCATGCCGGCGTCCACGGCCAGGCCGTAGCTGTCGGCGGTATAGGCCGCCATGGCGCCGAGCGGGAACAGCATGCCGCTTGCCGCATGCATCAGCCGCCGGCCCGGCACCAGCAGCAGCGCCAGCGAAAAGCCCGTCAGCAGCAGCAGGAACAGGGCCAGCAGGAATGGCAGGTCGGCCGCATTGCCGCGCCAGCACAGGGCGACCGCCTCGCGCCAGAAGCGCTGGTTCAAGAGCGCCAGGTACATCGCCGACACCAGCAGCGCGTACCAGACCGGCGAGGCGAAATGCAGCCGGCACGGCGCCATGGTCAGCCGCACCGGCTTCATCGGCGGCCCGCCTCAGGCCGGCCTGGCGCAGCCCAACGCCTCACGCCGGGCAGCTCCCGTAGGCGTAATAGCCGGCCGAGGTGCGGCGCACGCTGGTGTAGGCGGCGGTGGAGTAATAGCCGAGGTACTGGTTGGAGTTGGTCGCGTACACGTTGCCGTTGTAGGCATAGGCGCGGCCGTAGTACACATGCCAGTAATTGCTGTTGTACCAGGACGCGCACGCATAGGGCGCGGCGGCGTTGCCGCTCACGACGCGGTCTATCATGGTCTTGACCGCCACCATCTGGCCGCCGCTCTTGGCCGGGAAGTTCACGTCGTCATAGCCCCACCAGTCCCAGCAGCCGTTCGGATTGGCATAGGTGGCGGCGGCCTGCGGATACAGAACGATCATGTTGTTGCTGTCGGCCCAGCGGTTGTAGCCGGCGTTGGCATAGAACTGGGAACCCACGGTGGCGGCATTCTGCTTGCAGCCATGGAAGGCCACATGCAGCTTGCAGGGCTGGCCGGCGGCGCAGCTGGCCGGCACATAGGCCCAGCCGTCATTGGCCATGCCGTGGCTGGTGGGGTCGCCGTTGCCCCAGTAGGCGCGCTGGTCGAAATTGACGAAACTGCCGGAAAGCGTGCCGGTATTTTTCGCGTTGAGCGTGCCGTGTATCCATTTCAGGATCTCGCCGGCGGCGTCGAAGTTGCAGTTGTTCACATAGGGCGTGCCGTTGTAGCTGCAGGCATTGCCGCTGCTGTCGGTCGGCACCGCATGCTCGGCCGCCAGCGTGTTCTTGTAATAGATGTTGGCGCTGCCGACATAGTTGCCGTACATCGAGCGCAGGTCGTTCATCACCGGCTGGCGCACGGTGGAGTCGATGGTGCCGGAGAACAGGTAGACCCGCGACGCGGCCAGGCTGGACGTCGGGTCGATGTAGCCATTGCCCGACCAGGTGTTCACGGTCGAGACCAGGTAGGGCAGGTTGCGCGAGCCGGTGTCGGCCATGCAGGGGCCGGTGGCGATGCTGACATTGCCCTGCGAGCAGTAGACCGGCCCGCCGGCGATCACGCCCGCGCCCTTCCTGATCGTCTTCGAATAGGCCACATGCATCTGGGCCGCCATGTAGCCGCCCGAGGACAGGCCCGACACCGACACGTTATCGAAGCTGACGTTGTATCTGGGCAGCGTGACGACCACGGCAAGGGCGTGGCTGCAAAGGACAAGGCCGCCGGCGGCCAGGACGGCGGCAACGGCGTGATTGCGCATGAAGGGCATGGTGTCTCCGGTATCGTTGTTATTGCATGGCGGGCCGCCATGTCCGGATGAAGATAAACCTGAAACGGCAGCGCCGCGGCGGCGCCGTTCCGGTTTGTTGAAGAGCCGCAAACATGTCGCCGCCCGCGGTTAGAATGGCGAACGCCCACCCATCCTGCCTGCAAGGAAACATGCTTCCATGACCATACTGCTGCTCGGCCTCGTCATTTTCCTGGGCGTCCATTCGACCCGCATCGTCGCCGACGGCTGGCGCAGCGCGCAGATTGCGCGCATCGGTCCCGGACCGTGGAAGCTGGGCTATACGGTGCTGTCCCTGATCGGCTTCTATCTGCTGCTATGGGGCTATGGCGCAGCCAGGCAGGCGCCCGTGGTGCTGTGGACGCCGCCGGTCGCAATGCGGCATCTGGCGGGCCTTCTGACGCTGATTGCCTTCGTGCTGCTGGCGGCAACCTATGTGCCGCGCAATGGCATCAAGGCCAGGCTGCACCATCCGATGGTGCTGTCGGTCAAGCTCTGGGCCCTTGCCCACCTGCTGGCCAACGGAACGCTGGCCGATGTGCTGCTGTTCGGCAGCTTCCTGGCCTGGGCAGTGCTGTCCTTCCGCGCCGCGCGCCGGCGCGACCGTGCGGCCGGCGCCCTGTATCCCGCGGGCACCGCGGCCGGCACGCTGGCCACGGTAGCCGTGGGCAGCGCTGCCTGGGCGCTGTTTGCCTTCAGGCTGCACGGCTGGCTGATCGGGGTGCAGCCCTTCCATCAAGGTTAAGCCGGCGCCTAGGCGCCTTTCTTGTCCGGCTTTGACTGGCCTTCTTCCGGCAGGTCGGCAAGAAAGGAGTTGTCGTTGGCGTCCGACTGTATCGCGTCCGGCGGCAACTCGCCGATCAACTCATCCGGCGTCTGCGCCGGGCTGGCCGCGTCAGTGCCTTTCTGCTGCTGCTTTTGCGTATCGTTCATCATGGCCTCCAGAGGTGTTTGGTTGACATGCCTTCCGCTGCAGGGATTAGACCGGGCTCGCAAGGGCCGGTTCTGGCCCTGCGCCGCATGCCGCGGGGAAAGACGGCAAGGGTTTGCACTCGATCCAAGTCGGACATGTCTTACAGCGGCTTCAGTCTTTGGCCGACTGGATGCGCGGGCCGATTGATATAAGATGCACTCCGTCTCCTCCATTCTTAACGGTATGGATTACGCCCCGCGATGGCATTGCCTTGCGGGGCTTTTTTTATGCCGGCGCCAGCGTGTGGAAGACCTTTGACCACCACCAATATCGCGACACGCAGCGCCCGGTTTCTTGCAGCTGCCTGGAAATACAATCGGACCATGACAACAGCCGTCCGGGGTAGCCATCATGACGTTTGCCAGTGACCGGAATCTGCATGACATGGGGCTTTCGGCAACGGCGCGGCGCATGCTGGCACTGCGCGACGTGGTCCTGGCCGAATGGGAAAAGCGCCTGCGCTCCACCGTCAGGGAAGCGGCCGGCCTGCCGCATCCCATCCTGATCAATACCTTTCCCAGCCTGTACGACAACATCGCCGAAGCCATCAGTCCAGGCTATCCCAGGGAGAATGCCGCTGCCAGCAATACGGTGGCATCCGAGCATGGCGGCGAACGCGCGCGGCTGACCGACTACAGCCACCAGGCGGTGATCGCGGAATACCAGCTGCTCAGGTGGACCCTGCTCGACGTGCTGAGGCAGCACGGCGTGTCGCTCAACAGCCAGGAATTCCATGACATCAATGCCTCGATCGACGCCTGCATGCGGGAGTCGGTCAATGCCTTCGCGCTGGCGCAGTCGGCGCTGCGCGAGCGCTTCATCATTACCGTCGCCCACGACCTGAGAAATCCGCTCCAGGTCATCAGTTCGGCGGCCGAACTGCTGCTGCATGCGAGGGACCCTGGCAGGATAGGCACGCTGGCCGAGCGCATTTTCAACAACAGCCAGCGCATGGACCGCATGATCCAGGACTTGCTGGACGCGGCGGTGTTCCAGAGCGGAGAGCGGCGGCGGCTGCACCTGAGCTGCTTCGACATCATGGAAACCGTCAGGGAGGTGTGCGACCAGCTCGTGGAGGTCTACGGCCCGCGCTTCGAGATCGTGGGCGAGCCGGTAGAGGGCTGGTGGGACCGGGATGCGCTGAAGCGGGTAGTGGAAAATCTCGTCGGCAACGCGCTGAAGTATGGCAAGCCGCAGGCGCCGATCCGCATCATGACGGCCAGCCAGCATGAACGCATGCTGCTGACGGTGCATAACGACGGCGAGCCCATCCCGGCTGAACAGCTCGAGACGGTGTTCCAGGTGTTTCGCCGGGCCGAGGCGGCGAAGGAAGGGGAAGAGCGTGGCTGGGGCATAGGGCTGCCCTATGTGCGCAGCGTGGCCGAGAGCCACGGCGGCAGCGTGCAGATCGACAGCGCCGCCGGCAGGGGCACCACGCTTTCGATCAACATCCCGGTCGATGCGCGGCCGTTCCAGGACGCGCCCACGCTGGGCCGATAGCATGCTGCAGCCTGGCCGGCTTGGCAGCACCGAGGCACACCGGCGCCGCGGCAAGGCACGGTGCAGCCCGGAGATTATCTCCAGCATGAAATCAAGCCGCGATCGCTGAACCAAGGTGTTACTTGATTGTCCGATCCGTACATGGCATGGACTTGCCGCGCCGTTTTGCCGCCCCATCTTTTCAGATTTTCCGGCCAGCACTTCTTTCCACCGGCATGCCTTCAAGGACTGGCCATCTGGTCCAGGTTCATCGCTGATTGCAGGTCAGCGCTTGCTCTTCGTTCCATCCTGCATGTCAAGGAAATGCGATGTCCACTGCCGCAGACCAGACACTCGGCTGTGATAACCAGTTGCTGGCCAAGCTCCCCGATGAGGAATACCAGGCCCTGCTGCCCCTGTTCGACCTGGTCGAGACGCCGTTGAAGGAAGTGCTTTACCGGCAGGGCGAACCGATCAGCCATGTCTATTTCCCGTGTACCTCGGTGCATTCCTGCGTGGTCTACATGGAGGACGGCGCCGGTGTGGAAGTCGGCACCATGGGCAATGAAGGCTTCACCGGGGTGGAGGTGCTGCTGGATGCGACCCTCGCCACCGAAACATCGGTATGCCAGATTGCCGGCACCAGCCTGCGCATGCAGATTGACGATTTCCGCGAGGCGCTGGGCAAGTCCATTACGCTGCGCAAGATACTGCGCTGCAGCGGCCAGGCCTATCTGTCGCAGGTGTCCCAGGCAGTGGCTTGCAACCGGCTGCACAACATCGAGATGCGCTTTGCGCGCTGGCTGCTGGTAACGCATGACCGGGTCCGCGGCGATGCATTCCATCTGACCCAGGAATTCCTGGCCGCCATGCTGGGCGTGCACCGGCCCAGCATCAGCGTGGTGGCTGCCGCATTCCAGGAAGCCGGCATGATCTCTTACTGCCGCGGCCACCTGACCATACTGGACCGGCCGGGACTGGAGGCCTCGGCCTGCGAATGCTATGGCACGGTGCGGCGCCAGTTCGAGCGCCTGCTGGGAGCGGCCAGGGGATGAAACGTCCACCTGTCATGTCGCCAGGCTGACAGGTCGCCTTCATCACACCCTCTATCGTTTCGCCCTGGCCCAGGGGGCGCTGCATGTGCGGCCCGGGTTCACCATCGCCACGATCAGGAAACCATGCCAAGCCGAACGAACAACCATGCCATGCCCAGCCCTTCGCAGCCTGATATTGCCGATCTGGCAGAGCGCATCACTGCACTCCGGGAGCGCATTGTCATGATGGTGTACGAGGGACAGCAAACCAGGGAACCGTCCGAACACCTGTTTCGCCTCCTCAGGGCGTTGAAGGCCGCGAAAGCGGTTGGCGCGGAGGAGGTGCGGCGTCTGCCTTGGGGAAATGGGGGGCGGGAGCCGGGTGTGCCGGGGGACTGATGCAGCCGTCGGCGAGGCAGGGTGCTTTGAGGGCGTGCAGCGCGGTTGCGGTTGCCGTTGTCGTTGCCGTTGTCGTTGCCGTTGTCGTTGTCGTTGTCGTTGCAGTGAAATCCCGTTGAGCGCGCCGTGCTGGCGATGCCTGAAGCGGATAAGGTGCGGCGTCTGTCTGAGCGCCGCGCAGCGGAGCGAGTTTAGCCGCGCCCGCTTCAGGCGTCGACGGCACGGGAACCCCGCGCAGCGGGGCGCGATCACCGGGTCGCCTTTTCTTGCCTACTTCTTTTGGCGAAGCAAAAGAAGTAGGTCGCCCGCCGGGGCGAATTCCCGGCTTGGTCATGACGATAGTGCAGTGGGGTTGGGTCACCAGGGGTAAGACGTCACTGCGAAGCAGCAGTTGCTTTTGAAGTTTGAAGTTAAAGGTTTTGTTCAAAACACGTTGAACGTCAACTACGACAGTGCTGCCCGTGCCTTGCCGGGTGACGCAAGACGGCTGCACTGCCGTGGAGACAAGCCGGGAGTCCGTCCCGGCGGCCGGGTCACTTTTTTTGCTTCGCCAAAAAAAGTAACCAAAAAAAGGCGACCCGGTGATCGCGCCCCGCTGCGCGGGGTGCCCGTGCCAGCGGTACCCGGAGCGGGGCGCGGCTAAACTCGCTGCGCTGCGCTCCGCTCAAACAGACGCCGCACCTTATCCGCTCCGGGCACCGCTGACACGGCGCGCTCAACGGGATTTCACTGCAACTGCAACTGCAACTGCAACTGCAACTGCAACTGCAACTGCAACTGCAACTGCAACTGCAACTGCAACTGCAACTGCAACTGCAACTGCAACCGTGCTACGCGTACGTCAAAGACAACCGCAACCAGGGCCATGACCTTATCCAGGCTGGGACATCGTCATGCAAACAGGATCGTGCGATGCATGCCCGCTTCAAGCATTTTCCTTGCGAGGCACGCAGACAAGAGCCATGACATCAGCGCAGAACTTGACGCGACTACAATTCCGGCGGAAGCAGTCGCCGCACCTCCTACATGCTGTCCCGGGTTCATCCGGCTTCATTTTCATGCCGGCTGGGTTAACTTACCTAAACCGGCCTGCAAGCCCGCAGGCATCACATTCAACATGCAAAAGGCAACGATGCTTACCGTTCGCGTATCTCCGATGGAAGTCCAGGTGGACGTCCTGATCTACACATTCAATGACGTCATGGCGGCCGATGGCTTCGAGGCCTCGGCGCAGGATCAGGTCCGTCCAGTCGCCAGTTCCGAATTCATCGAACGCAAGTGCCTGGCCATCCGCTGCCGGCCGGTAGATTGTGATCATGAAGTGGGCAGGTTCTGAATGCCTGACGCAGTGCTCTGCCGTACGCTGCATCCAGCGCGGCGCGACTGGCCTGATGAAACGGGAAGAACCATGACGGCCGATAGGTTTTGTGCGGCCTCCGTCATACGCCGCAGACGTCGAATGCCACGCTGCGCGCCTTGGCGTGCTCCATAACCGTCGGCGCTGCCGCCCGACATGCCGGAGCCCCCCGCGCTGCCCGCCCCTGCACCGCCCCCATGACCCCTGCCGGGATCGAAGCGTTGAAGGATTGAAGGATGAAAGAGTCAAGGATTGAAGAATCACAATGAAGCGCATCGATTCACCCGAACTGTTTCCCGGCATGCTGGCGGTGCGCGTGGGCTGCATGCTGGGCTACCGCGTCAGCGCCGCCACGACAGCGCTGCTGATGATCCAGCCACGGCTGGCGACAGGCCAGACGATGTTTTCGGAACGCCTCGATATCGGCCCGGGGCTGCAGGCGGCGCACGCCGTGGACATTCACCGCAATCCGGTCATCCGGGTCATGCTGCCTGCCGGCGTGACCACGATACGGTATGACGCCATCGTCATGGTGCCCGACAGCGCCGACAGTCCGCAGCCCTCCGGCCATGGCGACCACCATGCGACGCTGCCGCCGGATGTGCTGCGCCATACGCTGCCCAGCCGCTATTGCGAGTCCGACAAGCTCTTTGCCGTGGCCCGGAATCTGTTCGGGCATCTGCCGCGCGGCCTGCAGGCCGCGCAGGCCATTTGCGAGTGGACCCACCTCAACCTGCAGTACCGCCATGGATCGGGCGACGCGACGCTGTCGGCCTGCGAGGCGCTGGCCCGCGGTTATGGCGTGTGCCGCGACTTTGCCCACCTGATGATCGCGCTGTGCCGCGCGCTCGACATGCCGGCCCGCTATGTCGCCGGCTACATGCCGCTGTTCAGCGCCAGCGACGCCGGCACGGATATCGGCGTGGACTTTCATGCCTACGTGGAAGTCCATGCCGCCGGCGCCTGGCATGTGTTCGACCCGCGCCACAACCGGCCCCACCGGGGGCGGATCGGCATCGCCCACGGCCTCGATGCAGTCGACGCCGCCTTCGCCACACTGTATGGCAGTGCCGACACGACTGCGTTTGCCGTCTGGACCTATCCGGTCGATCCGGCCCGGGTGCGGGTGGGCGACCCGGTCTGCCTGCCGTTTCACGGCGTAGCGCAGCCGCAGCCGGCTGCGCCGTTGCCCCTTCATTTCCGCAAGGACGGACCCCAAGCCCATGGATGCACGACGGGAATTTCAGCTCTTCCCGCCGATTGAGCCTTGCGGCGCCGGCATGCTGCCGGCGGATGCGCTGCATACGCTGCACTGGAAGGAAAGACGCAAGCCGATGGCCCGTGTCGGGGAGATGGAGGAGTCCAGGCGGGAAGGAAATTGCAATGAGGCCGGCAGATCGCAAACAGGTTTTGAGTTTCGACAAGACACCCCGGCCGCGCAGCGGAAACTATAGTCCGGATATCCCGGACGAACAGGCATGAAGCCCGACCAACCCTTTTCAGCAGCCCGACCGACCGGCCCGAAAGGCCTGAAAGGCCCGCCAGGCAAGCCGGGCACGCCTGGACAGGGCAAGCTGCCGCCGCGAAGGGCCTGGCTGCTGTTTCTGATCGTCCTGTTCGGCAACTACCTGGTGATGCGGGTGTTCTTCCCGGACGCCGACGCGCCGGTGACGGTGCCCTATACGGTGTTCAAGGAAGAAGCCGCCAAGGGCAACGTCAAGTCCATCTACAGCCAGGGCGCCAGCATCGAGGGCC
Organism: Noviherbaspirillum soli; assembly: GCF_015352955.1. GTDB lineage: Bacteria > Pseudomonadota > Gammaproteobacteria > Burkholderiales > Burkholderiaceae_D > Noviherbaspirillum_A > Noviherbaspirillum_A soli. The sequence continues at coordinate 20,840 of NZ_JACYOX010000038.1, forward strand.
GGTTCGGCGCTCCCGTCACCTGGCCGCCGCAGGCCGGCGACGAGGCGGACAAGCGGCCGGGCGCGCTGGTCGAGCCCAAGCCGCGCACCGCGTCCACCTTCACCACCACGCTGCCGGCCTTCGTCGACCAGGGCCTGGAGCAGTTCCTGATCAATAACAAGGTGGAAATCAGCGCAGTGCCGATCCAGAGCGGCAGCGCGCTGGGCACGCTGCTGTTCGGCTTCGGCCCGGCGCTGCTGCTGATCGGCTTCTATGTCTGGCTTTACCGGCGCGCGGCGCAGCAGGGCGGCGGCATCGGCGGCGGCCTGTTCGGCATCGGCAAGAGCAAGGCGCGCCGCTATGACCAGGAACAGGAAGACCGGGTGACCTTCAATGACGTGGCCGGCATCGACGAGGCCGAGAACGAACTGGTGGAAGTGGTCGACTTCCTGAAGGCGCCGGAGAAATACACCCGGCTGGGCGGCGCCGCGCCCAAGGGCGTGCTGCTGGTGGGCGCGCCCGGCACCGGCAAGACCCTGCTGGCGCGCGCCGTCGCCGGCGAGGCCGGCGTGCCGTTCTTTTCGATGAGCGCGGCCGAGTTCGTGGAAATGATCGTCGGCGTCGGCGCGGCGAGGGTGCGCGACCTGTTCAAGCAGGCGCGCGAAAATGCGCCGGCCATCATCTTCATCGACGAACTGGACTCGATCGGCCGCGCCCGCGGCCAGGTCGCCCTCGGCGGCTCCAGCGAGCAGGAACAGACGCTGAACCAGATCCTGACCGAAATGGACGGCTTTTCCAGCCGCGAGGGCATCATCGTGCTGGCCGCCACCAACCAGCCCGACGTGCTGGACAAGGCCCTGCTGCGGCCCGGCCGCTTCGACCGGCGGGTGGTGGTCAACCTGCCCGACAAGCGCGGCCGCGAGGCGATCCTGGCGGTGCATACCCGCAAGGTGCCGCTGGCCGCGGATGTGGCGCTGCAGGAACTGGCGGCCGCCACGCCCGGCCTGTCCGGCGCGGACCTGCGCAACCTGGTCAACGAGGCGGCGCTGCTGGCTGCCCGCCGCGAGCAGAACGAGGTGCGGCACAAGGACTTCATCGATGCGCTGGAAAAGATCGTGCTCGGCCCCGAGCGGCCCATCCTGCTGAGCCAGGCCGACCGCGAGCGCATTGCCTATCACGAGAGCGGCCATGCGATCCTGGGCCTGGTGGTGCCGGGCGCCGACCCGGTGCACAGGGTCACCATCGTGCCGCGCGGCCAGGCGCTGGGCGTGACCTACCAGCGGCCGCAGACCGACCGCTACAACTATCCCGAAGCCTATCTGCGCGCCCGCATCGTTGGCATGCTGGGCGGGCGGGTGGCCGAGGAAATCATCTACGGCAGCCGCACCACCGGCGCGGAAAACGATATCGAGCAGGCCACTGGCCTGGCGCGCAGCATGGTGACCCGCTGGGGCATGAGCGACCGGCTGGGCATGGTGCAGCTGGCGCCGCGCCAGAATCCCTATCTCGGCAGCACTGTCGGTTTCGGCGGCGAAAAGCCGTTCAGCGACGAGACCGCGCGCATCATCGACCTGGAGGTGCAGCGCATCATCGACGAGAGCCATGCCGAGGCCACGCGCCTGCTGACCCGGCATCGCAAGGCGCTGGAGGCGCTGGTGCGGGCCTTGCTGGAACGCGAAACCGTGGACGAGATGGAAATTCTCGCCGTCACTGGCCTGGAGCCGGCGCCGCCGCTGGAAGGCGCGCCGGTGCCGCATGTGGCCAGCCAGCATGCCTCGCACGTTTAGCGCCTGTTCCGGTTCTGGCCCGAATGAGGCGAGCATTCGGAAAACGGAAAGCGTTCCTGACGCGCGTTATCGCTTCCCTGTCCGCGTGTCGCCGCCCATCAGGACGGCGACATTGTGCGTCAGCCTTTCATGCAATGCCCGCCGCGGCGCCGGGTCCAGCCAGTGTGCGATGCGCTCGAAGCCGGCCGTAATGCGCCCGAGCAGCGCATCGAGGTAGCCTGCCGCTTCCGCCTTGCCGCTGAACCCGAAACGATGGCTGTCGACCAGCGCCGTTTCCCGGGAAATGTCGAAGCGGCCCAGGCACAGCTGCATGTGCAGCCGCCCGGGCGTTTCCACCGGATTGGGAACGACGTCGAAGGCCGGCGCCAGGCGCCAGCGGCGTTCCCCGGCGCGATAGACGATGGCGTGATTGCGGACGTGGTCGTCGTCGTTGCCGCATACCGCGTTGAACACCATGCGCCCGAACAGTTCGATGCGGTCTTGCGGCGGCGCGCCCACCAGGCGCAGTTCATCGGCCAGCCGCGGATAGCTCCAGCGCTCGGCCTGCGACAGGTCGTCCGGATATTCGGCCTGCAGCAATGACGCTGCGCTCACGCACATGTGGCGCCGGTCGCCGCTTCGGTCGAATCGCAGCACCCGCACCGCGCCGAGGCCGGCCATGGACGGGTGGAACACCGTAGTGGCGAAGTCCAGGCCGCTGGCCGCGCCCCATTGCTGGCCAGCGTGCTCGAGCTGCGGGATATTGCCGGCGTCCGTGGCAATTGCCGGCTTGACCAGCCAGAATTGTCCCTTGTCGTCCCGCACGGTGGCTTTCGGTCGCGCGCCGCCCACGCTGGCGGTCTGGACCAACCTGGAACGCAGTCATGCGCGTATCGCCGGCCTACGCTCCGACAGCGCCGCAAGTTCCTCGACGATGTGATCCAGCTGGGGCAGGGCGGGGCTGTTCAGGTTCGACTTCGGTATGGTGACGTCGCTGCCTACGGCCAGCGCGCCCCAGCGATCCGCATTGCCCGCCTTCTGCAGATACTGCAGCGGCGGCGCATCCTGCGGCAGCTGGTGCTCGCGGCGCAGCAGCATCTGCCCCCAGGCGTCAGGGCAGGCGTCGCGCAATACGTCGTGCAGGCCGCGGTAGCGCGGCGCGGCCATCTCAAGGGCTGGCATGAGCGGCAGATTGACCGGGTCGATCGACCTGGCAAGCCCCGCATCGATATACGACGGCGCGTATCTGAAGAAACCCTCTCCGGGCAGGCCCGCCCTGTACCTGCCCACCGTCACCCACTCGCCGTTATCGGGGCGCTGCAGGTAGACGACAGGGGCTTAGAAGTAGTCGTCATCGTCGCCGCCTTTTTCCTGCCGGCTTAACTTCACGCGCTCGCCATGCCCGCCCTGCCATAGTTCAGCCGGCAGGGCGGGCGTTGTCTGGTCGGCCAGCCCGAGCGCCAGCAGCGCTGTCAGGTAGGCGCCGGCGGCAGCGCCGGGGTCGCCTTGTTCAAGCCGACGCAAGGTCGCCCGGGAAATTCCCAGCCGGGCACCCAGGTCGGCCGCCGTGATGCGTTGCCTCAGGCGTTGGGCGCGGATGGCTCTGCCCCAGGCGGTAAGGCGTTCCTGCGTCAGGGTCGGCCAGCTGGCGGCATGGGAGAGCTTCTTTGGCATGTTTTGCTTGGATCATAGATGGCCCATTACATTGCGTAATGTAGCATCAATGAACCAAAGCTACTTTGGTATGCTTCATAGATAAAGCATTAAGTAAGATAAAGCGCTATCTATGAAGCAGTTTTTGGATGAAAAAGAGGGGTGAGGGAAGGGGGAGCGCCGTTCCGCCGTCGTGAGCGTTTTCTCGGGAGGTAGGCGGCAATTGTGCTGTTGCCCGTCTCGGGACATGCGGGCGGAGGAAGGGCTGTTATATCGCCTGAGAACATGAAAAGTAAGGAAACGGCATGCGCCCGGCCGATGCGGCGGGCGCATGCCGGCGCGGTGTCACTCCACCGTGACCGACTTCGCCAGGTTCCTCGGCTTGTCGACGTCGGTGCCCCTGGCCAGCGCGGTGTGATAGGCCAGCAGCTGCAGCGGCACCACATGCAGGATGGGGGAGAGCAGGCCGTAATGCTCGGGCAGCCGGATCACGTGGATGCCTTCGCTGGAGGTCATCTGCGAGTCGCCGTCGGCGAACACGTACAGCTGGCCGCCGCGGGCCCGCACTTCCTGCATGTTGGACTTGAGCTTTTCGATCAGGGTGTCGTTCGGCGCCACCGTCACCACCGGCATCTCCTCGGTCACCAGCGCCAGCGGGCCGTGCTTCAGTTCGCCGGCCGGATAGGCCTCGGCGTGGATGTAGGAAATTTCCTTGAGCTTCAGCGCGCCTTCCAGCGCGATCGGGTAATGCAGGCCGCGTCCGAGGAACAGCGCGTTCTCCTTGCGGGCAAAGGCTTCCGACCAGGCGATGATATGCGGCTCCAGCGCCAGCACGCTCTGCAGCGCATTGGGCAGGTGGCGCAGGTTCTTCAGGTGGAAAGCCTCGGCATCGGCGTCGAGCCGGCCGCGCAGCTTGGCCAGGGTGGCGGTCAGCAGGAACAGCGCGGTCAGCTGGGTGGTGAAGGCCTTGGTCGAGGCCACGCCGATCTCGGCGCCGGCGCGGGTCAGGTAGGAGAGTTCGGTCTCGCGCACCATGGCCGAGGTGCCGACGTTGCAGATCGCCAGCGAATGCCTGTGGCCCAGTTCCTGGGCGTACTTCAGCGCGGCCAGGGTGTCGGCGGTTTCGCCGGACTGGGATATCACCACCACCAGCGTCTTTGGATTGACCGCCGGCTTGCGATAGCGGTACTCGCTGGCGATTTCCACGCTGGTCGGCAGGTTGGCCAGCGATTCGAGCCAGTATTTGGCGGTCATGCCCGAGTAGTAGCTGGTGCCGCAGGCCAGGATCAGCACGCCGTCGATATCCTTGAACACTTCCTCGGCACGCTCCCCGAACAGGGCTGGCGTGAAGCCCAGCACGCCTTCCAGCGTGTCGGAAATCGCGCGCGGCTGCTCGAAGATTTCCTTCTGCATGTAATGGCGGTAGGGGCCCAGCTCGATTGCGCCGGAATATGCCTGCACGGTCTGCGCGCTGCGTTCTACCGCCAGGTCGAGCTTGTCGTAGATCTGCACGCTGTCCAGGCGCACGTCGACCACGTCGCCTTCTTCCAGGTAGATGATCTGGTCGGTGCTGCCGGCCAGCGCCATCGCATCGGACGCCAGGAAATTCTCGCCATTGCCCAGGCCCACGATCAGCGGGCAGCCAAGGCGGGCGCCGACGATGCGCTGCGGCTCGTCCTTGGCGAACACCGCGATGGCGAAGGCGCCGTGCAGACGCTTGACCACGCGCTGCACCGTGCGCAGCAGGTCGCCGTCGTAGTGATGATTGACCAGGTGGGCAATCGCCTCGGTGTCGGTCTGCGACTCGAACACATAGCCCAGCGCCTTGAGCTCGGTGCGGATCTCCTCGTAGTTCTCGATGATGCCGTTGTGCACCAGGCCGATTCGCTGCTCGCCGTCCTTGGTCGAGAAATGCGGATGGGCATTATTGGTTGCCGGCGCGCCGTGGGTCGCCCAGCGGGTATGCGCGATGCCGGTGTTGCCTTCGAATTCGCTGGCGGCGACCTGCTCCTGCAGTTCCGCCACCCGGGCCACGCTGCGCGCGCGCTTCAGGCCCTGGTTGTTGACGGCCACGCCGCAGGAATCGTAGCCGCGGTATTCCAGACGCCGCAGGCCTTCGAGGAGGATGGGAACAATATTGCGTTGCGCAACCGCGCCGACGATGCCGCACATGGTGTTTTTCCTATTTGGGTTGTTTGACGGGGCGTTTCCAGCCCTCGATCGTGGTCTGGCGGCTGCGGGAGACGGTCAGGCTGCCGGCCGGCGCATCCTTGGTCAGCGTGGTGCCGGCGCCCAGAGTGGCGCCGCGGCCGACCGTTACCGGCGCCACCAGCTGGGTGTCGCTGCCGATGAAGGCATCGTCCTCGATCACGGTGCGCAGCTTGTTGGCGCCATCGTAATTGCAGGTGATGGTGCCGGCGCCGATATTGACCCGCGAGCCCACCGTGGCATCGCCGACATAGGCCAGGTGATTGGCCTTGCTGCCGGCGGCGATCCGGCTGTTCTTGACTTCGACGAAGTTGCCGATATGGACATCTTCCGCCAACGTCGTGCCGGGACGCAGTCGGGCATAGGGGCCGATCACCGACTTTGCACCGATGGCCGCGTCTTCAAAATGGCAGAACGGCTTGATGGTGACGCCGTCGCCGACCCGGACATTCTTCAGCACGCAGTTGGCGCCTATCGTCACGCCGTCGCCGAGCGTCACATCGCCTTCGAACACGCAGCCCACATCGATGCTGACGTCGCGGCCGCAGGCGAGGCTGCCGCGGATGTCGATGCGCGCCGGGTCGGCCAGGGTCACGCCCTGCTCCAGCAGCCGGTAAGCCAGGTTGCGCTGGTGGATGCGCTCCAGTTCGGCCAGCTGCACCTTGCTGTTGACGCCCAGGGTTTCCCAGACCGCATCGGGCTGGGCCGATACCACTGGCACGCTGTCGGCAACCGCACGCGCGACGATGTCGGTCAGGTAATACTCGCCCTGTGCATTGTCATTCGACAGCGTGGACAGCCAGGCGCGCAGGCGGGCGGTGGGCGCCACCATGATGCCGGTGTTGACCTCGGTGATCGCACGTTCCTGCTCGGTTGCATCTTTTTGTTCGACGATACGCACGATCCTGTCGTTATCGCGCACAATCCGGCCATAACCGGTCGGATCTTCCATATTCACCGTCAGTATGGACAACTTGTCGCCGCCAGCCTGGTCCAACAGGCGACGCAGCGACTCGGGCCTGGTCAGCGGCACATCGCCATACAGGACCAGGGTGGGCACGTCGTCCCGCAATTGGGGCAGCGCCTGCATGACCGCGTGGCCGGTGCCAAGCTGGGGTTCCTGGCGGGCGAATCCGAGATTGTCAGATTGCAACATCTGCGGCACCATGTCGCCGCCGTGGCCATAGATTACGCAAATCGAAGTGGGCGAGAGGGTACGGGCGGTATCGATGACGTGGGATAACAGTGCCTTGCCTGCCAGCGGGTGCAGAACCTTGGGAAGCGCGGACTGCATGCGCTTTCCCATGCCTGCTGCGAGAATGACGATATTCATAAGCGATAGGTTGAAATGACGCAAAATTTTAGCATGGGGGGGCATCCGGCCTGGCTGCGACGGGCGGCGCTATTGTTTCTTGTCGCATTATTGTCTTCCTGCAACATGGCGAGGTTGGGTTATAACAATGGGGAAACCATTTCCTATTTTTGGCTCAATAGCTATGTCGGTTTCGATGCCGATCAAAAACCCTGGGTAAAAAAGGAAATCGGCAATCTGTTCGCCTGGCATCGGCGCACCCAGCTTCCCGACTACATCGGGTTGCTGACCCAGGCGCAGAAACGGATCGCCAGGCCGGTGACCGAGGCGGAACTGGCGCGTGACTACGAGGACATGCGCCGTCGCGTGCTGACGATCACCGACCGCGCCGCGCCATCGCTGGCGGACCTGGCGTTGGCATTGCGCCCTGAACAGATCGTCCGTATCCAGGAAAAATTCGACAGCAGCAATGAAACCTTCCGCAAGGAGCATCTGCGCGGCGACCTGGCGGACCGCCAGCGCCAGCGCTTCAAGCGCACCATGAAGCAGGCGGAACACTGGTTTGGCAATTTTTCCGGTGAACAGGAGCGCCAGATCCGCGTACTGTCCGACGCCCGGCCGCTCAACGATGAACTGGTGCTGGCGGACCGCATGCAGCGGCAGGCGGAAATGATCCGGATGCTGCAGCGCATCGAGGCCGAAAAGCCGACCCGCGAGGCGGCGGCGGCCATGATACGGCAATACGTGTCCGGCACCATGGACCATTACGGCCATCCGGAATACCAGGCGTATTTCGAAAAATACCGTGCTGCCCAGATGCGCATGGTGGCCGGCATCATCAACATGACCACGGCGGCGCAAAAGGAGAATTTCACGCAGGCGCTGCAGGGCTGGGTCGACGATTTCCAGACCCTGTCGCGGCTTGATCCGGCGCCGGCGCAACGCTTCAACGTTAACTGACCCGGCGCCGGCCCGCCACATTGGAGGCCGGCGCCAGGCATTTTTCCTGTCAGGACCCATTTTCCATTCTCGACCATGCAGATCACCTCTTTCACCGCACTGTTTCTTTTCCTGTGCGCCGGCTTCGCCGCGCAAACCGCCCTGGCCGAGCCGGCGCCGCCGGCGCGCCAGGCGGAAATCGCCGCCCGCGGCGCACAGGTCATGCCGTTTGAACTGGCGGCCACCAGCCATGTCTTTACCAAGAACCGCAATGGCGGACTGCAGCAGGTGCTGGTCAGGAATCCGAAGGACAAGGAACAGCTGCGCCTGGTGCGCAGCCATCTGCGCGAGATCGCCGGGCGTTTTCAGGCCGGCGACTTTTCCGCGCCGGCGCGGATACACGGCGAGGCCATGCCCGGGCTGGCCGAACTGAAGCAGGCCAGGCCCGACGAGATCACCGTTCATTACCGCGAACTGCGCGATGGCGCCCAGATCCGCTATGCCACCTCCAATCCCGCGCTGGTGCCGGTGCTGCATCGCTGGTTCGACGCCCAGCTGTCCGACCATGGCGCCGACGCGCACGAAGGCCATGCGCATCACCACGGCGATCAGCCGCATCAGGCAAGACAGGCCCGTCAGCCATAACGGCGCGAGCGCCGGGTTCGGCCGGGTTCAGCTTGCCGCCATGCCGGTGCGGCGCAGCAGCCATTTTTCCGCTTCCACGACCAGCATCAGCGCCACGCCGAACAGCAGGATGCGGCCCCAGGCGCCGGCCTGCAGCGGCGCCGTGCCGAATGCCGCCTGCATCGCCGGCAGGTAGGTCATCAGCGCCTGCAGCACCGCCAGCGCCGCCACCGCCAGCAGGACATAGCGGTTGCCGGTCAGGCCGCGCCAGCCAAGGACCGAAGCGCCCAGGTGGCGGCAGTTGAACAGATAGGCGATTTCCCCGACCACCAGGGTGTTGATGGCAGCGGTGCGGGCCGTCTCCAGGGTGGCGCCATGTTCCAGTTCCCACAGGTACAGGCCCATGCTGCCGGCCACCAGCAGGGCGCTGACGAGCACGATGCGCCAGGCCAGCCAGCGCGAGAGCAGCGGTTCCGCCGGGCTGCGCGGCGGCCGCCGCATGATGTCGCCCTCGGCCTGCTCGAATACCAGCGCCAGTGACAGCGTGACTTCGGTGACCATGTTGATCCATAGGATCTGGACCGCCGTCACCGGCAACGTGATGCCGAGCAGGATCGCCACGATCAGCATGCCGGCTTCGCCGCCATTGGTCGGCAGGGTGAAGGCAATCGCCTTGCGGATGTTGTCGTAGGCGGTGCGGCCTTCCTCCACCGCCGCCACGATGGAAGCGAAGTTGTCGTCGGCCAGCACGATCTCGGCCGCTTCCTTGGCCGCTTCGGTGCCCTTGCAGCCCATGGCCACGCCGACGTCGGCGCGCTTCAAGGCCGGCGCATCGTTGACGCCGTCGCCGGTCATGGCCACTACGGCGCCGCCGGCTTGCAGCGCTTCCACCAGCCGCAGCTTGTGTTCCGGGCTGGCGCGGGCAAAGACGTCGGTCTGCAGCACCGCCTGGCGCAGCTGCGCATCGTCCAGCGCGTCGATGCCGGCGCCATTGAGGGTGCGGATCCGGCCGGCCAGCGCCAGCTGTTCGCCGATGGCGCTGGCGGTGGCGGCATGGTCGCCGGTGATCATGATGACGCGGATGCCGGCGGCGCGGCAGGCCGCCACTGCCCGCACCGCTTCCTCGCGCGGCGGGTCGGCCATGGCCACCACCGCCAGCAGCGTGAAGCCGCCGGCGCCGACGTCGGCGAAGTCGAGTTCGGTGCGATGGTCGGGTTCGCGCCGCATCGCCAGCGCCAGCAGCCGCATGCCCGATGCCGCCAGCCGCTCCATGCGCGCCGACCAGGCCGCAGCGTCGAGCGGCTCGTCCCGCAGGCCGCGGCGTTGCAGCGGGCACAGCGCCAGCACCCGTTCCGGCGCCCCTTTCAGGAACACATAGCCATGCCCTTCATGGTCGTGATGCAGCGTGGCCATGAAGCTGTGCTGCGACTCGAATGGAATGGCGTCGGTGCGCGGCAGGCCATGCCTTTCATCGGCGGCATCCAGCCCGGCCTTCATTGCCAGCGTGAGGAGCGCGCCTTCGGTCGGGTCGCCCGCCAGCTGCCACGCGCCATTGCAGCTGGCCAGGCTGGCGTCGTTGCACAGGATCGCAACGCGTGCGATGTCGGACAGTTCGGGATGCGCCGTGGCGCTGGCTTCGCGCCCGTCCAGCGCAAAGCCGCCGTGCGGCGCATAGCCGGCGCCGGAGACGGTCAGGTGCGCACCCGCTGTCAGCACCGACTGCACCGTCATTTCATTCCTGGTCAGGGTGCCGGTCTTGTCGGTGCAGATCACGGTGACCGAGCCCAGCGCTTCCACCGCCGGCAGCCGGCGCACGATGGCGCGCCGGCGGGCCATGCGCTGCACGCCGATGGCAAGGGCAATCGTCATGATGGCCGGCAGGCCTTCCGGTATCGCCGCCACCGCCAGGCCGACCGCCGCCAGGAACATCTCGCGCGGCGCATAGCCCCGCAGCAGCACGCCAAACAGCAGCACCATGCCGGCGCCGAGCAGGATGGCCGCGGTCAGCCAGCGGCTGAAATGGGCAAGCTTCCTGAGCAGCGGCGTCGACAGCGTCGATACCTGTTCCAGCATGGCGCTGATGCGGCCGATCTCGGTGGCGGCGCCGGTCGCCACCACCACGCCGGCGCCCTGGCCACAGGTGACCAGCGTGCCGGAATAGGCCATGCAATGGCGGTCGCCCAGTTCGGCGTCGGCGCTGGTCGGCGCCACCTGCTTCTGCACCGGCATCGATTCGCCGGTCAGCACCGATTCATCCACCTGCAGGTTGCGGATGTCGATCAGCCGCAGGTCGGCCGGCACCTTGTCGCCCGAAGCCAGAAACACCATATCGCCCGTCACCAGCGATTGCGCCGGCACCTCCAGGCGCTGGCCGCCACGCATGACCTGCGCATGCGGCGAAAGCATGTCGCGGATCGCATCCAGCGCCCGCTCGGCCCGGCCCTCCTGCACGAAGCCGATCAGCGCATTGATCAGCACCACGCCCAGGATGACCGACGTATCGACCCAGTGGCCGAGCCAGGCGGTAGTGGCGGCCGAGGCCAGCAGCGCATAGATCAGCACATTGTGAAACTGCAGCAGAAAGCGCAGCATCGGCCCGCGCCCGGGCGCCGCCGGCAGGGTGTTGGGACCATGCTGCTCAAGGCGGCGCTGCGCTTCCTCCGGCGCCAGTCCCTCGCGCTGGCTTCCGGTCTGCCGCAGCACCTCGCCGGCCGGGCTGGCATGCCATGCTGCGGACGGCGCAGCGCCGGCCGCGGCGCGTGGCCTGTGTTCCATGGTTTCCATCGGGCCTTTACCTCGCCGGTGCGAAGTGCCGGCAACGCATGCAGCATCGCCGCCCCTCGCGCGATTTTCCTTGACTGACATCAAGCCGCCCGGCAACGCCATTGCTGCGCGCCGGAAAACCGGGCGCCATTCTGACCTGGCAGCATGCGCATGATCAATCTCGTCAGAAATAAGCGCGGCTTTCCTTGATCGTTTGCCTGCCGGTAATGCAACCACGCAAGCTACCGCCTGTCACATTGTTTTGAACATGACACAAGCATGCCTATGACCAATGCACTATGGTTTTTCCTGGTAGGCATCCTGATGCTCACGCGCGGCCTGACCTCGACCGCGCTACAGCGCCTGCCGTTCACGTCGGCGATCATCTATCTGGCCGTCGGCATCGTGCTCGGCCCCACCGTGCTGGGCCTGTTCTATTTCGATCCGATCAAGCAGTCGGCCGTGCTGGAGCTGGTCACGGAGATTGCGGTGCTGATCTCGCTGTTTTCCGCCGGCGTGAAAATGCCGGTGCCGGTGAAGTGGCTGCGCTGGCGCGCGCCGGTGCGGCTGGCCTGGGTGTCGATGACCATCACGGTCGGTCTGATCGCCGCCTGCGCCTACCTGTTTCTCGGCTTGCCGCTGGGCGCCGGCATCCTGCTCGGCGGGGTGCTGGCGCCGACCGACCCGGTGCTCGCCACCGATGTGCAGACCCGCCATCCGGGAGACAAGGATGCGCTGCGCTTCACGCTGACCTGCGAAGCCGGCATGAACGACGGCACCGCATTCCCGTTCGTGATGCTGGGGCTGGGCCTGCTGGGCCTGCATGAGCTGGGCGACTATGGCCTGCGCTGGATCGCCGTCGACGTGCTCTGGGCCACGCTGGGCGCGATCGCCATCGGCACCGTGGGCGGTCTCCTGATTGCGCAGGTCGGCTGGCGGCTGCGCGGCATGGAGCAGAAGCATGACGTGCTGGACGACCTGGTCGGCCTGGGCCTGATCGCCGTGGTGTATGGCCTGTCGGTCTACCTCAGCACCTGGGGTTTCCTGGCCGTCTTCTTTGCCGGCGTGGCGCTGCGCCACGGCGAACTGAAGCTGGCCGGCTCGGCCGGCGTCAGGAAGGAGCAGCTGGAAGGCGGGAATGCGGCGGCCGCCGGCTCGGCGCCGAGAGGCGACGGACAGCCCCAGCCGCCGCACATCGTCAGCGTGGAAGCGCTGGTATTCAAGGAGCACCTTGAGCGGCTGTCGGAACTGATGCTGGTGCTGCTGCTGGGCGGCATGATGGTCAGCCAGTACTGGAGCTGGATCACGGTCGGCTTCGCGCTGTTCCTGTTCCTGGTGGCGCGGCCACTGAGCGTCTTCATTGGCCTGATCGGCACCGGCACATCGACCCGCATACGCGGCATGTCGGCCTGGTTTGGCGTGCGCGGCATCGGCTCCATCTATTACCTGAGCTATGCGATCCAGCATGGCCTGCCCGCCGAACTGGCGCATGAGCTGATACAGCTGACGCTGGTGGTGATCACGCTGTCCATCCTGTTCCATGGCACCAGCGTCAAGCCGCTGATGAACCGGCTGTGGCGCCGGCGCGGTGAAGTCGGGGCGACATGACGGAATGCGCAAACCCGGCGCAAATAGCCGGGCCCGGCTTGAATCTTGTCGATGGATGCAGGTCAACAACGGATTGCGCCAATTGCGCGCCGCTGCTGCTCCCAAAGGAGGCCACCGCCCATGAGCAAGGATGAACATTTCAAGCCCGCCTATCAGCCTGCCGGCGGATGGGGTTCGGTCAAGGCCGTGACCTCCATGCTGCTCAAGGAAGGCGCTGCACTCAACGGCAGCCGCATCCTGCTGCACCAGAACAAGCCCGGCGGCTTCGCCTGCACCAGCTGCGCCTGGGCCAAGCCGGCGCATCCGCATCCATTCGAGTTCTGCTCCAACGGCGCCCAGGCCACCGCCTGGGAAATCACCAGCAAGCGGGTGGCGCCCGACTTTTTCCTGCGCCACACCGCCACCGAACTGGAAGGCTGGAGCGACCATGCGCTGGAAGAGGAGGGCCGGCTGACCGCGCCGATGCGCTGGGATGCGGCAACCGACAAATACCTGGAAGTGCCGTGGCAGCAGGCCTTCGACGAGATCGGCGCCGAACTGAAGAAGCTGGCGCCGCAGTCGGCCGTGTTCTATACCTCCGGCCGGGCGTCGCTGGAAACGTCCTACATGTACCAGCTGCTGGCCCGCATGTATGGCTGCAACAACCTGCCCGACAGTTCCAACATGTGCCATGAAAGCACCTCGGTGGCGCTGCCCGAGACCATCGGCGTGCCGATCGGCACCGTGGCGCTCGACGACTTCGAAAAGACCGATTGCGTCTTCTTCTTCGGCCAGAACGTCGGCACCAACAGCCCGCGCATGCTGCACCAGCTGCAGGAGGCACGCAAGCGCGGCGTGCCGGTGATCACCTTCAATCCCCTGCGCGAGCGCGGCCTGGTCAGCTTCACCAATCCGCAGGACCCGGCCCAGATGCTGACCGCCGACGAGACCGGCATCAGCACCCAGTACCACCAGCTCAAGGCCGGCGGCGACAGCGCCGCGCTGATGGGCCTGTGCAAATTCCTGGTCGAATGGGACGATGCGGCGCAGCAGGCGGGCAGGGCGCGCGTGCTGGACGAGCGCTTCCTGGCGCAGCACACCCATGGCCATGCCGGGTTCCTGGAGGCGGTGCGCGGCTGGCGCTGGGAAGACATCGAGCGCGAATCCGGCCTTGCCCGCCATGCGCTGGAGATGGCGGCCGGCGCCTATGCCAATGCGCGCGCCGTGATCGGCGTCTATGGCATGGGCCTGACCCAGCACACAAAGGGCGTGCAGAACGTGCAGATGCTATGCAACCTGCTGCTGTTGAAGGGCAACATCGGCAAGCCGGGCGCCGGCATCTGCCCGGTGCGCGGCCATTCGAATGTGCAGGGCCAGCGCACCGTGGGCATCACCGAAAAGCCGGAACTGGCGCCGCTGGACAAGCTGGAAGAGCAGTACGGCTTCAGGGCGCCGCGCGAAAAGGGCCTGGCCACGGTGGAAGCCTGCGAGGGCATCCTGTCCGGCGAAGTGAAGGCCTTCATCAGCCTGGGCGGCAACTTCGTGCGCGCCGCGCCGGAAACGGCCTTGCTCGAAACTGCCTGGCGCCGGCTGCGGCTGTCGGTGCAGATCGCCACCAAGCTCAACCGCAGCCATGTGCTGCATGGCGAGGTAGCCTACATCCTGCCCTGCCTCGGCCGCATCGAGATCGACCGCCAGGCCGGCGGCGAGCAGGCGGTGTCGATCGAGGACAGCACCGGCCACATGCACGGCTCGCGCGGCGTTGCCGAGCCGGCGGCCGACACCCTGCTTTCCGAGCCGGCGATCGTGGCCGGCATCGCCCGCGCGCTGCTGCCGCCCAACCCGAAGCTGGACTGGGAAAAGTGGGTCGGCGACTACAGCCTGATACGCGATGCGATCGCCGAAACCTATCCCGAGATCTTCCATGACTTCAATGAGCGCATGTGGCAGCCGGGCGGCTTTGCGCGGCCGATCGCGGCCAGGAAGCGCGAATGGAATACCAAGACCGGCAAGGCCAACTTCGTCGTGCCCGAGGCCCTGAATGAAAACCCCGACATGGCCGAGCCGGCCGATGTGCTGCGCCTGTTCACGCTGCGTTCGGACGGCCAGTTCAATACCACGGTGTACCACCATGACGACCGCTTCCGCGGCGTCTACGGCACCCGCATGGTGGTGCTGCTGAACCAGGCCGACATGGCGCGGCTGGGTTTGGCCGAAGGCGACCGCGTGACCGCCGCCACCCATGCCGGCGATGGCGTGGCGCGCAGCGTGTCCGGCCTGAGGGTCACGCCCTACGACATACCCAAGGGCTGCGCCGCCGGCTATTTCCCCGAATGCAATCCGCTGATCCCGCTCTGGCACCATGCCGAGGAAAGCATGGTGCCGGCGGCCAAGGCGATCTCGATCCGGCTCACCCGCATGGAGGCGCCATGAATGCCGCCGCCGACATGCAGGCGCTGGCGATGCCGGCTTCCACATGCGAAGTGGGCGCATGGCGGCATGGCATGGCGGCGCAGGCCATCGACATCGTGGTGGAGGAAGTGCCGGTGGCGCTGGTCTACAACGGCATTTCGCATGCGGTGCTGCTGGCCTCGCCCACCGACCTGGAAGACTTCGCGCTCGGCTTTTCCCTGTCCGAAGCAATCCTGGGCAGCCGTGCCGAACTCCATGACCTGGACGTGGTGGCGGGCGAGCAGGGCATCGAACTGCGCATGACCATTGCCGGCGCCGCCATGCATGCATTGAAGCTGCGCCGGCGCACGCTGGCAGGCCGCACCGGCTGTGGCCTGTGCGGCACGGAGAGCCTGGACCAGGTGCTGCGGCCGGTCGCGCCGGTGGCCGCGGGCGGCGTCGCGCGGGCATCGGCCATCCATGCGGCGATGCGGGCGCTGGCGGAGTGCCAGGCGCTGCACCAGGCCACAGGTGCGGCGCATGCCGCCGGCTGGGCGGGCTGGGATGGCGAACTGCTATTCACGCGCGAGGATGTGGGTCGCCACAATGCGCTGGACAAGCTGGTCGGCGCCATCGCGCAGGCCGGCATGGATGCGCGGGAAGGCTTTGCCATCGTGACCAGCCGCGCCAGCGTCGAAATGGCGCAGAAGGCCGCATGCGCCGGCATCCGGCTGCTGGCGGCGGTATCCGCGCCCACCGCGATGGCGGTGCGCCTGGCCCGGGAGAGCGGCCTGACGCTGGCGGGCTTCGTGCGCCAGGACAGGCAACTGGTGTACAGCCATCCGGAGCGTGTGCGCCCGGACTGATCAGGCGCCCGGTGTTGCGGTTGTGGCGGCCGTGGCAGACTCGTCGCCGCGCTTGTCGGCCCGCACCTCGGCCGCCGCGCCGGCGGCAATCAGCCCTTCGCCGGCGGCATGGGTGGCGGCGTATTCGCTGTCAGGCACCAGCACCAGCTGCGCGCCGCTGGCCCTGACTTCCCCGGCCAGCCGGTCGATCGCCTCGATGCGTTCCGGGTCGGGATTCACATTGCGGATATAGATCGCCTTGATGCGCTGCGGATGGCGCAGCACCAGTTCACGGTAGATTTCCGGATCCTCCTGTCCGCTGTCGCCGATCAGCACGAAGGGCAGATGGGGATAGGTGCCGAAGATGCGCTCGATGTTGGCCAGCTTGTGTTCCTGGTGCCGGCCGGCGCCGAACAGGCTCTTCACGCCCAGTTCCTTCAGCATCAGCGGACCGAGCGGCAGGTTCTGGGAGCGAAGGAAGTCGACCAGCGGCGTGTACAGGTGCCACGGACTGCTCGATACATAGAACAGCGGATTGGCTTCATTGCCGTCCGCGCCCGCATGCAGCGCCCGGTAGAACGCGGCCACGCCCTTGAACGGCTTCCTGGTATGGACATTGGAGATGGCCAGCATCTTCAGCATGCGGATCTTGTTGGTCACATTGCTCCATAACACCGTGTCGTCGATGTCGCTGATGATGCCGAACTTCGCGCTGGCCAGCGGCACAAGCACTTCGGCGCTTGCCGTTGCATGGCTGGCGGCCGGCGGCGGGTCCAGCAACGCCAGTTCCACCTGCTGCCAGCCGGCGGCCACCGGCTGCGGCAGGATCAGCTCCGCCTGGAAGTAGCCGTTATCGTCCGTCACGATCTCCAGTTCCGTACCCTGGAAACGGGCGCGCAGCCGTGCGCCGGGCACCTCGTCCGAGCCCAGCCGCTTGTAAAGCTCGGTCAGGTTGCGCCAGCCGCTGTGCCCGGGTTCGGGCGTGACGAAGCCCTCGTCCTTCAGCACCCGGCCGCGCAGCAGCAGGCGTTCGGTCGTGCCGTAGCCGATATAGGGAATCACGATGGCCGCGCCATCGGAAGCGGCGAAACGCTTGAGGCGCCGGCTCGCCAGGCGCGCCAGCCGGGCCGCGCTTTCCTGCGCCTGCTGCAGTGCGCGCGGCAGCCGCGAGGAGGGCGCCTCCGGCGACGTGTCGGCAAGTGCGCCGGCAGCTTCCGGCCTGGCGTATTCGATCCACAGCGGCCCATCGTCGGCCAGCCGCAGCGCCGCCGCCTCGCGCTCTGCCGGCGCATGCGGATCAACCCGCTCCGGCAGCACCGCCAGTGCCACGCCCCGCTGGCGAAGCTGTTCGATCTCGTCATCCGACAGCACATCCGGATTGATCCAGATCGCCTCCGGCGTCGCCCCCTGCGCCATCAGGTCGTCATAGCCTTGCCGGGTCAGGATTAGAAAAGTCATTCGGGTTCTCCGCTGTGGCGTGTCATTGTGCATGGCTTCCATGCGAATGGGCTTGTTCTGGCGGGGATGGAACAGACATTGGTCAATGCGCTTGTGGAGCAGGGTATGGCTGCTGCCTGCAATCGTGGGTGGCATCGCGGGAAGGGTGCCGCGCCGTTGCAGTTGCAGTTGCAGTTGCCTTGCAGTTGCGGTTGCGGTTGCCGTTGCCGTTGCCGTTGCTTTTGAAGTGGCCGTGAAATCCCGTTGAGCGCGCCGTGTCAGCGGTGCCCGGAGCGGGAAAAGGTGCGGCGTCTGTCTGAGCGCAACGAAGTGGAGCGAGTTTAGCCGCGCCCCGCTCCGGGTACCGCTGCCACGGGAACCCCGCGCAGCGGGGCGCGATCACCGGGTCGCCTTTTTTTGGTTACTTTTTTTGGCGAAGCAAAAAAAGTGACCCGGCCGCCGGGACGGACTCCCGGCTTGTCTCCACGGCAGTGCAGCCGTGTTGCGTCACCCGGCAACGCCCGGGCAGCATTGTCGGTGTTGAAGTTGACGTGTTTTCGGTTGAAAAGCCAACGACAACGTCAACTGCAACTGCTGCTTCGCAGTGACGCCTTACCCCTGGTGACCCAAGCCGACTGCACTATCGTCATGACCAGGCCGGGTGTTCGCCCCGGCGGGCGACCTACTTTTTTTGCTTCGCCAAAAAAAGTAGGCAAAAAAAGGCGACCCGATGATCGCGCCCCGCTGACGCGGGGTCCCCGTGCCGTCGACGCCTGAAGCGGGGCGCGGCTAAACTCGCTACGCTGCGCTGCGCTCAAACAGACGCCGCACCTTATCCGCTTCAGGCATCGCCGTCACGGCGCGCTCAACGGGGAGTTGAACGGCCACTTCAAAAGCAACGGCAACGGCAACGGCAACGGCAACGGCAACGGCAACGGCAACGGCAACGGCAACGGCAACGGCAACGGCACCTGCACCCCCAAGCCGGCATCGCCCCGGTGTGAGAAAATACCGCCTTCGTCAGCATCCAGCCCCGGCGCCGCCCGGCGCGGATCCCCCGCAATCAGCAAGTCCAGGCAGGCGCATACATGCGCGCTTCGCCACCCATGCCTTAACAAAGAGATCACGTATGAATACCGCTGTGAACCCGGTCAACGAGCCTGACATCGACATCGCTGCCGACACCGAAGAGCAAACCTCCGCCCAGGAAGTGATGCACACCGGTTCGCGGCGCTTCGAGATCCTGGAAAAGAATCTGCGCCGCCTGACCGGCAAGGCCGTGATCGACTTCGGCATGATCGAGGAAGGCGACCGGGTGATGGTCTGCCTGTCCGGCGGCGCCGACAGCTACACCATGCTGGAAACCCTGCGCTATCTGCAGCGCGTCGCCCCGATCCGCTTCGAGCTGTTCGCCGTCAACCTCGACCAGAAGCAGCCCGGCTTCCCGGAAGACGTGCTGCCGCGCTATCTCGACGGCATCGGCGTGCCATACAGGATCGTCGAGGAAGACACCTACAGCATCGTCAAGGACAAGATCGCGCCCGGCAAGACCACCTGCTCGCTGTGCTCGCGGCTGCGGCGCGGCATCCTGTACCGCACCGCCAAGGAGATCGGCGCCACCAAGATCGCGCTCGGCCATCACCGCGACGACATTCTGCACACCTTCATGCTCAACCTGTTCTACGGCGGCACCATCAAGACCATGCCGCCCAAGCTGCGCGCCGACGACGGCGAGAACATCGTGATCCGCCCGCTGGCCTACTGCAAGGAGTCCGACATCAAGAAGTACGCGGCGGCGATGCAGTTTCCCATCATCCCCTGCAACCTGTGCGGCTCGCAGCCCAACCTGCAGCGCCAGGCGATGAAGGAAATGACGAAGCAGTGGGAAGCGAAGAACCCGCTGTGGGTCAAGAGCATGTTCACCGCGATGGGCAATGTGACGCCGTCCCACATGCTGGACCGCGACCTGTTCGACTTCAATGCCTTCGCGCTGAAGGAAGGCGCCCCGGTGGAAGGCGACCGGCTGTTCGACCCGGAGGAGACGCCGGCGCAGGGCGGCAGCGTGGTGAAGCTGATCTGAGATGTCGGTTCCCTGTTCCCACCCGGCCGGGGATGAAGGATCAGGCCGGTTCGGGAAACCGGCGCCAGGTCAGCAGGTCCGAGGCTGCAGTATCGGGCCGGGGTCGATTTCCAGGGCTGCCATGCCGCATTGGTCCAGCGCGATAGCGCCTTGATTTTTCCGGATGCGCGACAGGCCGACCCGGGCATTGAACAGTGTGCCGATCATGTCATCCATTGCGGGGCCGAGGGTTCATGCCTTGGCTGCGGCCGCATAGTCCCTCCTCCAGTCGGCAATGACCTTGACCGAAGTTCCCAGCAGATAGGCTTGAAGCGCATCCAGCCGACGTCGCCCGGCTTTCACTTCGGCTCTCGTGATACAGCCTCTGACTGCCTGCACCAGCGTTTCCTTTGCGCGTCGTCTGGCAGCGGCAATTGCATCATTTGAAAGTTTTTTCGCTTTCCATGCGAGCAGTTCAGCTTCTGTGAAGCCGCATAATCTGCCGACCATTTCTTCGTCGACGATGCGTGGAAAGGCTGTCTTTCCATCCGTCAGGCGCCATGTCCAGCCCTCAAAGTAAATCCCGAAGTGTTTTGATTCGGTGACCTTGGGAGGCCAGCACTGATCGTTGTCGATTCCCTTGACCTTTCCATCGGCGCTGAGCCTGATATTGCCCACATGCCGGTCGATCTGGCCGCTAACCAGGTCGACCAACTGAAGCCATGTCAGGTTTCGGTAAAGCTCGGCCCCGGCTATGGAACTGGCATCTGGCTTGACCGGCGTCGTATTCGTGGCTTGGCGATAGGTTTCTTTCGCCTCTTCCATCATGACGCCCGGCATGAAGACGAAGTCAGGTGCCGGCCGTCCTGTTCTGGCCTGGTACTCAGCCCTCTCCGGGCCTGCAACAGGCACGACCGATATCGCGAGTTCCGATTCGACGATCACGTCTGTCCCGAATGCCTTTGCCAAGCGATAGGAAGCCAGATTACGGCCAATGATCCGTGGATTTGCCAGGGTTTCCTTTGTTGTCAGCCTGCCCGCCTGCAAAGTGGGCAGGCCAGAATCGTTACCATCCCCTGCAATCAGTTCGCCGGCCTGCAGTTCCAGAGGCGTGACTACGCGATCGCCGTCGCGCCGCGCTGGCGCGGCAATAAATCTTTCGGGCTTGAATATCTTTTCCGCTTTCGCGCTGTCTGCACGATCCGGGTGTCGCCCCTGGTCGATGAAGAACCTGGCGGTGACCGTATTGCATCCCCCGCTGCCAAATTCCCGTCCCCGGTTTTCTGCCCAGGCGTCATGATGGTCCTGAAGAAAAAAACCTGCTTCAACCAGGTTTGCTGGTTGACTGAGAGTCTCTTCAAAAAATTCCCTGCTATATCCGCGCTGTATGAGTTGTTTCGCCATGGGACCGGTAATGCCGGTGCGTTTCAGGTGAAGCACCTCTTCAGGGTCATAGCCGGCATTTTTGAAAGACAGCGCTTCCTTGATTGAAAATCCCTGCTCCCGCCATGTGCCGAGGTGATTCTCATGGATGGCGGCATACTCGAATTCTGCGGGAGAAACGCCAAGCATTTCCCAGTGACGCCAATCGGTCCTCAATCCACGCAGCGTTGTGGTTTCATGCAAGCTATTGCGCAGCGCCTGAAATGCACCAATCCGGCTGCTTCCCGGGTTTTCAATGGCGGTTTTCAGTGCCTTGTCCATGGCCCGCAATTTCTTCCTTATCGCTGCTTCCGTTTTATCTTTATTGAACCGGGGTCGTGGTTTGGAGTCGTTATACGTGTTTATCAGCGCGTTGCATTCATCCAGTAAATCGGCCATTCGGGTTAGAACAGGATCATTTGGCGCTGGCGATACGGTGCCATCCGGCTGTACGCGACGGTTGATCAGACGTAGCTGTGCACCGGTCGGAAGAGTGAGCAGGTAGGCATCGGTTCGGAGTTTTTCCAAAGAGGACGATAGATCATGGCCGACCGCAGTGACGTCCCCAAGGTATTGCCAAGCCCGCCGGCTGGCAGGTGGAGCGATGGCATTTGCTGAACGGGAAACGCCAGGCTGCTTGTCATGCGTTTCCGTTGCAGGAGAAGAGCTTGCGCGTTCCTGACTGGAGGCCCTGTTTTCAGGCTGCCGGGACGTCCGACCGTAACAACCAAATCCTGCCCCAATCATTTCCACCTCAAAAGCTGCACTATGGATTACTTGCGTAAACCATTTTGCGGATGAGGTTCGCAGCCGGGGTGGTAAATCAGTAAGTCGATGAATGCCGGCCAGGCCGCTATGCGGAGCGCGCTCGCTGACCCGGCCGCAAAAAGCAGGCGGACTGAAGTAATACCAAACCCAACCCATAACGTCCCATGAAACCGCGTCTTTTCCCGCCTGGCTGCGTTGGGATCGTCGTCAATAGCTGGGCTATTGACTCCTCGCCCGTACTGCCAGACGAAAAAATCCATCGGTTTCATCCGGGACGTCATGGATTGGGTTTGGTATGAGCGCCGGTTGGCAGCGGTGGCGTCGATCAAATGCCATCGCAGTGCGATCTGAGATTCAGGCTGATCGCGTCAAGCTGACGGATGGGGAAGCCGGGTTATCCCCGCTTGACCTGGAACACCTCAACCCCCACCGATTCGCAGTCCGGATACACGTCCGGCTTCTCGGTCGACACCCTGACCGCGCGCACCTTGGGATGGGCCAGCATCGCGCGCGCGACGTCGTCGCACAGGGTTTCCTGCAGATGGATATGGCCTTCGGCCATGCGGCGGGCGATGGTGTCGCGCATGAAATCGTAGTCGACCACTTCATCGAGCTGGTCGGCCTGCGGCGTCGACAGCGCCAGCGGAATGAAAAGGTCGACGTTGATCAGCACCCGCTGCTCGCCCTTCTTTTCAAATTCATGCACGCCGATATTGATCTGCACTTCATAGTTGCGCAGGAACAGGCGGCGGCAGTCGGACAGTTCGGGGTAAGACAGGGTAGGCAGCATGGGTTTCTCTACAGGTTATGAAAAGGGCCACGTTCAGGTGGCAAGGAACATCACGTCGCGCGGCAGCGGCACCAGGTGCTGGCCGCCGTCGACCAGCAGCGTCGTGCCCGTCACCGCGCCGGCCTGTGCCAGGTAGCAGACCGCGGCGGCCACATCTTCCGGCAGGCTGGAGCGGCCCAGCGGCGTGACCTTGTGGGCCTTGGCGAAGGCTTCCGGCGTCTGGTCGCCCGACTGCAGCGTGATGCCGGGCGCCACGCCCACCACCCGCACCCTGGGCGCCAGCGCCTGTGCCAGCATGGTGGTGGCGGTTTCCAGCGCCGCCTTGGACAGGGTATAGGACAGGAAATCGGGGTTCAGGTTGTGCAGCTTCTGGTCCAGCAGGTTGATCACCACGGCCTGCTCGTCCTCCGGCGTGATCGCATGGAGCGCCTGCGCCAGCAATACCGGCGCAGCCAGGTTGGCATGCATGTGGGCATCCAGCCGCGCCGTCGAAAAATCATCCGCGCCGTCCTCTTCGAACAGGGCGGCATTGTTCACCACGCAGGACACCCTGCCGAAGCCGGCCGCGCGCGGCAGCAGCGCGCGCACCGCGGCCTCGTCGGACAGGTCGCACTGCAGCGCCAGCGCGCGCCGG
This sequence comes from Noviherbaspirillum soli, assembly GCF_015352955.1. Lineage (GTDB taxonomy): Bacteria > Pseudomonadota > Gammaproteobacteria > Burkholderiales > Burkholderiaceae_D > Noviherbaspirillum_A > Noviherbaspirillum_A soli. The sequence goes on from NZ_JACYOX010000038.1 coordinate 44,017, forward strand.
CCGCGGCTCTCGATGTCCAGCACCGTCAGGTCGGCATCATCCTCCGAATGCCGGTAGTGCACCACGATGTCCCAGCCCTGGTCGGCCATGGCCAGCGCAATGGCGCGGCCCAGGCGCTTGCCGGCGCCGGTCACGAGTGCAACTTTCCGGGCATTCGTGGTCTGATGTCTGCGTGCAAGCCTTCCGGCGCCGCGTAGATTCATGTACAACCTCCAAGCCTATTTGACTACAATACCGTCTATGCAACTGCAACTGCCTGATCCTGGTCTCGACGCGCTGATGGCCACGCGCGCGCTGCAAAACCTCATCGCGAACGACATCCGCCACAACTCGGGCTGGATACCCTTTTCCCGATTCATGGAGCTGGCGCTGTATGCGCCCGGCCTCGGTTACTACAGCGGCGGCGCGGCCAAGCTTGGCAGGGATGGTGATTTTACAACCGCGCCCGAGATGTCGCCCCTGTTCGGCCAGACCTTGGCCCAGGTGGTGGCCGACCTGATCGCCGGGACCACGCCCCAGATCATGGAGTTCGGCGCCGGCACCGGCAAGCTCGCGCGCGACATCCTCAATGAACTGTCGGCCATGGGCGTGGCGGTGCATCGCTATTCCATCGTCGAGCTGTCCGGCGAACTGCGCGCCCGCCAGCAGGAAACCCTGCGCGGCTTTCCGCAGGTGACCTGGCTGGACCAGTTTCCGGCGGTGTTTTCCGGCGTCGTGCTGGGCAACGAGGTGCTGGACGCGATGCCGGTGCAGCTGGTCACCAAGACCGCGCACGGCTGGCGCGAGCATGGCATCGGCCTGTCGCCCAAGGGCTTCGTCTACCGCGACCGGCCATGCGATGCGTCGCTGCTGGCGCAGATTCCGCATGCGGAGCTCTTGCCGGAAGGTTATCTGACCGAGGTGCATCCGATCGCGCTGGGCTTCGTCCGCACGCTGGCCGGGATGCTGCGTGCCGGCTTCGACTACACCGGCCATGGCGGCGCGGCCCTCCTGATCGACTATGGCTTTCCGGCGCATGAATACTATCTGCCGCAGCGCACCGAAGGCACGCTGATGTGCCACTACCGCCATCATGCGCATCCCGATCCGTTCTACATGCCCGGCCTGCAGGACATCACCGCCCATGTCGACTTCACCGCGGTGGCGCACACCGCGGTCGCCAGCGGCCTGGACGTGCTGACCTATACCAGCCAGGCCGCCTTCCTGATCGACGCCGGCATCGCCGACATCCTGCAGCGCACCCCGGCCAGCGACCGCCTGCGCTATCTGCCGCGTTCCAACGAGGTGCAGAAGCTGACCTCGCCGGCGGAAATGGGCGAGCTGTTCAAGGTGATTGCGCTGGGCACCCGGGTCGAATTGCCGCCGCAGTTCGCGCGCAACGACCGCAGCCACCGGCTTTGAGTACAATCGGGCTTTCGCCGTCGACGTTCCACCTCACAGAAAGCCGCGCATGATCCGCTGGGTCCTGACCATCTTCATCGGCCTGATCGTCTTTTCCGCGCTGCTGCCGTGGCTGGAAAAGCTGGGCGTGGGCCGCCTGCCGGGCGATGTCAGTTTTTCATTGTTCGGCAAGAGAATCTTCCTGCCTTTCGCTTCCACCATCCTGCTCTCCACCGTGATTTTCCTGGTCGCCCGCTTCCTCTGAAGCGAGCCGTGCGCCCGACGCAAGCAGGGCCGCAACGCAACTGGGTATACTGCCCGGCCAAACAATAAAACCAGAGACACATGGCCCTGACCCGGGAACAACTGCAGGCACGCTACGGCGAGCGACATAAATGGCTGGTCCTGGTGACCGTGATGATCGGCTCGATGGCGGCGATCATGTCCTCCACCATCGTCAATGTCGCGGTGCCCGACCTGAGCCGCCATTTCACGCTGGGCCAGGAACGCGCCCAGTGGGTATCGACCAGCTTCATGCTGGCCATGACGCTGTCCATGCTGACCACGCCCTGGCTGCTGCTGCGCTTCGGCCTCTTGCGCACCTATGCCGGCGCGATGCTGCTGCTGCTGGCCGGCGGCATCTTTGGCGGCATCTCCGTCAACTACGCCATGCTGATCGCCATGCGCGTGGCCGAGGGCCTGGCCTGCGGCGTGGTGCAGCCGATACCGGCCATCATGATCCTGCGCTCCTTCGCCAAGGAAGAGCAGGGCAGGGCGATGGGCCTGTTCGGCTTCGGCGTGGTGCTGGCGCCGGCGATCGGGCCCAGCATCGGCGGCTTCCTGGTGGAGCATTTCGGCTGGCGCTCGATCTTCTTCATCATGGTGCCGTTCTGCCTGACCGTGCTGGCCATGGCCAACCGCTACCTGCCGCTGGGCGGCAGCGGCGGCAACGGCAAGCCGCTCGACTGGCGCGGCCTGCTGCTGGCGGGCGTGGCCATCATCTGCCTGCTGAACGGCCTGGTGGAAGTGCGCCAGCAGGGCACGCTCGCGCTGGTGCTGCTGGCGCTCGGCGTGGCCGGCCTGGCCGGCTTCGTCGCCTACCAGCTGCGCACCGCCAACCCGCTGATGAACATGACCCTGTTCCGTTATCCGCAATTCGCCATGGGTGCGCTGGTCGCCTTCATCTACGGCATGGGCCTGTTCGGCTCCACTTACCTGCTGCCGGTCTACATGCAGATCGGCCTGCATTACCAGCCGTCGCAGGCCGGCCTGGTGCTGCTGCCGGCGGGCGGCGTGCTGGCGGTGACGATCTGGCTCGGCGGCCGGCTGGTGGACCGCTACCGGCCGCATGTGCTGGTCGCCGTTGGCGTATCGCTGCTTGCGCTGTCGTTCGCGCTGATGGCCATGGTGCAGGCCGATACCAGCTATGTCGTGCTGATGCTGTGGGCCATCGTCGGCCGCGTCGGGCTGGGCCTGGTGCTGCCGGCGCTCAGCCTGGGCGCGATGCGCGGCGTCGACTACAACCTGATCGCGCAGGGTTCCAGCACCATCAATTTCCTGCGCCAGTTGGGCGGCGCCATCGGCGTGTCGCTGGTGGGCATCGTGCTGGAATGGCGTCTGACGCTCTATCCGGCCCAGAGCGCGCACCCGCTGCGCGCCTTCGACGAAACCTTCCTGTTCATCGCCGTGGTATCGGCGCTGGCGGTGCTGGCGGCCTGGCGCATGCGCGAGCCGCAGGCGGCTGCGCCGAGCTGACCCTTCTGCCGCTCAGGCTCCTAGTCATCCCAGCCGCCGCGGCGCTTCTCGCCACGCGCCGCGGCGTCGCGGGCGAACATGGCTTCGAGCTCGTCGCGCGCCTGCCGCGCCATCGATACGTATTGCTTCTGGTCGCGGTAATACGGATAGACATCGAGCAGCGACTTCAGCGTATGGGCACGGAATTTCATCGTCGCCTGGCGCGCCTGCCAGGCGCTCGCGCCGAGATGCTGCATCACGCGCCGGCCCAATAGCAGCGCGCTCTCGAAGGTTTCGCGCTCGATCACGGTGACGCCGCGGTCCATCAGGTCGTAGTAGTGGCTGACGTTGCGGGCGCGGGCCAGGATGGGCAGGTCGGGAAACACCTCGCGCGCCGCGTCCACCAGCTTCAGGCTGTCCTCCACGTCGTCGATCGCCAGCACCAGCGCCCGCGCGTCGGCGGCGCCGGCGGCATGCAGCAGGTCGATGCGGGTGGCGTCGCCGTAGAACACCTTGAAGCCGAAGCGGCGCAGCAGGTCGATCTGGTCCGGGTCATGGTCCAGCACCGTCAGCGAGACGCCGTTGGCATGCAGCAGGCGGCCGACGATCTGCCCGAAGCGGCCGAAGCCGGCAATGATCACATGGTCCTCTTTGGCTTCCGGCTTGTCGTCCGGGCGTTCCTTCCCGGCGGCGTGGCGCGGCGCGATCACCTTGTCATGCCAGAGCAGCAACAGCGGCGTGGCCATCATCGACAGCGTGACCGTCACCACCAGCACCGCCGCCTGCTCCTGGCTGAAGACCCGCGCGGTAGCGGCGGCGCCGAATACCACGAACGCGAATTCGCCGCCCTGGGCCAGCACGAAGGCAAACAGCGCCCGCTGGCCGCGGGCAATGCCGAGCTTCATTGCCAGCAGGTACAGCACCAGCCCCTTGATGGCGAGAAACAGTGCCACCATGCTCAGGATGCGCCACGGCTGGGCCAGGAACACGGCGAAATCCACCGACATGCCTACCGCGGTGAAGAACAGCCCCAGCAGCAGGCCCTTGAACGGCTCCAAGTCCGACTCCAGCGCATGCCGGTATTCCGAATCGGCCAGCAGCACGCCTGCAAGGAAGGTGCCGAGCGCCATCGACAGCCCGACCCATTGCATCAGCATCGCGATCGCGATCACCAGCAGCAGCGCAAAGGCGGTGAAGATCTCGCGCATGCCGGTCCCGGCGATCATGCGCAGCGCCGGCCGGATCAGGAAGCGCCCGCCGAGCACCAGCGCCGCGATCACTGCAACGATCTGCGCCACGTCCACCCAGCTGGTGCTGTCCTGTCCTGACGCCACGCCCAGCATCGGGACGATGGCAATCATCGGAATCGCCGCAATGTCCTGGAACAGCAGGATGGAAAAACCGGCAGCGCCGGCCGGCGTGGCCATCAGGTTGCGCTCCTCCAGCGTCGCCAGCGCGATCGCCGTCGACGACAGCGACAGGCCCAGCGCCGCGATCAGCGCCACTTTCCAGTCTATGCCGAACAGCAGCGCGGCCCCGGCCAGCGCCGCCGCCACCAACAGCACCTGCGCGCCGCCGCCGCCAAAGATTGGCCGGCGCATCGCCCACAGCCGCTTCGGCTCCAGCTCCAGCCCGATCAGGAACAGCAGCAGCACTACACCGAATTCCGAGAAGTGAAGAATGTTTTCCACGCCGCTGATCAGGCCCAGGCCCCAGGGGCCGATGGCGATGCCGGCCAGCAGGTAGCCCAGCACCGCGCCCAGTCCCAGGCGCTTGGCGATGGGCACCGCCACGACCGCGGCCAGCAGGTAGATCAGGGCGTTCTGCAACAGGCTGTGGTCCATCGCTTGTCCTCTTCAATAGCGCAGGGCGCCGGTGTCAGTGCGTTGCGCCAGGGAAGCGGGAAAGCCGGCCAGCAGATTGCGGTAAGCCTCGACATGCGCCGCCACCGCCTCCTCGCTAGCCCGGCGGGCGCCATGCAGCACCAGCGGCGGCAGCCAGCGCATGCCACACAGTTCCGCGGTTTGCCGGTAGGGCGGCAGGAATGCCGGGAAGGGATAGCCGTGCTCGCCGCCTTCGCTGTAGGACTGCGCGCTGCCGCCGGTGGTCACCGCCAGCAGGAAGTGCTTGCCCGCCAGCGCGCGGCCATTGCGGCCATGCGCCCAGCCGTGTTCCAGCACCTGGTCCAGCCATTCCTTCTGCAGCGATGGCATGCCATACCATTGCAGCGGATGCTGCAGCACGATCAGTTCCGCCTGCGCCAGCAGGGTCTGCTCATGGTCGACATCGATCACGAAGTCCGCGTACAGCTCATACAGCTCGCTGACGGTCACCTCCGGCAACGCGCGGGCGGCGGCGATCATCCGCCGGTTCACGAGCGAGGCGTTGGGCGCGGCATGGGCATACACAATCAGGATTCGGGACATGACAACCTGCAGGAAGGACGATGCGGCATTATCAACGCCCGGCGTGGTTTTTTCAGCACAATCCCGGCCCCGATGCCGCCGGGAATCGAACGGACGAAACTTTTTGCATCCGCAAGGCAAAACGTACTTTTATTTCCTGTGCGGCTGGTGCTATGATTCGGCTCCTTCGACATGAAGTGCAGCAAGAAAACACTTCGATGTTGACAGGCCGAGGGTTTCCCAATATAGTTCGGGGTTCCCTGCGGAGGGGTGGCCGAGTGGTTAATGGCAGCAGACTGTAAATCTGCCCTCTTACGAGTACGCTGGTTCGAATCCAGCCCCCTCCACCACAGGCGAGTAGCGGTAGGTGATAGTAATTTAGTTGTGAGTGGCTGTCTGGTCACCCTTGCGGGTGTAGCTCAATGGTAGAGCTGAAGCCTTCCAAGCTTATGACGAGGGTTCGATTCCCTTCACCCGCTCCAGTTTTCGGCTGTTGACGTTGCTTCAGGGCGTCAGGAGTCAAAGGTTTTGCCCTTTTAGCTCAGTGGTAGAGCACTCCCTTGGTAAGGGAGAGGCCACGTGTTCAATCCACGTAAAGGGCACCAAATTCAGTACGGGGCGCATCGCATCGCGCGATGCGCCCTTGGCAATGCGCACATCAGCAAGATAGTCGGGCCAGTGCCTGGACATTCTCATCAAATCGTTAGGAGTCTAAGATGGCAAAAAGCAAATTTGAGCGGACCAAACCGCACGTGAATGTGGGCACCATCGGCCACGTCGACCATGGCAAGACCACGCTGACCGCGGCAATCGCAACGGTTCTGTCGGCCAAGTTCGGCGGCGAAGCAAAGAAATACGACGAGATCGACGCAGCGCCGGAAGAGAAGGCGCGCGGCATCACTATCAACACCGCTCACGTCGAATACGAAACCCAGAACCGCCACTACGCGCACGTTGACTGCCCGGGCCACGCCGACTATGTGAAGAACATGATCACCGGCGCCGCCCAGATGGACGGCGCGATCCTGGTATGCTCCGCTGCTGACGGCCCGATGCCGCAAACCCGCGAGCACATCCTGCTGGCGCGTCAGGTTGGCGTTCCGTACATCATCGTCTACCTGAACAAGTGCGACATGGTCGACGACGAAGAGCTGCT